>CAVRLX010000001.1:0-86934 GCA_963721725.1 uncultured Chloroflexia bacterium
CCTCTACTGGCAGACCTATGCCGCCGAAGCGAGTAATCTGCTGGCCCAGCCTGAGTTTGAATCACGTGCCGTGTGCCACACCCTGGCCTGTCTGCTCGCGCGTATCGATGGCCGCTCGCCGCTGGAATATCTCACAACGGATGAACGCAGCCGCCAGCGGGAACGTGTGATAGTCCTCATGGCCGAGCCACCCGCCACCGTCCCCGATTTAATTGACGCTTTCCCTCAAGGGATAATGCAGTGATCCGGTCATCAAAACAGTTCACCGCAAAGCAGCAAAGGCGCAAAGGATTTCTGAAAGCTTTGCCCCTTTGTCTCTTTGCGGTGAACTCTCTATTCTCCATTGACCATCTTTCTGTAAGGACTTTTCACTATGCCCACATTGCAATCATTGCGCGCCCTGGAAATTCTCGACAGCCGCGGACGGCCCACTGTGCAAGCCACCGCCACCCTCGTCGATGGAACGATTGCCACGGCTTCCGTGCCATCGGGCGCGTCCACAGGCTCCGCCGAGGCGCTGGAACTGCGCGATGGCGATCCCGCTCGCTATGGCGGGCTGGGCTGTCGCAATGCTGTGAACAACGTCAACACGGTGCTGGCTGAGGCTCTCTGTGGCGTTGCTTTTGAGGACCAGTCCAGCCTGGATGCGCGCCTTTTGGAACTGGACGGCACGCCCAACAAATCGCATCTTGGCGCAAATGCACTACTGGCGGTATCGCTGGCCTTTGCGCGTGCTCATGCCGCACAGCGCGGTGTGCCGCTCTATCGCCACTTCGCCGATCTGATTGGGCCTGGGTGAGCCAAAATTGCCCGGTCTGACGATCAACTTGTTCAGCGGCGGCAAACATGCCGGGGGACAGGTCTCGATTCAAGACGTGTTGGTCGTCCCCCAGACCGAGAGCATCGCCGAAGGGCTGGCGGTGACCTATGCCGTCTATCAAGCCGCGGCCAAGCTAAGCTACGAACGCTTTGGTATGCGCGCCCTCACCGCCGACGAGGGAGGGCTGGCTCCGCCGTTTGAGAGCGACGAGTCCATGCTCTCCGCGGCTGTGGAGGCTATCGAGCGGGCCGGGTACACGCCTGGGCAGGATGTGAAACTGGCATTAGATGTCGCTTCCAGCCATTTTTATCAAGAGGGGCAATACCATCTGCGCGGGCAGACGCTGAGCGGCGACGGCATGGTGGATCTGCTGCTGGAGTGGGCGGCGCGTTATCCGCTGGTGAGCATTGAAGATGGGCTGGCCGAGGAAGATTGGCCGCACTGGACCGAATTGCGCCGCCGCATGGGCAAGACCGCCGTGCTGGGCGACGATCTGCTCTGTACCGATCCGCAGCGCATTCAAAAGGCGATTGGCGCAGAGGCTGCCAACGCGCTGCTGCTCAAGGTCAACCAGATCGGCACACTCAGCGAAGCCGCCGAAGCCTATCGCCTTGCGCGTAGTGATGGATGGATGGTGGTGGTCAGCGCCCGCAGCGGCGAAACCGAAGACAACTGGCTGGCCGATCTTGCCACCGGCTGGGCCGGGGATTACATCAAAGTGGGGTCGATTACACAGTCCGAGCGGCTGGCGAAGTATAACCGGCTGCTGGCGATTGAGGCGGAGAGGGGGATTCACTAAGAAGCCTTTTTCTAGTGCTGATGTTTCTGATGAAGAAACTGGACAAAGTCAATTACCTCTGCCACAAGCAACGGTGGCAGATCTTCTACAATGGTCAATAATTGAACCTGTCCCCCTACGGTTTCAGAAGGGGGTTGTGCAAGTCTGATATGTGCTGCTGTCACGGTGACTACGTCGAGTGTTTCTTAAAAGGCCAGGGGATCGGCGGCGTTTGATGGCACAGTTTCCCCTTCTTCGCCCAACCTTACCCAGCCGCCAAAGAGTTCAACGAAGTAGGCTTCACCTCCTCCCAAAATCTCTACTACGGATCCGGGTGTCCCAGACGAAGCGGATGCTTTGTCTGAAAGACGTACAGCTTCGGTTAAAATTACAGAATCAAACAATGCAAATTTAGGCATTACTTCCTCACTTTGCAGGTAGCAGCGAATTTGTGGACGTGGTCGTCAAAACGGATTATTCAGGTCGTGCCAACGGCAACGCTATTTCTGAAGGCCTGGCCATCAGTACGAATGCCTCATATAGGAATCCATAGTCGTTTTGTCCTTTATCTGCTGGCAGTTAAGGCGGAGATGGAGTCTATCGGATCTGTCACGCGTGTATAGTTGATCCACACCTCCGCCACCAGCAGGTTGCTCCCCAACCCCAGCCAAAAAGCTGTGCCAAACACTTGTTCAAAACCGAGATTCGAGAATGCCTCGAAGAGACCGATGACGAGGCGGACGGTCGCCACCCCCATAGACAGCGAGACCATACGGATCATCCACTCCCTGTGGAGGTACACCTGCTTGTGGCGGATGTGGTGGATGGCCCTATCGTTTTGCTTGCGCTCTGTAATCGCACTTGTGGAGGCACACCTGCTTGTGGCGGATGTGGTGGATGGCCTTCGCCAGCGCAAACAGAAACATGGTTCCGAAGAAGAGGGTGGCAGCCTGGGTGGTGATGCCACCGAAAGCCGGCAAACGAAAGCCCGCTGCGAGCGCAAAGAAGCAGCTAATGGCAGCGCAGATCGCCAGGACGTGCCCCAGCCTGCGGTGAAAGGGAAGATGCCGTCGGCGAATGCGCTGTACAAATTGCAACGGGACAAGGACGAGAAAAGCAGCCCCGGCACAATGTGCAACAGTACGACCCAGGGGTGCTCTACATAACGCACAGCAAAGGCGTCCGTCGGTGGTGGCTGGCGCAACATGTCGGCGAAGCGAATGGCAGCGAAGACGAGCAGGATCACAATAGAGTGCCATCACCACCGTTCCCATCCCTTGTAGAATCTTCCACGGTTGTCTGGTCTGGGCTGGCTTCATCGGGCTTGTTCCTATCGGGTAGGTGTTGAGTAAAGAGGCTTCCATTCTTGGTGATAGATTCTGGAAGGCGCAGTGAGATGGCCTTTGTCGAAGGCTTGGGCTTAGGGAAGACAGCCGATTTTATGATGCTACACGGTTGCGGTCAAGTCGTGGGTGATTCTGTGAGTATCCTGCGTTAAAAGGAGGCAATGCCGCAGTCGGAGTGGCTAGTGATTGAGGTCGAGATAACTTTTGGGTTACGAGGCTGTGTAAGAAGGTTTCAAATTCGTGACCAGGAGCAGGAGTTTTACTTCACTTTTGTCATTTCACTCTTTCTGTTACACTATCGGCAGAACTGCCTATCCTCAAACATTGCCTTCTCCATTGCTGCCATAGTCTCGCCTGGACTGCAAGCATGAAAATTTTTCGATTTGTTGGCAACGTGTCCGACAGTGGTGCAGAGAACTGCCACGACTTCATAAGTTCGCTCTTGGTTTCATTGCTGTGTTAGCAACAGCCGTTTTCTATGATGCTTTCTCTACCTTTAACCTTCACGTAGGGGTTGTCAAGGAATTCTTTTCGCAGACGGTTGCACATGCTGAAGCGCTGGCTTTGATTCTGGCTATACTAGTCTGGATCTGGGACGATGAGTTGAAACGGCGTGAAGAACAAAAGAAGCGCAAAGATGAACAGTGCGTGGCGAAGGATCGGGAAAGTAGAAGACAAGAGGAAATACAAAAAGAATTGATTGACGGCATTGACAGATTGCATCCTCAAAGCGTGGATGAAACTCTGGAAGCGCTGGAACATGTGTGCGAGGTGTGGAAACAAACCAAAGAGGAGAAATGGTCACATGTACGCCTTCGCGTACTGGAAATGGCATGTGAGACGCTCATTGCATATGCAACGGATTGGAAATGGCTGTTAAGTCAAATAGGACAGGATCTACTCAATGATTCGACTGCTACTACCCGTGTTCGAGCACGACGTTCATTGCAGGCTCTGCAAGAATTCTACAAAATCACAAGTTTTCAGGATATTGGTAAACAAACACAATTTTCTTATCTAGAGAAAACAATCTTCACGCCAGATCAGGTTGATGTAAAGGATGTGCTTGCTTCGTTCTATAAATTGTGGGGATGTTACAGTGCTCATGTACGGGATTTACTTGTGGTAAGCATCAAAAATTTGTTTGCAACGAGTCCAAGCTGGACAACGGCAAGGATCTATTACCTATGTCAGCAGGACAGAACGTTTCGTTCGCTGTTGCGAAATAGTCATTTGAACCAGCTTCGCGCTGATAGCGAGCTAAGCAACCTCTGAAACTTTCACGACGAGTGGGAAGAAAGTGATAAGAACATAGAATATGCGATCCAGGCGGATTCAAAACTGCAGCAATGGTTGGAAATGGCTGAGCTACAGTACAATCCATTTCAGACTTCAGAAGATCAGGAAAAACTGGTGAATGAGTGGGAGTGGGATGTTATTGCTAACGAGGGCAGTTTCGTTGTGGTACAATGTCCCCATCCGATTGACGCACACGTTCTGGCTACGAGCCGCTATGCAAAAATGCGTAAGCCAGAACTCTCTAAAAACATGCCTCTCTGGAGGAATTTCCTGTCGGCAGTGATGGCCCCTTGTTACCACAACTCTATTTATCTTGGATATTACATTCATCTGTCAGAACATGGTATGAATTGTTGGCGAAGCAGCCAGAAATTTTTCAGGAGTTGAACACTCACCACCAGAACCTGTTCATTGAACATGATGATGATGATGAAACCAGAACACCACCACCACCAGATTATTTCTTCAACCTGATGTTTCTTTTTTTTTTTTTTTTTAAACAGTCGCCGCATGGGCTGAGGCCGTCTTGAAGAGGATCTGCCGCCAGAAGGTGTTGTGTGGCTGCGCTCAGTGTGGGATCAGTCGGTAGACGAAGTGATCGTGCGGAAAGTCCCGATACGTTTATTTTGGCCGATCTGGCGGACATCATTCAACGACTGGGCTTTGCGGGTGTCTGGGTGATGGTTGATGGTCTGGAGAGATGGATCGAGTTGGATCGCACGTTGATTACGAAATATTTCGACAGTTTGCTCTCTACCCTTGCTCTTTTTGAAGTGGGTGGTTTTTCTTTCAAACTTCTGGCCCCAGCAGCGCTGGAAGCAGGCCTGTTGCCAGCGGCAGCGTGGCCCGCCGCCGGGTAGATGTCTATCGTCTACAATGGTCTCAGGCAGATTTGCACCGGCTGGTGGAAAGCCGCCTGGCCTATGCCTGTGGCCGGGAGTTCTTTCCAATTAGCCACCTGTGCGACGCCCCAAAATTTATCGGCTGGCTGGAGAAGTATGGAGGGGATGTGCCACGCGGCTGGTGGAGTTGATCCGACCTCTTTTTGATATATACATGGCGCAAGGTCAACAGCATCTTCTGGGCGAAGCGGAATGGGATGAGGTTCGCCGCCGCCACGCACCCCGACTGCGCATCGATCTCGCCAACAACCGGGCTTTTGTAGGCTACGGCGAGATTGACAACGTGCCGCCGACAGCCTATAAGCTTCTGCGCTATCTCTACGAGCACCCACGGCGGCGCTGTAGCCGGGACGAACTCTACTATCGGGCCTATCAGGAGTTGGACACGGTTCCTCTTTCAGTACGCGACGAAGGCATGGGAACATCCAGGCACGTGGCGTAGTTGGTTCGATACTACCTACTCTCGCTTGCGTTCTGCAATCGAGTTGGATCCCAGCAACCCTATTTATCTTGTCACAGATCGGGGAAAGGCAATTATTCTGAACTATGCCTGGTAAGGCATTACACGATGCTGTGAGACAAATGTAAGAGAGTTGTGAGAAAAGTGAGGGCAAATTCAGGAAAAATGAAAGTAACTTCCGTGCTTTACTTATGCTAATGTCAATTGTTTCGCTTACAGAAAGCTGTAAATACTATGGATTGGATAGATTCGGGTCTGGCTCAGCGCCGGGCACCGGAAGAGATGGATGAGATTGCCTCTTTTCTTTGCCACCGCCTTGACTTTTTTTTTGATCCATTTCGCTATTTAGAGGCGTCCAGTGATCCACACCTGGGCCAATATTTAGTTGGACTCGAGATCTTGCCATCGCCTGGGCGCTCTCACCATCTCTGGTGTTTGCGCCTGGCGGTGGTGGTAAGACTGCAATGCGGGTCTACACCATCCGTTCGTGCTGGCTCGGCGTTGGCGGCCCTCACCCATTCCCGATCTCCTGTATTCCTCCTCACATCCTTGCCTATCAAGACCCATCTGACGAAGCTCTATTTGCATCTGGTGTGCCGTTCTGCTGCGTGCCCGTTGCTGTTGGGGCTGGCCTATCGGCCTGAACGATTTTTGCGCCTGGACAGGACGGCTGCCCAGGAGATCGTTTCTCTGCTGGATGCGTTGCTTCCCACACCCCTGGCCCGCTGGATTGCCATCTTAGAGGGAGATCGTTCGCCGGTGGCGTTGGTGGACCGTCTGGATCGAGCTTATCAGGTGACGGAACCGCCTTCCGCCGATTGATCGGCGCAGCTCTGCCGCTCTGCGCCAGATTCCGACCGCGTGCTTTTCCTGCCATCCAAAGCATCCCGCCGTGCTCTGGGGAGCGGTTACAATCTGTGATCCGAGAATCAACTTGGGTTTGGTCCTATTTTCTTCTCTTTGACGGTCTGGATGGATTTCCCGATACCTTTCACGCTCCTGAGGTGGCTAATCGCTGGTTGTCCTGGTATTTACGTCACGCCGAGGCCTGGGCATCTGCTCAGGTTTATATTAAAGCTTTTTTGCCCAGCGAGTGGCGCAGCCTGCTGGAAGATGATTACCCCGAAGTCATTGCGCCGTTTCAGACAGCCGAACTGCGCTGGACGCCGGAACGTCGGCGGCCATGTTGCGACGCCGCATCTACGTGGGCACTCAGGGAAGCGCCGGCAGTCTAGACGCCTATAGCAGTCCTGGTCTACGCGATGTTGAAACGATGATCGTGCAACACGCACGTCCCCTCCCTAGGGAAGTGCTCGTGTTGCTGCGGCGTGCCCTCGGTGCGTGGGGTGTTCGCACCCAGCCTAATTCCGCGCCCCTGGATGAGACTGACATCCAATCGGCAATTCACTGGTATTCTACAGATTCCTCCGCTCCGCATCAAAACGACAGAAGGTAAGGCAATGGCCGACCTTTCTCTCTTATTTTCCATGAAAATTATGAATGATATTGATCAGGAGATAGAACAATGAAGACCTCTAGTCCGATCCTTGCTTACCGGAAAGATCCTCCCGCATATGATGAGGATCTCTTTGTCGATCGCGAAGAGGTTAAACCCTGTACGCGAAATTATGGAGAAATTTAATCAAGGAAATTCCCGCGCGGATCGCACGGTCGTATATACGGGTGCGCGGGTCCGGCAAAACCTGGTTATGTCTCTACATAAAGAGAACACTTTTGCCTGAAGTTGCGCAAGCAAAAGTGCATGAAATCTTTTCACTTCTCTATTGTTTGGATCCCCCCCGTGACCAGAATGAACGGCTCGAAGACGAATGGATATTAGCAGATGAGCAGCGTGATCTGGTTGCAACGCCGGACAACATGAAGCGGCATTAGGGGAGATTTTACGCTGGACGCTCAAGCGACTGAACGCCCCTAACCCAGCGGATGCAACACCGCGCGAGCAGATTGGTTGGATGGTAGAAAACCTGCGTCAGCGCGCTCCCTCTCAGATCATTGTGCTGATCTTTGATTCAGTAGCCGAAGTGAGTTGGGATTTTCTTAAGCTGCTCGAACGTTATTTCCTGGCTCCTGTGGCCGAACTGGAACAGGTCTTGCTCGTTATCAGTGGACGCCCGCCCATGTATATTTGGGAGTCCCAACAGCTACGTATCTATGTGAAGGCAAAGGAACTGCCTCCCTTTGGTGATGTAAAAACAGAAACACAGATAAAAAGATTAGATGCATCGAAAGCAGCGCGTATAGGGGAAATCTACCGGCTGGGGGGCGGTTACCCAGGAACCACGGCCAGATTAACCCTGGCAGCGGATCCAATGGAGGTACTTGGACAAAACCCTCGATGAGCTTTTGGACGTCTTTGCGTCGCATGAGGAAAAACGAAAGGCCCGTGAGTCTGTTGAAGCCCTCTGTATACTCGATGGATTTCGTGAAGAGGAGATTCCCCCCTTTATTGCTACGTATCGGATCGGCAACGTTGAACAGGCGAAACTGCTAGAAGCGCAGATATCCCAGCAAGACGTGCGCGAAATTCGGGATCGGCTGACAGCCGCTCACCTCGCCCACTGGGAAGACGGAGCCTATCACATCACAGAGGCGGTGCGCCACGTTGCCGAACAATACTTACAGAATCGTCAAAGTAACATGTGGCGCAGGTTACATGCAACGCGCAGTGATTCTCTATCAAGACTATGCACGACAGTATCCCAAATGGAAATCAGAGTTTCTTGGAGGTGGCAAGATGGCACGAGAGATAGTGACTACTTCCTCCCAATCAAACTCTTCGAATCCTCCCGGGACAAGGATTCGGTGAGCAAACATCTTTTCTATGTCGCGGTTTAGCTCAAGTAACTCATGCTGTTCGAGGGTAGGACGAATTGAGGAGGTGTGTGGGTCGAGCGGGGCAAAATCGGTGAGGGGAGCAGGGGAGGAAGCGAAGGGGAGGATGGAGAGTTGGGGATGGACTGGGAGGCAAAAGGGAGAAAAGAAGGGGCTGTGGGGGAGAAGTAGCCGGGGTTTATGCAGAAGTGTCGGAAAAGAGGGCAGCGTGAAGAAGCCTGACGTTGTGGAAAGGCAGGATAGGGAGAGCGTTGAAGGTGTGTCTATCGTCGTCGGCCCCGAGCCAGAGGTTGCTAACCAGACCTGGATGAAAGAAAAAGGCTGGGCGGTGACAAGTTAGACAGGTGAAGCGAGTGCCGCTTTGCGTCGGCGCAGGCGCTGAAGTCCTTTCAAGTTGATGAGCACGTAGCGCAAGGTGTTCATGCGAGCGATAGAGTGCTGGTTGCGCAGTTTGGGCGTTTCGATGCCCATCTCTTTGGCCTGGCTGTTGATGCGTTCCGTGGCGGTGCGCTGGGCGTAGAGACGGGTGTAGGCATCGCTTTGGCGGTCAAGTTGGTGACGGATTCTGGCCCCTGCCCCCACAGCGATGGTGGTGAGACAGCCACCGGCGGGCCAGTTCTTGTGGTCGATGGGGCAAGTCTCGCCGGTTGGCTCTGGAAAGAGCAGCGGACAGGGGTGGCGTCCCACTGGGTGGGGGACCAGGCAGTGGGACTGCTTGAAGAAGGTGTTCTTCAGCGGCATGGGCAGCCCGGCAGCGCAAAGGGGCAGCCCATGTTCATTGAATGCTTTCTTGTGGTCGTGGCGACCGGCGTAGGGGACAGCGGCAAAGCCTCCGGCCTCATGGAAGGCATCGTAGACGTAGAACGCATCAAAGGCGGCATCCAGCGCACCGAAGCGCGGGGTGTGCCCCAGATTCTCTGTGGTCTGCGCCATGAGAGGCGGGAAGTAGCTTGGGTCGCTGTGGTCGAAGGTTTGCGTCAGTTCGGCCAGGACGAACTCACCCCAGTTGCCATGCTGGGTGGCGACGACGCCCGAGGCGTAGCCCCAATAATAGTCGCCGATTTCGACGGTGCTGGCGGGCATCCCCTCCTGGGTGGGGGCTTTCTCTGCATCGGGGTCGTGGGTGGCGAGGTTGCGCTTCTTCTTACAGCCGAGTTTGCAGTCGGGGTCGCCTTTGGGCTGTTGGGTCTTATCGAAGCGGTCGGGGACGAACTCTTTGGGGTTGTTCTCTCTGACCCAGGCCAGGATGTGCTTGGTGTCCAGCGAAATCTCGTCGCCGAAGAGGGGCAGTTGGGCTGCGTCTGGCAGGTCGGCCACTTCGTGAGCCAGCAATTGCACCGTGCCCTTCAGCAGAAACGCCGTCTGCTCGGGGCGCAACGTGCGCAACACGCGGTTGAAGTGGCGCACGTCGGGCAGCGACGCTTCCACATCGAAGCCCCAGGCGTAGGCGTCGGAGGCGACGAGGGGAAAGCCCAACAGCCAGACCAGGGCCGGATGCTCGCACAGGTATTCCCGTAGCTTGGACATGACGGTGAAGTTCTTGTCCAGGCGGATGAGGAAAGCCGCCGCGAAGGGGGCGCGGGGCTGGGGCTTGGGACCGGGCGTGCCGTCATGGTCGTGTCCGGATCTTCTTCATCATAAAAAAAAAAAAAAAAAAAAAAAAAAAAAAAAAAATACAAAAAAAAAAAAAAAAAAAAAAATTTTTTTTTTTTTTTTTTTTTTTTTTTTGAATGAATTTTTTTTCATTCCATCAGATTCGCAAGATTCTCCAGAATTCTTCTCGTAAACCCACGGTTATTTTTTAATTCGGGAAAGGAGGCATCTGGGGAAAACACGTTTACTGCAGGAGGCGATGGCGATGTTTCAAGGACTTTCTGGTATTCGAGGTGTACAAGGCATTATTGATTTTTATCATATTGAAAACCATACACCTGATGGTTTTGTCAAGGCAGTTTGGGAAAAATATTATTTCCGATTCTGAGTAGCTGAGGTATCTGTCGGTTAATCGTGGAAAGATGCTAGAAAAATTCAGGATAGCGGGTATCTTCCAAAGTGTTGGCGAACAATTCTATGAAGAACTTCAAGTTTTTCAGACAGGAATTTACTGAGGAGTTACGCAAACATGCACAGACAGAAAAGGTTTTTATTCTTCTGGATACAGCTGAGAGGGTATTGTATAGTTTAGAATTAACACCTTATAGAAAGAAGTGGCTGAGTCTTGGCGAATGCTCACCAGCACACTTGAGGATTTAGAGCAGATGTAATTCTTCTCGATAGGTACTCGTCTAAATGGCGAAACACTTATAGAGGACATCGATCGGCAGATAGGGTTGATGTACAGATAATTAACATACCTGCGTTTACACCAAGCGAAAGCTTAGAAGTTTTCAATGCTGTAATCAATGCAGTTTACCGACACAGATTGCATGCCCAAATCGATGCTGAGATATTAAATCGATTGGCACGCTTTGATGAAGATGTGCAGTTGGTCGCTCATCACTATGCACAAGGTTTACCCATTCTACTTGCCTTACTCGTGGACTTCTTAAGCGTTGCTCGCCCTGGGGATATTCTGAAGAGCTACTCACTTCGCCCAAGGAAGCCGAAGCCTATATTGAGTCGCATCCGAGAGTTTGAAGTCGAACTGGAAAAGATTCTACGTTACCCGTCTCATTGAGACTCCTATGATTGGAGATGCAATTCGGGCTCTCGGACAAACTCCCAGAGGAGCAGATACAAGGTTGTTTAAGAGTCTTCTTGACGTCTCGTAATAGAAGAAGCAGAGGAGCGGTTGAAGCAGATCGAAAAGTTATCTTTTGTTAAGCGATTTTCTGATGGACGTTTCTTTTTACATGATGAAGTCTATCGAATGCTAGATACTTACATATTTGCCGGAATGGAAGGGTCACCTTCTATCGACCATGCGTATAAGATTATCACATCGTATTATCATAATAAGCTTTCTGAGACACAGCAAGATTTAACAGATTTATTACCTCAACTTATCGGGAAGACATTCGCTGACCAAGATCTTGTCAGATACTTCTGATACACAAGCACACAATAGAACAGGTGAAGTTATTGATATATCAGGAATTGCAGCAAAGGTTACACAACGACATCTCCTGCTTACAGAAATTCTGTATTATCACTGAAGATCTGATCCTGACCGCGTGGGTTTGTCGCTATTATCGGTATATGTGCGTAGCGATTTTATCTGGACAGACCTTGCTAGATTTCCACTACTACAAACCGAATTACTTACATTCTGGTCTGAATATGATCGTTTTTCGCAATCGGATATAAACAAGGAACCTCTTCGTACAATGATTGAAGGCCTCCTTGCCCTGACGGCCTGTGGCACGTGAGTGGGCTGCAGGTCATTACAATCGCACGCTAAGGATTTGTAAGAGATTAAGAAGTGAACGATTTGATTGTTTACAGATGCCCATCAGGTAACTCGTTAGAATCAGTGTTAAATACTTGGGAAGCTTATACACGTGTCTATCAAGGAGGAGCAGGCAACTTTGATGAAGCACATAGATTGCTGAGTCAAGCCATTGATTTGGCAAGACCCTACACCGAAGAGGGTCATACCTGACGACTTTATCCCAAGATGGCGAAGTACTGCCGCACTCGCATTCGCCTATAGAGTCCGAGGCTATTTGTACCGTATCCAAGGGAAAATTCATAACGCAGTAGACATTATAAACGGGCAGCACGTTTATGGAGAGAAGTTAATGTGCAAATTGAGTTGGCACGTACTCTCAATGATCTTGGCTTTGCCATGAGCGAATTGGGCGAGTGGAGTGATGCCAGAGACTTGGTGCAAGATGCACTTGAGCTCCAACAACGCCTATGTCAATATACATTGGCTGCGCCTTAAGTATGAATACATTAGCACATATAGATTTTCGTGAAGGGGCACGTTCGAAGAGCGATACAATATTCACAGCAAGCATTGACGATTTTTAATACGCTGCACTATGAACGTGGTCAGGGTCTGCCTTGGTTGCTTGCAGAAGTAGTACGTCTATTTAGTGGTGCTTTTACCGTAGAGCCAACTACGAAGGTTTTACAATTGAAAGAGGCTATCCAATGCGCCGAAAAAGCAGCATTAATCTTCCATGAAAAAACAAGCGAAGGAATTCGTCGCGTTGAAGCCCCTCATTGAAGTCGGATGTGCATATCGAGATTTGGGTACATCTCCATAAACGTAATCCTGGATTAGATGAAGATAACAATAAGTTTGCCAAGCAGGCAGCTGAAGCTCTTCAAGAAGCTGCAGAGCTTGCAAGGAATTGAGTTCAGCATCGTTATGTGGATGCCTTGGTCAATCTAGCGTGGTTAGGATACTACGCTGGAAATAATACTCTGCTAGAAGAGGCTTCTGGCGAGGCGAACATAGCCATTCCAGCCAACTACCGCCTGATTTCCAGGACAGGTAAGCCCGATATTGAACCAGAAGCAAAGCTCAGACAGTTGCTGTTGGCCTCAACTTGGCAAGCTCCATGTTTGATGTGGCTTTCGGTTTTATGATGCCTTTGAAGACTATAAGAGACGAACTATGGTTGATGACGCAAACGTGGCTCTACGCGGTGCCGTTCGACATTTCGCACTAGGATTGCAGTACAGTGTCCTTTATAGCAAAGAACATCAAGGCCTCATTCGTGCTAAATCCGCAGATTGATGATTGAATTAAACGACTACGGAAATACGAATTAGTCACAGTCATGAATGCGGTTTTGGACATGGAGCAGACGTACCATGTTCAAAGTAGTATGGATGAAGGTTCCGGTTCCGAAATGCAAGCTTTCCTGCAACGACGTGCGTTGTGGTATGAGTAGCTGATTGTAGTTCCTTTGCAAACTACAGCATTTCACTGGATTGATTACATTGCAGATTGAGGATATTGCATGATTACGCCTCCCAGAGTTTATATAAGTTCTAGAACTGAATACTTCAATACCGATTGCTCCTGCCCGGATGGTGGTCTTCTCCCTGATCGCACCACCATACATCGAACCTCACATCGCCAGCCGCTGGCAAATCGCCCCGGCGCTCCATCAAAGTCCACTGGACAGTGAACATGTGCTCGTTTTTAACCTGTCGGCTGCGCGGGTTGTTGTAATGGAACCTGAGCAGCCCATGCCGTTTTGGATGGGTTTGCCCAATCCAGGACGCTCGATGCGTCCGCAGATGCAGCCCACACGGCGCAGCACTTGATTGAGTTATATTTGCTGCGTCCGGCAGATATTCCCATCACCGCCGTTGCGCGCAAACCGATTGCGTACATTGACAGCCTCGTGCTGTACACTACCAATGCCTGCAACCTGCGCTGCACCTGATCGCTACGTGGATAAAACGGCGGAGCCGATGGCTCAGGAGACTGCCGGGACGCCGTAGACGTAATCTTTCGGTCGGCGCTGCGCAACGGATTTCAGGCGGTTAAGCTCAAATACGCCGGGGGCGAAGCTACCCTCAATTTCTCGCTGGTGAAGTTGCTCTCACACCCATGCCCAAGGTACGGCCCGGCTACACAATGTGGAGCTGCGCGAGGTGGTGCTGAGCAATGGCGTAGCCTTGACCCGGTCGACGCCGGCACTCTGCGCGATGAACAGATTCCGCCTCGCCATCTCACTCGACGGCGTCGGCGAGGTCCACGATCAGCAACGCCCCTTCGTGAACGGGCGGGGCAGCTTTACCCACGTGCAGCGAGGCATCGATTGGGCGCTGTCCGTGGGCGTTTCGCCCTTCCTGTCTATCACCGTGACAGCCCAGAGCGCCGAATATATCCGCGAGACTGTAGCCTTCGCCCTGGACAGAGATCTTGCCTTTAATTCAACTTCTACCGGGATCACACCTGTACGGTGGCACCTGCGGCGCTGCGTACAAGTAATCAGCGACTGATTGCTGGGATGCAAGACGCTTTCCGCGCCAGATCCAGCAAGCGCCTGCCCCGCCGCCGTCTCATCGACAGTATGGTGGATTGCAGCGCTTTCCACGAACCCCATGCTCGCGCCTGTGGCGCAGGCCATAGCTACCCGGACGATCGATTAGAGGGGTGGGTGTCGGCCTGCCAAATGGAGATCGAACGCCCGCTCACCAATGTGCTGGTGGACGATCCCCTGACCGAGATCCGGCTTCATGATGCGACGCTTTCTAACCTTTCTGTGACTGAGAAAGAAGGTTGTCGGGATGGACCGTGGCGCTACTGGTGTGCAGGCGGCTGTACCCTACTCACCCTGCGTGTGACAGGCCGAACTGACGTCCGCTCTCCCTACTGCGAAGTCTCGACAAAGCCCTCTACCCCGACGTATTGCGTTTGGAGGGATACTGCGCCTCTTGCGTTGGGAATAGCCTCCTTTTTGAAATAAACCTCTTTTGCGATCTTTCGAGAGCAGGCACATCGCCTGCTCTTTCATTTTATTCCCCGTCAGGGATTCCCGATTGATGCGATGTGAGACTTATGTAAGATTTCTGAGCGCAAGCTGGCGGCACAATACAAGATTTCTGTGGCCTACCTGCACGCTCGCCCCCGTCCATTTCATGTCATACTGTGGACAGTTCAGAAAATTACCCACAGGCACCGGAGGCATCTAATGAATGATTTGCTCTACTTCTCATCGTCGCAATCGTCGTCATGCTCTTTTCCAGTAGCTCCAAGCGCGTCTCTCCCCATCCAATTCCAGGAACAGGAGAAATATGAAAGAGTGCTGGTCTATCTGCCGCCTTCACGGAGATTGTCTACTCACTTGACTAACTTTGATTCTCGCTTTTTAGCGGAAAGAGCAGGATTCTAAGAGTGGGTGCGGTGGTCTGGCATTCGTAACCATTCTCGTTTTCCTACTATTCTTAGTTACTGTCGCCCCGGCTTAAACTTGTAACCCGAAAGGAGTAATCCATGCACGATTTGGCACACCCGACCTCTTCAACAGTGAGTACAATAGTACCCAGTATTACCCATTTCCCATCGGTAGAGTTGCTGGAACTGGATTGGCTTCTGATACTGATAACCAAACCTTTCTGCACACAAGGGAGCAGCCATGACACACCTATTGCAGGACAACAGAGCAAGAGTTGTAGAGTAAAAAGCCGCTCACCGCCGCAGGTAAATAGCCATTCGTTAGTTGGCTCTACTTCTTCTTTTACATCGATTTGACAGGAGACTATGATATTTTTGAGTGGGAGGTAAAGAATGAGAGGAAGATAGTTCTAAATATTCTACAAGAGCGACGCCACATCTGGCGTTGCTTTGTCATTGGTGAGCAATTTAGCATTGGTGAATATATGCTCCATCATTTTTATGGAATCCTATGCGCTCAATCTAGGTTCCGTTGACATTTCATCGAAGCCAGAGAAGGGTACTGGCAAAGTGAAGGAAAGCGAGGTAACGAGAGGCTAGCTTGTCATAACGAGTGGCGATGCGACGGAACCACTTGAGTTTGTTAAAGGCACACTCAACCAGATGGCGCTCTCGATACAAATGTTCATCATACTCATAGAGGACGGTGCGGTTAGAGCGTGGCGGGATGACAACTTGTGCCTGTTGGTCAGCAATGGTCTGGCGCAACGGGTCGGCGTCGTAGCCCTTGTCAGCAATGACTGCCTTAAACGCAAAGCCTTGGAGTAGGTCGTGCGCTTGGGAGATCTCGTGTCGTTCACCGCCGGTGAGGATAAAACGCAAGGGATTGCCCAAAGCGTCGACCAGCATGTGAATCTTGGTGCCAAAGCCGCCTTTGCTCTTGCCTAGGGCTTGTTCTGACTGCGGACCGTTTTTTTTGACCCGCCCGCTGCACACATGTGGGCGCGAATCACGCTCCCATCGGGCATCACATGCTCCATATCGGCATCGTCGGCCACATGCTCAAACAGCGCTTGCCACACGCCATTCTCTTCCCAGCGGGCAAATCGTTTGTAGACACTATTCCAGTTGCCAAAGTCTGTCGGTAGCTCTCGCCACTGCGCTCCTGTACGCAGTATCCAGTGCACTCCCTCGATGAATCGTCGGCACTCGGCTTGCTTGCCCACGTACGCTCTCTTATGCGACCTCAAAAATCCGATGATTTTTCGCCACTCTTTGTTTGTCATTTTTCTTGTACTCATTCTACCAGACTAACAACTTTGCCTCTTCTGGTCAAATGTCAACGGAACCTAGACACTTCCGGGGGTGTCAGTTGATGGCTGTAATCCATTGATGTGCATTTGCTAACGGAGAGGGGACCACAGCGCTCTTCCATAGGTGGGGTTTTCGGATTTTTGTCCCGTACTCGCTCCTGTGTATAAACGTGACTCATACTGTCTCGCCCGACAAATCTGAAACATTCTTTGCAGACCTAAGAGTATCTCCCTGTCTTGAAAAGTGTTTGCGTTCCTGTCCCTACTACACGAGAGTAAATGGAAATCACCTCAAAAGCGCAAATACGGCTCCGAATCCACCGGCGTGAAGGCGGACGGCGGATGTTGGGCGATCACGGCATCGTCCAGATCCGTGCCCCAGCCAGGGCCAGCCGGGGGCGCGCCATAGCCATCGGCGATGACCAGCGGATGGGTCAGCACTTGCTGATACAAATCCAGCGAGTTGAGGAAAAGCTCCTGCATGTGACAGTTGTTGATCGCCATGTCCAGGTGCAGGCTGGCAACCGTGGAGATCGGCCCGTTGGAGTTGTGCGGGGCCAGGGTCACATAGTAGGTCTCGGCCATAGCCGCGATTTTGCGCAACTCAGAGAAGCCGCCCGCGTGGCAGATGTCGGGCTGGATGATGCCCACGGCGTTCTGTTCCAACAGGGCGCGGAACTCCCAACGTGTGTAAAGTTGCTCGCCGGTGGCGACTGGCACACGCACGGAGCGGGCAAACTCGGCCATGGTATCGGCGTTGTCAAAGAGAATTGGCTCTTCCAGCCAGGCGATATTGAGCGGTTCCAACTGGTGGGCCACCCGCCGCGCACTCCAGGGGTTGAGACGGGCGCGCACATCCACGGCAATCTCAATGTGCGGCCCCACGGCCTCGCGCACAGCCCGCACCAGCCCCACCCCGCGCTCGATGCGCTCCGGTGTGATCACCTGCTCCCCGCCAAAGGGATAGAGTTTCAAACAGCGATAGCCCTGTGCCACCACATCTTTGGCGCGGGCCGCATACCACGCCGCTTCGCCGTCATCCCCGCCTTGGGGACCATGCGCGCTGGGACGATCCCCGCTAAACCAACCGTTGGCATAGAGCGGCACACGGTCGCGCACCTTGCCGCCGATTAACTCATAGACAGGTACGCCCAGTGCCTTGCCTTTGATGTCCCACAGGGCAAGGTCGATGGCGCTAATCGCGCTGATGGTGACCGCGCCACCCGTCCAGGTGACACGGCGATGCAGCGATGTCCAGATCTCCTCGATTTGAAATGGATCTTTGCCGCGCAGATAGCGGCCAAAGTTCTCCAATTCCGCCGTGAGCGCGGCGTCTTTGTACTGTAAACTGCCCTCGCCGATGCCGGTGATGCCGCTATCCGTGTGAATGCGCACAAAGAGCCAGTTGTTGTGCGGCTCCACGTGCGCCTGCATGAGCAGTACTTCCAAGTCTGTGATTTTCACGAGTAGCCTCCTGCATTGCTTGAGTGATAAAAATGTGAGATTTGACCTGAATAAAACGTGAAACATGATGCGTGAAAGCTCGTCACACACCATGTTTCACGTATCATGTTTTACTACTTTGGAGACTGCCACTCATACAATTCTCGTCGCGCCAATGAATATTGCTCTGGCCCGCGGCTAATCGCGGTCGCCCCGCCAGTGTCCACTTCGATGATACGGGCGCAGACCGGTTCATAGGCGGCGCGTGGGGCTACGGCTCCCTTTGCCACAAGGATGCGTTGATGCTGCGGATAGATGCCCACCGAGGTCAGTTGGTGGATGCTGAACGGGGTGGTGCGGCGGCTGTTGAGCAGCAGCAGCCCCGTCGGTTCGCCCCCTTGGTTTTGCACGGTCACCACGGCGGATAGTCCTTGATCAATAAAACGTGCGCCCCCATGCCGCCGCTCGCGCTCTTCATAGCGGCCATCGCTCAGCGTGCGCACCGTGCCGTGGATCGCCACCGGCGCGCCATGATCATCGTCGGTTTTGCCGCCCACCGCCAGCGAAACCGACGCCCCAATCCCCGCCCTGGCACACGCCTCCGCCGCGGCGGGATCATAGATCGCCACCACCCAATCTTGCGCGCCCTGACGCATGAGTTCGGCCAGCAGAAAAGTCGCATCGCCGGCGCTGCCGCCGCCAATATTGTCGCCTAATTCAAAGAGCGCTATGGGTGTTTCCCGGCTTTCCATCGCCAGCCGCACTGCCTCTGCCGGGCCGGGAACCTGGGGCAGCAAATCGTCGCGCACTTTCCACATCATCTCGCCCAGCCGATCCGCTTCGCGCTGCGCCAGTTCGGGATCGTTGTCCGTCACCACCACAATCGACGGCCCCATGGCGGGTACATCGGCGTATTGATAGCCTGCGGCAATGCTACAGGCCAGGATGCCCGGCTGCGATTCCAGGGCAATCGCGGCCTGCATGAGGGGCTGCATGGGCGGCTTGCTGGTGTTGTGAAAGGCGATGTTAAAAAGTACTTGGGGCTTGGCAATTGCCATCGTCGGCTTGACATCGCCGCGGATGGTGCGCGCCAGGATTTCGGCAGCCTGAATGCCACGCTCGCGCTGGTCAATGTGCGGATTGGTCTTGTAAATCACCAGCGCCGTGGCATCGCGGCACCAGCGACTCCGGTACGTTGCCGTGGTAATCGTGCGTGACGACAATCGGAAAGTCTGGCCCCATCAGCGTGCGCACACGGCGCACAGTCTCGGCGTCGGCCTGGGGGAAATCCTCGGCCACCATTGCGCCGTGGAGTGCCAACAGCAGTCCATCCAGCGGACCGGCCCGGCGCAGCCCTTCCAACAGTTCGGCGGTGAGCGTTTCATAGGCTTCCTGGGTCAGCGCGCCGGCGGGGGTAGCGTTGGCAGACAGCAACGGTACAATGTCGAAATCAAACTCATCGGCGGCGGCAATGTAGCCTGCCACCTCGTGGAAAGTGGGGCGATAGTGGGCGATGACTTCCTCGCCGCGGTGAATAGAAAAATCGTCCAGCGTGGTGGGGAAGGCAGCAAAGGTGTTGGATTCGTGGGTGAGGGCAGCAATGGCAACGCGGATGATCAACGCCGATCCTTTCGTGGGGTGGATTGGCTATAAAACTAGAGCATGTTTTATAGCAGGTTGCACGGTTGCTTCTCTACGCAACCGTGGCTACAATGGTAGCAGCAGTGCGAACGGTATCAAAATGGGGGGTACAGATAAGCGATTGGGGGATTGGGAGATTTTACCTCGCCTCCACTCGCCTACTCTCTACTCTCAACATATCTATACAGGTCAAGGGTGCGGCGCACCTGTATCGTTACATCTCAACAACAGAGGAGAAACTCATGGCTTTTCAGGTCAAAAAACGTGGAAAGATCACCTATTACTACGAAGGCGATGAACCAGTGCTTTCCAATTTGGTGACGGAAGAATTACCCGACGGCGATTTGAAGATTCATTTTGCCGGGCTAACCGGTGGCTATTCGGCCAAAGGCGTGCTGGGGCTGGATGAGTTGGTCACCATGGACCCGGACAAAGAGATCCCCCTGGTCTTTCAGTGCTGGGAAAAGTGGTTGCGGGATGCGGGTATCTGTGATAGCATTGCGAACGTGGATTTCACTGAAATTCACGCCTTCGGGTGTCAGCCCAAGTCCCCCAATCCACTTGTGGACCCAGAAGGGTATAGTAAGGAACAAGAACGTCTGCGCCAAGCCTATCGCAGAGCCTATGGCAACTTTTTCAAAGAACATTGTCCTGAGAATGGCCTACCCGCCCGCTTCACCGTCCACGTGGTAGACGTTCCCGACCGAGCCGCATCCTACGAATTCTACGGCACGGCGCTTTACCAAAAGTCACTTCAGTAGTCCTCATTTTTTGCACAGCACTAGCCAGCGCTATCAGCAGAGAGCAGCCCTATGCGCGTGCTATCTCTGTATCAACAACCTACACCAGTAAAGATTGACGAAAAATCCTATGAGCGAAGGACCACACTACGATCTCCTTCTGAAGAATGGTCATACCATTTGCCCAAAGAATGGCGTGGATGGACGTATGGACGTTGCCATTGCCAATGGCATGATTGCCGCCGTGGCTGCGGATATTGATCCCGCTTTGGCCGACCGTGTTGTTGATGTGAGCGGCCATTATGTGACGCCAGGGCTGATTGATATTCACGTGCATGTCTATCACACACGCGAGCCGGAAGGCCTGAGCGTCATGGCCGATTCGCACTCGTTCCGCTCTGGCGTGACCACAATGGTGGACACAGGCACGGCGGGCGCACGTCACTTTTTGCATTTCAAACGCACTGTCATCGACCTCTCCAAGACGCGCATCTTTGCCTACATCAACATTGTCGATCAGGGCATGATCGGCGATTTCGAGCAAGACCCGCGCAACATGGACCCTGAACTGGCGGCCTCGATTGTGCTGGCCTATCCCGACATCTGTGTGGGCATCAAGACCGCCCACTATCGGACGCACAACCCTTATGACGAGCTGCACACACCCTGGGCCGCCGTAGATCGGGGCGTGGCGGCCAGCAAGCTGTGTGGCAAACCGCTCATGGTGGACTTCTGGCCGCGGCCCGAACGTACCTATCCCGAATTAATCTTGGAGAAGATGCAGCCGGGTGATATTCACACCCATGTTTTCGCCCAGCAATTCCCTGTGGTGGATGCCAACGGCCAGCCCGAGAAGCATCTGTTTGAGGCGCGGGAGCGGGGTATCATCTTTGATGTGGGTCATGGTGCAGGCAGCTTCTGGTTCCGCAACGCCGTGCCCGCCATCCAAAACGGCTTTGTGCCCGATTCCATCAGCACGGATCTGCACACGCGCAATATTCACGGCGTGGTGGTGGATATGATCACGACCATGAACAAGATTCTCAACATTGGCGTGCCGCTGACCGAGGTGATCCGTCTTTCGACGATCAACCCGGCCAACGAGATCGGACACCCCGAACTCGGTCATCTTTCCGTGGGGGCCGGGGCGGATGTGGCGGTGTTGAAGATGCACGAAGGTGAGTTTGGATTTGTGGATTGTGGCAAGGCCCGGATGGGCGGCGATAAAAAGCTGGAGTGCGCGCTCACCGTGCGCGCCGGAGAAATTGTGTACGACCCCACAGGGCTGGGTATGCCCGAATGGCCGGATGCGCCACCCGCCTATTGGGTGTTGCCGCAGCGGTGACCCTGAGCGATTTTTGAAAGGGAAAAACAGACATGGTTTTGGAAATAGAGGTTCTTGTCGATGATGATCTGCATCTGAATCATGCTGTGCTCAAGCAGGCTGGGTTACATGGGCGACTACGACTTCTAATCCAGCCTGGCGAAATTCGTATTTTGCCAGAATTGCCGACAGATCCACAACAACTTCTGGATCAACTCGCAGGCAGTTTGGGCGAAGAGTCTGCCTCTGACTACGATTTTGGGCTGAAAGTTGGTGGGCTGTATGAAGCTCGCTGAGCTTCCTTCCGGTGGAGTTTATGTGGACACCAATGTCATATACATGTACTTGCGTTCTGACCCTGTCCACATTTCGACCATTCGAGGTTTCTTAACTCGCATGGTGCAAGGGGAGATTGAAGCGTTTATTGGTGTTCCAGTATTGGATGAACTCTTTTATCGGCTCCTTTTGGCTCAGATTAAGGAGGTAACAGACGAGCATCCCCTGAGTGTTCTTCGCAAAGATTTATCTGGTGCCCTAGAAGAGCACGGCGCGATAGTACGGAGCAGTATTCGTCAGTTTATAACCCTACCCCATCTTCATGTTGTTGGAGTAGATCGAGGCGATGGTGAACAGATGATGGACAATGTTTTGATGTTCAACGTTCTACCACGAGATGCTTTACATATTGCGATTATGCAACGCTTAAATGTTTCTATTGTCGCATCTGATGATACTGATTTTGATCGAGTGGCAGGAATTGAGCGTGCCTGGCTCTTCAATCCACCACTTCATGAAGATAATTGACATGAAAATAAAATTTTGACATCTCATGATCGGTATTGAGATGAGGAGGAAACCATGGCCGTTGCCCGACAAGAAACACAATTGCCGATGCCTGCCGCCCGCAAGCCTTCGCTGCTGGCGCGTATCGTGGGGGTGCGCACACAGTATCAGGCGCGCCGTGCCCTGTTTGGCTATCTCTTCGCCCTGCCCTGGATTATCGGGTTAATTGTCTTCTGGGGCGGACCAATTGTGGCCTCGATGTATTATGGCTTTACTGACTATGAGATCATTGGCACAACCAACTTTGTGGGTCTTGCCAATTATGTGCGGGCCTTCACTGCCGATGACCTCTTTTGGACATCGTTGGGACGCACCTTTAGCTTTGCCGTAATCTTTGTGCCGCTGAGCATTGTGGGCGCGCTGTTGCTGGCGGTGATGCTCAACCAAAAGCTTAAAGGCACCAATATCTACCGGACTGTCTTCTTTGTGCCCCATTTGATCCCTGCTGTGGCCCTGGCTGTGCTGTGGATCTACCTCTTGCAGCCCAAAGTCGGCCCCATCAACACCTTCCTGCGTGATATGGGCGTCCAAAACCCGCCCGATTGGCTCACCTCGCGCAGTTCGGCGCTCTATACGGTGATTATGATCAACGTGTGGGCAGCCGTGGGCGGCAACACCATGTTGATCTTTCTGGCCGGCTTGCAAGGCGTACCCAAAGAACTCTACGAAGCGGCGATGATGGACGGGGCCAGCGCCTGGACCAAATTCCGCCATGTGACGCTGCCGCTGTTGACACCGACCATCTTCTTCAATCTGGTGCTCGGCGTCATCGGCGCGCTCAAGGTCTTTACCACAGCCTGGGTCGCCACCCAGGGTGGACCGTCCTATGCCACCTGGTTTTTTGCGCTGCACATCTATACCCAAGCCTTTGGCTACTTCCGGCTGGGCTATGGCAGCGCGCTGGCCTGGGTGTTGGCAATCATCCTCATGACATTTACCTTTATCCAGGTGCGCTACTCGCGGCGCTGGGTCCATTACGAAAGCGAGCAGTAGCCCATGGCACAGCAGACGATTACCCAAAATCTTGACAATCGACGATCCGATCAACCGCAGGTGGGGCGGCTCCTGCTCTACGCTTTCGTGATTCTGCTCTGTATCATGTTTGGCTTTCCGGTGTTCTGGACCTTGATGTCCTCGTTGAAAACTGCGGCGCAAATGGCCGCGTTTCCGCCTATCATTTTCCCCGATCCTTTTCAATGGGGAAATTACGCCCGTGTGCTGGCCGTGCCGCGTATCCCCGTGACGACGTGGCTTGGGAACTCGACCTTCATCGTCATTTTTGCCACGACTGGCACGTTGATTACAGCCTCGTTGGTGGCCTATTCGTTTGCCCGTTTCCAATATCGCGGACGTGACACCCTCTTTATTATCACCCTGGCAACCATGATGTTGCCCGCCGAGGTGACGCTGATCCCGCAGTTTGTACTCTTTTATAAACTGGGCTGGATCAACACCCTCAAGCCGCTCTGGGTTCCCGATCGGTTTGGCGGTGGGGCCTTTGCCATTTTCCTCATGCGTCAATTCTTCCTTTCGTTGCCCATGGATCTGGACGAAGCCGCCCTCATCGACGGTGCCGGCTACTTCCGCATCTTTTGGTCGATCTTGTTGCCACTGTGCAAGCCTATTTTGGCGACGCTGGCGATTATCACGATTATTGCCACGTGGAGCGACTTTTTGGGACCGCTCATCTATTTGAACTCTCCCGATAAGTTCACCATCGCCGTGGGGTTGAACTTCTTCAACACCTCGCCCGAAGTGGGCGGCGAACCCCTCCAACACTTGTTGATGGCTGCCTGTATTCTGTCGATGATTCCCATGATTGTGCTCTTCTTCCTGGGACAACGCTTCTTTGTCCAGGGGATTGTGATGTCGGGGATCAAAGGCTAACCCACAGGCTGTTTTCATGATTGTGTCAATCCTGCCACACCGATTCATTTGAGGAGGCTATATCGACAACCATTTGCGCTATTATCTCGTATTCCCGCTTCATTCATTCACAGTTTAGAGGAGAGTCCTATGTCCCAAAAGAAGATTTCACGGCGCAGCTTTATGAAGGGTATCGGCGTTGCTGGCCTGGGCGTTGCCAGTATGCAGTTGTTGGCCGCCTGTGCCACGCCAGCGCCTGCCCCCAGCACCACCACGGACACATCAGGATCGAGCGCCGCACCCGCTGCCACCGATGTTGTGCTGCGCGTCCAGGTTCCGCCAGACGGCCAGGCTGCGATGCCGATTATCATGGCAAAGCGCTATCAAGACGAGAGTGGCGTGGAAGTGCAGATCGAGGAGACCATCTACACCGAAATTGAAACCAAATCACAAACTGGCTTCATTTCCAACACGCTCCCCGACTTGCTCTACGGCCACCATCGCTGGCTCTTTATCAACTACCTCAAGGGCATCTACATGGAACTCGACGATATGATGGCGTCGGATCCGCTGCCCGACTTTGAGGACATCTATCCCAGCGTGATGGCGGGTAATACGCTGGATGGCAAGAACTTCAGCATTCCAGGCGTTGTGCATCCTGGTGGCAATATTGCCGTCAACTACAACAAAACCCTGCTCGAAGAAAAAGGGCTGCCCCTGCCTCAAATCGGCTGGACCATGCAAGATTGGGACGATCTGGCACGTGCTGCCGCCGATCCCGACAATGGCATCTTCGGTATGAGCTTCGATTCCATGAATGTCCTCCATTATTACAGCAATACGGCGCGCTCCTTTGGTGATCCGGCTTCTAAAGATGGCTGGGTCATGAATGAAGAAGGCACTCAGCTTACCTATGATCAACCTCTGCACGGCGAAATTACCAATTGGCATCTCAGTCTATTGAATGACAAGATTGCGCCACGCAAGGCTGATTATATTGAGAACGCAGCGGGTAATATCTTTGTCGCGGGTCTCAACGCCACCCATGCCAGCATTGTGGGCAGTGTTGCCACCTTCCTGAGCCAGATCGACGGCAAGTTCGAGATGGACGCTGTGCCACTGCCGGTTGGCCCCGAAGGACGCCAGGGCACCTGCTACTCTGGTAACCAGCACATGATCGGCACCAAGACTGCCAACCCAGAGCAAGCCTATGAATTGCTCAAGCTCTTCTCGTCGGGTGAAGCCGGTGTGTTGATGGTGTTGGAAGGCAAACTCCAGCCCAACGGCCACAAATCTGCCTGGACCGACGAAAAGGTCAACGAAGTTAACAAGATGTACGGCATCGCCGATGCCTTGCTCACCGCCGGCATCGAGCCGTTCCCCATGCCCCAGAACACCCGCTTCACCGAAGCCAACGACATCTTCCGCAACGAGATCGACCTGATCTGGGAAGGCGAAACCACCTGGGAAGAACACGCTCCGGTGATTGTGCAAAAGGTCAACGAGGTGTTGAAGCTGGATCGTCCGTAGGTGTGAAAATAGATATTGGATATTGGCTATTCGATACTGGCGTGCCAGTGACCAATACCTACTATCCAATATCCAATATTCCCAACCCCTGTCCTTGTGATGGGGGTTTTTCTTGTACAATGGAGGTTCCTATGTCCGTATTACAAAAACTCGGCCTGCGCCCGGTGATCAACGCCAGCGCCACGCTGACCAAACTGGGCGGTTCTGTCATGCCGCCCGAAGTGGTGGAGGCCATGGTTGAGGCTGCCCGCACCCACATTGACATCCACGAAATGCAGCGGCGTGTGGGCGAACGTATCGCCGACCTCACCCACAACGAAGCCGCCTATGTTAGCTCCGGCGCGGCGGCGGGTCTGGTGCTGGCAACGGCAGCCTGCGTCACCGGCAACAATCCGGCGGCCATGGCCCAGTTGCCCAATCTGACCGGGCTGAAAAACGAGGTGATCGTACACCGCGCCCACCGCAACGGCTACGATCACGCTGTGCGCCAGGTGGGGGTGACCATTGTGGAGATCGGCGTGGGTGGCACGTATGAATGGGAACTGGAAGGGGCCATTAACGAGCGCACCGCCGCCATCTTCTGGTTCCAGGGCGGCATGACCGGGCGCGGTGATCTGCCGTTGCAAACCGTCATCGACATTGCCAATAAACACAACGTGCCTGTGGTGGTGGATGCCGCCGCGCAACTTCCGCCCACGGAAAATCTATGGAAATTTACCCAAATGGGCGTCTCGTTGGCCGTCTTCAGCGGCGGCAAGGATCTGCGCGGGCCGCAGTCGTCGGGGTTGGTGCTGGGACGCAAGGATCTGATTGAAGCGGTGCGGCTCAACGGCAGCCCCAATCACAGCATTGGCCGCCCCATGAAGGTGGGCAAAGAGGAACTGGCGGGCTGTCTCGCCGCCGTGGAGCGCTATGTGAAGTTGGATCAAAAGGCGCGGGCGCTGGCCGACGAGCAGACCGTGGCCGAGTGGTGCGCGGCGTGGAATCAAGTACCCGGCGTCAAGGCCACACGCTCTTTCCCCAACGAGGCGGGCCAGCCGTTGCCGCGTGTGCATGTTAGCGTTGACGCTGACACACTGGGCCTGAGTCGCGACGAGGTGGTCTCGCAACTGCGCGAAGGCGACGCCATCATCGAAGTGGCCCTGGGCGGTCCCAACGGCATCTACGTCAACCCGTGGTCACTGACCGAGGACGAGCGGGATCTGGTGCAGAATCGCCTGACCGAGATTGTGCGGCAGGCTGCGGCTGTGCCGGCGTAGGCGGGAATAATGCGTAATGCGTATCTCAGAGCACTGAATACGCATTACGCATGTACCTATCCAGGTGCGACGCACTCGCCAGGCGTAGATTGGTTGTGAAAGCTTGTGTGGCGAGTGCGTCGCACCGTAGACCTGTATCGTTACGGAATGACTTAGAAGTGAGTTCAACGCCGCTCAACACCACGTGTAACTGACTAGGGACGATCTGGATTCGTACACGTCGCTAACGGACTTCCCCGGCGGCTGACGATAGGATCGTTGACGATTTCACGCTAGAGGCTGTTCGGGGCGATGTGGCAGACCAGTCAAGTGGGGAGGAAAACATATGCCGTTTGAATGGGATTCCGAAAAGGCGAGAACAAACGCGGATAAGCACGGCGTCTCGTTTGAAGAAGCCTCTACAGCGTTTCTCGATGACTTTTCCCTCAATGGTGACGATCCGGATCATGCCTGGGATGAGGATCGGTTTGTGATATTTGGTCTTTCCAGTACAGGACGGCTACTCGTTGTCGCTTATACTGAGCGTGAGAAACGGATTCGCATCATCAGCGCTCGAACGGCAACTCGGTCAGAAAGGAGACTCTATGAAGAAGGATGAGCAGGAACATGATGAGTTGCGTCCTGAATATCGAAGAGAAGACTTTGGTCCAATGGTGCGGGGCAAGTATGCACAGCACTTGAGAGAATCAACGAATGTTGTGGTACTCGATCCTGACATTGCTGAAGCGTTCCCCAATGCGGAGGTGGTCAATCAGACCTTACGCCGCCTGCTTGAACTTGCCAAAACAAGTGTGCATTCGGTTCCTCATGAAAGGTGACAATGACACAGAGTCGTCTACACTGGAACCTGGGCTAGTTTCTCTTCAAGTGGCGTCAATCGGTGACGAAACGTGGTAGTGGGGCGGGGTGAAATTTGGTGGGCAGATTTGCCTGAACCCGTTGCCTCGGAACCGGGGTATTGCACAGTCGCCAGTGGTTATGTTCCGCCACTGTGCCATGCCAAAGGCGCGGGTACCAGGCCAGGGGCACGGTACGATGTGCGCCCATCTGACAGATCGACGGTGAGTGTATCGTCGGAAGTCGTGACGTTCTGAATTGTCAGGTCTCGCAGGTCAATCACCACAGCGTTCATGCCACCCTCGCAATAACTCTTCCAGATTTTCTTCAATCACTTGATGGATACGCCTGATCTCACTTTGGAGAAGCCACCGCTGCTTCTGAGCTATGCGCATTTAAGTCAATGTCCATGTATTATCACAATTAAAGAGTGGCAGAACACTGTTTGTCCAATCGAAGGAACTATCAATTGAAGATCTTGTCCCGGTTCTCTATCAAGTTGTTGGATCAACCACGTGTGATCTTCACTACTTGTGAAAGCAGTTCGACTGACTCTATCGACACGGGTGATTATTGCTCGAAAACTTTGGCCATTATGCCTCGATATCGAACTGCTGCATCATGGATGGCAAACCGCTATCGATCTGCGTTCACAGCGCAACGAAGAACTACATCTTCGGCACTATGGTGGTGAAGTGGCGGCAAAATGGATGAAGTTATTCGTATCAATGGTCATACAGCGAAGCATCGCTTGAAACGTACTTATCGGCGGGAAGAAGGTATTATGAAGGAACAGTGCGTGCGCTATTATTCTCATCTCGTATTCTGGAACGGCTTGACCCGGCGCTTCACTCAGTTGTCGGGGCATCGTCCATGCCATTGCATGAAGGTGGTTGAGCAGCGAACAGAGATCTCGGGCAGTCGCTGTGGA
The DNA here is from genome assembly GCA_963721725.1 of uncultured Chloroflexia bacterium. Lineage (GTDB taxonomy): Bacteria > Chloroflexota > Anaerolineae > Caldilineales > Caldilineaceae > RI-153. The sequence goes on from CAVRLX010000001.1 coordinate 28,991, forward strand.
GTTTGAAATGGGAGATTAGGGAAGTCTGTGATCCTTCAGATGCGGGACTAAGCTTAGACTCAGGAACCAGCTTGCAGCAGAGCGTTGGAGCCTCAAGACAAACTGCAGGTCTTAGAAAGTGTAATTCGACGCCTGTGATGGCTCGAACTCAGTACATACTGCGCCGTGGCGTCTCGATGTCAGCCGATATATCAGCAGCCACTCAGCATCCCTTTGAATGAATGCTGACTTCGTTGATAGTGAACATGACTAAGGGTGGACGCTTATGAGACAGGTCACCGGTATGCGAGCACAACAATATCAACGTCGGGAAATTTGCGTAATTGGGTGCTACGAAAATAGTGACATGGTGTTTATGGCAGGCGCAGCCTGATAAAACAACATCTATTGCGGTGGACGACGTTGAAGGATCGGCCGGCAATGTACCGGACCCTGAGTGCTCGCAAGACATTCTCTTATGCTCAGAGGCGTTCTTTTAGATGCAGAAGTGCCATATGTCAATCTTCGGGACCGGGAATGGATGTCCTTTCGACAACTGCGCTACTGGAAGCAGTCAATCATCTATCGATAACAAAGTGAGATTCATCGTTTGTCCGATGGGCTCGGATGAGGTGGAAGAAGCTATTGAACCATCAAGATTGATGACTTTGAATCTTCACCCATTCTGGAAAGTGGTGACGTCCTTTCAGCACCTCTTGCATTGTCAACACGTTGCACTGACGTGAGGGTAGCGCATATGGCGTTTTCATGACACTGGGATTTCGTGCATTCGCTGATCTGCAACACTTATGAACGATACGCACAGACGAAGGGTTCGTTAATCATTGAATGGATTATTGATGACAACTTGCTAGGGATGTGAAAGGGAAACTTGTGAGGTTCGGTATATAGCGCCCTCACACGACTGCTTTGCAGCATGCGTTGTGCTTGCAATGGCTTCCTAGAAAACCGCATTGACATTCCGCTTGCCAGGATCTATTCAACTCTAGCAACGGGGTATCGACATGTTGCTGGAAAGCGTATAGATCGGCTAGCCAGGAGCGACGACGGACCAAGCTTGCGCTCGGATAGCGCACGCGCTACTCTAGCCGCTAAATGATTCAGCTAGGAATGCGGGCCACACTAGGGAGATATATCAAAATGACACTCTCGACTGTTAACCAAAGCACAAGATATAAAGGGCATGAAAGAAAGCGCCTTTTATCAAAGCGTCGCTTCCGCGCAGATCGGTTAGCTGATATTGCCACTCGGGATGTTTTACGCTCGACTTTAGCCAAATCAGGCTGCGTGAGCATCCAATGAGACAAGAAACGGGCAAAGTGAGTCGGAAATAGGAAAGGTGGTCGTGCGCGGACGACTTGAGATAATTCGGGATGTGTAAAAGGTCGAGCCTAGATCGCTGCAAGGGCATCACTGAACGTAGGCGTCTTGTTTATCGTACCAAGCGTCAGAACGTTTGGGCAGTTGGTCGGCGTGTAAGCGATGGGCCATGAGCGTAGACCAGGCTGAACAAGCCAAGCAGAACAAGGCGTTGTGCGCTCGATGGCGCGGTCGATCCAATGACGTTCGGTGCCAAACCGAGAGAAAGCACGCACCTGCTCAGAAGGTGACCTCGATGTTCCAGCGCAAGATAAACCAGGTGACAATCTGTTCTGGGGAAGCACGGCCATCCGAACAGAAGAAAGCCGAATGGATCTGAAGCGCCTTGTGGACAGCGAACGAGCACCCGAGAACGCAAGGGACCCGGTCATTGACCAGGACGATGCCAAAGGGAAATGCCAGTGACGTCATTCCAGGCAACGCACGTCATCTGCGTACCACGATACCGTCAGTGGTCTGCCACTGCGTTCTGCAGATCAACACAGTCGTTCTGCCAGTTTGGGTTGACGTTTGCTTTCGTCGGCTTGGGGCCACTGCTACCGATCTTGCGTGGCAGTTATGGATACGTAGGTGAGCGATTCTTGCCGCTGGGTACACTCACGATCTTATAGAGGTTTACATGACAGATGCGAGGTGAGGACTGTTGATCTGCTGTCTGGCTGCCAGTCGATGCTTGAGTCAATGATCGAGGTGAGCGATATTCTCCTCTGCCAGCGACTCATCAACATCACATGGCTTAGCCAGAAGCGAACGCCGGTGAGCCATGTATCGCCTTTGCCATCTCTCATCAATATCACTTCGCTTGATCTGAGTCACACGCCGATTATTGATCATCTCGCCTTTGGCAGCTTCGCCAATTTATCGCTCGACCCAAGCATACACAGGTTAAGGACATATCAACTTAGCTCCGTTGATCAACACGGTGAATTTGCTAGTTGGTCGGATAAAGATGTCAATCGACTGGCATGACTAACTATCCAACTGCGTTGTGATTACGTCCATCTATATGATAGATACACAGGATGTCTCTGCTTTTATAAGCGCTAGAATAATCTTCAACGCTTAGCCTAAGAGGCGAACGCAGGTAAGAGCCAGATACGTGTCACATACTTATCGGTGACTGAAACATTTAGTATATGCTTTACTGAAGCTTCACACAAGTGAACGATATCTCGCCATTGGCAGCACTGTACCAATTCTTACTTCACTAGACTTAAGCTTTCACAGGGTGAGAAATGTATCCATTCATAGCTGACCTCATGTGAACCTCACCATACATGGACATAACGAACATGGAGGTGAGCAATGTGTTCGGCGTGGATCCAGCTACTGATTTAGATCCGGCGTCGATTATCCGATTGTCGATACACACGCAATCAAACAGGGCAACCGCCTCGACGGTTGCCCTTGCCTATCCTCTCACGCGGCTACTTCCCCGCCTACACCACCCCCAACCGCCACATCCCCCGCCCAGCGTCACCGCCCACAGGTCACCCCGCGGCGCGGCCTGTATGCCCACCACCGAGTTGATCGTCCAGGCCGCGCCCCAGCGGCTGCCAGTTTGAGCCGTCGGGCGCGTGCCAGACCCCACGGTTGGTGGCGAGCAGGAGCGGCAACGCGCTCGTGTCGCCATCCACCGCCGCCAGGGCCGTGATACGCACTGCATCGGGCAGGGTGTGTTGCTCCACGGCCAACTCGCCCGTGTCCGCCGCGGTGAAGAGCCGAATCAGCCGCCCTTGCACGCCCAGGCAGATCGAACCAGCCGCATCGGCCAGCGGCAGCAGCGATACCACCGGGGAATAGTCTTCAAATCCAGCCAGATCCCGCCAGGAGTCGCCGCCATCGGCAGATTGCCAGACCTCCAGTTGATAGGTGCCGGGGCGGATGGCGGCTGCAGTCACCGCATAGATCGTGTGATTGGGGGCATAGTGGGGCGAAAAGGCCAGCGCCACCGGTGTGCGCTCTTGCCACGGCGGTGCTAAGGCCGCCCAGGTATCGCCGTCATCGGTGGAGCGGTGCAGCGTGCCGGCGAGATCCAAAACCAGCAGGGAGCCGTCGTTGAGATAGTCGGGCGAAAGCGCAATTTGGGCGATTTCGACCGGCAGCGTGCGCGATTCCCACTCTTCGCCAGCAAAACAGCGATAGAGCGTAGCCCCACCCCCCGCCATCAAGACAAACTCGTCGTCTGTGCCGCTGCCTACCAGCGCCGAGAGCGGCGCGTCCATTTCTACATCCACAGGTTGCCAGCGTAGCTTTGCCAGCGCCGAAACCACCCAGCCCCCGTCAAGATCGGCCAAGAATAGATTGCCATCGGGCGACAGCACCGCCAACGGTGGCGCATGCACCGCCAGCGCTTGCGTTTTGCCGTTGGCAGGCAGCCAACTTGTGCCGCCATCATCAGAGCGCAAAACCCCACCCTGCCAGGTCGCCGCCAACACAGTCGATCCCGCAACGCTCAACGCCAATGTGATCCCTGCACCATCTGCGCCGATCTGCCAGCTTGCGCCGCCATCGCTTGAAAAAATCAACCCTTCATCGCTGCCCGCCACAATCTGATTGCCGTCCTGGGTGGCGGCCAGGCAATTGATGCCGCTTTCCTGGAGATCGGGGGCCAGCGCTTGCCAGCGATTGCTCTCTGTTTGCCAACGAAAGAGGCCCTGATCTTCGCTGCCCGCCAGCATGAGTTGAGTTTCGCCCTCCCCTGCAATGAGCAAAGATTGGATGGCCGTGGCAGGCAGCCCAGCGCCAGCATCGCGCCAGGATCGGCCTCCGTTGCGTGAGCGGTAGAGACCGCCACCGGCTGTGCCGATCCACAGGGTTTCGCTCTGGGCAAAGTCGGGGTCAACCGCAATGCAAAGGGTTTCCAGATCCACCAGGCCAAAGGTGGCGCTTTCCCACTGTTGACCGCCATCTTGCGAGCGGAACGGGCCTGCGGGCGTGGCGGCGAAGATCGTGGCGTCGGCGGCAAAGTTGGGCGAAACCGCCAACGCCGTGATAATGCCCAGCCCGGCCCAGCCGTCTCGCTCTTGCCATGTTTCGCCCTGGTCCACAGACCGGTAGAGTCGCCCAGTCTCGGTGCTGGCAAAAAGTTGGGCGCGTCCGCTGCGGTCGGGGGCGGCGGCCAACGCCAGCACGGCGGGATCGTCCAGTCCGCGGTCGCTGCGTTGCCAGCCTGTGCCGTCATTCTGGCTGCGAAAGAGGCCAGCGCGTGAGGCTGCGAAAATCGTTGACGGCGTGCCGGGCACAATCAATACATCGGTCACCGTGCCCCCGTTCCAGTCGCCGCGGTGGGTCCATGGGGCGGAAGGATCAGTTTGTCGTTTCATAGCATCCTTTGGAGGTTAAGTGGCGTGGGCTAGGGCGACCAGCGCGCCCACTGTTTTCCAGATTACGCGTGGTGGCGGCTACCTTGAGTTTGCGCTCGAAAAAGGCGTTAGAGAGCTTGGTCCTGCCATAGCCGTGGGGGCAGTGTAGGTAAATCTCTCGCCCGACCACGTAAAATTCATCGCTTCCCTGTTGGGATTTCCCCAGGCCCTCGATCTCGGTGGCCGTGGGCACCTCGGCCAAAAAAGTCACATACAAGGCTTGGGGGTCAGCGTTCCGCTTCAGAAAAGGATTGGCGGCAAGAACGCGTTCAAGATCGGCTTGTTGCCGCATAAGCACAGTCACCTGAAACCCGTAGTGTGCTTGAATGGCCTCCCCAATGCGGGCGGCGAGCGTGGATGCCTCAGCATCACTTGTGAAGATAAGGTTGCCGCTCTGTAAATAGCTCTGCACATGGCCCAACCCTAGCCCCGCATAGAGCGCTGTCAGATCGGCCATGCGCATCGACTTTTTCCCGCTGACGTTGATGCCGCGCAGAAGAGAGAGAAAGGTGGTCATCAGGCTACTCAGTTTTTGGCTCTGGCGGAAGGAGTGGACGAATGTAATCTAGAAGGGCTGGGATGTCATGGGTGACTGTATTCCAAACTTCGTCCCAATCAATGGCGTCGTAGGCATGGATGAGATGATCACGCATACCGGCGATTAAAGACCAGGGTATGTGGCTGTTGCTATATCCAATAGGGTTGCTTCATCGCGGTTCATGAGCGCCTTCAGAAGCCGAAAATAGAACCTGAGCCGATTCTAAAATGGTTTTTCGGCGAATCCAATTCTGGCTTTGTTCAATGGCACGCCGGCTGATGAGATCGACATCGCGACCAAAAATCTCTTTCAACTCTCTTTCCATTTGTAGATGGTCAAGTAACCCCCACTTGGCATCTTCTGCAAAGGTAACCAGGAGATCTGAATCGCTCCCAACACTAAAATCTTCGCGAGTGGCCGAGCCAAATATGGATAGCGTTTGAATTTTCCACTGGTGGCAGAATTGCTGAATGATCTCGTGGGCAACGGCTTGGAACATGGCTACTCCTCCTAGCTTCTCCAATCGTCAATTGACGAGTAGGGGCGCTGCTTGCTGCGCCCCTACGGCAATGTCGCCAATCAAAGCTTGTGCTGGTACTAGGCGCGGAAAGAGACATCTTCATCGCGGTTGTGGCGCGGACGGTGAACCAGCACTTCAGTGGTGATGGCGGTCATGGCTCCGCTAATGGCGGTTTGCAGCGCTGTGGTCGCCACGCGCAGCGGGTCCACCACAACGGTTGCCATGGGCACAAACTGCTCACTGATCACATCAAAGCCACAGCCAGGGCTTTGGCGTAGTTTGGCAAGAATTGCCCCCGCTTCAAAGCCTGCGTTCGTTACAATGGCGCGTGTGGGGGCCTCCAACGCCCCGCGCAGCAGTGAGAGCGCCGCCGCTTCCTCATCGGGCAGGGCCAGCGAATCCAGCGCCCGCGCCGCCAATAGAAAGGCAACCCCGCCGCCCGGCACAACGCCATCGGTTAGCCCTAGCCGCACCACACGCACAGCTTCGGCAGCGCGCTCTTTTGAATACTCACGTTCCAGATCCGACGCGCCGCCAATGTAGAGCAGACCCAGCCCCCCGGCCAGCTTCCCCGACCGTTCGAGCAGCCGATCCCGCTCGCGCCCATAGGGGGCTTGGGGGATCTGGCGGCGTAGCTCCTCGGCCCGTGTGCGCACATCCAGCGGGCGACCCTTGCCGCCCACCACAGTAAAGCTAGAGCGAATCGCCTGCACCTCGTCGGCCTGTCCCAGATCGGCCAACGTGGCCTTTTTGAGACTCTCCCCGGTGACGGCGAGAAAAACCCGCCCGCCACACAGCGCCGCCAAATCGTGGAGTACCTCGCCCTTTTCCGATCCCAGCCCCGGCGCTTTAATCGCCAGCGTGGGCAAGATGTCGCGGGTTTTGTTGGTCACCAACAGGTTGAGGGCTTCGCCTTCCACCACCGGCGCAATCACCACCAGCCCGCGCTTGCCCCCTCGGCGCAGATCTTTTCCATGATCGGCAAGAGGGCTTCGGCGGACGAAAGGGGCTGATCGGTGAAGAGCAAATAGGGCTGCTTCACCACTGCCTTGCCGCCCTCGGTGCAAAAATAGGACGAGATCCAGCCGTTGTTCCACATGACGCCGCGAATGTAGCGGCGGTCGTGGATACGGGCGTAGTTGTTGCGGATCTCAATCGCGCCGTGGGGACCAACGGTGTCGAAGATCTCCTCGATGTAGCGGCCCAGGTCGTCGCTGTCGGTGATGGTGGTCGCCATGCGTTGGATCTGGCGCGGATCGTCCAGCGGTTGGGCCAGGGATTCCAACTCGGCCAAGACGACGGCCAGACCTTTTTCCAGCCCGCGGCGCAACGCCATCACATCATGCCCGGCGGCCACATAGCGCTCGGTCTCGTTGAGGATGTGGCTGGCAATCACCACGGCGGTGGTGCTGCCGTCGCCCACTTCTTCCTCCACCTGCCAGGCAATGTGGCGGGCCAAAAAGACGCCCATGCTCTGGAAGCGGTTGGGCACGCCCAAAAAACGGCGGGCAATGGTCGCCCCATCGTCGAACAGTTCGGGCGCTTTGCGTGGGTTGTCTCTGTTGATGGCGACTTTGCGCCCACGCGGACCCAGGGCCACGCTCATCACCGCGGCCAAGGCATTAAACCCCCGACAGAGGGCGCGGCGTGCGTCAGGGGCAAAGAGAATCCGAGAATGGTTCATCTGTGCGTGCTAGCCTTTGCGAGGATTATAAAATTCACCGCCATCGACGCGCATCACATCGGCAGTGACATAGTCTGCTTCAATCAGGTATTTCACCGCGGCCGCTACATCTTCCGGCGTGCCCCAGCGCTCCAGCATGGTACGCTTGGCACCCCGTTGAAGCTGACTTTCGCTGTAATCGGGCGGGGGCAAGACAGGCCCTGGGGCCACGGCGTTGACGCGCACTGTGGGGGCTAGTTCCAGCGCCATTTGACGGCTCATGGCAAGCAGCGCGGCTTTGGCAACACTGTGGGCCATGAAATTGGGCGAAGGATACCAGGCCAAAAGATCGACAATGTTGACAATCGCCCCGGCTCCACGCGCCAGCATCATCGGCGCGATCTCGTTGCTTACATAAAAAGAGCCGTTGACGGTGATGTTGATGAGGCGATGCCAAGTAGCGTAGTTATCGGTGGGGAAGGGGTGTTTGTCAAAGAGGTCGGCACTGTTGATCAGAATGTCCACGCCGCCAAAGTGCGCTTGAATCGTGGCAACCATGCGCTGCACGTCGGCCAGATTGGCAATGTCACACTGCACAGCGAGGGCATCCACGCCCAGCGTTTTGGCCTCGGCCACCGTCTCCTCGGCGGCGTTGGCAGACGTGTTGTAATTGACCGCTACATTGGCCCCGGCCCCGGCCAGCATCATGGTAATCGCCTTGCCCACCCGGTGTGCGCCGCCAGTGATCAAGGCTGTTTTGCCCTGGATTTGCATAGGTCTACCCTCAACATCCAGCTAATAAAAAGCGGCGAAGGCATAACCTCCACCGCTTCATGGGGAGTCAACAATCAAAACTTAGTCGCGCATGGTTTCCAATGTGCGGCTAATAATCTCTTCTTGCATGGAACGGTTGCCCTTGCGATTGCGCTTGTTGCGGCGGTTGTCCTTTACATCCAGTTCCACACCTTCGGCTTGCATGGCGCGCTTGAAGGCAAGTTCCATGGGCGAAAGCACTTCCACGTCGGCAAATGTATCGGTGGCGGTGGCTTCTGGCTCCGCCTCTTGCACGGCCACAGGCGCTTCCATTTCGGGTTCGTCGCGCAGCCCCTTCAGGCTCAGATCAATGCGGCGGCGGCGGCGATCCACGGTGATAATGCGCACGTCGATCTCTTCGCCGGTCTTCACCACATCTTCGGGCTTGTTGACATAGCCGTTGCTCATCTCGCGGATGTGCAACAGGGCATCTGTGCCCACGCCAATGTCGATGAATGCGCCATACGGCATCATCTTCGAGACCGTGCCCTTGATAACTTCGCCTTCTTGCAGATCTTTAATTGTCTTGGTATCGGGCGCAATCAAGGTCAGGCTAATGCGGTTGCGGCTGCGATCCAGCTTTTTGATCCAAGCGGTCACTTCCTGGCCCTGTTTCACCACATCGTTAACTTTGTTGATGCGGCCCACGGCCAGCTCGGAAATGTGGATCAGACCATCGCGGCCTGCGCCAATGTCAACAAATGCGCCGAAATCGGTGGTGCGCTTGATCGTGCCTTTGACTTCCTGGCCGACGCTCAAATACACAACGTTCTTGCTTTCGTCGTTTTCGTCGCCAAAGCCGACCATGTTGTCGTCGCTGGCCTCGTCACTACGCTCATCAGCACTGGCCTCGTTGTCGCTGGCCTCGTCACTACTCTCATCGGCACTTGTGGCTTGTTCCGCCTGGGTGCTTTCTGCGTCGCTGCTCTCTGCGGTTGCCGGTTGGATTGCGTTGGCGGCTGCTTCGGGGCTGCTCGCCTCTGCACTGGTCACATCTGCCTGGGCAGTTGTCTCCTGGTTTTCCTGATCTGCAACGATACGGGTTTCCTCAGTCATGGTAAAGACTCCTCAATACTTTGGACACTGTCCCTGCGCAGTGTCTTCTTCGATAATAAATTGTGGTAAAGCAGATGGGACAACAGTGTGCCAACCCTCGGCTTTGTTCCCTAACAGTATACTCAGAAACGGTGCAAAGCTGTAACTGAAACCGTTCAGAAAAGCAGTTCACACGGTGAAATTTCGTATCTATCCAGGTACAACGCACTCGCCAGGGGGAGAGTGGGTATGAAAAGCTTGGTGGCGAGTACGTCGCACCCTACACCTCTATAGTCACGAAATTTATACATTAAAGCGAATGTTCAGAATATCGCCGTTTTGGACAATGTACTCTTTGCCTTCCAATCGCAATTTGCCCTGTCGCTTGGCTTCGGCCATGCTGCCCAACGCCATCAACTCGCGGAAGTTGATCACCTCGGCGCGGATGAAGCCCTTTTGCAGATCCGAATGGATCACGCCGGCGGCTTCGGGGGCGCTGGCCCCTTCGCGCACAGTCCAGGCCCGCACTTCATCTTCGCCCACGGTAAAGTAACTTTGTAACCCCAACAGGTCATAACAGCGGCGGATGGCCCGATTCAGGCCGGGTTCTTCAATGCCAAAATCAGCCAAAAACTCAGTGGCCTCGGCGGGGTCCATTTGGGCAATTTCGGCCTCGAGCCGGCCCTTTAGCACCAGTGTGTTTTCATCCAAAAGGTCGGCATAGCTGCCCTCATCCACATCATCGCCCACGTTGATCACCCGCAGCAGCGGCTTGAGCGAAAGCAGACCAAAGCCACCCAAAATGCGGCGCTCTTCGTCGCTCACCTCCACCGTGCGCAGAGGACGTTCCTCTTCCAGCGCAGCCAGCAACCGTTGTAACAGCGCCTCTTCAACCACCATGCGCTGGCGCTCTTGGGGCGTGCCTTTGGTCTTTTGGCTTGCCAATCGATTGAGGCGATTTTCAATTGTCCCCATGTCGTTGAGCAAAAATTCAGTCTCCATCGTGACAAAATCACGCGCCGGATCGATCTCGTCTTCGCTGAGTACAGCCTCGTTTTCAAAGGCCCGCGCCACCAACATCAACGCATCGTTGGCGGCAATGGCGTTGGTCAGCGCCCCGCTGATGCCGCCGCGCCCCGCGCCCTTACTCAGCCCCCCAATGTCATTATAGATGACCTGGGCCTGGGTGGTTTTTCGAGGATTAAACATGCTTACAAGCTGGTCAACACGGGTGTCAGGGACATTAACCACGGCTGTATGGACTTCGATCTGTCCGCTGGAAAAAGCCGTCGTCTCGGTATTACTGCGGGTCAAGGCATTATAAATCGTGGTTTTGCCGCTATTGGGCAGACCAATAATTCCAATTTTCATAGATGGCTTCGCTGTTGTCTGTGATCTTGATGAAACGACATAAGAGTCTGCCACACTGGGCGCTCCTCTTGTAAAATGACAGTCTAGTTTACCATGTATCTTCGGCCACGACGAAAATCTGGGAGAGCCAAACGCTTCTCTTTGCAAATGACAGCAAACTGTCAAAAAACAAACTGGACGGATTCCCCCATTGCCAGTACACTACAGGACACAAAGTACATTTGCAATGTCGCCTTCCAGCCCCTTTGCAAAGCCTTCAGCACACTCTATTTTTAATTCCGTTCCCCCGGCGGCTTCTGACAAGCCAAAAAACTACTATTTTTCCCTATTGTTACGATTGCATCATGACGCACCGGCCATGCCAGAAATCTCTGTTTGCGCCTTACTCGTAAATAAGTTTTGAGCGATAGTATATATTCTTGAATCTGCAAACCCTGCTGCCATACCCAATAATAAATAGATCGAAAAATACCCAACCTCAGCCAGAAAGCCTCGTAAAAATGGAAGAACATCAGGTTGCTGTCTACATTGATTTTGAAAATATAGTGATCTCGGCGGAGGAAATTTACGGGCGATGCGATATGGATCGTCTGCTCGAAATCGCCTCTAAATATGGCCGTTGTGTGATCAAGCGTGCCTATGGCGACTGGACCCGCTTTAGTCGCTATCGCCAAGAGTTGATCGAACATGCCATTGATCTCACCCAGCTTTTTCGCTACGGATCGTATAGCAAGAAAAATTCGGCAGATATTGTCATGGCTGTGGATGCATTGGAGGCGGCCCTAACTCGCACAGGGTTGCATACCTTTGTACTGGTGACGGGGGACAGTGATTTTAGTGCGGTGGCCCGCAAGTTGCGCGGCTATGGCAAGCGGGTGGTGGGCATTGGCCTGCGCGACGCCACCAGTGATGTGCTTGTGCGCTCGTGTGATGAGTTTATTATCTATGACACGTTGGTGGACAGCGAAGAGGCATCCAGCGCCTATGACATTGAGCAAGCCCGCCAACTGCTTTTAACCGTAATGCAGCAATTGACGGCACGGGCCAAAGATCTGCCGATCCCTGTCTCGGCGGTGCGACAGGATATGATTCGCCACGATCCTGACTTTGATGAAACCGCCCTGGGTTTTCGCCAGTTTCGGCACTTTCTCGAAGCGCAAAAAGATCTGGTCACCGTGGTTGCCGCTAACGGTGGCTTCCAAATCACCCTGCGCTCTACCTTGGTGGCACGGACCGAGATCGACCAGACCCTGCTTTATCGCACTGCCTTGAACACGTCGGGGCTGCGCTTAATCGATCAACGTACGCGCCGCGAAATTTTGCAGAATTTGTATACGCTATTCGCCCACGAGCCGGGCATGTACACCTGGAATGACGCTATTTTACAGTTAAAAGAGCGCTATGATGCTGACAATGTGCTGCGATCACGCGATGAAATTCAAGATGTGGCGCGGCTCCTGAAATTGGCCGCTGTTTTCGAGCCACGCCCACAATCGTGGGAATTAGATACACTGATGCTCCACCAAGATCGGGATGTACAGGATTTTATTCGCCAGTGTGAAAGCGTCTACATTACGCAACTGATTCAGAAAAATCTGGATCTGCGCACAGAGCTGCTCTCGACCTTGCTCTATGGCAAGGCCGACCGCGAAGAAGAGGTGCGCATGCTCATCGAACTGGCCGAGAGCAATCAGCCAGAGATGGCCGCCTCACCCGAAGTCTCTACTAACGGCTACACATGGCCGCGCCATCTGGCCGAAAATTCCGAGGTGCAGATCGTCTTGCGGGATCTGGCAAACTGGCGATTGGACGAAGATCCCAGCCTGGACGAAGCGATTAAGCTTAATAACCAGGGGCTACAGATCCGCACGGCGGACTTTGAGCGGGCGCGCGTCTATTTCCTCAAAGCCGCCAAGATGATGTACGAATTGCTCCACAGCCGCCAGCCGGGAACCAGTCTCATGGATCTGGAATGGTATTTGGCAAGCTACTGCGCCGCCACCGCCGGCGCACTTCTCTCGCCACAACTACCCCGATGCTTTCAGCTATTACATTGCCTTTTTTGCGCTGGTCAAAGAGACCGAACCCGTGTGGGACAAGGTGCGCAAACTAGTTCCGCCCATGCTTTCATTCTATTTCACAATTGCGCCCAACGAACACAACGATCTGCTCAAGGTCTCGCCAGGGCGCACCCACCCGGCGCGGTTGGCCGTTTTGCTGCACAACCACCGCAACGAACAGGTGCGTCGGCGCTGGCTAGAGATGGTGCGCGAGCTGGTGCGCATCAACTCGCCGCTGTTGCGCGGGATTATTCAACGATTGGCCTTTTTGGAAGAAGAAGATCAACTGCACGGCGCGCATGAAACCCGGCGCACGCTGACCCGCTTAATCAACAACCAGCCAGTCAGCGACGATCCCCTGCAAGGGGCAAAATTTAGCGAAGAAGAGGAAGCGCTGGTAACTGCGTAAGACAATTTTTACAAACAGGACTTACGTCTCAGAAGTCGAACTTTTACCAAAAGTTCGACTTCTCTGATCAAAAAAGGGGCAGATTTCCAGTCAGGAATCTGCCCCTTTGTATTAAAGCGTGCCAACTAAATCAGCGCTTTTGCCAGCACTTCCAGCCCTTGAGTGTCATCCAGATCCATCCATTGGATCATTAAACGTTCCACCCCAGCCTCGTCGAGAATGTCCACCTGTTCGGCAATCTGCGCGGGCGTGCCCACCAAAATTCCCCGCTGCGCAAGCTGATCTCGATCTCGGCCAGCCAGCTTTTGCTGCACCTCATCGTCACTCTTGCCCCACACAATGCCTGTCATCAACGAGCGGCGCACCTCGGCTACATTGCGCCCCTCCTTCACCAACAGCGAATCCAAAAGCGCATTGAGTTCGGCGTAGCGGCGCGCCGAGATAAAGACGCCGTTCCACTCGTCGGCATATTTCGCCACCAGCGGCAACGTGCGGGTTTCGCCATTGCCGCCCACCAAAATCGGCGGGCCACCCGGTCGGGCAGGGCGGGGCAACAGAATCGCATCTTTCAACTGGTAAAATTGCCCGCTAAAATTCACCGGCGCGTTGCTGTGCAACAGCTTCGAGATCACCTCTAGCCCCTCTTCAAACCGTTGAAACCGGGCTGGGATCTCTAACAGATCCCAGCCGTAGTTGGTATGTTCACGCTCCTGCCAGCCTGCGCCAATCCCAAGCACCAGCCGCCCCTGTGAGAGATCATCCACCGCCGCCGCCATGCGTGCCGTCATGGTGGGGTGGCGAAACGAGACCGGCGATACCAGCGGCCCAAACTCAATCCGTTGCGTGTTATCGGCCAGCCAGGTCAACGAGACCCACAGTTCTAGTGAATCCATATCCGGCGGATTGGCATTGGTGTAGTGATCCGAGCGGGTGAGGGCTGCAAAGCCCAGATCCTCGACGGCGCGCACAATTTTCTTCCAACGCGGCCAGGTAAGGCCATTTTGTCCCTCAAGATTAATGGCGATTTCTGGCATCATACTCTCCTTGTGCGTGGCTGGCGGGTGTGAGAAGCGGTGAGTTGGCAACTTTCTTTGCCTATCATAGCGCAAAATAGAGCTTTGCGCACAAGTACATTGCCTTTCCCCGTTGTTTGTGCCCTCTTTGGGGAACGTGTACAATGTCAACCAACTGTCCGTCTGCCCATCCACCATGCCGCGCTGCCTGTAGACACTGCGAACGCTATGCCTAAATCTGCCCAATCACCACGTTTGGAAATCCTTCAAGCCCACTTTCTAGATGATCACAGTAGCCACGCGCCGGGGCTGTCTGTGGTGGAGCCAGCGCCAGACGAGCCGCAGGCCAAGCGCGGCAACCTCTATTTGTTGGTTGAACTCATGGGCGAAAGCCCCTTCCGCGCCCAGGCCTTACGTCGCTTGCAGACCACGGTAACCGAGACCTATTACAAGGCGGCGGGCAGTGTTAGTACGATTTTGGAAAGCGCCATTACCGCTGCCCACGCCGAACTGGCCCAAATGAACCAGCGCTCGCCGGAGACAGAATTGCGCGCCGGGGTGATCTGCGCCGTGGTGGTGGACAATCTTTTGATCATGGCGGCGGCTGGCCCCTCGTTGGCGTTGATCTCGACGCAACAGCGCGTAGATCAATTTCCGCCCGGCCCACGCCACTATACAAGCCCGCTGGGCGGCGCAACGCCCCCGCAGATTTCAATCTACAAACAGCCCTTGCAGGCGGGTGATGCGATCTTTTTGGGCGAAAGCGATTGGATCTTGCTCACCACGGTCAAGGTGTTGGGGGGAGCCGTTGCCAACGCCACGCGTGAAAATCGTTTTGATGTGGTGGATTATCTGCGCCGCCAAAGTAACCAGGCCGAGATCTTGGGTGTGCTTCTCTTGGTGGAAGATCCCACCTTGGTGCGCCCGGCCCCTGTGCCACGCCGCGCCGATAACAGTGGATTGCCCACGGCGGTGGGGGCCACTCCGCCTGTGCGCGGCGTCCCAACTGTGGATGAAGGCATCCCCGCCGTGTGGGATGCTGATGTCCGCGCCGCCGCGCCGCAGAATCCACGCCAGCGCCCCCAAAGCCAGCCCTTGCTGCCCGCTCCCCGTGCGCGTGAAATCCCCGCTGCATCGGTGGAGGTTATCGCGCCGGGCGATGAGCCAGCGCCATCTCCGCGCCGCCGCCGGCGAACGCCGCCGCCCTGGGCGCAGGTGGTGGACAACCTTTCCGCCGTGGCGCAACAATCGCAAAAACAGATCGGCCAGTTCATACAGCGTATTCTGCCCGAACGGGATCGCACCCCCCAGGAGCCGCCTGATTGGGTGGGCACGCTGCCCGATCTCAGCCAGACCCATGTGGGGCCAACGCTGGCTGTGGAACCCTTTACCCCACCCGCCCGCACACGCGATGGCCGGGCGCGGCTTTTCATTTTGCTGGCGTTGCTGATTCCGCTGCTCACCTTTGCCACGGTGGGCGCGGTCTATCTGCGCCAGGGCGCGGACAACCAATCCGAGGGCATTAAACTGGTGGAACTGGCCGAGGCCCAACTGCTCAAGGCGCAGCAAGCCCTGGGCGTGGATGACAAAAGCACGGCGCGGGCAGCCCTGGGCGAGGCCCAACGCTATCTCAGCGAAGCCATTGATCTCATCGGCATCACCGAGCGCATCCGTGATCTCTCGGGGCGCATCCAAACTGAATTACAGAGTTTGCTCCAGGTGCGCTCGCTCTATTCGTTGGATTTTCCGTTGGTGCGTTTTCCCGCCGACGCCGATCCGCATCGCGTTGTGGTCTTTGATCAAGATGTCTATGTGTTGGATGTGGGGCGGCAAGTGGTGGAATATTTCCGCACCGATGCCTCGCGCACGCTGATTGAAGAAGCCCGCGGCATCATCGTCCGCGAAGGCGACGTGGTGGAAGGCGTAACTGTTGGGCGGTTGGTGGATATTGCCTGGCAGCCGCGCATCCCCGGCTTTGCCGACAAAGCCAGTTTGCTGATTTTGGATCGCAATAACAACATTTTCCGCTATAACAATGTGGACGAGACCACCTATGTACGGTTGACAGGGGCCGAGCAATTCCGCGGCATCAGCCAGCTTGAAAGCTATGGGGGGCGGCTTTACCTCGTGGACGAGCAACAGAGCCAGGTTTGGCGCTACTCTCCGGCAGGGCTAGGCTATGATGAACCGCCCGCCCCCTGGTTTGCCAGTGGGGTGCAGGTGAATTTGGCTGGCGTGGTGGCTACGGGGATTGATGGGGACATTTGGATGTTAATGGAAGATGGCACAATTTTGCGCTATCGCCAGGGACAGCAGCTCCCCTTTAGCCTCGATACCAGTGCTGGCTTGACGGGACGCATGGTGGACATGACCCTGGGCACAGCCGCTGAAGATAACCTCTACATGGCCGATGGCAATCTCGACCGTATTCTTGTTTTCGACAAAGAGGGCAATTATCTGGAACAGTTTCAGGCCGCCGAGAACAACGCCCTGCGCGGGCTGCGTGGCCTCTATTTGGACAATGTTACAGGCACGCTCTTCATCCTGACTCAGTCATCCTTGTTTGCCCACTCGCTGCCCCGATAGACCATTTGCCTACGAATCGACTACAGTTACTTTTCACCCGCCGATGGTTGCGCATAGGCAACCGCCACGCTATGCTTTACAATTTTATGGGTGGCGAATGGTTTGCACAGGCTTGCCTCCCCTGTGCTATAATCGGCTCGATATGCCAAACAAACGTGACTTTATAGATCCTATGCTAACCAATCGTACCCGCACTTCGCAGCCCAAACCGCCGAAAACCCTGCCGCCGGCAAGTTCGCGCAAACGCGTGCTGGCGGTTTTGCTTGCCAGCGCCTATGCTGTGGTGGTCCTGTGCATGGCGCTGCTGGTGGGAAATTTCCTCTATGGAATTGCTCGCTCCTATAGCGTTGCCATTCATCCACTGCCCCGGCTGGACCTGGGCAATGCGGCCAGCGGCGTCTCCCAAAACCCAGCCGTGAACCAGACCAATGGCATCATAGAGAATATCCCTCAAGTGATCGCCGCCGCCGATACCAAGATTCAGTATGAACAGCCCCGTCTCAACATTCTTTTGATGGGGACTGATGAACGCGACGATGAAGACAGCCCGCCGCGCACAGACACGCTCCTGCTCCTGACGCTGGATCTGGAGAACAAAAGCGCAGGCATCCTTTCGCTGCCGCGTGATCTCTGGGTTCCCGTTCCCGGCTATGACCTGACCACCAAGATCAACACCACGTATGCCATGGGCGAACGCCGCGGCTACCCCGGTGGCGGGCCGCAACTGGTCAAAGATACGGTAAGTAGTTTCATTGGGCGTCCGGTGGAATATCACGTCAAGATCAATTTCAACGGTTTTGTGCGTATGATCGATCTCATCGGCGGCATCGACATTAACGTGCCCAAGACCATCTATGATGACCGCTATCCTACCCCGGATTATGGCTACCAGACCTTTTATCTGGAAGCGGGCGATCAGCATTTGGACGGGAAAACCGCCCTTATGTATGTGCGTACACGCAACATCGACAGCGACTACATGCGGGCTGGCCGTCAACAGCAGATGATCCAGGCTGTGATGGACAAAGTGCTGGCGGCAGATATGATCCCAACACTGCTTGCCAAAGCGCCGCAGTTGATGGCAACCATGAGCGACAGTTTCAGCACAGATATGCCCTGGCCGACTGCGCTGGAACTGGCAAATTATGTTCGCAATCAAAATTTGCAAGGACCCTTACGCCGTTTGGTGCTGGACGATACCTTTGGACAGGAAACCTATAGCGACGAGGGTGCCTGGATTTTGGTCCCCGATCGGGATCGAGTGCGGGCCGCGTTAAGTGAGTTTTTCGATGTCGCCCCGATCAGTGTGACGTCGATTTCGTCCAGTGCCGTTGCCTCCAGTCAACCCCTAGTCGAACTCCCCCGGCAGCATAACGATGTGCGCTTGGAGATTCTCAACGGCACAGGCTACCCTGGCGTGGCGGCCCATGTGCGCGATCTGCTGCAACAGGAAGGCTGGCAAGTGGTGTCGATTGGCGATGCTGATCGCAGCGACTATCGACGCACGCTGATTGTTAATTACAACGCCAACGAACCGCTGACCCAAGAAGTCAACATGGGGTTGGCGCTTCCCCCCAATTTGCCGGTTTTGAATGGTCTCATTCGATCAGATAGTGTGGATATGCGGATTGTAATTGGACAAGATTTTCTCTCGAATGTGATGAATATTAGCTTGCCATAAGGCAAAAACTCATCCTTTTTGCGTAGTCGTTAGTTCCTATGGAGTAATTAGGGTTTCCAGACGATAAATAAGTTAACGGAATGTATCGCTGAAAGGAACCCTTATGGCAACGCTGGCTACAAAATCTTATTTGGTTGCATCCCTTAATGTCATGGTCGCAGCACGTCAAGCCACAAATCCCACGCAGGCTTTTACTGAGGATGAAATCGTGGAAATTTTAATGGCAATGGCCGAAAATGAAGCTTTTGCCATTAACACACGAGCGAGCCGTAGCCATTACTGGCAATATAGCGGTTCAAGCGAATTGGTTTAGGTCGCCCCGTTGCTGGCAGATCCTATGTCTATGTCCATCAATTGATTGTCCATAAATCCCAGAGAAAAAACTCTGGGATTTTGTATTGGCCGCCCAGCGCTCTACCATGTTTGTCTACAGCCTGGCAGGATAGTAGCAAAATCTCGCCCATCGTGTTGTATAATTTTCAGTATCTATTCAGATCTAGGGTTCGACGCACTCGCCACACAGAATTTCTAGTCCGCTCTTGTCCTGACGAGCGCGTTGCCCCTCAACAGTTACAATTTTCTTATGCATAAGACCCAACTAAAATCTACGGATGTGCTCAGCCTCAAATCTCAGGAGATTTTGGTGACACCCGCCACCGTAACCGTAGCTGTTTACGCTGGCCCCATGTGACTGGGGCTGGATTGACTCGGTAAGATCTCAGATGCCGCACTTCTGTTGAACTGAAGTCGGCTTTATAAAAAGTTGGCATGGCATGGCTGAGCAGATTGATTATATCCGACAGATTTTCCAGGTGGCCGGGGTGCTTTCGCGCACAGATTCACCCGACGCCTTTTGTCGATTGGCTGTGGAACTTGGCCGCAGTGAACTTCATTTTGACCGGCTGGGTTTTTGGTTTTTTGATAAATCACGGACGAATCTGTTGGGCAGTTTTGGTGTGGATGCAGCCGGGCATTTAATCGATGAACGTGGACAATGCTTTAAACTGGAAAATTTCCCAACGCTTTATCAAGCCGCACAATCGCAGAATGCCCTGGTCCGTATGGACCAGTATCCGATTCGGACGCCACTTTCACGCAAGATTTTGGGATATGCCACGGCGGTCGCTTCTCCTCTTTGGAACGGCGAAGAGATCATTGGCGTCACGAGCATGGATAATTTCATAACACAGAAACCGATTACACAGGAAGAGTGCCAACTGCTGGCGCTCTATTCCCAATCGGTGGGGCAGCTCTATTCGTTGAAACAGACCGAGGCCAACCTGCGCAAACAGACAGCCATGTTAGAGGCTTCTAATCGGATAGGGCATGTCTTGAGCCAGGAACTCGATATCCATAAGCTCATGCAGGCGGTGACCGACGCCGCGACTGACATGACCGGTGCTGCTTTTGGGGCCTTTTTTTATAACGTGGAGCAGCCCGAAGGCGAGGTCTATGCGCTCTATACCCTCTCTGGCGTGGCTCGCTCTCGCTTTGCAGATTATCCTATGCCCCGTCGCACCGCCATTTTTGAACCCACCTTTGCCGGCAAAGGCATTGTGCGCTATGACGATGTCACCACGCAGCCCCATTTTGGGCAGAACACTCCCTATCATGGAATGCCGCACGGACATATACCAGTACGCAGTTATCTAGCCGCGTCGGTGGTTACCCGTGGGGGTAAAGTGCTGGGCGGCCTCTTCCTGGGCCATCCAATGCCGGGCGTCTTTCAAGTAGAGTCGGAAGCTGCTCTCGAAACATTGGCAGCCCAAGCCGCCATCGCCCTGGAGAATGCCGAACTGGTGGCAGCTCAAAAGCATGAATTGACAGAACGCCGCCAACGAGAACAGGAACTGGAGATCTTGCTTGGACTGACCCATCTGTTGCGCACGCTTACTGTCCGCGCCCAAATGCTTCCCATGTTGGTGGATTATCTGATCACAGCGCTCTCTATTACTGGGGCCGCAGTGAGTACATTGGATGCACATAACCAGGCCCATCAGGTGGAAGCAGGGGCCGGTGCGTTGGGCGCACAGCCCGATTTGCCTGTGACCTACCCTTCATCGTTGGCGCAATCGCTGTTGGCGCGCCAAATTTTTATCCTCACCCCAGCAGAGCCACGCGACGCCATTCCCTGGCCGCACTTGCATCACTCCTCCGATGCGCTGGCTGCGATTCCTCTGATTATGCGTAACGAAGTAACAGGCGTTCTCTGGCTGACCAGCACTGTGCCATTTCGCCAGAACCAGATCCAATTGCTCGTGGGGATTGGGGATATTGTGGCAACAGCTTTCCAGCGCGCTTTGCTCTATGAACAGACGGTAGAGCACAACAGCACGCTGGAAAGCCGTGTAGCCACGCGCACAGCAGCGCTGGCCGAGGCCTACGAACAACTCCAAGAATTGGATCGCCTAAAGAGCAAATTTGTCTCAGACATCTCTCACGAACTGCGTAGCCCCATCACCAACATTACTTTTTATATAGAGTTGTTGAAAAAGGGCCGAGCAGAACGACGGCAACATTACATGGAGATCATACAAACCGAGACCTCACGCCTAAAACAATTGGTGGAAGACACGTTGGATCTCTCACAGTTGGAGTTACACCGCGAGCGGCGCTATTTGCAGGAAGTCGATCTGCGTGCCATTGTTCGGCAAGTGGTCAACGCCCACGAACCCCTTTTACAACGGGCCGGGCTGGCGATGATTCTGAATGTGGAAGCTGTGCCGCCAGTATGGGGCGATGCCAATCAACTGGCGCAGGTGGTAACCGATCTGCTGGGGAACGCCACCAAATACACGCCATCGGGTCAGATAGAGATTCGCACCTGGACGGAAGGCAACGAGATCGGCTTTAGCATCACCGACACCGGACAGGGCATTGAGGACGAGGATATGCCCCATATTTTTGAGCGTTTCTATCGGGGCAAAAAAGTGGGTGAATCGGCCATCTACGGGACGGGGCTGGGGCTGTCCATTGTCAAAGAGATCATCGAACTGCATCGGGGGCGGATTGCCATAGAAAGCCAGATCGGCAGCGGAACCACGGTGCGGCTTTGGTTGCCCTTCGCCACTGGTCCTGCCATTGATTATTCTGCCCGGTCCGCTGCTGCTTCCATCACCGCCTGACCGCTGGTCAACTCGTCCAAGTCGGATTGAAAGCGTTCAAATTGTTCTATGGGCAGTTCAAGTCTATAGCTGACATCCACGCCGTACTCCTCTTCGAGTACGGCGATTTCATAAGCAGGGGCCATGCGCTGAAACGGCGTTACATGGCTATATTCGAGGATCAGCGAGACGGTGATTTTGGGGACTTTCTCGATGTGGGGCAGGTTGTGCAACGCCAATTGCACGCCGCCACTATAGGCCCGCACCAGCCCGCCCTTGCCCAACAGCGTGCCGCCAAAATAACGTGTCACCACTATCACCACATCGCCCACGCCGCTGTGCAGCAAGACGGTGAGCATGGGCCGACCGGCGGTGCCGTGCGGCTCGCCGTCGTCGCTCATGCCCACTTGGGCCGTGGACCCCGGCGCACCCACCACATAGGCCCAGCAGTTGTGGCTGGCATCGCTAAATTCGGCGCTTATGCTGGCAATAAACGCACGCGCCGCTTCCACCGTGGGCGCGTGGCCCACGGTGGAGATAAAACGACTGCGCAGGATCTCCTCTTCCACCCGATGGCGGGCGGCTGGAATCGGGTAACGATCAGACATGCAACACTAGGCTCCATGTACCGGCAACGGCACATGATCGACCTGAATTTCACGGCGGAAGCGCCACCACAGCAGCGCAGCCTGAAAGGGAGAAGTGACCAAAAAGGCCATCCAAACCGTGCCCAAACTGCCGCCCACCGTTCGCAAGAAGAGATACGAAAGCAGCACCGCCGCCCACATGCCGACGGCGTTAACCCGTAGCGGAAAACCGGTTTTGCCCAGCCCACGTAGCGACCCCGACTGTACAAAAAGAATTGCCCAAAATGGCTGTGAAAGAGCCACCGCTCGCAGTCCATCGGCCCCAATCGCAATAACGGTGGCGTCGTCGGTAAAGAATCCCATCAACTGGGGGGCCAAGAGGAAGACAACAACGCCTATGCCACCCATCCACAAGATCGCCCACAGCGTAGCAATCCGCGCAGCCGACGCCCCTTCATGCAGTTTGCGTGCGCCCACACTCTGGCCCACCAGCGCCGTGGCCGCAATGCTGAAGCCAATGCCCGGTAGAAACCCCACAGAGAGCGCATTAAACGCAATCCGTTGCGCAGCCAGCGCCTCGGTTCCCAGCTTGGCAACCACAATCGTAAAGGCAAAGAAGGCGGCTGATATCAATACTTGTTCTGTCGCTGCCGGAATCCCCAGCCCCATGACACGACGCGCCATCGCCCATTCCGGCCACCAACGCCCGCGCCCGCCAATTGAAACACCGCCGCGCCCCCGCCACATGGCCCACAACAGCAACCCAAGCGCCAAAAGCCGGGCCAAGAAAGTGGCCCATGCGCTGCCCACTGCGCCCAGTTCGGGGAAGCCAAAATAGCCAAAGATCAACACATAGTCCAGACCGATATTGACCACGTTGGCAATCGCCGTGACCACCAGCGGCGTGCGCGAATCACCGGCCCCGCGCAGCGCGCCGCTGCCGATAAAGAGCAACACCAGCACCACCACCGTCGCCATTGTGACCTGCAAGTAGTCAGTGCCGATCAAGGCCACATCGGCTTCCACGCCAAAGATGGCGATGATATTGTCCGAAAAGAAGTAGCCAACGAATGCCAACGGAATCGAAAAGAAAACGCTCCAGATCAACGCCTGACGGGTGATGTGGGAAGCACGTACGTAATCATTGGCCCCCACTGCCTGGGCCACCAGAATTGAACCGCCAATAGAGAGCGCGCTCAAGGCCGAGATCACAAAAAACATCACTTGCAGCGAACTGCCCACCCCGGCAATGGCGGCTGCGCCCAACTGTGCCACAAAGAGCGTATCCACAATCCCCAGCATCGTCTCTAGAAAGTTTTCACCGATCACAGGCCAGGCCAAATTAAACACACGGCGTGGCATCGATTTCTCAGGCAGTGTCTCTACATGGCTGCCCTCCACAGCAGAGGGGGCTTCCAGCACAGGGGAGAGTTCTTGCGGCATAAAAAACCTTTACTTGGGTGAATGAAATAGAACAGATATTCTACAATAAATTTCACATACAGACCAATGTAATGCATGAAAGTATTCTACAGATCAACGAATTGTTGATCTATAATTTTTGTATCTATACTGGGCAGCGCCACAAAGGACCGTTTTCTGCTCTTTAGAAAATGGTCTTGTGTGCTGCTGCGGAGTATAGACCGGTCTAGGGTGCGACGCACTTGCCATATAAGCTTTTTACACCCAATCTATCCCTGGCGAGTGCGTCGCACCCATATCGTTACTAATTTTTTGCCCTGCACCGTTACAATGACCCACTACAGCCGCGCAAACCACCACTCAAGGGGACTGCCCATGTCGCATGCCATTTCTATTGCCTTTCAAACCGACAAACCGCTCTCCGCCTATGGCCCGTTGGCGGCTCAAGCCGAAACCTACGGTTTTGACGGTGTTACCGTCTATAACGATATGCTCTATCAACCGGCCTGGCTGCCTTTGTTGGAGATCGCCCGCGCCACCAGTCGCGTACGCATTGGCCCCGCCGCCGTGAACCCCTTCACCTGCCATCCCATGAACATGGCCGCTAACATCGCCCTGATCGACGAAGCCAGCCACGGGCGTGCCTATCTGGGCGTGGCGCGTGGCAGTTGGCTAGAGTATGTGGGCATCTATCCGCAGCGTGCAATTTCCACCCTGCGCGAAAGTTTCCGCTGTGTGCGCCACCTGCTGCAACAGTCCAAAGCGCCGCTGGCCGGTGAGATCTTCCCGCTGGCGGGGGGCGATGCCTTGCGTTGGCAAGTTCCCCGCGCCGATCTGCCCTTTTTGCTGGGAACGTGGGGCGCAAAGACCCTGCGCGCCTGTCTGCCCTTTATTAGCGAGGTCAAAATCGGCGGCTCGGCCAACGCCGACGTGGTGCCGTGGATGCGCGGGTTGATTGGCGACTATGCGGCAGAGGCAAACCGCCAAGCCGCTGAGATTGGCGTGGTGGTGGGGGCGGTGACGGTGGTGGATGAAGATGGGCGGGCGGCGCGCCAGCGGGCCGCGCGTGAAGTGGCGCTCTATCTGCCTGTGGTGGCCGGACTAGATCCCACGCTAGAAGTAGAGCCGGATCGACTGGCGCGGCATTAAAGAGGCCGCCGATCGCTATGATTTTGAAGGGGCGGCGGCGCTGGTTTCGGATGATCTATTGGCGAAGTTTGCCTTTGCGGGCACGCCTGAAGAGATCGCAGCGCAGACGGTGCAAATCTTCCAGGCAGGGGCCAGCCGTGTGGAGTTTGGCACGCCCCACGGTTTGACAGCGGAGAATGGGTTACGGTTGCTGGGCGGGCGAGTATTGCCGTTGATCAAGGGCGCGTTGTAAACAATTGATTGCCAGCAAACAAAGGACGAACGTGCAATACATTCGTCCTTTGTCTTTCGTCCCCGCCAGTTGTTAATCAGCGGCCTGCGTATCGCGCACCGTGGATGGGTAGGCATACTGTTGCATCTCTGCCCGTTTGCGCCGCACATAATCGGAGATGTGATCGCCGTAGCGTTCCACAAAAGGCTGCAAATAGTCTGTGCCGCGCACCACTTCGCGGCAGTGGTGCGATCCGCAACTGCACGAGAAGTCTTGCATTAACTCGTTGCAAAAGGTCGCATAGTCCACGGTAATCTGTTCGCCGACATGAATACGGCGACGCGCCACCATGTCCAGCCCCTCTAGCCAGGCATTGGGATCACACGCATGGTTGAGTGGTTTCCAATCTTCCGGGCTGTCGCTCCACATCACATAGATCTCATCGGTAATGGGATAGGCATATTGCGGGAACCAACTGCGTTTCGGTTCGCCCCAATGCTGGAAGACGTGACTTTTGCTCGCCAATACATGCGGCTGTTCCTCAAAAGCCACAATCACCTCGCCCGGCTCAATCGTGCGATTGGCATACATGCCATACTGGCTCTTGCGGTTTAGCTTCAACATCCAGTTCTGGCTGTGTTCCGTGCGGCGGCGCAGGGCGGCTGCAATAATCGTCTGCATAAAGCCTTTGTGCCCCGCCGGATCGTTGAGCAGGCAGAGATCCGCACTGCCCGCATCGTCCTCTGGGTAGAACATGCCACAATTGGGATTGATCTCCAACATATAAAGCTCACCGTCGGCATCCATGCGAATATCCGAACGGCCATAGCCTTTGCCATTGAGACCCACAAAGAGCCGTTTGGTCATCTCTTGCAGCCGTTGCACCAGTCCGGGATCGTCTACAGGAATGCCGCGCATATCGTGGCAATCCACCCATTTCATGTCAAAATGCTTAAAAGTCTCGCCTTTGGGAAAGCGAAACTCCACGGGCACATAGGCATGGGGGTGCATGGGATCATCCACGTTTTCCGCCACCAATGCCGTAAATTCGCGCCCTTCAATAAACTCTTCGATGAGAGCCGAGCCAAATTCATCCATCATCTTGTGGGCCATGCGCCGCAGATCATCGGCATTGGTCACGCGTGACTCGCGGGTCATGCCAATGCTGCTATAGCTGTTGGCATGTTTGACGATCATGGGGTAGCGCAGCGTTTCCACGGCAATTTCCACATCGTCCATCGTGTTGGCAAAGACGCCCGCTGGGGTTTTGATCCCCCAGTAATGGCAGATCAGCTTCATTTTTTCACGCGTCGGCTCATAGAAGGCAGAATCTGCACCGGTAAAGGCCAGCCCCAACCGTTCCATTGCCTGCACCACTTCAATGCCCGGTCGATCTTCGTCCCAAGCTCCATCGCACAGGTTAATGAAAACATCAAACCCCTGTTTAGAAAGCTCAATCACCTGTTTCACGGCGGTGGCTTTGTGGATAATATGGACTTCGGCCTCCGAGCCTTCGGGCAAATAAGGCGTCGGAATCCCCAGGCAGATCCACATCTTTCAGCGGCGAAGAGGATTTCGCATAAGAATCATAGAGAATACAAAATCGCATGGTCAAACCTTCCCGTTGACGGTATATCCATTGTTCTGGAATTCAAGCGCAGGTTGCAAAAAGGAAACAGAAGGCACAGGCTGCGTCAGCGCCGCCGCAATCAATTCACGGATGTGTTGGTTGATGAAATAGCGACGCAGCACATCAACCGACAAATAGCGGGCGCCAGCCACCAAACGAACACAGTCGGGAGCGCCACAGATGCAGACGAAGGGACGGTCCATTTCCCACTCCGTGGATGGGTAGAAGAAGGTAGATATCTTCCCCAGCCTGGATGTCACGCGTGGCGCGAATGGTGAGGGTCGTCGTGTCAATAATCGTATTGGGTTTACAGGAATGGTTCATGTAGGCAACAATCCCCAATTCCTCAAGATGCATGTTCTGGCCGATTTGAATGGTCTGGTAGGTCGGCTCAGAAACGACCTGGTACTGACTAATGGCGCAGATTAATTCTCCTTGTCCATAGGCTCGATCAGTAATTAAATGTGCTCCGCAAGCGCCGTTATAGATTGTATGCATCGAATGGGTGCCTCTGTGCTTTATGCACGTGTACAATGGGTTAAAAAAGGGAAAAGTTTTCCGATCGGAAAGCTGACTGCGTGAGCAGCCAGCTTGTGCCACAAAGTGTTCGATTTCACCGCGTATCATTCCACAAACTATGGCAACTGTCAATATACTCGCGCAAAATTACATCGAATATAAAGATTTCAATTGACTGAGATTTTTCTACACTTTCTGGCAGATTTTGTAAGCTTGTGGTAAGTCTTGGTTAGAGAGATAATTTTAGTAGTATATGACAATTTTAGAGCAGAAAAAATGTATCGGTATCTTAATTAAGTCATAGATTTCGGTATATTTACGGTATCCTCAACTAGAGCATAATGAAGCGAGATTTTGTTTACAAAAATGTAAGGACAGGAAGTCTCTTAGCCATGTGGAGGGACCAAATCAGCGGCTGTAATAGTAGCCGATTGCTGGCTCACACGGTCCTCCGCTTCATCGACAATATCCAACTCTGCATCGGGGGGATCTGCCTTGTCTGCACGTGCTTCTACGCCAATTTCATCCAACACAGTCGCGTGGATCCAGCCAGATTCTACGGCGTGTCGCGCGGCTGCGCGTGTATCATCCACTAACAAAAGTGTGCTGCCGGCTGCGGCACATCCTTTGCCAACCTTTGAACGCTGCCCGGTTGCGAAACATGGGCCAGCGACACATTGCGGATATAAACGGCCAGGATCCGTTGTGGATAGTGACGGACGATCTCGGCGTAAATTTCGGGATCTTCTTGCCCGCTGTCACCAAAATTCAGCGAAAAAAGGCAGCGTGGGATAGAGATCCAGAAAATCTGGCGAATGACACTTACTTTGTGATCGGCGTGGTTGTCGGGGAAGAGTTCGGTTTCGCTCAGTCCCCGATCGCGCAAGATCAACGGCCCCAGGGAATCTGTTGTAGATCAAGAAAATCCTGCAAAAGGTCAAAGAGATTCCACGGGCTGCTGGAAACATAAAAAATCGGGTTCATCTCGTGCCCGCTGTGTCCGTTTTGGAAGGGCGCGATAGAAAGCCGAGATCGCCGGCAAAGGGCAGGCGTGTATGTGCATTGCCCAAAAAGACAATGCGGGCCATTTTGAGCAGATTGGCGGCGTCGGTGTGGACGATGGTATCGTCAATGTCGCTGATGACGCCAAAACGGGCACGAGCCGGGGGAACCAAAACACGCCCCACGGCGCTTACCGCTTGATCGTGGCGGCGGGGCGAGAGCAGGGTTAGCGCCACGTTATGCCAGCTTTGTTGGGGCGAAAGCGATTGGGTGGGTGTCATCCATAGATCGAAAAAGCCTTCGTCGTCGGTGATGACCTGTTGGGTCTGGCCTGGCAATCGAGCTTCCACCACTGCACCGGGGATTTCGTCGCTGGCAAAACGCCGATACATGCCGACTAAATTGTTCCATAGGGTATCGTTTTCCTGGGCGCTGAGGACACCTTCATCTTCCAAGACCCGGCCTTTCAGATAAAGGCGTTGCGGTGTGCCATAGCCTAGATAAGGCAAGATCTGGAGGGGATCACGGCCACCGAGTCGCGTGCCAAAACGGTACTTCAGGCGATCAAAGTGATCTTCAGCATTGCTGGTAAAGCGTGCAATGACAGAGTGCCAAGTCATAAGCGTATCCTTTCCAAAACGGTTCCAAAACGGCTCCAAAAGGGTTTGCAAAAGTATATTGGGGTTGCATTATGAGCATAGCCACAGGCGATGTCAAACCATGTTGTTGGGCAGCCACCCCTCCCCAATGTGCCCTTCTCTGTGGCTTTGTGCTATTGTATATCTATCGGATTTCCCCTAATTCGGAAGGAACTATTATGTCAAACTTCGCTTTCTTTTTTTCTCGCATAGCAATGCATAGACGCACCGGCCAGGGTGGATTGCTGCTGCTATATGTGTTGCTGTTAGCGGCCTGTATGACTGTACCGCTTTCTACACCCGAGACGATCCCGGCACCTCTGGAGATGACGCCCACGGTCGCTTCTGTGGCGGAGACCGATACGCTGATCGCCACACTGGAAGAAGGATTGCCGTTGCGTTCAGAGACGGTTAACGAGGGCTTTGACGGTGTGCAAGTGATGGCGCTGCAATCGCCTGCTTCCATGCCGCCGTTGTGGATCGCCTATTCGTATGGTATCCGCTCGTTTGATCCCACGATCAACCATTTTGTGGCGCTCTATACCCCCGGCGTTGACACGTGGATGGAAGTGGCGCGCCTCGAACTTGAGTGCGCTGACTATGTGGATCAGAACAGCATTGAACAGGTGCAGATCAGCGCGGATTCTCTCTGGCTGACAGTAGAGGGCGGTGCAGGCGCGCACAGCGGCTGCTTTAGCCTTTTGCGTTGGGACGGGACAACCTTTGCCGAAGCGGTCACGAATTTTAATTCCAGCCCTGGTGCAGGGAGTGTCGAGGATCTGGACGGCGACGGTCAGCCAGAGGTCGTTCTCAACTACACCGATCCCTACGTGTTTTGCTATGCCTGTGGCGTGCGTCTCTACATGGCCGAAATTTTGCGCTGGGACGGCGAAACACTGGTTTCCGTGGAATTGACGCCGCTGGCCGCGGGCAGCGCCGAGGCGCGCGCCGCCAATGATCGGGCGATTGCGTTGGCCCAGGCCAGTCTCTTCCCCGATGCGCTGGCTTTGATCAAAGACGCGCGCACCCTGGCCCCCGACGATGCCAGTGTCTATTGGAACGCAGTATGGATTCGCCTGCACGCCGAGAATCGGCTGGCCCATGTGGATGGCGGCTACCCGTTGCTCAGCAATCTCTTTTATGGGGACTATGCCGCGGCGCTGGCGAGCCTGCGCGAGTTTGAACCGGCACAGATCTTCAGCCTGGAATCGCCGTTGATCGTGGAAACTCCGGCACAAGGCTGGGTAGACGCGTTCAGCCAATATTTGGTTAGCTTTGCCAGTGATGCCATCGCCGTGCAGCCTGATCTGGCGGCGGCCCATTTCCTGCGGGGGTGGGGATATTTCCTGGCCGGTGCTGCGGATCTGGCGGTGGTGGATGTGCAAGCGGCAGCGGCGTTGGCCCCCGACGATGCTTTCTATGTGGCGGCTGCCGACTATCTGACTGGCGCAGCCATTGCGCCGCCCACGGAGATACCCACGGAGACGTCCGATGCCGCCATGCCTGTGCTAGAGCGCGTGCGGTTTGGCATAGGCGCGACGACTGAATTGTTGGGGGCGATTCTGCGCCCTGGCAGCGAACGTCGCTATATGTTGGAAATTGCCGCCGGGCAATCGCTCTATATCACCGCTGCCGGTGATTTTGCGCCCACGCTCTTGGATGCCGAAGGGAACGAGGTGACCGCGGTGGTGGAAAACGACGCCTATCGCTTCGACCTGCCCGCCACCCAGAGCTACACGTTGGTTCTCACCGGCGACGGCATGATCTACCCGCTGCTCTATATCCCCGCCCAAACCGAGACCGTCTTTGCACCTGACTCTGCCATCACCGAAGAAATCCGGTTTGGCGCAGGCGAAACCGGCGCTACCGTCGAGTTCACGCTCGCCGAGGGCACGCCTGTAGGCTATACACTGGGGATCGCAGCCGGGCAGCATCTCTTCGCCGAGGTGGAGGGCAACGCCAGCTTGTTTTTGCTTGATCCTGAGGGGCGCTTAGTCACCCCGATTTCGGGCTGGGCCTCAAATGCCGAATTTGTGATTCCTTATACAGGGGATTTCATGGTGGTGGTGCAAGGGAGTGGCCCTGCTATCCTGCGTGTACAGATTCCGCCACGCTAGGCAAATTGTACGCCAATCGTATCTAATCAGGTGTAGGCTGCGTCGCAGCCGTATAGTTACCAATCTATTATCGAGGCCGATTTGAGAGACCGTAGGTCTGGTTGCATTTCGGTTTCAGCATAGCACAGTCAATAGGCAGGAAATAGGCGGGAACAAATGTCCCCTTATCCCCTCCCTATTGACTGTGCTATGCTGTAGCGTATTGTGATCTTGTGCACGAGCGCACTGATTGCCCCGCAGGATTCTCTAGTCTGGAATACAGCCTGAAATCCTTGTTGTCATTGTCCAAAAAATGCCTTGATTTAGTGCAGATTACTGATTTTTTGTCTGTGTAGTCCGAGCCGATAAAATAGAATGTACACTATCGATTCAGATCCAGGGTGAGATGCACTCGCCACACAAGCATTTCACACTCACTCTATCTCTGGCGAGCGCGTCGCACCTGTTTAGTCATGATCTAATCGCTTAACGTTGCCACTCTTTTCACTCTCTCACGCCTGTGTCTAGTTCAGCCCCCGCTGAAGCTTAGGAGATCAAATGAAGCGAATTGTCCTGCCCCTTGGACTTCTATTTCTTATGGTAGCCTTTTTCTCGGCCAGCCATCTACGTGCGCAAAGCGCGATCCACGGTTCTTCACCCTATGATGTTGCCTCTGTGGAGAAACGTCATGTGGCGAATGTGCCGACCCGCCCTGTGCCAGCGGCAACCTCTACGCCGCAATCGCATTCAACACCCCAAACGCGCATTGTGGGCGGCGAAGAAGCCACCCCTGGCGAATGGCCCTGGCAGGTTTATGTGCGCCCTGGTAATTTCTTGTGTGGTGGCTCGCTCATCCACCCGGAATGGGTCGTGACAGCTGCTCACTGTGTCTTTAATACAAACGGACAGGTTTTTACTCCGGGCCAAGTAACCGTTACGCTGGGTGACCACAATCGGTTTGTCACCGAAGGAAATGAACAAGTAAGAAGCATTGTTCAAGTCATCCCCCATCCAGATTATATTCCCTGCAATGGATGTAATGACAACGATATTGCGCTGCTCAAACTGGCCTCACCCGCCACGTTGACCACCTTCGTCAGTCTTGTGCAGCCCCTGGTTAGCCCTGGCAATGATGCCTTGGCCGTACCCGGCACGTTGGCCTGGGTCACCGGTTGGGGGACGACGTGCTTCCAAAACTGTAATACCTCGCAGGTCTTACGCGAGGTCTCTGTGCCGATTGTCAGCAATGCTTCGTGCAGCCAATCCTATGGGGGCATTACCGACAACATGATCTGCGCGGGCTACGCTCAGGGCGGCAAAGATTCCTGCCAGGGTGACAGCGGTGGCCCATTGGTTGTACCGGCAGGCAATAGCTGGCGGCTCGTTGGCGTGGTAAGCTTTGGCGATGGCTGTGCATTGCCGAATAAACCGGGCGTCTATGCGCGCGTCTCCCGCTTTGTCGCCTGGATCGAACAATACACGGGGCCATTCACCGCTGAAACACCAACCCATACCCCTACGGCAACGGCAACCTCCACAGCAACGCCATCGCCCACCGTCACCCCCACCCATTCACCCACGCCGATTACGAGTTGCCGGGGTGCGTAACGGCGATTTTGAAGCGGGCGCCAACGGAGAATGGAAAGAAGCATCCACCACTTTTAGTGGGTCTACGCCTGTACTCATTATTTCACAAAGCCAGATCCAACTCCCCGCGGGGATCTCGCCACACAGCGGAACCCATCTGGTCTGGTTTGGTGGGGTTGACAACGAAAAGGCCAGCCTCCGCCAATCTATCCTTGTGCCTGCCCAGAATTCAACCCTCAGCTACTATTTTCAGATCCGGTCTGCTGATAGCTGCGGCAAGGATTGGCTCTACATTCGGATTAACAATGCCACAGTGAAGAGTGTCAACCTCTGTAAAGATGACGGAACGACCCAATGGGTACGCGACGAACTTCTCTTAACCGGCTATGCCAATCAACAAGTTACGCTTAGTTTTGAATTTGAAACAGATAGTAACGAGGTAAGTAATTTCTTTTTGGATGATGTTGTCTTGCAGGCTGTGATCCTCACGGCTACACCTACGGCCACGCCCACCCAAACGGTTACGCCCGAAGCGTTGAAGTTGACAGCCAACAGCGGCGTTGACAACGTGGCTTTGGCTTGGAATCCCTTGAGCAACGTCATGCTGGATCACTATTCCATGCAGCGCGAAATGGGCGAGTTTGGCGAGATTGCAACAACCGAGGCGCTTTTCTATGTGGACAGCGAGAACACATTGGTTGATGGCAATCAATATTGTTATCAAGTGCAGGCCCACACCGCCGATGAGAAGGTGCTGGCAACCTCCAATACGGCTTGCGCTGTCAAAGGGGCAGTAGCCCTGTGGGCCCCCGTCGTCTTGGAACACACAGGGGCAGACATAAGCCTGCCCATTAATATTCGCAATGCTAATGGATCGGCGCTGGACAGCGCTCACCTCTGGATGGAGTTTAATCACACCGTCATTACACCCACCCACATTGGCCCTAGCCCACTTACGGTCAACTATAAGTGGACCTACGCCGTCTCTACGGTTGACAAGAACACCAGCCGCCTTCAGATCGACGCCACACCGTTGACCACCGAAACCGTGGATTTCCTCCACGGCGCAGGTTCGCTGCTCAACCTGACCTTTGACGTGCGGGGTGCAGCCAATACAGTGAGTCCGCTGGACTTGAAAGAAAGTGTAAGTGATCCAGATACCCGTGTCACCTCTACGCTGATCAGTGTTGGCAGCAATTCCCCGATTACCGTACCGCTGCGCCTGGAGGATGGTAGCCTGCAAGCCATTGCACCTACGGCCGGTTACGGCGTGGGCGACACCAACGGCGATGGCACAGTCTCCAGCGCCGATACGCAGACACTTTTAGAGGAGATCACCCCTGGTCATCCCAACTCGGCTACTATGCTTGCTGCCGGCGATCTAAACGGAACTGGTGTGCTGGATGCCGGGGACGCCGCCATCATCGCTGATTGGGTCAAGAACGACAAACGGTTGGCCCAGGCCAACATCGAGATTCGCCAGAGCAACGCCCAGACAACCTCTTTGTCGTTGACCAGTGCTACCGGGCAAATTGGCAGCACTGTGGACGTCATGGTGCAGGCTACCGATCTCCAACGTTTCGCCGCGGGTGAGCTGGTCATTGCCTATGACCCCAAGATTGTGGATGGGGTTGTTGCTGTGGAGCGGGCTGGCCTGCTTGCCAATGGCTTTACCCATCATTACACGGACAGTGGCCGTGGACGGCTTGCCATTGCCATCGCTGGCGATCACGAGATCAACGGCAACGGCGCCCTGTTGCTGATTCGCTTCCGCCTGCGGCCTCAATCGGGGCAGGGAGCACTCCGCTTGATGGGAAGCCAGATCTATAGTCTGGACGGTCTCAACTTTGAACGCTCTTTGGGTGGAAACACCATTCTCAACAATGACGCCACGGCCACAGCTACGGGTCACATGATCTTTCTGCCCACCCTTATCCGTTAAACAAGCGTGCAGAAATTTTGCCAACGGGGGCGGATCATCCATGATCCGTCCCCGTTGTTTTGTCTATGTGTTGTTGGATTGGACCTGATTTGCCCCCCGTTTATAAAACCGTTTATAAATAGGACAGAATAAGCCTGCTTCATTTCCCTATCCGATTCATCATCAAAATTTTGTGAGTATATGCCTCTATGATTCAAGTGCAAACCCCTCGTTTATATCTCTTGCCGCTCACAGTTGATCAGATGCAACTTATGATGGATGACTATCAAATGCTCGAACAGCGTTTGGGGCTGTCGCGCACAGAACAGCGGCTGGCTCGGCGTCTCTATCCCGTGCTCACCCACAACATTAGCTTCATTCGCAATGACCCTGAAAACGAAATCTGGTATACCTATTGGCTGCTCATAGACAAAACAGACGCGCGCATTATCGGCGGGTTGGGCTTCAAAGGGCCTGGGGATGAGCGTGGCATGGTGGAGATCGGCTATGGCGTCAACGACAGTGATCGCAACCGTGGCTACATGACCGAGGCTGTGGCGGCGATGGTGGGCTGGGCCACGGCCCAATCGGGGATACGCAGCGTGCGTGCCGAGACGGCCAACACCAATCTCGCCTCGATCCGCGTTGTGCAAAAAGTGGGGTTTGTGCCCTATCGGGCCACCGACCGCTTTCTCTATTGGCGCATGGATCGCGCCCGTTGGGAAGAACTCTATGCCTTTCCGGCAGAAAGCGAATCGGGGCAATTTGCGCTTTTTGATCTGCGCGTGATCGTGGAGCGGATCGATGGCAATTGTACATGTGCCATGCGCGAGGGCGACGCCTTCTTTGTGCAGCGCAGCAGCAGCCTCAGCCTGCCCCCTGGAGGCCATTTCTGCATCTGGGCATTAAATTCTGTGCTTCCCTTGCTTTCGGCCAAACAGCGGCGTAATCATCCCGCCGATTGGATCGAAACCGACAGCCGCGTCAGTTGCCCCGATCCTGCCTGTGGGCTGATCATGCGCATTGACCGCACTGTTGCCACTTTTCTCCACCATGACGAGGTTAGCCCCATCCCCTGGGATCACGTTGACAAGAGTAATACGCAACGTTGATAGAAATCGGTAGGGTAACTACTGCATGATCAGAGAGGCTCTGAATAGTCCAACTCGGCATAATTAATCCAGATTTGATATGACTGATGCGTATTGTCGAGCAAAGGCTCGCAGACGATAGCCCAGAAACCATTCTACCCCAGCCGTACATTTGCGTGTATATGTCCAGTTACTATTGAAAAATACGCTATTTTGCGCAGAAAATATTCAGTAGATGGCTACTATACAATGCCATTTTTTGGTGTATACTATAGGCGTAAGGTACTATCCCTTGAAAATCACAACAATGCCACCCTCGGTGGGAATGGAAGTGGACAGATGAAAGCACAGATTCGGTCTTTCATAGCCATCTTTGGGGCGATGGCAGTCGCCTTCTCGCTCTATCAATCTAGCGCACTGGCGCAACCGATTGATAGCACAGTCATTGATGAGACAGCCAGCACCGTGGTTCATGCCGGCGAAATCTTTTGGGATATCAACCTCAATGGCATTCACGAATTGAATGAACCGGGTGTGGGCAGCATCACAGTCGTGGCCGAAAATATGGACGGCGAAATTGTCGGCACAACCCAAAGCGAAGCTGACGGTATGTACCTTTTCACCGATCTACCCATGACCGATCTTCAGATCCGGGTAATGGCTCCGTCAACCTTTAAGGTGACGACCAATGGAATTTATCGCATCTCAACGGAGAATGCCCAGGGGACAGTCGTACCCTCCACGGGCCTCTCGATGATGGTCTATTTGCCCATAATGAGCCGTTAATCCCCTGGCTCAAGTTGTGACCAAAAAAGTTAGTTCGCCTGGAATTTCAAGCTCTTGAATCAGCCACGGTTTATCCCCTACCAGTGACTGAAACCGTGCCCGATAGCTCTCCCCCATGCCTTTGGAACGCCCCCCCAACGACCGTATTGGAAAGCTTACAACGAGATAGCGTGCATGAAGGCACTCTAATAATCGCGCACTGGCGTGTGTGTCTATCTGCTCTAGACAGGGTAGTGTTTTAAGCACAAGCGCCAGATCGACGCGCTCGGTGGGCGGAGACTGCACAACATCGCGCACGGCCGCATGGCCGGCGATCCCCGCAACCTGAAAGTAGCCGTTGAGGAAATCAATCTGATCCCGATAAATGTCATACGCGGTGTATTGGGCGGTGGCGGGCAACGACATCCAAGCGTGGGCCAGCGGGTTCAATCCACAGGCAACGTCGATCACCGACTGGATGGGGGGCAGATGGCGGAAGATTTCGGCGTAAAAGTCGGCCAGGAAAGGTAGCCGCTCCTGGGTAGAGGCATGGTGGGCGAGGATACTCTGGAGAACGGCGCGGCGCAGGTCGAGATCAGGCTGGGCATAGGCGTCGGACAAGCGCGTCAGCCAGTCGGAATAGTCCATGGTGGTACTTTGATAGGCGGCTGCGCTCTGATGAAGCTGATTTTTGGTGGCTTTGATCGCCTCTTTGCGCGAACGCCGTTTGGCAAGTTCGGCCCGCGCTACCGCTTCTACCAAGTGGGGATCGATCATGCGGTACTTTTTGCTGGCGAGCACCGCCTCGATCACTGCCGCAAGTTCAGACGGTTGTGCCATGAGGGATTAGCCCAGCATTGGTTCGCTATCCAATATCAGCCATTGGATAGCGGGTAGTGGGGATGAAGCGCTTCTCAACACAACCACGTTAGTCGGCCCGCTTCAGCGCGCGCTAATGTCGCGTTTGGCGTCCCGGTCGCGGATCGAATCGCGCTTGTCAAACGTATGCTTTCCACGCACCAGCGCAATCTCCACTTTGGCCCGCCCCTCGGCGTTGATGTACATGCTCAGCGGCACAATTGTCCAGTTTTTCTGGGTCACTTTGACATACATGTCATGGATCTGCCGTTTGTGCAAAAGTAACTTGCGCTGGCGTGTCTCGTTGTGGTTGGCTCGGTTGCCGTGTTCATAATGCGAAATGTGTACAT
The DNA here is from genome assembly GCA_963721725.1 of uncultured Chloroflexia bacterium. GTDB lineage: Bacteria > Chloroflexota > Anaerolineae > Caldilineales > Caldilineaceae > RI-153. Next base: position 66,355 of record CAVRLX010000001.1, read on the forward strand.
TCACCAGCCACGCTTCCCCAGCGCGGATCAGCACAAAGCCATCGCGCAGGTTAACCTGGCGCTGGCGCACGGATTTGATTTCGGTTCCCGTGAGCACAATGCCTGCTTCAAAGGTCTCCTCCACAAAATAATCGTGGCGTGCCTTGCGATTGGTGGCAACGGTGTGCGGACCTTTTTCCATCTCGTTTACAGCCATTGTTACTGTCCTGTCTCCAATAGTTGCAGCGCCCGATCCAGTTGGGGATCCTGGTCTGCTTCAATCTCTTCGTTGGTAATTTCCACAACAATATCCGGTTCCAGCCCTGTGCCATCAATGGTACGGTTCTTGGGGGTGTACCAGCGCGCAATCGTAACGCGCATCAGGCTGCCATCACTCAGATGGTGGGGCAACTGTACACTGCCCTTGCCAAAGGTCGTCGTCCCCACCAGCACCGCCCGCCCCACGTCTTGCAGCGCCCCGCTCACAATCTCGCTGGCGCTGGCCGTGCCTTCGTTCACCAGCACCACCACGGGCAGATCATCTGTCAAAATAGGCTTACCATCCGCCCGAAAAATATCTTCGGTGCCATCACTATACCGCTCAATGAGCACCACTTCATCGTCCGGCAAAAAGAGGCTAGAGACGTTGACTGCCTCGCTGAGCAGCCCGCCAGGATTGCCACGCATGTCAAAAATCAGCCCACGCGCCGGTTCTTCCCCCAATGCTGTTTGGATGGTCTCGCGCAGACGTTCGCCTGCCTTGCTAGAGAAGCGACTCAGGCGTACATAGACAATATCCTTTTCCTTGCCCAGCCTGTCGCTAAACACAATCGGGATCTGGATAAAGTCGCGGACGACCTCCACGGTGAAGGGGTCGTCGCCGCTTTCCCGCAGCACAGTCAGCATCACCGTGCTGCCCTCTGGCCCGCGGATCAGGCTAACAGCCTCAGTGAGATCGGCCATGTCGGCCACCTCTACGCCGTCAATGGCGATGATCAGGTCGTTGCGGCGCAGACCCGCATTCCAGGCCGGCTGATTCTCAAACGGCTCTACAATACGCACCGCGCTCCCATCTTCGACCCAATTTACCGTGGCCCCAATGCCCTCAAAACTGCCGCCGATGTTTTCAATAAAGGTCTGGGCCTGATCCGGCGTCAGAAAGCTCGTATTGGGATCGTCCAGCAGATCGAGCACCCCGCGAAATAGCCCCATAGCCGCGCTCCGTTGGGCTGGGCAATTCACCATAGAAATCACGTTCCAGCAGCCCCATTGCCTCCCAAAAGATGCTTAGATCGCCTTCAGCCAGCGTGCGCGGCACAGCCGCATTAGGATCGGTGCTTTGGTTGGCGTCGGGGCTGCGTTCGGCCTGGGCCGGGCTGCTCATGCGCCCAATGGCAAAGCCGACGCCGGAACCAATCGAGAAGGCAATGGCTGCAATCAAAAGAATGGCACAGCCAATTAAGAGCCAGCGCGAAAAGTGCATTTTCCCGACCGGGCGTGGTCAATTTGCTCTCAGAGTTTGCCATAAACGGACCCCACCTTGTATGCATCCTGCCTACGGGGCAGAAACCACCATCTCTTGCAACGCCTGCAATGCCAGGGCCAGTGCATCGTCGCCCGCAGCAACCACAATGTCCGGGGTCAGGCCCACTCCTTCAATGGCGCTATGGTTGGGCGTAAACCAGCGGGCTGTGGTGACGTGCAGGCTGCTTTGATCCACCAATTCGTGGACCAATTGCACACTGCCTTTTCCAAAAGTCTGCTCGCCCACCAACAGGGCGCGTTCTCGATCTCGCAAGGCGCCTGCCACGATTTCGCTGGCGCTGGCGCTGCCGTGATCGACAATCACCACCAACGGCGCGCCTTCGCTTTGGTCGCCCGGCTTGCTTTCAAAGATCTCTTCTTCTTGGCTGGCCTGCCGCTCATAGAGGACGGGGCCTGCGTCCAACCACAGATCGGCCACAGCAATGGCTGTATCCACCAGCCCGCCGGGATTGCCGCGCAGATCGAGCAAAAAGCGCTCGGCCCCGGCCTCGCGCAATTCGTTAATGGCCCGGCTCATCTCCTCAGCAGAGCGCTCACTGAAAATGGTCTGCTTAATATAGCCAACCGTGGCCCCACCGGGCATCTCCTCAAGCGTCCGCCATTCGACGCTGGGCGTCTCAAACTCGGCGCGGATCACGCAGATTGTGAGCGGCGTGGGCAGGCCGCTGGCTTCGTCAGGGCGTTGCAAACCCAGGCAGACCTCAGAATCCACCGGACCGCGCACCAACGTTTGTACCGTGTCCACCGGAGTTTCATTGGTGATCGGCGTCTCGTCTACCTTCACCAGCAGATCCCCTGCGCGCACACCCGCCTTGGCAGCGGGCTGTTCATCCATGGGGCGGAGCCTATACCCGGCATCGGTGCGGTCGATCCAGGCCCCAATCCCCCCATAGCGCCCGCGTAGTTGATCCCGCTCTAATTCGCGCGGTTCCGGTTCCACAAAATAAGTATAGGGATCGTTGTAGGCCTGGGCTAGACCGCGCACTGAGCCATAGAGCCGCTCTTCCACACTGGGATCCTGGCCGTAAAACTCGGCATCCAACAGATCCCACACCTGCTGATATAGTTCATGTTGAATGATCAGCGAGGTCTCCGGGTTCCCCTCCGTCACCAAACCGGACGCGTCCGCCGGTTGCAGATCCCGCAAAAAATAGCCGGCCCCAAATGCAACCAGGGCCAGGAGAGAAACTGCCAATGTGCTAAGAAAAAGCCGGATCGATGGATTCACAGGGGGATTGTACCACAGGCGATGGGGCGGACAAAGCAAAAGTGCGGGCTGCAAGAGGAGCCTGCGTGTCTCAGCATACGCACTCTTTTCACGCAATCGCCCGAATGTCCACAATCGTCTGATCGGGGATCTTGCTTAACTCGGTTTGCACCTCTTCCAGCGTGACGCCGGGGATCTTGAGCACAGCGTCATAGTGTTCGGGATCTTTGCGCGTGGGGAAGGTGCCAATGCCCATAATGCCCCAGCCACAATCAGCCACGGCGCGCGTAAGCTTAGCAAACTCTCCCGTGCGGTTGGGCATGCGCATGGTGACGCGGATGCCGGGCGCGCTTAACCCCAACATCTCTTGCAAGCTGTGAGCCATGTCCGCCTCGGTGACGATCCCCACCACCACGTCGTCTTCCAGCACGGGCAAGCAGCCAATGTGGTTTTCCGTCATCATGGCGGCAGCGCGTTCCACGCTGCGGTCGGTGGTAATGGTATACACCGATTTGGCCTTGATCATTAGATCGCGGATCTTGAGATCGGAGATATAGCGCGAGATCTCCCACACATTCAGGCTGCCCATGACATCGGCCTTGAGGGCGAGGCGGCTGCGCGTCACCAGCCCCACCAGACGTTTGCCGCTCTCCACCACAGGCAGATGGCGCACATTGTTTTCGGCCATGAGCCTTTCGGCTTCAGTGGCGGGCATCTCCGGTGAGATCATAATGGGATGGCGGGTCATACAATCTTTCACAAGCATAGGTTACGCTCCCGTCTGTGTGGAGGGGTGAAGATGGACCACCGGCTCCAGGCTTTCCAGCGTTGCCAGGGGCACATGGCAGAAGATGCGATGGCCGTTGCCCGCCTCGCGCCAGGGCGGGACCTCTTCTTCGCAGATGTGCCCGCCGTCGGGCAACAGGCCGCGACGCGGGCAGCGTGTGTTAAACGGACACCCATTGGGTGGATTGAGCGCGCTGGGCACCGTGCCTTCCAGCCGGATCTGGCGCTGTGTGGCCTCGGGTCGGGGATGGGCACGGCCGAGAGCAGCGCCTCGGTGTAGGGATGATAGGGCGGCGCGTAGATCGCCTCTGCCGGGCCGATCTCCATGATCTGGCCCAGGTACATCACCGCCACATAATCGGAAAAGAAGCGCACCACGCTCAGGTCGTGGGCAATGAAGATCATGGTCGTGCCATACTCGGCCTGAATTTCCAGCAGCAAATTGAGCACCGCCGCCTGCACCGAGACATCCAGCGCGCTCACCGGCTCGTCGCACAACACCAGATCGGGCGAGCAGGCCAGGGCGCGTGCAATGCCTACGCGCTGCTTTTCGCCGCCGCTCAGCTGGCGCGGCAGCCGGTCGTAGTAGAGCTCGTCCAGCCGCACCGCGTGGAGCAGCCGCACCACCTCTTCACGCTCCTCTTGTCGATTTTTGACCTTGTCGAAGCGCCGCAGCGGACGCTCAATCTGCTGGCCCACGGTATACGAGGGGTTCATGGTGGAATCAGGGTTTTGAAAGACCATCTGCAGCTCTTCGATCAGGTCGCTCTTGCGCTGCGAAAGATCGGCGGTAATGTCAAAGCCCATAAACTCCGCCTTGCCGCCGCTACTCTCTTCCAGGCCAATAATGGTCTTGATCAGCGTGCTTTTGCCGCAGCCCGATTCGCCCACAATGCCCAGGGTTTTGCCTCTGGGCACACTGAAACTAACGCCGTTCCACCGCCTTGACGTAGCGTTTTTCGCCAAAGCCAAGCACATCGGCCAGCGAACTGCCCTGGACCGGATAGTACTTTTGCAGCTCGTTGACCTCTAGAATGATCTCGCCGCTGTGTATGGGCGCACCGTTGCGTCGCTGTGGCAACTCCATATCGGCGGGCGGTATCCACGCGCCGGGTCGATCTCTTCGGCAAAGTGACAGCGCACAGCGTGGAGCGGCGTCAACTGGCGCAACGCCGGGCGCTCGTCCAGGCAGCGGGTTTCGGCATAGTCGCAGCGTGGGTCAAAAATGCAGCCCGCCGGGCGGTTGTCTGGGGCAGGCACACGCCCGCGGATGGGATAGAGCACGCTGCTCTCTTTATCGGACCCCAACGTGGGCACACAGCGGAGCAGACCCTGCGTATACGGATGTTGCGGGCGTTGGCAAAGATCTCGTCCACCGGCGCACGCTCGACCATTTCGCCGGCGTACATCACGCCCACCCGGTTGCAGACGCGGGCGACCACGCCCAAATTGTGGCTGATGAACATAATCGCCGTGTCAAAATCGCGGCGCAGATCGGCAATCAGATCGAGTACGGCGGCTTCCACGGTCACGTCCAGCGCGGTGGTCGGCTCGTCCATGATCAGCAGGGCCGGGTTGTTGAGCAGCGCCATGGCGATGACCACGCGCTGTTGCTGCCCGCCCGAAATCTGGTGCGGAAAGCGCCCCATCACGTTGGCGGGGTCGGGCATGTAGACCCGCTCCAGCATCTCGAGACAGCGGCGCTCGGCCTCTCGTCGGCCAGGCCGCGGTGGACGGTGAGCACCTCTTTCAGTTGCTCGCCCAGGCGCATGGACGGGTTGAGCGCCTGCATCGGATCTTGATAGACCATGGCGATCTGGTCGCCGCGCAGCCGCCGCAGCTCTTCGGCGCTTTTGCCCACCAGTTCCTGGCCCTGAAATTTAATACGCCCGCGTTTGACATAGCCGTTTGCGCCCAGAAAGTTGACAATCGACCAAGCCACCGTGCTTTTGCCGCAGCCCGATTCGCCCACCACGCCAAAGCTTCGCCGCGGTGGATCTCGAACGACACGTCTTGCACCGCTTCGATTTCCCCGCCGCGCACTTTATAGGCAATCGCCAGATTTTCGACTTTCAACACGGGGGTTTCGCCTTTGCGGCGGCCTATGGTGGGTTCGGGTTGGATGATGGTTGCTTGCACTGTGTCTCCTTCTGGGGGACTGGCGATTGGGGATTGGCGATCTGGATATTAGGGATCGGATATTGAGGGTATCTCCGCTCATACCTAATCGCCCGGCCCCAATCGCCAATATCTAATCGCTACTTCTGAAACCGTGTTGTCTCTTCGCGCAGACCATCGGCAAAGAGATTCAGTCCGATGACCAGGCTGGCGATGGCAAGGGAGGGCCAGATCACCGCCCACGAGTTGGCGAAGATAAAGCGCCGCGCTTCGTTGACCATGTTGCCCCAGTCGGGATCGGGCGGGGGCAGGCCAATGCCCAAAAAGCCCAGCGTACCGATCGCAAAAATAGCATAGCCCACGCGCAGCATGGTATCCACAATCAGCGGGCCGCGTGCATTGGGCAGAATTTCCACAAACATCACATACCAGGCACTTTCGCCACGCGTCTCGGCGGCGCGGATGTAATCGCGGGTTTTGATGTCCAATGCGAGGCTACGCACCAGCCGCGCCACCCCCGGCGCGCCGGTCACGGTAATGGCGAGGATCACCACCAGATCGCCCTGGCCCAGCGCCGCAATCACCACCAGATAGAGCACAATCTGCGGGAAGGCGATCAGCGCGTCCAACACCTGCATAATCACCTGATCCCACCAGCCGCCGCGATAGCCGGCGTTGAGGCCCAGCACTGTCCCCAAACTTAGCGCGCCCAACACGCCCCAGATCGCAACACCAATCGGCAGCACCCAGCCGTTGGGCAGGCGCGTTTTGATCAAGATCACCTGTGTGCCTTCCATCAGCCGCGACATAATATCGCGCCCCAGGTGATCCGTGCCCAGCCAGTTGGTGCTGTTGGGCGGCAGGTTTTGGATGAAGTCGCTGGCATTGGGCGGGTACGGCGTCCAAAAGAGCGAGAGGATGGCAACCAGCACCCAAAAGAGCACCAAGGCCAGCCCCACCGTGCCCACCGTGGAATTGAAGATTACAGCGAAACTCTTCCAGGCTTTGCGCCAGGGCGGGTCAGCAGCGGGGATGGGGAGTGTTTTTTGGGCGACAGTCATATGGGGACTCCGTGAAGCGTAATGCGTAGTGCGTAGTGCGTAACTGAACCATGCACTACGCACCACGTACTACGGCTAAGCATAGCGAATGCGCGGATTGAGAAACGTGTACGCCAGATCGCCCAGCAGGCGGGTGACCACGGCGATGACGACCATCAACATGCCGGCAGCTTCCAGCGCGTTGTAATCGCCAAAAATAGCCGCATCGTAAATATAGCGGCCCAGGCCGGGGTAGCCAAAGACCACTTCGATGACGACGATGCCGCCGATTAGCCAGTTAACGTGCAACATGATCACAGTGATGGGGGCCATCAGCGCGTTGCGCACGGCATGGCGCAGTACCACGCGGCGATAGGGCATGCCTTTGATAATCGCCGTGCGGATGTATGACGATCCCATCACCTCGACCATGCTGGCGCGGGTCATGCGGATCACGTAGCCCAGTTCCACAGCGGTGAGGGTGAGGATGGGCAGGGCCAGAATGCGCGGATCTTCAAAAATGGCGCGATCACTGAGAAAGACCGAGACGGCTGGCAACCACTTGAGCCAGATGCCAAAGACCAGTATCAAAAAGATGCCCGTGACAAACTCTGGCGTAGCCGTCAGCCCCAGACTCGTCACCGAGATCACACGGTCCAACGCACGGCCTTCGTTCACCCCGGCGATGATGCCAAAGAGCAAGGCCAGCGGCATGATAAAGAGAAACGCCAGCCCCGCCAGAATAAAGGTGTTGCGGATGCGCGTCGCCAGCGTGATCCAAACTGGGCGTCCGGTTTGCAACGATTCGCCGGGATCGCCGCGCAGCAGCCCTTTGCGGATGGGAATGTACTCTTGTGGCCCATCGCCCTGTTGGCGCATCCCGGCTTTGGTGAGCACAAAGACCTGTGCGCCTTCGCCCTGCACCCATTTCACGGCGCTGTTATTGTTGTTGACCCCCCAAAAAATCTCGCGCGCCCCCTCTTGTCCCCAAGCCTCTGGGACGGGCGTCTTCTGCGCCGTGCCGTTTTCTTGCCGCCGCAGCGCAAAGAGTTGGCCCGCTTCCAGCACCCACTGCGTCGCTTGGCCGTCCACATTCGCCCACCACTCCTGCTCTTGGGTCTGCGGATCGGGCAGCGTGATCAACTCGTGGCCGACGAGAGACTCGGCGCGCCAGTCGTTGCCAATCAGCCAGTCCATGTAGCGTTGCCAAGCCGGTTGCGTCAACCCCAACTGGGCGCGATACGAGGCGCGCTGCTCTGGCGTGGCAAAAACACCGAGAATCTTCACGGTTATGTCGCCGCTGCCTACCTCTAGCAATGTAAAGAGCAGCACAGAAACCAGGAACATGGTGATCAGCGTGGAGACGATACTGCGGATGATAAATCGGGCCACGGGGATGGACTCCTTGGGGGGAAGAATGATAGCAAGGCTGTGGGTTTCGGGTCAATGGTAGTGCGTAGTGCGTATTCCAGAGTCAGCACGGAATACGCACTACGCATTACGTCTTTTTACGCGTCCTTCCACACCTCGTACAGCAGATCGTAATCCGTGGGATGGGCGACCACGTTTTGGAACTCGGAGCGGGTAATGTTCCACACCTTGTTCCAATAGCTGTTGCCAATCGGCCCGCGCTCTTGCATGATATCCTCGATCTTGGACATGATCTCGCGGCGGGCTTCTACATCCAGCGTGCGTTCGGCCTCGCGCAGCAGTGTGGTGAACTCCTCATCGCTCCAGCGTGTCTCGTTCCAGGGTACGGGGTTGCCGTCGGCATCGTTGATGTAGGCCAGCGGCAGCACCATGGTATCCAGCGGGCGGTGCGTCCACGCCGTAAGGCCCAGCGGCACTTCGGTCCAGCGGTCCCAATAGCCGCCCGGTTCGGTAATGTCCAGCGTAATCGCAAACCCGCCCGGTTCGGCCAACTGTTGCAACGCCTGGGCAATCTCCGGCTCGGACTGGTCGTTCTTGGTCGCCAGCGTCACCTGCAGCGGCAGGGTGATGCCTTTTTCGGCGGCGTACTCTTCCAGCAGCGCCTTCGCCCCTTCGGGATCATACTCGGGAATCGGTTTGGGCGCATAGGCCGGGTGAACCGGGGCCACATGGGCATCAATCGAAAGATCGCCCTCGCCAAAGTAGGAAAGCTGCATGATCTTCTGACGATCCTGGCACTTTTTCAACGCCGTGCGCACGCGGTTGTCATCCCACGGCTCCAAATCGGTGCGCATGCGCAGAATAAAGGCCTGGGCCGTGCTGGCGGCGCGTGTGGTCAGCCCTGGCGCGCCATTAAGCGCCTGATAATCACCGGGGCGCGGCTGGAACATGCTGTCCACTTGGCCCGATTGGAGCGCAGCCACGGCGGCGTCTTTGTCAATCGAAACATAGATGATCTCGTCTAAATAGGGCAGCGGCTGATCGTCCGCGCCCATGCGCCAGTAATCCTCCCGGCGCTTGAAGACGGCGCGCTCGCCTTCGGCATATTCCACCAGCGTAAATGCGCCTGTGCCCACGGGCTGCTTGACAATATCGCCTTCAAAGCCCCGATGCAGGATCACCGCCGGGTAGTGGAAGAGGTGTTCGGGCACGCCGATGTTGGCCTCCATCAGATCCAGCCGGATCGTATAGTCATCTACTTTGGTGACGCTGTTCATGCCATCCAAATAGGAGAGCAGACCCAACATGGACGAGCCAACCTCTGGGTTGAGCCACTCGTTAAAAGTGAACATCACATCATCGGCGGTCAGCTCATCGCCGTTGTTAAACTTGATGCCCTGGCGCAGATAGAGCGTCCAGGTTTTGACATCGTCGCTGGCTTCCCAGCGGTCCAGCAAATAGGGGCGGGTGATGTTGTCGGGGCCGGTCTCGGTCAGGTATTCGTTGGTCTGGCGCACAATGTTGGCCCCCTGCACCCACGAAAGCCGGGCCGGGTGATCCAGTTGTTGCAACTGCATGGCGCTGGTCAGCGTGCCGCCGCGCTTGAGCGTGCCGCTGGCGACTGGTTCGCTGACCGTGGTCTGGGTTTCGCTGGCCGCCTCTTCGCCGCCTTGGCTGGGCGTCGGTCCACAGGCGGCCAATACGCTGGCTGTGGCAACTGAGGTTCCCAGCAGGGTGGCAAAGCGCATGAAGTCGCGGCGACTGATGCGGCCATCGCTGAGTTGCTGTTGTGCCTTCCAAACCGCAGGATGAACACGCGTTTCAGATTGTGTCATGAATGATGAGTCCTTTCGGTGTAAAACTTTTAGTGTGAAATTTTCCGTGTGAAATGTCAGTGTGAAAATTGGCGAGGACAGGCAAATTCTCATGTGGTGGGTGGGAAATTGCACTGATACTTGAAAATCAGCATTTTTACAGAGGCAGGGCTATTATAGCACCCCCTTTTTGATTGCACAAACGACTTTAGAAAAGCCTGTGGGGTCTCTGTCTTTTAACTTGACTTAGGGTTTGTTCCGTATGATGATGGATCCATCGTAGACAACCGCCCATTTCAGGAGACTCCCCATGGTCGAGCGCACCGCCCGCCGAGAAGCCCAGCGCGAACGCCGCCGCAGCCGCGCTGTCACCGTTCGCCCCATCCAGCCCATTGAAAACAAGCTGCCCCCGCTGCACATGCTCGACGGGGAGGGCGAGCAGATGATCCACGACGCCTCGATGCGCATGTTGGCTGAGCGCGGCATCCTGATTGTGGATTATCCCCCGGCGCTGGAGACCTTCCGCCAGAACGGCGCGACGGTGGAGGGCATTACCGTGCGTATTGACGAAGCGACCTTGATGCACTTTGTGGGCCAGGCTCCCTCCAGCTTTACGTTGCTGGCGCGCAACCCGCAGAACCACCTGCCGATTGGCGGCAAAAAGAGCGTCTTTGCGCCGGTCTATGGCCCGCCCTTTGCCGCCGACATGGATCGCGGGCGGCGGCAGGCCACGCTGGACGACTTCCAAAACTTTGTAAAGCTGGCCTACATGGCCGAGGAAATGCACTGCTCTGGCGGCACGCTGGTGGAACCCAACGACATCCCCCTGCCCGAACGCCATCTGGACATGCTCATGGCGCACATTCTCTACAGCGACAAATCGTTCATGGGCAGCGTCACCCACAAAAACAACGCCGCCGACACGGTGCGTATCAGCGAAATTCTCTTTGGGGCCGCGGCCATTCGCGAAAACCCTGCCACCCTTTCGCTGATCAACGCCAGCAGCCCGCTGCGCTTTGACGATCGCATGTTTGGCGCGCTGGAGGTCTACGCGCTGGCCCGTCAGGCCGTCATCGTCACCCCCTTTATCATCGCCGGGGCCATGTCGCCCTCGACGCTGGCCGCCACGCTGGCCCAGCAAAACGCCGAGGCACTCTTTGGCATCTGCTACGCCCAGATGCTCAACCCTGGCACGCCGTGGTCTATGGCTCGTTTCTGGCGAACATCGACATGAAAAGCGGAGCGCCCTGCTTTGGCACGCCCGAAGATGCCCTGGCGATCTACGGCGGCGCGCAGATGGCGCGGCGCTATCGGTTGCCCTATCGCTCCGGCGGCAACTTCACCGCCTCGACCGTGCCCGACGCCCAGGCCGGCTACGAATCTGCCGGGACCATGTGGCCCACCATGCACGCCGGCACGAATTTTGTGCTCCATGCTGCGGGTTGGCTCGAAGGCGGGCTGATTGCAGGCTACGAAAAGTTCATCCTCGATCTGGAAGTCTGCGGCATGATGCAGCGGCTGGCTGGCGGCATTAAGTTGGACGAAGATCAGTTCGCCTGGGATGCCTACGCCGAGGTGGAGCCGGGCAGCCATTTTCTCGGCGCGCAACACACGCTGCGCCACTATGAAAGCGCCTTTTACCAGCACAAGATTTTCAGCATGGACAACTACGAAAAGTGGGAGGCCGAAGGCAGCCGCGACAGCTATACCCGCGCCAACGCCCGCTGGAAGGAGATGCTCGCCAACTACGAAGCCCCGGCTCTGGATGAAGCAAAGCGGGAGGAATTAGAGGCATACGTGGCACAGCGGCGGCGGGAGATCCGGGTGGGGCGGTGACATGCCTGTGATCCTAAGAATTAAAGGGTATCGATTCTGGTTCTACGAAGCTGATTTGGCTGAGCCGCCTCATGTTCATGTGGGCCGATCCGGTAGTGAAGCAAAGTTCTGGCTTCAACCAATCAGGGTTGCGAGAGAGGGTAGATTTCGTGATCATGAATTACGCGAGATTGAGCGCATTCTGATTGAGTGGCAGCAAGATCTACTGGATGCCTGGGATAAGGAGCAAGAAAAACGTGGAAACCATTAGAGTACAAATCAACCCACGCTCAAAAAATTCACCAGTTGTTCCAGTTGTGGTGCCTTCTCTGGAAGAAGTGCGTGCGTTTGCACTTGAACGCCACGCCAAAGGTGAAGCATGGCAGGGCGAGATCTTCGGTTGGGATGCCGAGTACAACCCCGAACGCCTAGACGCGCCGCTCGATTCCAACATGACCTTTACCCCCGCGGATTTCTGTATCGGCGAGAGTGGGATCTGGTTTTTCTCGCTGATGTGGGAATACGGCAGGGACGCCGAGCCTGTTGAATTTCTGGATGACCGTCGCCTGGGGTAGGGGTGAGGCCGTTCCAGGAAGATTTCGTCGATAAGCCTTTGATTACGCCACTGGCTCAGGCATCGTTGGCGCTGTCGCTTATCTGGAATGGCTCGCCCCTCCTTGCCTAAAAATTCACCTTGCCACCCGCACCCCGATCTCTGCCACAATAGACCGCGTCACACCCCTGTGACTGTCGTCCGGCCTCTGCCGTTTCACACCCACCGAGGATCGCCATGAAAATCTATGTTTTTGTTGAGTCGTTAATGATTTGCTGCCAGATGTTTATGAATCCTATTTCGGCCCTCTCAGGTTGAAACCTAGAGAATTGTGTGTCAATAAGGATTACAAAAATGGAGGAGATGCCAGGGTGATGAGTATGAAACTACAACCAGGGAATCGATGGGGTACGATGGTATGGGTAGGGCTGGCAACGTTGTTGCTCAGTGCCTGCGGACCCGCAGCGTTGACTTCGGAAAGCTGGACGCTGATCGACGTGGTGACTACAGGCGAGCGGATTGATCGGAGCAGCGAGATCGTGGATGTGCGCAATTGTGGTGTACCTGCCGCAGCAGAGCGCAAAAGTCGCTCCTGTTCGGCCTCGTTTTCCACCAGTTTCAGCGTAGGCAGTGAAGCCAGCGCGGGCGCAGCCGCTGGCGTGGTGCTGGCTGAATTGGATGTAAGCGTGAGCGCCAGCGTTGCCACCACACTGGGATTTGACCGCAATAGCGGCGATAGCCTGGAATTGGACACGCCGCCGCCAGGCTTCGTCAATCGTTACAATATTATTAAAGAATTTAGCATCACCACCGGGCGGGGACAGATTCGTTCGGAGTCTGGCGCAGAGGAGGAAGGCTTCTTTGCCGTGCAGACGGGCTGCTCTCTGCGCATCTATGAGGTGGCGACGCTGACCTGTGACGCTGCCGACCTGCCCACTCCCACCCCTGTGCCCACAGAGAGACCCATTCCGCCTGTGCCCACGCCGACGGAGACTGTGGTTGCTGCGGCCCAACCTGCATCGAACAATATCGAAATCCGTACCCTTGACGGTATTCCTTTCGCGCGTGTGCCCGCCGGTGAATTTACGATGGGGTCCAACGATGGGTTTGACAATGAAAAGCCTCAACATCAGGTCTATGTGGACGAATTCTGGATCATGCAGACCGAAGTAACTAACGCCCAGTATGCCCGCTGTGTTTCTGCCGGTGACTGTTCAGAACCAAATAACGAGATTTGGGATGATGCCGCTAGTGCTACGCCATCCCGTCACCGGTGTGGATTGGGCACAGGCCAATCAGTTTGCCGGGTGGATTGGCGGGACGGCTGCCCACCGAAGCCGAATGGGAAAAGGCCGCATGTGGCGACGATGGCCGCCGTTATTCCTGGGGAAACGCTGAACCGAGCGCCACTCTGCTCAATTTCAGATGATAGTGGTATTGACGGCACGCACTGCTGTGGGGAGTTATCCGGCTGGAGCCAGCCCCTATGGAGCGCTGGACATGGCGGGCAACGTCTGGGAGTGGACCGAGTAGTCTCTACAAGCCCTACCCGTATGACGCAACGGATGGACGTGAAGATGCAGCGGGTGGCGGAAGTCGTGTGTTGCGTGGTGGGTCGTTCATCAACTACCGTAACCTCGTGCGTTGCGCCTACCGTAATCAACTCCGACCCGGTCTCCCGGTTCTACAACATCGGGTTTCGGGTGTTGTCCCCCGGCCTCTGAATCTCTGGACTCTGTTCTGCTCTGATCTCTGCTCTCTGGGGGTGCAGGGGGAGACCCCCTGCCAGTCACCGCCGTAGGCGGTCGATTTTTTCAACAAGCATTCCGGGAATGGGCCACACGGTGATCCGATTCCGACGATGATCTGGCCCATTCCCGGAATGCGCCCGCGTAGGAAAACTTACGTTATCCAGCAGCACGATATCCGAGCGCCAGTTCTTTCTCTTGCCAGATGCTTTCGAGATAGTTTACCTCTAGCGTGACAACCTCAATATCCCCGCCTTCGGCAAAGAGGGAAAGCGAACGCTCCGCGGGAGTGGGAAAAAAGAGGTTGGTAATGGAGACCTGTCCATCGTTGCCAAAGATTTCAATGGAGGAGCGGTCAAGCAGGATGCGCAGACGGATGCGGTTTTGCACAGGCCGCAGCGGGGCTGCATCTTGCCAGGAAAGTGTTTCAGTTTGCACATCATAGACAATCCGTTCACCGCGCAATTCAAAGCCAAGGGTATGCGCACCGCGCAGTTCTATTTCCGCATGGATGTCTAGCACATCTCCTTCAATACCCTCAAGAATGGCTGTGTCTGGCGAAACTCTCTGATCATGCCAGACAAGTTGTTTGGCATAGAGATTCTTGATCCCGGCGAGCGGATAGCGATAAAGCCGGATGCCTTCGGGATCTGTGCGCAGGGTCAGTTCACAGGGAAAGCTCATCTGCCCGATCCAGGTCAGGCGCGGCTCGCGGAGGTAGCCCACAAAGGCCAGTTGGATCACAGGGCCGTCACCCTCATAGGTATGTTTCCAACTCTGAGTGGCATAAAGCCGCCCGTGGTTGACCTGCAACTTCTCGGTTTCGGCTTGAAAGCGGATACCATCGAATATGCCCAGATAATAGGTGCCGTCGCCGTCGATGAGCACCCATTTTGTATTGTGGGGATCGTTGTGGGCATCCTGTCAACAGGCAGTTGAAATAGATCGGGGCATTCGTAGAAGCCCTCCATCCGGCTCAGATAGGCCCAGTGGAGCAGATCCGTCGAGGCATAAAAGGCAAAGCCACGTTTTTCGTAGCGCACCATGCGCCAGGCGTTGGCTGGTGTGTACCAGAAGACGAGGGGATCGCGGATGTCCTCGGTGCCTTCAAGAATGGGATTGAGTTTGTGGCGCAGCCAGGTCCGCCCCTTATCAACGCTGTAGGCAATACAGGTGCCCTGTTCGTAATCGGTATAGTAGATAATCAGCGTTTTCTCAGGGCCACGGCGCAGCCCGCTGCTGTTGTTCCAGTCCACAACCCCACAGCCACTGCCGGGCCGGTGATCAATCAGTGTGTCGAGAATGGGGGGTAGCTCTTGCCAGTGCAGGCAATCGGTGCTGACGGCGTGACCCCAGGTCTTGTGTTCCTTGCGCTTCATGGACCAGGGATCATACATGTAAAAGAGGTGGTACTCGCCCTTGTAATAAATCAGGCCGGTGGCGTCGCCGATATGCCCCTGGATCGGCGTGTAGTGAACCTGCGGACGGTACTCGCCGTGATAATGAAAGGCGTCGGCTACTTCGGATGGATAAATATTGTCGTCATCCATGATTTCTCCAAGGCTAGATGAGGGGATTAGGGGATGAACCGGCTGCCCACAATCAGGTTGATAAAGAGTAGAAAGAAGAGATGCACCCAAAAGGTCACGCGCAGGATGGGCCGCCAGCGCTTCGATTTGTCACTGGTTCCCGTCCACATGGGGTAGAGGACAAGGATCACCAATGTGGTAATCGCCCCATAAAAGGGAGCCAGGGTGAGCAGATACCAGCCCCACGAAGGCGTCCCCTCCTTCTCTGTCAGCCAGTAGAGCGGCCAGGTCCACAGCGGCAAGCTGACCAGCGACAGCAGCAGACCGCCGGCCAAGCAGAGCAGATGGGACGCACCGAAACGCAGCAAGAGGACAAAGGCGTTGACGGGTGGATGGCGGGGAGAGTTTTGAGCCAAAGGGAGCCTCACTCGGTTACTTTACGCTGATGCCGACGCGCCCGCCGTCAACGTGCAGCGTGGTGCCCCATGATATCGGAGGCATCGGTGCTGATCAAAACGGAACGGTGAGGAGTGCTAAACGTTCAGCACCCCCCACCTTTGTCTGCTCGGGTTGGGGATTAGGCACCCTCGTAGATGTTTTTCATCTGCCAGGCGTCGAGCGATTGAAGCTGACTTTCCTTGCCCTGGGATCGCAACGACACGCCCAGGCTATCCTCGCGGCCAGGATAGACGCGCACGGCGACGCACTGCTTGCCATTGACAAAAACCTCCACCACGCTGCGGTCAATGAAGATACGCAGTTGCAGCGGCTCGTCGTTTTCAAGATAGACCGGCGCGGTTTCGGGCGCACGAGGCAGCACATCTGGCAGGGTAGAGGCGTAAGAGGCATCCACCGTAATCAGGCTCTCATGGCGCACGGGAATTGAGCGCAGCAGTGGCGAATTGGCGTTTAGTGCCGTGCTGTTGGGGATACGATCGCGGTAGCGGAAGCCGCGGTGCTTGTAAAATGCAATGCGGGTAAATTCTTCTTTGTCCGGTGAGCGCAGCACATTGATCTCCAGCACCGGAGCATCCGTGGGGGCAATCTCCACCACGATCTCCATGGCGTTGCCCTGAATGCCATCCAGTACAACTTCCTGGTTGGCGGGCAGCGTCGTTGACCCTATGTGCTGATGCTCATAGCGCAGTGACTCAACATCCCCGGCGGGTTCCTGGCGCACTTCATGATTGTCTGTCAAACTCAGCCGCCGGGGCAATGTCATAATCTGGTTCCAACCCTGAGTGGGGCGGCCCTGGTTCATGTTGAAGATCACAATGACATCGTCGCCATCGGGCACAGCCGAGGGCGCGTGTACGCCAGACGGGGTGGACGGGCCAAAGTTAAACTTGGCGTGGTCGGTGACGACGAACTTATCGCGCGTCTGGTCATAATCGCCCAAGAGATATTGCCCGCCGCTCATGTGGCTGAAAAAGAGCAGAATGTGTTTGTCGCCAATCGGCCAAAAATAGGGGCAGGCCCCATCATCGCCGACCAATGTAAATTGGTCATTCTCGATAAACTCATGCAGATATTCCCAGTTCACCAGATCTTGTGAACGCAACAAGAAATTGGCGCGGATCTGTTTGCCGGCTGGGCCGTGGGGCAACGTGCCGCCTGAGAGAGAATAGTAGAATTCGCCCTTTTTCCAGAGGCAAGGATCAAAGACCGTGTAGGGCGCGGGTGGATCATGGGGGCCGGGGAAAGGGATCACCGCGCCGTCGCCGAGCTTTTGCCAGTTCAGCAACAGCGGATCGTCGGAGACAGCTACCATGTTGCCAATCATCGTACCGTGATAGATGGCAATCACCCGGTCCTCTTCCACCAGCGCAGAACCCGAAAAGACCTTTTCCTCCGGGTGGGGATAGATGGCATAGGGCAGATCCTGCCAGTGGATCAGATCGTCACTAACGGCGTGTCCCCAGTGTTGGCGTGGATCTTCGGGCGGGTAGGCTTGATAGAAGAGATGCCAGCGCCCCTGCCAGAAGCAAAGCCCATTGGGATCGTTGAGGGTGCTTTCCGGGTTTACATAGTGGTAAATGGGGCGGTGTGCATCCGACGCCAATTGTCTGCGTGCTTCATTCATGCGTTGCAGCAACGGATTGGCCTTCAGTTCTGCTTCTTGTTCCGCCAGCGTTTGAGAGAAGCTATACTGCGGCACACGCGAGGTGTAGTCAATTTTGGGTGAAGTTGTCATGGTTCGCTTTCTGCATACTTGCGTATGTTGTGACGAATGTTGTGAGAATGAAAGAGAAAGAAAGGCCTGATAGGCAATTCGCTAATGGCAATGGGCCGCCTATTCGTTCTAAACCACAGGCGCGTGAATTCCCTTGAGATCCAATACTTCGGAGAAGTGACAGGCGGCAAAATGACCAGGGGCAATTTCGCGCAGCGCTGGTTCGTCCACCCGGCACTCTGATTGCACGTAGCGGCAGCGGTTTTGGAAGACACACCCGGGCGGCAAGTTGCTGGGATCGGGCGGCGATCCTTCCAGCACAATACGGCTGCGCCGACTGTGTTCGCTGAGGCGCGGCACAGCCGAGTGCAATGCCTCGGTGTAAGGATGGGCTGGATTCTGAAGCAGTTCATCACGTCGGGCATATTCGACCAGCTTGCCCACGTACATCACGGCGATGCGATCCGCCATGTAGCGAATCACAGCCATGTCGTGAGAGACGAAGAGATAGGAAAGACCGAATTCGCTTTGCAGTTGTTGCAGCAGGTTGAGAATCTGGGCCTGGACGGAAACATCTAGCGCAAAGACCGGCTCGTCGGCCACCACCACTTTGGGGCGGATGGAGAGCGCCCTGGCAATGCCGATGCGCTGACGTTGCCCGCCGCTGAAGCTGTGCGGGAAGCGGCGCAGGTGTTCGCGGCGCAGGCCAACCTGCACGAGCAGTTCCTCGGCGCGTTCTTCGCGTTCTTTTTTACTGCCGATGTTGTTACAGACCAGTGGCTCGATAATATTGTCAAGGACGTTCATGCGGTCATTGAGCGAGGCAAAGGGATCTTGAAAGATCATCTGCATCTTAGAGCGCACCTGGCGCATCTCGCCCCGATCTAGCGCCAGCACAGGCAACTGTTTGTCCCCATCATGCAGGATCACCTCGCCGCCAGTGGGTTCATAAAGGCGTAAGATCGCCGCGTCCCAGCGTGGACTTGCCGCAGCCACTTTCGCCCACCAGGCCCAGGGTTTCCCCCTCGTTGAGAGTCAGACTGACGCCGTTCACAGCCTTGATGTAGCCCACGGTGCGGCGTAGAAATCCCCGTTGAATGGGAAAGAACTGCTGGAGGTTGCGGACTTCCAGAATAGGTTTGGGGTGTGCATTGGTTGCTTCCAGCACACGCCAATCGGCAGGCTCCGTTGTGGAGATCATAAGCTCAATCGGCGCAGGGTGGGTGCGCTGATGGATTCCTCCGTCGTACAGATAGCACTTTACAAAATGCCCTGGCTCCGGCTCAAAATCAGGCACATCGTGGGGAGCGTCGCAAATGCCCGGCATGAAGTGTGGACAGCGAGACGAAAACACACAGCCTGGGGGCAGATCGCGCGGGCTGGCACGTTCCCCGGAATCGGTTCCAATTTCTCCAGCCGCCCATCCACACGGGGGATCGAGCGCCACAACCCCTGGGTGTAGGGGTGGAGCGGATTTTCAAAGATAGCATCGGTGCTGCCTAATTCCACACGCTTGCCCAAATACATGACGGCGATGTCGTCGGCCATCTCGGAGACGAGAGCCAGATTGTGCGAGATCAACATAATCGCCATGCCGGTCTGCGTCTGCAACGTCGCTCAACAGTTCGATAATCTGCGCTTCGACAGTCACATCCAGCGAGGTGGTCGGCTCATCGGCAATCAGCAGCATAGGCGAGCAGCTAATCGCCATGGCGATCATGGCGCGCTGGCGCATGCCACCGCTGAACTCGTGGGGATAAGCATCGACGCGCTGTTCCGGGTTCGGGATGCCGACCTGCCGCAACAGTTCGATAGCCTGAATCCTGGCTTCCTGTTCTGATGTCGCTTTCTGATGAACGAGGATGGTCTCGATGATCTGATGCCCAATCGTGTGCAACGGGCCAAACGAGGTCATTGGCTCTTGAAAGATCATGCCAATATCGTTGCCGCGGATGTTGCGTAGCTGCTCTCCCTTTTGGCTCAGTTTGACCAGATCCACAATTTCGCCGTAGCGATGCAGCAAGATTTCGCCGCCCACGATTTTGCCCGGGGGTGATGGCGTGAGGCGCAGAATTGAATGGGCTGTGACCGATTTACCACAGCCACTTTCGCCAATCACGCCCAGCGTTTTGCCGCGACCGATGCTCAAATTCACGCCATCCACAGCGCGGATGGTGCCTGTGTCCAGCATGAAGTGGGTTTGCAGGTTCTTGATCTCTAGAATGGGATCTACAGTTTGGTTGGATCTTGCTTCAGACATAACCTTACCTCGAAGAGTAGGGATCAGCGGCGTCGCGCAGACCATCACCGACAAAGTTAAAAAGCAGAATGGCGAGCACAACAAAGATGGCGGGAATCAGCAGCCAGGGAAAGTTCGCCAGCGCCGTGATGTTTTGGGCGTCTTGTAACAGCGTGCCCCAACTCACCGCGGGCGGGCGAATGCCCAGCCCCAAAAAGCTGAGGGCCGTCTCGCCCAGGATCATGCCCGGAATCGCCAGGGTGATGAAGACAATCAGATAGCTGGTGAAAGCGGGCAGGAGGTGGCGAAAGATAATGCGCGTATCACTGGCACCGGCTGCTTTGGCCGCCAGCGCGAATTCTCGGTGCGCAGGCTGATGATCTTGCCGCGCACCAGCACGCGCCAGCCCCGTCCAGCCCCGCACGGCCAGAATCAGGGTAATCGCAAAGTAGATGTTGATCGTGCCCCAATCTCTGGGCAGCGCTGCCGACAGTGCAATCCAGATCGGGATATCGGGCACGCTGATCAGCACTTCGATCACCCGCTGAATGGCCTCGTCCACCACGCCGCCAAAGTAGCCGGAAATGCCGCCCAGGATGGTGCCTAAAATGAAGGTGAAAATGACACCGCCAAAGCCAATAAAGAGCGAGATGCGCCCGGAAA
>CAVRLX010000002.1:0-65110 GCA_963721725.1 uncultured Chloroflexia bacterium
TGTTTTTTTTTTTTTTTTTTTTTTTTTTTATGTGGTCTGCTTGACCAGTACCGTATTGCTGTCAATCACGGCGTGAACTTGGCCGTGACGAAAGGTATACAGCATCTGTGTAAACGCATCAGACTGTTCGGCATTGTCTTCCCACGCCGCCAATGCTTGCTGGCAGACCGTGATCTGGGCGTCACACAGCCGTTCGGGGTTGGGTAATGAGAGTAATGTGAGAAAGCGCAATTTGGCAAGAAACTCCACGCGGATGGCGCGCACAGACAAGACGGGACGATAGACCCAATCCAAAAAGCGGGCCTCACCCGTCCCTGTCAGTGAATAGATCTTGCGTGGCGGACGGTCCATCTGTAGCTCCACCTGCGCGTCGAGATAGCCCTCTTCGCACAGGGTTGCCAGCGCCGCATAGAACTTGCTGCGCCCCACCGTCCAAATTGGCCGAAAGAGGCGTTCGTAGTCCTGATAAAGCTGGTAACCATGTTTTGCCCCGCCCATTAACAGGCCCAGTGCCAGATCGGGCAGCGAGAATGTGGCAAATCCCAGATGGCTTTCAGAGGTCAGATCCAACTCAGACATAGCTATTCAGACTTTATCTATTCATGCTCTATCTATTCAGAGTTTGACTAAGTAGAGGCCAGTATAGAAGTGGCCGGCAAAAAGAGCAACTATCAAAGCGTTTGAGAAAGTGGAAACTTTGGGGTTATAATGTCCTACGCCGCTGTTAATTCTCCACCCGGAACAGATTTTTCATGTCGAGCCTGCGTTCTGTTGTCCTAACCCTACAATTGATGGTGTTGATGGCAGACGCCTGTCTGCCTCTGTTCTCCCATCAATGGATAGCGGCGCGGGTTTGGCACACCCACGCTGTGATCGCAGTGGAACCCTCCCCCGCTGCGGACACTTTGGCAGAGGCCGGGGGCGCTGTGTTGGATCCACACGGCATCGGCGGCACGCGGCGCTGGTGGCTGGTCAACAGCACGGATCTGTGGAGCGATCTGCTGTTGATGGGGGCACAGTTGCTTTTGCTCCTGTGCAGTCTTGCTTTTTGGGGCTACATCCCGCGCCGATTTTCGGCGGTCTTCTCTTCCCCTCCCAATCTTATCATCGATCTCCCCCCGCCCGATGTCCCTCCGCGCCTTGTGCCAGCCTGATTCGCTGTCACCTTGTTTGGATTGAATACCCTATTTTCTATCCTTTGGAGGGATACCCATGCTTAAAAAAATAACGCCTTTTTGGGCGGTTCTGTTGTTGGTCAGCCTCTTTTGGCTGCAAAATCGTGTGCCGTTGACCTTTGCCCAGACAAACACCCCTACACCGCCGCCTGTGGAGGAAACCGAGGCGGACACGCCAGATCTTGAATCGCTCCTGGCGCGCATTGACGAGCTTGAAGCGCGCCTTGCCAGCCTGGAAGCCGATGAAAGCGAAGCGATGGCCGCAGAACCGTTGCCCGTTGATTGGGTGAACGAAGTAACCACGGCCGTCTATCTCATGGACAGCGCCGGGCTGCACGATCTGGATGTACGGTTGAATGAAGAGGGCGAGATCATGTCGTCCGACGCCGGGCGCGTGGGACGGCTGGCACGGCTGCTCACGACCGTGGATTGGCCGGATGATCTGGCCGAAGATGCCGAGACGGTGATCGGCGTGATAAACGATCTGTCGACGGCGCTGACCGAGGATGATGTGGAAGCCGCCGCACCACTGGCAACCCAGGTCCACGATGACGGCCACGAACTCTCCCATGCGGCTGAACATTGGCTGGGCGAGATGAGCGATACCGACGGCGGCTGATCATGCCGATGCACAGATTTTCCGTGTCACGGCGGCGGTCTATCTCATGGACAACGCCGGGCTGCACGATCTCGATGTGCGGCTGAACGAAGAGGGCGAGATCATGCCGTCGGATGTGGGGCGCGTGGCGCGGCTGGCACGGCTGCTCTCCACTGTGGATTGGCCCGATGATCTGGCCGAAGATGCCGAAGCGTTGATCGGGGTGATCAATGATCTGTCGGCGGCGCTGGCCGAGGATGACGTGGAAACCGCCGCACCGTTGGCAACCCAGGTCCACGATGACGGACACGAACTCTCCCATGCGGTCGAAAATCTGCTCAGTGGCACGGAGGACGATCACGGCGGCGAGGAAGAGGGCGCATCTGAGGAAGAGTCGGACAAAGATGCTTCGTCCACCAGTGGGGGCTAAACAAGAAATATGATGCGACGAATGACAATGCTCTGGTTGGCGTTGGTGATTGCCGTCGCGCTGGGAACTCAACCGTTCATAGTCCGCGCCCATGCGGACTATGAACGGTCCGACCCGGCGGCGGATGCAGTCATTGACAGCGCGCCAGCCCAACTTCAAGTTTGGTTTAATCAAGAACTTTTCCGCCGAGAAGGTGCAAATGAATTAGCTGTCTTCGGCCCCGATGAGGCCCAGGTCGATTTGGGCGATACTGAGGTTGACGACGAAGACCGCACGTTGATGCGCGTCTCGTTGTCACCTGATCTGCCCAACGGAACCTATCGCGTGGTCTGGCGCTCGCTCTCGGCAGACGACGGCCACCCTGGCGAAGGGGCGTTTGTCTTTCATGTGGGGGCGGCGTCTGCCACAGAGCGCATGGCGACAGAGGATGACACAGGCCATGACGATCATGGCGCACATGGATCTGTATCCACTGCGTCGGTGCAGCCAGAGGTCACCGTTGCCGCCCCTCAAACGCCGCTTCTGACTGCGACTGTGGCTGTCCCGACGATTGCCTCCACGGCTGCCCCCACTGCCGAGTCATCGGGTGGCAGTCTACCCTGTATGGGTGGATCTGCGTTAGCGCTTTTGGCGGTGGGGACGGTGCTGGTCGGGCGACGCAGACATAGGCAGGTCTAAATGAAGGTGAACTTCCCTCGAATGGTTGGGCTGATTCTAATTGTCGGCGTGCTGGCGATCTGGTGGCTGGCTGGCCGCGCCCAGGCCCACGCTCTGCTTGTACGCTCGCTGCCCGAAGCGGGAGCGAAACTTGCCAGCCCGCCGCCCACGATTGAATTCTGGTTCAGCGAACCGCTGGAATCGCGCTTTAGCAACGCCACCCTGCTCGATTCGCTGGGCACTGAAGTGGCAACCGGCGCGTCTATGGTAGACGGCAGCGACCCCTATCACATGACCTTGCCGCTGGGCGAATTGCCGCCGGGCATCTATACCGTGGTCTGGCGCACACTCTCCACCATAGACGGTCACGAATGGGTTGGCTCCTTCCCGTTGACCATCCTCAACGCCGACAGCTCTGTCCCCGACAGCACAGCCGTGACCGTGGAGGGCGTGGGCCGTGGTGAACTGCCTGGCCCAGCGGAGGGCGCTGTGCGGTGGATCTCGTTGATGGGAGCCATGCTATTGCTGGGGGCATTGCTCTTTGCCGTGGTGGCCGTGCGTTTTGGGCGGGATAGCATTGAGTCCGACCCTTTGATCTCCCTGATGATGACGCCTGTGTCGGTTGTGTTTCTCATGGGCGCGGCGGCGCTTGTGGTGGGCGGCTGGCTTCAGATCGCTGTACAAGCGTTGGCGTTGGGCGATCTGGGCCATCTGCCCGATCTGCTCTTTGCCACCAACCCTGGCAATCTCATTTTCTATCGACAACTGCTGGTGGGGGCCTGCCTTTTCCTAAGTTTTTCCGGCATGGTTGCCCTGCCGCAACCCTGGCATCGTCTGTTTGCCAGCCTCGGTTTGCTCTATACCCTTGTGCTGATGGCGGTGCTGGGGCTGCAATGGCGTACCTTCGTACCCAACTTGGCGTTGAGTACCACCCTGTTTGCGCTGGCGGCTGTGGCGGTTGGCCTGTGGCAATGGCGTGCGGGGCGGCCTCTGCGGCTTGGTCCTATGCTTGGTCTATTGGTGGCCGCGGCCACGCTTGCCACCTTCTCGTTAGGGAGCCATGCTGCGGCTGTGCCGGGCAGTGGCTGGGCTGTGTTGGTGGATTTTGTACACTTGGTGGCAGCAGCCGCATGGCTGGGCGGGCTGCTCCTGTTAACCGGATTGCTGTGGCGAGCGCGTCGACACCTGACCCAAATTTCCCTGGCACGGCTGGGCGAAATCATCCGTCGCTTTTCATCCATGGCTGGCCTATCTGTTTTTGTGCTGGCATTGACCGGTCTTTTTAGCAGCTTGGTGCAATTGCCCCAACTTTCGGATCTGTGGACGACGACTTATGGTTGGCTGCTGCTGGCAAAGCTTTGCCTGATCGGGCTGGCAATGGCGGTGGCGTTGCTCAACAATCGGGCGGTGCATGGCAACGCTGTGTTGCCGCCCGCTGGGCAGTTGTTCCTGCGCCGTGTATTGGTGGAATCGTGCCTGGGGTTGGGGATTTTGGTGGTGGTGGCACTTCTGGTGCAGACGCCTGTGCCGCGGGTTGAATCGGCCAATATGGCGACGGTGGAACAACAGTTTAACGACATCCTGGCGGTGGACGATCTGCTAATCCATGTACAGGTTTCGCCCAATACCGTGGGCAACAACCGCTATTGGACCCATCTGTATCATGCCGACGGTTCTAGCATTGGTGACGTGCAACTGGTGCGTCTGCTGTTCGAGCATCAAGAAGTGGAACTGGGCCAGGCGCGGGTAGATCTGGCGCCACAAGGCCAAGATACGTTCGCCGTTGAAGGAGCCTATTTCAACCGGGCGGGGCCGTGGGATCTGGCCGTCTATGTGCGGCGGCGCGGATTGGATGATGTGATCACTAATGTAACCGTCACTGTGCCGCCGATCCCTGTGGCGAGTGTGGATCGCAGCCCCTGGCAAAATCCTGTGCCAGGCCTGCCCGCGGGTACAGTCGCTGGCGGCTTGCTCTTGGGGTTAGGGCTGATGCCGCTGCTTTGGTATCGCCCGCTGCGCCGCCGCAGTGGACGGGTCTACCCGGCGCTGGCAACTGTGGGCGCGGTGGCGATGATCACGGGCGGTGTGCTGGCCTATAGCGCCTACACCACGGCGGTCCCGGCGAACCTGACTGGGCCACCCATTCCCGTCAGCGCCGAATCGGTGGCCGCAGGGGCCGCGCTCTATCAAAGCGAGTGTGCGGCGTGTCACGGCGAGTACGGGCTGGGCAATGGTCCCGCCGCGGCAGCGTTGGCCGTGCCCCCTGCCGTGCTGATCTTCCATGTGCCGCAGCATGAGGATGCCAACCTCTATGGCTTTATCAGCCAGGGCTTCCCGGCGCTGGGCATGCCCGCCTATGGCGAAAAATGGAGCAACGAGCAGATCTGGCAGGTGGTGCATTATCTGCGCGATCAGTTTGGCGCACCGGCAGAATGAGATTGTGCGATTGTCTCCATGACAATCGCACAATCTCCTAATCTCTCCCCTCTCACCGCTTACGCAAATAGACCGTAATTTCGCTGCGGTTGTGGAAAAGCTGGCGGGCACCGGCGATTTCGTAGCTCTGGCGCAGAATGTCGAAGGCGTGCTGCATAATGGCACGCCTTCCCTTTTCGGGGAGTTTGAAGGTCATGAGGGCAATACCGTGGGGATAGAGCTGGCGCGCATAGTCAACCATCAAGCGCGCCGAGTCGCGGGCGTCCATACGCATATCGTTGACGATCAGATCGAACTCGTCGGGTTCGTCGGCCAAATAGGCTTCGGCGGTGGTACGCAGATGGCGCACGCCTTTGTCTTTTTCCAACCGTGGATCGAGCGCGGCCGGATCGATGGCCGTGACGAACTGCTCCAGCCCACGCAGGATGCGCGTCCAGCCGCCGGGCGATGCGCCCAGATCCAGCGCTATGCCACGCGGGGGCAGTGTAATGGCGAAGGCTTCCAATGCTTCCAATAGCTTAAATTCCGCCCGGCTGATCTGATCCTCTTCACGGGCAAAACGGCGTTCGCCCCCAGCCCAGTTGGAGAGGTTATAGGTGGCGAGGGAAAGGCCGATATAGGCGTGGTGGTTGGTGGTTGGGGGTTGGGGGTTGGTGGCACAGACAATGGAAACGATTTGAAATGGGTTGCGCACGTCGAGATCGGCGGCGCTGAGGGCTTGCAACCGGTTGGAGACGGCGCGGTTGACATCAAATGGTTTGTAGGGCAGGTCGGCCAGAATGCGCGTCTGCACCGAAAAAGAGAGATCGCCATCGAGGAGGGGGGCTAACTCTGTTTCCACGGCATCCACGATCATAAAGGGATCGTCGGTGCTGTCGCGCAAGGGCACACTCACGTCCACGGGGTGAATGTGGCGGACAAAAACCGGTGGCGCAACCCGCCAGCTTTCGGCCAATCCCCAAAAGCCTTCGGCACAGTCGATGAGCAGAATGCCAGGGGCAAGCTCTCCCACTAGCACGACTTCGGAGGCATCGCGGCGTGCTTCGTTCAGGGCAAGATCGGCAAAACTGGGGTCGGCGGTAAGAATCAGTTGCGGCATTAGGCAGAAAATAATTCTGAGTTAAGGTTAGATGTGGGTAGATTTCGCTCTTCAAGGGTTTCGTATAGATCACGTATACCTAAGCCTAGTTCATTTGCTAACCCCTCAAACGAAAGTTCCCCAGACGCATACCGAGCATAGAACTGGCTCAAACGATGTTCAAATCCCAACGTAATCAGTTCAGAGAGGTAATTGGCAACATCAATCTCAGGGCTACCTAGACTCCGCCTCTCCGCCGTTCTGAGGATCTCTTCTTTCACGGGGACGACTATTTTCAGCATTTGTACTCTCCTCAATGCGAGCAAGACTCTGGTCAATAATCCCCTTTCGATAACGAGGACAATGACTTCAAGTTAGACCGGCCAATAGCTGGTCAACAGACTCTCTACAGATTGGTTTTTCGATCTTGCCAGCGTTTTGACCTGACGGTATAGTTCTGCTTCGATTTGAACCATAAAAACTCTTTCCTGAATCTTTATTTGGATTTCAACATCTTCCATCAGATCTTCATAATCTGCTGTGGAATGAGTATCCCAAAAGTCGCCAGCCTCCTCTACGCTGTTAAAACTTTCCGGGATCTGGGTCTCGTTTTTTACCCATTTCGTCCATAGCGTCGTTGTTCCTTTCTGTCTATGTCTCTTGCACTGATTACCAATGCCTTGCCCGTTACCTTCAGAATAAAAATAACGATTAAGTATCGACCTCCTGACTATCTGCTCACGGCTGGCTGCGATAAAGGCGAGATAATCATCTGTGATGAAAATGATCTCAGGTCCCATCTGGAGGGCTACTTCCATAGACAGCCGTTCTCCATCGCCGAGTGCATACGCGCTGAGTCGCTGCGCCAGATGATCTGCCGTCACAGGCACAACTTGGATTTCGCCTCGTGCAATGCGCTTGGCAACAGCCAACCCATCGGCATAGCTGCTGCCCATTATTGCTACCTCAGCCTCTACTTTGGATGCAATGTGAATGTGGCAACCAGAAAGCAAGTAGTCGACAATAAGTTGACCCTCAACCTGAAATTTACAGGCTGTGATGAGGGGAGCGGCATCAAAGACAGCCGATATCATCTTCCATTCCTCCATGCAGCATAAAATCTACCCAACTACACGAGCTATCTCCGCCGCCATCTCCCGCGCCCGTTCCGGTGCATCGCCCACATAATCGGAGGCGTCGAGCAGGGCGCGGGCAGTTTCCTGGTCCACCAACGCCAGAATGCGCGCATCGGCCAGCAGATTCTCGGCCAACGGGTTGGGCTGCCCCGCTTGCAAGGCCTGCCACGCCACGAGGCTCTGCTCGCGGATCACCTCGTGGAGTTCCTGGCGATCTCCGCCCGCTTTGACGGCCTCCATGAGCAGCCGCTCGGTGGCGGCAAAGACGCCATAATCGCGCAGATTGCGCGCCGTGGGGCCAGCCCAAATCGATAAACCCTCAATCAGGGGCTGCATCCGGGCCAGCACCTCGTCGGTGAGCAAAAAGGCTTCGGGCAAGACCATGCGCCGGTTGGCCGAGTCATCCAGCGTGCGTTCCAGCAGGCTGAGCGCGGCGTTGTCCCAGGCCACGCGTGGCAGCGCCGCCACGACACGGGTGAGGCTATCGATGTTTTCGGCGGCGATGGGGTTGCGTTTGAAGGGCATGGCGCTGGAGCCGACCTGATGTTTGCCAAACGGCTCGCTCCATTCGCCAAAGGGAGGCGATTGCAGAATGCGCAGATCAAAGGCGAACTTGTGTAGGCTGCCACACAGACCCGCCAGAGCGTTGATCACAAGCCAGTCCTGTTTGCGCGGATAGGTCTGTGTGGCGGCGATGAAGGGGCGAATGCCCAGTTTTTCCATCACCCGATCTTCCAATTGGCGCGCTGTCCAGCCAGATCCGCTTAGCAGTTGCGTATAGCTGGCACTGGTCCCCACGGCCCCTTTCAATCCCTTGCCGCGGATGCCATCGCGCACACGGCGGATCTCATGGAGATCTTCAAGCAGATCTTGCCCATATTGGGCGAGGCGATAGCCCACGGTGGTGGGTTCGGCGGGTTGAATGTGGGTAAAGGCCATAGCGGGAGTATCGGCTTCGGCGCGGATACGCGCCGCCAACGTCTTCAGCACGTCCTCTAATTTTGCCACAATGATGTCCAGCGCGTGGCGCAACCGCAGCGCGTCTACATTGTCCAGCACATCCATCGAGGTTGCGCCCAGGTGGATAATCGCCCCGCCCACTGGGCACTGTTCGGCAAAGGTCTTGATCTCGGCCATGAGATCATGGCGGATCTCCGCCTCGATCTCGGCGGCGCGGGCAATGTCGATCTGCGCTTGATGCGCACGCAGATCGGCCACCTGTTCGGCGCTCACCAGCCCAGCCTCGGATTGGGCTTCGGCCAGCGCCACCCAAAAGCGACGTAACAGGCGGCGTTTTTCCACCTCGCTCCACAGGCGGCGCATATCATCACTACCATAGCGCCACGTGAGGGGGGAAAGATAAGTTTCGTGGGAATAAGCGCTCAAGGGTCTGCTCCGGTTTGGCGTGGTTGACGGAAAGCTCTGCGCCCATCATACCCGTACCAGAGCATTTTCCAAAGATCGCCGTGTATAGTTGAATTATCTGTGGGGGCACGTATAATAGAGCCTACTCCTCGGCTTTGGTGATCTTTTCCCTCGCTCCACCTAGATCGCCACCTTGAGCAAACCATCAAGTGCCTGATCAAACCGTTTACGTTAGGAGAACTCCAATGAAAGTACCGCAATGGCCTACCCTCCTTGTGGTCATCCTGCTGTTGATGCTGGCTGGCTGTAGCCCGACCCCTGGCAGTCCGGCCTCCACCGGTGCAGAGTCTGCGCCCGCTGCGGACGGCCCTGCCACGTTGCGCATCGGCTGGGCGGGCAGCCCCGACACGATTAATCCCGGCACGGCGGTGTTGACCGAAGCGTACACTATTTTTGAGTTGGTCTATGACTCCATGTACCAATTGGAACTGGACGGTAGCTATAGCCTGGAGTTGGCGACAGACGTTACCGTTTCGGACGATGGCACCGTGTGGACTTTCACCATCCGCGACGATGCCGTCTGGCATGATGGCGAGCCGCTGACGGCAGGCGACATTGCCTTTAGCTATAACTTTTATAAAAACGGCGAAGGCTTCCCCTACATGACGGGCTACACAGGCTATTTTGACACCGTCGAAGCCCCCGACGATAGCACCGTCGTGATCACGCTCACCGATGCTATCCCCAACATGGAAAGCCAGTTGATCTACCTCTATGTGCTGCCAGAACATATCTGGTCGCAACTGGAGGGCAGCGCCGGTGTGGACTTTGAAAATACCGAGATGATAGGCAGCGGTCCTTTCCAACTGGCCGAGTATGAGCAAAATCAATTTGTGCGGCTGACCGCTAATCCCGATTATTTCGGACAAGTGCCCAAGGTCGGCGAGATCGTCTTTCAGACCTTCAGCAATCAAGATGCACTGGTGCAGGCGCTGCGCACAGCCCAGGTGGACATGATCACCGAGATGCCCAAGACGGCTGTACCCGCCCTGCGTAATGATGAAACTATCGAAGTTGTGTCGGGGCCGCCCGCCGCGCCCAGTGTGGCGGATATTATGTTCAATGTGGCCGACCCGGAGAATTGCCCCGAAGATGGCCTGTGTAATGGTCACCCGGCCCTGCGCGACCGCACCGTGCGCCAGGCGCTGGCCCACGCCACTGACAAGCAGCAGATCATTGAAGTGACGCTGCTTGGCTTTGGCACACCTGGGCTGACACTGCTCCCTGATAGCATGGGGGTGTGGTACAACGATTCTCTGCAAGATTATGCCTATGATCTGGCTGCGGCCAATGCGCTCCTCGATGAAGCCGGCTATCTCGACGGCGACGGCGACGGCGTGCGCGAGATGCCCGACGGCGGCAATCCGTTGATCTTGCGCGTCAACTGGCCCAGCGATAGCACATGGGCACAGCGCGCCGCCGAACTGCTCAGCCAGACTTGGGGGCAGATCGGCGTCAAGGCCGAGTTGCAAACCCTGGATCCTGACGCGCTCACCGCTATCTGTTGCCCCGTCTACGATTACGATGTGATCCTGTGGGGCTGGGGATCGGACCCCGATCCCAGCTTTTTGCTCAGTGTCATGACCAGCAAAGAAGTGCCCACAGGCAGCAACGAGACCGGCTATGCCAACCCAGCCTATGACGAACTCTTCGCCCAGCAGGCCATTACGCTGGATGCCGAGAAACGCCGCGAGATCATCTGGGAGATGCAACGCATTGTCCACGAAGATGTGGTCTACATTATCCCCTTCTACGACCAATCGGTGCAGGCCTATCGCACCGACCGCTTCACAGGTTGGATCACCAACGCGGGCAAGTTGGAATTGACCGATCCCAGTTCGTTGTTGATCGTCGAGCCGGTGCAAGAATAGGAGATTGGGAGAGTAAGAGAGTGGGAGATTTCAGAAACCTCTGACAATCACCCACTCTCTTACTCTCCAATTTTTATGACCATCTACACACTGCGCAAACTCGCCTGGGCACTGCTCACTGTTCTCTTTGTAATCGTGCTCAACTTCTTTCTCTTTCGCGTCCTGCCCGGTGATCCCGTGCGGGCGGGCATTCGCGATCCGCGGCTGACCCAGGCCGCGCAGGAGACGCTGCGCGTGCGCTTCGGGCTGGACACGCCCGTGATCAATTGCTTCGAGTCGATCAACCCGCTCAAAGCCGGCGATTGTTGGATCAACCCGCTGCAAACCCAGTTTTTCATCTATGCCGGCAACCTGTTGCGCGGCGAACTGGGCATCAGTTATCACACCAACCGCCCCGTCACCGACGTGCTGGCCGAGCGGCTGTGGAACACAGTGCTGCTGATCGGGGCCGGGCAGATCCTGGCTGTGCTCTTTGGCATTGCATTAGGCACAGTGGCGGCTTGGAAAGCCCACACCAGCGTAGACTACACCTCGCTGATCGTTAGCCTGATGGCGTGGAGCCTGCCCACCTTCTGGCTTGGGATCGTGTTGCTCTTTTGGGGCAGCCAATATTTGGGCCTGCCCCTGGGCGGCATGGTCACCGCCGGGCAGCGCTTCACCTCGTCGTGGGCCGCGTTGAGCGACTTCTTGCGCCATCTCTTTTTGCCGACGCTCACCTATACCATCGTCTTTTTGGGCGAGTATATGCTGATCATG
The DNA here is from genome assembly GCA_963721725.1 of uncultured Chloroflexia bacterium. Taxonomy (GTDB): domain Bacteria; phylum Chloroflexota; class Anaerolineae; order Caldilineales; family Caldilineaceae; genus RI-153. Next base: position 11,563 of record CAVRLX010000002.1, read on the forward strand.
CGCAGCAGCCTGCTGGATGTCCTTTCCGAGGATTATATCCTCACCGCCAAAGCCAAAGGGCTGAGCAATACGCGTATTCTGCGTGATCACGCGCTGCAAAATGCTATGCTGCCCATGGTCACCATTTTTGCGCTGAATCTGGGCTTCACCGTGGCCGGGGCAATCCAGATCGAGACTGTCTTTTCGTGGCCGGGGCTGGGCGGTGCGATCTTCGACGCCGTGGGCCGCCGCGACTACCCGATGTTGCAAGGGGCGTTTCTGCTCATCGCCGTCAGTGTGATCTTCGCCAACCTGATTGCCGATCTGCTCTATTCAGCGCTGGATCCGCGCGTGCAGGCGGGGTGAGATGGTATACTTTTGTCACCATGAATATCAAAGGAAGAAAATGTTATGTCAACCACTCATCTAGCGCCTGTCTATGACTATTTTCTCGCCTTTTTGGTGGAAAAAGCCACGCCACAGGAGATTTTGGCCTTTACCATTCCAGTGCAGGAGCAGCAACGCGCCATTATTTTATTAGACAAGCAGGATGAAGGTACCCTCACCCCAGAAGAAAGAGGGGAATTGGAACAAATGCAGCGCGTGGATCTTCTGGTCTCAGCTTTGAAAGCCCGGGCAATGGCGGTATCCAAGCGGTCATGACTGCCATATCAGAATCCTTACGTGAGTTTGTACGGCAACGCGCACAAGACCGTTGCGAATACTGTCTAAAACCCCAGCGTGTGAGTACTTATCCTCATCACATTGAACATATTATTGCGCGTAAACATCGTGGTTCTTCAACGGCTGATAACCTTGCTTGGGCTTGCTTTCAATGTAATATTGCCAAGGGGACTGATATTGCCAGCTACGATATTGAAACAGGGGAGTTGACCCCACTTTTTAATCCACGTATCCAACCCTGGTCAGACCATTTTGCTCTTGTTGATGACCGGATAGAAGGCAAAACACCGATCGGTCGCGTGACTGTTCGGCTTCTCCAAATGAATCATCCCGAACAAATTGAAATTCGTCACCATTTGATTGCATCTGGGCAGTGGGAGCAATAATGGATACCACTTCCACCACCGATCTGCGCGCCTTTTGGCACTCGCTGCGCCGCAACCGCATGGGCATGGTCGGGCTGGTTATGCTGGCGCTGGCGGTGTTCGTGGCCCTCTGTGCGCCCTGGCTCGCCCCCACCGATCCCAGCGTGCCCGTGCGCGTGACCATTGACGACATTTATGCTCGTCCCAGTCTTGCCCACTGGCTGGGCACAGACGACGCCGGGCGCGATGTGCTCTCCGGCTTTTTATATGGGGCGCGTGTCTCGCTCATCGTCGGTTTCTTCGCCTCGGCCATCTCCATCGGCATTGGCGGCATGATTGGCATTGTCGCCGGTTACGTAGGCGGGCGGCTGGAAACTCTGCTCATGCGCTTCACGGATATTATGCTCGTCATCCCCGACCTGCCCTTGGCTGTGGTAATCGTGGCGCTGACCAAGCCCAACCTCTGGAACATTATTTTTGTCATCGGCATCCTCGGGTGGACGAGCACGGCGCGGCTGGTGCGGGCGCAAACGCTTTCAGTGAAGCAGCGCAAGTTTGTGCTGCGCGCCCGCGCCGTGGGTGCAGGCAGCCCCTACATTATCCGCCGCCACATCTTCCCGCTAGTGTTGCCCTTGCTTGTGGTCAACACCGTGCTGGTGATCTCGCTGGCGATCCTCAACGAAAGCACGCTGAGCTTCCTCGGCCTGGGTGATCCCACCACGCTGAGCTGGGGTCAGATGCTCAATTTCGCCTTTACACGTGGCGCCATGAGCGCTGGGGCGTGGTGGGCATTGGTTGCCCCTGGCTTTGGCATCGTCTGGGTGGTGCTGGCCTGTACCCTGCTCGGCCACGGGCTGGAACAGATCCTCAACCCGCGGCTCGAATCGCATCATTTGGCCGTGGGCGATGAGATGGTGGCGCTGCCTCAGCAAAGGAGCGACGGATGACCAACGGTCAATCTGAAGCCCCATTGCTGGATGTGCGCCATCTTTCCGTTGATTATGTGGGCGCGGGCGCGCCAGCCCATGCCGTGGCCGATGTCAGTTTTTCGTTGCGGCCCGGCGAAATTTTGGGATTGGTGGGCGAAAGCGGTTGCGGCAAAACCACACTGGCGCTGAGTCTACTGCGCCTCTTGCCGGCCAGCGGGCGGATTGTGGGCGGTGAAATGCGTTTCGGTGGGCGCGATCTCTTGGCGCTGAGCGAGCGCGAAATGGCCGCGGTGCGCTGGAAGGAGATCGCCATGATCTTCCAGGGGGCCATGAACGCGCTCAACCCGGTGCGCAGCGTAGGCGATCAGATCGCCGAAGCCATCCAACTGCACACGCCGCTGCCAAATCGCAAGGCGCTTCAGCGGCGCGTGGGCGAACTACTCGATCTGGTGGGCATCGCCGCTGCTCGCAAAGATCAGTTTCCCCATCAATACTCTGGCGGCATGAGACAGCGCGCCATGATCGCCATGGCCCTGGCCTGTAACCCCAAAATTGTCATCGCCGACGAACCGACCACGGCGCTAGACGTGATGATCCAGGCTCAAATTCTCGAATTGCTCTGGCAACTGCGCCAGGAGTTAGGGCTGGCGATCCTTTTCGTCACCCACGATCTGGGCGTGGTGGCAGAATTGTGCGACAGCGTGCTGGTGATGTACGGTGGGGTGGCGGCTGAATATGCCGATGTGGACACGATCTACAATGCGCCGCGCCACCCGTATACTCAGGAACTGCTCAAAGCCTTTCCCGATCTCACACGCCCTTCGGCGCGGCTGGCCTCGATCCCCGGCCATCCACCTCGGCTGGATGCGCTGCCGCCGGGCTGCCGCTTCGCCCCGCGCTGCCCCGCCGCCTTTGAACGCTGTCATGTCGAAGCGCCGCCGCTTTACAGCGTGGGTCAGGGGCACGTGGCAAGTTGCTTTTTGGTGGCTGAGGACGACGGACGAAAGACGGTGGACGAACCATTATAGCAATCCCGGTCTACCCTTCGTCTATCGTCCCTGGTCCATCGTCCCTTTACAGAGAGTACATCGATGCCCGCACACACCAACGCCGCTCCTATCCTCCAAATCCAAAACCTGCGCAAACTCTTCCCGTTGCACACAGGCTGGCTGGTGGGGTCGCAAACCGCGCTTTGTCCATGCTGTGGATGACGTGAGCTTTGACCTGGGCCGGGGCGAGGTGCTGGCCCTGGTGGGGGAGAGCGGCTGCGGCAAATCCACGCTGGCGCTGACTCTGTTGGGATTGGAAAAGCCGACGGCGGGGCAGATTCTCTTTGAGGGACAGGAAACGCGAAATTTTGACGCCGCCGCCCAGAAAGCCATGCGCCGCCATGTGCAGATGATCTTTCAAGACCCCTACGAATCGCTCAACCCGGTGATGACGATTGGCGAGATTGTGGCCGAGCCGCTGTGGGTGCATGGGCTGGCAAAGGACAACGCCGAAACCCAGCGCCGTGTGATCGCCGCGCTGGACGATGCCGGGTTGAAGCCCGCCGAGCGCTTTCTCCAACGCCTGCCCCACGAGCTTTCTGGCGGCCAACGCCAGCGCGTGGTGATTGCCAGCGCCCTGGTGTTGGAACCCACGCTGCTGCTGGCCGACGAGCCGGTCTCCATGTTGGATGTGAGCATCCGCGCCGAGATCCTCAACCTGCTGGCCGATCTGCGTGCCAGCCGCGGCATCTCGATTCTCTTCATCACTCACGATCTCAACACCATCGCTGCCCTGGCCGACCGCATTGCCGTGATGTACCTGGGCCGCATTGTGGAGATCGGCCCCACGCGCGCCGTGCTGGACAATCCACAACATCCCTACACTCAAGCACTGCTTTCCGTGGCCCCTGTGCCCAACCCGCGCCTGCGCCGCCAGCGCATCATCCTTCAGGGCGAAACCCCCGACCCGGTGAACCTGCCCACGGGTTGCCGCTTTCATCCCCGCTGCCCACTGGCCTTTGACGAGTGCCGCCAAATAGATCCCCCTTTTATACACGTTTCCACGGATCACGGCGCGGCCTGTTTGCTGGCCGAGCCGGGAAATAACAAACGGGTGAAATAAACCCCAAATTTTTCACCTTTTTCCTTTGGATTGCCTTTATGCTAAAATCAGATAATTTTATTGATACACGGACGCCCCACCTATATTCCAAAAGAGGGACCCCTAATGCTAAATAGAATATTGACTTTGTTTGGTCTGCTGGCGTTGATCCTGTCAACGGTCAGCCCCGCCAGCGTGTATACAAGGTCTGTTGCCAGCCCGATTGGAATGGCCCAGTTCCCAGGAAATAAAGAGCCGCTGCCTGTTATCGGCAAGGAAGATGGGCCTTTTGCTGCGAAACCATCAAACGCAGCCAAGAATCGGCATGTGAAAGTTCCGCACGTCATCGGCGAAACCGATCCCGGTGGAAGCACACCGGCGATCTACATTGTCCGGCTGGCCGACGCTGCGCTTGCCAACTACGCGGGTAACGTGGCGGGCTTCTCGGCCACCAGCCCCCAAGTTACGGGACGCCACAGGCTGGATGGCGCGGCAGCGGACAGCGTGCGCTATCTCGCCTATTTAAGCGGCCAGCAGGCTCGCCAACGCACGGCAATTGAGCAGTCGTTGGGCCGGGCTGTAACGGTGAAATTCACCTATACCCATGCTTTCAACGGCATGGCGCTGCTGCTCACCCCGCAAGAAGCCGTTGCCGTCGCTAAACTAGAGGGCGTTGTCAGCGTGCAGCGCGATGAGATGCTGCAACTGCATACCGATGCGGGGCCAACCTGGATTGGCGCACCGGGGCTATGGAACGGCAACAACACCGGTGGCCTGCCTGGCTCCAAAGGCGAAGGCGTCGTCGTCGCTATCCTCGACACGGGCATCAACATGGGCAGCCCCTCGTTTGCGGCCCTGGGCGGTGATGGCTATTCGCATACCAACCCCAAGGGCAAGTTCTTTGGCGTGTGTGATCCCAACAGTTTGGTCTACGACACCCGTTTTACCTGTAATAACAAGCTCATCGGCGCGTGGGATTTTGTGGATGAGGTTAGCGCTGAGATCGACGGGCCGGAAGACGCCCATGGTCACGGCAGCCATACAGCCAGTACCGCCGCGGGTAATTTTGTAATTCCGGCAACATTGCTTGCTCCCACATTTATCTATTCCACCACAATTTCGGGCGTGGCTCCCCATGCCAACATCATTGCCTATGACGTCTGTGAGGATGGATGCCCCACCAGTGCCTCGGTGGCTGCCATCGACCAGACTATCAAAGACGGTGTCGATGTGATTAACTTCTCGATCGGCGGTGGCTCGCGTGATCCTTGGCTGGATGCCACGGCACAGGCATTTCTGGGCGCGTTCAACGCCGGGATTGTGACGGTGACTTCGGCGGGAAACAGTGGCCCCAATGTCGCCACGCTTGGCTCTCCGGGGGATGCCCCGTGGATGTTGACCATCGGTGCCAGCACCCACCCGCGCAAGTTTGTCAATCGTTTAATCAACATGAGCGGTGGCAATACCACCCCGCCTGCAACCCTTACCGGCCAGAGTATTACCGCCGGTTACGGTCCGGCGGCGCTTGTCTATGCGGCCAATGTTCCCAACCCGAATGATGCCAACGGGAATCCTGCGCTGTGTGCTGCGCCCTATCCGGCGGGCACCTTCAACGGTCAGATTGTGATCTGTGATCGGGGCGTGGTCGGGCGTATTGAAAAAGGCGAGAATGTCAAGGCAGGCGGCGCAGGTGGCATGGTACTGATCAACGACGCCCCCAATGCTGCCTCGCTCAGTGGTGATCCCCATGTGTTGCCCGCTGTGCATATCTCGTATGCCGACGGCCAGATCTTGAAACCGTGGCTGGCTTCTGGCAGCGGTCACATGGCGACGATTGAGGGCACAACCACCACCATCAGCGCGGCCAATGCCGACATTATGGCGGCGTTCAGCTCACGCGGGCCATCTGCCTCCATGCCCAGTGTTGTCAAGCCAGATCTGACTGGCCCTGGTGTGGATATTCTTGCCGCCTATCGCAGGCCCGAAGGGATTGGTCTGTTGAGCGGCACGTCAATGTCCAGCCCGCATGTAGCGGGGGCAGCTGCTCTGCTGGCGGCGCTTCATCCCACATGGACACCGGCCCAGGTGCGCTCGGCGTTGATGTCCACGGCCCAGACTGTCGGCGTGCGCAAAGAAGATGGTACTACCCCTGCCGATCCATTTGACCGGGGCGCGGGGCGCGTCGATCTGACGTGTGCGGCACGTGCGGGCTTTGTGCTCAACGAAACAGCCTTGCGCTATGAAACAGCAAACCCGCTCTATGGTGGCGACCCCACAGCGCTGAATCTTGCCAGTTTGGGCAACGCAAGCTGTGTGGGGATCTGCACGTGGACGCGCACACTCAGCAGCACTCAAAGCGCCTCTGTGCAGTGGACAGTGAGTGTCACAAACCCGATCACGGGTACGCTGAGCGTGCAGCCCATGAACTTTACGCTTCAGCCCAACGCCACCCAGGTGGTGACGATTACGGCAGATCTGACAGCGCTCGCCACGGGAAACTGGGCCTTTGGACAGGTGACCTTTGCCCCCAATACTGGCGCGATTCCCGAAGCACATTTCCCCGTGGCGGCTTATCGCGTGGCAGGGAGTGTGCCCGCGGGCGAAGCTGAACTTGTGGTGGAAACTCGCCGCAATGCCGGTGTTGAAGTGCTGGAAGGCGTGCGCGCCGTTGCCACGAATGCACTTACCGCTACGGTTTTTGCGGGGCAAACGTTCACAAGCAGCCATCAGATCGCCCAAGATCCCACCAATAATGATCCCTTTGATCTGGCGGAGGGCGGTGTTTACACACAAAATATTGTCGTCGGCAGCACTGTCAAACGGCTGGGGCTAACCATTACTTCTTCCACCGCCCCCGATTTGGATCTGTTTGTGGGCCGTGATGCCAATAACAACGGGCGCGCAGATTCATCCGAACTGATCTGCTCCAGCACAACGATATCGTGGGACGAAGAATGTGTGCTGCCTGGTTCAGGTACAACACTGCTGCCGGGCACCTATTGGATTCTGGTGCAGAACTGGCAAGGATCGGGGCAGCCTCTGGATAGCTTTACGCTTCAGGTTACACGGGTGGCCGATGCTCAGTCCCCTGCCATGCGCATTGTGGCCCCCAGCAGCGTTAGCCAAGGCATGCCATTCGATCTTCAATTTGTGTGGGATTTCCCGGATCTCAAGCCAGGGGAATCTCGCATTGGCGTAATTGAAGTGGGAACAGCGGCGGGCACACCCTCGGATATTGCCTCAATCCCGGTCACAATATACCGGCTTGATGATGATGTCTCGATTGGGTCTGGGGTTACCCCCGATGAGTTTGTCAAACCGGGCGATGTGTTGACCTATACAGTGCACGTACAACCGGAAACTGTAGATACCAATCCTGTCACCTATCGCATCACCAGCACGATACCGGCGAGCATGACCTATGTGGCTGGCTCGGCCACCGATTCGCCTACTGTCAACGGCAATCAACTGGTCTGGCAACTGCCTGTGGAACAAACACGCCGTTATGTAATGACCAATAATCAGAGCGATCCTCAATGTGATACGGGCTTTGATGGCTATATAGATCTCTTCGATTTCGGCTTATTGACAAACCCACAAATTAGCGGCGACGGCTTTACCTATAAGGTGGATCAATTCTATGGGTTGAACAGTCCGTATAATTTCTTCGGTGTCGATTACCCCCAACTCTATTTTACTGACGATGGGCTGGCTTTCCCCGGCCTGAGCTATGCCACCTATCCTGGCGTCAATTCGGGCAACAACGTCGCCATCCCCAACCCGGCAGCGCCCAACAATCTGATTGCACCCTTCTGGAAAGATCTGCAAATCGTCTATGACGAAGCCACCAATAAAGGCGTTACTGTGGCGGGTGCAGAGGGGGGCAGCCTCATGCTTGTTGAATATGATGATGTGGTGGTAAAGGACAGCCCTGGGACCAGCCTCGATTTCGAGATAGGAATGGCGCGCCAGGTTAGCGATTTCTCCCAACAATATGAAATCGTCTTTGCCTATAACAATATCACCGGCACGCTGGCAAGCGCCACCGTGGGCATCGAGAACGCCGATGGCAGCACGGGCTTGGCCTACACCGGGCCGATTACCAATGGCTTGGTGGTCTGCTATGACTGGAAAAGCCCGGAAAAGACGATCACCTATCAAGTTCGGGTAAACAATGATGTGACGTTGGATACTACGTTGCAGACAGATATTGTGCATAGTCTGAACGCCCCCAAAACCAAGCAGGCAACGGGCAATGATGGCGGCGTCTTTGTCTCCAGCACGGATCTATCGATTGTGGCCGAAAGTCCTGTGGCTGTTGATTCTGGCCCCATCACCTATACGCTGACTGTTGCCAATCAAGGTCCTGGCACGGCCACCGATCTGGTGGTGGAGAGCAAAGTGCCACCGGGCACAACCTACCTCAGTGGTGGCATGTCGGACGGAAAGGTCATCTCATGGACGCTTGCCAGCCTTGCCAGCGGGGCCAGCACCCAGGTGCACTTCAGCGTGCTGCCTCGCGGTAAAGTAGACGTCTATCCAGGGTTGGCGCAGTCGGCAAGCGAAGTCGTGCCCAGCAGCACCACCATCGTGGGCGGTCAAGAGGCCGTGCCAGGGGCGTGGCCGTGGCAGGTAGCGCTCTTCGTGAATTTGCCGGGCGTTTATCAAGGACAGTTCTGTGGCGGTTCGCTGCTCACCGAAGAGATTGTCGTGACGGCGTCACACTGTGTAGACGGTCTCTCCATCGCGCCGCTTAGTGTAGTTGTGGGACGCCATGCCCTAAGCTCTAATGAGGGGCAACAGGTGGCTGTCAGCGAAATCATTATAAACTCGGCCTATGACCCCTTTACATTGGATAATGATATTGCCCTCTTACGCCTTGCCACGCCGGTAACGCTGACCGAAAAGGTCAAACTGGTTAACCTCATTGGGGCGGATCAGCTATCCCTGGCAGCGGTGGGGGTGGCGGCAACAGCAACGGGCTGGGGTGACTTGCAAGAGGGGGCTGGGCTAGGGTCCGATACGCTTCAGCAGGTCACGGTCCCCATTGTGGACAATGCCACTTGTAACTTTGTGTATCAGTCCTATGCGGGTAGTTCCGACGAGTTCGTCACGGCCAACATGATCTGTGCAGGATTGCCGCAGGGCGGCAAAGATACCTGCCAGGGTGACAGTGGTGGCCCGCTGGTGGTGCGGGACGGCAACAACGGTTGGCTGCAAGTGGGCATTACCAGTTGGGGCTTGGGCTGTGCTCGCCCAGGGTTTCCCGGTATCTATGCGCGTGTCAGCCATTTCCTGCCCTGGATCGACCGGGCCGGCAACACGTACACGCTCTATGAATACTCGGTCAAAGATGGCACAGGCAAACCGGGCCACCGGGCCACCGGGCAGCAACCTGCATCCACCATCCAGGGTTTGCCCTTTACCCTGACTCTGCCCTTTGTGGCACGCTAGCGCTTCGCAGTTGTAGGACATAAAAGCAAAGAGACGCACGCCGAGTGTTCGGCGTGCGTCTCTCTTTTTTGAGACAAAATTAGCGACGCAACAACCCCTGGATGCGCCGATACAGCCCCAGGAGCGTCTCTTGTTCTTGGGCCAGACCCCACAGGCCCAATAGCCCCGACAGCAAAATGTGGATCAGGTGCAGGGTGATGGCAAAGGAGAGCGCCGCGGCAAAAGGCACGTTGAAGAGGGCCAGCGCGCCCACCAATGACGCTTCATAAACCCCCAGGCTTGAGGGCACAGAGGGCAGCGCTGCGCCCAACATGCCAATCGAAAGCGCAAAGATAGCCCACCACAAGGAGGCGTGGGGCGCAAACCATTGCAGCAAAACGTAGTATTCCGCAGCCAGCAGCAGCCAGCAGAGCAGCATCCAAAAGAGGCTGAGACTGAAACTGCGCGGTGATGTCAACGCGCCAAAACCCGCCAAAATATCGCCAGCCTTTGCCAGCAGACGATCCATCCACGCCCAGCGCTCTCCTAGCCAACTGTACAGCCAGCCCTGTACATGCTGTCCGTGCCGAGCCAGTGTGTAAAATAAGAGTAGCGCGCCCACGGTCAGCGCTAGTGTGGTGATTGCCAACAGGCTGGCTTGCGCAAGCGCAAAGAGAAAGGGCAGCGAAAGCAGTAAAAAGCTGGCAGCCAGGGCCAGATCATAGACCCGTTCAATTGCAATTGTGGAGAGGACATAGAGCGGCCCCTGGGTGACATGCCGCCCCAAGAGGACGGCGCGGCCCAACTCCCCCAGGCGAAAGGGCAAGAGATTGTTGAGGAGATATCCCTCTTCAATCGCAAAAAAGGTGCGCCGCAGCGTAGCCCCATTTTGCAGAATCGCCCGCCACGCAAGCGCCCGCGCCCCCGCCGCCAATAAATAGAACAACACCGCCGCCGCCAGCCGCTCTAGTGGCGTCTTTTGAATCACCGCGGCTACTTCGCGCCAATTCACCAGCCGCGATAATCCCCACACGGCCAGCATGGTGATCAATAGACTTGGGACCCAATAGCGTGCGGCGCGCCAGATCTTTCTTTCCTCAGTCACGGCTATTTGCGCCCGACAACCATGTATTGCGCGCCCAGTGGAATCGACCGCAGCCAGGGACGCAACGGCGCAAGGCGCGTATCCACGGACTTGGGGCCAAAGAGGAGATAGCGCCGCTCGACGCTGCGAAAGCCGACACGCCCGAAAAAGTGGCGAACTGTGCGGCTTGCCATCAAGCGTGCATCCTGATCAATGGGCGTGGTGCGCACCACAAACTGCGTGACTGGGTTGAGCGGGTTATGCTCGAAGCAGACCACCACGCCACCGGGGCGGCAAACGCGGTGAAATTCCGCCACCACTGGGATCATGTGGGCGGCGGCCATGTGATGAAAAAGGCTAGAGGCAAAGACCAGATCCACGCTGTTATCGGCCAGCGGCAGCGACACCGAATCGGCACAGGTATAGCCGCCATTGGCAAAAGGCGCCAGTTGCCCGGCAATCTGGATCATGTTGAACGAGAGATCAAAGGCCAACAGGTGCTGGACACGCCCCGCCAGCCGTTCTTCGAAATCACCCAACCCACAGCCAATATCAGCCACGGTGAGATTATCGGCATCCATCCCGGCTTCTTCAATCAGGTGCAGGATTTCCGTGCATTTGAGATCCACAAAATAGTTATCTTTGGGATCAACAAAGCGCCGAGCAGGCATGGCTCATCGTCTCTTTATAATTGGCGGCATAGGCGTCAAACTCGCTCTGCCGCTGCGTTGGCTCTGCCATGACGCTTGTGTCCTTTATGTTGCGAATTGCAGATTGCGAATTGCCTTATGGCTGTAAAATCACAAATGTACCCGCCGGGCTGCCCTTCTCGGTGGCGGGCAATTGCACACTGGTTTCCCAGTTATACAGCCCCACGCGTATGCGGTATCCGTCAAGATCTGTGCTTGTTGGCAGCGGTAGTCTATGCAGATCGGCCACAATGTCCTCGGGCTGCCACACGGTTGGCGGATAACCGCGCCCCTCTCCCGGCGCGTGATCTTGTTGGGCCACTACCTCGTCTGTGCTGTCAATCAGATGTACAAAGGCCGAGTAGTTGAAATCGGGCTGGCGCATTGCCTGCCGATAGAGCGTCACGTCTAATGTGGCGGTCTTCTCATCCAGGGTTACTTTGTAGCCGCGCAGCGCCACCATCTCGTCGCCAAAGATTATGTCCGTGCGCTGTGGCAATGTCCACAACACATGGCGGGGCAGGGTCGTGGGCACATAGGCCGGCGCGATCACGTTGAGCGGCATAGAGAGCGCCACGGCCAGCATAGACCCGGCGACTGTGGCCGCCGTTGCTGTCATCCAGCGGCGTGGAAGCAGATGCAGCAGTCCCACGCTCATCAAGAGCATCAGCGGCGTGATCACCACAAAAAGGTAACGACCTTGATACCAGGCTTCGTTAATACGCGTGATGGAGTAGAGCATAAAGGCTTCTTGGGCCAGGATCGCGCCGCCCAGCAACACCAGCGCGCCACGCTGCCAGGCTGTCAACTCTCGTAGCCGTGTGAGGGCAAAGCGAATGAATCCTATGACAGACAACCAAGCCAGTACCCGGATCGCCGTGTAAAACCAGCCCGGCGCCCAGACCGTCATCCAGCCAAAGAGTCCCCAAAATGAGTTCATCTGCGTGGTAAAAAAGTGGCGCAGATCGGTGATCGTCAACGGCGTTTGGCGCATGGCCGAGGCGTAGATCTGATCAAACATGGCCCAGCCCAGCAGATCGCCGTATAGTTGCACATTGCGCCACAGCCACCAACTTGTGCCCATCAGCACAGGCAGCCCCAGCAGTAGCGCCGTCTGCCAGAAGAAGCGCAGATCACGGCGGCGGATCGCGAGCACGGTCACCGCCAGCCCCACCACGCCACACAGCACAATGGCATTGGTTTTGGTGAGCAGGGCCATTGTTAGCACAACTCCGAGCCAGAGCCAGCGCTGCCAGCGCGTGGGATCGGCCAGCCCGCGCAGTGTGATCAGCAGCGCCGCCGTGGCAAGCAGCCCAAGCAAGTTGTCGTTGTTAATCGCCCCGCTGATAAAGAGAAACTGGGGATTAAAGGCCACCAGCGCCCCCGCCAGCAGCCCGATCAGCGGCAGCGCCGGGAAGATCGTCCAGCCCATCAACACGGTGAGCCAGATCACGCCCGCGCCCATGAGCACCGAGAGCGCTCGCCCCAGGTGCAGCGCCAGCGCATGGCCGCGATAGGGAAAGGTCTCAGCGGTGCGATGCTGGGCAATGTTGGGGTCGTTGCCCTGTCCAGCCCAGACAAAATTGGGGTTGAACGTCAATGCGCCGCGACTATCTGTCAGGTCGGCGGGGAGCGTTGCCAGGGCAACCAAGGCATAGTAGAGCGGCGGGTGGTGGGATGCGCCTGTGCGGCCTAGCTCCTGGACGGGAAGCGTCCCCGTCTGGCGCAGGTGGGTCACAAACTCAAAGTGCGAGGGTTCATCGGGCGCTTCCCAGGCGGGGGTGGTGACGCTGTACCAGAGGGCAATGGCGGTATAGGTTGCCACCAGGGCAATCAAGAGATACCGGTAACGTAGCCCGAAGCTAGGCATAGCGTCTGTTTTGGAATCGGCAGCAGAATAAACAGCCATGGGCCTTTTACAATGTGAGCAGAAGTGAGCAGAGTTATCGTAGCAAGGCAGCAGGTCTACACTTCAAACATCTGCTCGCGCTCTGCGCCCACGGAAACATAGTCAATATGCACCCCGGCCAGTTCACTCAGGCGGGTGATATAGCGCTGCGCCGCCGCAGGGAGATCATCCCAGGTGCGGCATTGCTCCGTGGAAATCTGCCAGCCCGGCCATTCCTCATAGACCGGCGTAACTACGTTCAGAACCGGTGTGTCGGGCATGGAATCGGTGATAATCTGACCATCGGGCAGTTGATAGCCTGTACAGATCTTAAGCGTTTCGAAGTGATCCAGCACGTCGAGCTTTGTGATGGCAAGCCCTGTCATGCCGTTGAGCCACGCTGCATAGGCGATTGCTACGCCATCAAACCAGCCACAGCGCCGCGGTCGCCCTGTGGTCGCGCCATACTCTTTGCCAATGTCGCGCAGCTTTTTGCCATCAGCGTCGTGAAGCTCCACCGGGAAGGGGCCATCGCCCACGGCGGAGCTATAAGCCTTGACCACGCCGATCACACGGTCGATGGTGCGGGCCGGCAGCCCCGCGCCAGAGGGAGCAAACGCCGCCGTGGGGTTGCTGCTGGTGACATAGGGATAGATGCCCCAGTCCAGATCGCGCATGACGCCTAACTGGCCCTCCAGCAAAATGGCGTCGCCATTCTCAATGGCTTTCCGCGTCATCGGCACTGTGTCCACAATGCGGTCGCCCAGTTTTTCGCGGAAGTCCATACAAAGCTGATAAAGTTCTTGGCCGTTCACCGCCTCGCCGCCCAAAATTTCAATCTTTCGGTTGACCGTGCGCAGCGCGTTGTCCAGCCGCCCTTCCAGCCAATCGGGCTGAAGCAGATCGCCAATGCGTAGACCCGACCGCGCCGCTTTGTCTGCATAGGCGGGGCCAATGCCGCGCTTGGTGGTGCCAATGGTATCACTGCCCCGATCCGATTCTTCCAGCACATCCAGCGTGCGGTGATAGGGCATCACCATCTGTGCCCGTGCGCTGATCCAGAGATTGTCCAGCGCCACGTTGGCTGCTTTCAGCGCGGTCATCTCTTCCAACAGCGATTGCGGGTTCACCACACAGCCCGTGCCGATAATGTTAATCGTCTGTGGGTTGAAAATGCCGCTGGGGATCAGGTGTAGCGCATGTTTACCGTAATCGTTGATCACCGTATGCCCGGCATTGTCACCGCCCTGAAAGCGGATCACCATGTCGGCCTTCTGCGCCAAGTAGTCAATAATGCGGCCTTTGCCTTCATCGCCCCACTGGGCGCCCACAATTGCGGTGACGGTCATGAGAAAGCTGCTTTCTAGTGAAAAAGGAGGTCAATGCAAGAATAAAGAATGGGTGATCGTCTCCCCATTCTTTATTCTTTATTCATCAAGTTATTTCCCCGGTCGGATCTGATAATTCGGCGCTTCTTTGGTGATGATCACACTGTGCGGGTGGCTTTCTTGATAGCCTGCCGGGCTGATACGCACAAAGCGCGCCTTCTGCCACAGTTCGGGGACGCTGCCCGCGCCCACATAGCCCATGCCGGAACGCAGCCCGCCCATGAGCTGATAGACAAAATCTCGTAAAAAGCCCTTGTATGGGACTTGGCCTTCAATGCCTTCTGGCACAGTTTTGCCACCCACATCCGGCGAAGCGTTGCTGCGCTGGCCCGTTTGGTAACGGTCATCGGCGCGCCCTTTCATGGCGCCCAGGCTGCCCATGCCGCGATACTCCTTGAACGAACGCCCCTCGCGGATCACAATCTCACCCGGCGATTCATGTAGCCCGGCCAGCAGGCTGCCCAACATCACCGCCGACGCGCCCGCCGCCATGGCTTTGGTAATGTCGCCGCTGTAGCGGATGCCGCCATCGGCGATGATAGGCACGCCCAGCCGCGCTCCCACTTCGGCACATTCAGCCACGGCGGTCAATTGCGGCATCCCCGCGCCAGAGACAATGCGCGTGGTGCAGATCGAGCCAGCGCCCACGCCCACTTTGATCACATCGGCCCCGGCTTCGGCCAGCGCTGCCACCCCTTCCGGCGTGACCACATTGCCCGCCAAAATCGGGATCTGCGGGAAGCGTCCGCGCACGGCGCGAATGGTCTCCACCACGCCTTTGCTATGACCGTGGGCGGTGTCAATGGCAACCGCGTCAACCCCGGCGTTAATTAGCCGTTCGGCGCGTGCCAATCCATTTTCGCCCACGCCGATGGCCCCGGCCACCAGCAGTCGCCCGCGCTCATCTTTGGCAGCAAAGGGGAAATCTTGCCGCTTGAGAATGTCTTTATAGGTGATCAGCCCTTTAAGGTTGCCGGCATCATCCACCAGCGGCAGCTTTTCAATGCGGTAGCGGTGTAAAATTTCCTGGGCTTCTTCTAGCGTAGTGCCCAGCTTGGCCGTGATCAGCTCTTCCGCCACCATGTAATCGCGAATAGGGCGGCTGTAATCGGTGGCAAAACGCACATCACGGTTGGTGAGAATGCCAATGAGCTTGCCGCGCTCGTCGGTGATGGGCACGCCGCTAATGTGATAGCGGCTCATCACGCTTTCGGCCTCGGCCAGCGTGTTGTGCGGGAGCAGCGTAATCGGGTCAACGATCATGCCGCTTTCGCTACGCTTGACCTTGTCGACCTCTTCGGCCTGTTGGTCGATTTGCAGGTTGCGGTGAATAATGCCCAACCCACCCTGGCGGGCCAGCGCAATCGCCAGATCCGCTTCGGTGACGGTATCCATAGCCGCGCTGAGGATGGGGATATTCAGTCTGAGTTTGGGGTGTAATTCGATGCTAATGTCTACGTCAGAGGGCAGAATCTCGGCATAACCCGGCACAAGCAGCACATCGTCAAAAGTCATCGCCTCGTGGGCAAAAAGCGAATGAGAGCGGGTATAGCTCATTTCCACATGACGAGCGTAGCCATTGGTATGATCAGTTTCGTGGGCTGGCAACAGAGTCGATACGTTCATTTAATTCCTCCCGGAACAGTGCAGTTTACACCGCATTATTCTATCACCGAGGGGAGGAGTTGCCGAATTAGATAGCCTGCAACCAGCGCACCGCTGGTTTGAAGAGATAACTTTTGAGGATAAAGAGCAATTCCTACTTGAAACGCTTTGCCAACTCTGCTTCCAGATCGGCAAAGGTCAGATCACGCGCTGCCAAAAGTACGAGACTATGATAGAGCATATCCGCCATTTCGTAGAGGACACGGTCATCGCCTTCGCCGCCCAGGGCCGCGACCACGGTTTCCACAGCTTCCTCGCCGATCTTCTGGCAGATCTTGCCCTGGCCGCTTTCAAACAGGCTGGCGGTGTATGAATGGGGGACGGGGTTGGCTTTGCGATCTTCAATGGTGGCAAAAAGTGCTTCAAGAACAGTGGACACGGCGATTTACCTCAAAAGTTGACCGCAAAGAGGCAAAGGGCGCAAAGTAGATTTAATAGTAACGATACAGGTTTAGGGTGCGTCGCACCTGTATAATTACATTTAATTTTTCTCTGCGCTCTCTGTGTTCTCTGGGGTGAAAAATTCTGTAGATCGGAAAAAGCAACTTGTTTCGCCTGTGTGGCAGGCTGGCCCTGCCGGGTCCACAAGCACGAGGAGTGTATCACCGTCGCAATCCACTCGCAATTCAACCACCTTCTGGGTGTTGCCGCTGGTGGCCCCTTTGTGCCAAAACTCCTGCCGGCTGCGGCTCCAAAAAACCGTCTCGCCGATTGCAAACGTGCGGTGCAGGCTCTCCGCGTTCATCCACGCCATCATGAGTACCTGCCTAGTGGTAGCGTCTTGCACAATCGTGGGAATCAGACCCTCGGCGTTGAACTGAATAACGCTGAGAAGATCTTCGAAGGTCATGACCTGATCTCCTCAGGAATCCGCACGGGCACGTCTGCGGCTTGCAGACTGCGTTTCACATCCATGATGCTCAGGTGCTTAAAGTGAAAAAGGCTGGCGGCCAGCGCTGCCGCCGCACCGCCCTCGGTGAGGGCCGCCGCAAAATGTTCGGCCCGACCGGCCCCGCCGCTGGCAATGACGGGAATGGAAACGGCGTCGCTAATGGCACGCGTCAGCGCCACATCATAGCCTTCCTGCGTGCCGTCGCCGTCCATGCTTGTGAGCAAAATTTCGCCTGCGCCCAGCGCCTCGACCTTTTTCGCCCATGCCACGGCGTCCAGCCCGGTGTTAATGCGCCCACCACTGACGTAAATATCCCAGCCGTTGCCGCGTTCAGCAAACTCCGCACCCTGGCGACGGCGGGCATCCATCGCCACCACGATACATTGGCTGCCAAAGCGTTTGGCCCCTTCGCTGATAATCTCCGGGTTCTTCACGGCTGCGCTGTTAATGCTGACCTTGTCCGCCCCGGCCAGCAGAATCGCGCGCATGTCATCCACGCTGCGGATACCGCCGCCCACAGTAAAGGGAATAAAAACCGTGTCGGCCACCCGCCGCACCATCTCCACCACAATATCACGCGCTTCGTGGGTGGCGGTGATGTCGAGAAAGACCAGTTCGTCGGCCCCCTCTTGGTCATAGACCCGCGCCTGCTCCACGGGATCGCCAGCATCGACGAGATCAACAAAGTTCACGCCCTTGACGACACGGCCATCTTTTACATCCAGGCAGGGAATAATGCGTTTGGCTAACATAGCGGCTTGTGTCCTGAGCGAATGAATTCACCGCAGAAATAGAACGCAGATTTTCGCAGATCAGGAAGAAACGCTGCAAACCGTGAAAATCCGTTGAATCTGCCCAATCTGCGTTCTATTTCTGAAATCTTTGCGGTGACAATGGTTAGTCTAATAGCTCTCCAAAGTAGGCTGCCGCTTTCTCCAGCGTGGGGAGTTGTTCCGGCGAGGTGTCCACCAGCATCCACTTGGCATCGGCCAGCGACACCCAATGAGATTCGCTGTGATTGTCGTGGCCCAACACGGTTTCGCCAGGTCCAATCTCGGCCAGGAAATAGTCGACAATGCGCTCGACCTCATAGGTGCGGATGGTTGCCATGTACTTTAAGGTAGTGTGGACTTCTTCGTGAACGGCGGCAATCGGCAGCCCTGTTTCCTCGCCAAATTCACGCTGCGCACAGGTCAATTCACTTTCGCCTTCTTCCACGCCCCCGCGCGGAAACTGCCATTGCTCAAAGAAACTGTTCCAAAGCAGAAGCACACGGATGCCTTCGGCGGTGCGGCGATAGGGGAGCAGCCCGGCGCTGTGGCGGACGAGCGGCCCGTTGGCAACGGCGATGGCCTCTTTCAAATCCAACGCGCCGGTGTAGATCGCCTGTCCCACCACCACGCCTTCAATGTTATAGTGTTCGTGGCGTTTCAGTTGGCGAATGTCGTAGAGGCTGGCGACGCCGCCGCTAGCAATCACCATCATATCGGTCATGTCACCCAAGTTGGAGGTGCTTTTGACATTAACGCCGGTGAGCATGCCGTCGCGGCTAATGTCCGTATAAACCACCCGACGCACGCCCAGGCACTTCATTTGGTGGGCCAGATCTACGGCGTCCACTTCGCTAACATCCTGCCAGCCGTGGATTGCCACTTTGCCATCTCTGGCATCCATGCCCAGCACAATCCGGTCGGCTCCCCACTGCGCCACGGCATTGCGCACCAGATCAGGATTCTTCACCGCCGCCGTGCCGATCACCACGCGGTTCGCGCCCAAAGTGAAGGCGAGATCAATATCATCCATGCTGCGCATTCCCCCGCCAAACTGGATGGGAACCGTCACCGCTTTGCGAATTCTTTTCAAGCAGCGTAGGTTAATGGGCATTTCTGCCGGGGGCAGGCTTGTTTGTGGATCGTCTAGCCGTTGGATCACTGTGCTGGGCTGGCTGGGCACGACCACCGCTGTGCTGCCACGGCTGAAGGCCCCATCCAAATTCACAATATGTAGCCATGTCGCCCCCTGGGAAACCCAGTGCCGTGCCATCTCCACAGGATCATCACTGAAAACCGTTTCGGCGTTGGGATCTCCTTGTCGCAGACGCACACATCGCCCCTGGCGCAGATCAATCGCAGGATAGATAATCATTGAATTTTGCACTTTCCAAAGAATGTTTCGAAGAGAGCTGATGAGCAATCGAGGGAAATTGTTAAGAATTCTTAACCCCTATGCGGTCACTCTATCACAGCGCCAAAGGTGGATAAGGTAACGTTGCATCCACCTTGCGCCAAACGCTGGCAGCCGAAAGCTCTTGGCCTAGCCACGCATGGACGTGCCCGCCACCGGCCGAAAATCCGACACCAAGCGGCTGGCGTTCAGATCAACTTGGGCGACGGCGGCAAAGCTGAGGGAGCGCCAAGCGTGAATATCCACATGATCCTGGCGCAGGAGGTGCGCCCGATAGAGGCTAAGGGTAAGGCCGTGGCCCACAAGCGCCACCGTTTGCCCTTTGAATTTCCGGTGCAGCGCTTCAATACCAGCCAGAAAGCGGGCTTGTGCCGTGGCCGCCGTTTCCCAGCCGCCAATCGATTGGTTGGGGCTGGCAAAGACTTGCGCCACATGCCCCACGTAGTCGTCGATCCACTTGGGCGTGCGCCGAAGTTCATCGAGGCGCGCGTCCACCATTACAGAAATGGGGCGAGTACGCAACACCGGCTCCAACGTCAGCCGCGTTTTGGGTTCGCTGCTCAGCGCTGCCCGTGTGACAGTGGACCAGAAGGGTTCTTCTGCCAGCCGCGCTGCCTGGGCGCGCCCCGATTCGGAGAGCGTCCAGCTTGTGGCATCTATATCGGGTCGTTGTTCGGTGTGGGCATGGGTGATCAGATAGAGGATGGTCATGGCAATCATGAATTGCGAATTGCAAGGGGCGAATTGCCAACGGTGTCGTCTGCCGTCACCATTTTCATAAAGTTGCGCAGGATGTGCAGCCCGACAGTATGGCTTTTTTCCGGGTGGGGTTGAATGCCCCAGGCGTTGCGATAGCGCACAATCGAGGGATAATCAATGCCGTAATCGGTGACCGCCAGCACCGCGCTGGGATCGGCAGCGTCGCAGTAATAGCTGTGGGCGAAATAGGCAAAGATGCCTGACGCCACATCGGCCAAGAGCGGATCTTCCCGGCGAATGTGCAGTTGATTCCAGCCGATTTGCGGCACGCGCAAGGTGTGGCTGGCCCGTCCCGGATCAGTCATGGCTGCCGAAAAGCGGCGCACCTTGCCGGGGATCAAATGCAGCCCTTCGTGCTGGCCCATCTCTTCGCTTTCGTCGAAGAGCAGTTGCATGCCCACACAGATGCCCAGCAGCGGCAACCCGGCCTGTACACTCTCTAACAGCGGCGTTTCAAAGCCCTGGCGGCGCAAATTGTCTACGCTATCGCCAAAGGCTCCCTGACCCGGCAATACCACGGCCTTCCAACGCGTAAAATCCACCGGACGATCCACAATGTCCACTTCAATCCCCAGCGGACCGGCCACGGTTTCAAAGGCCCGGTAGACGCTGCGCAGATTGCCCACGCCATAATCAATCACGGCGATCATAGGCTTCCCTTTTTTCCACTGGCGAAATTTCAATGGCAAAATTTCGGATCAACGATGGCGGCATTCGCTCTTGATAGATCTCCAACGTCAACTCTCGGATGCGCTTTTCGGCCCACACGGCTTGGGACGATGAGATCGCGCCCGATTCCAGCGCATCTTCAAAGCTCGGCTCGCCCATCACCGTCATCTGGCCTGTGGGCAGCAGCCACAACCCCAGAAACAGATGATGGGTGCTATACTTGCCGGTGCTGGCCTGGATAGGTTCGCTTACAGGCAGATAGAGGCCGATGGCTTGGCCGCTGGCATCAAAATATTTGTCAACAATCTGGCGAGGGTTGGGCAGCCAAAAACGAAACCAGACGTAATCTGGGCCGCTGATCTGCCTGCCGCGTATGCGTTGTGTACCCGCCGGATTCACCCATTCGGCGCGCTCCACCAATAGCCCGCTCAGCCACTCGGAACGATACGCGTGCATTTGCGGGTTTGTCTGCCATTCGCCACTTTGGATTAGTTGCATTGGATTGGCTGTTTAATACTTTTTCACCACTGAACGATAGGCGGTTGGCTCACGGAATTGGATCAACTGGCGCTCTTCGCGCTCCTCGCGCACCCGGTCCAGGTCAATCGTCGCCACGGCATAGCCTTCAATTGGCTCTTCCAACACCGTGTACAACTCACCCGACGGCCCCACCAACATACTATCCCCGGCGAACTGCATGGTTGGCTCCTGGCCCACGCGATTGGCCGCCGCCACAAACATGGCGTTTTCGGCGGCCCGGCTAATAATGTGGGCGCGCCACTGTTCCTGCCGGTTGATCTCCCAATTGGCGCTGAGCACCACCAACTCGGCCCCTTCCAGGGTCAGGCTGCGCGCCGTTTCGGGGAAGATAATATCCGATCCAACCATCAGGCCAAAGCGACCCCACTCGGCATCAACGTTGATAAACTTGAAGCCGCCCCGATAGACCTGGCGCTCTTCGCCCAGCAGATGCACCTTGCGATATTCGCCGGCCACATCGCCCTCTGGCCCCAAACAGGCCACCCCATTATAGAGAATGCTCTCCACTTTTTCTTTGATCACCAGACCAAAGACAATATGGACGTTGTAATCGTGGGCGCGTTTTGCCAGATAGTTGGTGGCATGGCCGGGAACCCGCTCGGCCATATCCGTGGCGCGCAGCCCCAACTCTGTGCCGGTGTAGCTCAACTCTGGAAAGACAATCAGATCCGTGGGCTGTTCGCTACAGATCCGCTCCACAAAATCGCCCATCTTGCGCAGGTTTTCCTCTGGGGTTGCCAGCGCCGGGGCCATTTGAACCAGTGCAATTGTAACTTCTCGAGGCATGAACTCTCCCCATGCGGTGTATGTTCTTGGCTTGAAAATGAATTTGGGTAGTATAGCACAGATGCACCAATTCACCATTCGGGGGGCTTTTGCGGTACAATCAACTCACTGTTTTTGACCATAAGGAGACCTTTCTATGCCTTCCAACCCGCTTGCCTATATCGGGCGTCGCATCTGGTTAATTTTGCTGGTGGCCGCTGTGGTGATTGGCCTCGATCAATGGACCAAAGAACTGGTGCGCCAGTCCATCCCCAAATATGACTTTGTGGTGCCGATTCCTGCACTCGGCCACTATTTTATCTTTGAACACGTGGAAAACTACGGAGCCGCCTTTGGCATCTTCCAGGGTGCTGGCAGCTTTTTTGTGATCGTCGCCGCCGTGGTCTCGGTGGTGATCCTGGTCTATGCCGTGCGCTCGTTGCCGCCCACCCAGATCTTGATTCGTGTGCTATTGGGCTTGCAAATGGGCGGTGCGATTGGCAACGTGGTGGACCGCATCAACCAGGGCTACGTAACAGACTTTATTAAAGTCGGCATTCCCGGCGTCTATTACTGGCCCAACTTCAACATTGCCGACAGCGCCATTGTCTGCGGCGTCATCGGGCTGGCGGGGCTGCTGCTCTGGCAGGACTTTCGCCAAAGCCGCGCCGCCAAAGAAGATCCCGATGCCCGCCTGGTCAACGCCCAAGAATAATTTTGTATCGATTCAGATCTAGGGGGCGACGCACTCGCCAGGGGTAGATCGGGTGTGAAAGGTTTTGTGGTGAGTGCGTTGCACCTGTAGTTACATATTTTTTAACTTCTTTGCTGCAAGGAACATGCTGTGACCCCACTTGACCTGATTGTCCCGCCCGAAGGGGCCGGCGAACGGCTAGACCGTTGGCTGGCTACGCAACTTCCTGCGCATAGCCGTTCAGAAATTCAGCGCTGGATCGACGAGGCGCAGGTGCATGTAGATGGCAAAGCGGGCAAATCTGGACGCAAGCTGGAGAGCGGACAGCAGATCGCCGTCGTGATCCCGCCGTCCGTTGAAACTACGCTGGAAGCTGAAGCCATTCCGCTGCACATCGTCTACGAAGATAATGACCTGCTCGTCATCGACAAAGCCGCGGGCATGGTGGTGCATCCCGCGCCCGGCCACAGCGGCGGCACGTTGGTCAACGCCATTTTGCATCATGTGCCCACCTTGGAAGGCATCGGCGGCGAAAAACGCCCCGGCATTGTCCATCGGCTGGACAAAGAGACCTCGGGCCTGATTGTGGTGGCAAAACACGACCGTGCCCACAGACAGTTACAGCGTCAATTTGCGGCTCGTACGGTTCACAAAGCGTATGTGGCCCTGTTAGAGGGCGAAATCTCCCCGGCGCGAGGGCGGATCGACGTTCCCATCGGTCGCCACCCCACGGCCCGCAAGCGCCAAGCCGTGCTGCCCCCGGATCCTTTCACTGGCGAGACCAAAGGCCGCTCCGCCATCACGGTCTATGAAACGCTCGGCCTTTATCACACGCAACTGAGCAGCGGTATGGGCAATTTCAGCCTGGTGAAGGCGGTGATCCACACTGGGCGCACCCATCAGATCCGTGTACATTTTGCCTGGATGAAGCACCCTGTGGTGGGGGATACACTCTACGGCTATCGTCGTCAGCGGTTGCCCGTGGAACGCCAGTTTTTGCACGCCCAAGAACTACGCTTTCGGATGCCCTCCACAGGCGAAGAACGCACCTTTGTCAGCCCGCTGTCCGCGGATCTGCAAGCGGTGTTGGATGGCATGTAAGAAGGGGAGGACGGATTGGTAATCCGTCCAGAACCAACCACCCTTTTGGGGTACGGTATGGTTTTGCGTAGAAGATAGAGGAAGGTCACAAGGAGAAATCAATGGTTGCGGCGCAACGCTTGAAGACATCGTATACCGAAGAAGAATATTTGGCGCTGGAAGAGAAAGCGAAATCCAAAAGTGAATATTATCGCGGGCAGATTTTTGCCATGTCGGGCGGATCTCTGAACCATAGCCGAATTGCCAGTAATGTTATTGCGGCATTGGGCAACGGCTTGCGCGGCTCCGATTGCGAAGCGCTTACCAGCGATATTCGCATTCGGATCGAAGCTCACAAACTCTACACCTACGCGGATGTCACTGTGCTGTGCGGACACCCGCGCTTCTGGCGCAATCGCACCGACACGATCACCAATCCCACCCTGATCGTTGAGGTGTTGTCGCCTTCCACCCGAGATTATGACCGCGGTCAGAAGTTCGAGTTTTACCGCACGTTGGCCTCTCTGCGTGATTATGTCTTGATGCATCAAGATCAGCCATTTATTGAGTATTATCACAAGGGCGTGGATGGGCAGTGGAGGTTGACGGAGGTGCGCGGGCTGGAGTCTACATTGGTTTTGCAGGCTGTTGAGGTGGAACTGCCTCTGCAGCGCATTTATGAGCGCGTGGAAGGGCTGTCAGAAAATCCGGTCGAAGCTGAGTGAATGCCATTGAGAAGGTGACGGTTTTCATCACCTGCACCCACGTGGCTCGGCAATTTCTGTTGCTCTTTCGCCATCCCTTTGCGGGGATACAGTTGCCCGCCGGCACTGTGGAAATCGGTGAAGCGCCCGAAGCCGCTGCCCGCCGCGAAGCCGCCGAAGAGACCGGCATCACGGCGTTGGGAGAAGGAACCTTTCTGGGCCAAGAAGATGGCGATTTGCCTGATGGCCTCTGTGCCTTGACGGCGGAGACCACCGTCTATGCCCGCCCTGATCCTACCAGCTTTGATCGGGTGCGCATCCGCCGGGGCATTGTCGTGACGCCGCTGCGCCAACACGGCGATTACACGCAGATCCATTACGAGGAAATGGATAATCTCGACGACCCGCAGTACATTTCCTTTGGTATCACGGGCTGGGCTGCCACGCGTAATCTTGCCCGCCGCCGCATCCGCTCTTTTTATCACTTCCCCTGCACTGGCGATCCCCAGGCAACGTGGGATATCCATACCGACAATCATACGTTTCATCTTTTTTGGGCCGCCGTGGATAACCTCCCGGCGTTGGTCCCCCCTCAGCAGCCCTGGCTCACCTGGTTTCCTCACTGATTGTCTGGCTTTGATTGTCTGACTTTTCGCCGCCCACTGCCAACACCATCTCAAACTGACGATCCGACACGGAAAAGCCCTGCGCGCTCGAGTGCTGGCGTCAACGGACTCTGGGCGGGTTCGTTGACAAGGACAAGACGCGCATCGGGATATTTCGCCGCCAGTGCCAAGAGCAGCGCCGCGCCCCATTCCGCGCCATCCGCATCGGGATCAACTGCCACATCCACAAGGTGCAGCGTTTCCCGGCTGGCGTTGTATTGGCAGAGCGCAACCGCCACAGGCAGACCATCGCACCCCAGAATGGCGTAGCCTTGGGTTGTCTCCGCCGAGCGTCGCAAATAGGCCACGCGTCGCTGCCAAGCCGGGCGGGGGAGATGCCACCCTTCGATTGTATCCAAAAGTAAACCAGCATCCAGCGTTTGGAGTGGAGCCGCCCTTGGCAATGGCTCTGATTTGGCAGGGCGCTCCCAGATCAATAGTTCACGCACGACTTGATAGCCCAGCCGCGTGTAGAGTCGTCGGGCCGCTTCGTTCCAATGCAGCACCTCTAGCCAGAGATGAGCGACGCCCCGTTCGGCGGCGCGGTTTTGAATCGCACCCATAAGCGCGGCGGCTGCGCCCTGTCCCCGGTGGGCAGGATCAACGGCCAGACCGCCACACCAGCCCTCGGCTCCATGCAAAGCCAAGATCGCCACCCCTACAGCCTGCGCTCGAGCGCCTTTTGGGGCCAACAACAGCGCACAGTCGCCTGGGTTGACCCCGGCCCGCGTCAGAAATCGTTCAAAGCCGACGCGGTCAAAGCGCGTGCCATATTTGTAATCGCTGAAACCGCGATTAAAGCCGGCGCACAGATCATCAAGATCCACAGCGTCGCCCGGCACAATTTGGAACGGTAGCGTTGCAGACATAGGCTAGCCTCGACAGGGAATTAGGGTTGAGCTTGGCTTGGCACGGTAAAGACTTGCAGATCCACCAGCGGGGTGACTTGATATTGGCGGATCAGGCGCTTTTCGATCTGCTCAGTGAGCATCTGGTCGATCTCTTCGGTGGTGAGGGCGCTTGTTTGATCTTTTTGCACGTAGATAATCGCCAGCAATGTGTTCTGGTTGGAGATATTGGGCTGGGTGAAGCGCATGTTGGCGTCCACAAGATGGGCAACGCCGCTGGCCGAGATCACCTGTTCCACCTCGGCGCGGGCGCGCTGTTCGCGTGTGGCGCGGAAGAGATCCGGCGAGCCGGTGAATTGCCAAAAGAGCAACCCGGCCAGCGCGATCCCAGAGATCGCTAGTGAGGCCGGGAAAACCCAGCGCTGGCCGCGGTTGTAACGGGTGGCGTGGCTATCGATCTCCCCATAAAAGCGAAAGACCAGCGAGCCGCCCAGTTGAATCCCAGCCAGTTGGAGCAGAAGCAAGAAGACGCCGGTCATCACCATGCTCCACTCTTGGATCACAATTGCCATCCCCACCAAAACGGCGGGCGGGGCCAGCGTGGCGGCCACCAATAGCCCGGTGGCCGCGCCAGAGACAAGGCTGCTCCGATCTGATCTGGGTCAGGGTCAGCGCGCCAGCGGCCCCGGCAATCAAGGGGATGAGCGCGGCCACCGCGGAAATCTTCGCCACCGAGACCATCTGGCTTGTGGCCACATCTTGGCGCAACAGGGCGCTCATCGCCATGCCCACCACGATAGCCGTGCCAATCGCCACAAAGTAGCGGAGCAAACTGCGCCGCACCAGGTGCAGATCCCCATGCGCGCTGGCAAGGGCCAGGTTCATGGCTGGACCGGCAAACGGTGCGATCAACATGGCAGCAATCAACAGCACAACGGTATCGGTGAAAAGGCCAATCCAGGCTACCGCCGCGCCCAACACCGCATAGCCCAAAAAGCTGGGCCACGAACCGATACTTTGCAACCCGCCCAGGAAGATCTCCAGCGGGCTGCGTTGGCTCACATCGGTGATCTGTTCGGGTGCATCGCTGTGCGGAGGGTAGAGGGCAAGCACATCAGTAGGCGCAAAGGTGATCCGCACATCTTGCAGATCCGCTTCCAGTGCGGCTACAAACGCTTGCATCTGATGATTTGAAAAACTTGCCGATACCAACTGAACGTCGCTGTCGACATTCTGGCCTTGCCAGAGCGCTAGATTTTTGGCATCGTGCGCTTGGGCCAGGGTCATCACTTGTGGCCCTGTGCCAGCGGGGGTCTGTACAAGCAGGTGTCGCATAAGAATTTATCCAGACGGTGTGGGGAACGTTTGGGATGCCAGCCATTCATCAAACTCGGCCAACAACTGTTGTTTGAGACCGGGTTCGGCGGCAGAAACCACAAAGGCATTGCGGGCCAACCGGGCCAGGTCCACCTCAGTATAGCCAAATGTGGTGGCGAGTAACTGGTATTCATCCACCAATTGGGTGCTAAAAAGCGGCGGATCATCGCTGTTGACTGTGAGCAGCAGCCCCATGCGGTCAAGATGCCAAAAGGGATGGTGCGCCGCCGAGGGGTAGATGCCCAGGCGCAAATTGCTCACCGGGTTGACTTCCAATGGGATCTGACGGTCGCGGAGCAGCGTCAGCAGGGCGGGGTCTTCAATGGCGCGTACCCCATGCCCAATCCGATCTGCTCCCAACGCCGTCACCGCGCCCCACACACTGGCCGCGCCCACGGTCTCGCCGGCGTGGGGCAGCGAACGCAGCCCCGCCGCTCTGGCTGCTATGAAAGCGTGGGCGAAGGGTTCCGGCGGCGCGCCCACTTCATAGCCGCCCAGCCCCAAGCCAATAACACCGTGGGCTTGCCCGGCCAGCGCCTGGGCCAGTGTAACCTCGGCGGGTGTGGGATTATAGCTGCCGCTGCGAAAGCTGGCATTACGCGGAATGTCGATGACCCAGCGCATTTCAACGCCAAAGTCTCGTTTGGCGGCGGCGCGTCCCTCGCTCAGCCCCGCCAGAATTTCGTCGATGGTGATGGCTTTGCCCTGTAAGTGAGTGTGGGTGAAGGTGGTGACCGTTATCTCGCGATAGCGGATATTCTGCCGGGCCATGTCGCGCCCACACGCGTAGGCAATCGTGGTGAAATCCTCCTGGCTGCGCAACAACGACTGAATGGTCATGTAAATTTGGACGAAGTGGGGGAAATCGCGAAAGACAAACCAGCGCTGCAACCCCTCCACATCGTGGGCGGGCAGACGATCCAGCGCGGCGTGGCGTTGGGCCAGCGTCAGAAGCGTGGCTGGTTGAATCGCGCCCTCTAAATGGATATGGAGTTCAGCTTTGGGCATGGCGGCGATGAAATCGGCAAGCATGGGCAGATTCAACTTTCGGCGAGTGGCAACGGGCTTCAGATCACAGCGGGATGGCCTGGGATGGCATAGGCTGTGCTATGATTGCGTTTATAGCACGAAGGCCGGGACGGGTCAATGAACGGTGCGCTAAATAGAACGCGAATGGGGCAGATTCGCGCTAATGAAACAAGTCAATCTTTTCTTCTGATGTGAAATTATGTCAAGCCAAAACAAGACACAACCGTTACAATCTTTTGCCACACCCATCGCGGCGCAGCCGTTTTTCGCCGTGATGGGTCTCTGGCTGCGCCGCCGCGGCTGGTTGATCGTGCTGCTGGTGGCGATGACAGGACTGCTCGGGCGCGGGGATGTGACGGCGCTGGGCGCACGCGATCACCGGATCGGCGCGCTGGTGGGCGGCGAATCGTTTGATCTGCTGGCGTGGGAAATCGACGCCGTGATCGAGAAACTCAGCACCGCCGCCACGCTCCGACTCCCGCCGCCAGAAGTTGCCGTCCAAATTGTACGCGCCTATGTGGAAGACGCCAACCGGCTGGGCCAACTTGAGGCGGAGATTGCCCAATCGGTAAGCGAGGGCGGCGCAGAGGCAACGGTGGCTCCCGTTGCGCACCGAACTTGAAGACCTGCGCGCCCTCCAACAGACGCGCCGTCCTGTGGTAGAGAGCATCATCCAGCGGCAAGTGGGCGACGAACTGGCCGCGGCGGGGTTTGGCGTCGCCGGTGCCCCCTTTCCCCCGTCTGGTTTACCTTTGTGGAGCCGCCCAAAAAGCTCGTGGTGAGTCCGCGTGAGCGCATCGCCACGGTCTATAGCCAGATGCTAGACGCCACCATTGATCCGCTTGAGGCTGAGGGATACGAGGCGGCGATCCGCCAACAGACCGATCTCAGCGCCTATATTACCAATATTGGCGGCCTGGGCGCGTTCCCCACAATGGTGATCGACCGCTCCTCGCTGCCGTGGATCATGACCACCGTGGCCCACGAATGGGCGCACAACTACCTCACGCTCTTCCCGCTGGGGTTGCGCTATTTAGAGAGCAGCGAGCTTGTGACCCTCAACGAGACCGTGGCCGAAATTGTGGGCGACGAAATTGGCGCGCGCGTCGTCACCCGCCATTACCCTAACTTGGCTGTGGCGGAGCCAGGATTTCTGGCGAATGCTGACGAACGTCGCCCGGCGGCGCTGGACTATGGCCCTTTCCCGTTTAGCTTTCGCCGTGAGATGCGCGAAACGCGCCTGCGTGTGGATGGCCTGCTGGCTGCCGGTCTGGTGGAGAGCGCCGAGCGCTATATGGAAGCACGCCGTCACTTTTTTGTGGCGCGTGGCTATCCTCTGCGTGTGCTCAATCAGGCCTATTTTGCCTTTCACGGCAGCTATGGAACCAGCGCCGCCAGCAGCAGCCCGATTGGCCCTCAACTCCAGCGTTTGCGCCTGCTCACCGGCGATCTGCCCACATTTTTGCAAACAGTGCGCTGGTTTACTGGTCTTGCAGACCTGGAAGAGGCACTCCTGGCCTGGCAACAACGCTCATAAGCCGTGGCGTATCTTTGCTTTCGCCTGCCCCGATGCTATAGTCTGCGTGACACGAACGCATTTTACACAGGCTTGCCACCCATAATCTGCACCCATGAAATTTTCGTTTACCGTTGAACCGGCCACGTTTCTCGAACGTCCCAACCGCTATGTTGTGCATGCCCAACTTCACGACAGCGGCGCGATCGTGCGCGCCCATTGCCCCGACCCAGGGCGGCTAGAGGAGTTGCTCATCCCTGGCACAATCATTCACATTGACCGCGCCACTGATGATCCCAAACGCCGCACAGCCTACACGCTGCGCTTTGTCGAGCATCCTGTGAGCGGCCAGTTGGTGAGCCTGAACACGCAACTGCCCAACGCCCTCTTTGAGGAAGGGTGGCGCGCCGGGCATTTTTCGCACTTTCAATCCTACACAGCGCTGCGCCGTGAAGTGCGCTTGTATCACGGCGACAGCCAGAGCCGCATTGATTTCTGTTTGGAGGATGACACAGGGGAAGTCTCGCTGGGTGGAGATAAAATCGGCCTCGTTGGTGATTGATGGCGTGGCCCGCTTCCCCGACGCGCCCACCGTGCGCGGACGCCGCCATGTGGACGCCCTGGCCGCGCTGGCTGCGCAAGGCATTGCCGCCGCTGTGGTCTTTATGGTGCAGCGGCCCGATGCCCACGCCTTTCGCCCCTATTCGGAGCGCGATCCCGAATTGGGCGAAGCGTTGCGCCGGGCCGAGGCTGCGGGTGTTGGGTTGTATGCCTATACGTGTGGATTGACTCAGGAGGCCATATGGGTGGAAAACCCTATACCTGTCCTGCTTTGAATTCTATACCATTTTCTAGATAACCGACGGCGCGTGGACCGACTCCTTCATTTCTGAAACCATGCGAAGGAGTCGATCCCCTGGCCGTCATCGCACATGAAAAAAGGCGATGTTATGAACTTCTTCGAGAAAATTTCCGCCACGGTCAAACGCAACCAAAGCCTGGTCTGTGTGGGATTAGACCCCGTTCCTCAGCAGCTACCGCCCCGCTATCACACCTTTGATGCCGATCTCATGGCCGATCTGCTGCGCTGGCACGAGGCCATCATTGCCGAGACCGCAGACTACGTTTGTGTCTATAAACCCAACATTGCCTTTTATGAAGCCATGGGCGAAGCCGGGATGACCCTCCTGCGCCAAACCCTGGCTGCCATCCCCACCGAGATTCCCGTGTTGCTTGATGCCAAGCGCGGCGACATGGGGCCAACCGCCGTGGCCTATGCTCGCGCCTGTTTTGACGAACTGGGCGTAGATGCTGTCACCCTCAGCCCCTATTTGGGCCGAGACAGCATCGAGCCATTTGCCGCCTATGCCGATAAAGGACTCTTTGTCCTGTGCCACACCTCCAATCCCGGCGCCAGCGATTTTCAGAGCCTCCCCATCGACAATGTGGGAACGCCGCTCTATTTGAAAGTGGCGGAGATTGCCACAAGTTGGTGGCCCAATGTGGGGCTGGTGGTCGGCGCCACTTATCCAGAGGCATTACGGGCTGTACGCGCCGTCGCTCCCCATGCCTGGTTTTTGGTGCCGGGCGTGGGCGCACAGGGCGGAGATGCCCGCGCCGCGATCCGGGCTGGGCTGCGTACCGATGGCGCCGGTCTGCTTGTCAGCGCCAGCCGCAGCGTGATCTTGGCTGACGATCACGGCGAGGCTGCGCGTACTTTGCGAGATGAAATCAACCAATCGCGCTAAACTTGCCACCTGCAATCTGCTCTCCACCACTGAGAAAGAAAAATTATGAACCAGAATCACCGTGATCTGATTGTCGGGCTGGCCGAACTGGGCGCGATTAAATTTGGCACGTTCACCCTGGCGAGCGGGCAGATTTCGCCCTTTTACATTGATCTGCGCCTGCTTGTGAGCCGACCCGCGCTGTTGCGTGCCGCCGCCGAAGCATATGCAGAATTGCTGCGCCCACTGCCCTGTGATCGGGTGGCTGGCGTCCCCTATGCCGCGCTGCCGATCGGCACGGCGGTTTCGCTGGCCGCCGACGTTCCAATGATCTACCCGCGCAAAGAGGCCAAGGCCCACGGCCTGGGCAAAGATATTGAGGGCTTGTGGCAGCCGGGCGAGCGTGTCGTGATTATTGAAGACCTGATCACTAGTGGCGGCAGCACCGTGCAGACGGCGCAGCGGCTGCGGGCGGTAGGGTTGGTTGTCACCGATGTGATTGTGCTGATTGATCGCCAACAGGGCGGCGTAGAAAACCTGGCAAACGCTGGTATCACCGCCCATGCTGTCTTTACTTTGGCTGCTGTTTTACAAACTTTGGTGGAGAGCGGCCATTTGGATCCGGCTACCCAGGCACAGGTGTTGGCCTTTGTTGGTGTGCAAAAACCCTAAGGCGATGTCGAAGAATAAACTATGCGGCCAAAGTCTCACATAATACCTATGGGGAGGGAGAACATGACACAGCTAACCGTTTCTTTTTTGAACAAAAAGTTAACCACCCCTTTGATTCTGGCAAGCGGCATTTGGGGAACCACTGTCAGTTTGTTAGATCGAGCGGCTGCGTTGGGCTGTGGCGCGGTGACGGCCAAAAGTTGTGGGCCTGTGCCGCGGGCCGGCCATGTTAACCCATCTTGTGTGGATTGGGGCGGTGGCCTGATCAACGCGATCGGGCTGGCGAACCCAGGGGCCGAGGCCGAGGTGACCTTGCTCGCCAATGCCAAAACGCTTCTCTCTGTGCGCGGTGTGCCGCTGATCGCCAGCATCTTTGCCGGTACCGAAGAAGAGTTTGGCGAGGTGGCCGCGATTGTGGCAACCGCCGATCCCGATTTTATCGAGGTGAACATTTCGTGCCCCAACGTGGGCAGTGAATTTGGCGAACCTTTCGCTGGCAATTCCCAAAGCGCCGCTGCGGTCACCCGCCAGGTGAAAGATGCCGTGGCCCCCTATCAGATTCCGGTCATCGTTAAACTGGCGCCCAACGTGCCCAGCATTGGCCGCATTGCCCGCGCCGTGGTGGAGGCTGGGGCCGATGCGCTGTGTGCGGTGAATACCATGCCAGGGTTAGTCTTGGATAGCGAAAGTGGGCAGTCGATTTTGGCGAACCGCAGCGGTGGCTTGAGCGGGCCTGCCATCAAACCGATTGCGTTGAAGGCCGTCTATGATGCGCGACGGGCCTGCCCCAACATTCCCATTATTGGCACAGGCGGGATCAGCAACGGGCGGGATGCCATTGAGATGCTCATGGCAGGGGCGAATGTTATAGGCGTGGGCAGCGCCATCTATTACCGCGGCGGCGATGCCATTACGCAGATTTTGGCCGAAATGCAGCAATGGCTGGAAGCGCGCGGAATTGATGACATCAACGAGGTCTGCAATTTGGCCCATCGGGAGCAAGTTTACACCAGCGTTCCCACCGGCGCGCCGATTCCCATAGCGCATTAGCGGTGGGCAAAGAGGTGCGACGCACTCGCGCCATACACGTTTTTCACACCGAATTTACCCCTGGCGAGTGCGCCGCACCTGCATCGGTACGTTGTCAATCCCTAACCCTGTTTGACCTCCGTAAGGAGCTATGCTACTATCGGCTCAGCCATGGAAACCACTTTATCGGGCTTTCGCATGGCGCAATCCCCATTCGCTGTCCTTTTGCTATCCCTACAGTTACACACCAAATTGATCCGATTTGTATCGATTCCGGTCTAGGGTACAACGCACTCGCCACACAACCTTTCACAATCAATCTACGCCTAGCGAGTCCGTCGCACCTGTATAGTTACTCCGATTTTACACAACCCAATTTCACACAAGGAGAGAGAAGATGTCATCACCCAACCGTCTTTCACGTCGTTCGTTTTTACGGCTGGCCGGCAGTGCTGTCAGTCTGAGTGCCCTGGCCGCCTGTGTACCAGCTGGCGCTCCGGGTGCTGCACCGGCAACCGGCGGCGACGCCCCCGCGGCTGTCACCGACATGACCGTGTGGGTCATCCGCTCGTTTGCGCCGCCCGCTGATGATGTCTTGATCGCCAACGTTGAAAAATGGGCCAGCGAAAACAGCGTCAACTTGGATCTCGTGGCCGAGATCGAAGTGCCCACGCTCAACGAACGTCTCGCCGCCGCCATTGAATCCAAGAACCTGCCCGATGTGGCCGAAATTGCCGGAGACCGGATCACCCTGCACTACCCTGCCGGCGTCTACGAAGACATGAGCGAACTCTACGCCGAGATTGGCGAGCAGTACGGCGGCTTCTTCAGCGTGGCCGACAAAACAGCCACTATCGACGGCAAACAGTGGGCCATCCCCTACTCGGTTAGCTCCTCGTTAATGCACATCCGCAAAGACATTCTGGACGAAAAGGGCCTTGCCATCCCCACCACTTGGCAAGAATATGTGGACGTGATGAAGGCCGCGCAGAATCCGCCTGATCTCTACGGCGCGGGGATTGGCCTGAACCAGGCCGCTGGCGATGCCGAAAACACTTTCAATCTCATGCGCCTGGGCTTTGGCTCCACCAGCACCGACGAAACGGGCAAAACTGTCACCATCGACTCGCCGGAGACGCGCGAATGGCTCGATTTTGTCATCGACCAGATGGTGGCTGCCGACCTCTTCCCGCCGGATGTCTTCGAGTGGGACAACGCCAGCAACAACGCCGCCTATCAGAACGAATCGGTGGTCTCCGTTCACAACCCCGCCAGCGTGCTGGTCTGGCTCAAGGAAAACAAGCCCGATCTGGCTGCTGTCACCGCTATTGCCGGTGTCCCGGCTGGTCCCAAAGGCTCGTTCAACTCGGCAGGTGTGCGCGTAGCGTGGACCACATTCAACACCGTCCCCGCCGAAAAGCAAGAACTAGGCAAGGATCTGATCCGCTTCCTCTACGAACCGGCCCAATACGAGCCGTGGATTGCCCTGGCCTTTGCCGCCCCCGCTGTGGAACAATACGCCAGCATGGAGATGTGGAACGATCCGCAGAACGCCGGCTTCCTGGAAGCCGCCAAAACGGGCGTGCTCGGTGGCTATCCTGGCCCCATCACTCCGGCCTCCACAGAACTGAACACCCGCAACCCATCCCTGACAATGGTGCTGCGTGTAGTGGTGGATGGCTGGACCAAGGAGGAAGCCATCGCCGAAGCACAGCAAGTGGCGACGGACATCTACAGCAAATACGAATAAATTCGGCGCAAGAATGTACACGGCTGGGAGCGCGATCCGCTCCCAGCCGTTTCATGTGAAGGAGACAAACTATGGCAGCCGATGCTACCGTCACGCCCCGTGTCAAGAAAAAGCCGATCCACGCTGAATCTCGCCGCCGCGAAAGCATCCAGGGCTATCTACTGGTTTTGCCTATTATTCTGTTATTCGCTGGCCTCATTTTCTACCCCTTCTTCAGCGCTGTCTGGCTGAGCATGACCGACAAGACCATTGGCACGGTGGGCAACTTTGTTGGCCTCACCAATTACCGCTGGCTGCTGCGCTGGCCTGACTTTGGGCGCATGTTGTTCAATACCTGGTTTATTGCCATTGTCGGGGTGGCGCTAAAATTTGTGGTGGGCATGGTGATGGCGCTATTGCTCAACAACGCCTTCCCTGGGCGAGCGCTGTTGCGCGGCATCTTTATGTTGCCCTGGGCGCTGCCCACCTTTGTGGCGACCCTGACTTGGCGCTGGCTCTATGATTACAACAGTGGCGTCTTCAACACCATCCTCACCGGGACAGGACTGACCGATAGCAAGATTTCGTTCCTCGGTCATCCCCAGTTTGCCCTTGTCGCCGTGATTATTTTGGTGGTGTGGAAAGGTTTTCCCTTCTTTGGCATCTCCTATCTGGCCGGGCTGCAAAGTATCCCCGAAGAGCTTTACGAAGCCGCAAAAGTTGACGGCGCCACAGGTTGGCAACAATATTGGTACATCACCCTGCCCAGCCTGCGCCCTGTGATCTTCATCACCTGCCTGCTCTCGCTGATTTGGACCTCCAATACCTTTGAGATGGTCTATCTGCTCACGGGCGGCGGACCGTCCAACCGTACCCAGGTTTTCACGGTGATGACCTATAAACTGGGCATCGAAAATTTGCGCATCGGCGAAGCCTCTGCCGTGCCCATGATGTTCTTTCCGCTGTTGGCAGGCCTGATTGTGATTGTCTCGCGCTATATGATGGAAGGGGAAGAGAAATGAGCTTTTGGACCGAAAATTTCGCGCTTCAGCACACGGTAAAGCGTATCCTCTTTTATGCAGCGCTGCTCTTTTTCTTCGTATGGGTGGTCTTCCCCTTCTATTCGGATGGTGGCAACTTCGCTGCGTCCCAACGCCGAACTCTATGCCCGCCAGGTGACGTTGCTGCCCCAGGAATTTACCTTCGAGCACTACCTCACCGAGATCAACCGCTATCAATTTGGCGTGCGCCTGCGCAACAGCATTGTCGTGGCCTCGGTCACCACGTTTTTAACGATGGTGGTGAGCAGTCTGGGCGCGTTTAGCGTCACACGCATGCGTTATCGTGGCCGTGCTCTCATTGCCCGATCGATTCTCTTTGTCTATCTGATCCCCGGCTCGTTGCTCTTCATCCCACTCTACATCATCGTCTATAACATTGGGCTGGCGAACAACCTGCTTTCGCTCATCATCACCTATCTCACCTTTAGCATCCCTTTCTGTACGTGGATGCTCATGGGCTACTTCAAGGCCATCCCCAAGGACATGGAAGAAGCCGCCATGATTGACGGCTGCACACGGCTGCAAACGTTCTACAAGATTTTGTTGCCACTCTCCGCGCCGGGATTGGTGGCGGCGGGCATCTTCTCCTTTACGTTGGCCTGGAACGAATTCCTCTACGCCCTAATTTTCATTACCAGCAGCAGCCTGCAGACCGTGCCCGTCGGTCTCGCCTCCCATATTGTGGCCGACATCTACATGTGGGGGCCGCTCATGGCTGGCTCCACTATGGCCGCCATCCCGGTGATCATCCTCTATATGGTGGCGCAACGGGCGCTGGTACAGGGGCTGTTTGCAGGGTCGGTGCGGGGGTAGCGTCGGGGGATGAAAAAGCCGGGGGATGAAGTCCCCCGGCTAATAGCAGCGTCCCATGAATGGGACTTAGGGCGAATGCAATCCAGCTCCATTCATGGGGCGTCACCTTCTAGCACGGGGATAAACTCCCCGTGCCAGAATCATGAAAAACCCGCTGTGCACACGTGCGCACAGCGGGTTTTGTCTATCAAGCGTACCAGTGCGGTTACCCCACTTTATCAAAGACCAGATCGCAGGCATCGGCAGGCATCCAATGGGCGTCCTGCCCCTGCCATTTGACATTGCAGCCAATCGGATTGGTGAGCGGCTGGCGCAGCGGACGCCCCGCCAGGTGGTCTTCCAGCGCGTTCTCCAGGTCGTTGACCGTCATCTTGCTGGTATCCTTGGGGTTGTCCACCCCGCGCCCGGTGTAGACAAGCTTGCGGTCATGGTCGAAGACGTAGAAATGGGGTGTACGCAAGGCGCCATAGGCACGCGCTACATCCTGATTCTCGTCGCGCAAATAGGTCCAGGGGAAGTTGTGCGCCCCCATGCGCTTCACCATGCCCTCGAAATTATCTTCAGGGTGGACATGGCTGCTGTTGGCGTTAATGCCCACAAACTCCACACCCTGATCCGCAAACTTCTCGGCGGTGCGGCGGGTCACTTCGTCCGAACCGACCACATAGGGGCAGTGGTTACAGGTGAAGAAGATCACCAGCGTTTTGGCGTCAGCCAAATCTGTGAGGCTATAGGTCTTGCCATCGGTGGCGGGCAGATTCTCAAAGGTCGGGTGCGGTTTCACCAAGTTGAAGGGTAAAAGCCATGAAGTATCCTTTCTGAATACGGAGCGGTTGCACTGCTGTCACACCGTTATCTTACCCTAGATTGACCGAACGTGAAACTCTCCTCACTCAATCACCTTGCTCCCACCCTCCCACCCTACCCTATAATTCCCCCACCAATCACCATCCACCACTCACCAATTACCCGATTCGCCCATGCCCACCTCAGCTATCGGCGCGTCAGCGTGACGGTGAAGGCGCTGGGGTGATGGGGAATTATTGAGTGCCAGTCGCTGACTGATGTTTGGCACGTGAATAGACAGATTACCGTAACCAATGAAGCGTAAACCGTGTGAATAGTGGAAAGGAATAAAGGATGGTACTCTGACGTTGTTCTGCGTGCTGATTCCTGGCACGGCGTACACGGCGAAACCGTTGGAACTAGCTTCGACGACTTCAACCTGTTTTTCGATTGAAAGTTAAGTGATGAACAGGAGGCAATGGTTGACGCCCTGGATAATCACTGGATTCGTGCCGAGTGATGTCTACCAAGCCGACGGACGGCCCATCAACGCCCATGATCTGCTCGCGTGGTCTACCCGTTGTACGCTGTTCTGATTCAGTTGGCGTCTGCTCGCGGCGCGGCAAACAGGTTTGACCAGTGGTTACTGCCTACTTGGATGGCGAAATCAGCTTCTGGTTGGCAAGCGGCTGTTTTGCGTGGGGCAGCGCTGGATCACTATGACTTTCAGGCGACGTTTCAACCGGCTGGGAATCGCTACCTGACGTTGTGGCCCTGATGAAGAAACGCTCACCGTGTACGCTCAGGCTCGAATATGCCAGATTTAGCGGGCGGATATGCATCGGTGATCTATGCCCTCATTTATTCTGGATTGACGGATACGGCATGACCCGCGCAGATTACGCTGGATGACGCCGACGGCTATCTGAGCATGCATGCTAAAAGAATTTCGTCGTGTAGCAGATCTCCAGGTCACTTCTTATCCGTGAATTGCTGGGCCACGATGTCAACCTGTAGCTACGTGGACAGGACAAAGAAACAACGCACTCGCCAGACGACTTTCAGAACCAATCCACCCATGGCGAGTGCGTCGCACCGGTAATCCCCAGTCCCTAATGTCCCCCCTGCCCCGCCACATGCCGGTGAAAGATCCCGCCATTGTGCATGCGCTGGTGCAGCCGGTTATAGGCACTCTCCAGCGTGGCGCGCATCTGCTTCAGGCGACGCACATCGGGGTGGGGAGCCAGCACGTCCAGATAGGCAATCGCCCCCTCGATCTGCTCCAACACGGCCCCAGCGTCAGCCTGGTTGAAAATTGGCTTTTCGCCCACCATCACCTGCACGGCGCTGGTATGCGCGGCGATCTCGCCATGTTCGCCGCGATAGCTGCCGCGCACCCGCAGCGCCACCCACGTCGAATGGTCCAGGCGGATCTCGGCGCTGCCCTCAGCAGAAAGCGTCTTGTCGAAATCTTGCTTTTCCACCGCCAGCCCGCCCACCACAATTTCCACGGCATCCACGGGCAGACTAGCCGATTCCACCTTCCATGAGACGTTGACCGTGCCGCCGCCCGCGGGCAGGTGCAGCGTCGATCCCGGCATCTGCCCCTCGACGCGGATCTCCGCCAGCGGACCCACCGTCACAAAGGTGTTTCCCCCCTTCGTAGCTGTCATCCACCCTTCATAGGTGAAATCGCGTTCGCCCATGTGCGTGTAGGTACGAATGCCGCCCAACAGCGACGAAGCCGACATTTTGTCCGAGCCGCCGCACACGGGCACGTGATAGCCCAGATTGAGATAGCGATACCAGTCAGCCAGGCCATAGGGGTTGATCTGCACGTCAAAGGGATTAAAAGTCATCATCTCCTGGGCGTGGATCAGCCCCAGCACAATGTCGGCGGCGCGCTCACATTGCGGGTTGGGACCATGTGGCATCACCACCAGCCCGCCCTGGTCGATACAGCGCTGCGCCCACTCGGCCATCACCACTTCTTGCGGATCACCAATCGCCGATTCCGACGGGCCGCCCGTGCAGAGCGGGTTAATCATGGGGCCGCTGTAGCCCAGCAGCGAGATATGGCCCAGGGTTTGCATACGGTTTTCCGTGCCCACGCGCACCAGAAATTCGCCGTCACCGCCAAACTCCTTCGCCCCAATTGTGGTTTTGCCGTCAAAATCGGTGACGTTGCTGAACATTTCGCCCCACTGGCTCGCCAACAGATTGACCACGTTGACGCCCTCGGCCTGGCCCTCTAACAGCGCCGTCTGCGGCGACAAAAAGTGAACGTGTGTATCCGCCGTCACCCAGCCCGCCTCGCGCCAGCGCAGCACGCGCTCCAATTCAAAGGTGATCTCGTCGGTCTCCGGCCGTGACGGTGAAGACCGTGCGCAGCGGCTTCACCTCGTAGCCACGCGTGATCTCGATAAAGACCTCGCCCAGCGGCAGGTCCACATCCACCGTGCCGTCCACGTAGCTGTATTGGTTGAGGCTGTTGCGAAATTCGCCGTAGTTGTCCTCGAACCAGTGGCCGTTGACCTCGCGGTGATGGTTGCGCGGGGGCAGAGTTTCGCCTGCTGCGCCGTGCATGTG
This sequence comes from uncultured Chloroflexia bacterium, assembly GCA_963721725.1. GTDB lineage: Bacteria > Chloroflexota > Anaerolineae > Caldilineales > Caldilineaceae > RI-153. Next base: position 51,886 of record CAVRLX010000002.1, read on the forward strand.
TAGCCGCACCGCCACCGGCTGCGCCGAGCCGGCCTCGACAATCCGCACTTTTACCGGGCGATGGGCGGGGGCAATCTCCACCGCGCCGTCGGCCAGATCAGCCAGAGTCGTAGACCCGCTCTCCCACATAGAGCCGGGCCTGGGGATGGGCGCTATATTCCACGGTTACCGCCTGCGTCGAGCGGCTGGGCTGCACGTTGGGATCATCCCCCAGCCAACGCTCGGCGTCGTAATCCAGCACGGCCCGCGCCGAGATCACGATGCCCATGTCAATGCCGATTTCGTCCAATTCCCCCAGCTTGTTTAAGCTCACCCCATCGGGCAAGGTCAGGCGCAGTTTGCGGCGTACCCCTGCTTTCAACGGATGGCTGGTCACGGTGCTGGCGGTGATGCCAAAAATGGCCGAGCGTTCGCCACGCGCTTCCAACCGCAGCCGTTTCAGCGGCTTGTCCGGGTGGGGGTTAGGCAGGGCATAGAGCCAGAGTTGGCTGGGGGCGTCGTTGCGGCTGGATTCATGCCGGGTTTCGCCGCGGCCATACTGTCGACCGGGGACACGCCCCAACGCCATCTCTTCGTTGGCCGTGGGGAAGACCCACGATGGTGTGGCTGGGATCGCCTCAAACGGGCTGGCCCCCCAGCGAATATGGCTCTGTTGAATGGCGAAGCGGCGGCGGATAGCCACGATCTGGCATTCGCCGTCGGCATAGTGCAGTTCGTAATCGGAGACGTGATCGCCCAGTTCGTTACCGTCCACAGAAAAATCGGCGAAGCCGTCCAGATAATTGGTCACGCGGTCTTCCACCACATGCAGAAAGAGAAGGTAGCTGGCCCGGATGCCGTTGAGATCCAGCGTGACGGTATTCTCATTCAACAAGATTAGATTGGCCGCGCTCTGTGAACCGAGATCAAAGGGGATGCCCTGGAAGGTCTGGGTCCCGTAGCCCAGGTCAACCGTGGCCCCCCAGTCATTGCCCACCTGGGCACGGTTGGCGTTGGCAATTTTCGACAGGGAAATGGGGCTGAAATGGGGCGATGGCGGCAGGCTTTTCATGAGTCTTTCTCCTGTGGTGTGGTGGGATGAAAGGGAATCTGCTTGTTGAGATGGCTCGTATCCTGTTATTGGGGCGGCGTGGCTTGGGAATCGCCCGCATTTTCCAGCGGCGGCGTGCGATAGTTCACAATCAGGCGTGCGCCACGGTGGGAACTAAGATAGTTCCACATCCATTGCAAAAAGACAATCAGCCGGTTGTGGAAGCCGACCAGATACATGAGATGGATAAAAAGCCAGATCAGCCAGGCCACGAATCCGCTCAGGTGCACAAAGCGCAGATCTGCCACGGCGGCGGCCCGCCCAATCGTCGCCATCGTCCCCCGATCTCTGTAGTGGAACGGCTCCGTCTCCCGATTCTCTAAAAGCCGCCGATGGATCTGGCGGGCGGCGTGCTCGCCTTGCTGCATGGCAACCGGGGCCAGCCCCGGCAACGGTTTGCCCTTTTGCTCCCAATGGACCAGATCACCCACCACAAAGATCTCTGGATGGCCGGGCAGGCTCAGATCCGGGGCCACTTTCACGCGGCCCGCCTTGTCCAGTTCGACGCCGGTCTTTTCGTGCAACACAGCGCCCAGCCCCGACGCCTTCACGCCGGCGGCCCACATGGCCGTGTGGCAGGGGATGCGCTCTGGGGGCTGCCCTTTGGATTCCACAGTCACATGGTCGGCGCTGATCTCTACCACTTTGGTCTCAGTACGCACGGTGACGCCCAGCTTTTCCAGCGAGTGGCGCGCCTTTTGCGAGAGATCGGGCGGAAAGGGCGGCAACACACGGTCCACCATTTCGATGAGGATCACCCGTGTTTGCCCGGGATCCGCTTGGCGAAAATCCTCTTTGAGGGTGCGCCGTGCCATCTCGGCAATCGCCCCGGCCAGTTCCACGCCGGTTGGCCCCGCACCAATCACCACAAAGGTCATCAACGCTTGGCGCAGTGCCGGATCAGGCTCCTTTTCGGCCCGCTCATAGGCCGAGAGAATGCGCCGCCGGATCTCCAGCGCGTTCTCTAGGCCATCCATACCCGGCGCATAGGGCATCCACCCCTCGTTGCCAAAATAGGTATAGGTCGCCCCTGTCGCCACAATCAAGGCATCATAGGGCAGGTCGCCGTCGGCATAGCGCACCCGCCGCTCATCCACGTCAATGTCGGTGACCTTGCCCATCACGGTTCGTACATTTTTGGCCTTGCCGAAGATCTCGCGCAGTGGCACGGCGATATCGCCTGGCGAAAGCCCGGCAATGGCAACTTGATAGAGCAGGGGAAGAAAAAGATGATGATTTTGCTTGTCGATGAGGGTGATGTTAACGGGCTGTGACCGCAGCGCCTTGGCTGCATACAGCCCGCCAAAACCGCCCCCGATAATCACAACATGAGGCGTATCACTCATGGGAGAACCTCCGGGGAATTTGGTTGCGGGCTGCGTGTCTCAGAAATGCGCAACACGCAGCCCGCAACACGGTTTTAGTTCACATCGCCATGCCCGCGCCAGAACTGCTCCACGCGTGCGCGCAATTCGGGATGATTCGCCAAGTCGGGATCGGCAGCGTACATCTGGCGGGCAGCATCCTGGGCCAGCGCCAATGTCGCCGTATCGCCCAGTTGGGCCATTTTCAGATCGGGGAGACCGCTCTGGCGCGTTCCCAAAAAGTCGCCGGGGCCGCGCAGTTCCAGATCTTTTTCAGCCAGTTTGAAGCCGTCGTTGGTCTCCACCAGCGCTGTCAGCCGCTCCGTGGCAGTGTCGCTCTCGGCCTTGCTGATCAGCGCACAATAGCTTTGATGTCCGCCGCGGCCCACGCGCCCGCGCAACTGATGCAACTGGGCCAGCCCAAAGCGCTCGGCATCTTCAACGATCATCAGCGTGGCGTTGGGCACATCTACGCCCACCTCCACCACACTGGTACTCACCAAGACATCCAATTCGTGATCGGCAAAGGCGCGCATGGTCGTGTCCTTTTCCGTGCCAGAGAGCCGCCCATGCAGCAGCCCCAGGCGCAGGTCGGGGAAGATTTCACTGCTCAGGCGGGCGTGTTCATCCACCGCCGCGCCCACGGCCAACGTTTCGCTCTCCTCCACCAGCGGATAGATGATGTAGGCCTGGCGGCCCTCGGCAGCTTGACGGCGCACAAACCCATAGAGGCGCTCCCGTTCCAGCGGCTGGAACCACTTGGTCTTGATGGGCTGGCGACCAGGCGGCAGTTCGTCAATGATGCTTACGTCCAGATCGCCATAGACCGTCAGCGCCAGACTGCGCGGGATGGGCGTGGCGCTCATCACCAGCATGTGGGGCACAGGCGCTGCGGGTTCGCCGCCTTTGGTGCGCAGGATCGAGCGCTGTTCCACGCCAAAACGGTGTTGTTCGTCCACGACCACAAAGGCCAAATTGTGGAACGCCACGCCCTCTTGGATCAGCGCCGTGGTTCCCACCACCACGTCAATCGAGCCATCGCCTAGCCCGGCCAACACGGCTTCGCGGCCCGCGCCGGTGACGCGCGCCCGTCAGCAATTCCACGCGCAGCGGCGTGCCGTCGGGGCGCGTCAGTTGACCGAGCAGGGCGCTCAGGCTGCGATAATGTTGCTCGGCGAGGATCTGTGTGGGGGCCAGCAGCGCCGATTGTGCGCCGTTTTGCACGGCCAAAAAGATGGCGGCGGCGGCCACTGCCGTTTTGCCGCTGCCCACATCGCCCTGGATCAGCCGGCTCATGGGCACTGTGCGCGCGAGGTCGCGGGTGACCTCGTCCAAAACACGACGTTGCGCCCCCGTGAGTTGGAAGGGCAGCGCCTGCACAAAGGCGGCCAAGGCTGGCTCGGCGTTGACCAACGCTGGCGCGGTGCTGCGCTGGAGCAGGTGGCGGCGCTGTTGCACGCCCATTTGAATGTAGAAAAGTTCGTCAAAGGCCAGCCGTTTACAGGCTTGATTCAAACTCTCTCGGCTCTCCGGATGGTGAATCTCAGAAAGCGCCGTGGGCAGATCGAGAAGATTGTAGTGTTGGCGCAGGGCCGTCGGCAGCGGATCGACAAGAAAGGGCAACGCCTCTTGCAGGGCTTTCAAGATCATACCGTTGAGACGGTCACTACGCTTAAAGCCCTCGGTCAGCCGATAGATGGGCAAAATGCTCCCCTTGCCCAGCGATTTGGCGCGGATGGGTTCCATCTGGGGGCTGGTCAGCGTCTTCTGGCCCATGTAGAGATCGACCTTGCCCATGAGCCGATAGGTCTTGCCCTCCACCAATTCGTTAACCTTCCAGGGCTGATTCCACCACGAAGCGCGCAGCGTGCCCGTGCCATCGTTGAAGATGCCCTGGATCAGGCTGCGTTTGAAGCCAACCTTGCGCGTTTCCACTTTCCACAGATTCGCCACAATCGAGAGCTTTTCGCCGGGGCGCACATCGGCAATCGAGCGCTGTTCGCTGTAATCGTCGTGGCGGGTGGGCAGATGCCAAATGAGATCTTCCACGGTGACGATGCCCAGCCGACCGAGTAGCTCTGCTGTGGCCGGACCAATCCCGCTGACGGTCTCAATCGGCGCGCCCAGAGGGTTGCCCGTATAGGTGTTGGGTTGGCGACGGGGGCGGCGTGGGGATGGCGGCGTGGGGCCAGGGGGCGGAATGGCGGGGGCATCCTCGCTGACTCTGGCAGTGGGCGGCGCGCTTGCCCCTTTGTCAATATTGCTCAGCGCGGGGTCGGGCTGTCCGGGGCGGTCGAGCAGACGCATAATCTGGGCGGCGAGCTGCTGACGTTCGTGGCGGGTGGCGCTTTCATAGCGTTGAATGCGCTCGCTGATCTGGCGCACCCACGAATCATCCAGCCCGTCGCGCAGGGCATCGGCCTCCCACAACTCTTGAAAGGCCCGAAAGCCGCCCGTGATGGCATTTGCCAGCCATTCGTTTTTTTCTTCTAGCGCAAAAACATCGCGCAGACGCTGTAGTATGCTTTTGGGCATAGGATCAGACCATCCCTTCATAGACAACCACACCCATAATGCTGGGGCCAAGATGCACCGCCAGACTGGGGGGATAGGGGAGAAGCCGGGGCGGGAGTTTGGGCAGCCCGGATTTGAGACGTTCTAGAAAGAGTTCTTGTGTCTGCTCATAGCGATGTTGGACAATGCCCACCTTTTCAATGTGGGCAAATTCCGCCACAAAGTCATAAAGTTTGTCCACCACGTCTTCGCGGCTTTGCACCTTCTCCAGCGGGATCAGTCGCCCCTCTTCCATGGTGAGCATGGCCTTGATCCCTAACATGCTGCCCAACACACTTTGGGCCGCGCCCAGTTGCGCCGAGCGCTCTAGATAGGTCAGGGTTTCGGCAAAAAAGGTAACATAGAGATGGGGCACGGCCCCGTTGATCACACGGGCAATCTCATGTAGATTGGCCCCCTCGGCGGCGGCTTTGGCAGCCAGTTCCACCAACACGCCCAGCCCCAGCGACGTGCTCAGGCTGTCGATAACCCGGATGCGATAGCGCCCCATCATCATCTCGGCGGCCTTGCGCGATTGTGCCCACATGGGGCTGAGATGATGGCTCATGTGAATCGCCACGATCTCGTCGGCTTCGCGCGCGGCGCGCTGATAACAATCCAAAATACGGTTGATATTGGGTGCTTCCAATTCTGGTTGCACCACTTGACCGTTGCCTTGCTTCTCGCGCAGCAGTTGAAAGAGCCGATCTACACTGAGATCGCCATTTTCTTCGTAGCGATCCCGCCCCATGCGAATGGTGTGCGGGATCACTTCGATTGAATATTGCTCCAACACCTCTGCCGGAATCGAAGCATTGCTATCTGTCACAATGCGAACTTTACCCACGTCAATTACTCCAGATCCATGCAATTCGTGCCGTAGTTAATGAGCCAAGAGCGGCTATTTGAAAATAGACGATGGACCAGGGACGATAGAAGAACGTACAATCCCATGATAGCAGATAACGTGTGAGGATTGGTTCCCCGTCCTCTATCTGCCTCTCAACTACGCAATTTTGAAATTGAATTTTCAGATGTGAACTACAAATGTGAACTACAAATGTGAACTACAAAATGAACGAGCGATGAAGGCTTGTCCATCGCCCGTTTTTGACAACCCAACGCCTATATGATAGAGTTCAAAAGTTAGGTCACAAACCAGTTGACCCTTCACCCTGCTGCCGACGCAGCTTTTTTTATGGGGTGCGTTCTGCACAGGGGTGGTGATCAGGATTGCTGACCGATGGCTCGACCACTGTTTATTTACAGGGAGTAAGGTTTATGGCTAAGTGTCAAACGTGTGGCAAAGGTCCCCAATTCGGTAACAATCGTCCCTGGTCTAAAAAGGCCACCCGCACCAAATGGGATGTGAACATCCAAAAGGTGAGAGTCTTTGAGGGCGGTCGCACAATCTCCAAGCGGCTTTGTGCTTCTTGCATCAAATCGCTGAACAAAGTTTAACCCACCGAATCGGCACGCACAGGCGCCAGTCTCCCCAGGCTGGCGCTTTTGCATTGGGGCGAAAGTGGCACATGGCAGGTTGAAACTTGCCTGTGCCATTCTGGTGCCAGCACTACTTTTGCTCCTTGCCGTTTGCAATTTCTACGCCGCCTGCTTCGCTTGGCGCAGTTGACCACACCCGGCGTTAATCTCGATGCCGCGGCGCAGGCGCACCGTGGCCGCCACCCCATGATCGCGTAAAATCTGCACAAAGCGCTCAGTATCCTCATCACTGGTGGGCTGGAACGGGCTGTCTGGGATGGGATTAAGCGGGATCACGTTGACATGACAGAGCAGAGGGGAGAGCTTTTGCCCCAACTCCGCCGCCAGTTCTGGGCTGTCGTTAATGCCCCGCATCAGGGCGTATTCAAAGGTGACGCGCCGGTGTGTTTTCTCGATGTAGCGTGCCACCGTCGCCAATAGATCGTCCACCTTCCAGCGCCGATTCACCGGCACCAATTGGCCGCGCAACTCGTCGTTGGGCGCGTGCAGGCTCACAGCCAAGTTGATCTGCAAGCCCTCGTCGGCCATGCGGTCAATCATGGGAACCAGCCCCACGGTGCTCAGGGTAATGTGGCGCGCCCCAGTCCGAAAGCATCATTATCCGTCAGGCGGCGCAATGCTGTCCAAACGTTGTTGTAATTGTGCATGGGTTCGCCCATGCCCATGAGCACAACATTGGTCACCGTGGTGGGCCGCTCTAGTTGCATGGACGGCTCCAGGTCGGCGTGGGCCAGATAGTGCGCGAAATAGAGCACCTGATCCACAATCTCGCCGACGCTGAGATTACGCGCCAGCCCGCCCTGGGCCGTGGCACAGAAGGTGCAACCCATGGCACAGCCGGCCTGGCTGCTAATGCAAAGCGTGCGCCGTTTGTCATAGAGCATGAGCACGGTCTCAATGGTCTGGCCGTCGGCCAGGCGAAAGAGCACCTTTTGCGTGTCCCCGGCCAGCGAAAGCACACGCGTAGCAACGCTGAGCGGCGAGATCACCGCCTCGGCGTTCAGCCGTTCGCGCAGCGGTTTGGGCAGATTGCTCATCTCGTCAAACGAGCGGGCATAGCGTTTGTAGATCCAATCCCATACCTGCCGGGCGCGATAGGCGGGGTGCCCCCACCCTTGCACATAATCGGTTAATTCTGCCAATGACAGATCGAGCAACGATACCCGCGTCGGGCTGGTCGTTACTATTTCTAAGTTGATTTCACTCATGAATTGATTGTAGCGCAGACGTTCGGAGCGGGTCAAAAAGAGGGAAGGAGGTGGGACGGAGCAGACGGCAAGGGGGCAGGATGCTGAAATGAAGGGATAGAGCCGGGACTTACGCACCAAGCAGTCGTCAGAAGTTGAACTTTTCAGAAAAGTTCAACTTCTGGGGACTGCGTAAGTCTTGACAGCTTAAGTTAGCGTATCTGTGCAGGATCAGGGTGCGACGCACTCGCCACGCAGAATTCTAGCCCGATCTTGTCCTGGCGAGTGCGTCGCACCTGAGTAGATACACTGTAATACCTGCCCGCTGCAACCCTACCTATCCATCTGCCCGCTTGAACGCATCCAACAGGGCGGGGATGCCGCTGAGGATAAAGTCGGGCGGGGGGGTGGCGGCTTCAAACTCGGCTTGGGTGTTGATGCCCGTGGTGACGGCGGCGGTGACCATGCCCAGATCAATCGCGCCTTTGATGTCGGTTTCGTAGCGGTCGCCCACCATCAGCGTAGTGTCGGGCTGGCTGCCTGTGCGGTGGATGGCCTGCCGGTACATGCCGGGGAAGGGTTTGCCGATGATCTCCGGCTTGACATCGGTGGCGGCTTGCAGCAACGCCAGCACCGATCCCGTGCCGGGGATCTGGCCGTGTTCGCTGGGATAGGTGGGATCAATGTTGGTGCCGATGAAGCGCGCCCCGTTGCGGATGCCCAGCGCCGCCCCGGCCAACGTTTCGTAGACCAGGTTAAAGTCGATGCCAGAGACCACAAACTCGGCCTCAAAGGCGTCGGCGGTGAGGGTGAACCCGGCATCGGTGAGGGCGGTACGCAGGCCGGCTTCGCCCACGACATAGGCTTTGCCGCGGTTGGGGAACTCTTCGGCCATCCAGTTCGCCGTTGCCAGCGAACTGGTGAGAATATTTTCGGGGCCAACCTTCATGCCCATGCTTTGGACTTTATCGGCGAACATCTGCGGCGTGCGCGTGGAGTTGTTGGTGATGAAACACCACGTACGCCCGCTGTTGTCCAGATAATCGAGCAATGCTTGCACGCCGGGCAGCGGTTGGTTGCCCACGTAGACCACGCCGTCCATGTCGAAGAGGGCTGCGCGCACGGCGGCGAGACGAGAAAGTTTGATGTCGGTCAAGGCGATATCTCCTTTGGAGAGTGGTGAGTGGGAGAGTGGTGAGTGGGAGATTAGGGACTTGGGTGATCGGGTGATGCGTGCGGGGCGTTGCGCCCGTGGCGGGGGGAAAAATTTCGCGCAGGCGGCATTGGAAGCCCGGTACGGCTGCGCCGCCGTCGAGCGTGTCGTCATCCGCCACCCGTACAATCCCCGCGTCGGTGTGGATCATGACTTGGCGCAGATCGGGTTCCAGCACCCAGACGGCGGGCACGCCCCAAGCGAGATAACGCTGCACCTTCTCCAACACAGTAGTGTAGCGATCACTGGGTGAGATAATCTCCACCACCAGATCGGGGGGAATTTCGATGAAGCCAACGGGCTCCACCTCGTCGGGCAGCCGCCCGGCCAAGATCACGGAGACGTCGGGTGAGAGCACGTCGCCATTGGGCAGGCGATAGCCGGTGCTAGAATCAAACACGTGGTGCTCAGCTTCCTGATCATAGGCGAACCTTTTGAGCAGAAAGACAATCTGTGTTGCTAACCCGCCATGCCTTCCCCCTGCTGGTGACATAACCTGTACCTCCCCATTGACATATTCATAGCGATAGCCATCATCGGGTAGACTGGCAAATTCCTCGGCGCTGATCCGTTGCCCGTGTTGCGGGGGAATTTGCGTTTCTTCAAGGGCCACTACCGTCAGTTCTTGAACCATGCGTGCCTCCGCTTTTCTGTTCTTCTACAGATCCAGGGTAAGCCTAAGGAGTAACGAGTAAACAGAATGGACGACGAGCCTTTTACTCGTTACTCGTTACGCCGTCTTGTCCTAGCGAGTTTACCACAGGCAGTTGGCCCCTGTGAATTTACCTATCCCACCCAGAGCAGGTAATAGAGCAGCCCGGCGGCGGCGCTGCCGATGAGCACCGGGAACATGCCGATATGCAGCCGCAACAGCGCCACAAAGGCAGCAACAGAAATGATCAGCGCGGCCAGATCTACGCTATCCCAAACGGGAACCAGAATGCGCGCCCCAAACACGTAAACCTCATCGATCTGGGCAAAGAGCACATGCAGCGAAAACCAGACCGCCAGATTCAAGATCACACCCACCACCGCCGCCGTGATGGCCGAAAGCGCCGTGCTCAACGAGCGGTTGCCGCGCAGCGATTCAATGTAGGGCGCGCCCAGGAAGATCCACAGAAAGCAGGGCACAAAGGTGACCCAGGTGGTGACCAGCGAACCGAGAATGCCTGCGGTCATAGGGCTGAACGGGGCCGGGTTGCGATAGGCCCCCATGAAGCCCACAAACTGCACCACCTGAATCAGCGGGCCCGGCGTGGTTTCGGCCATGCCCAGTCCGTCCAGCATTTCGCCGGGGCGCAGCCAGCCAAAGACCTCCACCGCCTGTTGGGCAATATAGGCCAACACGGCATAGGCCCCGCCAAAGGTGACCACGGCGGCCTGGCTGAAAAAGACGCCCTCCACCATTAAAATATGCTCTCGCCCGAAGATGGCGTCGATCAGCAGCAGCGGGCCAAGCCAGAGCAGCAGATGGATCGCCAGCACCGTGAGCGATTGGCGCAGGCTGGGCCGCGGACGTTGCGCCGCCAGATCGGTGATCACCGTGGCCTCGCCGCCCTCGGCTGGCGTGCTGTGTCCTTTGATCACATAAAAGGTCTGCGGCCAGATCTTGCCGCCCCCGTAGCCGATCAGCCCAGCCGTCACCACAATCAGCGGGAAAGGGATCTCCAAGAAGAAGATGGCGAGAAAGGCCAGCGCGGCGATGCCCACCATGACCCGGTTTTTGAGAGCGCGGCGGCCAATGCGGATCACGGCTTCCACCACAATTGCCATCACCGCCGGTTTCAGCCCGTAAAAAAGCGCCTCCACCAGCGTGACCTCTTGAAAGCCGGCATAGAGCACGCTGAGGGCCAAAATGCTGAGAAAGCCGGGCAAAATAAAGAGCAGACCGGCCACCAGCCCGCCCCGATAGCCGTGGAGCAGCCAGCCTATGTAGATTGCCAACTGTTGTGCCTCGGGGCCGGGCAGCAACATGGTGTAGTTGAGGGCGTGTAAAAAGCGATTTTCGCTGACCCAGCGCTTTTCTTCCACCAGCAGCCGGTGCATGACGGCGATCTGCCCGGCTGGCCCGCCAAAGCTGTAGATCGCCACTTTGATCCAGACGCGCAGCGCCTCGCCAAAGCTGACCGTGGCGGGGGCGGGGCTTGTCGAAGTTGTTGGGGGCAGAGACATCAATGGGTAGCTCCATTGGCCGACAAGTTAAGGAGATGGATCAGAAGTCAAATCGAGTTTGGTCAGTAGGTGCGTTTGAATTTGTACTTGCAAATGCCAAAGAGTTTCTGGTATTGTGGCCAGAGGCAACCGGATCGGTCGCATCGCCCCTGTGGTAGGCCTGGGTGAAGTAGAGGCTGCGGTAGACCATCTCCATAGAGATAGCAGCAAAGGGCTTGTTCAGTGCTTGGGCAACGGCATCAGTCAGGTCGAAAGAAGGGCGTAGAGCAACCAGGTGGCCCACAGTTGCAGGCGGATGCCGTTCTCTGGCCCGGTCAGAAAGAGGCAAGCCCCAGTAGACGCTTGACGATGGCGTAGGCATCTTCAATGCGCCAGCGCTGATGATAGAGTGCAAGCACGTAGGCGGCTGGCAATCGTTCTGCATCGAGTTCGCTGGTCAGGTAGCGATACCACTTGCCCTGGTGCAGAACTTCCACCAGACGCACCATCTGGCGCTCATTGCCTTCGCCGATCCAGACGGTGCTGGTCATGAACCTGGGCACTGCGCACGATGACCTGTTCGACCTGAGAGTCTAGATGACTCTTTGCCCGAGTGAGAAAGGTTACCTTCGCCGCCGAGAGTTCACGAAACATCTGAAAGTTGGTGTAGCCCAAGTCAAAGATGAGGAGCGCACCCGCTGGCACTGCTGATAGAATCTGGGGCCAGAAACGTTGGTCATGAGCTTGTGCATCGGCTTCGTACCAGAGCCGGCGGGGCAAGCGTGAAACCAGACTCAGTAACGCCGTCATTCGTCCTGCCAGTGGATGGGTCTCGTTCTCTCGCAGCAGCCCTACCTTGCGCAAAAGGGCATCGAGTGTGGAGCCATCATGAACCAGTACGTCTGTGTATCGCTCCTGCGCCCAGGCAATCTCGGGCGCAAGTGGACGCTCTCGTGCTTTCCAGCGCTCTTCCGCCTGGGTCAGAACCTCCATCAAAATCCTTTCGAAGAGTTCAGCCGGCAGTGTGCGCAGACGATCTGAGACGGCTTGTTGACTGACTTTCACGGGTTCTGTCATCCAGAGCAGACCTGCTGTGCCCAGCACCCGCACTAATGCACGCACACTGCCGATCTGCCGCCAGATCAAGCTTAGAACGAACGCCACGGTCACAGGCAGGGTTAGGAGGCGTTCCCGCAGCCCCAGATTATGATAGTGAGCCATTTGCCGTAGGGTGGCTGGATGAATGACATCCGTCAGCCACTTCTCTACTTCAGCATCAAGGGGTGGGGCTGGCACATGTTTGCTCTGGGCCACTTGAATCGCTCGAGTGTGGCGTACTGTACTTCGTTTCTTTGTTGTCGATTCATCTTTTTTACTCATCCTGACAGCATAACCACTCTAACTATTTCTGTCGATTTGACATCACTAAAAATCGCTTAACTTGTCACCAATGGGGTAGCTCCTGAGCATGTCGGGGATAGGTGGCGAGTCAATGTGGATATGGTTCCCGGAATCCTTGGCGATCCGCATACAAGTTACGCACTTGACCAAAAGTTGAACTTTTCCAAAAAGTTCAACTTCTCCAGTGGACGCTGGACTGCGTAACTCCCGCCGCACCGGGGTGCTCTCTCTCTGTGCTGACGTGAATGACATTGCTTGCTCAGCGGTAGCCGAGCAGCGTGAAGATGACCACGACAAAAGCGACCATGCCCAGGCCAAAGCAGATCAGCGCCAGCATGAGGGCAACGGCCTTGCGCTGTAGCAGCCGGGCGTAGAGCGCTTTCTGATCGGTGAGCGAGGAAGGGCGGTAGTGGCTGGGAAAGGGGAAGATCACCCAGAGCGCAGCCCCCAACGCAGCCAACAACAAGAGCATGGCTGCAAAGCCTGTGACCACAACCAGCGGAAGGCTTAACCCTGCTTCCAGATCGTCGGACCCCAGGTTGATGGCCGCGAAAACCAGACCAATCAACACCGTGACCAGTTGCACGATCTCGCGGCCGCCTGCCTCCAGGTTGTCAATGGATCTGCTCTCTTGCGCCGCAATCCACTGGCGGATCTCGTTCTCTTGCGCACTCTCGGGATCTTTGCGCTGCCGGGCTGAAACAATCTCACTCATGGCCGCGTACCTCCACCTCAATCACGTTGACCGTGCCGTCCACCGGGC
>CAVRLX010000003.1:0-610000 GCA_963721725.1 uncultured Chloroflexia bacterium
TGTTACGTTTACCTTAACACCTTTCAGTTACGTCTCGCCATGCCGGGGGGTGGTCAACTGACGGTGACTACCGCGTCAGCGACAAAAAGATATTGATTGACTTCTGCGACACGGGTCGCGGAATTAGTGCACAGCATATAGAACATATCTTTGATCCATTCTTCACCACCATGCCTTTGGGGAAGGGAGTGGGGCTGGGCTATCGATCAGTTATACGATTGTCAAACAGCATCATGGACGTATTACGGTAAATAGCCAGATCGGGCGGGGTAGCACATTTACAGTTTCGTTGCCCGTAGGAGAGGCATCGTATGAAGATTGAAAAAAAATTTGTACTCATTGTCGACGATGAACCCGATATGCTGTGGGCACTGGATCATACGTTCGACATGCTGGTTATGGCGTTGTTACAGCACTCAATGCCTGTATGGCGCTAGAATGCTTGAAACAACACAATTTTCCCCTGGCTTTCGTTGATGTGAAATTACCGGACATGGACGGCCTGCAACTGGCGGCAAGGCTCAGGGAGATAAATCTCCAGGTCGATCATCATGATCTCTGGATATTACTATGCGAATGATACTGAAATCAAGCAGGAATTTGTAGAGAAACCCTACATGGGCTTTATTGCCAAGCCATTCAATCTGGACGATGTTCGGCACATTGCGCACATGGCCCTGGCAAGCAGAGAGCAAGTCTAGCCAGTAGGCTACTAACCGGACTCTGCTGCCATTGACGATTTTATACTGCACAGCCGCACACAATGACATTTCAAAAAGCAGAACATGTTCCTTTGTGGCACTGCTTCGTATAATTTATTAGATCACCTGAGATTGGTCGTTTCTCAATGCCTCATATTCTTGTAGTAGACGATGAAAAAGATCTAACGTGGGCGGTTACGGAAGGGCTACACTTTCAAAAATATACAGTTAGCGTAGCCTATGACGGGTTTGATGCACTGCGCCAAATCAAAGCCCGGCTACCTGATTTGATTTTGTTAGATATTTCTATGCCCAATATGGACGGTGTAGAAGTCTGTCACCACTTGCGTATGAATCCACTCTATCGAGCGATTCCGATTATTTTCTTGACCGCGCGTTCCGAACTCCAAAATAAAATTACGGCCTTCACATCAGGCGCAGATGACTATGTATGCAAACCATTCGATATCCGCGAGTTGTTGGCGCGCATTCATGCGGTGCTGCGTCGCTGTGGCATTAACACTGACGAGTTATTCCACCCCACAGAACCAGCGCTCCGATTTCTGGAGGTAGGGACACTCTATTTAGACCTGGATACCGCTATTGCAAAGACGGCTGCCGGGGACGCCCAGTTAACCCCCAATGAGTTCGATCTGTTGAAATTTTTGATGCAGAATCCCAGTCATCTCTTTTCCGCTAATGACTTGTTGGAAGAGGTATGGAAATATCCTCCGGGCACAGGTGACCCCGCCCTGGTGCGCTGGCACATTCGTAATCTACGTATAAAAATTGAGCCTACTCCATCCCAACCCATTTATTTGCAAACTATTCCCCGCCACGGGTACAAGTTGTCACCAACGTCGCGCCTGGGAGCGGCTCCAGAACGGTATAAGTCGGCTACGGTATAAGTCGTCTACGATTTAACCTCAGTGGATCGCAAACTCAAACCCCGCTTCTGGACAGGTGGAAACACCAAAAGTTGCCTTGGTCATTGCTACCCACAAGCTTGACTATCAACTTTATTAGGACTTATCCAGTGGGGTTCTACAAGAGTTGAGTATTAAGCATAGATATATATTGACAACTTTTACAAATTAGCGAAACTTAAGATCATATTTTCTGTTTCTTCGTGTGGATAGAGAGAATTTCTTGGTCAGGTGCCAAGTGCTGATACTCCAATCCAAGGCGCAAGAGGCAAAGATAGTACTGCCAAAAAACGCGCATCGGATGCCGTGAGGATGTCGATGCTTTCAAAGAAAAGCTTGAATGAATACGACGATAACACGAGGGAAACCGGGGAAAATTCGGGTGATATTGGTGGACGATCACCCGATTGTGCGCGCAGGCATTCGCACCTTGCTTTCGGCCCAGAGCAACATTGAGATTGTAGGCGAGACCAGCGATGGGACACAGGTGATCCCTATGGTCAACGAACTCTCCCCGGATGTACTGGTGTTAGATGTGCAGTTGCCGGGGTTAAATGGTGTGGAGATTGCGCGACAGATCAAAGCGGCTCAGATTCCGGTTTATGTCCTGGCACTGAGCGCGCATGATGACATTCAATATATCCGCAACCTCTTGGCCCACGGCGCGTCCGGCTATCTGACCAAAGAGGAAGCAGCCGACACAATTGTAGATGCGATCCAGGGCATTGCCCGCGGCGAACAGGGCTGGCTAAGTCGGCGTGTTGCCAGTCAAGTCAGCCAGTGGTCGCTTAACCCCAGCGCGGCCAAACGTGATCTAACAGACGCGAGATGGATGTTCTGCAGGAAGTTGTGGGGGGACTCTCCAACCAGGAGATTGGTCGCCGTTTGAAGATTAGCGAGAAGACCGTAGAGAAGCATGTCAGCTCTATTCTTTCCAAACTGAATGTGAGTTCGCGTGTGGAAGCGGCAGTCATGGCAGTGCAGGAACATCTGGTTTAGGCAAGGCCGGACGGTTGGTAGGGTAATCCCCACTCCAAAGTAGAGTATATCCCCATTGATAAAATTCGGTGAGACTTGTATCCTATCCATAGGATAGATGACTCACCGAATTAGTTTTTCTTCCCGTCTAGGCCCATCTTTCATCAACTCAGCTTGTAATACTTAGCTTATAGATAACTAGTGTATCGGACAGGCAGCCTAGGTATAGGGAATAATACGTTAGGAATATTCCGTGTTACAGAGTCTACAATTCACCACCCCGTCTCTCGTGGATGTTACCCATATGACTAATAACCAAACCGACCACCGTGACGCGATTCGAGTAATCTTAGCCGACGATCACTCTGGGATCCGCTCTGGGATCCGGCATTTACTAGAGCGCCAGCCCGATATTCTAGTGATTGGCGAAAGCAAGGATGGAATCGAAGCATTGCAACTCACCGAGAAGCTGGACCCCGATATTCTGCTTTTGGATGTAGAAATGCCAGGGATGACCGGAATCGAAGTTGCCAAACAGCTTAAGGAGCAAGCGCCCCACGTGCGCATCTTGGCCTTAAGCAGCTATGACCAGCGTGAGTATATTTTGGAGATGCTGGATTGCGGCGCAGCAGGGTATTTGGTTAAAGATGAAGCCCCTGAACTTTTGATTGATGCTGTCTTGGGTATTTCACGTGGCGAGACAGGTTGGTTTAGCAGCCGCGTGAAGAGTCGTATTTTCGTTAATGGAATGTAATTGTTAGCCCCACCGCCGAGCGATACACACCTGTGATCTGTATATATGTCGCTAATGCCTCTAAAGGAGACATCAATGATTCGAGTTATGATTGTTCACGAAATTCACCTGGTCTGCAATGCGCTTGCCAATGTGCTGCGCGATGAATCTGATATGAATGTAGTGGGGATGGCTTCCTCTCCCGAAGAAGCCCTGTCGCACCTGAAGAATCGTGAGTGCGATGTGGTCGTTATCAATGCCAGTCGCCCTAACCAACGGATCTTGACATTTATTCAAGAGACGATACAACACAACCGCAATACCAAAGTCTTGGCGATGGGGGTTGTGGAAGCCGAGGAGTTTATCTTACAGTGCTTCCAGTCCGGCGCTGTGGGCTATGCACTGCGCGACGATACGCTGGAGTCGCTGCTAGAGAAGATTCGAGCCGCCCATCAAGGCAAGACCTTTATTTCACCCGAGATTGCAGGGGCGCTGGTGAGCCGGGTGGCTGAGTTGAGCAAATTTATTACCACGCCGGTCTGTGACGATGGCAATTTACATTTGCTCAGTGCCGAATTAACCCCACGTGAACGGGAAGTACTGCGCTATATTGAACGGGGTGACAGCAATCAGGACATTGCCGAAGCCCTTACAATTGAGGTAGGGACTGTCAAGAACCACGTTCACAATATCCTTAAAAAATTAAATGTGGATAATCGCAAGCGCGCTGCTTTGCTGGCCCGCCAAGTTTTGCCCGAACCACGCCGAGAACGAGTTGAACATCGACTTGGTAAACCAGCTTCTGCTTTGGCTTATGGCACGTCTGGACTCTATCAACGCAATGCCGAGCGATCTGTGGTCTAAAAGCGTTTTAGAAATCTATCTAGGTCTACATGGATTGCCTTCCCCCGGTAATCCATGTAGACCTAGCGTACAGAAGGGGATGGGGTTGCCCATCCCCTTTTCTATTTCCCATTGATCATCATGACGATAGCAAGTGGTTGTAAAACTTCGACTCTCCTCTCCCTGTTTTACTTTAGATTTAGATAAATTGCCCGTCTCAAGTGTGAATGCTATACTCAGCACGATTCCCCGATTCGACCCAATTCACCAACCACGCCTGATTCCACTAAAGGAGATAGTGTATGAAAGTTTTGCTCAACCCACTCAAGCGATCCCTGTGGCTGCTATTACTGATGTTGCTGGTGGCAGCTTGCCCAGCCCCGGCTGCGCCCCAGGCCGGGACAGATGCCGCTGCGGCCAACGCCGAAAAAATAACTATCAAACTGGCAGAAAATCCCTGGTCTGGCTCACAAGTGAACGTGGCTGTGGCAAAAAAGTTGCTGGAAGATACCCTTGGCTATTCAGTGGAGATCGTCACGATTGACGAAAACGCCCAATGGGCAGCCATCGCCAACGGCGACATTCATGCCAGCCTGGAAGTGTGGCCGTCGGGACATGCCGAAAACGCGGCCCAGTATATTGACGAGCAAGGGGTTGTGGAAAATCTCGGGCCGCTTGGGTCGATTGGGGAGATCGGTTGGTTCGTACCTAGCTATGTCATCGAGCAGAACCCAGAACTTGCCACCTGGGAAGGCTTCCAAAACCCGGAACTGGCGGCGCTCTTTAGCACCGCAGAGACGGGCGACAAAGGGCAATTTTTGGCGGGCGATCCCAGTTGGGTGCAGTACGACGAGCAGATCATCGAAAATTTAGCACTGCCCCTTCAGATTGTTTATGCAGGTTCCGAAGAGGCGATTTTGGCCGCGCTGGATTCAGCCTATAGCCGCCAGGAGCCGATTCTCTTCTATTTCTACTCGCCCCATTCGGCCTTTAACCGCTACGATTTGACCCGTGTACAGTTGCCGCCCTACTCGGACGACTGCTACGCCACGGCAGAGCAAGGCGGCGTGGACTGTGACTATCCCACCGATGCGTTGTTCAAGATCGGCTGGGCGAATTTAGCGGAACAGGCCCCAGAGGCGTACCAATTTTTGAAGAACTTCAACTACAGCACCGAAGATCAGATCGGCATGATCGCCGCTGTGGATAGCGACGGCCAAAGCCCCGAAGAGGCCGCCGCAGCATGGATTGAGGCGAATGAGGATGTGTGGAAGGTGTGGCTGGCGGAATAATGAGTCATGAGTAACAACACCCAAGTTTACTCATGACTCATGATTCTTGATCTCCTGGCGGCCTGCCCCGCTCGGCCAAGGCTTGTGTGAGGCGATCCAGAATCATGGCTAAAATTACAATTGCCAGACCGGCCTCGACCCCACGGCCGGTCTGGTTTTTGGAGAGGCCAATCACCGCCTCTAGTCCCAATCCGCCTCCCCCCACCAAGCCCGCAATGATCACCATCGCCAACACCATTAAAATTGTTTGATTGATACCCATCATGATTGAAGGCAGCGCCAACGGGAGTTGCACCTTCCACAAAATTTGGCGTGGGGTGCTGCCAAATGCCTGTGCGGCTTCAATTGCTGTAGGGGCAACCTGGCGGATGCCCAGGTTTGTGAGGCGGATGGCCGGCGGCAGGGCATAGAGCACCGAGGCGATGATCCCCGGCACGCGCCCCACGTTAAAGAGCATGATCACCGGTACCAGGAATACAAATGAGGGAATGGTCTGCAACACATCCAAGATCGGGCGCAACAGCCAGTCTACGGTATCGCTGCGCGCCGCCCAGATGCCCAGCGGCAGGGCGATCAGCACCGAAATCAACACGGCCACCAGCGTCTGGCTCAGGGTATCCATGCTCAGTTCCCACATGCCCAGCGCCCCAATGCCCAACAGCCCCAAAATCGAGAATCAGGGTCAATCGCCAGCCAGCCAGGGCATAGGCCAGCCCTGCCACCAGCCCCACAAAGAGCGGCCACGGGATCACCTCTTGCAGCAGGCGGCGCAGGGGCAGGATGGCGTAGAGCGTAATGGCGTCGCTGAGCGGCCCCGTGCCCAGGGGCAGATCCCCGATCTGGTAAAGATGATCGCGCATCCAGCGCACCGCTGCATCGACGCCATCGCGCAAATTGAGCCGCCACGTTTCGGGGAAAGTCCCCCAGCCCAGCATGGCGCTGAGCCACCCAAGCAGCAGCAGAGCCACAAGTGTGCCCAGCCAATAGGCATTGTTCACGGCAAGATGGCGAACATGCTTTCCGGCCACTGCCCCCAACCGGCGCGCCAGATCGGTGGAGAGGGTGCGGCCCACAGCGCCCACACCGCGCAAGAAGGATTCCACAGCCCGCGCCGGGGCATAGCGCACCCACGTGGCGGGCAGTAGTAGAAATTGATGGCGCTGGGGTCGGCGCGCCTCACGGCGCAGCGCTTCGCCCATACGATCCAACAAAATTGCTAGTGCCACAATTGCCAACCCCGCCTCCACGCCGCGGCCCACCTGTTGCCGTTGTAAGGCAACCAGCACCTCGCGGCCCAGCCCGCCCGCGCCGATCAGGGCGGCGATGACCACAATGCCCAACGCCATCATGATCGTCTGATTGACCCCGGCCAGAATTGACGGCATTGCCAGCGGCAGTTGCACTTTGAAGAGAATCTGGCGCGGCGTTGATCCAAAGCTTTGAGCGGCTTCAAGCACGGCGCGTGGCACTTGGCGAATGCCCAAATTGGTGAGGCGGATGGCTGGCGGCAGGGCATAGATCAGCGTTGCCACCACAGCAGGCACACGCGCCACGCCGAAAAAGAGCAGCACCGGGATCAGATAGACAAAGGCGGGCAGGGTCTGCATGGTGTCCAAAAAGGGGCGCAACAGCACTTCGGCGCGGTTGCTGCGCGCCGAAACAATGCCCAATGGGATGCCGATGAGCAACGCCACGGCCACGGCCACACCCATGAGCGCCAACGTCTGCATACTTTCCGTCCACAACCCCACGAATCCCAAATAGAGCAGGGCAGCCGTAGCCACCAGCGCTGTGCGCAGCCCGCCCACACGTTGCACAAAGAGAAAGATAGCTGCCGCCATCACCGTCCACGGGATCGCCAATAGGCCCGCTTCGACACGGCGCAGGCTCCAATCCAGGGTGGCACTCAGTGGGGTAAAAAAGAGGGTGAAGAGGGGGTGGCTGCTACGGTTGCGGATCACCCAGCTTTGGAAGGCGTCAATAGGGCCGCGCAGCCCCAGATTCCATGCATCGGGGAAGCTTTCCGATGCATGGCTCAACGCCGTAAGCATTAAAAATAGGCCGATTAGAATCGCCAAGGGCAACAGTGCACGCAGCCGGGGATGTTGCCAGCGTGGCCGGATTGAGTCATCGGCGGCAGAAATCGAGGTCATACATCGCCCCCCAGCGCAGCCAGAAGCGTGCGTTCGTCGATCTGCCCCACGCGTTGTCCGCTGGCGTCGATGACAGGTAACGCGCCAGCATGGTTCAGCACCAACGGGATCGCATCAGCCAGCAGTGTCTGCATTGCCACAGGCGACGCATCGAGCGCGATGCTGCCCAGCGGCTGCATTACCGAGGCCACGTCGAGCACTTTGGCGCGCGGCGCATCACGAGTAAAAGCACGGACATAGGCGTTGACCGGGCGCGCCACAATCTCTTTGGGCGTGCCCACCTGCACCAATTCGCCATCTTTCATAATGGCAATCTGATCGCCCATTTTCAGCGCTTCGAGAAAGTCATGGGTGATGAAGATCATGGTTTTGCGCATGGCGAGTTGCAGATTACACAGTTCGTCCTGCATTTCGCGGCGGATCAGCGGATCGAGCGCGCGTAAAGGGTTCGTCAAAGAGCAGGATCGATGGATCCACAGCCAGGGCACGCGCCAGCCCTACGCGCTGTTGCATGCCGCCGCTGAGTTCCTGGGGATAGTAATCGGCCCAGCCCGCCAGCCCCACCATCTCCAGGACACGATGCGCAGTTTCGTGGCGGACGGCTTTGGCAATGCCTTGCACCTCCAGCCCATAGGCCACGTTGTCCACAACACGACGGTGGGGGAAAAAGACCGAAGTGTTGGAAGACCATGCTAACTTTGTGGCGACGTATCTCGCGCAATTGGCGTTCATTCATGGCGGTGAGATTCTCACCGTCAATCTCGATTTCGCCGCTGGTCGGCTCGATTAACCGCGAGAGACAGCGTACCAGGGTTGATTTGCCACTGCCGGACAGCCCCATCACCACGAAAAACTCGCCACGGCGCACCTCGAACGAGACATCGCGCACGGCCAGCACATGATCGCTCTCAGCCAGCAGTGCCGCTTTGGATGTACCCGCCTCGGCCATCTCTTTTGCCCGCGCCGGGTGTGGCCCGAAGATCTTCCACAGGTTGCGGCACGAGAGGGTGATGGGTTCGGTCATGAGGCATCCTTTCGGGAAAGGGGCGAGAGACGGAGGACGGAAGACGAACGTCAAGTGCCGGGCCTCGTCCATCGTCTCCAAACTATCATCATCCATTTTTGCGTTTCACCATCGCCGCGCACTTCTCGCCCACCATCATCACGGTGATGGCCGGGTTGACGGTGGGAATAAACGGAAAGATCGAGGCGTCGGCGACGCGCAGGCCATCCACGCCGCGCACACGCAACTGCGGATCGACGACAGCTTTCGGATCCTCAGCCGCGCCCATTTTGCACGTGCCCACAGGATGATAGACCGTGTTGGCCGTGCTGCGTACATAGCGGCTGATGGCCCGATCCTCGACCACGTCGGGGCCGGGGGCGAGTTCGCGCACGATCCACGGGGCCAGCGCGGGCTGGGCGGCAATGCGGCGGGCTAGTTTGACGCCTTCCACGAGCACGCGTTCGTCATAGCCCTCGCCGTCGGTGAAATAGCAAAAATCAATGCGCGGCACATCCGCCGGGTGGGCGGTGCGCAGACGCACGCTGCCCGCGCTGCGCGCCCGGCAGACATTGGGCGTAATTGAAAATCCATGCGCTGCGCTAGGATAGCCCAGGGGCAGCGTATTCCACGTGAAGGGCATCAGCCCAAAGTGAAACATGAGATCAGGCAACTCGAAATCGTCAAGCCCAGTGAAGGCAAAACCGCCCACTTCCCAGCCCTGGCTTGTCCACGGCGGGATGGGCTGGGGGGATTCCCAGATCACCACGCCTTCGGGGTGATCGAGCAGATTTTCGCCCACGCCGGGCAGATCTACGCGCACAGGCACGCCCACCTGGCGCAGGTGATGGGCGGGGCCGATGCCAGAAAGCAGCAGCAATTGGGGCGAGTTAAACGCGCCGCCACACAGGATCACCTCGGCGTCGGCAAAAAGCGTGCCCGCGCTGGTTTCAACGCCGCGAGCGCGGTTAGCTTCATCCACCAAAATACGGTAGACGCGTGTCTCGGTCAGCAGGTGTAAATTAGAGGGGAGCGCCGAGAGCGGGTGCAAATAGGCCAGCGACGATGACTGGCGAATGCCCTCTTTGACATTGAGCGGGAAGACGCCGGCGCCGGCCGCGAAAGTGCCGTCGTTGGCAAAGGTAAGCCTGGGCAACCCGGCCCCGGTGGCGGCTTCCAACAGCGCGTTGTTGAGGGAATTGTGGCCGGGCGGCTCACTGATAAAAACCTTTTCGCGCAGCCGCTCAAAATAGGGGGCCGTCTGCGTTGGTCCCCAGCCCGTGGCCCCGGCCTGCTCCCAGCGGCGCAGATCGGCGTCTGGCGTGCGCAAGGCAATACACGAATTGTGCGAGCTACACCCGCCCAGCATCCGTCCGCGGCTGTGGCGGATGGTGCTGTTGCCGCGCGGCTGTGGTTCAATCACATAATCGTAATCAAGCTCTGTGCCCAACAACGCCATCCACTGGCTCACTTGGAGGACGCGCGCGTTGCCCTCATCGCTGGGTCCAGCCTCAATGAGCGCCACCGCCACGGCGGGATCTTCGGCCAAGCGCGCCGCCACAATGGCACCGGCCGTGCCGCCGCCGATTACAATATAGTCATAGCCTTGCTTGAACACAGATGTTTCCTTCCATAGAGCGGGGGACAATGTTGCGAGTAACTATACACAAAATTCATGCGGCTGACGAATCGTCCAAATAGACGGACATGGCAGAGTTTTACAGGGGCGACGCACTCGCTATACAAGTGTTTCATAACCAACTTATCCCTGACGAGTGCGTCGCACCCTAGACTGGAATAGATACGAATTTTTGATTTGCGTGAGTGGTCTAGATTAGAAAGATCATGCAAGAAGAGGCGGGAACAATCAACCAGACAACTGCGTCTATACCCGTGTGGACTGGCCCCAAATGGACATTCTTTTGGTGGAGATAAAGGCCCACGGGAAACGGATGCAAATCGTTGCGATACAGTCTATTTTAGGGGCGCTTTTTACTGTTTGATAAAGAGTGTCCACTCTTCACTTTTCACCGAATTTCCCTCATTGAGGAGGGTAAAAAATGTTTACGAAAATTAACGCCAAAACTATCTTCGTTTTGTTAATCTTGTTGCTGGCTATGGCTGGGATCGGCGGCTGTGTGTTGGGGCCAGTGATTGCCGAGCAAGCCACGCCCACGCCACCGCCCAGTTATAGCCTGCGCGTGGAGCCATTGGCCGCGGCCATTGGGGACACGGTGACTGTGCGCGGCGAAGGCTGGACTCCAGCGGGCAGCGTGTTGATTACGCTCAGCGCGCCCGGCCAAAGCCCGGCGGCTCAGTCCATCCGCCGCGCCTATGCCAGTGCCGATATCAACGAGGCAGGCATTTTTTCCACCACGCTGACGTTGCCTACAGATGAGTTGTGGCGCGACAGCAATACGGTGGTGATCACGGCCTGGGATCCGCAGTCGTCCCAAGAATTAAGCACCGATCTTTGGCTGTTACAACGCCAGGATGGGAGCACAGAGACGCCCACGGTCATAGTGGCTTCGCCCACCCCGGTGACGCCGACCCCTACGAATACTCTGATTCCCACGGCTACGCCCTTTACGACGGCTACGCCTGTAAAGTCGGCCACCCCTGGCCCCACGGCCACGGCGACCGCCACCCGCGATCCGTGGACCGCCTATGTCACCACCAACGCGCTCAATTTGCGCATGGGGCCGGGCACGGCCTACGCCATCAACACCGCCATGCGTTATGGCACGCTGCTCTCGGTCATCGGCCAAAACAGCACCGGCGATTGGCTCAAGGTGCAGGTTGCCAGCGGTTCGGCCTATGGTGAAGTGGGCTGGGTGGCGCGCGCCTTCACCGACTATCGTACCAATGCTCCTGTGGTGGCAACCCCACCACCGCCCGCCACGGCGACGCCCACGCTCACCAGCACAGTCGTTGCCACAGACGGCTGGAGCGCCCAATATTTCAGCAACCGCAATCTGGCCGGAAGCCCAGCACTGGTGCGCACGGATGCAGCAATTGACTTTAATTGGGGCATGGGATCCCCGGCGGCGGGGCTGCCCGTTGATGACTTCTCGGTGCGCTGGGCGCGCACGCTTCGATCGGAGGCTGGCACGTATCGCTTCCACGCCGTGTTGGATGACGGCATGCGCATCTATCTGGACAACATTTTGCTCTTCAACGAATGGCGTGATGGCAGCCGCCGCGAAATCGTCTTTGAGGGCAATCTGGTGGCGGGCGACTATGCCATTACCGTGGAATATTACGAGCGCACGGGCGCGGCGCTTGCCCGCTTTGGCTGGGAAAAAACCACGGGATTTGCCGATTGGAAGGGCGAGTATTGGAGCAACTCACGTCAGGAGGGCAACCCGGCCATCACCCGCAACGACGGTGGGATCGACTTTACCTGGGGCACTGGTTCCCCGGCGGTGGGGCTGCCGTCGGATGGCTTCTCGGCACGCTGGACGCGCACGCTCTCCTTTGCCGAAGGCCGGCATCGGTTTAGCATAACGGTGGACGACGGAGCGCGGGTCTGGGTAGACGGAGCGCTGGTGGTGGATGCGTGGCAGGATGGGCCGCAGCGCACAGTCAGCGGCGAAATTTCGTTGGGCGCGGGCAATCATGCAGTGCGCGTCGACTATTACGAACGCACGGGCGGCGCGTCTATCAAGTTCTGGAGCGAACGCATTGCGGCCACGCCGACGGCAGCAGCCACGGTAACCGCGCTAGCGACTGCGACTGCCACTACACCACCGACGGCTACGACATCGCCCACGCCGATTGCATTGCCCAGCTTTGTGCCCACGGCATCGCCCACGCGTACACCCACGGTGACTGTGACATCCACAGCAACCGCGGACGGTGGACAGCCGACCGCGACACCCACGGCAACCGCAACGAACGAACTGACAATAACGGCCACAGTCACCGATCAACCGACGGTGACGCTAACCGCCACGGCGACGCCAACCACCACGGCGACGGATGAACCAACGGCAACAGCGACAGTGACGCAAGAAGCGACGGCAACGCCAACCGCCACGGCGACGGATGGATCAACGGCACCCCCGACAGTGACATCCACAGCGACCACTGTGGTGGATACCGAGCCGGCGTCTTCGGCTACGCCACTGCCTGTAGAGACGGAAACGCCAACGCCTACGGCAACCATGCCCAGCCGTGGCACGCTCACTGGCGCGCTGTGTGGGCCGGGCGAAAGTGTGCCTGCGCTGATGCTCTATTTCCGCAACACGGTGAGCGGAGCCGTTACCACCCAAGCCAGCGTGGCCGGACAAACTTTCTATGAGATTGAGCTGCCCGCTGGAACGTACACCGCCTATGCTTGGTTACCTGATAACAGCGCTGGAGCAGCTTATAGCCAAGCGGTAGCGTGTGGGTTGGGCGAAAGTTGCACGGATCACACACTGCGTCCCGTTACGGTGACCGCCGATGGCGTAACCGATGCTGTCGATGTGTGCGATTGGGATGCGACGATTCCAGCGGCGCGCAAGCAAAAGCGATAGGTGGATGCGTGATGCGTAACCTGCAATTAGGCATCACGCTATTTTTTCGTTTGGAGGTCCGATGCGCGCCGCCCGCCTGCTTTTGACGCTGCTACACCTGCAACTCTATGGCTGCATCACGGCGTCGTTGCTGGCGCGCTGACGATAGACGGGGGACGATGGACGAATGGTTTAACCTCCGTCTATCGTCCCCCGTCTATCGTCCTCCGCCTCCCGTCATAGAATCGACTGCCCCAGCAGCGACGCCACCAATTCCACACAGATGTCCGCCGTGTGGTTGCGGTCATCGAGAATGGGATTAATCTCCACAATATCCACGCTGCCCACACGGCTATCGTCGGCCAACATCTCCATGATCAGATGCGCCTCGCGGTAGCTAAAGCCGCCGGGAACGGGCGTGCCCACGCCGGGCGCAATCGTGGGATCCAGTGAATCCGGATCAAACGAAACATGCAGCCGATCCAGGTTGCGCCAGGTGAAGTGATCGAGAACTTGGCGCATGACCGCCGCAATCCCTCGCTCGTCGATCTCGCGCATGGTGAAGATCTTCACCTTTTTCTGGCGCAATAGCTCGCGTTCCTGACGATCCACCGAGCGCAGGCCGATGATCACCACATCTTCGGCGGCGAGGCGCGCCTCCCCCAGATAGGGAGCCAGCGCAGCCGGTTCGCCGCCCAGCAGCGCGCCCAGCGGCATCCCATGCAGATTGCTGCTGGGCGAAGTGGCCGGTGTGTTGAAATCGGCGTGGGCGTCGATCCAAAGCAGGCCCATGCCCGCCGCCGAGCGTACCCCGGCCACGCTGCCCGCCGCCACCGAATGATCCCCGCCCAACGTAAGGGGAATCCCCCCGGCGGCCACCACCGCCGCGCAGCGTTCGGCCAGCCGCCGGTTCACCTGGGAGACAGAGGCCAAGTGGCGCAAACCGCCGCCGTCGGCCTCTTGTTGCTGTTCGGGGCCGGGCACGTCCAAATTTCCCAGGTCGGTGACAACATAGCCCAATGCCTCCAGGCGGCTTTCCAATCCGGCATAGCGCAGGGCAAACGGCCCCATGTCCACGCCGCGTCGCCCCTGGCCCAAGTCCATAGGCACGCCAATAATCTGTACTTCGTGGCTGGTTTGAAAGGTTGGCATGGGTTATCCTTTACGGGTTTTCGCTACCAATAGCGCATGGCAGCGCTGAACAATTGCCGCAGATCAGCCGCGTCTGCGGGACGGGGCGACAGCTTGGTGACGCGATGCTGGGGCAGTGTCCCCGCCACCAGCGCGTCAATATCTCCTTCGGTGAAGCCAATTGCGCCCAGGCCGTTGGGAACCCCCACCCGCTTCATAATCTCAATCAGCGCGTTCGCCAACACGTCACCGGCATCGTCCGGGGCCACATCGCGCACATCCACGCCCAGCAGCGCTGCGCCGTAGAGATGGCGTTGGGGGTTGACCGCCGCCGTGAAACGAAAGACCGCCGGCGCGTTGAGGATCACCGACATGCCGTGGGGAATGATGGGGTGATCGGCGGGATAGCCAGGGGGCTGATAGCCGCGCACCATGCCCGACACAGGATAGGACATGCCGTGGGGCAGATGCACACCGGCGTTGCCAAAGCCAATGCCCGCGTAGGCCGAGGCCAGCAACATGCCGCTGCGCGCCTCGTCATCTTCGGGATCATCCACGGCGCGCACAATGTTCTGTGCCACCATTTCAATCGCCTTGGCCGCCCAAATATCGCTAATCGGATTCGCGCCCTGATAGGCCGGGCGCAGTTCGGGGCGTTCGGGCGCGGGGCGTTGACCATAGGGCAGCGCCGTCAGCGATTCCAGGGCATGGCTGAGGACATCCAGCCCGGAACTGGCCGCCACCATTTTGGGCAGCGTGCGTGTGTTGTCGGGGTCGAGAATGCCCAGGTTGGGGCGCAAGGCACGGTGGGCAATGCCAGTTTTGGCGTGCATTTCGGTGAGATCAAAGATGGCGACGCCGGTGGTCTCGCTGCCGGTCCCCGCCGTGGTGGGGATGGCAATCAGCGGCTTGAGCGGGCCGGGCACAGGTTCACCACGGCCAATCGGCGGATTGACATAGGCCAGCAGATCGGCGGGATAGGTGGCGTAGAGATTGGCGGCTTTGGCGGTGTCGATCACCGAGCCGCCGCCCACAGCCACATAGCCATCGAAGTTGCCATCCACAGCAAAGTCAATGGCCGCTTTGAACGAGAGATCGGTGGGTTCCACACGCACACTGTCAAAGAGAACAGCGTCGATCCCCGCCGCGGCCAGGGCATCCATGACCACGCGCACCGGTTCCAATTGGGCCACCGTGGCGTCGGTCACCACCATCACGCGTTTTGCGCCCAGCCGACGCATGTCCCCGCCCACCTCGCGGGTGACGCCAGGGCCAAATTTAATGCTGGATGTGTCCATGGTAAACGCGGTTTCGTGGGCCATTGGTTTTCCTTTGGGATTTGTAGCTGGTTGGTGATGACGCTATTGTACATGGGGAGGGGGAGATTTGTGGTGTTTCTCACTTATTTTCGTTGAGGAGCATTGCGCCCACGGCTATGGCTAGTCCACCCAAGATGAGATTGATCCAAGGCGGGGCGAGGACGGTGGGCATCGTCCACAGGAGAAGGAGCGGGCCAAGCAGCATGGCGTAACCAGCCAGCACCAAGACAGTGTCCGCCCCATCAAAGGGAATGGTTTCTACATTGTTGCTGTTGATAAAACCGAAGCCATGACTGTGGGCCTGGACAACGCCTAACATCACGGCTAGGAGTTGTAAGGGCAGCAACACCAGAAGTTGGGCAATGGGCGTGAGCAGTGACCAGAAGCCCAACCCCGCTAGCAATGCTACCGTAAAATAAATGATATAGACGGCTACAAAGCCTACGCTAATTGACAGCGCAGCCAACAGGCGCAGCGCCAATGCGCGCTTTGTTGAGTGAGTTGGCGCTGCGGCGCGGGGTAGATTGCCGATACGATAAAACCAGAAAGTAAGCACTGGCGGCACAACCGCCAGCCAGCTCATAGCGGTAATTAAGATCGACGCTTGGGGAGGAGGCGGAACGGCATGACTCAACAGCAAGAGCAACCCCACAAAGAGGTGAATTCCTCCCATAGATAGACTAAATGCACCCATATGCTTGATAAAAGGTTGGACCACGAGACCGGTTGATCCATTCAATGGCTGTTTCTATGGTTGGACGTTGACGCAAACCGGTGCTGGTGTAAAGAACAGGCAGAGACCGATCCAGCGTGCCTGGCAGACGGGCAGCGATCTCGTGGCGACCCGCTGCGACGGCATACTCTGGCGACATGCCGCGTTGCAGTTCCTGGTAGAAACGTTGGGTAAAATAGACGCGCCGCCACCTGTGGCATGGCGCCTTGCATGGCGACTACATAGGGGAAGCCGCTGGCAACCAGATCATAGGCAATGGCATCGCCAGCAAGGGTTCCCGTGTCGCAGGCCGACAGCACCACCATTTGAAGTGCGGATGACTCCTCCAGTAGTTGCTGCAACTGTTCACCAGTGACACGTTGCGGCACCTGTTCTGTACCGATGAATTGGAGGTAGCTACGTACCGCTGCGCCCGTCTGGTTGAGTTGCGAGGCCATGCCATGTCCCAAAAAATGCAGAATGTGGGCCGGGTTTGTCTGTTGTGCCGCTAAAAATGCCTCCACCGAGCCGGGTTCAGCAATACAAACATATCCACCGGGATGGACAACAGTTGGCAGAAGATCGCGCTCCATCTTTTGAAGATCTTCCTGGATGGAATCCCACCCCATCCCGGCGGCAATGACGTGGATTAAATCAAGAGGGGGCCGAAGTTGAGGGGGGCTGCGCAGAGGTGTATCCAAAAGACGGCGCACAATTTGAAAGCGTGGCGCACGGGCTGGCGCTTGCTCATAGTCAGTAAAGAATAATATTTCCCAGGGCAGCCGCAAGAGGCGATCTGCCTTGTCGCCGAGCCGAGCCTCCAACACCAGGCGCACCCCTCGTCCTCGCACATAGGCAATTTCAATCAGACGCACGAATTCGTCCTTGAACGGCAACGGCAGCAGATTGCCCAACTGTGCGCCGAGTTCATTGAGGCGGATGCGATTTAACTCTAAAACAGGATCGTTGGCAACAGGCGGTTTTTCATAGGAGTAAAAGTGAGCGGCATCAACCTCTGCATTGAAAATATGCTGGAATGCTGTCAACCCCTCTTCTACATTTGCCCGAAATGAGCCGCCTTGTAGGGACAGGGGTGATTTCACCACTTCCACATGATAGGCGTTTTCGTCACCATAATAGATCTGGCGTTTGAAACGCAACACCAGATCGTCAACCTCCATGCGAGGGTCATGCGCAGTTTTAACGGTCTGCATGGATATGTTCGCTCCCGTTGCGCAACATGGCGCTGTGTTGATGTAAATGGGTCAGCAGAGCGTGCGGCCAGCCCGTCTTCCCCAGGCGAAGCTCAGCCTGGTCTTGCCCATCGGGCTTTAGCATATGTGGCATCAAATGGGCCAGTTGGATGCCAGCTTCATCGATCTCGTCGGCGTAGGTGTAACGCATAAGCGCCGCTCGCACGGCCACCAGACAGGCAATCACGTTCTCATCTGCATCAATATCGGCGTCAGAAAAGCGGGGCAAAGAGCGAGCCAGTGCTGAAGCGCAAGCGGTTTGGCGGCTTCGCGGGCCAGGGCCGCATACTGCAATGCTAATGGTTGAGACTGGGAAGTCAATGTTCTGTATAGGGTTTGCAGAATCTGCGCCCCACCTTCGCCCAGGCTAAGCGCAAAGAGCAATGGATGAAGTTGTCGGGACGAAAGGGTTGATAGGAAGCGATAAAGGCTTGGCGCAGCGCAGCCTTCGCTGAGGATGGCGTGCAGGGCAGCGGCTCGTTCCAAATCGCCGGGCATTGATAGCGAGCGTGTGACGAATGCTAGTGGCAGGCAGCCAAAGTACATTGCGGGCAGCATACCCTGCGTGCCAGTGGTGATTGTCCGCATCATAAGTCACCAACGGCCACGGTCCCAGCGCCAGCAACCATGCTTCCAGCCGCAGTATCCCAACGGCGGCTGCAATACAAAAAAGCGCAGGCAGCCAGACTATCCCCTCCCACCAGACATCCGCGCTCGCCGCAATTACAATAAAAACAATTGCCAGTCCTACCCGTGTCCAGCGTATACTATGC
The DNA here is from genome assembly GCA_963721725.1 of uncultured Chloroflexia bacterium. Taxonomy (GTDB): domain Bacteria; phylum Chloroflexota; class Anaerolineae; order Caldilineales; family Caldilineaceae; genus RI-153. Next base: position 18,317 of record CAVRLX010000003.1, read on the forward strand.
TCCCAAGCCAGTTCAGGTAAATCGGCACTCGGTCCACCACTGCGGAATTGTTGACGTTGTCGTCGTGAATTGAGCGCAGCCAAGTGTCTACAAACAGCGAGGCCATCGGTAAAAAAGAAGGTCAATGCCAGTGGCAGCCCGATCAAGCAGCCTATCACCAGGGCAATGGGTGAAAGCGCGGCCAAACTGCACAACCATAGCAGCGTGAGGATGGGGATGGAGGTGAGGTAGATCAGCCAAAAGCGCAGCCAGGCGCGTGTGCCACCCAACGAACCTGAGGGGATAGTGATCAGGGCGAAAAGAAAGATAAAACAAACCGTAGCCAGGAATGGGTTGAGGATTACCCAAAGGCGGGTAACGGGATCGACAGAAATGGCGACGGTCCCTATGAGGAGTGCCCACAGACTTAAAAGCCACAGGCGGGCCGGCCCAAGGGGATGGCCGTTGCCCACCTGCTTCAAGTTGAGTATAGAAGGCAACGGGGGCCAGATGCTGTTGCAGCATAGGCCAAGGCTACCTTTGCATGGCGTGGAGAGCGGAGGGGGTCTGGCTGACTAGCTGGGCTAGTGTTTCGGCAAGTTCTTTGGCTTCGGCCTCGGATAATCCCTGATTTGCAGCAGGGCGGGCAGGGTTTCGGCACGCACACGCGCCGCCAAATCTGGCCCATCCCCTTGTTGGGAGATGGCGCGCAGCGTATCATAGGTGGCGGCGGCAATTCGTGGTAATTCCTGTCCAGCGGAGAGTGTAGGCGCCAGAGACAAGATCGGGCCATCTGCAAAGGCAGCCATCTGTCGCAGCAGCGGCCCCAGCCGGTATTCAAGATCGGCAAGGCGATGGGGCAATTGTCTTTGCACCACGTCCCGAATCAGGGTACGCACATAGTCATCAAAGGGGAGCGGCGGCAGAAATGAAAGGTCCGCAGGCGGCAGGTCCAAATCGGTCATGAGCGTGTCTTGATCTTCCAGTGTGGCTTCAATCAGCGCCACGTATTCACGCTCGCACAGGGGGCAGGCATCCAAATGGCGCTTGACCTGTGGATACTCAGCCACCACGTCAAAGCCACTGAGTTCGGCCTCACAAATTCGGGCAACCAAAGCGAACACTCGTCACAGGTCATTCCCCCCAGCACGCCGTCAATGGCATCCAATAAATAGCGCACGGGATCTCGCTCTTCATTCTCTTCTTCAGGCAAGCATTTCATTTTTTCACGCAGTTCCTTTACCTGGTCACATTCTCCCAGTTGCTTCAATGCGTTGCGTTTAAGGAGCGAAGCGGCATTCGGTGTGATGCCCATTTCCTCGGCAATGTCGTTAATCGTGCGATTGTTCAGAATATTTTCGATGATGACCTTGCGCCGGGCTTTTGCTCGTAGACACTGGTTGATGATTTCTTCAACATGAGCATGGGGCGAAAGTATGGCATCGTCGGGACTTATTGTTTTGGGATCAACCCAATCAGGATTCAGTTCAGTCGGTTCTTTTTCTTGATATAGTCGCCCGATTAAACGTTGTGTTGTCTGCTGGGCATATCGGATAAAAGTCCCAGGCTCACGCACTTTTTCTAGATTCCCCCAAATACTCATCAGAGATTTTTGAGCTATATCTTGTGCAATTTCTGCATGACCGTTCACTCGTTTGAAGGTGAACAAGTATAGATATTTGTGTAAGCTGACAAGAGCCTCCTGTTGGGCCATCGTCTGATTTTGACCACAGGCCACATGCCAGCGCCGACTGTAGCAGTAAGTCGCAGCATTCTTAACCATCTCTTCCAGCGTTCTGCGTCCCTGTACTCTGGGGGTGCGATGTTCCAGATCGATGAGAATCTCTGCTACAACCTCCGACTCAATCCACCGCCCGTGCCAGCCATAGTGTTCTACGGTCTGTTGAATCACCGATAGGCACAACGCGTGTAGATGACCTTGGTACGCCATTCGCCTTCTCTTTCTAGCTAAATAAAGGAGTGATGAACGCTGTTAGCTAGCGGCAGTCTAGCACATCTCGTGTCTTTTTGCGATCTTATTTCTGCGCTCTCATAGCATCGTTGGTAACGTAGGGAAGATACAATAAACGAAGGGAGTGAGAGATTGATGGGACTCATCAATCTCTCACTCCCTATCGTGTCTAATCGTCTCCTTGCGCCAGACGGATGACCGAAAAGTTTCTATTCCTGCAACCCATCTGGCACGCCGTTGGGGAACTCGGCGGCGATGGCCTGTTCAATGTTCTCGATACGTGTATCCGGGTTGGGGTGGGTGCTGAAAAATTCCGGCTGACGGTTGGGACCGCCGGCCTCGGCCAACACTTGCATCACGCCGATCATGCTGCGCGGATCGTAGCCGGTTTCGGCCAGAAAGCGCACACCCAACCGATCCGACTCTAATTCATCGTCGCGACCAAATTTCATGTTGACCATGCTGCCGATGAGCTGGGCCAGTTGGGCCGTGCCAATGCTGCCCGGATTGTTGGGGTCATACGAGGCGATCACCGCCGCGCCGGTTAACCCCTCGGTCAGGCGCGCCTTTGCCATGTGTTCAGCGGAGTGGCGCGCCACCACATGTCCCACCTCGTGGGCGAGGACACCAGCCAGTTGACCTTCTGTCTGTAAATTCTTCATAAGGCCCTCGGTGATGAAAATCTGACCTCCGGGCAGCGCAAAGGCATTGATCGTTTCAGAATCTCCCAGCAGGTGAAAATCAAACTCATACTCACTGCTACCTGCCGCCGTCTCGTTGACAATGCTTTGGCCGATCTCTTTTACTTGGTTCGTCCATTCCTGATTATTGGAAAGCCCACCAAACTGTTCAGCCATGGCGGGCGCGGCCTGGAGACCCAGCGCGATCTCTTGATCCACAGTCATATCCACATGCTGTTCTTCTTGGGTGATCTCGTTGAATTGGGTTGAGCCAAAATAGGAAACGAGCGATATCACCACAATCACCAAGGCGATGATTAACCGACCGGACCGACTGCCACCACCGCGCATTCCTCTGCGTATCATTGAAGCCTCCATTGCTACCATTTGGTTCATAGGTTGATTCATAGGGATAAATCTAACGACATTTTCTTCTTTCTATCATAGATAATCAACCATCAAAGGGCGACATATCTCTTCATAAAGAGATGGTACAAACTGGGGCATACTTTTAGCGAAATGGCTTGAGCATAGCGTCTTGTTTTGCCTAGAATAGGAAAGTAACGCATTCATCATTGAGAAAGGAAGACCTTTATGCAACGACGAAAAGCACCCCTGTTGACACTATTCTTGATTCTGGCTGTGGTTGTCACAGCGGGTATTGTGGCAACAGGCCAGCTTGAATGGCGATCATCCACGGGGGCCACTGCCGCCGAAAGCCAGCCGCTTGTGATAGCTCAGGAGGTGGACAGCGCCACCGTTCCCTCCCAAGAACTGCTCTCACAACTCTATACCCAGATTTTGCCCTCCGTGGTCAATATTCAGGTGACGACAGAGGGCGGCATCAGTGATCCCAACCTGGGCATCCCCAGCGCTCCGGCCCAGGGTCAGGGCAGCGGCTGGATGTGGGATGCAGAGGGGCACATTGTCACCAATAACCATGTGGTGGAAAACGCCGCCCAGATCATGGTCTTTTTTCACAACGGCTTTTGGGCCGAGGCTACGTTAGTGGCCGCCGATCCCCAGGCGGATCTGGCTGTGATCAAAGTGACGCCGCCTATGGGTGTGGAGATTCAGCCTTTGCCGTTGGCCGCCGATGTGCCGCCCGTGGGCTATTATGTGCTGGCTTTTGGCAGTCCTTTTGGGCTGGCAGGGACGATGACCCAGGGCATTGTTACGCGGTGGGGCGCAGCTTACCCGTGGGCGATCCGATTATGTCTGGGGTGCGCTATTCGCTGCCCGATGTGATTCAGACCGACACAGCCATCAACCCTGGCAATTCCGGGGGACCGTTGGTTGATCTGAATGGGCAGGTGGTGGGCGTAAACTTCGCCATTCGCTCCGAAGTGCGCTCCAATGCAGGCGTCGGCTTTGCGATTCCGGTCAGCGTAGTCGAACGCGTGATCCCGGCGCTGATCAGCGAGGGCGCCTATGCCTATCCCTTCCTCGGCTTGGGCGGGGCCACAATTAACCCACTGATTGCCGAACAGGAGGATATTCCGGACAATACGCTGGGGGCCTTTGTCTCACACGTCGAAACCAATGGGCCATCGGCACAGGGCGGGGTCCAAGAGGGCGATATTATCACAGCGATTGACGACAATGAGGTACGCAGCTTTGAGGATCTTACAGGCTATCTGATCACGGAAACGCAGCCGGGCGACACGGTAACCTTACAGATTTTGCGTGACGGCGCGCTAGTCTCCGCAGAGGTTATCTTGGGCGAGCGCCCACGCGGCCCTGCCCAGCCTGTCCAGCAGGTAACCGTGGGCCAGGCCATTGACATTGCGCGAGAAGCTGCGCTGGAGGCCGATTTGCTGGACAATGTTGAATCGACCACAGCCCGCCAAGAAAGCATTGACGGCAACCCGTCCTGGGTTGTGCTGCTAGAGGGCGGTGACAAACAGGCCACTGTTGTCGTGGATGCTGTGAGCGGCGAGGTGCTGACCATGACCGTGGAGGAAGTGGAATAGCTCGGTTGGTTTGACAACCACTCTAGACCCATTTAGATTGGAGCAGCATGGTCTCCGAGACATGCTGCTCTTTTTTTGGGGAGTGCTCCCCCACGCACGAAGGAATCTCACCATGCAAGATATCTTTGCCTACATTGATGCCCACGCCGACGACTATGTCGCCCGCTTGCAGCGCCTTTGTCGACAACCCTCGATTGCGGCCCAAAATCTGGGTATGGACAAAACCGCTCATCTCGTCAAAGAGATGGTGACAGCGCTGGGCGACGGAAACCCGCCTGATTGAAACGCCCGGTCATCCCGTGGTCTATGGCGAATTGAGCGGCACGGGGCCGCGCACGCTCATGCTCTATAACCACTATGACGTGCAGCCCCCGGAACCGCTGGACTTGTGGCAACATGAACCCTTTGGCGCGGAGATTGCCGATGGCCGTATCTGGGCGCACGGCGTGGCCGACAACAAAGGCAATTTGGTGGCCCGGCTGTGTGCGGCGGACGCATGGCTGGCTGTCCGCGGGGAGATGCCGCTGACGCTCAAGTTTGTTTTCGAGGGCGAAGAGGAGACGGGTAGCCCCCATCTGGGCCACTTTGCCGACGAATATCATGCGTTGTTTGCCGCCGATGGCTGTATTTGGGAGGCGGGCTACAAGGATCTGCATGGGCGGCTCCAGATCTATGCTGGCTGTAAGGGCATAACCTATGTGGAATTCCGCGCTCACGGGGCCAACACCGATCTGCATTCATCCAATGCGGCGGTGGTCCCCAACCCGGCCTGGCGGCTGATCTGGGCGCTGAGCACGCTCAAAAGCCCCGACGAGCGCATCGCGATTGAGGGCTTTTACGACGCTGTGCGTGGGCCATCTCCGCGGGATCAAGAATTGCTGGCCGCTTGGGATTATGATGTAGAGGCCAACCGGGAAAACTTGGGGATTGGCGATTTTCTGCGCGGGGCCACAGGCGAAAAGGTCAAGCAAGATCTTCTCTTTCAGCCCACCTGTAACATTGCCGGCATCCGATCTGGCTACACCGGCGAAGGGTCCAAGACCGTGCTGCCCAACTATGCGTTTTGTAAGATCGACTTTCGGCTCGTGCCCGATCAGCGCAACGACACCGTGTTGACATTGCTGCGCCAGCATTTAGATCGTCACGGCTTCCCCGACATTGAAGTAGTCGATCTCCACGGCGAAGACCCCGCCCGCACCGATCCCGACGGCCGGTGGCAAAAGCCGTGCTACGGGCTGCCGCCCAGGTCTATGCCGAACCGGCCCAGTTGATCCCGTTGATGGCGGGGACTGGGCCAATGTATCACCTGTGCGAACGCTGGGGCATCCCCGCTGTGGGGTCTGGCGTGGGTAATGCAGAGTCCCGCACCCACGCGCCCAACGAAAACATCTTTGTGGAAGACTACGTTCAGGGCATCAAACACATGGCGGCCATCTTTGCCGAATTCGCGCAGGAGTAACATGAATCGTACCCTCGTCAGAAATTTTCGCGGCCAAGTTGCAAAGGGCGCAGCGGCAAAAGAAACGCAATTGCAAATGGCAAGTAGCAAATTATATGGGCGACCCTCTACTATCTTTGCACGTGGCCTTTTGACTTTTGGTGTACTCCTTACTGTGCTTCTTGCCGTGTTGATTACTTTTCAACCGATAACCCTTCACGCAGCCCCCGCCCGCCAAGAAGTGACACCCGTCCCGATCCCGCTGGCCGGACCGATTGCCAGCGCCAATGCCGAGATATCCAGCCTGGCCTGGTATGGCGATTGGCTGGTACTGTTGCCCCAATTCCCCTGGTGGGAGACCGGACAACGCAGCGAAGTCTACATCTTGCCGCGCCAGGAGATTCTCGACTTTCTTGATGGCAAAACGACGGGGCCACTGACACCCCGCGGCCTGCCTCTCAACGCCCCCGGCATTGCCAACAGCATCCTCGGCTTTGAAGGGTTCGAGGCCATCGCCTTTTGGGGGGATCAACTCTTTGTGACGGTCGAAGCGGATTTGGGAAGTTCCATGCAGGGGTGGCTGCTCACCGGCACGATGGCGCCGGATCTAAGCGGCATTTGGCTGGATGTGGAAAGCCGGGTGGCAATTGCGCCCCAAGCCAGTTTTATCAACATGAGCGACGAGGCGATTGTGGTGCGGGGCGGGGCTGTGCCAGAGGTGTGGACGTTTTACGAGGTCAATGGTCGGCTTTCCAATCGCAAACCCGTGGCCCATCGCTTTGATCGAGCATTGCGCCCGCTGGAATCGCTGCCCATGTCCTCGGTAGAATATCGCATCACCGACGCTACTGAAGCCGACGAGACAGGGCGCTTTTGGGTGAGCAACTACTTTTGGCCCGGCGAGGTACAAATCTTGTTGGGACAATTGCCCAACAACCCGCTGCTGCGTGCCATTATGCGCAACGCCCAGTTGCATCCCGTAGAACGGCTGGTAGAGTTGCAGATCACCGCGCAGGGCATACGTTTCACCAACACGCGGCCCATCTCCCTGGCCCTGCAATCCGATGGCGTGGCCCGCAACTGGGAAGGCCTTGTGCGCCTGGGCAATCGTGGCTTTCTATTGGCAACGGATAAATTCCCCACGACGATTCTGGCCTTTGTGCCGTACACTTCAAACGAGTAAAGAGTAGAGACCGTGCGGACCTACTCTTTACTCGTTACTTTTTACTGCTTACCCGCCGAGGGCCGATTCGAGGGTGTGCGATCCAACACCCCGGCCAGATCTGTGCCAAAGGTCCATTCGGCGCTGGAGGTCATTTCGTTGAGTTTGGCTTCGTCGATCTCCACCCCCATGCCGGGGCCTTCGGGCACGAGCAGATGGCTTTGTTCGTAGCGCAGCGGGCTTTTGACCACATCGCGGGTGTAGAGGTGCGGGCCGGTGTTGTCGCTGGGATAGTCGAGAATACACGCGGCCGCGCCCAGATGGGCCACGGCTGCTGTGCCCAGGTTCAGCTCTTGTGTCGTGCCGATGAGTACACTGGCGCGGGCGGCCTCGGCCAGGGCGATCAGACGCAGGCTGGCGCGCAGCCCGCCCAACAGATAGGGCGAGACGTTGAGAATATCCACACTGGCGTGGGTGAGCAACTGCCAGCCGTGGTGGATGTGAAGCACATGCTCGGAGATGGGCCAGCGGCTGCGGCGGCGGAATTCTGCCGATCCGTCCAGATCGTTGCGCGGGGCCGCACTTTCGATCAACATAAAATCGGCCAGTTCGCCGTAGCGTTCGATCATGCGCAACGAGCGCCGCCAATCAGAGAGATTGGAGAAATCCAACGACTTGATCTCGACGCGGCCTTTGAAGCGGTCGGTAAATTGCCCCAAGAAGAGTTCGTCGGCGGCCTGGTTGGAACCAACGTAGACCCGGATCAGGTCGAAGCCCTGGGCCAGTTTTTCTTCCACACGCTGCAAATTCGGCGACACTTCGTCCACCGAACGCATGCGGAAGATGGGATAGCAAACCCGAATCCGGTCGCGCATCTTGCCGCCCAGCAGATCATAGACGGGCACGCCTTCGACAGCGGGCGACGAGATCGTGCAGGGCTAGATCCACGCCCTGGCGCACCAGCCCAGATCGGCTGTACATGTGGCCTTCGTCGGGGAAGAAGCGGATCAGGTCGTCCTCGATTTTGGCAATGTTGCGCGGATCGCGGTCCTGCAGCAGTTGCTGTAACATGCGCTCTAGTTCGCCAATGTCGAACTGGTACATGGGCACGTGGGAGAGGTCGCTCATTTCGCCCCAGCCCACCTCGCCCGTGGCTGTTTCCAGGCGCACAATTACATGCTGATTGGCGATGCCGGTCTGGCGCGGCGAGGCAATGGGGTAGAGTTGAATCCGTTGAATTTTCATGGAATGCTCCGGGTGTGGGGAGTAGATAGGAGATATTGGGTATTAGGTATCGGAGGTTGAAGAAAGGCGAACCTGACTATGGTCAATATCCAATACCTAATATCTAATACCCGATTTTCTGTAACTCTTCGTCAATTTCTTTGAGTTTGGCCTGCGTCAGCCCCGATTCGGGATAGTATGCAACTTCGCGCAGGGTCATGTGCATGGCTTGCGGCAGATCGGGATGATGCGCTGCGCCGGGAAGATGCTTTTCGACCACGGCTCTGGCACGTTCGTCGGCCATAATCTGGCGCACGGTGGAATTGATGCTAAACGGCATGGGACACCTCGTGATTGGTGATAGACGAAGCAGTGCCACAAAGGAACACTTTCTGCTTTTTGAAAAATGTCCTTGTGGGCTGCTGCGCAGTATAAACAGTGGGCTACGGTGCGGCATGGAGAGAAGCCGCATAAAACGCATAATCTTGCCTTTTATAGCACACGACAGTAAGATGGACAAGCAGTAGAGAAAGGATTAGGAATCATCATGGCTGACAATATAGGGTCAATTGAAAAACGAATCGATCGAATGGCTCCCGTATCCGCGCCGCCCGAACAGCAGAACGATGTGAAGACATTGGTTCATCTTCTAGAGCGTGAGAAGGCAGGCAGTCCGCTCCAACTGGTGACAGCCGATGGAGAATCTGCTTTCATTCCCGAATCAGTGCTTTGGATTCTAGCGCAAGTTGCTCAGGTGATGGCGAGCGGAGATGCAGTCAGCATTGTGCCTGTGAGCCAAGAATTGACGGTTCAACAAGCAGCAGATCTTCTTAATGTACCGCTTCCCTATTTAGTGCGGTTGCTTGAAGAAGGGCATGTTCCATTTAGACGTACAGAAACAGGTCGTGGCATTCGTGTTGCAGATGTCATCACCTACAAACGCCAGCGCGATCAGGAAAGAAGTGACCTGCTTGATGAACTGGCAGATTTGAGTCAGCAATATGGCGGCTACCATGAGCTGAAAAAAGGATAAGAGGCCGTGAGTTTGCCCCCGCTGCGGGTTGTTCTGGATGCCAATGTCCTTTATCCATTTTCGCTGCGGGATACGCTACTGCGGGCAGCCGCCGCAGGCTACTATCAGATCTATTGGTCTCCACAGATTTTAGAGGAAACCTCGCGTAATCTGGTGAATAGCGCCGGAATCAGCCAGGAGCAGGCCACTCATCTAATGAGGGCCATGACAAAAGCATTCCCCGAAGCCATGGTATCTGGGCATGAGGTTCTTGTAGAAATAATGCCCGATCATGAGAAAGATCGTCATGTAACGGCAGCCGCGGTGGTGGCTGCCGCACGGATCATCGTTACAAACAACTTGAAAGATTTTCAAATTCTGCCTGCGGGCATTGAGGCTCAATCCCCGGACAAGTTTCTGGTTGATTTGTTTGCCCTGGAGCCAGATAGCATAATCGGAATCCTTCAACAGCAAGCCGCAGCGCTACAACGGCCTGCAATAACTGTTGAAGACTTGCTTGTTGGTTTGGCGAAGACAGTCCCAACCTTCGTCCAAGTTGTACGTTTATATAATCCACACAAATAGAAAGATCACACTGGAATGCCGCAGACTATTTTGCTGACTGGTGCCGCCGGACGCATCGGCACCTTTTTTCTTCAGACCTACGCTGACCGCTACAAGTTCGTCCTCACAGATCAGCGCACGCCAGAGCATACCCACGGCTTCCCGTTCACCCAGGTGGAGCTAAGCAATTTTGCGGCGCTGCGCCCCCTGTTTGATGGCGTCGATACCGTGGTGCATCTGGGCGCGGATCCCAGCCCCAGCGCGCCGTGGGAGTCGCTGCTGCCCAGCAATGTGGTCGGGCTTTACAATGTCTTTGAGGCCGCCCACCAGGCAGGCTGCCGACGGGTAGTCTTTGCCAGCAGCATCAATGCCGTCAACGGCTATGCCGACGGTGTGCAGGTTCACACAGATATGCCCATCAATACCATCAACCTCTATGGGGCGACCAAGTGTTGGGGCGAAGCCGTGGCAAGCTGCTATGCGAATGCCCACGGCCTGTCTGGGATCTGTTTGCGCTTTGGAGCGGTGCAGCCGCGCACCTCGAAGATGATTGTCCCCGGCAACGACTGGTTGGATGCCATCCTCACCTACGACGACTGCGCCCGCCTCATCGCCGCCGCCGTAGACGCCCCGGAAAGCGTCAGCTACGGCGTCTTTCACGGCGTCTCGAACAACCGCTACAAGCGGCTCGATATTAGCGACGCCCGCACCATCCTGGGCTACGCGCCGCAGGATGATGCCTTTGTGCTGGCGGAGAAGCGGAAAGGATGAAGCAGAAAGAATAAAGAATCAAGAATGGGTAGAGCAGTGCGGCGCTCTGCCCATTCTTGATTCTTCACTCATTCTAATTAGCGGTGGTACGCCCTACACACGGAGAAATGCCATGCAATACGACGTCAATACACCCGAAGAGTACATGAACGCCCTGGCTGAGGATTGGCGGCGAGAGACGCTCGATGCGCTGCGCCAACTGATCAAGACCCACGCGCCCGAATTGCGAGAAGGAAATCAAGTACAAGATGCTGAGTTACGAAGACGACGCAGACCCGATCTTTGGTCTGAATGCCCAAAAGGGCTATGTCAGCTTCTATGTGGGCAACGCCCAGAAGGTAGACCCGACCGGTGAGCTTCTGGGGGGACTGGACTGCGGCAAAGGCTGTATTCGCTTCAAAAAGTCGACGAAAGTTGCCGAGACAGGAATCGATAGATTTATTGCACAGGCCGTAACGCTACACCGCCAGGGCGTTGACCTCGACTGCTGAAATAGTTGTCGGAATCCAGAATGGGTAGAGACGTTGGCGTCTCTACCCATTCTGGATTCTTCATGCTTTCCTCTTTATTCTTCCCGCTTCGGCAGCTTGGGCAACGCTCGACTCGGTCGGCTGCTGCGATCCGGCGGTTGCAACGGCGGGTTGCTCTGGAGCAGCCCGCGGATCGTCTCAACCGCCCGTTCCAGTTGCACATCGCGCCCGGCCCGATAATCTTGCGGCGTGTTATCCACGTCCAGGTCCGGGTCTGTGCCGTAGTTCTCCACGTTCCACCCCGCATCTGCAAACCAATGGCTAAACTCCGGCTGCGTCGTCACGGTACCATCGACCAGCGCGTGGCGCGGCCAAATGCCCACCACGCCGCCCCAGGTGCGTTTACCAATCAGCGGCCCCAGCCCCATCATCTTGAAACTGTGGCAGAAAATATCGCCGTCGCTGCCCGCCTGTTCATTGGTCAGCGCCACCAGCGGCCCCGCCACCGACTCTTCGGGATAGGGCGACAAGCCGCCCCAGCGGTGCATGTCATAGCCCAGGCGACGCTTGGCGAGTTTCTCCAGAATCAGCGAGCTGACATTGCCGCCGCCGTTATAGCGCACATCCACAATCAGCGCGTCTTTATCAATTTCGGATAAATAACCACGGTGAAACTCGGCGTAGCCCTCTGGCCCCATGTCAGGAATGTGAACATAGCCCACACGCCCGCCCGTGGCCTCGTCTACCCGCGCCCGGTTGCCATTGACCCAGGCCCGGTAGCGCGCCGCCCGCTCGTCGTAAAGGGTACGCACGGTGACGGTGTGAAGGTGGTGCGTATCTCTCGGTAATTCGTCTGCGGTCTGCGGTCTGTCGTCTGCTGTCGGTTCCTCCCGGCGCACCGTCAACATCACTTCTTCGCCGGCCTGGTTGACCAACCACTGGGCGGGTCCGGTTTGCCGATCCAGCGCTTGACCGTTAATCGCCACCAGCAGATCGCCTTCGCGGATGTTGACGCCGGGCGCGGCCAGCGGGGAATGGGCGTCGGCGTTCCACGGATCGCCGCGCACAAAGTCGAGCAGCCGATAGCCCTCAGCCTCGTCATCCCAGCGCACCGTCGCCCCCAAAAAGCCCTGGCTATAGAGCGGGCGCAGGCGGTAATCGCCGCCAAACTCATAGGCGTGGCTGGTGCCCAATTCGCCCTGCATCTCCCACATGAGATCGCTAAACTCGCCGCGGCTGCTCACCCGCGCAATCAGCGGAAAGTAGCGTTCATAGACCATCTGCCAATTCACATCGGACATATCCTCCGTCCAGAAGTGATCGCGTTGCAGCCGCCACGCCTCGCGGAACATCTGCTCCCACTCGCTTTGCGGATCAATCGAAACTTTGACACGCCCCAGATCGATCCAGCCACTTTTGCGCGGGCTGCCCTCGTTGCCCGGCGCTTTCTCGCCCGCGGCCACCACGCGCAGCCGATCGCCGCTGCCATAGATCAACTTTTTAGTGTTGCGCGACAGATCAAACCAATCCACCTCGTCGGCCAGGGTCTCGGCGCGGTGTTCTTTGAAATTGTAGACGCGCAGTTGTCCATTGCGGTCTTCTTCGCCCATACTTTCGTCCTCTTCGCCCAAGCTGCCTTCCACAGGAAAGAGCGTAAAAATCGCCTTTTCGGGCATGCCGCCGATCTGTCCATAGCGGCCTTCGGGCACAGGGAAACCCAGAATGCGCCCCTCAATGCCGTCAAGATCGATCTGCAAATGGGGAATCTTGGCGGGCTTTTCGTCGTCATCTTCGGCTGAGCCGCCCTCATCATCGGCGGGGGATGCCCCCGGTGCGGGATCTTGCCGGCCTTCGGTCATGCGCTTTCGCATTGGGCGAGACTGCATGGCGTGTTGATATTCGACTTCGCCCTCGTCGCTCTCATCGCGCTCTTCGTCGTCAGCCTCGTCATCTGCCTCGTCTTCCTCGCGCTCATCGTCCTCATCATCGGGCTGAAGCACAAACGGATTGGGCAGATCGGCGCGCAGGGTGATCAAATAGGGGCGCGTGCCCCGCGGAAAGCCGAGATCAAAGTGCAGGTTATCGGCAACCGGGTTAAATTCGCGGTGGCTGATGAAATAGATGTAGTTGCCCTCGGGGTCAAAGACTGGGCCGACATCGTGCAGCACCGGGCGGCTGATGCGGTGAATGCTACCCTCGCGCAACGTGTCATCCTCGGCTTCGGGATCGGGCAGACGATAGAGGCGCAGTTCTGTGGTCTGGTGGGTGACGCCGAAGCCGTAGACCAGCCAGCGGCCATCGGGCGACCAATCCACGCCGGCGATGGCGCGATAGGGGCTGCGATCCACAAAGGTAATCTGCTCGCTTTCCAGATCAACCACAAAAAGCTCGTGGCGGTGATTGGTCAGCGCCACCTGATCGGCGGTGGGCGAAACCCGCAGATCCAGCGCGCGGCCAAACTCAATATCGGCCAGACGGCGCACAGGCACGCCGGGCTGGCGGCTGTGGATCTCCAACACCTCTTCGCCGGGGGCATCGCTGATCAACACCACGCGCTGGCCGTCGTTGAGCCAGTCAGCCAGTTGATAGCGCACGCCGTTGGGCTGGCCCAGTTGAATCACGGCGCCCTCGTGGTTGTGAAAGCTAAAGGCTTTGCCCCGCGTCGTCAGCGCCACGGCGTTGCCACGCGGGTTGAGCGAAGCGCTGTCCACATAATGGCCGCTATAGACGAACTTGCGGCTGCGCTGCACGCGCGGGCTGTAATAGTCCACATCCACACGCTGGCCCCTGTTCTGGGCAATGTCGAAAACGTAGAGATCGGCTCCGGCATGATAGACAATCTGGCTGCCATCGGTGCTGGGATTGCGGGCGTAGTAATCCTCGTGATCGGTGTGGCGTTGCAGATCCGCACCGTCGGGATGGACACTGTAGAGATTGCCGATGCCCTCGTGGTCGCTGATAAAGTAGATACGGTCGTTGCTGGCGATCCAGAGCGGCGCGGCGATGTTGCCAGCCAGATCGGGCAAGAAGCGCACAAAGTCGCCGTTCCCCGCCCGGTCGATCCAGAGTTGACCGGCTGTGCCGCCGCGATAGCGTTTCCAGCGCGCGGGATCGCCGGTGTTGCGCCCCAACACCATGCCGCCGTTGGGACCAATGCTCAATGTGCGCGCTGGGCCATAGGGCAACGGCTCGGCCAGACCGTTGCGGCTGTCGGCGGCGATTTGATAGAGCACGTATTCGGCGCTGTGGGGCTGACCGTAGTTGGAGCAATAGAGAATGTGCGTGCCCTCGGCATCCCAGCCGACAATGCGACAATCGCTGGCCTGATAGGTGAGCCGCCGCGCCACGCCGCCCTGCGACGGCATCACATAGACTTCGGCATGCCCCTCTTCATAGCCCACAAAGGCCAGCCACGCGCCGTCGGGCGAAAACATAGGATAGGTGACATGGCCCAGATTGCTGGTCAGGCGGCGCGCCATGCCGCCAGTACGGGAGACCGCCCAGAGGTCATCTTCGGCCACGAACACTATTTGCGCTTGGTAAATGGTGGGAAATCGGTAATAGCCCGCTGTCATGCCTCTCCTCAGTATGCTTGCGTTGTCATTGTCTCGACATTTCAGTATACCGAGAGGAGAGGAGGCGTGCCAAATTATGCAGTTGGTGGGGAAAGTAAAAGGAGGCCGACTCTACGAAGCAGCGCCACAAGGGACCATTGTTTGCGCGTAACTGTTTAGGGGCGATGCACTCGCCAGGACAAGATCGGGCTAGACATTCTGTGGGGTGAGTGCGTCGCACCCTGGACCTGAATAGATACGCTGCTCTTTGAAAAATGGCGTTGTGTGCTGCTGCGGAGTATACATCTGTGTGGAATTGCGCCGGTAGAGCTGCCCCAGCAACAGTTGCCGGGCGGTGGGATCTTCGTAGACGATGACAAGTTGGTCGATCTCGTTGCGCAGGGCCGGTTCGTTGCGCAGGGCATACTGTCCGCTCTGTTGGTGGATCAGGCCGACGGCAGCCAGTTCGTCAATGATCTCCTCAAAAACGGGGTCGCCCGCGAAGTTGAGTTGGCGGGCAAATTCATGGGTCACGGTGTTGCGTTGGGCGTAGCGGTGCAGAAAGAGCACAAAAGAGAGCTTTTGGAAAGAGTCGATGCGGTTTTCGTGGATGAATCTTAGGGTGACTTCGTTCATAATGAATCTTTCATGGGTGATGGTGGGGATAGAGAGGAGGGTATCTGCCGCCACCCCCACAGCGGCGGCAGATCAGCGGACCATACAAGAGGATGGAACAGAGGAAGAGATGTGAACAAATTTCCCCTGCTGTTCACATCTCCGCCAGAATGCGAAAGAAGCCATTCCTTCGCCGCCCGGCGGATCGAGCTTCGCTCTGTTCGACAACATTGCCCGCATGGTCAGGCTGTCGAACAGAGCATAGACCGGCTCCGTTATGGCTAGATTAAGCGTTTGCGATCATTCGGTTAACGTTGCGTTAGCGGACACAGTAATCTTGAGGCGTAAACAAGAAATTTCACCGCCAAGTTGCAAAAGAGCAAAGAAGCTTAGAGACCTTCGCAGCTTGGCAACTTTGCGTTAAGTTCTTGCTACGCCGATTCCATCTCCATGTGCCGATAGGGGCCGCGCTTTTCCGGCGGAAAGAGCCGGGCAATGCGGCGCATGGTCAACTCGGCGAGGGTATTCATGTGAGCGCGTTTGTCGCGGCCACGCAGATCGGGGGCCACGGTGAGCGGGCCAAAGACGGGGCCGATGGTAATCGTGACCGGGGTGCGGCGACGGCGAGCCAGGTTTTCCCAAATCTTTTCCGTGCCGCTGAGGGCGACGGGCAGCAAACGCACTTGGCTTTCCACGGCCAGGAAAGCAACCCCAGGCCGCGGATGCACAAGTTCGGCATTGGGGCGCGCCATGTGGTTGACGGTGTCGGTGATCTGTTCGCCGCGGTTGCGCCGTTCCGCCAATTCGGGATTAATGCCGCCTTCGGGGAAGACGCCGATGACCCCGCCGTTGTGCAGCACGTTCAGCGCGGACTGAAGCGCGCGACGGTCGACGCGGCCCCGCCAAATTGGAATACAGTTATAAAGCCGGGTAAAAAGTCGAAAATACCAAAAACGATTAGATTCGGTGGCGATTAAAAACGCTGGCCGCACAGGCAAATGCAGCCCCAAAATAGGCCCATCAAACCAGCTAAAATGGTTGGAAACCACAATCAGCGCTTCATGGCGCGGCACATTGTGCGCGCCGATCACTTCCACTTTCAAGAGGATTCGACTGAGCCAACGTCCGAGCCATACCAACAACTGACTGGCAATGCTTGTAGGGGTTACTCGCATAAACTTGTCCTTTACTCTGCCTGGCAAAATGTACAATTTCCGGTTGGACAACCCTTATTTTATTGCACGCAATCGACAATGAAGAAACCTGCATGACCTTCATTTACCCCCCAAGTCGGCCACAAAAAAGCCCTCCACTGTGCAGCGACAGTGAAGGGCTTTTTTGCCGCCAAAGAGACGTTTTTGGCTCAGCCGGGCGTGGGTGCGTCGGCCTCAATTAAGCCTTCGGCACGCAGATCATGCCAGAGATCAGCAGGGACTTCCTGTTGCCAAACCTGCAAATTATCCGCCGCCTCGGCCACGGAAACCGAGCCGATGATCAGCGAAGTGACGGCGGGGTGGGCGGCGGCAAAGTGCATGGCAGCCACCCGCAGCGGCACGTTGTGGCGCTGACAGACAGCTTCAATTTTGCGGGCTTTTTCGAGAATGGGTTCCGGCGCGGCGGCGTAGTTATACTTTGCGCCCGGCCCAGGCCCCGTTGCCAAAATGCCACTATTGTAGACGCCCCCCAAGAAGATGCCGATGTTGTGCTCTTGGCAATAGCGCAGAAAATCCAGCGAGGTCTGCTCCAGCAATGTATAGCGCCCAGCCAGCAAAAAGCAGTTCACGTCGAAATTGCGGGCAAATTCCCACTCCATTTGCCACTGATTCATGCCCGCGCCGATGGCGTGGATCACGCCCTGGCTGCGCAGATCGGCCAAGGCAGGCAGCGCTTCGTCCAGCACTTGGCGCATGTTCCCCTCGGCCTTGTTCGCCTCCGTGTCCGGGTCGTGGATCAGCAGGCTGTCGATGCGATCCATGCCCAGCCGCTTTAGGCTATCTTCCACGCTACGCAGCACACCATCCCGGCTATAGTCGTAGTAGATCGAGCCATCGTCGCGCACGATGCGGCCTACTTTGGTTTGGATCACAAAGCGATCTCGATCTACACCGGCCAACGCCTCGCCCACGCGTCGCTCTGATGCCCCCGCGCCATAGAGCGGAGCCGTGTCAAAAAAGTTCATGCCATGATCCAGCGCCCACTGGATCATTTCCGTGGCCTGGGCGGCGGGGATCGGCTGATAAAGATTGCCAATGGGGGCCGTCCCCACCCCCAATCGCGAGACGTGCATTGCGGTTTTGCCCACCTGCTTTATTATGATGGAATTCGCCATCTCTCTTTCCTTTCGTCCGGCTCTGCTTTGTCTGGGGATAATGATGAAACAGTACCCCAAGGACTCTATCACGTCTTCAGAGACAGAACAAACTGTAGTCTATTTTTTGTGCTACCGATTTTCAGAGGGGGTCCGCAGATTACGCAGATTTGCAGAAGAGCCAGCCCCGAGACAAAAATAAGAAGGAATTTTGTATCTATGCAGGTCCAAGGTGCGACGCACTCGCCACACAGAATGTCTAGCCCGATCTTGTCCTGGCGAGTGCGTCGCACCTGAACAGGTATAAATTTTCCGAGAGATATTCCAAAAATCGTCCTAAAAGATGACAGGCATTGGCAAGACTTTCTGTCATGATAGACATGTAGTTTTAGGCAATATCGATACATTCGAGAACAGAGGAAACCCTATGAAACCATTACAGGGCAAAATCGCCGTGGTGGCCGGCGCAACACGCGGGGCCGGGCGCGGCATCGCCTGTATGCTGGGCGAAGCGGGAGCCACGGTCTATTGCACGGGGCGCAGTGTGCGCGGGCAGCGCTCGGAAATGGATCGCCCGGAGACGATTGAGGAGACCGCCGAAATGGTGGAGAGTTACGGCGGCGTGGGTATCCCCGTGCGCGTCGATCACTTGGTGGAAGCTGAAGTGAAAGCCTTGTTCGAGAACGTTCACGCAGAGCAAGGACATCTCGACATTTTGGTCAATGACATTTGGGGGGCCGATGATGTTTCGACCTGGGGCAAGAAATTCTGGGAGCTTTCCGTGGACCAGGGGCTGCGTATGCAACAATTGGGGCTGCACACGCATATGATCACCAGCCGCTGGGCTGCGCCGCTGATGGTGGCCCAGGGACATGGTCTAATTATCGAGATTACCGACGGCGACACATGGGACTATCGTGGGTCGTTCTTTTATGATCTGGCGAAAATTTCGGTGATGCGCATTGCCCACACCATGGCCCAGGAACTGCGTCCTCACGGCGTCACGGCGCTGGCCCTGACACCGGGCTTTCTGCGTTCCGAGGCCATGCTTGACCTGTTCGGCGTGACGGAAGCCAATTGGCCGGACGGGGCCAAAGTGGAACCCCATTTCATCGCCTCGGAGACGCCCTACTTTGTGGGGCGAGCGGTGGCAGCGCTGGCCGCCGATCCCGCCGTCATGGAGAAATCCGGCGGGACGTATAGCTCGTGGGGGCTGTCCGACGAATATGGCTTCATCGACATGGACGGACGCAACCCGCACTGGGGCCGCTATTTTGAGCAGAACGTCAAAAATCCCGAAGCTACGACTCTTCAGGCGTGAATTTTAATGCAGAGTCGCGGAGGTGCAGAGCTTTGCGTCTCTGCACCTCCGCGACTCTGGGCCTCTGCGTTAAAATTTATTCCCGCTCGTAACGCACGATTTCATACTGCCCTGCCCAGCGCACTTCGTCGAAAATCCCCTGTTGTTCGGGATCAAGCGTGGCTTCGCTGGGAACGGTGATGGTGTTGGGATCGCCATCGGAGATAAATTTCAGCGTGGGTCGGCGTTCAAACATGGCGTAGAGGCTATCAATATAATCGGGGATGGCCTGGGCGCGGTCCACGTAATAGGGGTCAAACTGGTCTGAAAAGGGCGACCATGCGGCGTCTCCGGCCACTTTGGCCGCGCCGGTATAGGCATAGGCGATGCCCTCAGATTCGCCGCTGCGCAGCAACGCATCGTTGAGCGGATAGCCGCCAAAAGGCAACGACAAGCTCACCACGGTATAGCCATTGCCAATGCGCTCCTCCAGCCAGCGCTGCGAATGGGCCAGTTGCCAGCGGATGCGATCTTCGCCTGCTAGATCCATCCGCTCGTGGCTGACGGTGTGGCTGCCCACCTCGCCGCCCAAGTCCACGATCTGCCTGAGTTTGGCGTCGGCGTGTTCGGGCTGGCCGAACAGAATGCGCTCCGGTGCGTCCACCTCAAGCAGCGGAAAGAACGTCGCCACGGCGGGAAAGTCGGGGTGTTCCTCGGCAAAGGTCAGCAAGACGCCCATGCCCGATGTGGGATCAACCGAGCCATCGGCCAGGATGCGAAACTGGCTAATGTCCGAATCGTCAAAGGTCAAGACCACCGGGGATCTGCCCGCCGGCACGTCAATCATGCGGCTAGTGAGATCGCGAAAACGGATGGGATAATAGCCATTGCGGTGCAGCCATTCCAAATCGGCGCGCAACGATTCGGGCGTGCGGCTATAGGTGCTATCTTCGCCTGGCAGGATCAAATGATATTCCAACACGAGAATCCAGCCAACCTCGTTGGGGCGGAATGTTGGCAGATCAGCGGCGCTGAGGCTGGCCGGGACGGGCGTCGGCGTCTGTGCAGACGGGATGGGTTCTGTTACAAAGCGGCTGCCTACCAGCGGCGGAAGGGCCGCACAACCACAGAGCAAGAAAAGCGAGATCAGACAGAGGGGAAGGGAGCGGATCATTTTTTGCAGTCCTCTCTTACAGAATAACGAGTAACAAGTAAGCTCTCGTTTACCGTGTGATTTACCGTGTGATTTACCGTGTGATTTACCTGTGATTTATCATGGATGATCAGTGGCCCGACAAGAGTTACTGATTACTCCTTATTGCTTCCATTCACGGCGTCGCCCACCGCAATTGTCCCCGGCTGGACGACCCGCGCCGTGATGCCGCCGTGGCCGCGCATGGCGTTATAGCCACCCGGCCCCAAGGCTTCTTCCATGCGCGAGCAGGGATGGCAAGGGCCAGTATACTCTAAAATGGCCGTGCCGATCTGAAATTGCTTGTCCTTGAGCGCCAATAAATTAAGGCCGCGCACGACAATGTTGCGCCGGGTCAGGCCAGGATCGACGGTCTCTCGCCCCAGCATGGAGCCGACCGCCACCAAATGCTCGGCCTGGATGAGCGTAATCTGGCGCTTGCTGTCGGCCCGCCCGCGAAAGCGATCCCCCACCAGCCCGTGGGCAGCGATTACCTCGGCGCGATCCACAGATTGTGGCGGTTGTCGCCGTGCCGGTCGCAGCCCAATCCAGACTACTTCGCCCACCTGCGGCAGGGTGTTGAGCAATTGATGCAAATCGTTGGTTTCAGTCATGGGGGTCTCCGTGATTCGTGAGTAACTTATACAGGTGCGACGCACTCGCCACACACGCTTTTACAATCAATCTACGCTTGGCGAGTGCGTCGCACCCTAGACCTGCATAGATTGGTTGCCATTCGCCATTCACTCAATACCAAAATACCTTGCCCGCCGTGCCGTCCACAGTGATGCGTTGTCCAGTTTGGATGCGGCGTGTGGCCCCAAGCACGTTGACCACGGCAGGCAGTCCATATTCACGTGCCACAATGGCGCCGTGCGAAAGCTGCCCGCCCACCTCCAGTACAATGCCGCCGATCAGCGAAAAGACGGGCGTCCAGCCCGGATCGGTGGCGCGGGTGACAAGAATTTCGCCGGGGCGCAGCAAGAACGCATCTTTGGGCGAAAGCACCACACGGGCCACACCCTCCACACGCCCACCGCTGGCGGCAATCCCAGTGAGGACTTGGCCGTCGATCATTGGCACAACGGCAGCCACAGGTTTGCCTTCGGCGTCCAGCACTTCGGGGAAGTCTGCGTGTGCCATCCAATACGTCCAGGCCAGCCGCCGCTCGCGCACACGCCGCAGCAGATTCAAATCGTCCACCGCCACCCAGCCCTCGGCGATGACGGCATCGATCTCTGCCGGCACCAAGAAGAAGAAATCATCGGGCTGGGCCAGCCATCCACGTGCAGCCCAGCGTTCACCCAGCGTGGCGTAGACGCGGCGCATGGGCAACGCCAACTTCACAAGATAATGCTGACCGTTATCGCGCATGCGCAACAGCCGATGTAGACGTGCCAGCGCCCAACGAAAGTAAAGTCGCTGAAAGGGATTCAGTCGCGCTTCCACTTGGCGCGTGGTGGCCTGACGGCGCTCGATCTGTTGGGCCTCGGCTCCCACAGTGTCAAAAGAATCGCCGGAGCGCAGATAGGTGACCACTTGGGCGATGACCTGGACGGGATCTTCTACCCAGCGCGGACGCATCCACTCGGCTTCGCTGGCGCAACGGTGGCCGTGGCGTTGCAAAAAGCCTGCCAAGCGGGCCAGAAATGGTTTCGCCATAGCGTCGGCGCGCAGGTGGAGGAAGGCAGCGCTGGCATCTTGGGCCAAGAGCGTGGGCACAAGATCACTTTGGGCGGCCAGCGTTGCCATTTCCCACAGGGCAGGCACAATCTCGGCCTGAAGAATGCCGGTCAGCCCCACCACCAACCCGCGCAACGCCGCTCCATCGCCCAGCCAGCGACGCAGGGTTGCCTCCATGGTATTGTAGGCACTCAGCGAGGTGGAGGTCACCGCGCCGTGATAGCGCATATAGGTCTCCAGCCGATCTTGCCAGAGGCCCTGGGCTTCGTGCCAAAGTGCGCCATCATCATCTTCAGCCAGATCGCGGCGCATGAAGGCATCCACCCACGCCTCGATTGTGGCAAAATCTTGGGCAAACCGCTTGATCTGCCGTTCCCAGCCCAGCGACAACTTAAGCAGAGAGGGCGCGTGCCGCAACACAGTTCCCCAGCGCCAAGCACGGTAACGCTGGGCCAGTTTGGGGACGCTGCCCAGCCCGTCGGCAAAGGAGGTGGCAGGCAGGCCATAGCCTTGGTGCAGGGCATAGGCCAGCGCGCCTTCGTTGAGATAGGCCCGGCCAAAGTCGCGCTTCACCCATTGAAACTGGGCCAGAAAAGCCGTGCCCAGCGGCGCAAAGATGGCACTCATGCTGCGTTCGATGAGCGGCTGCCACGTGGACCACGTGAACGGGGTAAGGGGTTCGGGCCAACGCTCGCCCAGATCGGATTGGGTCCACAGGTCGAAAGGCTGGGAGACGGGATTCGAAAGCGGCGGCCATGCATCGTCGCCGGGAGCAACGTAGGAGAGGAAACCGCTGGCGGTGATGGGACGAGATTGGAGCACATAGAGGCGGCTACGCACAATCGCCCATTCCACATCCTGGGGTGTGCCAAAGAGGCTTTCGATCTGCTTGCCCATCATCACCAGCGCCGAGATATGTAAGTGGGTCAGTGACGGTTTGCGCCGGAGTTCCGGGGCCACTTCCACTTCTTCCAATCGGCCCTTTTCTACACGGATCATCACGGCTTTGTCGGCCAGTTTCTCGTGTAAAATATCGCCAGTATCACGGGCGGCGGTGAAGGTGTCCGGCGTCAACTTGCCCTCGGCCAGCCCCGATCCCAGCCCCAGGGTAGCGTTGATCACCATTTCGTCGGGATCGCCAGAAACAGGATCAAGGGTGAAGAGGACACCGGACATTTTGGCGGGGAGCATCTGTTGCACTACGACACCCATTGCCACAGTGTCAGGTTCCAAGCGGTGGCCCATGCGATAGGCCAGGGCGCGCGCCGTCCACAGGCTGGACCAACATTTGATTACGGCCGACAGCAGCGCTTGCCGCCCTACCACGCCCAAATAGGTCTCGTGTTGACCGGCAAACGAGGCGTCGGTCATGTCTTCGCCCGTGGCCGAAGACCGCACCGCCACCGAAACATCCGTGGGGATATCCTGCTCATAGGTGGCAAGAATGGCACTGCGGATCTCGCTGGGGCAGTTTCCATTGGCAAAGAGAGTGCGGATCTGCTTGTCTGCCGCTTCGTAGCTTTGTGGATTGGCCGGATCGATGCGCTCCCAGATGGCAGAGATGACCGGTCCCAGCCCGTTGGCGCGTACGAATTCCTGGTACGCGGCTGTGGTGATCACAAAACCGGCGGGTGTGCTAAATCCTGCTTTCAACAGACGGGTGAGGTTGGCCGCTTTGCCACCGCCCACGGCGGGGGTGAGGAGTGGGCTGTCTAGCGGGAGAATCCAATCAGTCATGCAACCTACTTTGCCAAGTGGAGTTTTTGGTGGATTTTGATCCGAATTGATAGCACTATTTGCGCTTCTTTTTCTGTGCCGTCGCCAATGATTTTTCTATCCACGCCGCCAGCTCATCGAGATCGTCCAGCACTTCGCCGGGCACTTCGTAGTATTGCATATTCATAAACTGCGCCATGCCACGCCCGGTATAGTCGGCCCGGTTGCTGTCATCCACTTTGAAATAGAGCATGTCGTCGGCCATCACGGCAAAGAAGAGATCCGAATCCAACGTCCAGATTCCGACACCGCCGAACATACGCTTCGACCGCACCGGCTGCACCTCGTTGATCTGCTCCAACACATAGACTTTGAAAGAATCGCTTACAGGCATGGGACCTCCGTGGGAAAGAAAAAGCGATAGGCGTCACGTCCGCACCATCACCGCCACGATTTCGCGCAACAACTTGGCAGCCACCATGGCGGTGACGCCGTTGAGATCGCGATCCGGGTTGAGTTCCACGATATCTGCACCCACCAACGGCACAGATATTCTTTGGATCACGTCGATCACCTGTCGCGTCGACAGGCCGCCCGGCTCGTGATGGGAAACGCCGGGGGCAAAGGCGGGGTCCAACCCATCTAGATCGAGGCTGAGATAGAGCGGCCCGCGCAGGCTTTCCACAATGGCCGGGTCAAAATGGCGCATCTCTTGAATTTCCACGCCGAAGCGCCGGGCCTGGGCGCGCTGGTGATCGTTCAACGTGCGGATGCCGATCTGCACCAAACGCCGGGCCAGCCCAGCTTCCATGATCCGCGCAAACGGGCAGGCATGGGAGAGGCGGTTGCCCTCAAATTCATCATAGAGATCACCGTGGGCATCAATGTGCAAGATTGTGAGATCGGGGTATTTCTGCCCAAAGGCACGCACCAGCGCAAAGGTCACCGCGTGATCGCCGCCCAGCGCCAACACACGGTGATCATGGTCAAGCACGCTCGCCACTGCGTGCGAGATGATCTCGAAGGCAGCCGCGCCAGCGGGCAAGTCAAGATCACCGCTATCCACAAAGCGCTCTTCCTGACCCAAATTCAGGCCGGTTTCGCTCCACAGATTGGCCGAAGGGGAGTGGAGCGCCGCCCGGATCGCCGCCGGGGCTTGGGCCGCGCCGCGTAGAAAGGACGAATTTTCGTCGGAAGGAACACCCAACAAAACAACACGGGGTAGATCAGTAACAGCTAGTTTCATGGATGATACTCTGCGATGGGGGTGAATGGTCTCCAAAAAGGCGCTTTGTTTGTCCACACGGGACAAGTGGACTACAATAGCGGTCAATTGCATTCTACCCGCCAACGCCGTTGTGGACAAGTGCCCCGGCGGCGATAGAAGGCAAAATGTAACGTGCAAAAGTCAACATAATCAACCGCTATCTGGATTGCACCTATCTAGATTACTTACGGGATTCCTATTCTCGCTCTACTTTGCGGCTCTGCATCTTTGTGCCTTTGCGTTAATTTTTATGGAGTACTCTGACTAGTTATGATTTGGACACGTCGATATTTTCCTCGTCTCTTGATTGGGTTGGTTCTATTTGCCAGCCTCATGCTCTCTGGCTCTACGCCCACCCAGGCCGAAGGCAACCCTTATCATCTGCCCCCTGGCTTTGTACGCGAAACAGTGGTGTCCGGGCTGAAATTGCCCACAGGCTTTGCCCTTTCGCCAGATGGCCGCATTTTCATCACCGAGAAAAACGGAACTGTGCGCGTGGTCCAGAACGGGCAACTGCTCTCCACGCCCTTTCTTGATTTGAGCGGCAAAGTGAACACCGTGGGCGACCGTGGACTGTTGCATGTGGCGGTGCATCCTCGCTTCCCGGCCACGCCCTATGTCTATCTAGCTTATGTCTATGAACCGCCTGAACTGGCGGGAACCAACGGCGCGCGTGTCTCGCGTGTGGTGCGTGTGGAGGCGGATCGCGCCAATCTCAACGTGGCACGCCCAGAGACGGAAGTGGTAATCCTGGGCGCAAACGGCAACGCCGCCACGATTGGCAATCCCGCCAAATTAGATACTCCGCCCTACACCTGTTATGACGCCGTCATGAATCCGGTGCAAGACTGCGTGCCCAACGAAGGGTCGGTCCATAGCATGGGATCGCTGGGATTTGGCCCCGACGGCGCGCTCTATGTTGGCAGCGGCGACGGCATTAACTATGGCTGGGGCAGCCTGCGCGCCCAGAATCTCAACGTGCTGGCGGGCAAGATTCTGCGTATTAATCCGCTCAACGGCCAGGGCTACCCCAACAATCCGTTTTATAACGGCGACCTCAACAGCAACGTCTCCAAAGTCTTTGCGCTGGGCATGAAGAACCCCTGGCGCTTTGGCTTTCATCCGGTGACAGGCGAACTCTTTGGCACGGATGTGGGCAACGCCAAATGGGAGGAGATCAACCGCATTCCCCCCGGCGCGAACTTGGGCTGGCCCTGTTTTGAAGGTGAAGTGCCCAATGCTTTCGATCCCGAATGTCAACCGGTGCTCAGCGGTTCGTGGCCGATGACGCCGCCCTACTTTGCCTATAAACACGAAAAGGGACGCGGCGCGGCGTTGGGCGGCGATTTCATCCGGGCGGGCAACTTCCCGGCGGGCTATGTCAACCAGTTTTTCTATTCCGAGTTCAACGTCGCCACCATTGAGCGGTTGTTGGTGGATGACGATGGCACGGTGATGACCGAGAGTTTTGGCAGCGGTTTCACGGGGCCGGTGCAGTTGAGCAGCGCGCCTGATGGCTCGCTCTATCTGCTTTCCATCACCGAGGGCGCACTTTTCCGCGTCAGCTATCGGGGCGAAGAGAACGGCCCACCCACCGCCGTGGCTACGGCTTCGCCCAGCAGTGGACGCCCGCCGCTGCGCGTTCAGTTCAAAGGCGGCAAAAGCTACGATCCCAACAACGATCCGCTGCTCTTCCGCTGGGAGTTTGGCGACGGCAAAAAGAGCAGCGCCGCCGATCCCAGCCATATCTATAGCGAGCCGGGGCAGTACACAGTGACTTTCACCGTCACCGACACCAGCAACGAAAGCTCCACCCAAGAAATTGTGATCAACGTGGGCAACGAAGCGCCCAGCGTCGAGATCAGCGCGCCCACCGCTGCCAACCGTTTCGCGATTGGCGAAACCATTGCCTTCCGCGGCAAAGCCAGCGATGCCGAAGATGGAGAGTTGGGCAGTGATAGTCTGCGCTGGGAAGGCGTGCTGCACCATGCCGAGCATATTCATTATGATTATGTGAAAGCCGAGGGCAGCGAGGGCACGTTCACCTTTGAGGATCACGGCGACAACACCTATATTGAACTTTGCCTGATCGCCACCGATGCGGGCAATCTCCAGGGCCGTGCCTGTGTGGATGTGCGCCACGCGAGGTCCTCTATACCATTACATCGCAGCCCAGCGGGGTTGCGCTCACCTATGGGGGCAGCCCCTACACGACGCCGTTTACGGTGCAGACCTATGCCAACGCCAAGCGCAGCCTGGGCGCGCCGGCCACGGCGCGCGGAGCCTCCTTCCAAAGCTGGTCGGACGGCGGCGCGGCTTCGCACGAGATCACGATTGGCGAGGCGGATACCACTTTGACGGTGCGCTATGGCGAGGCCGAGATCGACAGCGCCGAGATCGACAGCACCGAGATCGACAGCGCCGAGATCGAAGCGGAAATCGTGACTGTGGGAGATGCAACGACAGCATCCCCCACAGTCACGACATCACCCGCGGCTGCGGCATCCCCCACAGCGTCGCCTGCCGCGGCTGCTGTCACGGCAGTCGCCGGAAGTGGGCAAGGCACAATTCTGCGTGAATATTGGACCGGGATTGGCGGAACATCGCTGCAATCGTTGCGCAAGGCGCGCGGCTACCCGAACGCGCCCAATGGCAGCGAACAACTTACGTCATTCGAGACCTATCGCACGCTGGAACCGGACTATGGCAGCCGCATTCGTGGCTATGTCCACCCGCCTGTCACTGGCGACTATCGCTTCTACATTACCAGCGATGACAATAGCGGCCTCTGGCTCAGCACGGATGAAACCCCCGACAATGCAGTCTATATTGCCGGTGTGTCTAAATGGAGCGGTCTGCGCGAATGGGACCGCTACGGCGAACAGGCATCCGGCTCCATTCGGCTAGAAGCGGGCAAAAAGTATTACATCGAAGCCTTACACAAACAGGGCGATGGCAAGGATAATCTGGCCGTAGGCTGGCAACGTGGCGAGGGAGCCATCGAGGTGATTGACGGTGCGTTTCTGTCACCCTTCCAGCCGTAGGCGCGTGCCATTCTCTATTATGCCGTTTGATGAAGATAAGGAGTAAAGAGGAATGAATAGTCTATCGACATCGACTCGTTTCGCATTACCCTATCCTTGCACCCCCTGTTGTTGTTGTCCTTGTATGATCGCGTACCTTGGTATCCAAAACGGCAGCCTTCACCACGAGGGCTGCCGTTCTTTTTAACGCTAGATTTTCGTTATTCAACGCTGAATACCTATGAATACATCAAAGGAGATCATTTCATGAGCCACACACTACACACAGTCACCGAACACCCCTTTAACGCCGCAACCCCGCTGCCAGCCCTGGAGCAAGCGGTGACACCTACGTCCCTTTTTTATGTACGTAACCATTTTGAGATGCCAGAGGTAGAGATAAGCAGTTTTCAACTCCACATTAACGGGGATGTTTCCCAGCCGTTGTCGCTCCGCCTCGATGAAATCCAGGCACTGCCCGCGCGCACGATCCGCGTGGCCCTGGAATGTGCGGGCAATGCGCGCATCTACATGACACCCAAACCCGCGGGCACGCCCTGGGACATGGGCGCCATCAGCGCCGCCGACTGGACAGGTACCCCCCTGGCGGCCGTATTGGAGCGGGCAGGCATTGGGGACGACGCTGTGGAAGCGCTCTTTGTGGGGGCAGATGCTGGCTCTGCCGGGGGGAAGGATATTCGCTATGAGCGCAGCCTGCCGCTCAGTGTGGCCCTGCACCCGGATACACTGCTGGTCTGGGCCATGAACGGCGAGCCGCTGACGCCCTTGCACGGATATCCATTGCGGCTGCTGGTACCTGGCTGGTATGGCATGGCCGCAGTCAAATGGCTGCAACAGATCCGGCTGATTACGCGCCCCTTTGATGGCTACTTTCAGACCTATCAGTACGTCTATTGGGACGACGATTACGCCCCCGATGGCGAACCCCTTTCCAAAATGCAGGTGCGCGCCTTGATCCACACTCCCGCCAATCAGGCCGAAGTGCATGGCTCGGTCAACGTGGAAGGTGTGGCCTGGACGGGCACAGGGCAGGTCGTGCGCGTGGAGATCTCCACCGATGCCGAAGAGTGGAAGGATGCAGACCTCGACGCCCAGAGCGCGCCATACACGCTTCAAGCCTGGCGCTACACTTGGCAGCCGTCCGCCGCCGGTGACTACACGATCCGCGGCGCGCCACCGATTCCCACGGCAACACACAACCCCTGGCCCATCGTTCCAACCGCCTGGGCTATGGCAACAACGCCGCCCACGCGGTGGAGATTACCGTGACCTAGACGGTGGGAAGCGAGGTGCAATTCAACTTGGAGGCAGGGAGTCAGCATTCCGGGAATGGAGCAGGGGATGGTCCTCGACACGGGGCCGTTGTCCTCGATTCCCGGAATGTTCGCCCAATCTGAATTAGACCCTAGCGCGGCTAATATTGATCGGCAACTCTTCCTGATCTACAATCAACGAAGGTTCCCAATCCCAACCCACAGAGGAGATCCCAATGTCTTTTTCGATGCAGGCAACGGCGCGCGCCCCCATTCCTGAGTGGGCGCTGCGCCAACGCCACTTAATCGCCGTGATGAACGAGGCCGCGCCGCTCTATCAAGCGCGCTATGCCCGCGCCGACGGCACTTTTATCTGGCGCGAGGAATGGCCGGGCATGGACGGCTCGGATGACGCCTATGAGAGCTATCACAACTGGCCGCTTTTTTACGCGCTGGGCGGTGCAACCGATCTACACGAACGCAGCCGCTTTTTGTGGGATGCCATCACCCGCCAGTTTACCAATTACGGGCAGGTCTGGCGCGAGTTCGATGGCTACTATGATTGGATGCACCACGGCGAATCGAGTATCTATTTTTACTACTTTGGCCTGGCCGATCCCCAGCGCCAGCAGGACAGGGCGCGGGCGTTGCGCTTTGCCAGTTTCTACATGGACGAAGAACTGGATCTGACCCATCCTGAGCTGGCCCATGTACGCAAGCAGACTCCGGGCAATTGGGACGCCGAAAAGCGCATGATCCGCTCGCCCATTACCGGCAGCCGCGGCCCTCGCTTCGAGAACACAGCCGCCGATTGGGCCACGCACCGCTGGGTGCTGCGCGAATATCCCGTGCCTTTTGACGATCTAGACATCCCCACACAGATGGAGCCGTGGCAGCGCGGCGAGACTGTGCCCAAAGCCGAGTGGAATGATGACGCTGTTTTCGCCAAAATTCTCGATGCTATCAACGAGCGTATGATGCGCTGTGACGTGCCGCTCAACCTGACCAGCACGAGTCTGATCACCAATGCTTTTCTCTACACCGGCGACGACCGCTATCGCCGCTGGGTGGTGGATTATCTGGAAGCGTGGGCGGATCGGATCCAGCGCAACGGTGGCATCTGCCCGGATAACGTGGGGCCGAATGGGGAAATCGGCGAAACCCTGGGCGGCAAATGGTGGGGCGGCTATTACGGCTGGCGCTGGCCCCACGGCTTTATGACCATCATCGAGCCGTTGACCATTGCCGCCATGAACGCTGTGCTGCTCACCGGCGACATGGGCTATCTCGACATCCCGCGTGGGCAATTGGATTATCTGATCGGGCTGGGCCGCGAAGAGGATGGGCGGCTGTTGGTTCCCTATCGCCGCACCGACGAGGGCTGGACGGCATGGCGACCCATGGAGCCAAAGCACGCTTCGCAGATCTGGTACATGTCGCAAGATCCGCGCGACAAAGCGCGTGTGGATGCGCTGCCCGAAACCCGTACCGACTGGCTCCATGTGAAGCCAGGGCGCTCCAAAGGCGATGATCTGCATTTTGGCCCCTGGTATTGCTACATCGACGGGCGCAACCCCGACTATCCGCGCCGCATTTTGGAGGAGCAATACGCCGAGGCGTTGCGGCGCATGGACAAGATGCGCGCCGACACCGGCAACCCCGAAGATTGGGACGTGCATCACTGGCAAGATGTGAACCCGGTTCACACCGAGGGACTGATTCAACTGACCTGTGGCGGGCCGCAGATTATCTATCACGGCGGACTGCTGCATGTGCGCCTGCGCTATTTTGACGCGCTGGAACGTCGCCCTGGCTTGCCCGCCGACGTGGCGGCGCTGGTCCCCGCGCTGGATGCGGAAAGCACCACGGTGCAGTTGATCAACACCAATCCCAGCCACGAACGGCGGTTGATTGTGCAGGCTGGGGCCTTTGGCGAACACACCTTTACAACGGCGGAGAATCTGGAAAGTGGAGATATGCAACCGATTGATGGCAAAACGTTCGAGGTGACATTGCCGCCCGGTCGCAGTCTACACCTGAAGCTAGGCATGAATCGTTATGCCAACACGCCGAGCTACGCGCAGCCGGTGTAGGGCGGCAGACGAAAGACCGAAGACGAAAGACCGAAGACGAAAGACGAGGGTTTAGGCTCCTGCCGCCTTGACAGGAACCTAAACCCTCGTCTTTCGTCCTCTGCATCACAGGTTCCGTGGATCAACTCTTGCGCATCGACTTTGGCAGCACACGATGTTCCAGGCCCGGGGCGATGGTGCGCTCGGTGGCGTCCCAGTGCAGGGGCAGGCGTGGCGGATGATCGCCAGCGCGAAAGAGACGGCTGAGCAGGACAATCGCTGTGGAAATGTAGGCGAAGCTGCCGGTGAGCCAGATCATGCCGCCACTGATCATCTGATCTTGGATGGGCGAAAGCGCAATCATCGGCCACTGGCTGGCATAGCCCGCATAGATAGGGCTGGATTGAAAAGCAAGCGTGATGCCAGTCACCATGTTGGGCACTTCGCCGCCCAAGATTACATAGACGAAGGCCATGCCCGCAGGCAACGCCCGATGCAGGCGCGGGCCAGTTCCCAGCAGATGCCACCAAAAGAGTAGATAGGTGAGAAAGAAAATCCAGAGAGCCACGCCATAGATCCACGCGCTGTGCATGAGCCAACCCACTGTCTGCGGATCATGCCAGATCAGGAAAACGCTTACGGTGCCCAGCCAGATCAGCGCCGGGCGGGTGAGTAGCCGCACCCATTGACGGCGGGTGCCAGGCCGCACCACCCCGCGCGTCACTTGGCGGCGCACAGCGGCGGGCAGTCCCCACACGATGAGATGAAATGGACAGCCCAACCAGAGCAAAGGCGGGGCAATAATGCCCAACAGAATTTGTTGGGCAACACGTGCAGCCAGGAGTTCGGTTTGCAATGGGTAGAGTGGCGAGAGCATGGCAAGCGTCACCGCGCCCAGCCCGGCGGCAAAGCTCCCCAGCCGCGCTGGCGTGGCAAGTCCCGGCTGGGCACGGCGCATCTGCGACCAGCCCAGCGCATAGAGCACGGCCACCCCAAGCACGACCAAAAGCGTCAGCGGCCGCCACGGCCAGCCCATTACCCAAAGGATGTGAATGTCCATAGAAGGTTGGATCAACGGAGAAAGCTGTAGCGCGACACAACAAGCTGGGAGTATATATACCGTTGACCAAGCGTGCCTGTCCAATCGCTTCCCAAGCAGGTAGATAGAACCTATCCAGGTCCAGGGTGCGACGCACTCGCCACGCAGAATTTCTAGCCTGCGCTTGTCCTGGCGAGTGCGTCGCACCCTGAACAATTACGATAGAAAGCAGAGGGGAAGGATGGGGCAGATTTCTGCGCATCTTTGAGAAGCATGGGAAATCACGATAGGCATCCCCTTTCTGCCCTTTGCGCTTCTGCACCTTTGCACCTTTGCGTTAAAATCTCTGCGGTTTGCTATGGGCGCTATACAAAGGCGAGGAGCAAAGTCAGCGTGACAAGGCTGGCGAGGGTGGAAAAAAGCACAGTGGTGATCACAAAATCGGGGAGCAGTTTGTGTTCCAGAGCGATGATCGAGGCCAGCACGGCGGCGGGCATCCCGGCCTGCAAGATCCCAGCGCTGCGTTCCAGGCCGGTCAGCCCAAAGGGGATTACCAGCAAATAGGCGATGAGCGGGCCGCCGAGTAGACGGATGGCGCTGGCGATCAGGACATCTTTGGTGAAAACCACGTTGCGCGTGTTGGCAAGTTGCACACCCAACGTCACCAACATGGTGGGGACCATAGCATTGGCGAGCAACGTAGTGCTGCGCGAGAAAAGAGGGGCAGGTCAACGCCGCTCACGTTGACCAACAGCGCGGGGACCAATGCCAGCAGCGCCGGTGTTTTGAAGACGGCTAAGATTGCGCCCAAGCCACCGCCCCGATGCCAGGTGGCGGCGGCAACGCCGATGATAAATGCCACCACAGTGATGGAGAGAAAATAGAGCGTAGCCACTACCATGGCATCTTTGCCCAGATGAAACTCGATGATGGGCAGGCCAAAGTTGCCCACGTTGCCAAAGACGGCTACCACCACATACGCGCCCACCATCTCGGCAGAGCGGCGCAGCAGCGTTGCCACGCCAAAACCCAACAAGGCCACAGCCACATGGACCAGGACAATATAGGCGACCATTTGTACAGTTTTACGCACATCCACCTCGGCCACACTGAGCAGGTTAAAGACAAACGACGGCACGAGAATGAAATAGGCGAAGCGGGTGAGCGTGCGCGATTCTAGCCCCAGACGGTTGCTGGCAACGTAGCCAATCATCACCAGCGTAAAGACGGGAACAACAATGTTGATGAAAATTTCGGCAAGTTGAAGGATCACAGTGGCAGCTTTCAGGATGGACGGCGGACGACCGACTACGCAATTTGCAACTCGCAATTCGTCGCAGTATACGCCTTTTCCCGGACCCTGCACAAAGATCAGCCGTGGACAATGGCCTTTTTCTTGCCTAAAGCCAAGATACCGCCTACAATCCAGTGGGGGAATGCTTCCTATAGGGGAAGCCTTTCGCGCTATGCTGAGTGGAATCTGATTTAACAGTTGATATAGATGGGAAAGATAGATGACTGACAAGAACCCTGAAGAGACCCCTGGCGAGGAGAACGCGCCGCTGGATTTTATCCGTGAGATTGTGGCCGAAGATGTGCGTACAGGCCGCTTTGGCGGGCGCGTGCAGACACGTTTTCCGCCCGAACCCAATGGCTATCTGCACATTGGGCACGCCAAGGCCATTTACCAGGATTTTAGCGTGGCCGAGGATTTCAACGGCATTTGCAACCTGCGCTTCGATGATACCAACCCGGTGAAGGAAGAGCAGGAGTATGTGGATGCCCAGATCCGCGATCTGCGCTGGCTTGGCTATGAACCGGCCAACATCCTTTATACCTCGGACTATTTCGACCAACTTTACGCCTGGGCACAGCAGTTGATCCGCCAAGGTGACGCCTATGTGGACGATCTCAGCGCCGACGAAATGCGCGACTATCGTGGCACGCTCACCGAGCCGGGCAGAGAAAGTCCGTATCGCAATCGCTCGGTTGAGGAAAATCTCGATCTCCTGGAACGCATGAAAAGCGGCGAATTTCCCGACGGCGAGAAGGTGCTGCGGGCCAAGATCGATATGACGTCAGGCAATATCAACCTGCGCGACCCCGTGATGTATCGCATTCGGCACGCCGAACACCAACGCACAGGCAACACGTGGTGCATCTATCCCATGTATGATTGGGCGCACGGACAGAGCGATGCAATTGAAGGGGTGACACACTCGCTGTGTACGCTGGAATATGAAGATCACCGCCCGCTCTATGATTGGTATCTTGACCGGCTGGAAGCGGATCTGCACCCGCGGCAGATCGAGTTTGCCCGCTTGGTGTTGACCTATACGATTGTCAGCAAGCGCAAGCTGATTCGGCTGGTGGAGGAGGGCCATGTCAGCGGCTGGGACGATCCGCGTATGCCCACGCTGGCCGGGATGCGCCGACGTGGCGTGCCTGCCCAGGCCATCCGCGAGTTTTGCAAAGATATTAATGTGGCGAAAACCAACAGTGTTGTGGAACTGCAATTGTTGGAATTTCACATTCGGCAGGCGCTCAACGCCACGGCACTGCGCCGTATGGGGGTCATCGATCCCATCAAGGTGGTGATTACCAACTGGCCGGCGGGCGAAGTCGAAATGCGCGAAGCCGTCAACAACCCCGAAGACGAGCGCGCTGGTACGCGTCAGGTTCCCTTTTCCGGTGAGCTTTACATTGAGCGCGAGGACTTTATGGAAGTGCCGGAGAAGAAGTTCTATCGCCTTTCGCCGGGAACCGAAGTGCGGCTGCGCTGGGGCTACTTCGTCACCTGCACCGACGTGATCAAAAATGAGAGTGGCGAGATCGTGGAGATCCACTGCACCTATGATCCCGAAACAGGTGGCGGGCAGGCCCCGGATGGCCGCCGTCCGAAAGCGACCATTCACTGGGTGAGCGCGGCCCATGCGGTAGATGCCCAAGTGCGCGTCTATGACAATCTCTTTGCCGTGGAGTCCCCAGACGATACGCCCAACGGCGAGGATTTTACGGCAAACCTCACGCCCAATTCGTTACAAATTGCCCACGCCAAAGTGGAGCCAAGTGTCCGCGATCTGCCCACCGGCGAGACGATTCAGTTCGAGCGCAAGGGTTACTATGTTCTTGACGCCGATTCGACGCCGCAGAAACTGATTTTCAACTTTACGGTTGGTCTGCGCGATGCTTGGAGCCGGATTCAAAATCGCAAGTGAGCGGCGGAGATTTAGAGCCGCAGATTCCAGAAGATTCAAATCACGAAGGGGCACGAAAATCGCTCGTGCCCCTTCGTGATCTTGGTCGAATCCGTTCTGTTCAGCGTTCAAAAATCTGCAAAGGTGTGCGGCTGGTCAGATGGCAACTAATGCCCTTAGCCAAATCTAAAAAAGAGTAACAAGGGGTCTATATCCCATTAGGAAAAATGCGTGGATAGAATCGTTCGTGCTACAATGGGCTGTAATTTTCTTCCTCTTTAGCATGGTAAGGACGTTCAATGAGTGAAAAAGTAATCTATTCAATGGTGCGGGTGGGCAAGACTTATCCACCCAGCAACAAAGTATTGCGTGACATTACCCTGGGCTTTTACCACGGGGCAAAGATCGGCGTGCTGGGTCTCAACGGCACGGGCAAGTCCACCCTGTTGCGCATTATGGCCGGTGTCGAAGACAACCACGAGGGCGAGACCTTTCTCTCGGATGGCTACACCCACGGCTATTTGTCCCAAGAGCCACAACTGGACAACAGTAAGACTGTGCGCCAGATTGTGGAAGAGGGCGCACAAGAAACAGTGGACATCGCTGCGCGAGTTCGACGAGATCAACGCCCGCTTCGCCGAGGATCTGACGCCCGACGAGATGGACGCGTTGATGAACCGACAAGGCGAGGTGCAGGACAAACTCGACGCCCTTGACGCCTGGGATCTGGATAGCCGCCTGGAATTGGCGATGGATGCGTTGCGCTGCCCGCCCGGCGATGCTCAGGTTTCGGTGCTCTCTGGCGGCGAAAAGCGCCGGGTTGCCCTGCACCCGCCTCCTGCTGCAAAAGCCCGACATCCTCTTGTTGGACGAGCCAACCAACCATCTTGACGCAGAATCGGTGGCTTGGCTGGAACGGCATCTGCAAGACTATGAGGGCACGGTCATCGCCGTCACCCATGATCGCTACTTCCTCGACAACGTGGCCGGTTGGATCTTGGAACTCGACCGCGGCTATGGCGTGCCCTGGAAGGGCAACTATTCTTCGTGGCTGGAACAGAAACAACAGCGCCTGGCCCTGGAAGAGAAGCAAGAATCGCAGCGCCAAAAGACTCTCTCCCGTGAGTTGGAATGGCTGCACATGTCGCCCAAGGCGCGCCAGACCAAACGCAAATCGCGTATCAACGCCTATAACGATCTGCTTTCGCAAGATGTGGAACGCGCCCGTGAGGACCGTGAGATCTATATTCCGCCCGGCCCACGCCTGGGCGATATTGTGATCCGTGCCGAGGGCATCGCCAAAGCCTATGGCGACCGTCTGCTCTACGAGAACATTACCTTTGACGTACCACCCGGCGCCATTGTGGGCATTATCGGCCCTAACGGCGCAGGCAAGACCACGCTGTTCCGTATGATTGTGAACCAGGAAAGCCCCAGCGAAGGTGTTATGCGTGTGGGCGAAACCGTGAAACTGGGCTACGTGGACCAGAGCCGGGATTCGCTCAACGCCAACAAGAGCGTGTGGGAAGAGATTTCCGAAGGCAACGAGCAGATCAAATTGGGCGACCGTTTGGTCAACTCGCGGGCCTATGTGGCACGCTTTACCTTTGGCGGATCGGATCAGCAAAAGAAGGTGGGCAGCCTTTCTGGCGGAGAACGCAACCGCGTTCATCTTGCCAAAATGCTCAAGAGTGGGGCGAATGTACTCTTGTTGGATGAGCCTTCCAACGACTTAGATGTTAACACCCTGCGTGCGCTGGAAGATGCGCTGGAAACCTTTGCTGGCACCGCGCTGGTGATCTCCCATGATCGCTGGTTTTTGGATCGGGTGGCGACGCATATTCTGGCCTTTGAAGGCGATAGCCAGCTCTTTTGGTTCCCTGGCAACTACAGCGAATACGAAGAAGACAAGAAGCGGCGTCTGGGGCCAGCCGCAGATCGACCCCATCGTATTACCTATCGCCGTTTGACCCGTGCCTAAGCTTTGCCATAAGCGATTGGCAATGGAGAATCATGCAAACTTCCCGATTGCCAATCGCTTTTATCTGGTTTTGGAGAGTAAACTGTGTCTGTCAGCCGTAGCCCCTCCCTGTTGCAAACGCTGTCACCGGGCGATCACGTCTGTTGCTTTTATCGCACTGAGGCCGAGCACCGCGCCCAAATAACCCCTTTCCTGCCGCGCAGGTCTGCACAACCACGAAAAAGTACTCTACATTGCCGATCAGCACTCCGCCGAAACGGTTCTCGGCTATCTGCGCGACGACGGCCTGGACCCTGCCCACCTCATCGCCTGTGGTCAACTTCAGATACGCACCGCCGCGGAGACCTATCTCAGCGACGGTTTTTTTGATCCAGATCGCATGATCGCGCTGCTACACCTTGAAAATACTCGCGCCCAGGCGGAAGGCTACACCGCGCTGCGCATCACCGGCGAGATGACCTGGGTGCTGCAAAGCCCGCCCGGAGCCGAACGGCTGATTGAATACGAAAGCAAAGTCAGCCACCTTTTCGCCGAGACTGGTGCCATTGCCATCTGTCAATACAATCTCAACACCTTCCCGCCCTCCCTGCTGCGTTCGGTCATCGAAACCCACCCCTATGTACTCATAGGCGAGGAGGTGCACAAAAACTTCTACTATATTCCGCCCCAAAAACTGCATGGCGCAGAGAACGACAGCATGGTTGTGGACCATTGGCTAAAGAACCTAGAGGCACAGCATTGGACTGAAAAATCCCTTCGCCTCTTGGAAGATGTCGCCCTGGCCGTCAACCGATCGCACAGTCAGAACGAATTGATCCACTTTGCACTAGAACACATCTGTGCCTTGATCGAATGGCCGGTGGGCCATGCCTATCTTTTTGACGAAAACAAGGACGATCTCGTCCCCAGCGATCTTTGGTATTTTCCTGAAGCGGTACAGTTTCAACGCTTCCGCGAGGTGACGCTGCAGAACCGCTTCCGCAGCGGTGTTGGTTTGCCGGGGATCGTCTACGCTACAGGCCAACCCCACTGGGTCGCTGATACCCACCGATCGACCACTTTTGTACGTGCAGCCCAGCATAAAGATCTGGGCGTGCGTGCGGGGTTTGCCTTTCCCGTTCTCGTGGGCGACTCAGTGGTGGCTGTGCTGGAGTTTTACACCACCGTTCCCACTGCGCCCGATCAGCGCCTGTTGGATCTGGTCAAACATGTGGGCGCACAACTGGGGCGTGTGATCGAGCGCATTCGCGCCGACGCTGCGCTGCATGCGTCCGAGGCCAAGTTTCGCGCTGTGGCCCGATCGGCCCCCGACGCCATCGTCCTTATTAACCAAGATGGGCTGGTGGTCTTTTGGAATGAAGCCGCCGAGAAGATGTTCGGCTACACAGCCGACGAAATGGCAGGGCAACTGCTTACGTTTATTATGCCCGAAAGCTTCCGAGCTGGGCATAAACGTGGCCTAGAGCGGCTGGCCCAGGGCGGTCAACCACACATCCTGGGGCAGACGCTGGAATTGGAAGGGCTGCGCCGCAATGGCAGCATCTTTCCGTTGGAGCTTTCGCTGGCCGCTTGGCAAACTGATGACGCGCCCTATTACAGCGGCATTCTGCGCGATATTAGCATGCGCAAAGAGAGTGAACGTCAGCTTGCCAGCGAACGCAATCTGTTGCGAACCCTCGTCGATACGCTGCCTGATTATATTTACGTGAAAGATGCCGAAAGCCGTTTTCTGCTTAACAACAGCGCCCACTTGCGTATTTTGGGTGCCCAATCCCAGGCGGACGTACTGGGCAAAACGGACAAGGACATCTTTCCACCCCACTTGGCTGCTCACTATCGTGCCGACGAACAAGACGTCATCCAGACGCGCGCACCTCTTTTCAACCGCGAAGAATTGGCGGTGGATCCTGCTGGCGTTCAACAGTGGGTGCTGACCACAAAAGTGCCCCTCTTTGATGAGGACGGCACGGTTTCCAGAGTGGTGGGCATCACCCGCGACATTACTGACCGCAAACAGGCCCAAGAGGCGCTGCAACAGAGCGAAGCGCGCTTCCGCGCCATCTTTGACCACGCCGCGATTGGCGTGGGTGTGGTGGGATTGGATGCGCGGCTGCTTATGGCAAATGCGGCCATGTGTGAGATGTTAGGTTACAGCGAAGCCGAGCTACACGCCCTGCATTTCAGCGATGTAACCCACCCCGACGACACGGCGATCACCGCAGACTTTTTGCAGCGGTTGATGGCCGGGGAGATAGATCACTTCCGGCTGGAGAAACGCTATCTGCGCCGCGATGGCACGATTCTATGGGGACGCCTCACCTGTTCGACGGTGGCGAATGCTGATGGCGAGCTGCAATTTTTGCTCACCATGATCGAGGACATTACGGAACAGCGCAGCATGGAGAGCAACTTGGCCGAGATGCGCCGCCATTTGGCACGGGGACGCGAAGCCGAACGCCGCCATCTGGCCCATGAGCTACATGATGTGCCCATGCAAGAACTGTACGTGGCCCAATATGCCCTGCAAATTATGATCAATCGCCAGCAAGACGCCAGGGCACTGACCGATCTCAACGAGATCAAAGAGCGGCTGTTACGTGTCAATGGGCTGTTGCGCACCATCTGCAACGAACTGCGCCCGCCAGCCCTGGAGAGTTTTGGGCTGGATGCCGCCATCCGCGCCCATGTGGAAGAGTTCCAGTCCACCTATCCACAGCTTAAAATTGAGTTGGCTTTGCAAGCGATCAACGGTCAGATTCCCCCAGAAACGTCGTTGGTCGTCTTTCGGATCTGCCAGCAAGCCCTCAACAATGTAGTCAAACATGCCGAGGCACAGAGCATTCGTGTGCAGTTGCAGACCACACCCAACGAACTCAACCTGTACG
The DNA here is from genome assembly GCA_963721725.1 of uncultured Chloroflexia bacterium. Taxonomy (GTDB): domain Bacteria; phylum Chloroflexota; class Anaerolineae; order Caldilineales; family Caldilineaceae; genus RI-153. The sequence continues at coordinate 58,668 of CAVRLX010000003.1, forward strand.
TTATCGATGACGGCCACGGATTTTCCCTGCCCGCCAGTTGGACCGAGCTTACCCGCAAGGGTCACTTTGGCGTGGCGGGGATGGTGGAGCGGGCCGAGACGGTCGGTGGCTCGCTGCACATCCATTCGCAGCCAGGGCGGGGCACGAGCATTATCGTGCGTGTGCCATTGCGGGAAGATGTGAAAAGTAAAAAGTAATTTTCCCACCAAAGGAGCCACCCCCATGCAGGTTACCGTTCCCACCCAGGCCGTGGGCATGGCTGATTGGATGCCGCAGCCCGTGGTCGATTGCGAGATCCACAACGACTTGCCCTCGCTTAAAGCGCTCTATCCCTATCTGCCCGATTACTGGGTGGACTATTGCAACGAATCCGCTTTTGTTGGTCCCGACGCCAACGACTATCCGAAGGGGATGCCGTTGACGATCCGCCCTGATGCGCGTCGGTCCGATGGCCCACCGCCCGGCGTCTACCCTGGCACAGATCCAACAGGACATTCTTGATCCCTGGCATGTGGAAACGGCCATTCTCACCCCGGTCTATTGGGTTTCCAGTGTGCATAACGAAGATCTGGCTGCGGCGCTGGCGACGGCCTTCAACCGCTGGCAGGTGGAGCATTGGCTGGATGCTAGACGCCCAGCTGCGCGCCTCGATTGTGGTTCCCAGCCAGAACCCCGCCCTGGCCGCCCAAGAGATCGAACGCTGGGGCGATCACCCCGGCTTTGTACAGGCCATTGTGCCGGTGCGCTCGGCGGCGCTCTATGGCAACCGCCGCTACGATCCCATTTTTCAGGCCCTCACCCGCCACAACCTCGCCCTCGCCATCCACTATGGCGGCGCGCCGGGACTCCCTTCCACACCCGCGGGCTGGGCCTCCACCTTTGCCGAAGAGTATGCGGGCATGGCCCAGGTCTTTCAATCGCAACTGCTCAGCCTCGTCTCCGAAGGCACGTTTGATCGCTTTCCCGATCTGCGCGTGGTGCTGCTCGAAAGTGGCTTCACCTGGCTGCCGTCGCTATTTTGGCGCTTTGACAAAGAGTGGAAAGGGCTGCGCCACAACACACCGTGGGTCAAACGCGCCCCCTCGGCCTACATTCGCCAGCACGTGCGGCTTACGGTGCAGCCCGCCGACGCCCCGCGTGAACCGCTCTTTTTACGCCAAATTTTAGAGCAGCTTGAGTCTGACGATCTACTCATGTTTGCCTCAGATTATCCACACTGGCAATTTGACACCCCCGCCGACGCCTTCCCGCTGGCTCTGCCCGCAGCGCTGTTGGGGAAGATTATGGCGGGAAATGCACGGGCGTTTTATCAGTTCGAGAAGAGCAGACGATAGACGATTGACGAAGGACGAACGTTTAGGCGTTTGATTTTCGTCCATCGTCCTTCTGTCTTTCGTCCCTATGACAAAAGGAGACCGACCTATCGCCGCCATCACTTTGCCCTTTGAAGAGACCGCCGCCCCTAGCAAAACCGCGGTGATCGACTGTGACATCCACAACACCTTTCCCTCGCCCAAAGCGCTCTATCCCTACCTTGCGCAGCGCTGGCAACGCCACTTGGAAACCTTCGGCCACCGCGGCCACGCCGGTGGATCATATTCGCCGCGCCATGCCCAACGCCGCCCGCTACGACGCTTGGCCGCCCAATGGCAATCCGCCCGGCTCGGATCTACCGTTCATGCAAACGCAACTGTTGGACGCCTGGGGCATTGAGTATGGCATTCTCAACCCGTTGGTCCCCGTGGGCGGGAAATTGAATTTGGAGTTTGGCGCAGCCAAAGCACGCGCCATCAACGACTGGCAGATTGCCGATTGGGTGAGCCGAACCACGTCTCGCGCCTCGATGTGGTTCCCTATGAAGATGGCGGCCTCAGCGCCGCCGAGATTGACCGGGTGGGCGATCACCCTGGCTTTGCCCAGAGTCTTACTGATTGTGCGTACCGCGAGCCACTGGGACGGCGCAAGTATTGGAAGATGTATGAGGCGGCTGTGCGCCATGATCTGCCTGTGGGCATCCACTTTGGCGGCTCCGGCGGGGGGCCTATCACCGGCGCGGGCTGGCCGTCGCACTACATCGAAGATCACTGCGGCATGCCCAGGCATTCCAGGCCCAGATCATCAGCTTGGTCTATGAAGGCATTTTTGAACACTTCCCCACGCTGAAAATTGTGCTCATCGAAGGCGGCTTTGGCTGGCTGCCGCCGCTGCTCTGGCGTATGGATCGCACTTGGGAAGAAGTTCCGCGACGAGTTGCCGCACGTCAAACGCCCGCCGTCTGAGTATGTGCGCGAACACTTTTGGATCACGACGCAGCCCATGGAAGAGCCGCCCCAGCGCGAGCACTTTCGCCAGTTGTTGACCCATTTGAACATGAACGACCGCCTCATGTTCGCCACCGATTACCCGCATTGGGACTTTGACGCGCCGGATCGCGCCATCCCGGTCAAGCTTGATCCTGGATTGGAACGGCAGATCATGGCCGAAAACGCGCGGGCACTGTACAAGTTGGGATGACGACATGAAAAATGAGGGGTAACCGGGTGAAGAAGATTGACGTCAGCTTGTCACCCCTCCTTTTGTCATCCATTCATCTTCCTTGCAATTTTGTCTGCTTTCGCCCACAATGGCAGTAGTTCGGCAACCCCGGCCTGCTGCCATTTTGTTGTCCCCACACAGGAGGAAGCCATGTCAAAGCGAGCGTTTTTGGTGGGCATCAACCATTTTAACAAACCTGAATGGGAGTTGCGCGGCTGTGTCAACGACACCTTAGCCATGCAACAATTGCTGACAGAGCTATACAGCTTTCGTACCGACGAGATCCGCATCTTGCACGATCACGATGCCACCGCTGCCCAGATTCGCGAGGGGCTGGCCTGGCTGGCAAGCGGTTACAGTGGCGGTGGCCAGGATGTACGTCTCTTTCACTTTGCCAGCCACGGCACGCAGGTGGCCGACCCCGCCGGGGATGAGGACGATACCCTGGACGAGGTGATCGTCCCGCATGATCATGCCTGGCAAAGCCCGTTCAAAGATGATATTTTGCGTGCCACCTTTGAGTCCCTCCCCGATGATGTAAGCCTGACTTTCATCGCCGATTGTTGCCACAGCGGCAGCATCAACAAGGTGGTCTATCCTGAAGCGCTGGATGTCCGCGAGCGTTTCATCGAGCCGCCCGACGAGATGCAGACGCTGATTGACAAGGCCCGCGCCGCCCAGAGACGCAGCGCGAACAATGGGTGGAGGAAAAGCTGGAGGCCGAACGCGGAGATCGCTCCTTCCGCGAATGGCTGGGCGTTAAAGATACGATCAAAGAGAAATTACGGCTGACCTTCAACCGGGAAAAGCACCCCAAGACTGCGGGCAATCGACCGCAGGTGTTGCTGGCTGCCTGCAAAGACGAACAGACCGCCGCCGATGCCTTTATCGAAGACAAACACCGGGGCGCGTTTACGTGGTCGCTGGCAAAGGCCATCCGCGACGCCAACGGCAGCATTACCTATGGCGATCTCATCACCCGCTCGGCGGATCTGTTGAAGAACTATACGCAAGATCCACAACTGGATGCCAGCGACGAGATGCGTACTCGTCGCTTTCTCAGCGCGCTGGCTTGATACAGAATTTTCTCACCGCCGAACATTTTACGCAGAGACACAAACGGGCAGAGAGCGAAGAGTGACTATCGGATTTACGCAGTAGCCAGAAGTTGAACTTTTTAGAAAAGTTCAACTTCTCCTCTCGCAACTGCTTGGTGCGTAAGTCCTGACTATACGGGTCATCGAATCCCTTTTGTCGTTTCTTCTTTGGGTTCTCGGCGGTTACAGATTCCAACGGCTTTTCACAAGCCGTCCCTCCTTATACAAAGGAAAGTTTATGTTGAAAAAAGCCCGTGTTGGACTCACCCGCGGCGAAGATCGCCGCCAGAACATCTTCCGCGCGCTGAGATCTGGTGCACGCCGATGTGGAGCCGAAGTTGGCCGATCAGGTGATGCTCAAGCCCAACTTTCTCTCTAGCAAGAATCAACTCGCCTCTAGCCATGTGGACGCCATGCGCGGGGCGATTGATTTTCTGCTTTCGACGCCGCGCCCACCCCAAGAAATTTTGATCGCCGAGGGCGGCAACGAGGACTATTCGGGGCAAGCGTTTGAGATGTTTGGATACCATGCCCTGCAAAGCGAGTACACGATCCCCATTCGCCTCATCGATCTGCATCAGGAGAGCGAATGGATCGAGACACCCATTATCCTGGCCGACCGCAGCGAAGCCCGCGTGCGTATGCCCAAAATTGTGGTTGATTGCCCGTGTACGATTTCGGTGGCGGTGGCAAAAACCCACGATGTCTGTGTGGTGACTTTAGCCCTCAAAAATATGATCATGGGCACGCTCTACAAAGCCGACCGTGTGAAGATGCATGGCTTCAACAGCCACGCCGAGCGCACGCTGCCCGCCGAAGCGCAGACCCTCAACATCAACCTAATCCGGCTATCGCGCTTCCTGCGCCCGGACATTGCCGTGGTGGATGGCACACGCGGGCTACAGGGCAACGGCCCCGGCGGTGAGGATGGCGTCGCCTTTGGCATCGCCGCCGCCAGCAGCGATGTCTTCGCCGCCGATGCTGTGATCGCAAAGGCCATGGGCTTTGAGCCGATGGCCCTGGGGCTGTTGAGCTATGGTCATCAGTTGGGCATGGGCATCGCCGATTTGGCCGAAATCGACATTCTAGAGACAGCCGTGGACGATGTAACGATGGCCTTTACGCCCCACGAAAGCACCGATCTCCAGATGCAGTGGCAGACGGCGGATGCAAACCAGTTTTTAGCACAAGCAATGTAAATTGAGTCTTGCGTGCTGCGTGTTCCGTATTTATACTCCGCAGCACGCAAGACGAATCACAGGAGAGCCACCATGCCCTATCCGTCCACCATGCAAGCTATTGTGCATGAAATCTATGGTGGTCCCGATGTACTTCAGTTTGCCCGCGTCCCCACGCCGCAACCTGGCCCGCGCGATCTGCTGGTGCGGGTGCGGGCGGTTTCCGTCAATCCCGTGGATGCCAAGACACGCGGGGGCGGCCCCGCAGGAGCGCCCGTCCCCCATGCCCCGCAGATCGTGGGCTGGGATGCAGCGGGCGAAGTGGTGGCGGTGGGCACGGCAGTGGAACGCTTCGCCGTGGGGGAAGAGGTCTACTTCGCCGGGGACATTACGCGGCCTGGGGCCTATGCCCAATATGTGGCGGTGGATGAACGTATTGTCGGCCACAAGCCCACGATGCTTTCGTTTGAGGATACTGCCGCCATGCCGCTAACCGCGCTCACGGCTTGGGAAGGGCTGATCGAAATGATCGGCGCGCAGCAGCCGCCTGATGGCCCCGACCGCACAGTGATGATTGTGGGTGGGGCAGGCGGCGTCGGCTCGATTGCGATTCAGATCGCCAAGCAGGTCTGTCATCTGGGCGTAATTGCCACGGCTTCGCGCCCGGAGACCGAAGAGTTCTGTCGCAAAATGGGGGCAGATGCCCTTATCAACCATCACCAAGACTTTGCGCCCCAACTGGCCCAGTTTGGTCTCACCGGTGTGGATTACATCCTCAGCACGGCCCCGCTCACTAATTTCCCCCAACTGGTGGCTTCGCTCAACCCGCTGGGCCGCATCTGCTGTATACTAGGTGGACCCGCGGCGAAATCTCTGGATGTGAGTGGGCTTTTCCCCATTCGTGGCACACTGGCCTTTGAACTCATGTTCACACGCCCGCGCACAGGCGTGGAGCCGGAAAAACAGGGACGCATCTTGGATCGGGTGGCCGCCTTGTTGGATGAAGGCGTGCTCATCTCCACCGCCACCGAAATCCTCTCCTGGGATCAGGTCCAAGAAGCCCACCACAAAATTGAATCTGCCCAAACCATTGGTAAACTTGTTTTACGGGTCGATTGACCTTCAGTAGACAGTTGAATCAGAGCTGACAGCTCTGGAGACCGAACCAATCAAAGTAACGACTAGGGTGGCCTAGCGTCACACTATTTTCATTTATGAACTCTTGATCCAACTTGTTGGTCATAGAGCGAAGCGTTTAGCCAAGAGAACGATACAAGTGCGACGCACTCGCCAGGAGTGAGTGGTTGTAAAAAGTAACTTTTCAGGTGCGTCGCACCCTGGACCTGTCGGTAGATTCACATTATCGGGTCCCAATTTTCCTATAGGTGGATAAATGTCACCCGTACGTGTCTTCATTGTGGATGATCACCCCGTCTTGCGCCAGGGCGTAAGCACCCTGCTGAAAAGCGCAGGCCGTATTGAAATCGTGGGTGAAGCCGCCACTGGCTATGATGCGCTCGCGTTAATTCCGGTCCTTCAGCCGGATTTGGTGATTTTGGACGCGGCATTACCTGATATGTCCGGGGCGAAGGTGGCCGAGCAATTGCAGCAACAATACCCTGCTCTGCCGATTCTAGTGCTCAGCGCCTATAATAGTATAGAGTACGTAGAGCGTTTTATAGCGGCTGGGGTGGCGGGCTATCTGCTCAAAGAAGAGGCTTCGCAATTGATTATCAATGCGGTCATGGGGATTGCGCGTGGTGAGCGGGAATGGTATAGCCGTCAGATCCAAGAGCAAATCGTAGAACGGAGTAAATCTTTCAAGGATGGCTACCCTTTGACCCGACGCGAAAAAGAAGTTCTGCGCGAGGTGGCCCAGGGCAAAACCAATTATGCAATTTGCATGGCGTTACACATTAGCGAAAAAACAGTTGAAAAACATTTAGAAACCATTTATCGTAAATTGTCCGTACATTCACGCACAGAGGCTGTGGTGAATGCTCTTCAAAATAATTTAATTTGAGAAATAACGATTCATGTATAGGATGCGACGCACTCTACACCTGGCGGGTGCGTCGCACCTACATCGTTACTTTGATACAACGGTCGCCAATTGTCGAAATCGAACGCAGACTAATGCCCCACCCAAACGGCGTTTGATGGATTTTTATCCCAATCTGAGGCATCCATGTCGCCAAACAAGCCAGATCTATCCAAACAGCATTCTCAGCCACAACCCAATAAAGAAATTGCCCAGTCCTCCCTCTCGGTGATCGGGATTGGGGCTTCGGCGGGCGGGCTAAGCGCGCTGCAATCCTTTTTCCAAGCCATGCCCGCCGACAGCGGACTCTGCTTCGTAGTAATCGTCCACCTCTCCCCAGAACACGAAAGCTTGCTGGCTGAACTTCTACAAGCCTGTACAGAGATGCCAGTCCAGCAGGTGCAGCATCAGATCAAAATGCAGCCCAACCATGTTTATGTGATTCCGCCAGGCAAACGTCTGGAGGTGTCGGCAGATTTTCTGGATCTGGCCGATCTGGAGATACCGCGCGGGCGGCGACTCCAGATCGACAGTTTTTTCCGTTCCCTCGCCGAGCATCACGGCGACGGGGCGGCAATTATCCTATCGGGCAGTGGCAGCGACGGGTCAGTGGGCATCCGATCTATTAAAGAAAAAGGGGGGCTGATTCTCGTCCAAGACCCCACCGAAGCCGAGTATGATGGGATGCCGCGCAGCGCGATTGCCACAGGGCTGGTGGATATTCTGGCCCCCGTTGCCAAATTGGCCGAACAGTTGGTGGCCGCCAAACAGACCAAGGCTGGTCTGCAATTGCCCCAAAATGAAGAGGAGTTAGGCGAAGCAGCTCAAAATACGTTACTCCAAATTCTGAGCCAGTTGCGGATGCGTACAGGCCACGATTTCAGTGGATACAAACGATCGACACTGCTGCGACGCATCGCCCGGCGCATGCAGATTGCCCAGGTAAAGACGCTCTCGGCCTATTTGCAGCAGTTGCGCAACGATGTGAACGAAACCGAGGCACTTTTTCGCGATCTGTTGATTAACGTGACCGAATTTTTTCGGGACCCCGAAGCCTGGGCCGTGCTGGCAGAGACGGTGATCCCCAAGATTTTCAGCGACAAAAACAGCGAGAATACGGTGCGCATTTGGGCCGTGGGCTGTGCCACCGGGGAAGAGGTGTACTCGCTGGCGATTCTGTTGCTTGAACATGCCGCCAAAATGGGAAATGCGCCGCGCATTCAGGTTTTCGCCTCGGATCTGGGCAAGTTGGCGCTGGATTTTGCCCGCGAAGGGCTTTATCCCGAAGCCATTTCGGCCATGCTGTCCGAAGAACGGTTGAATCGCTTTTTTACCAAACACAATAGCCATTACCGCGTGCGCCAGGAAGTGCGCGAGTTGGTGATCTTTACGCCACACAACCTGCTGCAAGATCCGCCCTTCTCCAAATTGGATCTGATCAGTTGTCGAAATCTTCTTATCTATCTGCAACGTGATCTCCAGGAGCGGGTCTTTGAGTCATTTCACTATGCGCTGCGCAGCGATGGCTATCTCTTTTTGGGCAGTGCCGAATCTGCCGACAGCATTACGCACTTGTTCCGCACGATTGACAAGCGCCACCGCATCTATCAACGCATCATGCTTGGCAGCAATTCGCTGGTGCTCCCCTCGCTGCCCCTGCTCCCCCGAGTGGCGCCCCAACAGGCGGAGAGTCCTCAAGTCGAGGGTGAGCGGCAGATTTCCAACAGCAAAACCCATCTTTCAATCTTGGAAGAAGTGGCTCCGCCCAGTCTACTTGTGGACGCTCAGTATAACATTCTCAACTTGTCCGAAACTGCCGGTCGCTATCTGCAACACCCCGGCGGCGCGCTGACCAGTGATGTGCTGCGACTGATTCGGCCGGAGCTACAACCAGAACTGCGGTCAGCGCTCTATCAAGCCTTTGATCTGGGCAAAAAGAGCCTGAGTCGGGCGGTCCCGGTTCGCTTTAATGGCTCATCTCATCCTGTTATGATTTTTGTGCAGCCCAGCGCCAATCACACCGAACGGCGGCGGGCGTTGGTGATCTTTCTTGAAGATGAAGAGACGATACCCAAAAATAAGTTTAGCGACAGCGAAGAGTTAAATGAGCGCGGCGTCGAACGCATGCGCCAAATGGAAGCAGAACTACACCGCGCCCAGAACCGCTTTCAGGGCATCCGCGAGGAATATGAAACCACGCTGGAAGAGCTGCGCGCGGCCAACGAAGAGCTACAAAGCACCAATGAAGAGTATAAATCCACGCTGGAAGAGCTGGAGACCAGCAAAGAAGAGTTGCAATCGATTAACGAAGAATTGCAAACCGTGAACCAGGAGATGAAAAACAAAGTCGACGAGCTGAGCCACACCAATAGCGATCTGCAAAATCTCTTCGCCGCCACTGAAATTGCGACCCTTTTCCTCAACCGTGAACTGCGCATCCAGCGCTTTACACCGCGCGCAGCCCGACTTTTCAACCTGATGCCGTTGGATCGAGGGCGCCCCATTGCACACCTGCGCTCGAATCTCAGCTACACCGAGTTAGAGGCCGATGCGCAGCAGGTATTGGCAACCCTTACCCCGATTGAGCGTGAGGTGGAAAGCAGCGACGAGCACCGCTGGTTTTTGGTCAGTGTGCGCCCCTATCGCACGTTGGAGGATCACATTGATGGCGTGGTGATCACCTTTGTGGATGTTACGAAAACCAAAGCAACGGCGTTGACGCTGCGCAATCTGCAAGAGAATCTGGAACTTGCCCTGGAAGCGGCCCAGATGGGCACATGGGATGTTGATCTCGCCACAAACATTGCCCAACACGATCTGCGCCACGACCAGATCTTTGGCTATCGCAAGGGCATTGTAAACTGGGGACCGGACATCTTCCGCAACCATATCTTGCCAGAAGATCGAGAGACCTTTGACCAGAATTTTGCCAGGGCACTTGTCAGTGGCATGCTTAATCTGGAGGTACGCATTCGCTGGCCCGATGGCACCATTCACTGGATCTACGACCGCGGACGGGTCTATTACGACGAGGCGGGCGTGCCCCAACGCATGGTGGGCGTGACGCTGGATGTGACAGAACGCAAAGAGGCACAACAGGCCGAGATTCGCCAACGCCTGCTGCGCGGACAAGAGGCAGAGCGCGCCACGTTGGCCCGCGAGATCCACGATGGCCCCATTCAAGAGTTGGTGGGGCTGACCTTTGAACTCACAGCCCACGCCCATGCCCTTAACAATAGCGCTCAGGGGGCCAAAGTCCATGAGCTTTCCGGTCGGTTGGGGCACATCATTGGCCGACTCCGCCACATTATGGTCTCGCTGCGCCCCCCCGCCGTAGTCGATTTCGGCTTGGTACAGGCGTTGGACCATTATGTAATCGAGTTCCAGCAACATCATCCCAAATTGGGCTTAATCTTTGAAGCGCCCGATGAGTCGCTCTCGCTTTCAGAAGATATCACCTTGATGCTCTATCGCATTGCCCAGCAGGCATTGTATAATGTCGTCCAACACGCCTCCGCCCACAATGTGACCGTCGCCTTATCGACCCAGGATCATTATGTTATGTTACAGGTAATCGATGATGGCATCGGCTTTATCATGCCCAACGAAGTGGTCGATCTCACACGCAGCCAACATATGGGCATTGTCGGCATGATGGAACGCGCAGAGACGATTGGAGCCTTCATGGAGATTCTCTCGACGCCTGGCGAGGGCACGACGGTCCAGGTCAAGTTGCCGGTGATCTGAAAATACAGACGTTTGACCGACTCCCACACCCATTGGACCTTATGACACCTACACCTGTTGTCCACCAAGAGAGCACCGCTGTCTCTGCTCAAAGTGTTGCCTTGATTACCGCGCTTTTGATGGTTGATAGTCTGCATTTCGTCTTTGCCCGTCTCGTCCTGCCCTATATTGCGCCGCCGCTTTCTGTGCTCTATGTGCTGGGCATTGCCACCATAGAGGTGGGCATGTTCGGCTTTGTCACCGGCAAGTTGCGCTGGATCTACCTTCAACGCTATTGGGGCATGTTTGCGGCAATTGGCGTTTGCATCGGCGTCAGCACCATTATTAACTACCAAGCCGTGGCCTATATTGACGCAGGCACAGCCGCTATGCTGGGCAAAAGCACCATCCTCTTTGGCCTGGGCTTTGGCATCTTCTGGCTGGGAGACCGCCTGTCGCGCCTACAAATCATCGGCAGCGCCATTGCCATCCTGGGCTTGGTTGTGATCACCTTTCAGCCCGGCGACTTTATGCGCCTGGGAGCGCTGCTGATCATCAGTTCCACCCTGCTCTATTCGTTTCACACTGCCCTGAGCAAACGCTATGGGCAGGAGATGGATCTGACTAATTTCTTTTTTTATCGTCTACTCTTCACATCGATTGTGTTGCTGCTCATTGTGGGAGGCACAGGAAATCTGGGGCTGCCGTCTTCGCCCACGGCCTGGCTGATTCTAATTGCCGCTGGCACGGTGGATGTGGTCATCAGCCGCAGCCTCTATTACACGGCCCTGCGCCGGTTGAACATGAGCGTCTTTTCGGTGATGTTAACCGCAGGCCCCGTGGCCGCGGTGCTCTGGTCGTTTCTGCTTTTCCAAACGTTTCCCACGCCACAACAGCTAATCGGTGGCGTGGGCGTTTTGCTAGGCGTGGCATTGGTCACCAGCGCGCCACTACTAGAGCGGCGTCACCGTCAGCGCGCCGCGCTGGATCGCGCTGTGCCCGGCAATTAACCTTTCTCAACGTCAGTCAAACGCCCGCGCTCCAGAAGTCGAACTTTTCAGAAAAGTTCGACTTCTTTTATCATACGGTGTACAGTTCCCAACGGCTCGTGTACTCTATGGAATTTTGCATTTTTCACAGATGACTCTTCCCAACTACGCTACCCGCAGCAGGAGTAACTATGGCGAAAAAATCTCTTGGATATGTCGAATTAGAATGGATCTGCCCCAATTGTAAAAGCCGCAATCCTGGCTCACACGAAAAATGTTCTTCGTGTGGCACACCACAGCCTGCCAATGTTGAGTTCGTGCAGCCTGTCCAAGAGAAGATCATTACCGACAAAGAGAAGGTCGCCGATGCCAAAGGCGGTCCCGACATTCAATGTGGCTATTGTGGGGCACGCAACGACGCCAGCGCCACCGTCTGCCGACAGTGCGGTGCGGCCCTGGCCGAGGGCAAAGCCCGCGCCGCGGGTGCGGTGCTGGGCTTACATCGCAGCGCCCCGGTAGGCAAGATCAAGTGCCCAGCTTGTGGCGCGGAAAACGCCGGGGATGCCCGCCGCTGTGTACGCTGTGGCGCGGGGCTGGTTCCCGGACCACAGCTAGCAGAGCACGCCGCCGCCGAGTCAAAATCAGCTTCCGGGCGTTTTTTCCTCTTGGTGGCTGCGGCGATTGTCGGTGTACTGCTGCTTGTGATCTTCCTCTCGCTGCGCACAGAAGAGACCGTGGGCGTAGTCCGATCTGTCAACTGGCAGCGCACGATTCAGGTCGAGGCGCTGGTTCCTGTGACCAAATCTGATTGGCTAGAAGAGATCCCGGCAAGTGTTAACGTAGGTCGTTGCGAACTAAAAGTGGCGCGCACCCAAGATCAACCCGTCCCCGGCGCAGTCGAGGTCTGCGGCACACCCTATACAGTGGATCAGGGTAGCGGCTTTGGCGAAGTGGTGCAGGATTGCCAGTATCAAGTGATGGAAGATTGGTGCGAATATAAGGTGGATGAGTGGCGCAGTGTGGATTCGCTGATTACGCGCTGGCGATGGCATCAACGCCAGTTGGCCGCAGCTTAGCTTGGGCACCAACCAGCGTCCCGGCTCGCGTTCAGAGGAATACACAATTACCTTTGAAGCTGACGGTCGTCAATACAGCTACGAAGTCTCCAGCCCAGAACAAGCCGCCCAGTTCCGCGAAGGAAGCCGCTGGACGCTCTCAGTCAATACATTTAATGCCGTCACAGATGTGGAGCCAAACTGATAGGAATGAACGCGCCAAAGAAAACGTCCCACAAGCCGGGGGAGTGCTTGTGGGACGTTTTCTTTGATATGTGCTTATTCTACGCTCGCCATGCCCGCTTCACAATGGGGGATACCCCTCCCATTTGCATAGGGTTTCCCCTACCCTACACCTACGCCATTCCGCCGATGACAACTATAAACTCCCCTTTGAGCTTTCCCGTTTGGGCTTGCAACCCAGCCAAGAGTGTGGAAAGTGTGCCTCGCTCCATTGCCTCATAGAGTTTGGTCAGATCGTTCGCCAGCGCCGCCGGCCGATCCCCATAGACAGCCAGGGCATCTTCCAAAAAGGCCGCCAACCGATGGGGGCTTTCATAGAAGACCAGTGTATGCGGCGATTGGGCGTCGATCTCCAGAAAACGGCGGCGCTGCCCGCTCTTGCGCGGCGGAAAGCCCCGGAAGGTGAAACTGTGGATGGGCAGCCCCGACAGCACCACAGCCATGATCAGCCCCACGGGACCGGGGATCATCGTCACCGGCAGATCCGCTGCCAGTGCAGCCCGCACCGCCGTAAAGCCAGGATCGGCGATGCCCGGCGTGCCTGCATCGGTGACAATCGCCACCGACTGCCCAGCCCGTAACAGCCCCAAGATGCGCTCCACGGCGCGGTGTTCGTTGTGTTCGTGGAACGACATCTGCGGCGTTTGGATCTCGAAATGCTGCAACATGCGTCCGGTTTTGCCGCGTATCCTCGGCGGCGATTATGTCCACACTGCGCAGGGTTTCCAGCGCGCGCAGGGTGATGTCGCCAAGATTGCCAATCGGGGTTGCCACGAGATAGAGCAAAACAATTACCGTTCGTAATGAAATCTACACGAAATAATGATGACCATATCCGCTTCAACACCGTACACGACCCGATGCTCGGCATCGATTCGCCGTGACCGATCGCCCGCGAGATCAGCTTTGAGCGGCTCTGGTTTTCCGATTCCTTCGAAAGGAGTACGTGTGGTGTCACGGATTAGATCGTTAATTCGCTTGAGCAACCGCCGATTTTTGGTTTGAAACCAGAGGTAGTCTTCCCAAGCGGCCTCTGTAAACACTACTTTCATGGTTCGAGTAGATCTTGCTCCGTTGCTTTGCCTGCTTTTGCTTCCGCAATTGAACGGCGGAGGTGTTCAGCATTGGCCGGACTTGAAAGCAAATAGGCTGTTTCTTGCCATGCGTTGAATTCTGCCACCGATATCATGACAACCTGTGCGCCATTTTCGGCACGCACAAAGGTAGGCTCAGAATCGGCTATGATTTGGGTAATTAAGGTATCTAAGTTCTGCTTTGCTTCTTCCACCGTAATCGTTTGCATGATTAGCTCTCTATCTATACTCCGCAGCAGCACAAGATCATTTTCTAAACAGCAGAAAATGTCCTTTGTGGTGCTGCAGAGTATATAAGCACCGACACAGAGGGAAGGTCCTGCTTCTTGAAAAATGGCATTGTCTACTATGCTGTCTGGCGCGCCTTCTTCTTGGCAACCAAGAACTTCTTGGCAAGGTCCACACTCACGGCGGCATCGCGGCCATAGACATCGGCCCCCACATCTTTGGCAAAGTTCTCGGTGACCGGCGCGCCGCCCACCATGACATAGACCTGATCGCGCAGGCCCTCTTCGCCCAGCGTGTCGATCACCACTTTCATGTAAGGCATGGTCGTGGTCAGCAGCGCGCTCATGCCCAAAATATCAGGCTTATGCGTAAGAATCGCATCCATGAACATCTCCACATCCACGTTGATGCCCAGGTTGATCACTTCCAACCCCGCGCCTTCCATCATCATGGCAACGAGGTTTTTGCCGATGTCGTGGATGTCGCCCTTCACCGTGCCGATTACCATCTTGCCAATCTGTTCGGCCCCGGTCTCGGTGAGCAGAGGGCGCAGGATCTCCATGCCGCCCTTCATGGCGTTAGCCGCCATCAACACTTCGGGCACAAAAAGAATGCCATCTCGGAAGTCCACGCCCACAATATCCATGCCCGCCACCAAGCCACTGTCCAGGATATCCTGGGGCGAATAGCCACGCGCCAGCGCCTCATTGGTTTGGGCCACAATTTCTTCGCGCAGTCCATCATATAGATCATCTTGCATCTGCAAGAAGAGATCTTCATCACTGAGATCAGAAAAATCAAACTCCATAACACTCTCCATTGATCAAAAAAGTTTTACACATCGTAACATAAAAAAGGGAGTGAGAGATGAAGAGATGGGGAGATTTTGACAATCTATCTCCTAATCTCCTAATCGAAAATCTCAAATCCCCCGGCTCTCCATATACGCTTCCATCGCGCCAAAGAGCCGATCCAGATCGCGCTCGCGCACCTCGCCCATGTGGGCAATGCGGAAGGCTTTGCCCTTGGTATCACCATAGCCGTCGGAGATCTCCATTTCATACGTCTGGAGATAGCGGTTGAGATCGTCAATGTCCAGGCCGCGCGTATTTTCCACCGTGGTCACTGTGGGCGAGCTAAAGCCCTCCTCGGCCATCAAGTTAAACTCGTTCTCCAGCGCCCATTGTCGTGTGCGCGCCGCCAAATGATGGTGTCGCGCAAAGCGTGCGTCCAACCCTTCGGCAAAAATGATGTCAAGTTGCACACTCAAGGCACGCATCAACGAAATCGCCGGCGTGGCGGGCGTGGTGCTGCGCGTCAGATATTTGTCTAAATTCAAAAAGTCGAGATACCAACCGCGCCCGGTGACGCTCTTGGCGCGGGCCAACGTGCGATCGCTCACAGCGGCAAAGGCCAGCCCCGGCGGCACAGCCAGCGCCTTCTGTGCCGAGGTCAGGCAGACGTCCAGCCCCCACTCGTCAACCGGAATGCGGGTTCCGCCAAACGACGAAACCGCGTCCACCAAGATCAGTGTATCCGGGCTGGTCTGGCGCACGGCCGCGGCGATCTCGCCCACAGGGCTGGTAACGCCGGTGCTGGTTTCGTTGTGGACCACGGTGATCGCATCTACCGGGCCAGTGGCGAGCGCGCTTTCCAGGGCATTGACGACCTGTTCTGGCTTCACCGCCGTACACCAGGGCAGATCAACCTTGATGGCCTCTTTATCGCAGCCCGCCGAGACCTGATGCCAGCGTTGGCTAAATGCGCCGTTGATAAAGTTGATCACACGCCCGTGCACGCTGTTGCGGATGGCGGCCTCTTGCATGGCCGAGCCGGTGGCAGCCAGGACATAGACCCGCGACTGTGTAAAGTAGAGTTGCTTCATCTGCTCCTGAATTTTGGCAAAGAGTGCTTCAAATTCATCGGTGCGGTGGCCGATCATGGGGGCCGTCTGGGCAGCCAACACTTGGGGCAAAACATCGGTGGGGCCAGGGATAAACAAACGATGCGGCGGTTTCTGCGACAGATCCACAGCAGTGTGGGTGCGTTCCAACAGGGTTAGGCTTTCCATTGTCATGTTATTAACCTTTCAATCAAAAAGAACGGGTAACAAAAGCCGGATTGGGGAGACCTCCCCTCGTTGGCAATCGCATTTAGTATATCGGCAATTTACGATTTTGCCCACAAAACAGGGGGACAGGATCGCTAAAATTCCCATTCGACCGGCAATGGTGTAGGATCGAACCCATTGGATTCACTATTGAACAAGAGAGCATCTGCATGACCCAATCCACCCTCACCCGCAACGCCAATCGCCAACAAGTTTCAGGTCTCGTCATTGCGTTGGCGTTCGCCTCATTTATCGTGCTTGGATTCCCCGCTGGCCTATCGGGCATTGCCTGGCCCTCCATTCGCAAAACCTTTGGCCTGGCCCAAGATAGCGTGGGCGCGCTGCTGCTGGCCGCGCAGATCGGCTACATCACTTCCAGTTTCCTCAGCGGCTGGTTCACCACCCGCTTTGGCAATGGTCAACTCTTGGTGATAGGGGCGAGCGCGGCAACGCTTGGCCTGTTGGGCTACGCCGTCGCCCCTGTGTGGGCGCTAATGGTCGCAGTTGGGGTGTTGGTTGGCTTTGGGGGGGCGCGCTGGATGCCGCCATGAACGCCTTTTTCGCCATGAACTTTGGTCCGCGTCTGATGAACTGGCTCCACGCCTGCTTTGGCATCGGCTCCACGATTGCGCCCTTTTTGCTCACAGCGCTGCTGGTGGGCGGCTATTCGTGGCGCTGGGGCTACGGGATCGGCGCAGCCGGCGCGCTGCTGATCACCGTAGCCTTTGTGATGACGCTACCCCGATGGCGCACGCAGGATGGCGACGAGACCGAAGACGGCGTGGAAACTCCCTCCACGCGTCCCCAAAAGGCGGCTTCTGCGCTGGATGTGGCGTTGGGCATCGGCATCTTTTTCTGCATGGCCGGGCTGGAGATGAGCGCCGGGCAGTGGAGCTTTGCCCTGTTCACCGAGAGCCGGGGCATTGATCTGGCGACGGCGGGCTTTTGGTCCAGTTTCTATCGGGCCAGCTTTACGATTGGGCGTATTATCTTTGGCCTCTTTGGTAACCATATTCCCGTACTGCTCGCCCTGCGCGCAGGCATGATCGGCATGGTGGTGGCAGCGCTGATGATCGGCTGGCAAGGTGCGCCCATAATCAGTTTCCTGGGGCTGGCACTCATGGGCTTTGCCCTAGCGCCGCTCTTTCCCCTGCTAATGACGGCTACGCCACAGCGCCTGGGTCGCCGCCGGGCGGCCAAAGTGATTGGCTATCAAGTGGCCGCGGCCAGCCTGGGCATCGCCTTCATGCCAGGGTTGGCAGGCATTCTGGCCGAGCGCATCTCGTTGGAGATCACCGGGCCGTTCTTGGTGGCTGTCGCTCTCATCATGTTTCTGCTCCACGAATGGCTCCAATATCGGCAGCCGTTGCGATAAATACCATTATCCAGGTGCGTCGCACCCTAGACCTGTGGCGTTACAAAAAACCTGCCAGGTTTTCTGAAACCTGGCAGGTTTTTTGTTGATACCGCGCCAATCCTACTTCTCAATTGGCAAGCCGACCGCATTGCCCCATTCGGTCCACGACCCGTCGTAGTTGCGCACCTTGTCATACCCCAACAGATAGGTGAGCACGAACCACGAATGGCTGCTGCGCTCGCCAATCCGGCAATAGGCCACTACGTCGTCGCTGGACTTTAGCCCCTGTTCGCCCTCATAGATCTTGCGCAGATCCTCAGCGCTCTTGAAGGTGCCATCTTCATTGGCGGCGCGTGCCCACGGCACGTTGCGCGCGCCCTTGATGTGACCGCCACGCAGCGCGCCTTCTTGGGGATAGTTTGCCATGTGCAGCAGTTCGCCCTTATATTCGGCGGGGCTGCGCACGTCCACCAGCGGCTTGCCGGCTTCCTGATGCTTGAGTACATCGCCACGGAAGGCGCGGATGGCGCTGTCGTTGCGATCTTTGGCTTTGTATTGGGTGGCCTCCGCCTGTGGCACTTCGCGTGTCAATTCGCGGCCTTCGTCGGTCCACTTTTGGCGTCCGCCGTTCATTACTTTGGCGTTGGTGTGTCCGAAAAGTTGGAAGACCCAAAAAGCATACGTAGCCCACCAGTTGCTCTTGTCGCCATAGAAAACCACAGTGGTGTCGTTGCTGATGCCCAAGCGGCTCAGCAATTTCTCGAAGGCTTCTTTGCTGATGTAGTCGCGCACCAGCGGATCGTTGAGATCTTGCTGCCAATCCACTTTCAGCGCGCCGGGAATGTGGCCGGTGTCATAGAGCAGCGCGTCTTCGTTGGATTCGAGCAGGCGCACGTTGGCATCGTCCTTGTGCTGAGCGACCCAATCGGTGCTGACGAGAGCGTCGGGGTGAGCATAGCCGTTATTTTCTGCCATGATGTTTCTCCTTGTGAATACGTGAAAAAAGTGAGGTAACGAAAGGGAAATAGACAATATCCGAAAGTTGCCCAGGCACGAGTCGCCAAATGGCGGCCTGTCAACGCCGAATCGAGTGTAGTACACCACTCGCCTTTCTCGATTTTTGGGCAAGCGAATAGAAGACAACCGATCAGTACAGGCGTACCAAAGCGGCCAAATTCGATTGCGTTAAAACACAGTTTAGTGAAAAAAAGAAGTGAGAAAGGGTGTGGCGCGGTGAATTAACAGCAACAACAGGAGGAGCAACAGGTACAGGAGCAAGCCGAGGGGATGGATACAATCGCAGGGGTAATACGACGAGATGGCTTCCAATATGTCTGTCTTTGTGTACGCATTCTGCGCTCCTTTATCCAACAATCAGAGTGGAACTGTGCCGAAGAAGATTTTTCGGCACAAGCAAGGCGGCACAGGGCAACCTTGTAGGGTTCAAGTATAGCCACGGCGGGAGGGGCTGTCAAATCAGGGGGCATAAACATGCTTCGTGGTGCGTGTTTTCGGCCCACGCACCACGAAGCACGAACACGACTATGCCAACGGCAAGATACAGCTCGGATCTTCGTTTCTGGGATTATTGACCAATGTCGAAACAGGATAAGCGTTCATGGGGTCCGCCGGGAAAGGGCGCAGCAGATGGCGCAACATATCGGACTTTTTCACGTCGGCGGTGAGCCACTCGTCAAAATCGTCGGGATGCAGAATCACCGGCATCCGGTTGTGCAGGGTCGCCATGAGATCGTTCGGCTCGGTGGTCAGGATTGTACACGATTCGATCTCCGAACCGTCTCGCTCCCAGTGTTCCCACAGGCCGGCAAAGCCAAATGGCCCGCCGTCGGCCATGCCGATGAAATAAGGTTGCTTGCCGCCCGCCTGCTTTTGCCACTCGTAAAAACCATCCGCCGGCACAATACAACGGCGATATTTGAAGGCGGCGCGAAACGATGGTTTCTCGGCAGCGGTCTCGGCGCGGGCGTTGATCATGCGGCTGCCAATCGACGGATCATCGGCCCACGACGGAATCAGGCCCCAGTTAAAGAAGGTCAATTCGCGCCGATCTGCGCCGGGATTGATACGCACGGCGGCGATGGGCTGCGTAGGCGCAATGTTGTAGCGCGGGGCCAATATGGGCACACTCGGCAGGTCAAAGAGCGAGGCAATCTCCTCGCCAGGGGTTTGTAGGGTGAATCGTCCACACATGGGTTACCTCCTAGAACATTTGAGCGACGACAGTCCCCTAGTCTACCCGAAAAAAGGCATTTACGTCAATTTTTTGCCCCTATCCAGGGTAGGTAGAGCGGCGGGATGGCAGCTTCGGCCTGAAGTTGCGCCCAGGCATCGCGTACATCCCAGCCAGCAAAACGGGTCGGGTTGGCACGGTTCCAGGCATTGCGTAGCTCGGTCTCCAGGGTGGGGCTGCCGCGCTCGGCAATGCGCTGCACAATCCGTTCGGCCAGATCAATCTGGGCGGCGGTAAGGTGGGCAGCGGGCGCATTGGCGGAGAGGAGCGACTGCAAGGCGGCATCAAAGCTGCGATATCCCAGACGGGCGTCGGCCTGGAGTTGGCGATCGACGGCCATGAGCCAGGCGATCTGCCACTGGTGTTCATAATAGATCTGCACCCACTCCTGACCCGGCGCGTTCAACAGCGTGCTATCGCGCAGGGTTCGCAACTGTGTCAACGCCGCTGGTCCATCACTCTCACTCGAGAGAGCTTCCGTGGCCGCACACCCGGAACAGACGGCAATCTCCGGTTCGTCGGTCACGGTGGGCGTGGCGGTTTGCAGGGCTTTTGCAGCGTTCAAGCGCCCATATCCAAAATACCGATCGAAGCTCTGATCTCCCAGATCGTCGGCGGATTGGTGCAGAATGGCGCGCACCTGCGCCGGGGTCAGATCGGGGCGCTGTGCAAGCAGCAGCCCAACCACACCCGCCACATGTGGGGTTGCCATCGACGTGCCGCTGAACGTTTCGTAGTGACTGTTGGGCACGGTGCTGAAGATGGTGACGCCCGGTGCGGTCATGTCCAGTTCGGGGCCAAAGTTGGAGAAATAGGCTTTGCGATCTTTGTAATCGGTGGCCCCTACAGCGATGACTGGGCCATCTTTGGCCGGGTATGAAATACTGCTGCCATCGTTGCCCGACGCCGCCACAATCACGACATTTTTCTCAAAATAGGCATAGTTGATGGCATCGGCAATGGTCTGGGCACAGCCCCCGCCCAGGCTCATGTTGATCACACACGCGCCTTTGTCCGCGGCATAGCGAATGGCCGAAGCAATGTCCTCAGCCGTGCCCGCTCCATCTTCATCCAGCGCCTTGAGGGCCATAATTGAGGCGTGCCACATGACGCCGCTGACGCCCACGCCGTTGTTGGTCTCGGCGGCGATGGTCCCCGCCACGTGGGTGCCATGCCCATGATCGTCCATACCGTCGTTGTCGCTGTTGACAAAATCTCGATCAAGGTCGGTGCGCACGCGGCCATCATCCAAATCTTCGTGGAGATAGTCCACGCCGGTGTCGATGACGGCAATGATAATCTCCTTTGTGCCGGTAATCATCTCCCAAGCTTCGGGGAGATCGCTGTCGGCATCATTTTTGCCGCCGCCGCGCCCGTGTTGTGTAAGCCCCATTGATAGGCGAAGAAGGGATCATTGGCAACGACAGTAGCCTGCCGCGCCGATGGGTTCGTCGGGCGTGGGGCCGGATCACGGAAGCCCTGAATGTGGAAAATGTAGTTAGGTTCCACATATTGGACGGCGCTGTGTCGCCCCAAACTGACCACAGCATCCAAAATTTGGGCGTCACCGGACAGAGTGACTTTGTAGATATGTTCTAGCCCAGCCTGTGAAGCGGCTACCTCGGCGAAGAGCGGCGATACGGTCTGTGCGCCCACTTGGGCGAGCAGTCCATCCAACGAGGCGATGCCCGTACGCACCTCGCCTTGAGTAGCGGTAGGCGTCACCGTCGGCGAAAATTTTACAAGCAGTTCACCGGGCACATAGTCAACCGTGGGCAGGGCGACAGATCGGGCCTGGGCCGGTTGTGAAGAGAGCGGCATGAGCATTGCGATGATCACGAGCCAGCACACAGCCAGCATTATCGGATTTTGTTTCATGGGTTGCTTCCTTTGAATAAAAGTTCGATCAGGGCGTTGGTGTCTGGACAGGGATGGCTGTCGCCCAAAAAATAGGCTCGCCCTCAATCGGTTGCGCGGGCACTTCTCCATCGGGGAATTCCACCGGGGTGGAATAGGGAAAGGCATCCTCGAAAATAAGGGGCAAGCGCAGCCGATGGAAAGTGACCTCGCTATACAAATTTAGCCCGCCGCCAAAGGATCCCACCCACATCTGCCCCCAGTTGTCCTGGGCGAGGCTACGCACGTTGCCCGATAGTAATGTGTCGCCGCGGATCGTGAGCCAGGTATCGTCGGCTTTGTTCGCCAGCGTGCCTGCGTAATCCAGCACGCCAACGCCGCCGCCATCCGTGCCCATCCAGATGCGGCCATCCAAAGTCTGGATAATGGTAGTCACCGAATCATAGGGCAGGCCGTCACGATGATCGAAACGCTGCCATTGGCCGCCGGGCAGGCGTACGCTGACACCGCCAATGGTGTGGGCCAGCCAGACTGCCCCATCGGCAGCCAGCACCATATCTTGCACGCCTTTGTAGGGCTGAGCGCTGTTGGCGGTGGTATAGATCTGCCAACGATCATCGGTATATTCAAATGGGGTGCGGTTATCGTCTATAAAAGCCAGCCCCGCCGATGTCCCCACCCATACGCCGCCATCTGTTATCTGCACCGCTGTGGCATAGCCGGGCAGCGGGCTGTTCTTTGGGCTGAAGGCAATGCTGAAATCGTCGCCGCGCCAACTCAACGAAGGACCGGGATCGATAATCTGAAGGCCCCCGCCAAAATAGTCGCCCGTGGCGATCCATCCGCGGTTCTGGTTGTCAAGGGCAATGGCGTTGACATGATCGCTCAACAGGCCATAAGAGCTATCGTAGACGGTGAACTCATTCCCCTCGAACGCCCCAGTGCTGTAATTCCAGATGTAGAGACCGCTGGTGGTGGCGATCCAGAGGCGGCCCAGGCGATCCTGGGCCAAATCTTGGATATTGCCTGAAAGGATAAAATCCCATAGGTCGTCTGTTTTGTCGTCGGGTGTGGCTTGATGGTGAAACAGCGATAGCCCGGCACTGCTCCCCACCCAGAGAGAATTGACGCCGAAGGGTAAGGTGACATTCACCGTGCTGCTGGGCAACCCTTCTTGGGGCACATAAGTCGTCCATTGATCATCATAGCTAATATAGGGCGATTCGCCGTAGTCGAGATGCGAAAGGCCCTCGTTGGTGCCGATCCAAACGGCGGATGGACCGGATTGCACCAGCGCGCGAATCGAACCGCTGACTAATTCACTATACGAGGTAAACGATGTCCATTTGTCATCATCCAGGGTAAAGGGCGTACCCGCAAAATTCAGCACGCTGACACCGGCTCCCCATTCACCGTCTACCGTCATCCGATTGGTGCCAATCCAGATGCGCCCGACCGCATCCACGCTCAACGCCGAGATCCGATCATCAATCAGACCGGTGTTGTAATAGCGGAAGATGGCCTGTTGATCATCGTCGCGGTTGTGCGGCGTTCCGTTCCAATCCAGCGCCATCAGCCCCAGCGTGCTGCCCATCCACAACACGTTGCCCACAAAAAGCAGGCGGGTGGTGTCGTTGGCGGGCAAGCCGTGGGTGGTGTAATAGACGGTCCAAGTGTTGGCGCTGACTACGTTCAACCCGGCTTGGGTGGTGATCCAAACCGCGCCGTCTGGGCCAATCGCAATATCGCGCACCACGTTGTGGGAAAGCCGACTGTTGGCAGTGGTGTAGGTGGTCCATTGATCATCGCTTTTTTGGGCCAGCGTGCCGCCTGTGTCCAGCACACTAATGCCCTTGCCGAATTCCACGCCGTCAATATCCACGAAATTTGTGCCAAACCAGATCTTGCCATCCGGGGCAAAGGTGACCACGGAGACGTCGTTGCCAGCCAGTCCATCCTGGCGGGAAAACGAGGTCCATTGATAGCTCTCTTTGTGCAGCGGATCGCTGCCTATTTGTAGCACAGAGACGCCGTTGTCTGTGGCAAACCAGATCTGGCGCGGATCGGCAGGATTCACAGCCATGTCTGTGACAATGTTCCCGATCAGGCCGTCGCTATCGTTGACGGTCAACCACTCGCCAGCGGGAGAACGCACGCTGACCCCGGCCCCGGTTCCCACCCACAGGTAGCCATCGTCGGTCTGAAGCAAGGCTAAGATTGAATCCGAGCTTAGCCCCTCATAGGGCGAAAAACCCGTCCACTTGCCACGCGACTGGGATTGCGCGGGCAACGAGGCCGTGAAAAAAGCCAGCATAGCGAGAGCGAGCAGGACCACAGATAGTCGTCCAAGCAAACGTTTCATAAACAACCTCGGTAAGTCTAAATGACCCTTTGCGCATGAGCCACAAAAGGGGAACCAATAGGGCAGAATCGTGGGGCTATGATACAATGCAGCCACTTGATAGACGAGTAACCGACCGCATTGTGGGGATCGAAGAAGAGAGCGGAGTATCATGCGGTTTGTCGTTGGTTGCCAGAAGCACGCATCGACTGCGGTCATTATACCAGACCCACGATTGCAGAATCAATTGTCAGGGAAAACTGTAAGGGAATGCCATGCGCCTTGCTCTTCTTGCCGATATTCATGGAAACCTGCCTGCCTTGCACGCCGTGTTGGCACACCTTGAAGACCTCCATCCTGACTATATTTTACTCAACGGCGATCTGATCAACCCCTTCCCCTTTAGCAGCGACGTTGTCGAGTTGGTGCGCAATCAAGAGTGGGCTGTGGTGCGCGGCAATCACGAATTTTATTTGCTTGATCATGGCACAGATCGGGCCGTGCCCGGCTCGCACGATCCCGAACGCTGGGGCTGTCTGCACTGGCTGGTGGATCACATCGATCCCGCCCACTGGCGCTATTTGGCGACGCTGCCCGACGAGCGCACCTTCTATTTTCCCCGCACACAGCCCATGCGCATGGCCCACGGCGTCCCCGGTCGTAACCGGGTGGGCTTCTATCAAGAGATGCCCGCCGACAAGATTCTGCCAGAGATCCGCACCATCCCCGAACGCACGCTGCTTTCGGCCCACACCCACGTTCAGGTTGATCGCCACGTCTCGTTGCGCGATGCCCAAGACCCGCGATCCGATCCCCATGACGAGAGCAGCCGCTACATTGACGGCATTCTGCCCGAACGCTGTGATCCGGGCACACACTGGCACGTGATCAACCCGGGCAGCGTGGGGCTTCCGCTCAACGGCGATCCACGCGCCCAATTTGCCATCTTGGAAAGCGTGCCCGAAGCCGTGGAAGCCGGCGGCTGGGCCGTCACCCACCATCGTGTCCCTTATGATCGCCGCCCCGTGCTGGATTCATTTCATGGCACGGGACTGTTAGAGGTAGGTGGCGTGATCGCCCAGTTGTTTTATTGGGAGCTAATCACCGCCGAGCCGGAGATCATCCACTACTACCATTGGTGTCGGGCACAGGGCTGGGATGCCGACGGCGATATGCAGGCGGCGTTGCGCGCCTATGCCGCGGCCACGGGACGAGATCGGTTTGTGGCGGACCGCAATCCACTCAGCGGAGTGCGGCAGCCATGACCCGCGCGCTACGGCTGGCCTTTTTGGGCGACATCCACGGCAATCTGCCCGCGCTGGAAGCTGCCCTGGCCGATCTGCACACCCAAGCGCCCGATGGCGTCTATCTCCTGGGCGATCTGGTCAACCGTTGCCCGTGGAACAACGAGGTGATGGCGCTCTTGCGTGATCACAAATGGCCGTCGATCCAGGGCAACCACGATCTGATTGTGAGCAATCTGCACACCGCGGCCAACCGCGACCCGTTCACCGAGCGCAGCCGCTTCCCCATCATCTATTGGACATGGGATCATCTGGAGCCGGACTATCTGCGCTATCTGCACGATCTGCCCGCCGATCTGCGTGTGGAGGTCGAGGGCGCGCCGCCGATCCACCTCTTTCACGGCGTGCCGGGCAACCCCTTTGAGGGCATCTATCCTGAGACCGACGACGACACGATTGGCCGCACGTTTGCCCCTTTCACAGCGCCGGTGATCATCTGCGCCCATACCCACCGCCCCCTGGAGCGGGGCGTGGACGGCAAGGTGATCTACAACGGCGGCAGCATCGGCCTGCCCTATAACAGTGATCCGCGCGCCCAATACATGTTGCTTGATCTCGTCCACAACGACGGACACTCTACATGGCAGCCACTTTTTCGCCAGGTCGACTATGATCGCAGCGACGTCCCCGCGGCGTTTGAGCGATCTGGCATGATGGACGAAGCCGGACCACTCAGCGAACTTTATATGCGCACCGTCCTCAATGGCGAACCCTGGGCCAGCGATTTCGGCTATTGGCTCAAGCACCAATCCCAAGACATCCGCAACGATCTGCACAGCGCCGTGGACATTT
This sequence comes from uncultured Chloroflexia bacterium, assembly GCA_963721725.1. Taxonomy (GTDB): domain Bacteria; phylum Chloroflexota; class Anaerolineae; order Caldilineales; family Caldilineaceae; genus RI-153. The sequence continues at coordinate 84,866 of CAVRLX010000003.1, forward strand.
ATCTACGCGAACACGGTCCACACAACTGGGCTTTCTTCCATTAACCCACCACACAATCGAGTCAATCCCATGAATCACGACATCCAAAGCATCCGCGAACAATTTCCCGCCACCCAAATTCAGGCCTATCTCAACACGGGCACAGCCGGCCCGCTGAGCCGAGCCGCCGCCGAGGCCATTGAAGCCTGGAATCGCCGCCAGCTCAACGCCGGGCGCGCCAGTTTCAGCATCTACATGGAAGAGTACATCCCCCTCCAAAACGAGCTGCGCCAGGAATTCGCCAGCCTTTTTGGGGCCGATGCCGACGAAGTCGCCCTCACCCACCACACCACCAACGGCATGAACATTGCCACTTGGGGTCTGCGCTGGCAACCCGGCGACGAGATCGTGACCAACGCCGACGAGCATCCCGGCGGGCTGATCCCGGTCTATGCCGTTGCCAAACGCTTTGGGCTGACGGTGCGCGTGGTGCGTCTCTCGCTGGATGATGACGCCGCCAGCACCGTGGAAAAGTTCCGCGCCGCCATCAATAGCCGCACGCGCCTGATCTCGCTCTCCCACGTTTCCTGGAAGACGGGCGCGATTCTGCCCATAGCCGAGATTGCCGCCATCGGCCATGCTCACGGCGCGCTCACAGCCGTGGACGGCGCGCAATCAGGCGGGGCGATCCCGCTGGATGTCCACACCCTGGGCGTCGATTTCTACGCTATTCCCGGCCAAAAGTGGCTGTGTGGCCCCGAAGGCACCGGCGCGCTCTATGTGCGCCGCCAGGTGCAGCCCGATCTACACCCAACCTTTGTGGGCTATCCCAGCCTGCGCGATGGCAACGCCTATGACAATGAAGGCAGCTATCTCTCTGCCGAGGGGGCCAAACGCTATGAGATGGGCACAGTCTATTGGCCGGGGCTGGCTGGCATCCACGCCAGTTTGACCCTCTACCGCGACTTGGGCCACGATTGGATCGCCGCTCAGATCCAGAGCATGACCCGCACCTGCCGCGAAATGTTGGAGGAAGTGCCCGGCGTCACCGTAATCACACCCGAAGTCCACGCCGGTCTCACCACGTTTACCATTGCAGGGGTGGCCGCCGACGATGCTGTCGCCAAACTCACCGAGCAAAAGATTGTGATTCGCTCGGTCCACAACCCCGACATGGTGCGCGTCTCCACCTCGTTCTATAACGACGAAAGCGATCTGTTGCGCCTGCGCGACGGGTTGGAAAGCGTGATCCAGGGATGATTCGCAAACTGGGTGAAGCGGACCGCACGGCGACGCTGGCGTTGCTCAACCGTTCACCGGCGCTGAATCTCTACATGCTGGGCAACATTGCCGCCAACGGCTTTGACACCGATTATTGCGAGTTCTGGGGCGGTTTCGCCGCCGATGGCAGCCTGCGTGGGGTGATCAACCGCTACCTGCGCGGGTGGGTGCTCTATGGCGAAACCGATGCCGAATGGGAAGCCCTGGCCGCCGTGCTGGATGACCATCCGCTGCCCGCCGAGCGCTTGCAGGATAACCCCGGCGGCGCAGATTCGCTGCTGCCCTATCTGCGCCGCTATGCTGTGCGCAAAGCGGATGAGCAGACATTGGTGACGCTGAGCGCGGCTGACTTTGTCTCCGCGCCCTCGCCCGATAATATTTGCATACGGCGCGCCACGCTGGACGATCTGGGGGCATTGATTGCCTTTTACGCCGATGCCCAAGAGATGTCGCGCGTGCCTCAAGCCGTGGAACGTCCGCTGCGGGATCGGCGGATCTGGCTGGCGTGCCACGGCGACGAGATCCGCGCCGCAGCCTTGACCAATGCCGAAACCGCAAACGCCGCCATGATCGGCGGTGTCTACACGCAGAAAAAGTGGCGCGGACAAGGGTTGAGCAAAGCGGTGACCCGTGCGCTGTGTGCCGAATTGTTGGCCGAAGGCAAAATGCCTGTGCTCTATTGGCACAACCCGGCGGCGGGGGCGGTCTATCGCCGGCTAGGATTCCGCGAAATTGGCGTATGGCGGTCAGTCTGGTTGGAGGCTATAGCATAAGGCTTGGTGTGTAGTACACGGAGAGAAAAAGGTGGCAAAGCTTCGGGCACTAGTGCAAGGCGCCGGTGACAAGCAGATTGGCGTCAGTTAGCCGATCGCGCAGGGAGGATTTAGCCCGGCTCAGGCGAGACTTCACGGTGCCCAGCGGAACGTTGAGCATCTCAGCCGCCTCGCCATAATCATAGCCGTGAACATCCACCAAGATCACCACATCCCGATGCCAGGGCGAAAGCTCTTGAATGGCGGCCAAAAGCATATCTCGCTGTTCCCGGCGCAACGCAGAGGCTTCGGGATCGATGGTCTGGGCATGGTCAGCAAATTCCACGTGCGACCCGTCCATCAGTTCGTCCAGACTCACCGACGGGCGGCGCTTCTGGCGGCGCAGGTGATCGTAGCAGGTATTAGTGACGATACGCAGCAGCCATGCGCGAAAGTTGCCATCCTCAAAGCGCTCAATGGCTCCATGCACCTTGATCCAGGCATCCTGCACGGCATCGGCGGCGGCCTCTTCGGTGCGCAGGATGGTATAGGCCACACGTTCGGCTGTGCTGCAATAGATCTCCATCAAGCGGCCAAAGGCGCGTTCATCGCCAGCCCGGGCGGCATGAATCGTGGGTGTCAACTCCAGGGCGACAGTAGCCCCCTGTGCATACAACACTGGGCCGGATGGGTAGACAAAATCCGGGATACTCATGGGCGACTCCTTTCTGCCTCTATCAAAATAACTGGGTATGCCAAAAAGCGGCATCCCATGTGCATCAGGATAGCGATTTTTCCTCCTTGGTACCAGAGCATTCGGCAACGTAACCTGGACTGTTTACCTACGATTGGTGGCGATTGCCCCACGTTGCCAGCTCTGTGTAGGCGATCTTCCCAATCAAAAACGCACCCGATGCAGGAATCGGGTGCGTTTAGCCCAAGAGCACGGGAGGACAAACATAGCCGTCTAGGGCAGGCTCACCTGATCACCGGGGCGAAGGTCGCGTCCGGCAAGAGCGGAGTTGGCAGCACGCAGCTCGGCTTCTGTGAACCCGGATTTGGCGGCAAGCGTGGCCCAGTTTTCGCCCTCTAAAACCACATAGACGATCTTCGGTTCAGGCAGGGTAATCTGGATGCGGCTAGAGGAACCGTCGCCGGGTGCGCTTTCTGTGCTGGCTGCGGGCGTAACCGGCGCTTGGGTGGGGACAACCTCGGCTTGCGTTGCGCTGTCCGCGGCGGGCGGTGTTTCGGCCTCATCCTCGCCAGTCCGAATATCGGGTGGGGTGGGACGAGCATTGGCCGGAATCAGCATCTGATCGGAGACCCGAAGCGCCTGTCCGCGCGCCGTCCACAGCCGTGGGTTCATTGTGCGCAATTGGGCAAAGTTCAACCCATACGCGGCAGCAATCCCAAACCAAGTCTCCCCTGGGCGAACAGTGTAGACAATCATGCCAGATGGAACACTGGTGACGCGGATCGGCGCACCCGGTCCGGTGCTGGCGGGTGAATCGGGCGAGGCCGTGCTGGTTGTGGTCTCGGCGCTTGGCTCCTCAGTCACTGCGCCAGCAGCCACAGCCTGGGTACTGGGGATCTTCACTTCATCGCCCGTGCGCAAATAGGTACCACGGCGTCTCCACAACTCGGCATTGTCCAGGCGCAGGTCATAAAACGAAACGCCAAACTGTTGGCTGATTTTATACCAGGAATCTCCCCGCTGAACAGTGTAGACCTGGGCATCGGGCAGGGTAGGAGCGGGCAGCCCTGGAATGATGATCTCGTCGCCCGGCTGGATCACCGCGCCACGCAGTTTCCAGAGTTCAGCGTTGGCCTCGCGCAATGCCTCATAACTCACGCCAAAGCGCTGGGCAATCCACGTCCAATAGTCGCCAGGGCACACTGTATAGATATAGGCGTTGGGGTCAGTCACAATATAGGGCTGGCGTGTCGGCCCTGTGGTCGATGGATCGGCCTGTTGCGCGGGCAGGGAGGGCTGCATAGCGGCATAAGTGTATGTCGGCAGCAGAAGAAATGCGGCGATCAACACAACACAGAGAGGTAGTGTAAACCAAGTCCAACGTTTTCGGATCAAAAAAAGGGAGGGATACATCTCCACGTCTCCTCTCGCGGGGTAGACCTACATGCAATTGAGCCACTCTCTATAGTGTGCATCATTTTGGGTGGAACGGCAACCCCCATCTTTTAGAAAGTGCTTGTGATTGTCTGACTTTCTCCTGTGTGGGCGGCGAGCAGGGCTTTTTCGATGATCTCCACCCCATGGCGAGCCTGCTCGCCTGTGGCGCGAGGTGCGCGATCCTCACTAATCGCGTCAACCAGATCCATGATATCGGCGTAGACGTGCTGTTCCTCAATATAGACATGTTCGCCCTGAATGGCGGGTTGGTCGGTAAGGTCGGCGCTGTACTCGCCTGCACCGCTGCCGCCTGTCACCTCAAAGGCCACGGGATAGCCGCTTTCGTTGTGAACCTCGGTGATCTCCAACACGCCAGCCGTGCCATACAGACTCACGCCGCCCCAGGGGACGCGCCGACTGCCACGCACATTGGACCCCGTGGCAACGCCCAGCGTGCCAGAGACAAACTCCATGAGCACCAGATTGTTGTCGTTGATCTGCACAGGGATGCTCTTGCCCCGCCACGTGCGTTCGGGGGCCACTTTGTTTGCCAGCGCAGTCACCCGGCGCACCGGCCCCAGCAGACTTGTGATCAACTGGAAAGCGTAGATGGTGACATCGGGCAAGGGACCGCCGCCGCGTTGGTAATACCAGGTGGGATCGATGGCCGAGAGCGTGCCATCGCCGCCGCGGATCGGCTCGTGTTCGTGGCCGAAGCCCATGGTATAGGTATAAGCGATGCCCACATGGCCCAGCGCGCCATCGTCCACAAGCTGGCGCATGTGCGCTGTGGTGGGGAAGAGTTCATAGCCCGGTGCGGCGGCCAGTTTGACGCCTGCCCGATCTCGCGCAGCCAATAGCTGATTGGCCTGCGCCAATGTCTCCGTCATGGCCTTTTGCACGTAGACATGCTTGCCCGCTGCAATCGCGGCCAGGGCGTTGTCGAAGTGGTAGGGGATGGGCGTGATCACCAGCACAAGATCGAGATCGGTCCCGGCCAACATGGCGTCAATGGTGGTGTAGTGGGCGGGGACGTTGAACTGTTGGGCAGTTTCGCGGGCGTGCTCTTCGACCACATCGGTCACGGCGACCAGTTGGATTTTTTGGCGGGCGTCGTCCTGGCTGAGGTGGGGCAGCACGCCGCGCTGCGAAAGGCTGCCACAGCCAACAAGCCCGGCACGGATGGGAGTGGACATGGATTTCCTCTTTCGGTTTGGTTGGGCGAAGGTGTGGTATATTTGGATAAACCGTTCGTGTTACTGCAATACAGTGGCGAGGAACTGAGCATGGATACAACTGTAACAGAGAGCGTAGAGGCAAGTGCCCGACGACTCTTTCCTCACTTGAACCGGGACCAGGTTTTGGCAGAGTTGCTCTTAGACCGTGCAAAAAGAAATCTAATTAAATATCAAACACTCTCGCGACAGTTTTCGACGAAGTACGAACAAGATTTTGAAACTTTCCGCAAAGTAATTCTAACCGAAGAAGTTTCTTTTGAGATCGAACAAGACTACTTTGACTGGGAAATGGCCGTTACCGGCGCAGCCGATATGCAGGTTGAAATCAATCGTCTTAATGAACTATTAACGCCACAATGAGAGTGGCGGAACTGTTGGCAGCGCTCGAACACGAAATCTCTCGTCGAGTCTACATTTACAGAATGGAGATTCTCGAACAAACATCCAGTCTTGTAAAGTTGAGGCTGCTTATCTCGCGTGATCTGTTCGTACAAATTTATCGAAATGACCGTTTCAATACGACCAATCTAGCTTTAATTTATAGCGAACAACGCAAGTATGCACGAGATCAAATTAATGGGGTCTGGCACCGACACCCAGCAAACGACCCTATGCGGCACGATACAAGTCCCGACGGTCGCCATGAAGTCAGCTTATCCCAATTTTTAGACGAAATTGAAGAGGTTTTGTCCGATTTGGGATTGCCATAATCGTAGTCGTCTCTTTTCAAAACCGGCTCTCCACCGCCAACGTCCGCCCCGTCTGCGCCGACTCTGCGGCTTTCTCCAAAATCTCCACCACGTGTAGCGCATGCGCCAGCGACAGAACGGGCGGCGTGCCGTGCTGAATGCAATCCACCAGATGTTCGATACCCAACAAATGATCCGGTCCGGCGGCGCGTCCGTTGGGGGCAAGTTTCACCGCTTCCCAGCCTTGACCCCGACGTAAAATTTCCACAGGCGCGGAAACATCAATCACATTCAGGGCAAGCGTTCCCGCCAGCCCGCGTAGCTCCACCTGCGGCACGCGTGTATCGCGCACACAGTTGCTGGCCTCCACAAACCCTAGCCGCTGGATCAATCCGGCATCCGCCCCACACTGCGCCTGGCGGATAGGAAGCTCTCGGCTGGCGTCGGCCCAGATGTGCGCGCGGGTGGAGATTACAAAACGCTCCCAATACAGACCCGCCGCCGCGCCCAGCCCACCGCCCACCACAATTGCCGCCGGGTCGAGCACGTTGACCAGCCAGCCCACGGCCATGCCCAGCGCATCCCCGCCGCTGCCCACCACGTCCACTGCCACAGGATCGCCCGCCTCCACGGCGGCTAACAGATCCTCGCCGTGGTGCAGATCGGCTCCGGTGGCGGCATAATAGCGGGCCACCAACGCTGGCCCTGACGCGTATTCTTCCAGCACAAAATGCACGTTTTTGCCTGTGGTCACATCGGGAACCGTCAGCGCACCCGTCGCCAGCACCAGCGCATTGCCACGTGCCCCGGCAAAGGGTCGCCCCGCCTGGACCAGACATGAACTAATACCCGTGCCCACGGTGACATAGACAAACGGATCGGCGTTTTGGCCTGCGCCATACTGTGCCTCGGCCAGCGCCGCCGCCCGCACGTCTGCTTCCACCACCGTGGGGAGCCGTTGGGCGAACGCCGCTTGCACGGCCAGACCCTGCCATTTCACTGTATAGGCGCTGGTGACATTGCCCCAAGCATCGACCAGTTCACAGACGCCCACACCGATACCGGTGATCTCAAGCGATTGCTGCCTAGCCTCAGCCAGCAACGCCTCAGCCAGGGCCAGCGCCGTGGCAAGCACTGCCGCTCCGCCCCGTTCTGGTTGCGTCGGCACGGTCCGCTTGGCGACGATCCGCCCCGAACACAGGTCAACCACGCCACCCGCAATCTTGGTGCCGCCCACGTCCAGACCGAGGGCATAGACCTTTGCGCCTCTGCCTCTTTGCGCCTGTGCGTTAAAATTCATCTCTTTGCCAGATACCCCGGTGCCACCCCAAACAGGATCGTCACCGGCTGGTCGGTCATGTTGTAGTATTGGTGCGGCGCGCCTTCGGGGACGAAGAATCCGTCCTGCGCCTGGAGTTCAAACCAGCGTTGACCGTCCTTCTCCGGCGTGTGGAGGTTGGGCGCTCCTTCCAACACATAGAGACATTCATCGCCGCCGTGGCTCTCCAGATCCGTGTGCTGGCCGGGGCGCAGCAAAATTTTGCCCACGGTCAGGTGATCGGTGGCGCAGAAAAGCCCAGTCAAGACCTGTTGCTTGGCATCTTCCATGCGCCAGAGCAGATCCGCCGGGCGGATGACATGAATTGTCTCCTCAGTGCGGAGCGCCGACTGTTCCATGGGCCAGCGCCCCAGCAGATCATCGCGGGTATAGCGCGACTGGGTCAGGTTCGGCTTGGTCTGCGAATACGCGCCAGAGGTCCCTTGCGACGGTGGCGGCGCGAAATATTCCAGCACGCGCAGAGGCGCCTGGCTGTGGTTAAAGGCATGGTGCCAGGTGTCACGGCGGAAGAAAGCCGCCTCGCCTGGATGCACGGGATGCACTTCGCCGGTTTGCGGATTACACAGCACCATCACTCCGCTGAGCACGTAGAGCACCTCGTCGGCGGCGAAGATGGTGCGGGCAGAATCGGAGTGGCGAAAGGCCCCGCCGGGCGGCAGCCCAAAGAGCAATTGGTGAATCTTGTCTGTGGAGACATAGATCCAGTCGGCCACATGCCCCGCCTCGTCATCGCCCCACAGGTGGCGGGTGACCGTGGCATAGGGGATATGGGTCGGCTCGGCAAAGGTCGGGCGCGGTGAGGGTTTGTATCCCATTACCGTTGTGTCCTGTCGTGGATCAGGTGCGCGGCTTCGCTTTCCTGCGCTTGCTGGGCAAAAAATGTGGGCGGCGTAAAGGTGCTTTTGATCTCGCGCGCCTGTCCGTCACGCCCGGCAGCCTCGGCAGCCAACATGATTTCCAGGACATGGTAGGCGTGCTCCGGCTGAATTACCGGCTTGTGGCCGTCTTGAATGCACTCGACCAGATGGCGCAGACCGTCGGTCCACGGCCAGTTGGGATCGCTCTCCTCGTGGATCTGCCACGCGCCCACCTCATTGCGCCAGAGTTCGTAGCCGTCGGGGTCCCAGTCGTCGCCCAGCATTTGAATTGTGCCGGCGTCGCCATAGAGTTCAATCGCCGGGCAGCGGTACTTTTGAATCGTGAAGCCCGTAGTCACCACGGCATAGACGCCCTCGCCAAAATCAATCAGCACATGGGCGTTGTCCACCGCCTCCACCGCCATCATCTCGTCGTCCACCACCCGCTCTTTGATGGTTGTGCCCGCCAGCGCCGTCACCCGCCGCGCCGGCCCCAGCAGCCCGGTCAGGCTAACCACGTTGTAGACGCCCAGGTCAAAGAGCGCGCCGCCGCCCTGCCGATAGAACCACTGTCCCCAGTTTGGCCCGGCCCAGCCATAGAAGGCCCGCGCCAGCCGGATCTTGCCCAGTTCGCCGCTGTGGATGCGCTGCCAGATGGCCTGATAGGTGGGGCTGAGCACCACATGCGGCGCGCAGACCAGCAATCCCTTGCTGGTTTTGGCAATCTCCACCAGTTCGGCGGCGGTCTCCAGATCCACCGCCATGGGCTTTTCCACCAGTACATGCTTGCCCGCCTGCAACGCCTGCTTTGCCAGCGGACCATGTTCGCGGATGGAAGTGGTCACCAACACCAGATCCACATTGGGGTTATTGATCACGTCCTGGGGATCGCACGAGAAGTTGGCGCTGCCAAAGCGTTCTTTGAAGAGATCGCCCTGTTCTTCGCGGACGTCGCAGCCCTGGATCACCTCAACAGCACGCCCTTCGTGCTGCATACGCTTGATCTGGCGCGTGTATGGACCGGACGCCACGCTGCCGTAGCCGATAATGCCAATGCGAATGGGGTGAGACATAGGATGCCTTTCTGTGAGGAGTGTCTATGCGTGACTATGAGTCCTGGCGTCAGGATTGGAGATTTAGAGATTAGCTTCATTCCCCAATCTCCCCATCGCCAATCTCTTTTGCCTCTACTTCATGACAATACTCACCGTCGGCGGCGCGCTGGCATGAATGCCGTCGCTGCGTGCGCTCTCCAGGCTAAACTGAAAGCGGTCGCCGCGGTAGAGGGCTTTGAAATACTCTACGGGTTGATCGTGCCCGGCGAAGGTGACGCCTTGCAGCAACACCATAGACAGGCTGGCAGATGTGCTGAAATGCGTGCGCTCGTACTCGTTCAGCACCGTCGCTTCAAAGGTCTGGCTGGCCCGCTGCAAACGCAGCCCATAGCGCTCTTCAAGCAGGGTATAAAGCGACTGCCCCGCCAGATCTTCCGATTCCAGCCCAGGGCAGAGCGCCGACGGCACATAGCTTGTCTCTAAAAGCAGGGGTTGCCCGTCCACAAAACGCAAGCGCACCACCTTCACGGTCTGGGCGTCGGGCCGCAGCGCCAGCCGTTCGGCCACCCGCTGCGGCGGCGAGACCAGCGCCTGTTCCAGCACGTCCGATGTCACCTGCCCGCCCTGCGCCATCATCTCGGCGGTAAAGCCCAAGAGGTTGAGCGCGTTATGGGTCAGCTTGGGTTCGGCCACAAACGTGCCGACGCCCTGTCGCACCACCAGCACGCCCTCGTTGACCAAATAGGTGATGGCCTGGCGCGCCGTCATGCGGCTGATGCCCACCTGATCGCCCAGATCCCGCTCCGAGGGGAGTTGGCTGCCCACGGGCAAGTTGCCTGCGCTGATCTGCTCGCGCAGCCATTCGGCTAATTGATAGTAAAGCGGAATCGGGCTGCGGCGATTTAGAGATACGGTTGTCATGGCAGAAGATCGGGAACGGCGGTATTGAGGTCTATACCACAAGTGTATTAAGAAATATGGGGATTGTCAAGCGAGATTTTTATCCTTCTACAAGGGTAGCTTTACTCCCATTACCCACAAAGGCTGTTCGCCCACGGCGTAGATCTGATGCGGCGTGAGCGTGCCATCGTCGTTCACGCCATAGGCGGCAAGATTACCGGAGTCTTGCCCGGCGGCATAGAGATAGGCACCGTCGGGTGAGAGGCCAAAGGCACGCGGCGTCTTTTCGCTGGGCTGTTGACCCAGGGCTGTGAGGCGACCCTCCTCGCCAATGGCAAAAATGGCGATGCTGTCATGTCCGCGGTTCGAGACATAGACATAGCGCCCTGATGGGTGCATGTGGATCTGGGCCACGGTGTTTTTGCCCTTAAAATCGGCGGGCAGCGTGGAGAGCGTCTCGTGAGGCGTAAGTTGTCCGCTGTCGGCGTTAAAGGCATAGCGGGTGATGCTGTTGCCGTTTTCGTCGGAGGTGTAGAGCCAATCCGCAGTAGGATGGAAGGCGAAGTGACGTGGCCCTTGTCCTGCTGCGCCGCGGATCTGGGCCGGGTCGTTGGGGGAAAGCAGGCCCGTTTCGACATCAAAACGAAACTGATAGAGCACGTTGGGATCACAGGTGTGTGGCACAAACGCGAAGCGATTGTTGCGGTCAGTTTGGATGAAATGGGCGTGCTCGGCAGTGGTGATGGAACAGGTTTGCGCGCCCACAGAACCGTCTTCTTCAAGGGCATGGACGGTCACCTTGCCTGCGCCGTAATAGGCAGCCATGAGAAAGCGGCCCGTCCTGTCCGTCGCCAGATAACAAGGATTGGCGTCAAGATCCGCCGTGCCCAGAGGCAGCAGCCCGCCTTCAGATTGAATGCGAAATGCGCTGATCTGATTGGTGCTGCGCTGCCCGACATAAAGAGTGCGCTGATTTGGATCGACCGCCAGGGGGCCAGGGCCACCGGCCACGGCTACCTCGCGCCGCTGTGAGAGCGCACCCGTGGCGGGGTCAACGGCGAAGATCAGCAATTTGTCTTCGCCGGAGAGGGTTATATAAAGGTGGGTAGTCATCGTGAGAGACCTTTCGCGGGATGGACGATGGACGAGAGACGATGGACGAACGCTGCATGCTGTGAGCGCTCTTCTATCATCTTCTGTCTTTGCAAGGTGGGGTCAGTCGGCAGCGGCGTCAAATTCCACAACAGGAACCTGCATCATGGAGATCGGCTTCAAGCGTCCCTGTTGATCGGCCAAGAAGAGGCGATCCAGGGAGCGGGCGACACTTGCGTGGAAAAATCGGTGTCCATTTTCCACACATTCGCGTACGGGCACAGAACGCACGACTAACAGATGATCCGCGCTCCAGTCGCTGTAATCAATCTCTTTTTCAATCACAGGGCTGCCGCAAATGGGGCAGATATCCTTTTCGTTTTGCATAAATTCACCGTTTTCGGATCCGATCCCGTGCCCATTTATCTTCATCCGGGAAGTAGAGAGTAACGATTTTGCTGTGGGGAATCAGCGAACAAACAACGTGAATCGATTCACCCTTTTGCTCGGTGAAACCCCAGAAAATACATTTAGGAAAGGGAATGGCCTCGCTATCTTTCTCAATCATCTCGCCGTAAAGAATGGCGTATTCCACGTCCTCCAGTCGAATACCGCGCTGTCGCATCCGTTGAAAGGCATGGACACTGACTTCGTAGTCCCCGTTGCGTACGTGTATGCGAATCGACTCGAAGTCAACCGTAGCCATGAGCCTATTGTATAAAGAAGAAAGGGTCTTGTCTAATGCGTTTCGGCTATCTTACGGCAGCGCCTGGGCCAGATGCGGGATCACGGCTTCGCCGAAGAGCAGCGTGCCATCGGGGCGGGTGCGATCCAGCACATGCACGGTGATGCGGTGCGCGCCCTGGTCAACCGCTTCGAGCAGCGCCTCGGTGACCTGTTCCGGCGTGCCGGCGACGGTGTTGGCCTCCACCGGGCGCACGGCGGGGTCAGCTTTTGAGGCGGGCCAGGTCGGCTTCGCTTTCGGCCACCAAGACGCCCATGTGCGCCATTTGCACAATCGTGTCGTAAGTCCCGGCCCACGGCGCGGCAGTGTTCTTGCAAGATGGCCTGCTTGCGCGCGTACTCCTCGCGCCCGCCGTAGATGTAGTTCCACCAGTCGGCGTGTTCGGCCACAACACGCAACGTAAATTTTTCGCCCGCCCCGCCCACCATCACCGGCGGCACAGGCTGGGGCTTGGGTTCGCAATAGGCTTCGGTGATCTGATAGTGTTCGCCGTGGAAGGTGACCGGGGTGTCGGTCCACAGAGCGCGCATAATCTGGATCGATTCAGCCAGTTGGGCAATGCGCGTTTTGGGCGACGGGAACTCCCAGCCGTAGGATCGGTACTCTTCTTCGTTCCAGCCTGCGCCAATGCCCACAACGACGCGCCCGCCGGAAAGGTGCTGCATGGTGGCGGCCATTTTGGCAAGGTGCGCGGGGTTGCGAAAGCTGTTACACAGCACAGCATGACCGCAGATCTTGTCCGGGTAGCGGGCCAGGGCATAGGCCAGCAGGCTCCAGCCTTCGGCCACGTCGTGGCTGCCATACTGCACGTGATCGGGAAACCAGAGCGAATCAAAGGCATCCGCCACTTGATCCAAATAGGGGAATGTCTTGTCCACAAGCCGTGACCAGATGTTCAAACCGATGGGTGCTGTCATGATGACCTCCTTTGAAAGATGACAAGTGCACAAGGTAACAAGGGGAAGTTCATTCCTTCCCCTTGTTACCTTGTCATTCCTGAGGGGATTCGATCGGCCCGGACTGTAGCCCGGTGGCGGTGAATAGGCTGAGCAGTGAGACGCCAGCCAAGCAGAGAAAGACGTTTTGATAGGCAACACTGGTGGGCAGGGCAAGGTTGAAATTGTGTTGAAGCAACACGCCCAGCAGCGCTGTGCCGACGGCGGAGCCAGCAAAGCGCACCATGCTGTAGAGGCCGGCAGCGGAGCCAACCTCGGCATCGGAGACGCCACTCATGGCGGCTTGGTGGAGCGGGGCCAACATCAGCCCCACGCCGAAGCCGTGGATCAACAGTACGCCCATGAGCCAGATCAGCGGGGCCGAGACGGGCAACAGGGCCAGCGCCAACATGGTCAAGGCTTGCACCGCCGCGCCCACCATCACCAGCGGACGGCTGCCCCATTGATCCGACATGCGCCCGGCAAAGCGTACAATCAACATCATGGCTCCCGGCGTGATCATCAACAGTAGCCCCAGCATGGTGGCGCTGAGATCGTGAACATCCACCAAAAAGAGGGGCATCAAAAAGCCGCTGCCCGACATGGTAAACATACGCAGCGAAGCACAGATCGACGCCAAGTTAAATGATTTGCGCCGGAAAAGGGAAAAATCCACAAAAGGGGTGGCGATTTTGCGTTCCCAGAGGGCAAAGCTGGCAAAGAGCAGCAGCGCCGCTGTGAGCAAACGCCGATCTTGCAGCGGGGCCACGCCGGTAATGGGGCGGCTGGAAAAGTAGAAGAGTAGCGAAGTAATGGCGCTGCTCAGCAAAGCTACGCCGATCCAGTCGAAGCGCCGCCAAAATTGCGATTGGATCACGCTGAGGCCGGCGGGCACGATGATGGCAACCACAATCAGCGAGATCAATCCCAGGATCAGCGAAGGCCAAAAAGCGCTGCGCCAGCCCCAGTGTTCCACAAGAAAGCCGCCAAAGAGGGGAGCGCCAAAGCCCATGACCGGCCCCATGGCGCTCCACGCGCCCAGGGCATCGCCACGGGCATCGGGCCGAAAGATCGACGAGATAAAAGCGATGCTGAGGGGAACCATGCCCGCGGTGCCGATGCCTTGCACAGCTTGGCCGAGGAGCAACCATCCCAGGTTCGACGCCGATAGGGTAAGCGCTGTGCCCAGGCAGAAGATTGCCATGCCCGCCAGCAGCAAGCGCCGTTTGCCCACCGCATCGCTTAGCCGTCCATAGACGGGCATCAGCACCATAAAAGGCAGGGTATAGGCTGTGGAGATCCAGGCGGTCATGTCGGCTTGGATGCCAAACTGATCGCGAATGGTGGGCATGGCGACGCTGGCAAGCGACGAAGCCAGGGGCATGAGGACTGCCGGAAACATAAGCGCAAAGAGGATCTGACGGGCCAATGCATGGGAAATCGACATACCCGGATGGGCGGCACTGGCAATGCGCACGCGCCGCGAGACAGCCCAGGCATCGGCCAGGTAGGACCAGTGCAATCGTGTCACTGATCGATTCTTCATAAAAGGTGACCTTTCGTATTTTTTACCTGAGGGTTTTCCTCCTGTAGAGCATACGCAAACTTTGTGGCTTCTTCCAATAAAGACTGCACCAAATTTGAGCAGAGTTTATGGTCCACGCTTGGCGTATCTCCGTGTTTTTATTTTTCGCGCAGGAAGGGAATCCTCATGATTTATGCTGATGCCGAGAGCCAGTTAGTATATGGGCAAGACTTCGAACAACGGTTGCAGCGGGTTGAAAGTATGGCAACGGCCAACCATTTGCGCCTGCTCATTTTGCGCCGAATCCTGCTCGATAAAGGTCTGATCGATGGTGGCACGCTGGATCGAATCTGGCGTGAAACCGAGATCACCATGAATCAAGTGTTGGCTATGGACGATAAACGACTGGCGTTTTCCAGTGAGCCGAGCCGCACGCATTCGTAACTTTTATTGGCTGCATAGCCAAGTTGCAGCACAGCGCGGATCAGGGTGGCGCAATGGCGGCGCGCTGCCGTTCGATGAGCAAATCGCGCCCGCGCACGCCCCACCAGACGGCGATGGTCTCGGCGATGAAGCCCGCCAGCAACGCGGCCACGCCCAACGTGGCCCCATCCACGCCCAGGGAAGGCAAGGCGATCAGGGTAATCAAAATGGCCGAAACCCGGGTGGGCGCACTAAGAGCCAGCGCTTTGGTGCGGCGCTCTAGCAAACTGATGCCGTGAAGATAGGCGCGGATCATCACCACAAACGAGAAAAACGAATAGAGGACAAGCGGCGCATGGGCACGCGCCGCCAGATCAGCCTCCACCCCCACCAGGGTCAACAACAGAAAATCGCGCACAGGGGTCCAAAAGAGCACCACGGAAATGGTGAAGGAGAGCAGGCCACTGACCAGGGCGAAACGGCGCACGTGGTGGAGATCGGGGTCTTCGCGGTGGAAGGCCATGGGCAGGCTGCGGATCTCGTTGAGCCAGCGATAGGGCCACTGCCCCAGGGCATAGGCCACCGTGATCACGGCCAGGGCCAGCGTGCCCTCGTCGCTGCGCGCCACGAAGAGATTGATCAGCGGGCGGCTGAGATCTTGCACAAACATGATCAGCGCCAGCGGCCAAAAGAAGCGGATAATATAGCGATAGGTCAACGGCCCGCGTGTGCTCTGGGTGAGGATAGCAGGGAAGGTCAGCGAGCGTGTGCCCAGGGCAATTACGGTAAGTTCGACCACGGTTATGGCGTAATAGGCCAGAATCGGCAGCCAGATGGGCTGGCGGCGGATCGCCTCCACAGGCAGCAGCACAAAGACGGTGGCGATGCCGGCGACCATGCTCAGCCCCGTGGCGTAGCTGATGGTCTGGGTGCGGCGGGCGCGGATCAGGGGGCCGGAGAGAAAGAGGATGGCGCTACGCATCAGCGGGATGGGCAACGTCCACAGCAGCACCGTGCGGACTAGCCCGCCCAGGCGTTCGTCTACGGCGTGGAGGTCTTCAATGGCCCATCTGCCCAACGGTGTATAGACCAACGCCAGTTGCAGCCCCATCAACGCCAGGGCGATGAAGAGAACAAAGCGCCACGCCGTACGCAAGCTGTGGCGATCTTCCACCAAGACCATGCTCATCTGTTGCGATTGGGCCAGCGGGCTAGACAGGAAAAGCAGCAAGCCCCAGGCCAACCCAAACGCCGCCAGCGTCTCCGTGGCCGCAGGCAGGCGGGCCATCCCCCCGTTGAGAAATTGCACCCCAAATTCCTGCACTACAATTGTGATGACCAATGGCAGAACAAAGACGGTTAATCGTCGGTACATGAAGAGATGACAGCTCCGGCTTGGCAAAGAAGTGGTTTTGAAGATTAGCTATCAATGTCCCAATCTCCAAATCTTGATAACGGGCTTATGGGACTTGGACAGGGATAAACCGCTTCAGTATAGAGGATGAAAAGATACAGTGCAAAGATACATCTCTTTTCATTTGGAACTCTGCCAACAGAACGAAACTTTCGGCGACGGCTACGATGCGGGCAATGGTTGATACTCAATAGAGACCTGCCCGGTTTGCAGAAAACTTGGCAGGTCTTGAAGTAATTTGCCCCAAGCAAAAGGAGAAAATCGCCGTGTCCCATGCCACGCCCCAAGCCCGCTCGGAGCTGGAACGCACTCCCACCTCTACAGAACACCATCATCCTATTTTACTTTCCATTAACGGCGTTGAACACAAGATCAGCGTGCCGCCACGCCGCACTTTGCTGGATGCGCTCCGCTATGATCTCGACTTGACTGGCACAAAAAAGGTCTGCGACATGGGCAACTGTGGCGCGTGTACGGTGCTGATAGACGACCGGGCCATGTACTCGTGTCTGTTGCTGGCGGTGGACTGCGATGACCGCGCCATCCGCACGATTGAAGGCATTGCCGAGCAAAACACGCTGGACCCCGTGCAACAAGCCTTCATCGAGGCCGACGCTTTCCAATGTGGCTTCTGCACGCCCGGCCAGATTATGAGCATCACCGGCCTGCTGGCCGAGAATCCCCACCCCGACGAAGCCGAGATCATCCGCGCCGTGAGTGGCAATCTCTGTCGCTGTGGTGCGTATCGCCATATTGTCAAGGCTGGGCAGATTGCCGCCGAGTTTCAAACTGATTAGCAAATTTTGACGATGAAATTTTGACGATGAAATTTTGACGATGGACGATAGACAATGGACGAAGTTTCTCGATGGTTTGTCCTTGGTCTTGAGTCTTTCGTGATCTTCCACAGGAGAATCCCCCATGCCCATTGAACAACTCGATCAGGTGCGGGCCAGCGAGGATGACGAGAAAAAGCTCTCTGTCACCGAGCAGACAGACGTTCCGGTCTGGCAAAAAGAGACAAAATTTGAGGTAGTGGGCAAGCGCCATCACCGCGCCGACGGCCCCGAAAAGGTGACGGGGCGGGCGCGCTATTCGTATGACATTCGCCTGCCCGGCCAGCTTTACGCCAAGATCTTGCGCAGCCCCCACCCACACGCCCGTGTAAAATCCATTGACACGTCGGCAGCCGAAGCGCTCAACGGCGTGCTGGCCGTGTTGAACGCAAAAAACACGCCCGAAAGCATCACTTTTTACAAAGAGGAATCGCCCATCTTTGCGTCCACGCTGCGCTTTGTGGGCGACGAAGTGGCGGCGGTGGCGGCCATATCCGAGGAGATCGCCGAGGACGCGCTGCGCCTGATCCGGGTCGAATATGAGCCGCTGCCTTTTGTGGTGGAGATGGAAAAGGCGCTGGCCGCCGATGCCCCGCAGATTCACAAAGAGGGCAACCGGGCGCTCACCACAAATTATAGCCGGGGCGATGTGGACCGCGGGCTGGCTGAAGCTGATGTGGTGATTGACCAGATCTATACCACGCAGACGGCGCTGCACAATTCGTTGGAACCACACGGCTGTACGGCGCTGTGGAACGACGATATGCTGACCATTTACGAATCCACCCAGGGCATTTTTGACGTGCGCCAGGGCATCGCCCAAAAGTTAGGGTTGCCCGAACACAAGGTGCGTGTGATCAAGCAGTACATGGGCGGCGGCTTTGGGGCCAAGCAGATCCCGTGGAAACAGACGGCCATCGCCGCGTTGCTCTCGAAAGCCAGTGGCCGCCCGGTGCAGTTGATGTTGGATCGTGAAGGGGAAAATCTGGCAACGGGTAACCGCAACGCCACCCATCAGCATGTGCGCATCGGGGCAAAACGCGATGGCACGCTCACGGCTATTGACCTGACTGTCAAAATGGCAGTGGGGGCCTACATGGCAGGCGGTGAAGGCAGCGATGTGGCAGGCATGTATCAACATCTTTACCGCTGCGCCAACGTACGTACCCACGAAATCGGCGTCTATATTAACGCTGGGCCAAGTGTGGCTTTCCGTGCGCCCGGCTATGTGGAAGCGGCTTTTGCCCTGGAATCGGCCATGGATGAGCTGGCGCGCATGCTGAAGATCGACCCACTGGCGTTGCGCCTGAAAAATTACACTGAGGAAGATCAGAAAAAAGAGCAGCCCTACACCTCGCCGGCTGGCTTACGCATCAGCTATGAACGCGCCACCGAAGCCTTTGGCTGGCAGGATTATCAAAAACCGCCTGCCCAGGGCAGCAAACGGCGCGGCATTGGCATAGCCGCCCATGAATGGGTGGCGGGCAGTGGCAAACCGCCGGGCTACGCTTGGATCAAACTGAACAGCGACGGCTCGGCAGATGTGATCACCGGGGCGCAGGACATTGGCACAGGTACACGCACTGGGTTGGCCCAGATCGCCGCCGAGGAGTTGGGCATCCCGTATGCGGATGTGACGCTGCATTTGGGCGACACGGCACAAGGCCCCTATGCGCCTACGAGTTCGGGAAGTTCCACACTGCCCACGCTCGGCCCTGCCATCCGCGAGGCGGCGATCAATGTAAAAACGCAGCTCTTCAAAGCCGCCTCTGTGCTCTTGGAAGAAGATGCAAAGCGGCTCCAGATTCGCAACGGCAAAATTTTCTCAGTCACTCATCCCGAAAACTCGATTTCGGTCAAAGAGGTCTGCCAGAGCATCGACCCTCATATGATCCAGGGGCAGGGCACGCGTGGCCCCAACCCAGAGGGCAAGAGCATCCGCACCTTTGGCGTGCAATGTGCCGAGGTGGAAGTGGACACCGAGACCGGCGAGGTGACGGTGTTACGCGTGGTGGCCTCCCACGATTGTGGCCGTATTATCAACCCCAAAATGGTGGATAGTCAGGTCATCGGCGGCGTCACCCAGGGGATTGGCTTCACGCTTAGCGAGGAGCGCATTGTGGATGGCCGCACAGGTGTGGTGCTCAACCCCAATCTGGAAGATTACAAAGTGCCCACCGTGGCCGACGTGCCGCCCATTACCCACGCCGCTGTGGATGAGCCAGATGCCGAGGCCAACAATACCGGGGCCAAAGGCATCGGCGAACCGCCGATTATTCCCACCGCGCCGGCGATTGCCAACGCCATTTTCGACGCCGTGGGCATTCGCCTGCGCCACAGTCCACTGCATCGGCGGCGGCTGGTGGAGGCGCTGACGATTGACGATTGACGATTGGCGATTGGCGATTGCAGCAAGTCAACGCAGACATCTAAAATCGTCACCATACAGGTGCGACGCACTCGCCAGGAGTAGATTGGTCCTAAAAAGATTTTGTGGCGAGTGCTTCGCACCCTAGACCTGTATCGTTACCATCGTCAATCATCAACGCACATTCAAATCATACATTCAAGGAGACTCCCCATGCGATCCTTTGACTATATTCGATCTGACACGCTCGAAGAGACCATTGAACTGATCAGCACCTCGGGCAATGGAGCGATTCGCCCGCTGGCGGGGGGCACGGATCTGCTCACGCTGATGAAGGCCGATGTGATCCACCCAGACCAATTGATCGACATTAAACGGCTGGACGATCTGCCCGCGGGGATTGAAGAGACACCCGAGGGTGTACGGATTGGCGCGTTGACCACGCTGGCCGAGGTTGAAAAGAGCGACCTGTTGCAAGCGCGCTATCCTGTGCTGAGCGAGGCGGCGGGGCTGGCCGCCACGCCACAACTGCGCAACATGGCAACCGTAGGCGGCACCCTGCTCCAGCGCCCGCGCTGTTGGTATTACCGCAGCCCGCACTTTCATTGCTGGCTCCAGGGCGGCGAAGAGTGCCCGGCGCAAGAGGGCGAAAACCAGTTTCATGCCCTCTTTGGCAATAGCCCCTGTGTGGCCGTGCATCCCTCGGATCTGGCCTCTGGGCTGTTGGCGCTGGATGCCGAGGTGAGGCTGCGCGGGGCCAACGGCGAACGCTCCTTGCCCCTGGCCGATTTTTTCGCCCTGCCCGACGAAGATCGACGCACGGAAACTCTGCTAAAACAGGACGAGTTGATCCATTCAATCCACATTCCCGGCACAGAAACGGCCCCACACAGCACCTATCTCAAGGCCATGGATCGCAAGGTGTGGGCCTTTGCGCTGGTGGGCGTGGCGGCGGTGCTGCGTGTGGAAAATAACCGCATCGCCGAGGCCCGGCTGGTGCTCAGCGGCGTCGCCAATATCCCCTGGCGCTGCCCTGCTGCGGAAGATGTGCTGGTGGGACAAGCGCCCGCGGCAGATCTCTTCCGCCGCGCCGCCGATGTGGCACTACAAGGCGCGCAACCGCTGGCCCACAACGGCTACAAAGTGCCATTGGCCCGGCAGTTGATCATGCGCGCGCTCTCCACGCTGGCCGAAACTGCATGACAGATCTCTCTGGCTGACCTCTTTAGGTTAGGAGTTACGCAGTTGAACCAGATCTGGCAGGTTTTTGAAACCTGCCAGGTCTCCTGAAAACCCGTTCAAGTGCGTAAGCCTTATAGCCATCTCCCTGCGCCGAGTCTCTGCTCAACCAGGCTTACGCCAAGATTCTTTGCATCTTGGCGGCTTTGCGTTAAAGTTCTCTCATCTTGTTGAACACGCTACCCTAAGCTGCGCCACAAAAGAATAATTGTACTCTTTGAAAAACGTCCTTGTGGGCTGCGAAGTATATAAAGAGGAGAAAACCCTGTGTCAGTACTCGATCAATTTCGGCTCGACGGCAAAACCGCCCTGGTCACCGGCTGCAAGCGCGGGATTGGCAAGGCCATGGCCGTGGCCCTGGCCGAGGCCGGCGCAGACATTATCGGCGTCAGCGCCAACCTGGAAGCAACGGCAGCGAGGTGGAAGCGGAAGTGACGGCGCTGGGTCGACGCTTCCGCGCCTATCAGTGCGATTTCGCCGACCGCGCCGCGTTGCACAGCTTCATCGCCCAGGTGAAGGCTGATTTTCCCGTCATCGACATTTTGGTCAACAACGCCGGCACCATTCTGCGCAAGCCCGCCGCCGAGCATCCCGACGACTATTGGGATCGCATCATCGAGATCAACCTCAACGCCCAATTTGTGCTCAGCCGCGAGATTGGCAAGGGGATGATCACACGCGGCGCAGGCAAGATTATCTTCACGGCCTCGCTGCTCACCTTTCAGGGCGGCATCACTGTGCCGGGCTATGCTGCCAGCAAAGGTGGCATCGGCCAGCTTACCAAAGCGCTCGCCAACGAGTGGGCAGGCCAAGGCGTCCAGGTCAACGCCATTGCGCCGGGCTATGTGCATACGGATAACACGCAAGCCCTGCAAAATGACACCGCCCGCTACAACGCCATCCTCACCCGTATCCCCGCTGGGCGTTGGGGCGAACCGGAGGATTTCGCAGGCCCCGTGGTTTTTCTGGCCTCGGCGGCGTCGGGGTATGTGAGCGGTGAGATCCTCACGGTGGATGGCGGCTGGATGGGACGATAGGGCAGAGAGACCGTAGATGACACAGATTAAGCGGATTTTTTACGCGGTTGTCTATTTCTCCCACCCTGTGTAAGATAGATGTTTAGCTCTTTGTGTAATTGCACCCAAGATCGACCCTTACACTGGCCTCAATTATGACCGCACTGCTTGATCCTGTTTATCAGGCGCTCAAAGAATGGCACGAGCCTTCGGTAGCACACAGCCCACTCCACGATCTGCTGCTCTTTCGGCAAGCGCTGAACGAGCGCGCCGATAACAGCCGACAGGCCACCAATGCCGTGTTGTTGGCCGGGCTACAAGCGCTCTCTGCCGAAGATGCCAAAGCCGCCGAAGTGCTGAACATGCGCTTTGCCGAAGAGCAACCGGTGCAGAGCGTGGCCCATCGCCTTCACATTGTCGAAGGCACGGTCTATAAAAAGCAGCGCCAGGCCATCAACCGGCTGGCCGAGATCATCGCCACGCAGGAAGCACAGGCGCACGCAGCCCAAGCCACAGCCTTATACGGCCACCTGGAGCCACCCACCTATACACACCTCTTCGGCATTGCTCTTCATGTACAACGCTTGCTGGCTCTACTCCAAGCAGACGGGTCGCCGTGGATTGTCGCCATTGAAGCCCTGGGCGGCACGGGCAAAACCGCGTTGGCCGATCTCCTTTGCCGACGCCTCATTGAAGCGGCGAAGATCAGCGGGCTGGCCTGGATCACAGCTAGGCAACAGCGCTTTTCCCTTAGCGGCACGTTCCACGACGAGGCGCAGCCAG
Source organism: uncultured Chloroflexia bacterium (assembly GCA_963721725.1). Lineage (GTDB taxonomy): Bacteria > Chloroflexota > Anaerolineae > Caldilineales > Caldilineaceae > RI-153. The sequence continues at coordinate 107,463 of CAVRLX010000003.1, forward strand.
CGCTGACTGTGGCCGATTTTGTCCAAACAGCCGCGCGTCAACTTCTGGCCGACGCGCCAGATTTGTCCATGCTCTCGCTTCAGCAAAAGCAAGAACGGTTACGCCAGCGCCTCACCCGCCAGCCCCACTTTGTGGTGGTGGATAACTTGGAGACCCACGCCGACGTCTACGCCTTGCTCGACACGTTGCGCACACTGGCGAACCCCACACACTTTTTGCTCACCACTCGCCACAATCTATTTAGCGAAGCCGATGTTTTCCATTATCGGCTGCCCGAACTGGCCGAAGCCGACGCCCTGGCCCTGGTGCGCCACGAGGCCCGGCTGCGTAATCTGCCCGAACTGGCCGACGCTACTGACGCCGCGCTGCGCCCCATCTTTGAGACCGTGGGCGGCAACCCGCTGGCGCTGCGTTTGGTGGTGGGGCAGACCCACGTCCACGATCTGCCCACGGTGCTGGCAGATCTGCACGGGGCACGTAGCGCCGCTGCCAGTGGCCTCTATGCCCACATCTACCGCCGCGCCTGGGACAATCTGGACGAGGAGGCGCGCGCCGTGTGGCTGATCATGCCGTTGGTGGGCGAAGCCGGGGCCACGCTGGCGATGCTGGCTGGCATCGCCGATCTGCCCCCGGCGGATCTGCGCAGCGGCCTCGCTCGCTTGGTCGAGCGCAACCTGATCGACATGCGCGGCGATCTGCACCAACGCCGCTATACCATCCACAGCCTCACGCGCAGTTTCCTTGAAGAGGGCGTGTTGCGCTGGGGCAGAGATGACAGGGTCACAGGGTGACGAAGAGATTAACGATTGACGATTTTAGATCGTCGTGTCCAGTCGCAAATCTCTTCTCATCAATCGTTAATCTTCACCCGATTTCGCATTCCAAACACCGATGCTCTACACCGAACGCTTTCAAAGCTATTTGATCAACGCTGTCCATCAGGCGCTGGAGACCGTGCAGGCGCTGCCCAATGCCGTGCCCGACGCCGATCGTCAGCAGGCTTGGCACGTGCTCACGCTGGCGCTGGACAACCGCCCAGCCTGGGCCGAAACACGCCGCGCTGCTGCTCAATCTTGCCCCGAAGATGGAACGCGCCGGCTTTCGCCACGAGTGGATTCCCTTTTTGCAGAGTGGCTTTGCCCGTGCCCAGCAGTGGGACGACGGGGAGACCGCCGCCGAGTTGGCGCTGCAGCTGGGCTACCTCTACCTGCGCCTGCGCCAGTGGATGCCCGCCCGCCGCTGGCTGCACACAGCGCACGATCTGTGCGTGGCGCTGGGCAGCCCGCGCAAACAGGCCGTGGCTCTGGTGCGGCTGGCACAGGTGGCACGCTATGAAGAGAAGCGGACACATGCCAAAACACTGGTGGACGAAGCCGAGGCGTTGCTGGAGGAGACCGACGAGGAGCACGGCTACTGCTGTTTTGTGCGCGGCCTCATTGCCCAGGACGAACACCATTGGGAAGAAGGATATGCTCATTTTGAGCGAGGACTGGAAATCTGGACTGTCGTAGGGAACAAACGGCAGTTGGCGCTGTGTCATCTCAATCTGGGATTGACAACCTTTAATCAGCATCAAATTAGTTCAACACTGGTAATCTCTTCCAACGGAGACTGGTTGAAAAGAGTTGCAGCACATTACCAGCAGGCACTGTCTCTATTTAATGAGCTTGGCGATAGGCATCATCAAGCTATCGTACAGATGAATTGGGGCAACGCGGCTTATGAAGCGAAGAATTTACAGGAAGCCCTGGTAAACTATACTGAGGCCGAGATTCATTGCCAGCAGTTGCAGGATGACCTTTACTTGGCAATGGTTTATCATAATCAAGCCCTCACCTATCATTCCTTACAGGAATGGGAAAACGCAGAAACAGCATTCCAAAACGCCATCAAGTTGCATCACAAACTGGGCCGTACCAAGCTTCGACTGAATTCTATCGAAGGATTGGGCCTCGTCTATTTGGATCAGCAAAGGTACAATCACGTCATCGAGATCTACGAGAAAGCCCTTGACGATCTGAACCAGTTGGAGAGAGATGGGACTCAGCCTGATTCGGAATGGCATCGACTTCGAGACGAAATTTCTAGAGGCTTGGAAAGAGCAAGAGTTGGAGCCATCCCGAATAGGTAGAGATGGCTCCAACCGTTGTTATACGTCGCAGCACACAAGATAGTTGATTTTAGCAGTCACCTCCCCCTCCTTGATTCGGACAGGCATACGCGGCGGGTGTCAACCCCGCACCGGCGACCTGATCCAACACGACAGGGGCAGCGATACTGGCAGCGGTCAGCACCAGCACCAGCAGCCATTGAATGCCGAAATTCTTGATTTTGGTGCTCATGACGAATTCCTCCTGTTAAAAAGGTGTGAATGTGGAGGCTCGTCGGTTTTGGGGATCCCACCGCAGAGTTCTGCGGCCACGCGTGTTTCCCCGGCAAGCAAGGGTGTGAATGGTGATCGGTGGTATGGGGAGAGATTGCCAAAAGATGAGATTAGGCGATTGGGGGATTCAGAGATTGCAGAAAGCATCGAAAATCCAATCGCCCAGTCGCCAATCACCTCCCCGACCCATACCCATTCACAACTTGCAATCATCATCCACTTTCCCGTGAGGGGTCGTCACCCATCAACGGCGGCGGTCTACCCATCAACGCGGGCGGCGCGCCCATCAACGCAAAGACCTGACAGGTTTTCTGAAACGTGTCAGGTCTAACCTTCCCACCCATGCCCAACACCCAACGACTTGCGATTTTGAGTGAAATGCGCCAGGCGGCGGGCCTCTCCCAAACGGAGATGGCCCAGCGCTGTGGGCTGCGCGGGCGGCAGAGCTACCAGACCGCGGGGGCCTGGGAGCGCGGCGAATACACGCCGGGCACAAACCGGCGCACACGCTTCATCGGCTATCTGTGGGATGACCTGGGCTTGCGTGCGCCGACCCAGCGCGCTTCGAGACAGTGTGGGCAATTCTCATAGACGAGTGGGGCTGGGAGGCCATTGCCGACGACGAGTGGCGTGGCTTTACCCACCAGCCGCGCCCAGCGTGGCCGCGATCCGCAACGGGGAACGAGAAGCGTGTGCCTTTTCAGGCGCTACCGCCAGCGCGCCATTTTGTGGGTCGTGTCGCAGAGGCGCGCCAGACTATTGACCACCTTAGAGGGGAGAACGCCACCCCGCTGGCGTTGGTGGGCATGGGCGGCGTGGGCAAAAGCAGCCTGGCCGCACAGATCGCCCACGATCTGCGCAGCGACTTCGCCGATGGCGTGCTTTGGGGCAGCCCCGCCGCCAGCCACCCCACCGCCATCCTCGATAGCTGGGCACAAGCCTATGGCTACGATCTGGCCCGCCTGTCCGATGCCGCCAGCAAAGCCGCCGTGGTGCGCGATCTGTTGGCGGGCAAGCGCACCCTCGTCGTGCTCGACGATGTGCCTAGCGCAGAAAGCGCCCGGCTCCTGCTCCCTGGCGGCGTCACCTGTCGTGTGCTGATCACCACGCGCAGCCGTGAGGTTGCCCACGCCCTGGGTGCCGACACGCTATTGTTGCCATCACTACGCGGAAAGGAAAGTCTGACCCTCTTCACACGCACGCTCAACGACGAGCGAGCCAACGCCGACCCCGCCGCCGCCCGCCAGATCTGCGCCACTTTGGACCATTTGCCCCTGGCCGTGGAGATCGCCGGGCAGCGGCTGCGTACCCGCCCGGAGCGTACACTGGCCGAGTTCGCCCATCGCCTGCAAGGGGTGCAGACGGTGCTTTCGGAACTGCGCGTCAGCGACCGCGCCGTGCGCGCCTCATTCGAGACCAGTTGGGCCGCGCTGGAGCCAGCGCTGCAAACCACCTTCGCCCGCTTGGCCGTCTTTGTGGCCCGCCCCTTCGCCGCCGACCCCGTGGCGGGAGACCTTCAGTGAATGGGACGAAAGCGCCGGGCTGGCGCGCACCCTCTGATCGGCGTGGGCTGGTTTGCTATTATCGCGGGAAAATGGACGAAGCCAAAGCACTGCACGAAGAGGCGCTTTCATTGCAAGAGGGATTGGGCGAAAACGCCGACCGGGTGGCGACGTTACGCATTTTGGGCGATGTGGCGATTGAACAGGGCGATCTGATCGAGGCGGCGCGCCGGGGTGAAGCAGCCTTAGCACAGGCCAGGGCGCTGGGCGAGCGACCAGAGGAAGCCGCCGCCCACTATTTGCTGGCGGTGGTGGCGGATCATCAACAGCAGTGGACGGCGGCACAAGAACACGGACAGCGCGCGTTGACGATTTTGGAACAAGTGGGCGACCGCGGCTTTCAAAGCAGCGTCCTCTTTCAGTTGAGCCAGATCGCCTACAAACAAGGGGATTATGTCACCGCAGAAGCCTTCATCGGTCATGGCGTGTACTCCCAGAATGGTCATGATCTAACGAGGTTGGCCTATTCTATCACAACGGCGAACCATTGCGTGCTGCACTGTAGGCCAAACCATTCAGATTTCCCATTTCGGCGCTTTTGGCTACAATAGCGGTAGACAGAGCCATTCACCCCATCACGGATTCATCGAATCCCCAAGGAAGATACTTCATGGAAGATCACGAAAACCTGGGCATTGCCACGGCGCTGGCCCATCTCTTTGACGACCGGCAGGCGCAACATGGTGCAGTCAACCCGCCGGTGGTCCACGCCAGCCTCTTTGCCTATCCCGATTACGAGACCTGGAAGGCCAACGTCACCGGCGAGCGCAAACGCGCCTTCTCCTATCACCGCAGCGGCAACCCCACGGTGAAATTGCTGGAAGAAAAAGTCGCCTATCTGGAAAATGCCGCCGATTGCATCGCCTCGGCCACGGGCATGAGCGCCGTGAGCATGGTGCTCATGGGGCTGCTTTCGGCTGGCGATCATGTGCTCTCTATCGATACGGTTTATGGTCCGGTGCGTGGCATACTCGAAAACGTCCTCCATAAATTTGGCGTTGAAGTCTCCTATTTCGAAGCCAGCGCCGCCGCCGATCTCACACCGCATCTGCGCCCCCACACACGCATGATCTATCTCGAATCGCCCTCCACCGGCCTCTTTGAAATTCAAGATCTGCGCGCCGTGGCAAAGCTGGGCCGTGAACGCAACATTTGGACAGTCATCGACAACACCTGGGCCACGCCGATCTATCAGAAGCCGCTGGATCTGGGCATCGACATCTCGCTGCACTCTGGCACAAAGTATATCGGCGGCCATTCGGATCTCATGCTGGGGCTGGTCACCGGCACAGCCGAGGCCATGAAAAAAGTGCGCTCGGTCTATTCACAACTGGGGGCGTCGCTTAGCCCCGACGATGCCTATCTAGCCCTGCGCGGTCTGCGCACACTGCCCCTGCGCCTGAAACAACACGAAGCCAGCGCCCTCCAAGTGGCACGCTGGCTTGAAGATCACCAAGCCGTGGCCGAAGTGCTGCACCCCGGGCTAGAGAGCTTCCCCGGCCATGCCTTGCACCGCAGCCAGTGTAGCGGTGACAGCGGTCTCTTTGGCTTCCGCCTGCACCCGCGCAGCGAAGCCGCCCGCGCCGCCTTTGTCAACAGCCTGGAATTTTTCAGCCTGGGCTACAGTTGGGGCGGCTATGAAAGCCTGCTCTCGCCGCTGGCCTTTAGCTATTACGGCAACGACGCCCTGCGCCAGCGCCTGGGCCTCACCGACGATCATTTCCGCGTCTCCATCGGCCTGGAAGATCCGGCAGATCTCATTCGCGATCTGCGCGAGAGCGCTGAACGTTTATCAAAATCACGCGGTACCTATTTAGGTGCGACGCACTCGCCAAGAGTAGAACGGTTGTGAAACGCTTGGGTGGCGAGTGCGTCGCACCCTAGGCTGTATCGTTACTAATCACGCGGTAATGTGTAACTCGTAACTCTGATCACGGATTACGCGTTACGCATCACAACCACCTCTGGAAAGAACGGGGCTATGCCTGCAAAATCACCGCTCATTCTCGCCATCGACACAGGCACCTCGTCGGTACGCTGTAGTTTGTGGACGCCGGCTGGCCAGCCCATCGCCGATTCACAGGCCCAACAGTCGCTGCAATTTGACGGGCAAGGGCAGGCCGACGCCGAAACATTGCGCCAAGCCACGGAACGATGCCTTGACGACTGTTTGCAAACGGTTGCCGGGCGGGATGACGTTGAAATCGTCGGCGTGGGCTGGGCCAGCTTTGCCATGAGTTGGCTGGGCGTGGACAGCGAAGGCGCGCCGGTGACGCCGGTCTATAGTTACGCCGACACCCTCTCCGGCAGCCACGCCCGCGCCCTGCGCGACGAACTCAAAGCCGCCGGCGTGCTGCGCCAGACCTATCAGCGCACGGGCACGCCCATTCACACTGCCTATGCGCCCGCCCAGTTGCGCTACCTCGCCGAAACCGATCCGGCCCGGCTGGCGCGTGTCGCCACCTGGCAAACCCTCTCAGCCGCCATGCTGGCCCATTGGCGCGGCGCGACGGCTGGCCCCGTCAGCACCAGCGAAGCCGGATGGACAGGTCTACTCGACCGCACCCGCAACGATCGGGACGACGGCTTGCTGGCTGTGCTGCCCGTCAGCCGCGGTCAATTGCCCACGCTCGGCGACTACACAGAGGGCGTCCGTGGATCGGAGGCCGCGTATGCGCGCCGCTGGCCGCAACTGGCCGAGGTTCCCTTCTTTCTGGCTGTGGGCGATGGCGCAGCGGCCAACATTGGCACAGACTGTAACACACCCGACCGCATCGCCCTCACGATCGGACCAGCGGCGCTATCCGCTGTCGTCGTTCCCGTGCAGGGCCGCGATACGATTGACGTGCCGCAAGGGTTGTGGGTCTATCCGGTGGACGAGAAGCGGCGGTTGGTGGGCGGTGCGCTCACCGATGGCGGGTCGATCTATGCCTGGATGCGCCAGAATTTCGCCCCACACAAAGACGAAATGTTGGCCGAAGCCGCCACCCTGGCCCCAGATTCCCACGCACTGACGATCCTGCCTTTTCTGCGCAGTGAACGCAGCCCCGGCTGGGCCACCAGTGCGCGCATGACGATTAGCGGCATCTCTGCCGAGACCACGCCCGCCCACCTGTTGCGGGCGGCCATGGAGGCCATCGCCTATCGCTTTGCCCTGATTGCCCACCGATTGACCCCGTTTATGGCCGAGGGCGCGGCGATCTATGCCAGCGGCGGCGCGCTCCACTCTGCGCCAATCTGGCGGCAGATTCTGGCCGACGTACTCAACCGTCCCGTCCACCTCACCCAGATCGACGAAGCCACCAGCCGCGGCGTGGCCCTGCTCGCCGCCCAAGCGCTGGGGCTGGTCCCCGCGGCCCTGCCCCAGCCGCCCATCTCCCACACGGCCCACCCCCACGCCGAGGCCCACGCTATTTACCAGACCGCCATTCGCCGCCAACAGACGCTCTACACGGCACTGTTGGGCGACAGCGCGCAGTTTGAGTAATCTACCCACAAGTCCACCAACCCGCTGTATCTTGGTATAGCAAAATGTGCTTGTCACGCTTCCTTTCGTCGCGTAGGATAGCTGTACGACATTGCGCGAAATTTTGCGCCGAGATTGCACAGGTTGCGTACCCTATGACCGTATCCCTCGAATATGAAATCGCTGTTGACCCCACGGATGATCCACAACAGGCAGCCCAAGCGGCGGGCCTGCTTTACGTTTCCGGCCAGGAGGCTGGCTTTCAGCGCAAACGCTGGGGGCGGGGCTTCACGTTTCTGGATAAGGACGGCAACCACGTTGATGATGAGGCTGTGCGGGCCCGACTGGAAGGGCTTGTCATTCCGCCGGCGTGGATCGAGGTCTGGATCTGTGCCGACGAGTGTGGACACATTCAGGTCACAGGCCGCGACGAAGCCGGGCGCAAACAGTATATTTATCACCCGCGCTGGGAATCGGCGCGGAATCGGGCCAAGTTCAAGCGCATGATCCCGTTTGGGCGTGCCCTGCCCCAGATCCGCCGCCAAGTGGACAAGGATCTGCGCCAGCGCGGGTTGCCGCTCTCCAAAGTGGTGGCGATTGTGGTGCGCCTGCTAGAGGAAACCCGCATTCGGATCGGCAACCCGGAATATGCTCGCCACAACCAGACCTATGGGCTGACCACGTTGGCCGATGATCATTTGCAGATCAGTGGCGCACAGATCTGTTTTGAATTTGTGGGCAAAAGTGGCAAAGAGCGGCGTGTGGACCTACGCGATCAACGGCTGGCCCGCCACATTAAGCGTTGCCAAGATCTGCCGGGAGAAGCGCTCTTTCAATATTTTGATGAAGCAGGCAATCAGCGTGTGCTGTGTGCCGCCGATGTCAACCACTATTTGCGCGAGCTGACCGGGCAAAATTTCAGCGCCAAAGACTTTCGTACCTGGGCGGGCACGGTACTGACATTGGACGAACTCTATGATGAGGGCGAAGCCGAGGATGAAAAGGGCGCCGATAAGGCGATAGTGGCAGCCGTCAAAGCCGTGGCCGAACACTTGGGCAACACGCCCGCCGTCTGCCGTCAATACTATATTCACCCCGCCATTTTGGATGCCTATCGCGACGGGGAGATGTTTGAAGCAGTGGCCGAAGCCGCCGCCGAAGAGGCCGCCGACTCGTTCGATCTCAGCCCCGACGAACGCGCCGTGCTTGCGATTCTCTGCCGCCGCACAGATTTTGAATGTTAATAAAACCCGGCTGTGTGGTATGCTCCCCCACCAACCCAACCCTCCTCATCTCAGGCTACTTATGGACATCCTTGCCCTGCTCGACGAACTGCGCACGATTGCCCGCAATGGGTTGACCTATGCCCAAGATCCCTATGATCAAGAGCGCTATCAACACCTGCTTGATCTGACTGCCCAGAGTTATGGCGAAATTCTCGATCTGCCGCCCGACTCTGTGCGCGAGCGGTTGCGGGCAGAAATCGGCTATATTACGCCCAAGGTGGGCGCGGATGCCGCCATCTTTGACGAAGCGGGGCGGATCTTGCTGCATCAGCGTGCCGACGATCAGCGCTGGTGTTTGCCCTGTGGCTGGGTCAATCCCAACGAGTCGCCCGCCGAGGCCGCTGTGCGCGAAACCTGGGAGGAGACCGGGCTGCATGTGCGCCCGTTGGATCTGGTGGGCGTCTTTTCGCGCAAGCCGGGGATGTATGGCAGCCTTTATTCAATGGTGGCCGTGGTCTATCTGTGCGAAGTCATCGGCGGCACGCTAACCCTCTCCCACGAGGGTCTCGATCTGCGCTATTGGGAGATCGACGCTGTGACCGATTGGCACGCCAACCATGCAGAGTATGCGCGGGCGGCCTGGGCAAAGTATTACGTGAACCGTGATGGTCGGCCTTAGCCGGGGGCTGAAGCCGCCCGGCTACCCGCAGCGCCCCATGAATGGGGCTTGTGTCACGCCGCCAGTCCGATTCATGGGGCGCTGTCCCTAGTAGGGGCGCACCTCTGTGTGCACCCTGGGCAGGCACAGAGACCCACCCTTAAAGGGGGGGAATGCCTGTGCCGGGAATGCATCGCCCCTACACCGCTGTGGTATAATCCCCTCATCTCCATTATCCGCCAACACGCCACGGCGAGATCTCTGTACGAGAGGCCCTGCCACAACGGCGCTAGTCTCAGGGAGCAAGTCAACCCCATGGATAACCTGGTTCAACTCTGGCAGAAACCACAGGCCCGCCAGATCTATATGATTGCCGGCTGGCATCAGTGGGCAGATGCAGGCTCCATCTCATCCGGGCTGCCTACCTATTTAATCGAAGCCACCAGTGCCGAAAAAATCGGTGAGATTCACTCAGAATCATTTTACCTTTTTCAACTGCCCGGCACACATCATCTGTTGCGCCGCGAGGTCAAATTGCAAGAGGGCTTTGTCAATGGCATGAGCAGCCGTCAGAACGCTTTTTATTACACTGGTGACGAGAACATCGGCGTGGTGATCTTTCTGGGCGAAGAGCCGCACCTAAACGAAGAACGCTATGCCGCCGCCTTCTTTTCCGTGGTAGAGGCGCTGGGCATCTCGCGCATTGCACTGCTGGGCGGCGTCTATGGGGCCATGCCCTTTGACCGGGATCGCGAGGTTTCGTGCAGTTTCAGCCTGGAAACGATGCGCAACGAGTTGCAAGAGTATGCCGTGCGCTTTTCCAATTATCAGGGTGGAACCACCATCGGGACCTATATTGTCCACGAGGCCCAAAAGCGCAAGCTAGAATGTTTCGCGCTGCATGGCTTTGTCCCCGCCTATGAGTTCGGGCACATGGGCATGCCTACCCAGGGCATCCGGGTCGAAGATGATTACAAAGCGTGGTACGACATTATGCGGCGGCTCAATCACATGTTCAACCTGGGCCTTAGCCTCTCGGATCTCAGCCGCCGCAGCGATGAATTGATCCTCTCGATTGAGTCGGACATTGACGAACTGGCCCGCGAAGTGCCGCAGCTCAATATTCGCGAATTCCTGGGCAAGGTCAACGAAGAATTTACCGAACGCTCATTCATGCCCCTGGATGACATCTGGGAGCGGGAATTGGGCAATCTTTTTGGCGACACGGAAGAGTAGCGCCATGCCCCTTACGCGCGGCAGACGCTGTCGATCTCCTGCACAGACTAGTTGCCATTCCCTCGCTCAGCCGCCACGAAAGCGAAGCCGCCCAATGGCTGGCGGCGCGCCTGGCGAGCCTGGGCTATGATCGCGCCTTTGTAGACGGCGCGGGCAATGCCGTGGGCGAGATGGGCGCGGCGGATGCTCCCCACACGCTGGTCCTGCTCGGCCACATTGACACCGTGCCCGGTGCGATTCCGGTGCGCATCGAGGCCAGCGCCGGCGGTGAGATCCTCTATGGCCGCGGCAGTGTGGATGCCAAAGGGCCGCTGGCAACCTTTGCCGCCGCTGGCGCGCGCCTGGGATCGGCCTGGGCACACGACCACAACGTGCGGCTTGTGGTGGTGGGGGCCGTGGAAGAAGAGGCCGCCACCAGCAAAGGCGCCCGCTTTATCCGCGACCGCTTCAACGGCCATCAAGACCCCATCCCCACGCACTGTATCATCGGCGAACCCAGCGGCTGGAGCCGGATCACGCTGGGCTACAAAGGGCGGCTGCTCATCGAGTTGGAGGCAGCGCAGCCCATGGCCCACACGGCTGGCCCGGACCAGGGTGTGGCGACGGTGGCGGTGGCTTTTTGGAACTGGATCGCCGCCTATACCGAGCGCGTCAACTTCGGCCACGAGCGGCTGTTTGACCAATGGATGCCCAGCCTACGCGAGCTTGCTACCTGGACCGACGAGGCCATGCAGGATCGGGTGCGCGCAAAGGTGGGCATTCGTCTGCCGCTGGAGCTAGACGCGGCGGGCTTTGTGGCGGATCTGGCGGCGTGGGCGGCGGCCTGCACCAACAGCGATACGCTGCCGGATGCGCCTGTGCCGGTTCCGGGCAGCGCCACGGAATTTAGCGTTTCTGGCCCGGCGCTAACCCTCACCATGCGCCTGATTGGCTTTGAACCCGCCTGGCGTAGCGAACGTTCCACGCCGTTGGTGCGCGCCTTTTTGGCCGGCATCCGCACCGTTGGCGACGAACGCCCCGGCTATCTCGTCAAAACCGGCACCAGCGACATGAACGTGGTGGGGCCGGCCTGGAACTGCCCCATGCTGGCCTATGGCCCCGGCGATAGCAGCCTCGATCACACGCCCCATGAACACATTGCCCTCGATGACTATTGGCGTGCCGTGCTTGTATTGGAAGAGACCCTGCGCCACTTGGCTGTAAATTTAGCCTAAATCTAGCCCCATTTTTTTGCGCTCGCCATGAATCGGGAACATTCACGCAGTGGGCTTCGTCCCAAAGGAGCCGCGGTCCACTGTGTCATGCCTTTTCATCTTCAGAGGAGTGCAAAATGATCCCGCTCTCACCCCACAAAATCCCATCGCGTCTTTGGCTATGCTTGATCCTGTGCAGTCTGATCCTGCTTGTGCCGATGGCGGCGTTGGGGCAAGAAATGCCCCCCATTCGCCCGCCCATTCTGATTGAGCCACCGCCCACGCTGCGTACTCTGGATCTGGAACAACACACGATTGAAGCCAGCGTGGATGGCACAGTCGCTTCGATTCATGTGACCCAACGCTTCCGCAACCCCACCCGCCAAACCGTGGAAGGAAGCTATGTCTTTCCGCTGCCCGCGGATGCGGCGATTGGCGATTTTCAGATGACCGTGGATGGGCAGGTGCTCGAAGGCAAACTGCACAGCGCCGACGAAGCCCGCCAGATCTACGAGGAGATTGTACGCAGCCAGCGCGACCCGGCGCTGTTGGAATATATGGGTGGCGGGCTGTTTCAGGCCAGCGTCTTCCCGATTCCGCCAGGGGCCACACGCACGGTAGAGCTAACCTATCGCCAGATTCTGACGTTGGAAAACAAGCTCTACCGGCTGGGCGTCCCAGTGGGCGCAGGTGGACATACTCCCCCGCAGAGTTTCGCCCTCAGCGTCGCATTGGAAAATCAGCCCGGTCTGCGCACGCTCTACAGCCCCAGCCACAATGTCTCCATTACCCGCACCGGCGACGACAGCGCCCAGTTGGGCTTTGAAACCAGCGATGCCGAGGAGATGCGCGACTTTGTACTCTACTTTGGTACCGACGAAAGCGCCATCGGCGTCAACCTGATTTCGTACAAACCCAGCAGGCGAGGATGGCTTCTTCCTGTTGTTGGCCGCCCCGGCCCTGGAGAGCGCGGCCCAGGAAATTGTGGCCCGCAATCTGGTGCTGGTGTTGGATGTCTCCGGCTCGATGGAGGGCGAGAAGATGGAGCAGGCGCGCAAAGCGGCCCGCTTTGTGGTGGAGCATCTCAATCCCGGTGACGGTTTTAACTTGATTAAGTTCAGCACGGGCGTCGATCTGTGGCAGCCGGGGCTAATGCCATTTGACGCCGCCAGCCAGGAATCCGCGCTGGCGTGGATCGACGATCTGCGCGCCGAAGGCTCCACCGACATCAACCGGGCGCTGCTGGAAGCGCTGGGGCAACTCTGGCAAACACAACGCCCCAACCCGGCCTATGTCCTCTTCCTCACCGATGGCCTGCCCACCCAGGGCGAACAGGACACGGCGCGCATTATCGCCAACGCCCAGCAAAACGCGCCCACGGGACGTCCTTTGCGCCTCTTCACTTTTGGCGTGGGCTACGATGTAAATACCGATCTGCTCGACACCCTGAGCCGAGATCTGGGCGGACGCAGCCGCTATGTGCGCCCCGGCGAAGCCGTGGACGAAGCGGTGAGCAGCTTCTATGCCAGCATTAGCACGCCGGTGTTGGCGGATGTTTCCATCAGCGTGGACGGCGCGCAGATCGCCGACACCTATCCCTATCCCCTGCCTGATCTGTTTGCCGGCGAGCAATTGGTCTGGGCCGGACGGTACAAAGCGGGTGGTGCCGTGACAGTGACTGTCAACGGCAATGTCAACGGCGAGACGCGCAGCTTCCGCTATGACGATCTCTCCCTGGCCGCGGCTGGCGGCGAATCCAGCGTGGCACGGCTGTGGGCCACACGCAAGATCGGCGCGCTGCTGAGCCAGGTACAACGCACAGGCAGCAATCAGGAGATCATCGATGCCATTGTCGAGTTGAGTCTGACCTACGGCATTGTCACCCCCTACACCAGCTTCCTCGTGGTGGAACCGGACATGGCCCCGGTCGGCACAACCAGGATGCCGCCACTCTTCTCCATGCGCCAGGAAGCCAATAGCGCCGTGGCGGCTGCCGTGGCCGACTCTGCCGCCGAAGCCCCGGCCGGCATGGCCGCTGTGGAAAGCAGCATTGTGCGCTCGCAGTTGGAAGAAGCCACCGCCGTAGGCGAAAATCAGGGCGTACGCTACGTGGCGGGCAATAGCTTCACCCAACAGGGTAGCATCGTCACTGCGGCTGGCGAGACCGTGCCCTTCTGGGTGGATACGCTCTATGATGCCAGCGCGACGCCGCGCAGCGTGATCTTTGGCAGCGATGCCTACTTTGCCCTGGTCGCTGACCCCACCGTGGCCCAGTGGCTCAGCCTCTCACCGGAGATGGTGGTGATTGTAGACGGCGAAGCCCTGCGGATCACGCTGGAGGGCGCGCAAGCGGTGGAATCGGGCAGCAGCCATCCAGCCCCCCCGGCGGACGATGCCATCCACTGACGGAGCGAGCTTCTGGCAACGCTTCACAAACTGGCTACGCAATCTGTTCCGATAGGCATTATGTTTTAACGCGGAGGCGCAGAGATTTTCTGCGCCTCCGCGTCAAATTCCCCTGCGTTTTTGACCCGCTCTGCGCTGCCCGCTAGAATGGCAAGACTAGCTGCCATTCACGAAAGGATCACCCGCACTGTGTCTACTTTGTCCACAGCCAACGGCCAGCAACGCCCGCTCAAAGGATCATGGGAGGCGCTGTTGGACGAAGCGCGTGCCTTCTCGCTGCGCGATGACGACCGAGCGTTGATCCACTTTTGGCGCTTAATCGACCGCTTGGGGACTCTGCCCGCGGCCCGGCGACAGGCCAACGATGGTCAAATTCAGGACTATTTGGAAGAAGCCCTCTTTGCCGCCCGAATCTTTTCTGGCCCGCCGCGGGCGCTTTCACGAGGCCGAGGAACTTTTCGCGGATCGGATTGGAGAGTTATTGGATGAGGAAGGGCTGGCCGATTGGCAACTCAACCGGGCCAAGTTGCTTGCCTGGCAGGGGAAGGTGGACGAGGCCAGCGAGGTGGCGGCGGCACAGGTTAACACATGGCGACTGAGCATTCCGTCGCGCTGGCTGCTCTTTGATCTCATGGTGCAGGGCCGGCGCTGGGAAGCCGCCGCCGCGCTGGTGGATGATCTGGACGGCGTGATTCGCCAATATGCCAATGAGATTGCCTTGCAAGAAGTGCTGGAGTTACAGCGCGGGTTGGCTGCCTATCTGCGTGCCGAACTGGCAATCCATCATCAGGACTGGGAGGCGGCGTTTGCCCATTTCCAGAATGCGGCCAAAGTAAGCGATGCCTACGCCGATAACTGGCACATGCTCTATCGGATGTTGGTCTTGGCCGGCCAGACAGAATGGGCCAATCGTGCGCTCAATCGTGAAGCGTCCGAGGCGTCACAGCGCTTTTGGCGGGGCTTGAACGGCTTCTATGCGGGGGATGAAAAAGGGGCACGTGTGGAGTGGGAGATGGCGGCGGCGCTGCCCATTGACAACATTTGGGTGCGTTCGGCCACCGATTGGATTCTGGCCCATTATTATCTGGGCGATGAACAGCGGCTGGGGCTGGAGCTATCGCTGCGTCTGCTTCAGCGTTCACAAACCGGGGCGGAACCGGTGCTGTTGGTGTTGGCGGCACTGGGCTGGGCACTGCGCCAGGATTGGAACAGTATGCGCACGAATCTGACTTTTGCCCAGGCCCGCTATCGAGAAGCCATGCAGGATGCGCTCTTGCCTGAACTGTACGGCCGCATCGCCCGCGATCTGCTGCCCGCCGAGCGCTTCGCCGAGATCGAGGGCTATTTCCGCAAGCCGGTGTAGGCTCCGGGTGATGCACTCAAGACTTGTGCAGGTTCGTATCTTGCCCCCGATCTGAATATACCGCACGTGCGCGCGCTGCTGATTCGTATCGTTAGATGGCGCATACTACAATAACTTTTTTAGCGTAAAGTTTGAAAACCCGAGTTTTTCGAGGCAATTCCAGTCTAAGTCAACCTAAGGAGATCTTTATGGGATTCACCAAAGAAGAAAAAGCCGCAATGAAGGAACGCGCCAAAGAAGTGAAAGCGGAAGCCCGCGCGAACCAGAAAAAGGCTGACGGCGAAAGCGACGTGCTCGCCAAGATCGCCGAGATGCCGGAACCAGAGCGCGCCCTGGCCCAGCGGCTACACGAGATCATCAAAGCCAGCGCGCCCGCTCTCTCACCGAAAACCTGGTATGGGATGCCCGCGTATGCCAGGGATGACAAGGTTGTCTGCTTCTTCCAAAGCGCCCAGAAGTTCAACACGCGGTACGCGACGTTAGGCTTCAGCGACGAGGCGAACCTGGACGACGACGCCTTGTGGCCGGTCGCCTTCGCGCTGAAAGAGTTGAGCGCCGTTGAAGAGGCTACGATCAGCGCGCTGGTGAAGAAAGCGGTGAGCTAAAACAGCCTAAATAAGTCCGCCGTCATTGCACGCGAAATGAGGAAGGAGTAAAGAGAGTGGGCGACGGGCCTTTTACTCTTTACTCCTTAGATTTACCGTATCCATTGCCCTATTTGCGTCAAGCGATACTACACTCTAACTTATTTTTGTGGAGAACGATTCTTTGGGGTGGACTTAAAGATCTGAATGATGATTGATGGCCTCCGAGCTTCGCACCCCATGCCGGCGAAACCTTTATGCCTCGTTTCTCAAAACAAGCGGCGTGCTGGACAGCCGTTCGATAATCTGCCCGCGTAGCTGCTCGATCTGGACGAGAAGTTGCGGCTCTCGCTCGGCCCCCAAGCGGCGCAGGCGATGTTTGCGAAAGGCCAGTTCCACCACCAACTGTATACGGCGGGCCTGTTCGCCGTAGTGCTTGCGCTTGAGCAGCGGAGAGCGCCGCCAACTGCGTGTCAGCTTGCTGTATTCGTCGGGGCTGAGCAAAATCCCCACCTCATCGCGCAATTCCGTGCGAATCCACTCGCCTTCTTGCCGCCACGCCAAAAGCACGGCCAACCCCACGAATCCCACCCCCAACACAGCCAGCCCCAGGCTGAGCAGAATGCCCAGCCCGTTGATGCTGCTCATGCTGGCCCCAAAGTTGTGCAGGGCATGGGTGAGCACCGCCGCCCCAAAGCCGCTGATCATCCAGGCGCGGGCCGCGCCCTTGCTGTGGGCGTGGCGGGCCAATCCCAGGCCAATGCCAAACAGGCCGGTGTAAAAGGCGTGGTTCAGGCCAAAGATCACGGCGCGCAGAAAGATCAGGAAGGTCAGATCGACAAGGCCGCCTTCGCTAAACGCCCCGATGAAATAGAAAAAGTTCTCGGTCATGGCAAAGCCAAAGCCGATAATCGCGCCATACGTCAGGCCGTCTAACACGCCATCGAACTCGTGGCGGAAGAGTCGGTAGATCAGATAGAGCGCCGATCCCTTCATGATCTCTTCCACCAGCGGGGCCACCAGCGACGATTCCACCAGATCCTGGGCAAACGAGCCGGGTTCGGTAATCATAGGCGCGCCGATTACCAATTCCCCCACCAGGCTGGCAATAATGGCCGGGACCGCACCCCACAAAAAGGCCACAATTACCATCCAGGTTGGCTCACGCTCGTAGCGGTCGGCCAGATAGAAGGCCAGGGCGTAGAGAACGGTGGGAATCACCGCAGCAAAGAGACTGATGAGCAGACCGACGAGAAAGTCCATGGGTTAAATCTCAGATTGGCTATAGAAAGTGGTTTGGGAATGCGTAGTGCGTACTACGTATCTTCCGAAATACGCACTACGCACTACGTCTTACGCTTTGTGAATTCGCCCACCATAGCCCACCGGGCGCAGCCGTTTGCGCCACTTGGCATAGGTGCTGGCAAGGTGCGGCCAAAAGGGGCTGACCTCGCCGCCGGGGTGGGCTTGGGCCAGCGCGTCGATGAAACTTTCGGCGTCGTCGTCAAAGGCGGGCATGGTCATGTAGCACTGCCCCAGTTCGCTGAGAGTGTGGGCGTCGCTGCCAGCCGTGAGGAGTTTTCCGTGTCCTGCGGCCAGAACGGCGGCAGCGTCATTATCGGGGCGGCGCACGCAACGGGCGTTGCGTACTTCCAGCGCGTCCACCTCGTCGATGATCTCCAACACGTTTGCCAGCCCCATGGCCGAGCTACGCACCGAATCCAGCGGGTGGGGGATGCTGATCACGGCGCCTTGATCGCGTAGCCGCCGGATCGTCTCTTGGGGCGAGAGGCCACGTGGTACCTCTTCCTTCACAAAATAGGCAATGATCTCGCCGTGGGTGGTCTTGATCTCCTCCCCCACGATGATTAGGTCGGGGGCAAGGGATTTGGCATAAAGTGCCCCGGCCAGGTTGTTATGCTCGGTAATGGCCAGCCGATCCAGCCCGATCTGGCGCGCTCGGGCAATCAGCGCTTCTGGACGCGTCAGACAATCACGGCTGAAGATGGTGTGTGAATGTAAATCAACTTTCCACATGATGAATCCTTGGATAGACGGAAGACGATGGACGGAAGACGATGGGCGATGGACGGAAGAAAATGGACGGAAGAAAATGGACGAAGGTAGAGCACCGTCAGAAGGTAATCACTTCGTCTTTCGTGCTTGCTCTTCCGTCAAATCTGCCAGCACCGCTGAGCAACTCCGGCCAAAGCAGCAGGCTGATCACGCCCAGGGCTACGCCAAACCAGAGCGTGGCAAAGCGCACAAGCAGTGCTGCCGCGCTGGCCGGACTGCGCCCCAACTCCAAGATCTGCCCCGCCAGCGCCACCAGCGCGCCTTCCGTGCCGCCCAGCCCGCCCGGTGTGGCAATGACCGCACCCACCACGGTGCTGATGCTAAAGATAAAGACCGCCACCAGCGCGTGATCGAGGGTTGGCTGCACGCCGACGCCGAGTAAAACGAGATAGTAGGCCAGACCTTCGCACAGCCAACTCAGCGTGCCGATGCCGACGGCGATGGTCAAATTGCGCGGGCGAAAGAGCGTGTAGCTGCTTTCGTAAAATTCGTGGAGGCTATGGGCGAAGCGCTTGATCAGCGGTAGCCTTTCGCCCAGACGCAACATCCACAGCGCCAGCGGGCGAATCTGGATCACGAGGATGATCCCAAGAATGCCCAGCAAGGCCACCGCCGCCACCAGTCGCATGGTGGTGTTGTGAAAAGCAAATAGCCCCACCCCGGCCAGGATCAACATTGCCAACCCATCGGTGGCGCGTTCGGCCAGCACCACCGGCGCAGTGATGGACATGGGCGTGCCGGTGACATTTTTCACCATGTAGCTTTTGAGGAATTCGCCCACTTTGCCCGGCGTCATCACCATCAGCATGCCCACCCCAAAGATGCGCACGCTGGTGGCCGGGGTGATTTTGACGCCAATCAGGCGCAGATACCAGTGCCATTTGAGCAACCGCCCCCCATAGTTGAGCAGCGTCAGCCCCAGCACAGCGGGCAACCAGCCCCAGGGAAAGTCGGCCAGTGTGGCACGCAGCGTGCGCCAATCGGCATAGAGCACCAAGCCCATGTAGACCAGTAGCCCCAGCAGCAATGACCATAGAAATTTCTTGCGTAGATCCGCGTTCATGGTCGCCATTATAGAGGGCAGAGGACAATTTGTCATGTTGACACGAGAAAAACGTGAACCGCACTGTGTGAAGGGTTTCACACAGCACGTCCTCATAATCTGCCTTCACTTTATCCAACTGGCCGCTGTACAACGGGTGTATAATGGAGAAGAGGATATTTTTAGAGAAAGCACCCGCAATGCCACCATCGCCCGATTTTTACACCCTGTTGTCTCCCTTCTTCCAGGGGATAGCCCCATCGCTGCCCGCGCCACTTGTGGATCACCACCCGCCGGAGTCTGCAGAAGGGCAACTGTGGGACGATCTCCAGACGGCCTTGCATGACCACAGTCAACAGCGCCAGGCTGAGATTGCCGAAAGCCAGGCAGAGTATGGGCTGCTCCAACAGCGCATGGAAACCCACATCCGCGAACAGGCCACCCTGATGGAGATCTCGCAGATCTTGGCCTCTGCGCTGGAATTGAAGCCCGGCCTGATCCTCGATCAGTTGCGCGAGATTGTTGACTATACCCACGCTGTGCTCTTTGCGCTGCATGATCTCCAATTGGTGGCGCTGGCGGTGCGTGGGCCGCAACTGGTGGCGCAAGCCATGCCCTTTCACATCCGCTTGGCCGGACCGGAGATGCTGGCGGCCCTTCTGAATGGTCATCGCCCTATGCGCATTGCCGATCTACACATGGCGGAGCCGTCGGCGATCTTGTTGCGCAAACTTTTGGCTCGTCAGGCGGATGTGCTATTGACAGGAATGCACTCGTGGATGTGGGTTCCGCTGGCTGTGCAGGGGCGCGTGATCGGGGGAATGAGCATTGCCCACGCCCAATTGGACGCTTTCACGGCACACCATGCCGATTTAGCGTTGACCATGGCAAACCAGGCCGCCATTACCATGGTCAATGCCCACCTCTATGCCCAGGCGCAGACGCTGGCGACACTGGAAGAACGGCAGCGCCTCGCTCGCAATTTACACGATGCTGTAAATCAGTCGCTCTTCCCCGCCGGGTTGATCGCCGATGTGCTGCCACAGCTATGGGAGCAAGATCCCGCCGAGGGGAGGCAGTCGTTGGGCGATCTGCGCCGCTTGATCCGCGGCGCGCAGGCTGAACTGCGCGGGCTGCTGGCCGAACTGCGCCCGGCTGTTTTGGTTGACACCGAACTGAGCATTCTCTTGCGCCAGTTGGGGGATGCACTCACCGGGCGCACGAATATTCCCGTGATGCTGACTGTTGAAGGCGAAGGCCCCTTGCCCGCTGATGTGCAGATGATGATCTATCGGCTCTGCCAGGAAGCCCTGAGCAATGTCGCCAAACATGCCGAGGCCAGCCAGGTGATGATCCATTTATACAGGAACGCTACAGCCGTGGAATTACGCATCCGCGATGATGGATGCGGCTTTGATCCCCACCAAAGCACATCGGGCCATCATGGCCTGAGCATTATGAGCGAGCGTGCCGACGCCGTGGGCGCTCTGCTATCCATCACCAGTCAACCCGGGCAGGGGACAAACATCGTAGTACGCTGGCGAAATGGCCCAAAGGAGGACCCATGACAACACGCCCGATTCGGATTATGCTTGTCGATGATCACGCTATGGTACGCCGTGGTCTGGCAACGTTTTTGAAGGTCTTTGATGATCTGGAATTGGTGGGCGAGGCTGCCAGAGGCGCGGCGGCCATTCAACTGTGCGCCCATCTGCAACCTGATGTGGTGCTGATGGATATGATGATGCCCGATATGGATGGGGCCGCCACCACGCGGGCCATTCGCCAACAGTGGCCGCATGTACAGGTGATTGTACTCACCAGCTTTACCGATGAAGATCTGGTCCAACGAGCGCTGGAAGCAGGCGCTATCGGCTATTTGTTCAAAGATGTATCGGCATACGAACTGGCCCAGGCCATCCGCGCCGCCCATGCCGGACAGGGGACGCTCTCGCCAGCCGCGCTTCAAATCTTGATCCAAACAGCCAATCAGGCGTCTGTGCCGGGGGATGATCTAACCGTACGCGAGCGCGAAGTATTAGCCTGCATGGCGACAGGTCTGAACAACACGGAGATTGCCGAGAAACTCACGGTCAGCCCCTCCACCATTAAATCCCACGTCAGCAATATTCTCTCTAAGTTAGCCGTAGCCAGCCGTACAGAAGCGGTGGTAATGGCCTTGCGCCAGCGACTGATTGACTGATCCCCGCTTGGTTCCCCCACCTGGCTACCCCCACCTGGCGGAGACAAAGACTCTTATAACGCTGGATGTGGTGTGCATGCTTTTCAGCTACACTGGAAGCATGACACGTGTATTTTTAGCCAATCGCCAACCCGAAGCCCGTGCAGCTTTCCGCATTCTCTTGATGGCTCTCGACATGCAAGTGGTTGGCGAAGCCGCCAACTGGTCCACGACATTGACCGATGCCCCTGCGACCCGCCCGGATATCATCTTGGTGGATGGGGAGTTGCTCACATTTGTAGACCGGGAGATGCTCTCTACACTACGAAGCGCCTGCGAGACCGCCGTTGTCATTGTCCTGCTCAGCCATCTGGAGGCCAGCGAGCAGGCCGCACTCTCGGCGGGGGCAGATATCTTTATTAGCAAGGGAGAAACCCCGGATCGTGTGGCGGATCATCTGTGCAGTGCGGCCAGGAATCGTGGTGGATAACCCGAAAGGGTCGGTGGTCCAGGCATGTCCTGGCAAGCAAAGAATGTGAAGCAGCTACTTTTTTAGACTTTCATGCTGGGCAAAGGTGGGGTGCGGCTACCCCTTATTGAAACAGGAGAAATCAAATGGTACAGGAACGTGCAGGTGTTGAACGTAATGAGATTGCCGGTAATGATAATCGTGCGCGCAAAGCACCGCCACCTCACAGCGCGCCTTCCCCAGAAGTGCGGAAGCCCGGTTTTGGCGAACGCTGGCGTGAACTTCAGTTTTCCAAGGCGGCTATCTTTTGGATCTTGCTGGCGGGGATTGTGCTGACAATGTTCATTGGCTTCAACTGGGGAGGGTGGGTGACGGAGGGAACCGCCCAAAAGACAGCGAGTTCAATGGCACAATCGGCTGTGATTTCACGCCTAGCGCCGATCTGCGTTGCTCAGTTTAACCTAGATACGCAAAAGGATGTTAAAATGGGTGAACTGCAAGGCACAACCAGCTATCAGCGAAGTAATTATGTCAAAGATCAGGGGTGGGCAACCATGCCTGGCGAAGGTAAGCCTGATAGCAAGGTGGCAGACGCGTGCAGCAGGTTGATAATGGGTGAATAAGCCCTAAAACGACTATCACACATCAACGGAAAGCCCGTCCTTGTGATGGGCTTTCCGTTTTGATTCGCAGGAACCTATGAAACCCTACCAAGATTACATGTACCATTTTCCACAAGATTCCATGCGTATCTCGGGTCGTTGCCGCGTGCGGCTTTATAAGCTTAAAAATGGCGTGCAAACGGTTTTGCTGACCGAGGTAAAGCACAACTCGGGGGAATCGATTACAACAGCGTGTGATCGCATTGCCACAGATTTGACGGCGCGCTGGAAGATCAACCCAAGAACGACGCGCTGGATCCAACACAACTCACCTGAAACCGATGAATCGACAGAGTTTGTACGTCTGAAATTTACATGGAATAGCGAAAAAACCGCTGAACATCCGCAATGGGAACGCTTGACTGTGGAGCAAGCCGAACTGCTGACGGGTGAACCCCTTAGCGCGCTCAATCGACGCTTAGGCGATTCTGACCACTAGAGAAAACCGCTAGAGAAAACCGTTAGAGAAAGAAGCAATCATGCAACGCCTCAAGCCCAAAGAATGGCATGAGCAGTTCCTCGCCAACGCGGATAAAAAGAAGATCCTGCAATCACTGGAGGATGGCGAGACACGAGAGATTATGAAAGTCGCCGTGGATTTGGCGCGTCAATGTGCGCTATTTACCGAGTTTGTGCGCCTATGGACAATGCGCGTTGCTGATCTGGAAGAGAATTTAAGCACGCAGCAGTACATGAAACATGTCTACGTCAACAAACGAACGTTATACAAGGAATTGCGCCAAGACGATTCAAAATCATGAAGGTGCCGATAGCCGCTGCACGGCTATTGCTATCCTACGGCCAAGGGGGTTCGCCTGAATGCCGTGCCCAAAAATATCCTTGTGTGCTGCTGCCGAATATAATAGGGCAATCAGTATCAATATCCGCCCAACTCCCCCAACAACGTCTGCGGGTCTCTGTTCACATGAAAATCCCATCGGCCCATCTCGCCCCAGTTGTTGATCGCGCCCACCCAGCGCCTAGCCGATTCGTGCTTGGCCTCGGCCTGGGGTCCCTGCCAGCCCTTCACCTCTAGAATGAGGGTGTGCCCCGCTTGGAGACGAATCAGGAAATCTGGCTCGTAGACATGACTGACGCCGTAAAACTCATAGGGAATGGTGAAGCCCAGGTGATCGTTCTTGGTGTAGCACTCGATGAGGCCATGCATCGCCGCCTGCTCCAGACGGAAAGCCGCAGACTGCTCCCAACTGGCCGTATCAGCCACAACAGAATTAAGGTGGCTGTGGATTGTGCTAAACGTCGGCTTGGTGGTCTTAAAATTCACATCCGCTGTGGAGCCTCTTGGTTCGTAGCGGTTGAGAATCGGCAACAGAGGGGATTCGCCCTCGGCTTCGTCCGGCTCAATGCGCTCCATCAATCGCTCCACCACCTGCTCAAAGTAGCGGCGCAGGCCAAGCTCTCGCGCGTCCACACTGCGGAAGTCCACTTTCTGACGCACAAAGCGCTCCACCAGCCGGTAAACCTGGGGAAAGAGTTGATGGCGAGAGACATAGCGGATCTTGGAACCACCCTTGCCGTTGCCAGAGCCGACAACCCCGCTCATCAACCGGCCCACAATCTCTGTGGCGATCTGAAACTGGATGGTCTGAAGGTGGGTACTCTCATAGAACTCCTGGCGATCCTGTTCGGCAAACTGCCCAGGGCCAGACATCGAGATGGTACCCGTTTCGTAGCCCACCCGTGGTTTCACAAAAACAGCCGTAGGCAGATGCTCCGGTTGCAGGTGCAGTCTCTCCATGCTCTCTATGTCTGCGGTAATCGCATTTCTCCGGAGGGAGAAAGCGTAGCCCTCTACCACGGGGAACTCAATCGCAAACTGACGCACGTTCCTCCAGGGCAAAGACGTGCTGCTTTGGTTGGTCCTCCACTGGCTTCTCTTCGGGTTTGCGTCCTCGGAAGGGAATCAGGCTAAAAGGCACGCCGTAAATATCCACGTACTCCTCAGTAAGCATTCCCGTCTCTGGGTCCGGCACATAGTCCATGCGGCGCAGACCTCGCCCCACCACCTGCTCACACAGCAACTGACTGCCAAAGGCACGCAACCCCAGGATGTGTGTCACGTTGTTGGCATCCCAGCCTTCGGTGAGCATCGCCACCGAGACCACACAACGCACCTGCGCCCCAGGCTGTCCAGGCTTGCCCACAGTCGCCACAATGCGCCGTAGCTGCTCTGCGGCATCTTCCCGGCTCATGCCCTCCTCGCGCCCTTCAGCTTCCGCCAAAAGTTTGCTATCAATGCGTACAGTGGGGGTAAAGCCGGGCTGGTTGGTAAATTCCTCCAATACTTGGCTCTGCCCATAGACCAGCCGACTCTCTTCTTTGCCATCATCACCCGTGGTGCGTTCTTCGCTTTCGCCGGAGATCATGCGGTAGAAGACCTCGGCAATATCCGTATTGTCACACACAAGGATCATCACCGGGGGCGTCTTGTCTTGCAGATTCGTAGCCACCTGGATGGCGTCAAAGCGATCCTTCCACTGGCTAGCCAGGGTGAGCAGCGCATCGTGCGCTTCCCGGTAGACGACCTCAGGCTTGGGCTTGCGGCCCTTGCCTGCCAGCCGTTCACCCGGTTGCAGCTTTTCAGTGATGTGCTGCCAGAGCCGAAAGTAACGGGCTTCGGGCTGGCCGGTGGTATCGCTCACAGGCAGACGAGGAATCTTGACAATGCCGCTCTCAATCGCATCCACCAACCCAAAATCGCTGACAATCCACGGAAAGGGCTGACCCTCCGTATAGCCACTGCCGCTAATATAGAAGGGCGTAGCCGACAGATCCACACAAAACTGAATGCCCGCCTCGTCGCCGTTGGCCCCTTCGTTGATCATATCCAGCCCGTTGACCCAGACTGTGGCCTCGGTCCACTCCTCTTTGTCCACCTGATTTTGCGATTCATCACCTACAAGCGGAGCCGGACGCCAGGCGTGGTGTGCTTCATCGTTGAGCACCATGATCGGACCCAGGTCATAGAGATCGCCCAGCCGCTTGCGCGCAAAGGCTTCCGGTCCCTCCGGACCTTTGTTAACCACGGCATAAGTGGAGCCGCCCTCGCTGTGCTCCGATTCAGGCAGAAAGACATGCCAGTTTTCCACCAGCACCTTGCCACTCTGAAGCAACGGACGCATCTTCTGGGGAACCAAGTCGAACGCAGCATAGTAGTTATCCAGGTGATCAGGCCGCAACACCTGCAAGCGCTCTTTAATCGTGAGGTTGGGGCAAACCGCCAACACCGCTTGGGGAAAGCGTTCATCGCTGGAAACCTGTGCCCGATTGCAAAATGCCCAGGCAATCAGCATAGACATCACCACAGTTTTACCGGTCCCCGTTGCCATCTTCACGCCCATGCGTCTCAACAAGAGGTTATAGCGGGGATCATCAGGTCGGTCCCACAGCACGCGCAAATGTTCATCCGTGAAATTTGGATTGCCTCGGAAGTATTTCTTGCTCAGCCGAATCTCGTTGAGGAAGATAATACTCTCCACGGCTTCCAACTGGCAGAAGAAGAGACGCCGGGGTCGGTCCTCTCGCCACCAATGACGCAACAACTGCTTGGTGATCTCCGTTGCGCCCTCATATCCCCGACTGCGCCAGCTTCGGATGTCTTCGCGCAGGGCATTGACCAGCGGCAACTCCTCCATCTCCTCTTCCAGAAAGAGCGATTGCTGGAACCGGGCTTGGGTGGTGGGTGTTTGATAGCGAAAGAGGAACGAGGCCGGGCGGCGTCCTGCGGCAATGTGCGCCGTCCCCGTGCCCGTGTCATAGACCCAATGTTGATCTGGCTCCACATAGGGGCTACTGAGAATAGGCTTGCCCACTGGTTGCACGGCCAGCGGCGCTTGGACTGCGTGATTTGATTCTCCACGGCTCATAAACTTTCCCCGAACGTCCGCTTGAAGTTTGATAGAGTAGACCGACGCCCCTACAGGTTACTGAGGCACCAACTCAGTGACCGCTTGCAACTGCTCGCTCATGGCGGCTTCTGTAGTCTTCAGGTCATAGGCTGTCTGCAAATTGAGCCAGTATTGGGGAGACTGCCCCAACGCCCGACTGAAACGCAGGGCCAGTTCGGCGGTTACAGGGCGTGTGCCTTTGACCACATGGGAGATACGCATGGGAGATACGCCAATCGCCTGTGCAAAGCGAGCCTGGGAAAGCCCAAGTTCCTGAAGGGTCTCGGCCAGGAACTCACCAGGGTGGATAGCGGGTAAACCACTGTTGATCATAACAACCTCTTCTCAGTGATAATCGACAATTTCAACGTCGAAGGCGTCACCTTCTTCAAAACGGAAGCAGAGCCGCCACTGATCATTAATGCGAATGCTCCACTGTCCAACCCGGTCATGAGAAAGGGCTTCCAACCGGTTTGACGGAGGCAATCGCAGATCATCAATGCTGGTTGCAGCATTCAACTGGGTCAGCCGCATGGCTGCCCGTTTCTGAATTTGGGGCGGAATGCGGCGTGACTTCCCTGTAGTGTAGAAAGTTTCCGTTTCTTTATCAGAAAATGACCGAATCATAGGCCAATCATAAACATTTTGTTTACATCAGTCAAACGGCAAGAGAGGTTAGTATTCCACTCCCGCCAGATGCAACACCCGCATGACCTCGTTGCCCGCGCGGATCAATCACCTTGACCGCTACCCGTTTGTGCTCCCCGGCGCTGAAGGGCAGCGAGACCGTGCTGGAGAAGGCGGCAAAGCGTTCCGGCTCCACCAGCGTGCCCAGCGCTTTGGCGAGCTTGTCCCACGCCCCCGCATCGGGGAAGAAGGCTTGCGTCACATAGAAGGTGCGTCCATCATAGTCGCTGTCCACGAACCAGGCCGCCACCTTGCTGGCCCGGGTGGGGATCACGGCATTGCTCACCGGGTCGTAAATGTCCACCCCCTCCATCTCCACCACATACTCGTCATCCTCGGTGCGGCGCAGGTTGACCCGAGGCAGACCCGTAACCGTGAAAAGCTGGCTGCTTGGGCTATCTTTGAGCAGCCCATCCATGAGCAGATCCGGGCGGATGTGGGCCAGATGGGTGCGCACGTCGGGGTTGGTATCCTCTTGAATGTAGGCTTGCGCCGAACCGTCGAAATCGAACCCGGCAAAGATCAGGTCATCAAAGCCGCGGCGAGACGACTCGCGCAGCGCCTCATGCACCTGCTTCACCGTCACCGGCCCATACTGCGGCCCGATGGAGACCGCCAACCGACGGCTGTCGCTGTCGGGAGAGGGACGCCATTCGCCATCACCGTGCAGAGCGGTGCTGCCCGCATAGCCATCCAGCCGCTCAATGGCAACGGTGCGGTTGCCCAGAAAGTTGACGCCATCCCGCTTCAGCGCCTTCAAAATCGTGTCGTGGAAGCTCTCGGCGTTGGCCGCGCTCATGCCATTCTTCGCCTGACTGCGGGGGGAGCCAGAGGGGGGTGCAAAGGTTGCCAGATCTTCCGGTTCGCCCCCAATCGGGGACTCATCGCCGCCCAGATCCATGCGCTCCTCGGCGGGCTGCACCCCTTCCACCGTGAAAGGACCGCTCACGCGCACCACGTTCTTCACCACCTGCGGCTGATCCACCAGCGTCTCTTGCGGCGCACTGGCCGCAATCGTGGCGTTCACCTCGCCCATCTTGCCCCGCCATGCCTGTCGATAATCGTGCAGTGCATCTTGCAAGGGCTGCGGCCAATCCGGGTCGCTGTCAAAGGGGACTTCCCATTCTTGCCAGCCGTACCCCTCCCCCAGCCCTCCCCGGAGCGGGGAGGGAGCCTTCTGGGTTCTCCCCCTGGGTCCGGGGGGAGTTAGAGGGGGGCTGCGGAAGCAACCAGCGCCGGGTATCGGCATCGGTGATGGCGCGCTTGCCTTCGCGCTTCTCCTTTTGCGTGTACTTCTGTTGCAGCGCTGTGCGGATCTGCGGGGTGACGTGGACCAATGCGGCGTTGAGCGCGGCCAGCGTTTCGGCCAGCACCGGCTCCCAGCGTGCAAAGACGGGGTCAAGGGCGGTACACTGGGCAATCGTGCTGAGCATGATGTGGGGCACGGTTTTGTAAATGAAGCCACCGTCCACGCCCTCGCCCGGCTTTGCCAGTGTGTAATAGTCGAATTTGGCCGTGAGCAGCCGTTGCCGGGCCAGGGCCAGCGCCACCCGGCTGGTGTCAATCGTAATCCAGCGCCGCCCCCACTGCTCGGCCACATAGGCCGTCGTGCCGCTGCCACAGGTGGGGTCGAGCACAAGATCGCCGGGGTCGGTGGTCATGAAAAGGCAGCGTTCGATTGCACTGTTGGCTGTTTGAACAACGTAAATTTTACCTTGCTGGCGTTCTTGGATCCCTGCCAATGTCAGTCCAAATATTTGCTATCGGGAAAACAGACCAATCTGAGAAAAGACGTATATATCTCAGTGAATTTCCTTCTCGTTAATACGTAGAGCCGCCTGCCAAGCCTGCCAAGCCCATCAACACCCGTTTTCCAATGTAAACCTGGGCGAGGTTTCCAAACTCTCGCCCAGGTAAAAGAAATCTTGCTTAGAAGCCGTGTCACCTTGCGACGTCAGATCAGACTGACGTCGCAAGGGAATTTTTTTGGAAGATCAAAGAGAGTTCACGGAAAAGTTAAGTCTAGCGGACGATACTTGGTTGCACCTTCTTCGCCCTCTATTTTCTCCTTATACAATTGTCGGTATTTAACCTGAGACTTGTCTTTCGCATACCACAGTATATGATCTGCTATATTCGACAAAGTTGTGGTTGAAAACCCAGTAGTTGTCTTGTAAATGAGATCATCGTAAACAATATTCTCCGGCCCAAACACCTCGTCCAAGTAGCATCCGCACCCGATGCACGTTTTCATCGGAAATCTGCACAAAAATACTGCCCTCTGGCTTGAGCAACTCTTTGGCCGCCATCAGCCGGTCGCGCAGATAGGCCAGATAGGAGTGGATGCCCAGCGTCCAGGTATCCCGATAGGCGCGCACCTGTTCCGGCTCCCGCGTCAGATCCTGGTCACGGTCCTTCACCTCTCGGTTGTTCACAAAGGGCTGAAAGTTGGAGGCAAACTTGATGCCATAGGGCGGGTCAATGTAGATCATCTGCACCTTGCCCGCCAGATCCTCACGCCGGGCCAGGCTGGTCATCACCGTCAGCGAATCGCCCAAAATCAGACGGTTGGTCCAGTCAATGTCATGCTGATAGAACTTCACCTGTTCCCAGAAGGGCAGTTCCGTCTCGGCAAAGAGCGAACGTTGCATGGGCTGGCGTCGGGCCAGCTCCACCACGGCCTCGGCAGAGATGCGCTCGTGAATGTGCAGCGCCACCGGGTCCACCTCGAACCAGCGCTTTTCCCGCTTGCCCGTCCATTCCAGCCAGGGCTGTTGCTGGCGCAACGCCTCGGCCAGCGTGCGCGCCTCGTCGGGCGTCAACGTGCGCCGGGTGGCAGTTTGGAGCAGATGCGGGCAAGCCATCCGCCCCGCCTGTGTTGTCAAAGCGCAACGCCGGGGGCAGGTGCGGATCATAGCTGTAGCGCGTGGTGGGGGTCTCTTCCACCTTGCCCTGGGCCGCCAACCCCGCAGGCGGAATGTTCTTGCGCGTCTCGTCATAGCGGTAGGCGCGCACAAAGTCCCCGGCCTTCTCCACCCGGCCCAAAAAGTCGAGAATCGCCTGCGCCGTCGCTTCGCCCACGCCCGGTACCTGGGTTAATTGATCCAGGGTGATTCCCTTTAAATCTTCCAACGACTGATACCCATGCTCCACAAAGCCGAGCACAGTCTTTGCCCCCACGCCACTCACCTGACGCAGGGTGTTGATGTCTAACGAAGGCACGGCGCACTCTCCTTCTTAATGGATATGATGTAGCAGGGTTCAGCCAGCCGAACCCGTACCGGCGCACGCTGGCTGCGCCCAAAGCAGAGGGGTTCAGCCAAGCAGAACCCGTACCGGCGCTGCTGGCTGCGCCTAAAATGATCCCCCAGAATGGTGTCATGTGGGCTGTCGATGCATGGGGTCTGTCAAACGATGAATGGAGAAAGTCTAGCATAGGTCGCAAGCACAGACAACCTCCCTCCGGCAAAGGGCGCAGCCATCATGCGCCCGTACAGGTTCTGCTGACTGCGCGGTTTTTATCCTCTCCCACCAGAAAGCAGATCCCCGATGACCGGACGGTGGTTTGTAGATAGATCCATAAAAAGAGAGAGTCTGCTTGACCGCTACATGTAGCGGTCAAGCAGACTCTCTCTTCTAGATTACGTTTTGGCTCCTCGGGCTGGACTTGAACCAACAACATTCCGGTTAACAGCCGGATGCTCTGCCGATTGAGCTACCGAGGATTAGTGCCAACCAGAGGTCGGCAACTGAACGGTAGTATACGGGATTTCGGGAATAGGGTCAAATTTGAGAGCCGTAGAGAGACAAAATTTATCTCTCTACCCCAGATAATCGCGCAGTTTGCGGCTGCGCAGCGGGTGGCGCAATTTTCGTAAGGCTTTGGCCTCAATCTGGCGCACACGCTCACGCGTCACGTTAAACTCCTTGCCCACATCCTCCAACGTACGGCTGGTGCCATCTTCCAGCCCAAAGCGCATGATCAACACCCGGCGCTCGCGTTCGGTCAGACCTTCCAGAATTTCGGTCATCTGCTCCTTGAGCAGGTGACGG
This sequence comes from uncultured Chloroflexia bacterium, assembly GCA_963721725.1. Lineage (GTDB taxonomy): Bacteria > Chloroflexota > Anaerolineae > Caldilineales > Caldilineaceae > RI-153. The sequence goes on from CAVRLX010000003.1 coordinate 138,619, forward strand.
CTGGCAGAATCCACCGGGCCGGGCATACTTTCATCTTCAATGAAATCGCCCAGGTAGCTGTTCTCTTCCGTGCCCACGGGCGTCTCCAGGCTAATCGGCTCCTGGCTCAGCCGTTGGATGCGTTGGACTTTGGCGGCGGCCCGCTCCATGGCATATTTCAAATCACCTTCCAACGGTTTCTCCTCTTGCCAGGCCCGGCGCACCGCCCGCATTTGCTCTGGCTCGACAAATTCCATCTCCAGTGCCACTTCCTCAGGTGTGGGTTCGCGGCCTAATTCCTGTTGCAACCGGCGCGTCGTGCGTACCTGACGATTGATCGTCTCCACCATGTGAACAGGAATGCGGATCGTGCGCGCCTGGTCGGCAATCGCCCGGCTAATTGCCTGTCGGATCCACCACGTGGCATAGGTGCTGAATTTGAAGCCGAGGGTGTGATCAAACTTCTCCACCGCCCGCAGCAGCCCCACATTGCCCTCTTGGATCAGATCCTGAAAATTGAGACCGCGACCGATATAACGCTTGGCAACGCTCACCACAAGGCGCAGATTGCTTTGGGCCAAGAGATCCTGCGCCAGTTTTCCATCGCGCAGATCGGCACGCAGATTATCGACAGCATCCCAATCCAGGGTAGCTTCGTCCACGGTGTCGGTGATCTCGCCATTGTCGAAGCCCCGTTCTGTCAAGTTGTCATCGGCTTCCATACCCTTGGCAATGCGCTTCGCCAGGGCCACCTCTTCCTCTGCCGTCAGCAAAGCATGTTGGCCGATCTCGCGGAGGTACATACGGACGGGATCCAAGACCTGGCTCACCTCAGCCACATCTTCCAGCACCTTCTCGACGGGAACATACTTCTCCCGTTCGATCTCTTCCTCTAGTTTATAGTCACGCTCAATGCGCGGCAGCGGCGCGCTTTCGTCGTCACCTTCGTCTTCTTCAATATCGTCGAACAGATCCTCTTTCTTCCTGGCTCTCGCCCAGGTTGATATACTGGTCCAGTTCGCTGTCAGAGCTGGCATTCGCCACACGATTGGGGGGTGTTTCGGGACGGCTGTTCGATGGTTTTTGTCTTCGGGCCATGTTTCATCCTGATCATGGATACAACTAGGCAATGCGTATGCCTTGTTCAAATCGTTTGGAACCATAGGAGATCCGGTTCAAGCTTTCCAAGACCTGTTCCAGATGATGACGTTCGCGGCGGTTGGCGTTAATGGCGGTAGAATATCCCAACACCGCTTCGCGATCATTACCCTGTTGGGCATCTTGCAAAAGAAACTGCATGGCGTTGAGATCCTGGCGCAAGCGCTCGCGGCGCAGGCGAATCACCACTTTCAGCACAGCTTCTTGCATCTCCGCAAAATCGCGTTCGGGCAGTGCGGCGGCGTGTTGGACCATTTCGGCCAGCCGCCCGTGCAGATTTCGGGGCAGCACCTCCTGAAAGGCTTCCAGATCCCAGAGTTCATCGCTGCTAATAAAACGCTTAAAAACCAGAAAGAGTTGCTGATGTTCTGTACGTTGTAGTTCATCGGCCTGTAATGGCGCAATCTCCAACTGGGCGGCCATGCCCGCCAACCAGACCAGCAAGTTTGGCTCTTGGAGCAGGTTCGCCAGCAGAAAGATCTCCAGCCGAGACTCGGTACTGCCCCATTCAGATGGCCGTGCCGGTTGCTTTGGCGCTGGCTCCGGGCTATCGTCTGCCGTGGGCGCTGCGTCGCGCGCTTTGAAGCGGGGCGGCGTTGATTTTGGACGATTTTGCAGCGCTTCCTGCCGAGCCTGGGTGCGCCCCGCCGCCTGGATACGATGGGCAATGGTCTGCTCGTCGATCTGCACCAGCCGGCTCAACTGCTGTGTATAATGCTGGCGCTCAATCTCATCGTCAAGTTCAGCAATCAGCGGAACCAACTCGGCCACCGCCTCGGCCTTGCCCTGTGCGCTTTCCAAGTTGGATTGTTTGCCCACCACGGTGATGAAATAATCAACCAGCGGTTGGGCATCGGCCACAATCTGCGGCCAGCGTTCCGGCTGTCTACGGATTAGCTCGTCTGGATCTTTGCCTTCGGGCAGCGCCACAATGCGTAACGTTGCCGCCAAGCGGCTTTCAATGCGCACCCGTCCCGACGGCGTTACCACAGGTTTACGCGTACGTTTCAACGCTTGTCGGGCTTGATTCAGCCCCCGAATGGTGGCTTGCTGTCCGGCGCTGTCGGCATCCAACGCCAGCACAAAATTGTTGGTGAAGCGCTGAAGTTGGCGCAGTTGCTCTTCGGTGAGCGCCGTGCCCAGGCAGGCCACTACGTTGGTATAGCCAAACTGGTGGGCGGCGATCACATCCATATACCCTTCCACAATCACCACGCTATCGGCCTCGCGAATGGCTCGGTAGGCTCGGTCCAGACCGTAGACGGTTTCGGATTTGTGGAAAATGGGGGTATCTGCCGTGTTCAAATATTTAGGCAGGCTATCATCCAGGACACGCCCCCCAAATCCGGTAATACGCCCTTGTCGGTCGGCAATCGGGATCATCAGCCGGTTGCGGAAGGCATCGTAGTAGCTATCGCGATCTTCGTTATATTTGAGCAGCCCGGCGCGGTGTTGGACGGCGTAGCTGTATCCTTGCGCCAGCAAATAATCGCGCAGCAGATCCCAGCTTTCGGGGGCAAATCCCAATTGGAAAAGTTCAGCGGTTTGGGCATTCATGCCGCGGCGTTGTAGATAGCTTCGTGCCTCTAGCGCAGCGGTGTGCCGGTGTAACTGGTTGCGAAAAAAGAGAGCGGCCTGTGCATTGGCGGCGTAAAGTTCATCTCGCTCCTGCCCTTCCCGATCTTCCTGGCGATCTTCAAGCTCGATACCGGCCTCACGCGCCAGCATCTCCAACGCATCGTGGAAATCCAGATTTTCGCGTCTCATCAAAAAGGAGAAGAGATCGCCCCCTGTGGCACATGCCCCAAAGCAGCGCCATGTACCAGATTCTGGAAAGACGACAAAACTGGGTGTTTTTTCCTGATGAAAGGGGCAGTTCGCTTTGTAAGAACGACCGGCACGTTTCAGTGGGACATAGCGGGAGATGAAGTCGACGATGTCAATGCGGGCCTTGATTTCGTCTGTAACGTCCATTCTACTCCTTCCCCCGGCGGCTGTGGGACAGGGCAGTAATGGGGAGGATTATAGCCTGTATGGGCATGGGTGTCAAAGCGTTTTTGATTACCGCAACCCCTGTTCTTGCAATACCTGCGGATAGGCATTTTCAGCCTCGCGGAAAAGATCGGTCAACTTGGTGGCCCGCATAATATTGCCTTTGGTAGCAATATCCCCGCTGAAGAAGGCGTCGCGCAGACGGCGGTCGCCTGTCCAAATGGCGTGGAGCAGATCGGCAGACATGGTCAATTCCAGATCAGCGCGGCCCGGACGTTCGCCATAAAAGACCTCCATAGGCGGCTGGCGACCGTCCAATAGCACCTCGGCGATGGGGTCGGTGAATCTTAGGCGGATCACCAAATTGCTATGTGTAAAAGTCTCAATCAGATCGGGAGATCGGTTGACCCGCTGAAAGACTCCCTGAAGTACGTCATACAATTGCTGCTCAGATTGATAAAAGGCCATGTCCCATGCTTTCTGTAGAAGAAATTTGTACCCTTTATTATAAGGCGCGTGGGGAAGGCACGTCAAAAGAGACGCCAATCCGCTCTTTATACATGGCAATCTGGCCGCGGATCTCCTGGCGCTGGGCCAGGCTGGCCTGGACAGGTTGCGCCAAGTCATCATCCCAACGCTCGGCAAAGGCGATGAGATCGTCCAAAAGTTGGGCAGTTGGAATCAAGACCTCGGCCCGAATTGGCGTAAAGAGTAGGGCGCGCATATCCTCGGCATCGCCCGTGGGAAACCAAGTGCGCATGGGTGAAAGCAGTCCATCACCCACGGCCTGCACAGCCTGGGGCAGCAACCCCACCACCGCGCCCATGGTTTCCAGCCCGGCACGGATGCGCTCGCCAATCCCAAAGGGGAGCAGCGCCAGCAGGCTATCCACAAATTTGTCAACGGCAGCGGTCAATGGCGCGGCCTCGGCCAGGGCGTCATTGATAATCGTCTCCAACTGCGCCATATACCCTTGTAACGTCTCGATGATCGCGTCCACAGCCTGGATACCGGACAGAATTTGCGGCACCGCCGACTCAAAGCGGTCGATCATGCCGGCCACAAAGCCAATCGCCGCACGCAGGGCCGTGGCCGCGCCCTTTATGCCATCCAACGAAAAGCCCAGGAGCACCAGCGCCGAAGCCACCAGTCCATCCAGCCCCACCTGATCCATTATTTCGTAGAGCGAAAGCAGCGTCTCCAGCGCGCTTTTTTCCTCATCGTTGCCCAGGAGATTGCGGGCGATCTCACTGGGGGCATCAGGCGCGTTATCTCGTGTGAGCAGATAACCCGTGGCCGCCACAGCGGTTCCGCCCAGAAGCAGCCGTGTTAGCACCTGGCGACGCGAAAGGCGCGCAGACGGGGTCGGCGTTTCCATAGGAGTTGGCGAGGACGTGTGGGGTTGCGAACCGGCGCGGCGCAGGCTAATTGACTCGGCATCTTCGGCGATCTGGTCAAGTTTGTGCAGCATATCGTCGTCCAGGTGGCGCAGCCGACCGACAATGCGCGCTTCAACGCCACTGCGTTCGTCTTGGGTATAACTAGTTGATTGTGTCATGGTATTAGGTCTGGGAGATAGGCATCGTGCGTCGCACAGATGTTCAAAATCATATCTCTGTTGTATCGCAGATCGCGCCGTGGCGTCAACTCTGTAAACGCCAACGCGAGGCTGCTCTCACCCCTACTTTTACGTTCATCTGTGCGCAATCTTGACCAGAAGTCACTTTGATGCAAAACTTTACCAGTTTGCCCGACGTGGTTCACGCTGTGTAGATCGCTGATGAACCTGTGGAACGGATTGATCTAGATTGAACGTTATCGGTTATACTATCGGTAAGATAGGATAGATATGCTAAGCAGCGCCACAAAGGAAGATTTTCTGTCCTTTGAAAATGTCGTTGTGTGCTGTTGCGGAGTATAGAGGGCAGACCACATAGAAATCCTGTGATCTCTGCTTTTTTAAGAAGCGGTTTGCTTTATTCAAAGGCAATGCTATGCTAGATCCATCCTTTGGAAAGCAGAAAGGAAGGAAACGGAGAGGCGAATGCAATTCTTTCGACGTGATAAACGAGAAGATGAAGATGAATTAGATCCGGCATACCAGGGGCAGCCCTCGGTACGGGATCGCGCGCTGGCGGCCTTGCAGGCCGAAGATGAAGAGCGCGCCGCAGCAGGCGCGCTTGGATCAACAGCCGCCCGCTCCCCAACCTGTGCGCCCTGTGCCCCCCCCTGTACCACCGTTAAAATCAGCCGAGCCTCCCCGTCCGCCGATCACCGAGGAACAACGGCCTCCCGAATCGGGAAAATGGAATCCGCAAGGAGAAAGAAAACCAATGAACCCAGTACCACGCGAACGCCTACCCTACCCGGATCTGCCTGTGCAGAACCCGGAACGACCACTGCCGCAGGAACGCTCTATGCCGCCAGAACGCTCTATGCCGCCAGAACGCTCCATGCCGCAGGAACGTGGCCCCGGACGCGGTTATCAGCCCAGCGGGCCAGTCTCGCGCACGGTCATCGACAAAGATTCGCACTTTAACGGCAACTTCCGTTCCGACAGCGATCTGATGATTGAGGGCAATTTTGAGGGCGAGATCGACTGCAAAGGCACGGTAATTGTGGCCGAAGGGGCCAGCATTTCGGCCACGGTGCGCTCGCGCAATGCCGTCGTCGCTGGCTCGGCCAATGGCGATATCACCTGTGACGAGCGGCTGACCATCCAGGCTACGGGCGAATTGCGCGGCAAAGCCCAGGCGGCCACGCTGATTGTCGAAGAAGGCGCGTTCTTTGAAGGCGAATTCAAAATGGGCGCAGGCGGATTTTCCTCGTCGTTGGGGGCTGGGTTTAACAACTGGCAAGGCGGACGCTCGCCCAAGAGCGGTGCAACCGCTCCCAGCCAGCCTGCTCCGGAGCGTCGGGAGATGCGCCGTGATGAGCGCAACGAAGAGCCATCGGCCAAAATTGAACCCTCCCAGCCGAACCGTGGCGACCTAGACCAACCCAAAAAAGATCCCTGGAGCTAGATCTCTGAGGGAATCGAGCGATACCCGACCTGCCAGGTTTTCGGAAAACCTGGCAGGTTTTTTGGCATAAAGGACAATCCCATGCAAGCACAAACGGTGGTGGTTTCGGGTCCGCACAGCGTCGATCTGCAAACAGTTGATCTGCCCGACACGCCCTTGGACGCCAACGAAGTTCTGATTGAAACCGAAGCGACTTTTATTAGCAGCGGCACAGAGCTTTCCATTTACAGCGGGCGCGAACCGCGCGCCTTTCAGCCCGGCCAGTGGTGTACCTTTCCCTTCCAGTCGGGCTATGCCAATGTGGGCACGGTGCTGGAGGCGGGCGCAGCCGTGACACGCGTGCAGCCAGGAGATCGGGTCTTTACCTATGGCAAGCATGGTTCATTCGTGCGCTACAAGACAGACCGGCTAACCATCAGCGTCCCTACGGGGATGGAGGCGACGGTGGCGGCAGCCTCGCGTATGGCGGGCGTCGCCATGACGGCACCCATTGTGGCGGATCTGCGCGGCAACCCCACGGTGGCCGTTTTTGGACTGGGATTGGCGGGCAACCTGGCCGCCCAAGCCTTCACGATTCGCGGTTGTCGTGTCATCGGTGTGGATCCGGTGGCGGCACGGCGCGATCTGGCCGGGCGCTGTGGCATTAGCCTCCGCACCGGCGGCAGCCCAGAGGAAGTACAGGACTTTATTCTGGCGCAGACCGGCGGCAATGGCGCGGAGATTACGGTGGACGCTGTGGGGCATAGTGCCGTGGTGCAACAGGCGCTGCGCGCAACAGCGCGCTATGGACAGGTGGTCTTGCTGGGCACGCCACGCGCCCCGGTGGAGGGTAGCCTGACCGATCTGCTCCAAGATATTCACATGCGCTTTATTACCCTGCGCGGCGCGCTGGAATGGCAGTTGCCCATGTACCCTGACGGCGGAAACCATGTTTCGCAATACAGCAAACAGCAGACGATCTTTGATTGGATGGCGCGGCGGATTGCTGCACGTGAAGCCGTTGATCTCGCATCGGCTGCCCGCCAGCGAGATTAAAACCGCCTATGACGGGCTGTTGAATCAGCCGGAGACGTACACGGGCGTGGCGTTGTTGTGGAAGTAGACTGTGAAGCGTGAAGGGTGAATCAGATTCACACGTCACGCTTCACGCTTTAATCCACCAACGCTTGGTAAACCGCCACCCGAAACTCGCGCTGGATCGGGTGGAAGCCACTGGGCATAAACTGGGTCATGAAAATGGCAATTAGATCCTCTGCCGGGTCGATCCAGAAGGTTGTTGTGGCAGCGCCACCCCAGCCGTAACTCCCACGCGAACCGGGAACGGCCGCAGCCGCCACATCCAACAACACATTCACCCCCAGGCCAAAGCCATAGCCATGACTCACCGAGCCGCCAATGCCAATCGGCAACAGCGCCGCGGGCAGGTGATTGGCAGTCATGAGTTCTACAGTTTTTCGCCCCAACAGGCGCGCGCGCATCCAAAACGCCGCCGTTGAGCAACATCTGGCAGAAACGCAGATAGTCGCCTGTGGTGGAGACCAGCCCGCCGCCGCCAGAGGGAAAGCGCGGCGTCTGCAAAAACTGGGTCTGGGCTGGCCCCTTCAACACCCGCAACGGTGCATCGGCGGGGGTCTGCGCGGGATCATTGCCGATGGTATAGTCTTCCACGTTGGTGTAGAGCACGCCAAAGCGGTTCGCCGCCCCGGCTGGAACCTGGAACGCGGTTTCGGTCATGCCCAGCGGCTTGAAGATCTCGTCCTGGAAGAAGGCATCCAGCAACTGCCCCGAAGCCACTTCTACCACCCGCCCCAGAATGTCTGTGGAAAAACTATAGCGCCACGCCGTCCCCGGTTGATAGAGCAACGGCACGCTGGCAACTCGATCCGCGAAATCGGCCAGCGACGTGGGCGGCGCTTGCTTCGCCCCTTGTCGATAGACCTCTTCTACAGGTGAATCCTGGAACCAGCCATAGCTCAGCCCAGCCGTGTGGCGCAGCAAATCTTGCACAGTAGGGGCGCGATCCGGCGCGGTCAGTTTCAGGCCGTCAAACTGGCTGCCGTTATAGACCTGCACATCGGCAAAGGCGGGAATGTACTTGGCAATCGGATCATCCAAGAGTAGATTGCCTGCTTCCAACAACATGAGTGCCGCCACACTGGTAATGGGTTTGGTCATCGAGTAGATGCGCAGTAGCGTATCTTCTTGCATGGGCAACCCGGCCTCCCGGTCGCGCAGGCCGTGACAGTGTAGATGCACGATTTGCCCGCGCCGATAGACCAGGCTAATGGTTCCAGCGAGTTTTCCGCCTTCCACATAGCGATGCATAAGCGCATTGACACGCTCCAAACGGCTGGCGGAAAAGCCAGCTTTTTCCGGTGCGACGACTTCTAACATGGGGGACTCCTTTGGGCGCAAAGCCTCTTGAATAGAAAAAGATTAGTGAGCAAACTTCTCCACCGCCGCCTCGTCGATCTCCACGCCCAAGCCTGGCGTTTGGGGCAGCGCAAAAACACCATCCACCGGTTCAGGATAGAGCGTGGCAATCAACCCTTTTTGGGCGTGGGCATTGTGGCTATGTTCCAAAATGTGAAAGTTGGGGATGGCCGCCGAATAGTGGATCGAGGCTGCCACGGCCAGAATGCCGCCGCCGCCAATGTGGGGTGCAATGGGCAGGTTGAAACTATCACACAGGGCAGCTATGCGCTTACCTTCGGAGAGGCCAGTGCGGGCAATGTCGGGCATAGCAACGTCGAAACTGCGCCCCTCGATCCACTGCCGCCATTCCCACACCGTGCGCAACCATTCGCCGGTGGCAACCTGCATATCCAGCGCCCGGGCAATCTCGGCCTGGCCGCGGATGTCCTCTGGCTGGCAGGGCGCTTCCAGCCAGCGCACGCCCAGCGCCTCCAGCCCGCGCCCCAGTTCAATCGCCGCCGACACATCGCGCGTGCCGTGGACGTCCACTTTAAGCACAACTTCGGGGCCAACAGCCTCGCGCACGGCGCGCACAATCTCGATTAGCGCGCGATTCTCCATGCGCAGATGCAGTTTCAGCGCCCGGTAGCCATAGCCTACATGGGTCTCGGCGGCGCGCACTGTATCCACCACCGTGCTGCCGCCGATCCCGGCATAGACCGGCACATTGGGGCGAAATTGCCCGCCCAGCAGTTTATAGACCGGTTTGCCCAGCGCCTTGCCCAGCAGGTCATAGAGGGCGATATCCACGCCGGCCAGGGCATCCACATAAAAGCCGGTAATGTGACCGCGCTCGCGCATGGCGCTGTAGAGCCGATACCAGATGTATTCCACATCAAACGGATCGCGCCCCAACAGCAGCGGCGTACACAGATCCTCCACAATCGCCGCCGTCAGCGCGCGGTGAGACCGGCGCCTGGCCCTCGCCCCAGCCCACCAGTCCGGTGTCAGTCTCTATGCGAACCAGACAAGTTTCGTGATGGTTAGAATAGATCGAGGTCCAGGCATCGGCGGCGATGGTATAGTCGCCGTAGCGTTCCACGTCAGGACGGTCGCCCTGGTTGCCATTCATATTGGGCACTTTAATGGCATAGGCGCGCACAGAGTTGATTTGCATGGGGTCTCCTTAGTGGGGGTGAAGGCGAGCAGGCTTCTTGTCAGCTAAATTTTAGGATAGGGACGGGTGCGGGCTTGATTGATCAAGCCCGCCCATAAGACAAATGGTAACCGATTGGGGAATAATCGAAAAGGGAGGAGGTTGCTTGCAGCGCAGCCTCGAAAACAAAAAACAGGGTGTGTAGACGTACCGTCTACACACCCTGTTTTTACTCTGTGGGGCGCCCAGTGGGTCTCGAACCCACAGCCTCTTGATCCACAATCAAGTGCTCTGCCGTTGAGCTATGGGCGCCATACTTCTATCTACAAAACAAAGACCGGGGCGGGCAGAACCCACCCCGGCCATGGCTGGGGGACAGGGATTCGAACCCCAATTGACGGCTCCAAAGGCCGTAGTCCTGCCGTTAGACGATCCCCCATTAATGGCTAACAGGGAATTGTGAATGATCCATGAAGCGACACGCACTTCAACGCCTTATTAACCCTTCACAATAGCCATCACTAAGGTGCCGAGACCCAGACTTGAACTGGGGACACCTGCATTTTCAGTGCAGTGCTCTACCGACTGAGCTATCTCGGCAAAAGGCCGACCATAAGGTCGGCCTGGTTCAGAGCGGGCGATGAGATTCGAACTCACGACCTTCTCCTTGGCAAGGAGACGTTCTACCGCTGAACTACGCCCGCATTATTGATGCTGAATCACTAAAAGTAGTATACCCGCCCCTGTCATTTTCTGCAAATTGAAACCCCGTTGTGACACAGAGTTTGTGTGGACCCGGTCGGATTCGAACCGACGATCTTCTCCTTGCAAAGGAGACGCCTTCCCACTAGGCCACGGGCCCCTGTTCCCAAGCCGCTCAGGTGCCGACGAGAGGATTCGAACCTCCACACCCTGTCGGGCAATAGATCCTAAGTCTATCGCGTCTGCCATTCCGCCACGTCGGCTTCTTGGCGGCTGCGGGCTGAACGCGCATTCCAGAGCAAAATAACGAAATACCCCCGATTCTGTGACCTTGCGGCCTGCCGTCATCTGTCTCAGGTTGCTGTCACAGCCGCACACGTGTTTATGTGACGTTGCTTATCAACCTGGCGGTTTGTGGCTACCCGGGTATTACCCGGTCTCACCCGCACCGCTGCGACGAGATTCTGCCAGGGCAGAACCCTCTCGCCTTGCTCCCAGTCGCACGCTCGCCTAGCCGATGCCATTGCTGGTCACCGCTGGTAGGCTCTTACCCTACCCTTTCACCCCTTACCCTTGCGGGCGGGACTGCTCTCTGTTGCGGTTGTAGTCAGCCACCCGTTACCAGATAGCTGCCCCCACTTACGGTTTCGTGGGGCGACCTTCCAACTTGCGTTGGATGAGAGTCGGGAAGTTCCTCTGCCGAGTGAGTCGGCAGCGACGGCTTCGTTGTTTTGCTTCAGTTGTTAAGTTACTCAGTCGTTAATTTATAGAGACTGATGTTCAGCCAACTTCGTCGGTTACTCTATCATACGCACTCATCACTGTCAAATATTTGGCGAACATTCCGGGAATGGACCGGGCGCTCGGGGTCTACAGCGTACGATTCTAGCCCATTCTCTGCATGATGACCCTACCCCCAATCAGGGATGCAGCGGAGGAGACGGGGGCGGTTGACTCTCCAATTCAGGTTGACGTGGCCCTTCCACCCAGACGCTGCCATCGGACCAGTTTTCTTGTTTCCAAATGGGCACAATGGCCTTGAGTCGTTCAATGGCATAGCGGCAGGCTTCGAAGCAGCCATCGCCGCGGTGCGGCGTTGCCACGGCAATCAGCACGGTTGGCTCTTCGATCTCACAGCGGCCTACGCGATGCAAGATGCTGACGGCTTTGACCTGCGGCCACTGCTGCACGATCTCAGCGCCGATCTGCGCCATCATCTTCTCGGCCATCTCGGTATAGGCTTCGTATTCGAGAAAATCAGTGCCGCGCTCGCCCTCGGCGGTGACAGTCTCACCGCGCACGGTCCCCGCAAATGTGACCACACCGCCACAGTCCGGGCGGCTGACCCGGCGCAAAATGTCATCTTGGGAAAGCGGCTGGTCGGTGATTTCAAAAAGTTTGGGCTTGTGCATAACGGCTCCTCGGTGTAATACCAATTTCCTTGGGAAGCACGACAGAGTGTATGGGTTCTGCTTGCTGAACCCACGGGGCGCAGCAAGCATGCGCCTGTACCGTTCTCTGTCGTGCTTCGTTCACCAATGGTGTAAGTAAAGATTCTCATAACCAGGAGATTGGGAAATTTCAGACTAGCGAATCTCCCAATTTCTCACCCACCCGACACTGGCGGCAGCAACGCCACCTCATCCCCAGCTTTTAAGCGGGTATCCCGGTCGGCGTATGCCTGATTCACGGCCACGTAAAAGGTGCGCGCCGTGACGCTTTCGGGCAGGTGCGCCAGTAGATCGGCCACGGTGGCATCATCGGCCAGGGTAAAGGTCTGTTGTTTGAAACCAGCTACTTGGCGCAGCCCGGCAAAAAGACGAACGTGAATATCCACAGGCTATGCTCCTTCCGCTGTGCGTTGCCAATCGCCCGATTTGCCGCCGCGCTTCTCCAAAAGCTGTGTGGGGCCAATGATCATGGTCTTTTCCAGCGCCTTTGCCATGTCATAGATGGTCAGCGCCGCCACTGAGGCCGCCGTGAGCGCTTCCATTTCCACGCCAGTCTGCCCTTTGCAACGCACCGTGGCGGTGATGATCACCCGGTTTTGCGTGTCGTCTAGCTCGAAGTCAACCGCCGCTTTGCTGATCAGCAGCGTATGGCAGAGCGGAATCAACTCTGGCGTGCGCTTGGCCGCCATGATCCCGGCAATGCGCGCCGTCGCCAGCACATCGCCCTTGGGCACGTTCCCGTCGCGGATGGCGGCCAGCGTGCTGGGCAACATGTGAACTTCGCTCTGGGCCACGGCCTCGCGGCTGGTAATCGCTTTATCGCCCACATCCACCATAGCAGCGTGGCCCTGGGCGTCAAGGTGGGTCAATTGGTTGGTCATGGGATGCTTTCTGAAAAGTCAATGGCGCAAACCGTAATGCGTGAAAGGTGTTGAGAGAATGGCGCTTTATTACACTTCGTTGGTCGTCTGCCGTCCTCTTTATAGCTCGCCGATGAGCAGCGCCGACACAAGATCACCCGCGGCCAAGCGCCCCTCACGTTCGGGAAGTTCGAGCAGGGCGTTGGCGGTGCGCATACTGAGCAGGCGACTGCTGGCTTGGCTGCCTGTGCTGGTGGCGATGAAGCTGTGTGTGCTTTCGTCCCAATGCAGCGTGGCCCGGTGATACTCGGCCCGCTGCGAATCCAGCGGCAACGGCTGGGCCAGGCGGGCTTGCACCCGGCGCAGGCGCGGATCAGGCCAACCGGCCAGACGGCGCAAAGCGGGCACGCCAAAAAGATAGAAAGTGACCAGACTGCTGACCGGGTTGCCGGGCAGGCCAAAGACCAGCTTGCGTTTGCCGTCCACGTCCACCGTGGCAAAGGTGACCGGTTTGCCCGGCTTCATGCGCACACGACCAAAATGCACAGTCCCGGCGTGTTCAAGCAAGGGCTTAATCAGATCGAGATCGCCCATGCTCACCCCGCCAGAGGTAAGAAGCACATCAGCCTCCTGAAGTCCGCGCTGCACGTGGCGCTCCAACTCGCCCTGGCTGTCGCCGCCGATGCCCAGATCGACAGCCTCGCCGCCATTGGCCGCAATCGCCGCCAGCAACATGGCGCGGTTGCTGTCGCGGATCTGCCCTGGGCCGGGCGTCTGATCAGGATCGACCAACTCATCGCCGGTGGAAAGTACCGCCACCCGCGGCTTGGGATAGACCGGCACGCGTGTAATACCCACAGTTGCCAGCAGCCCGATCTCCGACGCCCCCAGGCGGTCGCCCGCCGTCAAAACAGTCTGCCCCGCCGAAACATCACTGCCCACCGGACGCACGTCATCGCCAACGCGTGCGCCTTTTTGGATCTGCACATAGCCAGCGCCGTCGCTGCGGGTCTCCTCCACCATGACCACAGCATCGGCCCCGGCGGGCATGGGCGCGCCGGTGGTGATATAGGCCACGCTGCCCGGCTCGACGCCAAAGTCGGCCACGCGCCCGGCGGTAACCTCGCCAATCACAGGATAGCGGCCTGGGCCATCGGCGGCCACCACGGCGTAGCCATCCTTCACCGAGGCGGCGAAAGGCGGCAGCGGCTCGCCGGCGTGGACATCTTCGGCCAAAATACGGCCCAGCGCGCCGCCCAGATCCGTATATAGAACGGGCAGTGGCTCGGCCTGGGCCAACACAGCAGCCAGCGCATCGTCAACAGAAAGCATGGGATAGGATGATTCGGGCATGGGACGAAGATCTCCATAAGAGAAATGGAACACGGATTAAACAGATTCGGGGAGACGGAGATTTTCACAGATCTGCTCAGTCCTTATCTGCTTACTCTGCGTCATCTGCGTTCTATTCTGTGGCTCAGGCTCGGCAGATGAACTCTACTTCGTTGCCGTCGGGATCGTCAACATACATGGTGCGGCTGGCAAGGACGGGATGCTGACCGCCACGCGGAGAATATCCCGCCGCCGCCAATGCCTCATGTTGGGCGTCGAAACCCTCTGGCGGCAGTTGAAAAGCCAGATGATGGAGTTGACCACTGCGCGGCTGTTGGGCGATCTCTGGCGGCATGGGGACCAAGACGATCATCTGCGGCACACCAGCGCTGCCATCCCCGGCGCTGAGAAAAGCGTTACGCAGCGTGGGTGGTGAGATTAATTGGAGGCCGAGCAAATCCCGGTAAAAGGCCAATGCTTTCTCTTTGTCGGCTGTCCATAAAACGATTTCGGCCAGACCAGTAATGTGGCTCATGGGGTTCTTCCTCCTTTGTGCAGATGGTACTGCTCTTGATGATGCAGCCCTCCAATTTTGCCACAGTCGGCGGCGTCGTTCAAATGTTCCCTCGGCTGTACCCAATGACTATATCCTTGTCTATGGCGCTGGGCTGCGCTGTGGGGTTATATAATAGGAGTGGGTAAATAATAGCCCCGTTCTATTCACAATAAGGAGAAAACTTATGAAACTCAAAAATTTAGACGCCCTTTACATTGAACAGCTAAAAGATCTCTATAGTGTGGAAACACAGCTGATCAGCGCCCTGCCCAAGATGGTGAAAGCAGCTAGTTCGCCTGATCTCCAGAAGGCATTTGAGGCCCATTTGGAGCAGACCAAAGAGCACAAGCAGCGCTTGGAACAGATCTTCCAGGGGCTGGATTACAAACCCACGGGCAAGAAATGCAAGGGCATTGAAGGCATTATTGAAGAGGCCGAAGAGTTGCTGAAACAAGATGTTGATGCCGACACACTGGATGCTGGCCTGATCGGGGCGGCGCAACATGCCGAACATTACGAGATGGCCGGCTATGGCACGGTACGCACTTGGGCACGCGCCTTGGGCTACAACGACGCCGCCGATCTGCTGCAACGAACGTTGGACGAAGAGGGCGATGCCGACAAGAAATTGACCAAACTTGCCGAAAGCCACATCAACGCCGAGGCCATGCAGGCTTAATTAAAGAGTGACTCTCCTGTAAAAAGGCAGAATTCACCGCAAAGTCGTAACTATCGCGAGGAATGCAGGAGAGAAAAATCTGCAAACTCTGCGGCGCAAAAACTTTTTGCAGTGGAGTCAAGAGTTACTGGTTTACACAAAGTTGAGAAGAGCGCCACGGGATAAATCCCGTGGCGCTCTTCGCGTATGACACGCTTTTCCCTCGCGCATCTCTGCCCCGTATGCGTTCGCTTTGCCACCCAGATAGACAGCGCCAGAAAGCATGTGCTATAGTTTGCCTCTGTTCAAAGTGTCCAATGGCAGAGAGAGACGGCAAGGCGTCATGCAACGCTGGCAAGAGCACCCCAATCAGTTGATCCGTCTTGACGGCAGCCACGCACCCGCGGCGGTGGTGATGATGCACGCGCTGGCGGCGCAAGCATGGCCGGTGCAGCCCTTGCCAGGCCAATACCCGGGCCACGCCGACGATGTCCACATTGATCCAACCTTGCCGCTGGCCGAAGCAGATCAAAGCACGCCCCCCGTGGGCATGGGCTATGCCGGGCTGACGGCGGCGCAACGCGGCGCGCTGTATGACTGGCTCTTCGATCCCACGCAGCCGGGATCGTTGGCCTTTCAGCGCATTTACCTCTGTTATCTGGAAGTGGCGCTTTGGGAAAGCGAACGTGCCGCCGACGCCCGCGCCGAAATTAGCCGCTTGCTTGCCGCGCCCGCCTGGGCCAGGAGTGATCTGATCGGCGCAGGTGGCTGGATTGGCGGGCTGGCTACATCGTGATTGTGCGCTGCTGGCAAAGTTGGTTGAGCATTCGGCGCTGTCACCGGCTCTGTTGGAGAGTCTATTGGGCTGGCGAGGATGGCTGGGCGATGGCCTGACCGTTGCCGATCTGAAGGCGATTGGGCGGCTGTGGCTGGGCGAGGTGGGCATTACCACGGCGCTGGATGCGAGTGTGCTACAGCTTAACGTGAATTCACTGGCAGCCACTTTGGGCGAAGATCCCTTGCGCCATGCCCTGGCTTTGCCCACCGAGGAATCGCCCGCCGTGGACCCGCCCGCAGCGTGGTGGCAACCGTGGCGCACGGTCCACCGTGATCTGCGCGTGGCGCTGCCGCAGCCAAAAGTACGATCCCGGTTGGAGCCACTGGCCGCCGATCTGCTGCGCGATGTACGCCATCAGCCGCCTGCGCCAGTATATACCCCGACTGCGGCAGATCCTGGGCCTGCACCCGAAACGCCGACGAAGTCTGAATGGCAGTTGGTGTTGGAATTTAGCGAAAGCCGCTCCACTTTTTACGACTATGTGATCTTTCAGGCCCAGAAGCAGCCGGGCTATCGCATGATCATGGACGAGAGCCGCCAGCTTGTACACCAGATTTTCTATCCCAAGCGCAACCTGCGCCAGTTTTGGCGGCTGTGGGAGTATGTGCAAAATTGGTCCACCACCAAAGTCTATGTCAACGGCCAGGAGTTGGAAAAGTGGAAGATCTGGCCCTATTCGCAGTATTTGAGATGACGCTTTTGCCGGAATTTACCGCAAAGAACGCAGAGAACGCAAAGAGCAGAATAGAACACAGATGGAGCGGATTTACCCGGATCTTGGTTTTATAGGGTGCGACGCACTCGCCACATAGTGTTTTTATAGACCCTCTACGCCTGGCGAGTGCGTCGCACCCTAGACCGAATAGATACTGTTTTTTTGCCTTTGCCTTTTTGCGGTGAAACTTTTTAGAGTGAAAAGTCCCTATGCAACATGAACTTGAAACTTACATCCGTGCCCGTTACCCTCTGCTCTGGATTGTGACGCCAGAGGAGGAGCGCGCGACAAGCCGTCATTGAAAAGGTGGCGGTGGGCTTGCGTCGGCGGCTGCTCCATTGGAGCATCACCGACGGCGAGACCAACCCGGCCCTGCCCGACCGTGTGGACCGGGCACGCCGGGATCCGTTGACGATGCTCAACGCCATTCTTGAGGAGAGCGATCCGGCAATCTGGGTGTTGAGGGATTTTCACCCCATGTTGAAAGATGTCAACGTGGTGCGGCGGCTGCGCGAGGTGGCTTTTGCCCTGCAAAAGAGCAAAAAGACGGTGATCCTATTGGGGCCGGTGCTCAAGATTCCGCCGGAATTAGAAAAAGATATTACAGTGGTGGACTTCAGCCTGCCCTCGGCGGCGGATCTGGAGCGGCTGTTGGGCGAGATCGAAAGTTCGGCGCGCCAAGCCGACAATATCGAAGTAGAGCTAAACCGGCGCGGGCGCGATCTGCTGATCCGGGCCTGCCAGGGGTTGACCATGAGCGAAGCGGCCAACGCTATTGCCAAGTCGATTATTGAGGCCGGTGGACGGCTCAACGAAGAGGCCGTGGCCGCGGTCACCGCCGAGAAGCAGCAGATTATCCGCAAGAGCGGGCTGTTGGAATTTTACGCCAGCCAGGATCGACTGGATGACGTGGGCGGTCTGGCAACGCTGAAGGAGTGGCTACGCAAGCGCGTGCGCTTTTAGCGAGTCGGCACGGGCCTTTGGCCTGCCCGAACCCAAGGGAATTTTATTGGTGGGTGTACAGGGCTGTGGCAAGTCGCTGGTGGCAAAATCGGTGGCGAACGTGTGGCGGCTGCCCTTGTTGCGGTTGGATGTGGGGCGGCTTTTTGCCTCGCTGGTTGGCTCCAGCGAAGAAAATCTGCGCAACGCCATTAAAATTGCCGAATCCATCGCGCCGGTGGTGCTCTGGGTGGATGAGATCGAAAAGGGCTTTAGCGGCGTGGGCAGCAGCAATGTTAGCGACGCCGGCACGTCTGCGCGTGTTTTTGGCTCGTTTATCACTTGGCTACAAGAAAAGCAGGTTCCCGTCTTTGTGATTGCTACTGCCAACCGCGTGGATCAACTGCCGGCGGAATTAGTGCGCAAGGGGCGCTTTGACGAGATCTTTTTTGTGGATCTGCCCGACGTCACCGAGCGCACCGACATCTGGCGCATTCACCTGATTAAGCGCAACCGCAACCCCGCCGATTTCGATCTGCACACGCTGGCGATGGCGTCGGATGGTCTCTCTGGCGCGGAGATCGAACAGGCGCTGATCGACGGTCTCTACGACGCCTTCGACCAGAACCGCCCGCTGAAAATGGACGATCTGCTGGCCGTGCTACAACAGGCTATTCCCCTTAGCACCATGATGGAAGAAGAGATCGCCCGCCTGCGCGCTTGGGCCAGCCAGCGCGCACGGCAGGCAAGGTGACAAGGTGAGCTTGTCCGTCTAATCGCTCAATCTTCTAATCGCTCAATCTCCTAATTACTCCCAACCACATTTCCCCAATCACATCATACCCCGCGCTATCGGGATGAGCGCCGTCATCGTCCAGGGTGGCGGGGTCGGTGAAGATCGTGGTATTGAAGAAATCCACCGTAGGCAAGCCTAACTCGGCCAACACAGCATTATAGCGCCCCACCTGCACCGACATGCGGTCGCGATCTGCGGCGGTGATGGCAGGAAAATAAGGTTCGGCGGGATCGGGCGGATCGGCTACCACAGGTCGCTTGGATAGATCATCCATCAACCCCACCAACACAATGGCCCCGGCTGCGCGCAGATCCGTCACCGTTCGTACGACGTTGGCGCGATACGTCTCCAGATTCTCGCTTTCCGCTGCATCGGTCATAGGCTCAGGGCCGTATTCATACAAAAGCCAAAGATCGTTGTTGCCGATCCAAAGTAGCGCCACTTTGGTGCCACTTGTAGTGTTGAAATGGGTCACTGCCCGCCCCAGTTGTCCCGGATCATTCTCAAACCCATTGATCAGATCGGTGGAGGTCCACCCGGAGCGCCCCAGATTGAGCATGGTGGAGCCTGGCCGCTCGGATTGGAGCGCATTCAACACGCGCTGTGGATAGCCGCCCCCGTCGCCTTGATAATCACCCATGCCCTCGGTGAGGCTATCGCCCAAACTGACAAAGGTGATGGGACCAGGCGGCAGGGTGACGCTGCCCGTGGTTGGGGTTGCAGTCGGGGTCACTGTCGGGGTGGCGGTCGAGACACCGGTTCCCGTGGCGGTGGGCGTCGCCGTGGAAGTGGACGTGGATGTAACTAGAGCGGCGGGGTTGTTAACGAGCATGGGCAGATAGCTCTGGCTTGCTGCTGCCGTTGTGGCAGAGGGCGTTGGCGTGGCCGTTTGCAGGGGCGCATTGGCCGCGGCATACGCCCCGATCAGATCACCGCCCGCGTGGGCGTGCCCCTCTCGATCCAGCGGCACGGCGTTGCGCGCGCTCCCCGCCGGAACTGCCGGGGTGAACGTGGCCCAGGCCGGGAAATCAGAAATTGCCAGGGGCGCTGGCAGGGCGCTGGCGTTGCTCAGCCGATAGTTGCCGCCTGCGGCATCCACAAAGAGAGGTTGGACGCTGTTGATGCTGTTCTGGGCCACAAGTTGGCTTTCGTTACAGGTGGGGTTGGCGGGCTGGCAGCCGCTATCATCACCCAAGCCCAGCGACCAATCGGTCGGGCCGTTCCAGATTACATTGCCACGGATCTGTAAATTGGTGTCGGTATGCGCTGGGTTGGGAATATTGGAGCCGCTGGCCGGCGTGCGCGGGCCATAGATGGCGAAGTGTTGCCAACCGCTGCGCGTGTCGCCAGGGTTGACAATGAGATTGTTGACAATCAATACATCGCGGTTGGGGATGGGCAGCTCGCCTTCGCTGCCGATGGCACTGCCGCCCCAGCCTCCCTGACGAGACGCGCGCAGCGCAGGCCGCGGCGTCGCCGTCACAGGTGCGCCCGCCGAAAACGGCCTCGAACACATGACTACGCGCGCCCACACGATAGATCGTATTATAGGCCATAAGGATTTGATAGCCACCGTTGACGCCCAGCCCTGCGCCCTCGGTGTCGTGGATCACGTTGTTGATCACACGGATGGCATAGGCTTCGTAGTGCAGCCAGGGCGACTCCATGTATTCAAAGCCTGTGCCCTGCCCGGCGGTGAATCCGCCTGTGCCGCAGTCGTAGATCTCGTTGCCTTCCACGGTGAGATAGGCCGAGCCGCCCTTGACATAGGCGCACCAATCGCCGCCATTGTGGATGCGATTCCCGCGCAGATGGCCGTATTGGACGGCGACAAAATCCACAACGTTATCCTGGGCGCCGTGAATATCGCTGCCCTCAATATAGATGTGCTGCGACTGGTTGATCTTGACGGTCTCCCAGGCGGCGCGGCTGCCGCCGTCCATGTGTACATTGCGAATGAGCAGATAGGTGCAGCGCTCACAGTGGAAGACGTCGCCACTGTTTTGGATGGCAAGGTCGAGCAAATAAAAGTAGTCTACATTAAAGATGTTAAGCGAGACATTCAGCCGCGCCGCGCCAAGGCCATCGGCAGAGTTCAAGAGGATGGGGAACTTTGCCGTGCCGTGGCGATCTTCCCAATAATGGGGGATGCTTTCAGACGGATAGTCGCCTGCCACCAATTGCACGCGATAGCCTGTGCCAGTGAGCGGCGCGCCGGCGGGGATGCGCTGCCACGCCGCGCTCGATGGTGCGCAGCGCCGCCCCGCGTGATAAACCATCGTTGTTGTCGTTGCCGTTAACCGGATCTACCCACAGATCGGTCAGCACAGGAGCGCCGATCTCATACGCGCCGGGATGGTCGCCCCCAGCGCGGCGTCGGCTGTGGCCCGTGACCACTCCACACAGCCAATCACGGCCAACGCCAATAGAACTACCAAACTGGTCAGCCAAATATGCTTTTTCATAGATTTCCTTTGGGAAAAGAGAGACACGTAATAGACTCCGCAACAGTACACAAGGATATTTTCAAAGAGCAGAAACTGTTCCTTTGTGGCGCTGCTTAGGACAGAACACGAATGGAGCGGATTTTATGTGCTTGAATTCGCTTTGTGTTCTATTTTCTGCCCACTACTTTGGCACACTTGTTGGGCGCAGCGCATCGGCAGTGTGATCGAGTTCACAAGGCGACAAAGGTACGGGGGGAAAAAGTGTTGCGTGCTCCGTGTTAATAACGGAGCACGCAACACGAGTCTATCGCAGCACCGCAGGCAAATAGATCACCGCTGTGTGCGGATCGACCTCAAACGGCATTGCCGACGAGATCTGCTCCTGGGGCGTGGGGTTGCGCACGGCAACGCCTGCGCTGCCGCCATCGCTGAGGAGGGCGGCGTCGATCTGGGCGGTGAGCTGGCCGCTGCTGACAAAGGTTGTGGGCAGCGGATTGCCCTTCCACAACACCTGGGCATTGGCGGCGAAGCGCTGGCCGTTGACGGTGAGAGTTGTGGTCTGGCTGCCCGCGGCAACGTGACTGGGCGACAAGCTGTTGATCACCGGCGGCAGCGCGATAACCTCAAAGGGCAGCCCGTTGGACTCGAAGTTGGCTGGCGCGGGCGACTGGGCGCTGACGGTGACATTGGCCGTGTTTGCCAGTTGGGAGATGCTCACCGTGGCGGAAAGGTGCTCACTGCTGGCAAAAGTGGTGGAAAGCGGCGCGCCGTTCCACAACACCACTGTGCCGCTGATGAAGTCGCTGCCCATTACGGCCAGCGTAAAGGACGAGCTGCCCACAGTGGCGGTGTAGCGGTCCAGTGCGGTGATGGTGGGCAGCGTGCCCAGTGTGGCGGCGGACCAGCTTCGCGGGCTGTTTTGGGTTGCGGCAAAGGGCCAGCCATAGGTGTCGTTGGCAGCGCTGACGTTGTCATGGCTCAGGTTGACGCCGATGAGATGATCCAGACCACCGATGACCGCGGCGTCGATGCGCAGTTCTGCGGTCCAACCGTTGGTAGCGCTGCTCACCTGTGCCACCAGTCCGCCCGGTCCCGGCATCGTGAAACCGCCGGCGCCATCCCCCGCCGTAGTGAAGACGTCGCCATCCTCCCCGGCGAAGAAGCCGTAATCACCCGCCTGGGCCAGAGCATCGCCGCTTTGGTTGACATCCACGCGCAGTCCTACATTCGACCCGGCATTGACCGAGCCTTTTTTCAAATTGACAAAGCAGACCCAGAGATGGCTATTCGTGCGCAGCAGATAGGCGGTGGCGGGTTCGCTATCGCTATACGCAGCCAGCGGCACACGGACGGCGTCGGCATAGGCAGCATCAGTACAGAAGCCGTCCAGGGCAGGCGCACTCACAGCGGGAATGCCCAACGGTGCAATCTCAAAGGTGGCCGAGATCACGGCGCTGCTGTTGCCATCGGTAGCGCTGAGGCGGGCCGTGTGCGAGCCGGATCCCAGACCGGCGGCGACAAGATTTGCACCTGTGCCCGCCGGCTTGCTATCCACGGTCCAGGTCAGCGCGTTGTCTGCCAGCCCGCCATTTTCGGGATCGGTGGCGCTGCCGCTCAGTGGAATGGGCAGGGCAGCGGCGAAACTTTGCCCGTTCACCGGCGAGAGGATAGCGGGCTGTGGCGGGCGATTGGGCACGCTAAAGAGCGCCGAATCGGCCACCGCTGTGTTATAGCCGTCGCTGGCGATGACGCGGATCTGGGCGGTCTGCCCGTTGCTGCCGGGAAGCGATCCCAGATCGGCCAGGGCCAGTCTGTTCATGCCCGTGGGCGAGGCCGGGAAGTCGTTGATCAGCGTGTGCCAGTGGGCGCCGCTGTCGTCGCTGTATTGCACGGTAAAGAGTAGATTGTCGCCGTCGGCGTCGTTGGCGGTCCATTCAATTACCAGATTTTCGTTAATGAGCGCGGCAGCTACGGGCTTTTGGATGGCAACCGTGGGCACGGTTGGCCCTGGCCGCACGCTATCGACGACGGTTTCGTCGGCCACCAATTCGACGATTGCCACCTGCCCTGTCGGGGCGTTGAAGACCGCCGAGAAGAGCGCCGGTTCGCTGCTGGCGCTGTGATCATCCAGCGGGGTGAGGGTGAGCGGCTCTTCGTGCAAGAGGGCGTTATTGGCGGCGCGCAGCCGTAATTTATAGACAGCGTGGGGTCCTTCGCCGTGGCGAGTGGCGGCAGCGATGGTCTGGGCGGCAGCGCGCTTTGGGGCAGCACGAGCAGATGGTTGAGTTTACCGTCGGGGATGGCACTGTCCACAAAGCCGGCGGCATAGACCACGGTATCGGCCAGATCGGCGCGCACCGCTTCGGTGCTGGCGGCGGCGAACTTGCCGAGCAGGGCGCGCCAGGTGTAATCGCTGACCCAGGTGCGATAGGCATAGGTCATAAAATCCGCCGCGCCGTCGGGGCGGATGGGCGTTTGGGTGCGTGTGTCAAAGCCGTAATAGCTGGTGGGGCCAACCGGCGCAATCTGACAGGGCGGGTAGAGGTAGCCGTTGTCGATGTTGTCGGGGTTGCCACAGTTGATGTGTTTGCGCCCGAAGTTGTGCGCCAATTCCTGGGCCATGGTGCTGCCCTCAGGCACGGCATCCCAAGCTGAGGGAGCGGGGTTGGGCGTGTGCGGCGGCAACTGTACCCAGGACTGTTTGCTGACTGTGCTGGCATAACCCGCTGCGCCGCCGTTGTTGGCGTTGGGATGCACCATGCCCATGAAATGCACGGGCGCGCCGATGTCGTCGCAGGCGTCGGGGTTGAAGGAAAGCTGGGCACGCGCCCACAACGAGACGATGACCTTGTCGCGGTCGGGCGGGCCGTTGGTGAGGCTCCAGCCATCTTCCAATTCATAGGGGCCATAGCAAGGGTGGGGGAAAGGCCCATACCAGCAGACCTGTAGCTCTTCCACGGGGCTGGTGTCGCGGTAGATCCAGACGTCGGGAACGGGCCAGCGCGCCTCAAAGCGGTCAACCATCGTCCAGAAGTTGGGATCGGTGGTGCTGGGCTTGGGTGTGTTCGTGCGCACGGGGACCGTCCACACACAGACAGGCGGCTGAACTTGGAAGGTGAAGTTGCCGGTCAGGCTGTTATTCTCGCGGTTGGAATCAGAATAGGCCATGCGTGGGTCGATTTCGGCGCGCAGGGCCACCGTGCCTTCGGTCCAACTGGCGGGCAGTTGAAAATACCAGCCATCGTTAAGGCGGGCACGGTCATAGCCTGTGCCTGTCTTGAGCGGACGCAGCCCGTTGATGGGCGTCAGCGGCGAGCCGGGCAGGGCGATGCCGTTGCGTGTGCCATAGAGTTTGGTCTCCACAATCGTGGTGTTGGGACCGCTGGCCTGGGTGGCATAGAGGCGCACGTAGGTGCTCTTTTTGGCCACCAGCGGCGCAGCATTGGCCGTGTTTTGGATGGCCTGGGTCACTTCCCAGGCGTCGGCCACAAAATCACGCGTGATCACGCTGGCGCTGAGGGGCAGGCGGAAGATGCCCTGTGGTCCCACATTGGGATCCACGGCAAAGTAGAGATCGCCGTTGGCGATGGCGAGATAGAAATCAACGCGCGGCTGATTGACGACAATGTCGGCGGCGTCGCCTGTGCCAATCGGTTTGCGGCGGATCTTACCGTCGGGCGTGGAGACGCTGAAGAAGCGTTCGCTCCAAAAGATGTTTGTGCCGTCACTGACGGGATAGCCGATCACCCAATGGGTGCTGGCCGTGTAGAAAGTAGTGGCGTCGTTGAAGCAGACGGAAAATTCGTTGCAGCTACGCCGCCGAATTTTGTAGTCGTTGTTGTTGGAGACGGTGGTGCGTTCCACCCGATAGAGGGTGTAGTTAAAGCGGTTAATCCCTGTGCCGCTGCGGTAGAGCAGACCATAGCCGCTGGTGTTGGCGGCAAAGGGTGAAAACTGGGATTTGGTGTCGGTGCAGGGTAGCGTGGCGCAGTCATTGCGGACCGACCAGACGCCGCTGTTGTCGATCCAATAGACGGTGTTGCCGACGACCAACACGTCGGCGGGATTGGCAGCGGTGCTGGCGACGGTCTCAATGGGGCCACCGCCACGAGGAATGCGCAACACGCTGTTGCTGTTGAACGAGGTCCAATAAACATGACTGGCGGTGACTTCCAGCGGGCCACCGGAGGGGTTTTGCGACGGCGTCAATGTCACCAACGGGATAGGCGTGTAGGGATCCGCCGTGGGGATGCGTTCGATGCGCTTTTCAGCATCATCAAAATAATAGACGCCATCGTCGGCGGCGGCCAGGTTGAGATACGTAAGACACTTTTCGGCGGGCGTGGTTTCCAACGTGCGCATGGGACCACCGGCCACGGGCTGGCGTTTGATGGTGCTCGGCCCGGCAAATTCCTGGGCAAAGCAGGAGTTGGCCCAATAGAGCAGCCCACCGCCAATCGACCATTCCTCGACAATGTCGCTGACCACGGGAATGGGCGTGTCGGCGGGGGTATCGGTGTCGGCTTGGGCGGGGGCAGGGCCAGCCAGCACCCCAAGAACGACGAGTAGAAAAAGCAGGCGGCACAGGGGTTTGATAGCGGAGATCTCGGTCACGGTTGGTTTCTCCTTGGGGGAATGGTGAGAAGAAAAGGCAAGGGCAAAATTCGTGGAATCTGCGTTCTATTCGGGACTTTGCGTGCTTTGTCCCTTTGCGGTGAATCTTTACGGAAACGGTTTCTGATCTGAGAGTGGATCAAAGCTGACGAAAAAGTACACTCTTTTTTCGCCATGCTTTGCCAAATTTTGTGCAGGGCATGGCAGGGAGCTTTGCACTGGCTGGCAATTGTGCAGTGTATCGCCAATTGGTGTGTGTGGCAATGGCGATAAATTTCACCGTGTAGCGGAGTAAAAGCGAAAACGGTTGAGGTCGCGTTGAGGGTTTGGTGAGGCCCGTAGAGAAAGAAGATTATAGAATCAGAAATGTGGGGAGAGTGCCCAGAAACGATCTAGAAACGATTGGGGGGCTAGGATAGAAACGCTTGTCCCTTCCACAGAAAGGAGCGTCTATACACAAGGGCAACCGGTAACCGCATCAACAGCACTCACATTGATCAAAGAGGAGAAAAAAATTGAACACACCGCGCGTTTTCACACGATTCAGCCTAATCCTGAGCGTGCTTTCTCTTGTGATTCTCTTTTCGGCAGGGGCACAGGCCGAGCCGAACTCAACCACGGTGGGCGGCCCCATCTTCAGCAACACCACATGGACGCTGGCGGGCAGCCCCTACATTGCCACCAACAGCGTGCAGGTGATGAACGGGGCCACGCTGACGATTGAGCCGGGCGTGACCGTACGCTTTGACGCAGGCCGGGCGCTTTCCATCAGCGGCAGGCTGGTGGCGCAAGGCACCGCCAATGCCCCGATTACCTTCACCGCCAACACGGCCAACCCCGCCGCCGGCTATTGGGGCTTTATCAAGTTTGAGAACAGCAGTGCCGACGCCACCTATGATATCAACGGCAACTACACTGGCGGCTCGATTGTGCAGCACGCCGTGGTCGAGTACACCGGCAGCGACGCCAACAACCCGGCGGGCCTTTTTCTGGATCGGGCCTCGCCGCTTGATCGACCAGAACACGGTACGCTACAACAGCTACGACGGCATTCGCCTCTATCAGAGTAGCTCGATTGTACGCAGCAATCGCGTCGAGAACAGCGAGCGCTATGGCATTGTGACCGAGTATCAAGGTGGCACGATTCAGCCGCAGATCCTCAACAACACGGTGAATGCCAGCGGCGCAGACGGCATCTATGCCTATGGCGGCGATGACACGGTACGGGTGGTGGTACAAGGCAATACAGTACGCAATGGGACGGCTGTGAATAACAGCGGTATCAACTGCGCTAATGCTACCGTG
The DNA here is from genome assembly GCA_963721725.1 of uncultured Chloroflexia bacterium. Classification (GTDB taxonomy): domain Bacteria; phylum Chloroflexota; class Anaerolineae; order Caldilineales; family Caldilineaceae; genus RI-153. The sequence continues at coordinate 165,555 of CAVRLX010000003.1, forward strand.
CGCCATAACAAGATCTACCGCAATGCCGGTACGGGCATCAATGCCTCTTCCTATTGTCATATTCTCAACAACATTGTCGCCCAGAACGGCAACATGGGGATGTACATAGGCTATTCCTACGGAGGAGCGATTATGGGCAATAAAGTAGCCCATAACACACTCGCCTATGATGGTTACACGGCTGGCATTTACACCAATGTCTATCCGGGCCAAATTACCTATAACAGCATCGTCTTTAACAAGACTGATGTGGGACGGCCTGGGGTACATGTGGAGTATCCCACAGAGAGTACAGACTGCTTTTCTTACAACACAGTGGTGGGACAGGTTGCACCCAGCAACACAGAGACGGGTGGTCTCTATCTTGGCTACAGTACAGTCAATTGCCAGGTGCAGCACAATAACATTTACGGCAACCAGGGCTACGAACTCTACAACAGCAACGCCCAGGCCGACGGCACGGTGGATGCGCAGTTCAACTGGTGGGGAACCACGGATGGCGCGACCATCAACAGCGAGATCTACGACTTCTTTGACGATGGATCGCTTTCCGTCACCAACTATGGCAACATGCTGACCGAGCCGGGGACAGAAGCACCGCCTGCGCCGCCCACAGGCTTCCAGGTCGCGGTCAGCGGCAACACCTTCAACCTATCGTGGAACGCCAACGCTGAAGCCGACATTGCAGGCTATCGGGTCTACTACGACGTTGACAGTGGCTATCCCTACGAGGGCACGGGCGCAACCCAGGGCGCGTCCGGTATCGACGTGGGCAAGGTGACGAGTTACAGCCTGAGCGGGCTGCCCGCCAACCGCAACATCTACTTCACGGTGCTGGCCTATGATGGCAGCGGCGATGAATGGAAGGGCGAAAGCTGGTACGCGCTGGAGAAGATCCAGGCCATCGGCGGCGTGCAGAACACCGCGACGCCCACGCCCACTGGTCCTACGCCCACGGGCGAACCCACGGCTACGCCCACGGCGACCGACACTGACGTGCCGCCGACGGCGACATCGACGGCCACGTATACGGTGTTATCCCCACGGCCACAGCCACGGCCACAGCCACCCAAGCCCCGGAATGTGTATTATTCACGGCGAGTCTGAGTGGCAGCCAGGAAGTGCCGCCCAACAACTCAACGGCGACTGGCTCGGCTTCTGTGTTGATGAACACGGCGAGCAACAGCCTCCAGTTCACCATTTCTTACAGTGGGCTGAGCAGCCCCGAGACAGGCGCGCACATTCACGGCTTTGCCCCATCTGGTGCAAATGCAGGGGTTCTCTTCAACCTGCCCGCAGGTAATCCCAAAGCGGGTACATTGACCTATGTGGAGGGCCAGGAGGCGAACATCTTGGCCGGGTTGACCTATGTCAACATTCATAGCAGCGCCTTCCCGGGTGGCGAACTGCGCGGGCAACTCGCCAATCCTGTCGGGACTTCCTGCGCGACGCCGACGGCAACCTATACTGCGACGCCGACAGCGACCGACACGACACAGCCGACGGCGACCCATACCGCCACGAACACGACGCAACCCACGGCGACTCATACCGCTACGCCCACCATGACGCCCACGGCGACCCATACCGCTACGCCAACGGTCACGCCCACCGTGCCAACCGCTACGCCCACCCATACGCGCACGCCACTGCCCACGACCACAGCCACCTTCTTGCAAGCCCTGGTCATCGCTCCCGTGGAAGGCAGCCGCAACGCCACCACCAATGTCACGATTCTGGGCAGCGGCTTTGTGGCGACACCGTCGGTCTTCCTGGGCGGTGTGGCGCTGAACAACGTCTCCTGGGTGAACAGCGGACGGCTTAACGCCACGGTTCCGGGCGGCCTGCCCCTGGGCACCCACGATCTCTTCGTGGTCAACCCGGACGGATCCACGGCGCTGTTGGCCCAGGCCTTCACCGTGATGAGCAGCGACCCGGCTGTGGTGGACGTGCGCCCGGCGCAGGGCTTGGTGGACTACTCCAACACACTGAACATCTATGGCTTCAACTTTGAAAACGGAGCCACAGTGCAGTTGGGCAACCAGACCCTGCAAGTCACTTATATCGGCTCCACCTATCTACGCGCGGCACTGCCGGCAGGGATTGCAGCCGGTGTCTATGATGTCACCGTGCGCAACCCGGACAACAAACAGGGCACCGCCAACGATGCCTACACCGCCGTGGAAGCGGGCAACGATGATCTGTACAGCGACAGCAACCTGCTCTGGACCGACCCCGTAGCGCCACGCGCCGGCGAAAGCGCCAAGGTGGGGCTGGTGGTCAACCGCCAGGGCGGCAAACTGGTGATCCCGTCGCTCTCGGTTACCTTCTATGTGGGTGATCCCAACGCCGGAGGAACCAGCCTGGGCACAGGCATCATCGAACTGCTCTCGCCCCGTTCGGCGGCCAGCACCTCTGCCGTGCCGTGGACGCCCGCCAATCCCGGCGTCTACACGCTCTATGCCGTCATCGATCCGGCCAATGGTGTGGCCGAAAGTGTGGAAACCAACAACGTGGTCAGTCGCACACTGAGTGTGTTGCCCGTGGCCGCCGATCAACTGGCCCCGCGCGTCGAGACCTTCACGGTTAACCAGGGCGGCAGTCACACGCAAAACCGCACGGTACGCCTCGACGCCACCGCCTCGGACCCGAATCCCAGCAGCGGCATCAAGTCACTGCTCTATCAAGAGTATGAATATAGCCAGGGATCGGGGCAATGGGTTCCTGTGCAGCACTCTGGCTGGCTGGATTACGAGAGCGTTCGCACCAATTACGAATGGACGCTGCTGCCCAGCGCCGGCGTGAAATACCTGCAAGCCTGGGCCGCCGACAATTCGGGCAACATCTCGGTCTTTCCGTTCAAGGCCTTCATCAACTATGGCCCGCCCACGGATCGGGTGATCACCAACGAAGGACGCATCTATCGCTATCAGGTCAGCGCCGGGCAGACGGTCTCGGTGCAGTTGACATCGAGCAGTGGTGATCCCGATCTCTACATTTGGGCACCGGATTCGGAAACACGCCCGCCCTGGGTGAGCAATCTGAGCAACGCGCCAGATGCCTTCACCTTCCAGGCCCCGGTCAGCGGCGTCTATCAGGTGGAAGTCTACGGCTACAGCACGGCAGAGTATAACCTGACCGTGAACGTCACCACGGCAGCCAACCGTGCCCAGGTCGCCGCCGGTGGCATTGATCCCAACAAGCCGCAGCGCAGCCAGCCCGTGGTGCGCCTGGGTAGCCTGCCGCTGAACCAGCAGGGCTTGCCCACGGCTCCCACCGCCGCCGAAGCGCCTGCGGCCGATTCCCGCATCTACCTCCCCGCCATTCAACGCTAACCTCGCACAAAGCGGGCCAGACCGAATGGTCTGGCCCGCACTTCAAGAAAACAATCAGCAATATGAGTTACGCACGTGAAGTCACAGGAGAAGTCGAACTTTTCGGAAAAGTTCGACTTCAACAAAAATAGAGCCACGAAGCCACGCGAAGAAACACAAAGTTAACGCTACCTTCGTGAAATTTCGTGCCCTTCGTGGATCATTATCTGTTCTTCCCCCCGCTCCATCACCGCGTTTTGGGATCCAGCACATCGCGCAGGGCATTGCCCAGCAGGTTGAAGCCCAGCATGGTGATGAAGATCGCCAGACCGGGGAAGTTTACCAGCCAAGCCGCTGTGCGCATGTAGCTGCGCGCGCCAGTGAGCAGCGATCCCCACTCGGCAGAGGGCGGCTGCGCGCCCAACCCCACATAGCTAAGCGCCGCCGTCGAAAGCACAGCCGCCGGGAAATCCAGACTTGCCAGCACAACGATGGACGAGAGGACATTGGCGAGAATGTGGCGGCGCATAATTTGGCTATCTTTGGCCCCAACCGCACGCGCCGCCGTCACATAGTCGTTTTCTTTGATGGAAAGCACACTGCCGCGCACGTAGCGTGCCCAGCCAGGCACATAGGCCAGCCCAATGGCGATGAGCGCGTTGCGCAGGCTTGGCCCAATCGTGGCGACAATCGCCAGCGCCAACAGAATATAGGGAAAGGCCAGCCCCACATCGATGATACGCATAATCACCATGTCCACGCGCCCGCCGTAATAGCCCGAGACTAGCCCGATAATCGTGCCAAAGGTGGCGGCGATCATCACCACCACAATGCCCGTTTGGATCGTAGTGCGTGCGCCGTAGATGACACGGCTAAACATATCGCGCCCCAGATCGTCGGTGCCAAAGAGATGCTGCCAGCTTGGTTCCAGCAACCGATCTTTAACGTTAATGCCATAAGGATCGTAGGGGGCGAGCCAGGGAGCAAAGACGGCGGTCAGCACAAGAAGCAAAACGATGCCGCCGCCAATCTGGGCCGAGCGGCGACCAAAGAGATCGCGCAGGAACCAGAGCGGGCCAGTGCGTTGGGCCGGGGCCAACTGCTCGCTGACGGCGCGGGCCGGGCTTGGGGGAATGCCTTTTTTAACGGGGAGAGTTGACTCAGTCATAGCGAATCCTCGGATCCAGCCAGCGATAGGCGATGTCGACGGCAATGTTGACCAACACGTAAGTAATGGCGACAACGACGATTACCCCTTGAATGACGGGGAAATCGCGCTGGGTAATGGCCTTCACCGCCAGCTCGCCGATGCCATGCCAGGCGAAGACGGTTTCGATGATAAACGCGCCGCCCAGCAACCCGCCCACTTGCAGCCCCAACACAGTGATCGTGGGAATCAGGGCATTTTTCAGCGCATGGCGCAGCACAACCGTGGCCCGGTTTAGCCCTTTGGCTTTGGCAGTGCGGATGTAATCTGAGTTCAGCACATCCAACATGCTGGATCGGGTGACGCGCGCCTGCACGGTAGAGGCGATTAGACCCAGCGTCATGGCGGGCAGCACCAGATGTCGTAAGGAGCCGGACCCCATCACAGGAAACCAGCGCAGTTGCACGCCGAAGACGTAGATCATAATCAGGCCAAACCAGAAGGCCGGCATGGAAAGCCCAAAGAGGGCAATGAACATGGTTGTGGTGTCGATGAGGCTGTCTTTATAGACTGCCGCCAAAATGCCCGTGGAAAGCCCCACCACCAGCGCGATCAAAAGGCTGGCGAAGGTGAGGATCAGGGTGTTGACGTAGCGCTCGCGGATCTCCTCGGTGACGGGGCGACGTGTGCGCACGCTTTTGCCCAGATCGCCTTGTACCACGCCCACCACATAGTTGACATACTGCATGGGCAAGGGCACGTCCAGCCCCAATTCATGCCGAATTTGGGCCACTACCTCTGGATCCGGCGGCACTTCGCCCAGAAACATAATGTCAATGGGATCGCCAGGAACCAGCGCCCGCATAAAAAAGACCAGGGTCAACACGCCCAAAACCACAGGGATCATGAGCAGTAGCCGACGTAGGATATAACTTGCCACGGTAGACTCCAGGCTAGGATAAAAGGCGGGGAGGGGAGAGATTGGGAGATTGGGTGATTATGTTAGGAGTTACGCAGTTGAACCAGACCTGACAGGTTTCAGAAACCTGTCAGGTCTCCTGAAAATCACACCAAGTGCGTAACTCCTCTATGTCTTACCCAATCTCCCAATCCCCGTTCTGTTTACGGTTGTGCGATCCAGACGTCTTCGTAGGTGAGGCCAAAGGTGGCATCATAGCGCAGATCGTTGACCTCGGCGCGGGCTGCGGTCAGATACCAGTCGGTGGCAAAGGGGATCACGACAGCCTCTTCGAGCAGATAGCGCTGGATGTCTTTGACGATCTCCAGCCGGGCCACGGGATCCATCTCGGTTTCGGCGGCGATGAGCATCTCGTCCAGATCCGGATCGCAGAAAAGTTCTTTCCAGCCGGGGCATTTGAAGAGCAGCGAGAGGATCACCGGCTCGTTCCAGGTCCAGCGCATCACATCAAAGTCGAATTCGCCTTTGGGCATCTCGGCAGACATGGTGCCAAAATCGGTGAGTTGCACGGCGATTTCGACGCCAATGTCGGCCAAGTTAGCCTGGATGATCTCGCACTCGCGCTTCTTGATCTCGAAGGGATAGGTCCAGCAGGTCCACGAGGCGGGGGTTCCATCTTCAATGCCTTCCACGCCGTCGGCCTCGCGCATGCCGTCGCCGTCCATATCGCGCCAGCCCAGTTCTTCCAGCATGGCGGCGGCGGCATCGGGATCATAGTGCATGCCCAGTTCTTCGCCAATCGCCGCATCATAGCCGGGGTTGCCCGTGGGATAGGGGTTATAGTTGGTGGTGGCATAGCCGCCATACGCGCCGAGCAAGATCGCCTCTTTGTCAATGGCAATGCCAAAAGCACGGCGAAATTCCGGGTTATCAAAGGGGGCGCGGGTGTAGTTAAACTCGACAAAGTTGAAGCTGGGCGTATCTTCGGCGATGATCACCTTGTAGTCGGGGTTGTCGGTGAACTGCGGAACCGATTCACGCGATAGCCCCAAGATGTTGATCTCGTCGGTCTCCAGGGCGGCGATGCGTGTGCCCGTCTCCGGGATATTGAGGAAGATAATGCCATCCACATAAGGCGCGCCTTGGTTGGTGCGATCTTCGCGCACGTTTACATAGTCGGGGTTACGGACGAAGCGAATCTCGGAGCCGGGCGTCCAACTTTCAAACATAAAGGGGCCACTGCCCACCGGGCTGCGCCCAAATTCGTCGCCCTTTTCGGTTACCGCCGTGGGCGAGAGAATCCCAAAATAGGAGGTAGAAGCCGAGAAGAAGAAGGGCGGGTACGGCTCGGAAAAGACCAATTCCACGGTGTAGTCGTCCAGCGCGGTGACGGATTCCAGTGGGCCGGCCTGGCTTTTGGCCGGGGCAGCCGTGGTGGGATCGAGCATACGGTTAAAGGTAAATTCAACCGCGGCGGCATCCACCGGCGTGCCATCGTGGAAGGTGCGCCCCTCGCGTATCTTGATGGTGATTACCTTGCCATCTTCGCTAGTTTCCCAGCTTTCGGCCAGCAAGCCTTTGGGCAGCCCATCCGTGCCGATGTAAAAGAGTTCGTCGTAAATCCAGGTCATCATCGACGAAGCCGTCGCCATAATCGTGGCGTGGGGATCCAGCGTGTCGGGATCTTCGATGTTGGCAACTTTGATCCAGCCGCCCTCTTTGCTATCAGGGTCAGTCATAGTCGATCCCCCCGGCGCGGGTGCAGGGACGGTACACGCGCTCAACAAAAGCAGGAACAAGAAGAGGAGAGAGATACGGTGTAATGCGGGCTTCATTGGAAATCTCCTTTGACAATGGAATGAATAAAAAGTAAATCGAGTGAATAACCCGATTTACAAACAAACATGTGGGTCTCACCACGCCGCCACAGGCAAACTATACCCGGCCCCCATTTTGATCCGGCGGACAGTGCCGTTTTCCTCAAACTCGAAAGTCGCCAGTTCGCCATCTGCCGCAAAATTATTGGTGGCTTCCATGCGGAAGGTATGCTCGGAGACTGGTTTGAGTGTGCTCATGGCCGCTTTGGGATCGGGCAACGACGGGTCAATGGCAACCAGTTTGCCGTCTAACAGCAAAATTTGCGTGTCGCCCCAGGCGTTGCGATATTTGCCGGTATAGCGGGCCAATTCTTGCGTACTTGGCCCCGCTTCGGATCGGGCCGCTTTGGCCGCCGCCTGCACCAATGGCGGCACAATCCAATCAAATGCCTTCATCATATATTGGAGCGGGTTGCCGTCGTCGGCGTTGGTCAACACGATTACGCCGACTTTGTCTGCCGGGCAGACTTGCAGATCCGTGCGATAGCCGCGCAGCGCGCCGCCGTGGCCCACCAGTGTGCGTCCACCATAGCGCCAGACGTAAAAGCCCAGCCCGCGCCCGGCATTCCAATCCTCGTTGAGCCAATGCACCCGGTGCATCTCGCGCAGGGTGCTGCCGCGCAGAATTTGCGCATCATCGGCTGGCCCATCCCGGAATTGGAGCATGGCGAAGCGGGCTAAATCTTCAACGTTGGAGGCCAGATTGGCCGCCGGAGTAATACTTTTACAGTCGGTGAACGGGGCAATTTCGCGCTCGGTGTTGGGCAAGCGGCGACTATAGCCCGTTGCCAGCCGCGGATGATCCAGGTCGATGGTGTCGATAAAGGTGTTGTCCATACCCAGCGGGCGCAGAATTTTCTCCTCAACATACTCCGTGTAGGGCTGACCAGAAACTGCTTCGACAATTTCACCGGCCAGGGTGAGCGCCAGATTGGAATACTTCCATTTCATCTCGCGAGGCAGCGCGGTTTCCTGTTCGGCCAGTTTGGTGCGCATTTCTGCCTGTTCGGGGAAGCGCTGATCGATCCAATAGGGGAAATCGGCCTCACGCGGCAGGCCGCTGGTGTGGGTGAGCAGATGGCGAATCGTGATCGCGGGGCTGTGATCGTGTTTGTCTTGCACGGCGAACCAGGGCAGATGGCGGGACACCGGGTCATCCAGTTGGAGTTTGCCGGCATCGCGCAGTTGCATTACCGCCACGCTGGTAAACAGTTTGGTAATCGAGGCGCAGCGGTAAATCGTCTCTGGGGTCGCCTCGCGTCCGTCTGCCACATCGGCATAGCCAAAGCCGCGCGCCCACACAATTTCTTGATCATAGACGATGCCTACGGAGAGGCCAGGCTGCTCGGCGTGGGCCATCTGGGCCGCTGTCCACGCCGAAAAAAGATCAATGCCTGCCATGACTTTGGCGTCGTTGAGAAGTTGCGATGCCATAAACACCTTTCTTTGGGGTAAGTGTAGTGCGTTGGGCTGTGATAGGGGTAACGAGAGTCAAGATCTTTGCGTCGACTGACCCTGTGTCGCAGCCGCAACCTGAAACAGGAGAAAATGGACAACTGTGTGCAATCCGGCCAGAAGGGATAAGGGGAACGATCAACACAGAGCAAACAAAATGGCCGGATTCAGACAACGATTCAAAGTATACTAACTCCGGGCTAGGTCGTCAAACAGTGTTGCCGTTCCGGGTGTAATTCAGAATGGGGGACTCGCCGCAAAGTGCCGGGACTTCTGCTGCCCCAGCGTGCATACCACCCTCCTCTTCCCTAGCTTGCCTGTGGAGAAAATAACCCGCCCGAGCAGAACACCCGTTTCTGCACTGCTTCGGCGCGTGGTGTATAATCGGTGACAGATGACCGATCCCATGAGAGTGGATAGACAGAGACCATGACGCAAGAACGCTTTGAATGGCTGGAAATTCCTGAAGAGCCGAGCCGCAAAAAGAAAAAAGAGAGTGCGCCCGAAGCGGTGATGGGCAAGCGCTGTCCCCAATGTGGCTGGCTGGACGAAGAGACGGCGACGGTCTGTTTTCGCTGTGGTCACCGCTACAACGTGGACACAGGACTGGCGGCGCGCATTGAAGGGCTGGGCGTGTCGCTGCCGCCGCGCCTGATTGAGACTCGCCAGAGTTTAGAGAATTTCTTCCGCATCTATGGCCGGGTACACCCGCCGGGACCGCTGGAACATTACCAATTGCGCCTGCAAGCCGAACAGTTGCGCCTGAGCCGCGGCTTTGATCAGCTGATCTGTCTCGAAGATATTTCCGTCGAACATTATGAACATCAACTAGAAACGGCATTCGCGCGCCCTGCGCGACATGCGCGGGCGGGCGCTGCTGGCCGATGAAGTGGGGCTGGGCAAGACGATTGAAGCGGGTATCGTCATGAAGGAACTCATTGAGCGCGGGCTGGTACAGACCGTGCTGGTGTTGACGCCGGCTTCGCTCACCGAGCAATGGCGCGAGGAGCTTTCGGCCAAGTTTGGCGAAGAATTTTCGGTGGTGGACAGCGTGGCGCAGTGGCAAGAAGTGGCCGAAGCTGAACGCGGTCGTTGGATCGTCAGCCTGGATCGGGCCAAACTTGACCATCACAGTGCACGCGTGCTGGAACGTGAATATGATCTGCTCATTGTGGACGAGGCGCACAAGCTCAAAAACCGCAACACCCTGGCCTGGAAATTTGTCAACCAGATCCGCAAACGCTATGTGTTGATGCTCACGGCTACGCCCATCCAAAACGATTTGATGGAACTTTACAGCTTGATCACCATCCTTTCGCCGGGGCAGTTGGGAACCGTGCGCGGTTTTCGCCGCCACTTTTTGCAGAACGCCGACAAGCGCCAGCCCAAAAATTCAAGCTCGCTGCGTCGCTTGTTGGGCGATGTCATGATCCGCAATCGGCGCAGCAGCGTAGATGTTACTTTCCCCAAGCGCCGCGCCGCCATCTATCACCTCACCCTCTCTGAAGTTGAATGGCAGCTTTATGCCAACGTCACCGATTACATCCGCCGCCGTTTTCGCGATGTGGAGAGCAACAAACATCTGCGTCTGACGTTGGTCACCCTGCAAAAAGAGCTATGTAGCAGCCCGCAGGCCGTGGCCTCCACGCTGCGCAAAATGGTGGCGGATCGCAACCACGGTGACGACGTGCGCCAAGAATTGTTGGGCTTTTTGGATCTGGCTGACTCCATCCCGGTGGGGCGCAAATTAGAGGCAGTGCGCGAAATTTTGGCGCGTTTCCCCGGCAAGTTTTTGATTTTCACTGAATATCGCGCAACGTTAGAGACAATTGTGCGGCAGTTGGGTGAATGGGGAATTGTGGCCCAGGGCTTCCACGGTGGTCTGGACATTCGACAAAAAGAGGCGGCGGTGCAACGCTTCAAAGATGACGAAAAGAGTGGCGGTGCGCGCGTATTGGTAAGCACCGAAAGCGGGGCAGAAGGGCGCAATCTCCAGTTTTGCCACCAGTTGATCAACTACGATCTGCCGTGGAATCCCATGCGCGTTGAACAGCGGATTGGGCGGCTGCACCGCTTGGGCCAAGACAAAGATGTGGCGATCTTCAACCTCTCGTGCCACGAGACAATTGAAGCGCACATTATTGACCTGTTGGCGCGCAAGATCCGCATGTTCGAGATTGTTATCGGCGAGCTAGATCTGATCTTGGGCAACCTGGAAGGGGCAAAGTCGTTTGAGGATCTGCTGCGCCAAGCCTGGGAATCCAGCGAAAGCGAGCGCGATCTGCAAGAACGCATGGAGACCGTGGGCGAAGTGATGGTGCAGGCCCGCCGTCGCTATGAGCAGATCCGCCAGAACAACGCCTATTTGGATACGGTCTTTGAGGCGTAATCAATGTTATGAAGATAAGTCCTTTGGAACGAGATTCTGAGCCTAGCCGATTGAGAGATTAGCGGGTTTCCCTTCATGACATTGGGTAACAAACGAACAAAGTATCTATACAGGTCTAGGGTGCGACGTACTCGCCACACACGCGTTTTACACCCAATCACTCTTGGCGAGTGCGTCGCACCTGTATAATTAGTCAATTATCATTTTCAGAAGGAATTTGCATGACCATCTACGCAGAGATTCAACGAGATGCCGAGGAACTCTATCCGCAATTGGTGGCATGGCGCCGCGATTTTCACCGCCACCCGGAGTTGGGCTTTCAAGAGATTCGCACCGCTGGGATTGTGGCTGAACATCTCCACAGCCTGGGGCTGGAGACCAGCACCGGCGTGGGCAAGACCGGCGTGGTAGCCATCGTCGAAGGCGAGGCCCTGCCGGAGGATGCGCCCACGGTGATGTTGCGCTTTGATATGGACGCGCTGCCTGTGGCCGAAGAAACCGGGCTGCCCTTCGCCTCGCAGACGCCAGGGGTGATGCACGCCTGTGGACACGACGGCCACACGGCGATTGGCATGGGCGTGGCCCATGTGCTGAGCCAGCACCGCAAGTCCCTACGTGGCCGTGTGAAATTGGTCTTTCAGCCCGCCGAAGAGGGACTGGGCGGGGCCAAAGCCATGATCGAGGACGGTGTGCTGGCCGACCCAGTGCCGACGGCGGCCTATGGGCTGCATGTGTGGAGCCGCTTGCCGCTCAACCAAGTGGTGGTGCAGTCGGGGCCGCTGTGGGCCAACGCCGACATGTTCAGCTTGATCGTGCGCGGCCAGGGCGGGCACGGCGCGGTTCCCCAAGAAACTGTAGACGCGACCTTGGTGGCCGCCCAGATTTTGGTGGCGTGGCAGTCGATTGTGGCGCGCAACGTCAACCCACAGGAAACAGCCGTGATCTCCGTGGGCAAATTCCAGAGTGGCAACGCCAGCAACATTATCTCGGATCGGGCTGAACTGACCGGGACGATTCGCTCGTTTACGGCAGAAGTTCAAGCGCTCTTGCTCAAACGGCTGGAAGCGCTGGCGGTTTCGATTGCCGAGGGCTTTGGCGCGTCTGCCCATTTTGACTATGTTTATGGGTGTCCGGTGACGCAAAATTCCGAGGCAGGCGCGGCGCTGATGAACGAGGTCGCCACCGCCGTGGCCGGGGCAGAGAATGTGATCCAAATTGCGCCGATGATGGTGGGCGAGGATATGTCGGAATTTCTCAACCGTGCCCCTGGCTGTTTTGTATTGCTGGGCGCATCCGACCCGGCGGGGCAGATGCACAGCCCCCATCACAGCCCCACCTTTGATTTTGACGAGCGCACCTTGCCCGTGGGGGTGGCGCTCTTGGCGGGCGCAGCGTTGGCCCATTTGGAAAAATCGGCGTGATTGTGTGTTTAGATTGTGATTGGCTACTTGTGATTGGCGGAGGTGAACCCAATGATGCGTTCGCTCTTGATCTACTTTTCCCAGGCCCGTTGGACACAAAAACTGGTCACTGAAATGCCGTTGGCGCGGCGTGTGGCAAAGCGCTTTGTGGCCGGCGAAACGCTGGATGACGCCATCGCCGTGGTGCGCGATCTCAACCGCGCTGGTCTGTTGGTGACGCTGGATCAACTGGGCGAACACACCACCAGTTTGGAGGAAGCCACAGGTGCCACCGAGGCGGTGATTCGTTCGCTTGATGCCATTGCGACGGCGGCGGTGCGGGCGAATGTCTCGCTCAAACTGAGTCAGTTGGGCTTTGTGGTGAATCGAGAAGCCTGTGCCGACAACCTACGGCAGATTTTGGCACACGCCCAGCAGCGCCAAAATTTTATTCGCATCGACATGGAAGAGTCGGGCATGGTAGAGGGGACGTTGGAACTCTATCGCCGGATGCGCCAAGAGGGTTTTGAGAATCTGGGTGTGGTGATTCAATCCTATCTACAGCGCAGTGCACACGATGTGGCCGATCTGCTGGCGTGGGGAGCGCGCATCCGCCTCGTAAAAGGAGCCTATCTGGAACCGCCAGAGATCGCCTTCCCCGACAAGGCCGACGTTGACGAAAACTATGATAAACTTGCCCGCCTTCTTATGGACGCCGCCCGCCAAGATCTGCTGTTGGTGCAAGGCAAAGAGGGACGTTTTCCACCGCTGGCGGCGATTGCCACCCACGACGAAGCGCGCATTGAGGCTGTCCAGAGCTTGGTGCGCCAGTGGGGAATGGATGCCCATCGCATTGAGTTTCAAATGCTCTATGGGATTCGTCAAGATTTACAAACACGCTTGGTAACCGAGGGTTTCCCTGTGCGCGTTTATGTGCCTTATGGTGGGCAGTGGTATCCTTATTTTATGCGCCGCCTGGCCGAACGTCCCGCTAATCTCTGGTTCTTTCTTTCCAACCTGTTTCGCTAGGCGCTTCAAGATCACAAAGAAGGTACAGGTGAGTTGCGTAGTTTTACGCTAGCCCCTTCTTTTTTTATACCTTACAGTAGGAGGGGAGTACTAGAAATCTACTTCTCTTTTGTATGTAAAATCGTGTCACATCGCCGAACTTCACCACCGCTGCGACAGAGACGGACCAGAAAACGTGATGAACAGTAAATCTGGAAAACCGACCATTCGATTGTTGCTCATTGAAGACAACAGGGCCGATGCTCTGTTGCTGCGCGAACTTCTGGCTGAGGTTGAGCATACAAAATTTGAGATGAGCCATGTGCAGCGCTTTATTCAAGCCACGGAGATGTTGTCTAGCATCAATTTTGACCTGATCTTGCTCGATCTTTCGCTGCCGGATAGCCAGGGGCTGAATACGCTCATCCGTCTGCATCAGTACACACCCGACATCCCTATTGTGGTGTTGACAGGTCTGAACGACGAAGAGAGTGCCATTCATGCCCTGCGCGAAGGGGCACAAGATTATCTGGTCAAGGGACACATTGACGGTCAATTGTTGGGCCGCTCGGTGCGCTATGCGATTGAGCGCCATCAGTCTTTTGAGGCCCTCCGCGAAAGCCAGGAACGGTACGCTTTGGCAGCGCGGGCTGCCAATGATGGTCTGTGGGACTGGAATCTGCGCACCAATGAAATCTACTATTCGCCGCGCTGGTGTCTCATGTTGGGTTACCCAGAAGAGGATATCGGCAACGATCCCGAAGAGTGGTTTGGGCGCATCCACCCCAACGATGTAGAGTCCACCCGGATGGCAATCGAGACTCACCGCGAACGGCGCACCGATCACTTCGAGCATGAATATCGGATTCGCCACCGCAACGGTAACTATTTCTGGATGCTAAGCCGGGGCATGGTGCTCTATGACGAGATGGGCAACCCCTATCGCATGGCTGGTTCGCAATCTGACATCACGGCACGCAAACGCACCGAAGAGCAACTCCTGTATGATGCTCTGCATGATCCGCTGACTCAATTACCCAACCGGATGCTCTTTCAACATCGGCTGGAAGAGGCGTTGGTTGCCTCGCGCGGTGAAGATGGCGTGCTCTTTGCCGTGCTCTTTTTGGATCTTGATCGCTTTAAGACCATTAACGACAGCCTGGGCCACCTTGTTGGCGACAAATTGCTGACCGCCATTGCCAAACGGCTGGAGCAATGTGTGCGCCCGCAAGATACCATCGCGCGGCTGGGGGGCGACGAATTCGCCGTTCTGCTCCACGACATTAGCTCTGCCAGCGAAGCCAGCATCGTGGCCCGGCGCATCCATCAATCCATGGAGCGCCCCTTTCTGATCCACGGCCATGAAGTGTTCACTACAGGCAGCATTGGGATCGCCCTGAGCAATGTAGACTATGTGCGCATAGAGGAGATTATACACGACGCGGACACGGCCATGTATCGGGCCAAAGCGGCTGGCAGCGGACAATCTCGACTCTTTGACGCAGCCATGCATGTGAATGCCATGGCGCTCTGGCAGCTAGAGACAGATCTGCGCCGGGCTGTGGAGCGCGAAGAGTTTCGCATCTATTACCAGCCGATTATTTCTCTAAAAAGCGGGCGCGTGGCTGGGTTCGAGGCCCTGGTGCGCTGGAATCACCCAGAGCGGGGATTGCTCTATCCGGCAGATTTCCTTGCGCTGGCCGAGGAGACGGGGCTGCTCAACACGATTGATCGCTGGATCATCCGCCAGGGGGCCAAGCAACTTTACCAATGGCAACAACAATATTGTTATCCGCAGCCGCTCTTTCTCAACGTAAACCTTTCGGCCAGCATCCTCAACCAGAACGATCTTCCCGATTATATCGCCTCTGTACTCCAAGAGACCCAGATTGACCCGCGCACGCTGCGGCTGGAGATCACCGAAGGCGTAGTCTTGAGCAACATTGCGGGCATCACAAGCACGCTGGCTGCCCTGCAACAGTTGAACGTGCAACTTTGTATTGACGACTTTGGCACAGGTTATTCGTCGCTGAGTTCGCTCCATTTCTATCCCATCAATACCTTGAAAATCGATAGCTCGTTTATCAGCGCCATGAACGGTGACTCCGGCAATCTGGACATTGTGCGCACGATTATTACGCTGGCGCATGATCTGGATCTGGACGTCATCGCCGAGGGCGTGGAGACCCCGCAACAATTCTTCCAACTGCAATCACTCAATTGTGAATTTGCCCAAGGTACGCTCTTTTCCCAAGCTGTGGACTCTGGGCATAGTCTCTCGCTGCTCACCCAAAACCCTCACTGGACGCTGATCAACTGAGATCGCTAGCGTTTGCATGAACGAGTAGCCCTTCATTCGCTGGAAAAACCATCCCCGACGGTATAAAATGCTATAGAGCAGGCAATTTCGTACCCTATTCCTCTTCATCTTTGGCAAACAACAATAGCCGGGGAGGTAGTCATGAATCCCGTTGATTTGATTGTAAAAAAGCGAGATGGTGGTCAACACACGCGCGAAGAATTACGCTTTCTGGTTCGGGGCATTGTGGAAGAAAGTGTGCCCGACTATCAACTGGCGGCGTGGGCGATGGCAGTGCTTTTTCGGGGCATGACCGACGCCGAGATCACCGAGTTGACGCTGGCGATGGCCGAAAGTGGCGATACGCTTGATCTGCATGATGCTCTGCCACCGGGAACTATCATCGTAGACAAACACTCCAGCGGCGGCGTGGGCGACAAAACTACGCTGGCCGTGGGGCCGATTGTGGCGGCGTGTGGCTTGCCTGTGGGCAAGATGAGCGGGCGCGGGCTGAGCTTTACTGGCGGCACGATTGACAAACTAGAGAGCATCCCCGGCTGGCGCGCCGATCTGAGCGAAAGCGCTTTTCGGAGACAACTGGCCGAGGTGGGGCTGGTGGTCTCTGCCCAGACCGCGAATCTGGCCCCGGCAGACGAGTATCTCTACACGCTGCGCGATGTCACCGGAACTGTGCCCTCGTTGCCGCTGATTGCGGCCAGCATTATGAGCAAAAAGTTGGCCGCCGGCGCCGATGCCATTGTGCTTGACGTGAAGTGTGGCCGCGGGCGCGTTTATGGAGACGTTAGACGATGCCCGCGAACTGGCTCGGCTTATGGTGGCGATTGGGAGCGGGGCCGGGCGACAGGTAACCGCCTTAATCACAAGCATGGATCAGCCGTTGGGGCAGGCCGTGGGCAATACGCTGGAAGTAGCCGAGGCGATTGCAACTTTACACGGCAACGGCCCAGCGGATTTTCAAGCCCTGGTGGAGGAGGTCGCGGCAGAGATGGTGACATTGGGGGCTGGGGAAGAAGGCAAAAGGCAACGGGCAAAAGGCAAAGATGACGGCGCAACATCCAATTCGCAACTTGCCATTCGCAACGCCATCAATTCAGGTGCAGCCTTTGCCAAATTCCGCGAATTTGTCGCCGCCCAGGGCGGAGATGTGGCGATGGTGGATGATCCGACGAAGTTACCCGTTGCGCCGGTGACGGTTGAAGTCGCCGCGCCGCAGGCCGGGGTAATCGAGTCCATGGACGCACGCGAGATCGGGCTGGCGGTGGTAGCGTTGGGCGGCGGGCGCAAAGCTAAAGGCGAGGTGATTGATCATCGGGTGGGAGCTGTCTGCCTTGCCAAAGTGGGGGATAAGATCAACGCAGGCGAGCCACTGTGCATCGTCCATGCCCTGGACCCGGCCAGCGCTGAAGTTGCCAGGGCACGAATCCACGCCGCGTATACCCTCGGCACACAAGCGATCTTGGCGCCACCAGTGGTGCTGGATCGGATCTTTTCGGTATAGTGGTTCTTGGATTAGCAGTTTAGAGAAGGACAACCGTCAGCGCGCCTCGAGGCGTGCTACGGTCGTCCTTCATCCGCGGTCAATCGTCAAATCACACTGACCCCTTTACCTCAGCTTATTTCTTCACCAATCCACACCCTCGCGCTCTTTGATAAGGCTATGGTAGAGGTTCAACGTCTGGTTGGCAATCTTGCCCCACGCAAAGCGATTATGCACGCTCTGGAGCGCTCTTTGTCGCCAGCGCGCCGCATCCTCGGGATTGGCAAAGATGCGTTTCACGGCCCAGGCGATGCTCTGCGGGTTATTGGCAATCACGGTTAGACCATTGTGCATATGATGCACAACCTCACTCAGTCCGCCCACATCACTGGCAACCACACTGCACCCCGCCGCCATAGCCTCCAGCGCGACAATGCCAAATGGTTCGTACAGGCTGGGGAAGATGGCAGCATCCACCGTGGCGTATAGGCAATTCCGCTGCTCGTCGCTGATAAAGCCCAGCAACTCCACCTGTTTGGCAATGCGCAGTTCATCCACTAATGGCTTCATCTGTTCACTATTTTTACCCGCCACCAATAGTTTAGTTTTGGGCAGCGTATCCAATAGCAACGGCATGGCGCGCAGCAAAACTTGTAGCCCTTTCTCGGGGGTAATGCGCCCCACAAAAAAGAGCAGGTTCTCGCCATGAGGCGCGTATTTGGCACGCAATTGCGAGACTGTTTCCGGGCGACAAGCCTGTAACGGGTGCGGATCAATGCCGTTGGGGATCACGCTCACTTTATCAATCGGTGTGTTGAAATAGCCGCGCAGTTCGCCCGCCATGTAGCCGCTACATACGATAATGTGCCAGGCCTCGTAACAGGCTTCCCACTCCATCTGGTTGATCTGTTGGCTCAGTTGATTGGGTAAAAACGACTGATGTCGCCCTCGCTCGGTGGCGTGAATAGTTACCAACAACGGCACTTTCCACAGGTGTTTCAGGGCGATCCCCACACTTCCCACGAGCCGATCATGGATATGGATCAGATCATATTGATACGTGAGAGCAAGCAGCGCCGCCCGATCTTGCAGCGTGCGGTTGCCCTGGACCACGCTATTAAACAGGTCGTTGGGATCAATGGCGGGAACCTCGGTCCGATAAACGGTCACCCGATCTGTGAGCGGCTCCACCACGGCCCCGCCCGACGAGCGGGTTGTCAATACGTCCACATAAAGATCGTTGGTGGCGGCCATCTCAGCCAGGGCGGGGACCAATTCGGCGACATGCTTGCCCATCCCGCCAACCACGAAGGGGGGAAATTCCCAACTGATTAGTAAAACACGCATTCTCTCTCCTTCTGTACACATGAAAGGCGCATACAGAGTTAGGGTATCTCAACAGGGGGAAAGCACCGTGGGGCGGTGTGGTTGCGTAGGTCTCTCTTTATATATCAAGGGCCATAAGCAGGTTGTTAGCGAAGTCAACTATACCTGATTCAACAGCAGCCCACCAACTTTGCGCTTGGCGAAATTACAAGCCCTGACTGCTGCCATCTGGTTGTAATTGAAAGATCTGGACCCGCCATGTCGCGCTTTTTTGCCGATCTGGATCAAGAGCAGATTGGGTGGCGCGGAAGACCCGATAGGCCAGCGGCGAATTGGGCAGATGAGTCGCTGCCCATGCCTCGTAGCCATCATCCAGCCAGGCCACCCAATAGACAGGTCCCAGCGCAGCCGTTAGGGATTGTGCGTTCAAGGCAGCAACCGCGCGACGATAAAAAACAGGATTCTCGCCACCACTCCACAGCCAGAAAGGCACGGCTGGATAGCGAGCGCGCAACGCCGCCAGAAAGGCAGCGCCTGCCGCCACATCCCCCGCCCACAGCACAGCATCAGTGGGCCGAATCTCGGCCACACTTTCAACCAAAACAACGGGCAGATCCAGGCTGGGGTTCTCTGCTGACAAAAAAACTGGATCACCCGCCAGCACAAGCCGGGTTTGCCCCTGCGCCTGAGTGGCACGGCCAATCGCCTGGGAGAGATCCGCACGCCATGCTATGGAAAGCGGGGAATCCGCCAGGGGCGCATCGGGCAAATACCAAGCAATCCCCGCACGCTCGATCTGTGCTGTAACGGCCACAGTCAGTGCTGGCGAAAATGGCCCCACGATGGCGCGCACTGTTGGATCGGCCAGGAGTTTGGCCGCCGTGCGCGCTGCCTGTGCCGGGTCAGAGAGATCCACAGCCAGCGGCAAAATGGCGATCTCGCTTGGGGTTTCGGCAATCGCCGCGCGCATGGCCGCCAGCGCATCATAGCCCTGTTGTCGATAGATCCCTTCAAACGGGGCCAACAGCCCGATTTTCATTACAGGACGCGTAGAGGTGCAGGCAGCAAGGAGCGAAATCAAAAGGCAGAAGGCAAAAAAC
Organism: uncultured Chloroflexia bacterium; assembly: GCA_963721725.1. GTDB lineage: Bacteria > Chloroflexota > Anaerolineae > Caldilineales > Caldilineaceae > RI-153. The sequence goes on from CAVRLX010000003.1 coordinate 185,287, forward strand.
CGGCGAATTGCAATTCGCCATGTTTTACGGATTATATCCATAAAGTTGGAAGTTCTGCTGATGTTCGGCCAGGGTTTGGGCGAAGACGTGACGACCATCCTCGCCAGTGCCCAGGAAGAAACAGTAGTTGGTCTGGCCGGGATTACGGGTGGCATCAATGGCGCTTAGGCCAGGGCTGGCAATGGGGCCGGGCGGCAGACCCGGGTTGAGATAGGTGTTGTAGGGGCTAACCACCTCGCTATACTCGGCTAAACTCTGGGGTTTCCACCACCAATTGCCCACCGTTCCCCGTGCATATTGCACCGTAGGATCGGCTTGCAGATAGTTGCCAGAGTCGGCACAGCGTCCCGCCAAGCGGTTGATGTAGGCGCTGGCGATTAAAGGGCGCTCGTCGGCCTGCACGGCTTCGCGCTCGACAATGCTTGCCAGTGTCAACAGATCGCGCCCGCTCAGACCACTACCGCTGCCGAGCAGCCCTTCGCTGCCCACACGGTTCTCAAAGTTATTCAGAAACGAGGCCAGCACCAATTCAGGCGTGGATGCGTTGACCGGGAAACGATAGGTGTCGGGGAAAAGGAAGCCTTCCAACGATGTGCCTTCCGGCAGGTTTTGCAGAAAATCGTAGTCCGCAAAAAGGGCCAGACTCCGCGGTTGGCGCACGGCGGTTAAAAAGCGTTCGCTGTCGATGACGAAATTCTCGGCCAGCCGCTCGGCCACCTCTTCAGCGCGGAAGCCTTCGGGAATGGTGACGAGGATCTCCTCGAAGCGGGCTTCTTGCAGGGTCTGGGCAATTTCGGGAATGGTCATGGTTTCGGCGATCATAAAATTGCCTGCCTCAATGCGACGGTCCAGTCCGGTGACGCGCAAGTAGAGGTTAAAGAGGCTGGCATCGTTGATGAAGCCGTTGTTTTCTAGCCGGGCGGCGATGAAGCGGGCGGCGTCGCCGGGGACCACTTGAAAGGGCCGTGGCCGCGCATCCGTACCCGCCGGTTGATAGAGTTCACTTTCGCGCGAGCGCAGGTTGAAGGTGAGGATCTGGCGTTCAATGTTCTCTGGGGTCAGCGCATCTTTCCCAGCGGTGGGGTCGATGAGGGCGCTGTTTTGCTGTTCCACAGCCAGGAATTGCTCGGTCAAGTGCGCATCCAGCACCGACCCCACACTCCACAGCACTCCCAAGATCAGGAGCAAAAAGCCTGCGCGCAACAGGTTGATCAAGATAAACTGCGGGCGCGTAATCTGCTGTGTCCAAGGGAGCACGTTTTCAGTTGGCGGTGCTTTTCTGGTTTGCAAGAGATACGATTTATTCATAAAAGAGAGACTCTGTCATGGCTTCAATGGGCCAAAATCACGCGGACGCAATGCGCCCGTAGTGTTGCGGTATGTTAGTGCGCTGGGCGTCGAGATAACTTTGCAAGATCACAGCCGCAGCCACAGCATCCTGCCCGATCTTGGCATAGCGGCGATCTGTTGCCAAAATTTCGTCGGCGGCAAAGCTACTCAGCCGTTCGTCCCAGAATATCAGCGGCGGTGACTGCCCAAAGATATGCTGCAACGCCCGCACCAAGCGCCCGGCCCAGCGGCGTGTGGTCTGGGCCTGGGGGCCTTCGCTGCCGTCCATGTTCAGCGGCAAACCACACAGGATAGCATCCACGCCACCCTCGTTGCGGATTAGCGATGCGATGCGATCAAAATCTTCGTGGCGGCTCTTGCGCGCAATTACTGCCAGCGGACGCACGGTCAAACCCAAGCCGTCACAGGTTGCCACGCCAATGCGCGCTTCGCCCACATCCAGTGCCAACAGTTTACCCGCCACCATTCACCGCCTCGGCATATTCCACGCGCACCTGAATGCGGCTGCCAATGCGCGGCAGCGTGCCAAACCGATCAGGATCTTGATAGAACTGGGGATCCGCGGCCAGCAACCACTGTTGTTTCAGCAATGTTGCCGCCTCTTGCTGGGTCAAGCCAGCCACCGAATCGCGCAGTTCTTGCGCATCCACCGGGATCACGTAGTTGCCGCGAGCGATGACATCAAAGGTCACGCGTCTGCCTTCCACCGTTACGTTTTGCGAGGCGAAAAATTGGATCGAATCGGCCACGAGTTTGGCACGGGCAGGCACAGCCGCTTCCAGTGCAGACATGGCGGCGCGCTGCGAGGTGGCTTCATCCACAGCCACGGCCTGCACCAGTACGCGTAGCGTCAAGTTGAGTTCGTCAGCGGGTTCGTCGTTGAAATGGTCGTAGATCTGATCGGTGACAAAGGTCTGAATAGAATCCGGCGGAACCCATTCTCCTTCGCGCAGTTCAGGAATCAGCCGGGCATAGGCCGTCGCCTCAATTTCGGCAAGCACTTGTGCGTAAAGTTCATCTTTGTCGGCTTGGGTCACCACACGGGTCAGGGTAGACTCACCGCTGACTGTGCCGCCGGGATTGCTGACCAACACTTGGGTGCGCAGCGCGCCGGAAACCGTTGTGATGGTGTTGGCGCGCACGTTGCCGCGTGTGCCGGGATCCGTGGCTTCGATCTCCACCGAGGCGCGCGTCCCCACCGGGCCAGAGATCTCCACCTCGCGCAGCGTGCGAAAATCGACGCGATCACCAGTGCTAGTGGAGACGATGGTTCCCGCTGGTACACGCACTGTTCGATAAGTCTGATTGGTAAAGGTGACACTGCCGCTGGCGGCCCCAGTCGCCACCTGTTCGCTGCCAGTGGTGGAGAGAGTTTCCGACGCCTCGACATAAGTTTCCATGAGCCGGGCTGGGATCACGCCGATCTCCAGATCCGAAGTTTCGACGGTAGGATCGGCGGTGAGTGTGGCATTTGCTTCAAGTTGGCGCTGGCCGGGAACCACGGTTACCGTGGCGGCAGGCAGGACATAATAGGCAAACGCGCCCAACATGCCCACCAACATCAGCCCGGCCAGCACATAGCCAGCAATTTGCAGCCAAAACGGCAAACGCCGCCGGTACTTTTCTTCGGCTTGGATGCGCTGGCGACGGCTGCGGCGCAGGCTGGGCCGCGCAATGGGCGCCATAACATCAGAGTGCGATTGCCCGTCGCTGGTATGTTTGCGCCAGGGTGGTGGTTCGGGCAGATTGCGCGCCGGGTGTTGCGGATCCACATCGGGCAGGCGATTCACCATCTTCCACGAGCGCCCGATGATGGCGGCTTCGTTGCCAAAGACGGGGATGCCCAGCGCGCCGGCAGCTTTGCGCGTGTTCAAATCCTGTGTGACCAAGGCCAATTGCTGATTGCGCAGGCGCGCTTGGCGTTGTAACAAACGCAACCGTGCCAGGCTGTCCAGTTCCGTCCAGCCATTGGGAAGAATGACGGCCACCTGGCCGCTGTCGAGCCGGGCCAATTGGCGACGCACGGCATCGGGTTTGGTATCGGGGTCAATGTGCAGAATTTCAGTCAAGGGTCAGTTACCAGATTAACTCAACGGGATATCCGGCAAAGGCCGGGTCCCGTGTCACAATGGGCAAATTTTGCACGATGGCTTGAGCGATGAGCAAGCGGTCAAATGGGTCACGGTGGTGGAAGGGCAGGGTTGTGACCAGAGCGAGTGCGTCGAGATCAATGGGCAGAAGCGTCATTGCCTCATCCATCGCTCTTCGGATCAACTCCTCATACTGTTGCTGCATATCTAGCTTGCCAGTGCTGGCTTTGATGGCAATTTCCCAAAGAGAAGCGTAACTCAGCAGAACTTCATTCTCGATCAGTATGATCTCTTCCCTGGCTACTCTGGTCAGTCTATCATCATCTGTAATAAACCAGAGGAAGGCGTGGGTGTCTAAAAGTATCCTCATCTCTATATGTACTCTGCGAAGTCTTCCAATGGTTCATCAAAGTCATCAGCCATATAGATCACTAAATCTTTCGCCGTGCCAGGTTGACGTTTACCGCGCTCAACTGCTGTAATTTTGGACGTGATGGACACCAACCGCAGCACTGGTTGTTCGTTTTGGGTAAAAATTACTTCTTCCCCTTTCAGCGCTTTTTGTGCCAACTCTGTGAAGAGAGTTTGTGCTTCTGCGATGTCTATGGTGGTCATTTCCCCTCACTCTCCGGCCACATCACCGGGTCTATGATCCTCAGCTATTGCTTGCATCTCAATAAATGTGTCTTCATCATAGATAATCAGGGCTTTTTCGCCTTTGGCAGCGCGGTAGAAGAGATCAACAAACTGCTTCTTTGCTTCTTCAAGTGTGATTGTTGTCATAGCGTCTCCACTGTCTACAGCAAGCGCTGTTTCTCAACGCTACGCCTTCAAATTTCGTTCCACCCAGCCCTGTACCGTGCCCAGCGCCTCGCCCAGTTTAGCGGCATCACGGCCACCAGCCTGCGCCATGTTAGGGCGACCGCCGCCGCCGCCGCCCACGATCTTGGCAGCATCGCGCACGAGATTGCCGGCGTGAATGCCGCGCTTGATCACGTCCTCTGTGGCGGCGGCGATAAGCAGTGGCTTCTCGTCGATGACGGCTCCCAGCACCACAACACTGCTGCCCAGTTTGTCGCGGAACCAGTCGGTCATCTGGCGCAGGGTATCGGCATTGTCCACAGCGACTGTTTCCGCCAGCACAGCAATGCCGTCCACATGCACCGCCCGCTCAATCAGGGTTTCGCTCTGCTGGCGGGCCAGTTTGGCGCGCATGGCCTCCACTTCTTGTTGAAGCTGGCGATTTTGCGCCTGCAATTGCTCCACAGCTTCGTCGATCTGCTCTGGTCGTGTATGCAGCGCGGCGGACGCCCGTGACAGCGCACCCAGCCGCCCCTTGATCCACTGCTCCGCCGCCCGCCCGGTGACGGCTTCAATGCGGCGCACGCCAGACGCACTGCTGGCCTCGCTGACAATGCGCAGGCTGCCGATCTCGGCGGTGCTATCCACGTGAATGCCGCCGCAGAGTTCCATGCTCACCGGCTCTTCCTCGCGGTCGCCGATGGAGATCACGCGTACCGTGTCGCCGTACTTTTCGCCAAACAGCGCCATTGCGCCCTCTTCCACAGCCCGGTGATAGCTGGTCCAGCGGTCGCCCACAGGGAAGTTGGTGAGAATGGCCGTGTTCACCAGCCGTTCGATCTCATCCAATTCATCTGGCTTGATCGCCGTGGGATGGGTAAAATCGAAACGCAGCCGCTCGGGAGCCACCAACGAACCAGCCTGATGCACATGCTCGCCCAGCGTCTCGCGCAGCGCCGCCTGTAGAATGTGCGTGGCGGTGTGGTTGCGCATAATGTCCCAGCGCCGCTCTACATCAATAATGGCGTAGGCCGGATCGCCTGCCTCCACTGTGCCGCCGGTGACCTCGCCCATGTGTACAATCAGCCCGCTGATGGGGCGGCGTGTGTCGCGGATGTGAACCGTCCAGATCGGCTTCTCTACATCTTCGGGGAAATAGTAGATCTCGCCCGTGTCGCTGATCTGCCCACCCGACTCCACGTAAAAAGGCGTTTCGGGCAACACAATCTCCACCTGTTGACCCTCGTGGGCTTGCTCGACAATCTGTCCATCCACAATGATACCGGCCACAGTGGTGCTGGTATCTTCCACATTTTCATAGATCAGGTGTTTGATGCCCTCCGCGCCGACAATGCCTTTTTCCTTCAACTGGCCGAGCAGGTTGGCATAGACCGAGAGATCGCCGGTTTCCACGACGCCAGCACTGGCCCGCGCCCGCTCGCGCTGTGCTTGCATCTCGCTGCGGAAGCCCGCTTCGTCGACGCTGAAGCCTTGTTCACCGGCCACGTCACGCGTAATATCCACAGGGAAGCCGTAGGTGTCCCACAGGCGGAAGGCATCCGCGCCGGGGATCTCGCTTTTGCCCGCGGCTTTGAGATCGCCGATCAGTTCATCGAGCAGACTGAGGCCCGTGTTGAGCGTGCGCTGGAAGCGCTCTTCCTCGGCGGTGACGGTGCGCAGGATGAAATCGGACTTGGCGGGCAGGTCGGTGTAGTGGCCGCCGTATTGCTCGATGACCACCTTGCACACCTCGGCCAGGAAGGGCTTTTGGAAGCCGATGAGCTTGCCAAAGCGCGCCGCGCGCCGCAAGATCATGCGCAACACATAGCTGCGGCTCTCGTTGCCGGGCAGCACACCGTCGCCGATCAGAAAGCTCATGGCGCGGCTGTGGTCGGCGATGACACGATAGCCGACGAGATGCTGTTTGCGTTCTTCGGCGCTGTGGCCCAGCAAAGATTGAATGCGATCCATGATGGGCGTGAAGGCGTCGGTGTCGTAGTTATTGTCGTGGCCCTGCAAAATGCTGGCGATGCGCTCCAGCCCCGCGCCTGTATCCACACTGGGGCGGGGCAGGTTGATCATGTCGCCGTTGGGCTTCTGCTCATACTGCATGAAGACCAGATTCCAGATCTCCAGATATTCGTCATCTTTATTGACGCCGCCGGGGACCTGTTTGTCCATGTCGCCCCAGTAAAAGTGGATCTCGGAGCAGGGACCGCAGGGGCCAACGTCGCCCATGGCCCACCAGTTGTCCTTTTTGCCAAAGCGCAGACACGCGATCTTTGGGTGCGCCCACCTCGTGCCAGAGGCGTTCGGCTTCGTCGTCCTCGGTGTAGACGGTGAACCAGAGCCGATCCAGGGGCAGGCCCAGTTCGTTCACCAGCAGATGCCAGGCAAACTGGATCGCCTCTTTTTTGAAATAGTCGCCAAACGAGAAGTTGCCCAACATCTCGAAAAAGGTGTGATGGCGCGGGCTGGGACCAACGTTTTCCAGATCGTTGTGTTTGCCGCTGACACGCAGGCACTTTTGCGAGGTGGTGGCGCGCTTGTAATCGCGCTTTTCCAGCCCCAAAAAGAGATCCTTGAACTGCACCATGCCGGCATTGGCAAAGAGCAACGTGGGGTCGTCTGCCGGGACAAGGTTGCTGCTGTCCACAATGGCGTGGTCGAGTTCGTGGAAGTATTCGAGAAAAAGTGTGCGAATCTCGTTGGTCGAAAGCCGTTTCATGCCTGCCTCGCTTGATCAGCGCGCACCGCGTGGGCGCGACGGGTGGGAAATTTTCGTGATGCGTGAACCGTGGGGCGTGATTTCACGTCTTCACGTCTCCTTAGTTTAGCAGGGATCAGGGCTTTTTTAGAAAAAGTGGAGAGGATAGGAGCGCAGGGCATCTCAGAATAATGATTGTTTAGAAAACCTGTGAGTGATAGAATTAGTGTACCTCAAAAGAAATTCAGAGAGAATCAGATGGATCGATTTCAGGGGTTTGAGATTATTGGAAAGATCAGCGAAATAGAGACATTTGCTGTAGGTACTTCTATCCGCGAAATTGAGCGTCTTTGCGATCAATACGGACGAGGACGGTGGCGTAAATGTAAAGGAATCGCTATTTGCCTGCTTGCTGACGGCAGCGTAATTGAAGCAGAGATCCATTGGTACGAAGCACACGGAATTGGTCGCAAAGAAGAGAAGATAAAGAAGGTGATTCAATGGTAACGTATGTGCTGTGTATCGAAAATCGAGGGTACGAAGTAAGTTTGGAACCGCGAAAGGTTTATCAGACTCTTTCTGATAGTGAAGCTGAGAAGCATGGATTTTTACGGGTGATTGATGAAAGTGGCGAAGACTACTTGTTGCCTGCCACTCACTTTGTCCCCATTCAACTTCCCATCGAGGCAGAAGCGGCTTTTGTCTCTACACCCGCCTAAAAAATGCATAGATTATTCTTTACGCTGATCGCCCTGCTTAGCAAATTCAATAAAGTTTTCGGAAACAACCCACCCATCCATCCCACAGAATTGACAGCCCATGAATGACCTCACCCACCTTTGGATCGAAGTCCCGCTCATGTCCGCAGCGCTGGACGCCCTGTCTGGCGTTACCGTACACTATCCCGCAGCGAAACCGGCGCGTGCCCTGGACAACGCCAAATCGTCCCAGGCGATCTTGGCCTCGTCGGGCATTCAATACGATGCCAGCATCTTTGGCGAGCTGCCCAATCTGCGTATCCTCGTGCGCACGGGCATTGGCATTGACAATGTGAATTTAGATGACGCCACTGCCCACGGCGTGATTGTCTGTAACACACCGGATGGCCCCACCGAGTCCACCGCCGAACACGCCGTGGCACTCTTGCTCTCGCTTGCCAAGCGTATCAAACTGGGCGATGCCAACATGGCCGACGGTAACTTTGGCCCGCGCAGCATTTTGGTGGGCACAGAAGTGCGCGGAAAAACGTTGGGGCTTGTGGGGCTGGGGCGGATTGGCCGCCGTGTGGCCCAGATCTGCGGGCTGGGGCTGGGTATGAACGTCATCGCCCACGACCCCTTTATTTCCAACGAACAGGCCGTCAATATGGGCGTCACCCTGCGCAGTCAGGCCGATGTGATCGCCGAGTCTGATTTCCTGAGCCTGCACGCCCCCGCCATCCCCGAAACCTATCGCATGATCAACCGCGAAAGTCTGGCAACCATGAAAACCGGCGCGTATTTGATCAACGTGGCGCGTGGTCCGCTGGTGGACGAAGCCGCGCTGCTAGAGGCGGTCAACAGCGGCAAACTGGCTGGCGCAGGCATCGACGTCTTCGATCCCGAACCACCCGCCGTGGATTCCCCGCTGCGCAACCACCCCAATATTGTCGTCACACCGCACAGTGCTTCGCTCACCGGCGATGGCCGCGCCCGCATCGAGCAGATGGCCGTGCAGCGGTTGATCGAATATTTCTCTGGCGAACAGCCCAAGGATGTGTGTAATCCGGCGGTGTTGGGGCGGACGATGGACGCAGGACGATAGACGAATTTATCACGTTTCACGCATCACAATCCTATAAATTAAAGGCATCACACTATGACCCTCTCTACGCTCACCCATCTTGAATGTGGCAAGTGCGGCGCAACGTATGACGCCGACCAATTGATGAACCTCTGCCCGGCCTGTGGCAAGCCGCTGCTGGCCCGCTATGATCTGCAAAAGGCGGCGCAGACGATGACCAAAGAGGCGCTGAAATCGCGCCCGGCCAATTTGTGGCGCTATGAAGAAGTGTTGCCTGTGCGCCGCGACGATGCTCGCCTGATGTTGGGCGAAGGCTGGACGCCGCTGCTCTGTGCGCCGAGATTGGGCGCGGCGATTGGCTGTGATCGCACCTTTGTTAAAGATGAATCGCTCAACCCCACAGGCAGTTTCAAGGCGCGCGGGCTGGCGATGGCCGTGAGCCGCGCCTATGAACTGGGCGCGAAAGAACTCGCCATCCCCAGCGCTGGCAACGCCGCCGGGGCCATGAGTGCCTATGCCGCCGCCGCCGGGCTGCCCGCCTATGTCTTCATGCCGTCGGATGTGCCCATGCCCTTTCGTGTGGAGTGCGCGCAGCTAGGCGCAAAGGTGACGCTGGTGGATGGGCTGATCACCGACTGCGGGGTGAAGGTGCGCGAGGGCGTGCAGAAACATGGCTGGTTCGATGTAAGCACGCTGAAAGAGCCGTACCGCATTGAAGGCAAAAAAACCATGGGCTACGAACTGGCCGAGCAACTGGGCTGGACCCTGCCCGATGTGATCATCTATCCCACGGGCGGCGGCACGGGTCTGATCGGCATGTGGAAAGCCTTTGACGAAATGGAGCAAATGGGGCTAATCGGCAGCAAACGCCCGCGCATGGTCACGGTGCAAAGCACAGGCTGCGCGCCCATGGTGCGCGCTTTTGAAGAAGAGACCGAACACGCCGAGATGTGGCAAGGAGCCAAAACCGTGGCCGACGGTCTGCGCGTGCCCGCCGCCGTGGGCGATTTTCTGATTCTACAAGCGCTGCGCCAGAGCGGCGGCACCGCCATCGCCGTCCCCGATGCGGAGATGATCGACTATGCCAGCGTCATGGGCAAACACACCGGCATCTTCCCCGCCCCCGAAGGTGCGGCCACCCTGGCGGCCCAGGTACGTCTGCTGAAAATGGGTTGGATCAAGCCCGACGAGACAGTGGTTTTGTTTAATACAGGGACGGGGCTAAAGTATGCACACGTGTGGGCGTGAGCCATCCTGAGGGCGCAACAATAGGATTTCGTTTCTAACGAGGAGAGCATCCTCCGCTGTGGCCTGCTAACATAGGCCACAGCGGAGGATGCTCTCTTTACACCTTCTAAAACCAACTAAACCTAAATACTCAGATCACTAGCCCCCAAAACTACCGCCACTCTTGAACTTATCATCGTCTTGCTTAGCATTGGGATCGCGTCTGCGTGTCTCTTTGTCCTGATCTTGTGTGCCCAGCCGTCCAGAAGGCGTAAACGCATCGGTCCGAGGTTTCTGAGACACAGAAACCCCACGATTATCACCATCGATACTGCCGCTGCTCTTATGATCAGGAGAATCATATGCCCGTGTGCTATTCCCCGCACCCCCGCCAATACTGCCACTGCTGCGAGACTCCGGTTCATCATAAGCGCGCGTACCCCCACCGATACTACCGCTACTGCGTGCTTTTTTGTCGTCGTAGGTGCCTCGTGCTGCCGGGCGGTTACGGTTAAACAGGAAGAGAGCGATAAGTAAAATCACCCCCCCGATCATGAGAATTGTAGTCATATCCATAGGACTAACTTTCCTTTCTAAAAATGTGGTTGAGCAAACTATCGTTACTCTACCTTAAAGTCTACTTCGGTAAGCGGATTTCCATTGGCAAAGAGTTGAACGCTATAATCGCCTTCCTCCATGCGGCTGCTTAAATTTTCCAAGTGAAACTCGATATACGTGTCCTCGTAATCTTGATTTGCCGTAATCTCGCTGCTATCCTCAAAGGGTTGACCGTCGCGGGACCAGCGTGCATATAGCGTGGTGCCGGCCTCAATAAAGTCTGCCTCGGCAACTACATAGATAAAATCTTGCGATGAATCGAATGTGTCCGTCACATCAATCGGGGCATTCTTTTCACCAATCCCCTCGGCAGTCACCACACGGCCTAACTGCACGCCACTGGTAATCTGCTCGTTAGACTGGGAACGTTCCCGTTCGGACCCGCCAAATAAGCCACATCCAGACATGATCAGAGAAATAAACAACAGTATAGATAAAACCGCAGTCCTTCGCATGTTACATTCCTTTATCTTGAATAGGGATATCTTGAATAGGGATTCGTTAAATCTTACGCGACCCAAAAGCAAACACACTCCATACGTGTAGCGTATCCGGTCTTTCTTTGCCTGTCTATAGATAAGGTATACAGTCAAATGTACATAAAGAGATATGAAATGCTTGTCACTGTAAATTGTCCGTATAAAACTGTGATTTTTGCCTGATTACACTTGCGCATGTTTCCCACTCCCCTTACTTCTTGACAGTCCGCTTCCCATCCGTACAATGAAGGCTGCGAACCATCCACATTGTCTTTGCCTAATCATGCGTTGTAAAAGGTATCTCCCCTAAAGCCCTGGTAGGCTCGCACACAGACGACCAAGTAACCGCAGTTGATCCCATAAGATTAGCCTACGAGATTAGATCGTGAGGTAGGAATTCCCTTGAAACAAAACGGTAGACGTAAAGCTTTTATTGCCGGACCAGACCGGGCGCACAAGCACTTTAAGGCCGGAATTGATGCGATTGCCAGCCTGCTTGCCCCCTCCTTTGGTCCGATTGGTGGGGTAATTATCAACGACCGCGACCGCACACGCATGCCCGAAATGCTCGACGATTCCGCCACGGCGGTGCGGCGCATCCTCAGCCTGGGCGATCCCCGGCTGGATATTGGCGCTATGCTCATGCGCAATCTCGTGTGGAAGGTTACCGGGCGCGTGGGCGATGGCGGCGCTATGACAGGCATCCTCACCCAGGCTATTTTTAACGATGCTCTGCGCCAAACTGTAGCCGGTACCAGCCCGGTTTGGATCGCCAACGGTGTACGCACTGCCATCAACGCCGTCATCGAACACCTGCGCAAGCAGGCGGAGACGCTGACCACTGAAGACGAACTGGCGGCCCTGGCCTTCACCATCGTCAAAGAACGCCCCTTGGCCGCGCTTTTGGGCGAGATGAGTTATCTGCTTGGCCCCGACGCGCGGGTCAACGTGGACAAATTCGTTGCACCCTATTTGGAACGGATCTACTATCCTGGTGCTAACTACGACGCCCAAATTGCCAGCTTCCACCTCTACACAGACGCCGCGCGCAAACAGGCAATCTATACCGATTGCGCCGTGGCCCTGGTGGAAACGCCCCTGCAAAGCGCCGAAGAGGTGGTGGCCTTAATCGAAGCGGCCATTGCCAACGACAAAAAAGCCCTCATGATCATCGGGCACTCCTTCAAAGACACGGCGCTGCACACCATAGTGAGCAATCAGACCGCCGAAAAGAAGCCGATTTCGATTGTGGCTGCCACGCTGAAAGCCGTGGGCGAAGAGCGGCGCTTTGCCCTGGATGATCTGGCACTGATCACCGGCGCAGAGGTCTTGGGGCGTGGCTTTACCACCTCGGCCAAGTCCGCCAAAGCCACCGATCTGGGTATGGCAATGCGCGTGGAGATCGACGCCAAGACGTTGCAAATCCTGCCGCAGCAGACCAAAAATGTCGATGTACAAGCACGGATCGAACAGTTGCGTGCCCAGTTAGAACAACTGCCCCAGAGCGACGACGACCGCCCGAAGTTGATCAAACGGCTTTCGGCGCTGACCGGCGGTATGGGTGTGCTTAAGGTGGGCGCATCCACCAAGACCGAGCGCGCCGTGCGTGCCGATAACGCCGAGCGAGCCTTCAAGGTGCTTTCCGGTGCCCAGAAAAGCGGTGTGGTTCCTGGCGGTGGTGCGGCGTTGATCCACGCCTTGGCCGCGCTAGACGGCCTGGCCTTGCGCGATGACGAGATGATTGGCGTGGGCGTTGTGCGGCGAGCCTTGCAAGCGCCACTCAAACAGATCGCCCATAATTCACGGGCCGATTCCCCGGCCAGCGTGGTCGAGCGCGTGCGCGAGGCTGGCCCTGGTGTCACCTACGACGCCCTTCACAATCGGGTGGTGGATGCCCATAAAACTGGCGTGCTGGATGTTACCGATGTGTTGGTGGCCGTGCTGCAAACGGCATCCAGCGGCGCGCTGATGGCGTTGAGCACCGACACCATTGTCTATCACCGCAAGCCTAAAGAAAGCATGGAACCCTAAGATGGCGATTATTTTATCCATTAGCGAAGAGGGCGGCGAACGCTGGGCGGCTGGCCCACACGGTCTGTTTCGCCTGCAAGATCAACAGCTCGTGCCTGTGCCGCAGCCCATGTCCCGGCTGGCCTGTACACTGGCGCTGCCCACGCGGTTGCTGGTGGGCGGCGGGCCGCATGGCGTGGCCTATTCTGCCGATGGCGGTGCAAACTGGCAGGCGGCTTGGGTCAGCGGCATTGATGCCGCCGTCTTGGCGCTGGCTCCCGATCCCGACATTGCCCACAGCGGCGTGATCCTGGCGGCCACCGAGGGTGAAGGCATCCTGCGCACTACGGACCGTGGCGGCTATTGGTCGCCGTGTACCTTCGGCCTGCGCAGCTACACGGTGCTGGCCCTGGCCTGGGCAGCACCCGCCCCTGTCACAGATTGGCCGCGCCGCGAGATCGTCTTCGCCGGAACCGAAGAAGGTCTTTATCGCTCGCCCAACGGTGGGCGAGCCTGGAAACGCATGGAGTGTGCCGATGCTGTCTATCAGTTCATCGCCGTCTCGCCTGATTTCCACAACGATGGAGTGGTGCTGGCAGGTACAGAAAGCGATGGCCTCTGGCGTTCTGCCGATGGCGGTCGTCGGTTTGACCGTGTGGAAAGTGCCCCCGATGGCGTCAATGCATTGTGTATCACCGAGCAGGGTTGGCTACTCAGCGACATGAACAGCCTTTGGCACTCTGCCGATGGGGTAGTTTGGCAAGCTGTGCCGGATAGCCCGCCCGCACTGGTGCTGCGCCCCAGCAGGGATGGTGTTCTGCTGGGCAGCGAAGAAGATGTCATCTTGTGGGATAGCGCATCTCAGTCAGCCGCGCTACAATTTTTATCTCCTGAACTTGCCTGAGACTTCTGTGGCCTTTGGTAAATGATTCGATAACTTACATCGGTATCACAAATCTGTATGCATTATTAACAATAATAGTTCATACAGGTTTGTTGTATCCGGGAAAATCCGATGTCGAAAGAGTTTCGTTTGGTCGAAATCGGGTTTTCACACGTATTCTTGACAATTTCTATCGAATTACTTACGAAATTGCAAAAAGCCTCTTTGAAATATCGATATTATTGACAATTAGTTCAGAATGTGGTAATGTAGCAAACGTCGTGGCAGTCGCACCAAAGAAAATTCTTCGATCCAGTGCAGTATCGAGGTGTGAGATGAATACAATGAGGTCGCTCTGCCCTTGAAACATCGCAGCTAAAGGAATGGAGCTATCATGGCAGACCGTGAACGTGGCAATGTAAAGTGGTTTAATAATGTCAAGGGCTATGGCTTTATCGAGCGAGCACAGGGTGGTGATGTGTTTGTCCACTACTCTGCAATCGAAGCCGACGGATATCGCTCTTTGAACGAGGGGCAGCCAGTTGAGTTTAGTGTAGTTGATAGTGATAAAGGCCCCCAAGCGCAGAGTGTGAAACCCGTAGTCGAGTAGAAGGTTAGCGTAGCAGACAAAAATGCGGCGTCGTTAATGGCGCCGCATTTTCTTTCCCCCTCTTTTCCGCTTTGTATTTGCTCTGGGTATTGGGTTGGAAATTCTTGGTTTCTGTGGGAGTATATGTAACAATTTTTGTGTGACCTACGTTTTCATTTATAGTCTCCTGCCACATTCAGGAAATTAGGAAACGATTTATTTGAAGATGTTACAATCACTGGCTGATCTGCATATTGACCACGCATCCGTTCGGGCACTTGTTGTCGATGATGATCCATTTATTAACCGTCTCGTACGGATTCGTCTAAAAAATCTAGGCTATCAGGTCAGCGGCGCTGGGGATGGCAGAGAGGCTATGCAGCAAATCATCGAACAGCCACCGGATCTGCTCTTTTTGGATGTTGCTATGCCCGAAGTAGATGGGCTGGAGGTGTTGGAATGGGTACGGAGCCAGAAGCTCGATCTGGCTGTGGTAATTATGACGGCTTTTGGCTCCGAGAATACAGCGGTTGAAGCGCTGCGGCGCGGTGCGGATGATTACCTGCGCAAGCCTTTCGAAGCGATGGAATTTCAGGCTGTGATTGAGCGTACCGTGGCCCGCCTCTATTTGATGAGACAAAATGTCCAACTGCGCCGTCAGTTGGAAACCGAACTGGCCCAGGCTGCTACAATTCAAGCCAAACTGCTGCCACAAGAGCGCCCGCAACTGGCCTCTTTTGAAGTGGCGGCTTATTTTCAAGCAGCCAAGCAGGTGGGTGGTGATTTTTATGATTGGCATCCTACCGGTAGAGGACCTTTTGCCCTAACGCTGGGCGGTGTCACGGGGACGGCAATGCCTGCACTGCTGACTATGGCAACTGTGCGCGCCACATTGCGCGCTGTGGCCCAATACAGTTCCCCGGCCCAGTCAATTACCACGCTGGCCTCCACCCTCACCCCGCCTCTGGAGCAATCTGAGCGCGCAGTTACCCTCTTCCACGGTCATTTGGACCCCCATCTCTTTCAACTATACTTTGTTAGTATCGGCTCTAGTTTGAACTTATTGTTGCGCGCAGATGGAAGGGTAGAGACTCTATCATCGCATGGTCTGCCGCTGGGTATCTTGATCAATGACAACTATGAAGAATCGATGGTTACCTTTGAGCCGGGGGATATTTTATTGGTCTATAGCGATGGGCTGATGAATGCGCGCCCGGATCTGAACATTGATGCCACGTTGCTGGCCGATATTCTTACGGATCTTGCCAGTGCGCAAGCGGTAATAGATAGACTGGTTTCATTGGTACAGCCCCTCACTTCTCTGCCCGATGATATAACATTGCTGGTTGTGCGTCGGCTTGAAGATCCTAGGTAACCTGTGGCGAGTGTCGATTCACAGCAGAGGAGCCACTCTTTGTCTATATCCCATGCCGATACCCTAGTGATTGCGATAGTGACGGAGTTCCCAGCACGCATCAAATCTCTGCCCCATGTGTATACCATTTTACATGACTTCTGGCAGCAAGTGACCTCTCTCCATACCCCAGCACCCACAGAAATGCTCTACCACACGTTGACCACGGCAGCGATGGAGATTGCCTCCAATATTGTGCGACATGCGTATGGGGATAGCGCGGATTGTGGCCTGCGTATGGGATTGCGGCTTTTTCCACACCGCATTGAGATTAGTTTCCACGATGATGGGATTGAATTTGAGCAGACTTCGATTGATACGGGGATTGACCCAAACCAGACGGAGTTTCCATCAACGGGGGGGCTGGGGCTGTTTCTGGTGCGGCGCTCGGTAGACGAGATGCACTATGCGCGAGAAGATGGCGAAAATCGCTGGCTGCTGGTGAAGAGGTTGGCCTAAAGCGTGATTCGTGCTGCGTATTTCTGAACACGTAGCACGAATCACGCCCCTGTTATGCAGGCACTCTTTCGATCAGATCCGCGACCCGTTCGGGCAGTTTGTACAACTCTTGCGCTGTCTTGCCCATAATGCGCTCGCGCAGGTGTTTGGGAAACTGACGAGCGGCAAAGTCAGGCGCGTCGCCGTCCCAGTGCGGGAAGTCGCTGGAGAACATGAGCATGTGTTCGGCGTCGAACATCTCCAAAATGCTGTGAAAATGCTTGGGGTTTTCCGGCTCTTCCAACGGCTGTGTGGTCAGCAAAATGTGATCGCGCGCGATCTCGCTGGGTAGGCGATCTACCCACGGAGCCATAATCCGTAGCCCCTTCCAGTTCTTGTCCAGTCGCCACAGAATCGGCGGCAACCACGAAATCCCCCCCTCCACCAACACAAATTTCAGCGTCGGGAACTTCTGAAAAACGCCCTCGGTGATCAAACTGGTCACGTGGGCAATGTAGCTTGCCACCAATCCTGTGTGCCATTCCAAATAGCTGGTGGGGTAGCCCGCGGCGGTGGGCGGACCGGAAATGCCCACGCCTTCGGAGCCGGGATGAATTGCCACGGGCAAACCGTATTGGGCGGCGGCTTCATAAATTGGGTGAAAATAGCGCTGTCCATAGGGGATGCGCGAGGCGCTGGGCATCTGCACCTGCACCACGCCAGGGTGATCGCCCAGGCGGTGGATCTCGCGCACGGCCAGTTCGGGATCATTAGGATAGACGGCCAGCGCGTAGCGGTAGCGGTCATCTACAGGCAGCCGATCTTCCACCATGACGCTGTTGGTGGCCGAGATGATCGAGGCAGCATAGTCGGCTTCGGGTGAAAGACCCAAGTGCAGCGTGCCGCCACCAATTAATACGGCGTAGTCAATGTCATAGCGGTTCAAAAAATGGTCGCGCAGCAAGTACGGGTCGCCCTCAATGCGGCAGCCCTGTTCGTCTACGGCGTCGGGTCGATTGACGCCGTTGGGGTTCCACCAGCCCAGGCTGTTGGCCGAGCGATTGCCGCCTGCATAGCGGGTGCGCCACGGTTCGGGCAGAAAATCCATAATGCGGATTGAGTCCGCCACGGGATGAATGTCTGCGTCTACGAGTAAATGGTCTTTTGCCATCCTATACATCCTTTCTAAATCGGTTTAATTCGCTATGATTAACGAAGACTTGAAATGCAAATCTCTGCGTTCTCCGGGGCCTCTACGTTTAACTTTTACCGACCGGCAATCCCCGACATCTGAATGCCGCTGACAAAGTAGCGCTGGGCAAAGAAGAAGAGCACGAGCAACGGCAAAATCATGGCAGTGGAGGCGGCCATCATTAGGTTCCAACTGGTGGCATAGAGATCCTTAAAACCGAGCAGCCCAATTGCCATCGTCCACTTATTGGCGTTTTGAAGATAGATCAGCGGCTGGAAGAAGTCGTTCCAGTGGTGGATGAAAGAAAAGACTGCGATGGTGGCGATAATCGACTGCGACAGCGGCATGACGATATTCCAATAAATGCGGAAATTGCTGGCTCCATCCATGCGCGCCGCTTCGTCTAGCTCATAGGGAATGGTCATGAAAAACTGGCGGAAGAGGAAAATGTAAAAGGCGCTGCCGCCCAGCCAATAGGGCACAATCAAGGGCAGCAGGGTGTTGATCCATTTGAGATAGCGGAAGACGATAAAGGTGGGAATCAATGTGACGATGCTGGGCAGCATAATCGTGGAGAGCACGAGCAGGAAAAGCTGGTTGCGCCACGGAAAGCGCAGCCGCGCAAAAGCAAAGGCTGCCAGCGACGAGGTGATCAGCGTGCCCAGCGTAGCAAAGAGAACGATCTGAATTGTGTTCCAAAAATATTTGGCAAAGGGCACGGCCTGGAATGCCTGCGGGTAGTTCTCCCACATAATCGGCTCGGGGATCCACTGCGGCGGCATGATAAAAGTCTGTGGCCCCGTCTTCAGCGAGGTGGAGATCAGCCAGATCAGCGGTAACCCCAGCACCAACCCAAAAAAGGTGAGCACAATATACCAGATGCTGTTGTTGAAAATTTTCATCGTGCGTTTGCGCGATCCGCTGCGGCGGGCCGCAGCGGGTATCAATGTTTGTTGCTCACTCAGTTGCATAACGTTTCCTCAGTGCCTAATCTTTCAGATCGCCTTCGTAGAATACCCACCGATCCGAGAGCCGAAATTGAATCAGGGTAAAGATCAATACAATGATAAAGAGCACCCATGCCATAGCCGAGGCATAGCCCATTTGGAAATTCTCAAAGGCCGCCCGGTAGAGATAGAGCAAATAGAAGAGCGTGGCATAGTTTGGCCCGCCTTCGGTCATGATATACGCCTGGGTGAAGACCTGAAACGCGCCGATCAGGGCGATGATCAGATTGAAAAAGAGGGCCGGCGTGAGCAGTGGCAGCGTAATGTGCCAGAAGCGATCCCACCACTTGGCCCCGTCCATATCGGCGGCTTCGTAGAGCGAAGTGGGGATACCCTTTAGCCCAGCCAGTAAAATGATCATCTGCCCGCCGATGGTCCACAAACTCATGATGATAAAGGCCGGTTTCGCCAGTTTGGGATCTTGCAGCCAGTATAGCCCTTCCAAGCCGATCCAGCGTAGGAAGCCATTGGCAAGCCCCCATTCTGGGTGGAAGATCCAGACCCACAGAATCGAGTTGGCAACCACTGGCGTTAGGGACGGCACATAATAGGCGGTGCGGAAGAACTTGATGCCGCGCAAGTCCTGGTTCATGGCAAGAGCCGCCAATAGCGCAAAGAAAAGGTGCAGCGGCACACCCAAAAAGACATAGTAACTGGTGTTCCACAGCGAAAGCCAGAAGCGGTCATCGGTGAAAAGCTTAGTATACTGGGCCAGCCCCACCCACTTGGCGCTGGTCACGATCTCCCAGCGCGTGAACGAAATGTAGAGCGAAGCCAGCATTGGCCCGGCGGTGAAGGCCAGAAAGCCAATCAACCAGGGCAGGATAAATAGAAACGCATCACGCTTTTCGGCCCACAGCAAGTTGCTGCGGCGTTTGGGCGGCGAGGGTACGGTAGCAGTGGTCATACGTAGAGTCCCTGTCCAGAACTTTCAGAATTTTACCGCAAAGAACGCAAAGGGAAATAGAACGCAGATGACGCAGATTGAGCGGATTTGCGCAGATTCCAGATGATCCGCTGAACCATTTTTGCCTTTTACACTTTGCCTTTTGCCTTCTTCTTTGCGTTCTTTGCGGTGAAAAATTATTCGCCGGGGATGAAGACGATTAGCTCTTCCACACGGTCGGCGATGGCATCCAGCGCCGCTTGTGGATCGGCCTGTTCGACGCCGTAGATCGAGTTCAGCGCCGATTGCACCTCGCGGTGGACGCCGATCCAGTCGCCGGAGACCGGCTCTGGGCGACCGTAGCCGAACGCATCCAACATGATCTGCGCGCTGGGCGGCAACACGTCGGCGGCGCTTTCCAGGAAGCTCTCGGCCACCACCTTAAGCGAGGGTACAGCCAGGCCTGTGGCATCTACCCAGTGGCGGAAGGCTTCTTCGCTGCCCAGGTATTGCAGCCATGTCCAGGCGGCGTCGGGGCTGTCTGTGCCGCTGTACATACTGTGCCCGGCGGAGGCGACGCGGGTGGTGCGGATATCGTCAGGATCGGCGGGCAGATGGGCAATGTCCCACTCAAATTCCGCGGGGAGAATACCAGTAAAGACCGAGAACTGCGGGAACATGCCGACCTTGCCGGTGGTGAAGAGATCGGCAGTGGTGAAGCCGCCGGCTTCGGTGGTGCTGGCCGAAAGGTGAACACCCAACTCGTGATGCCAGCGGGCAATCTCGGCAATCTGTGACAGGCTGGGTTCCTGGTTCATAGTGAATTGGGTGCGATCTTCGCTGATCACATCGCCGCCCTTTTGCCACATTTTGATCCAGGTGTTGCGGTTGAGATGCCGATCTGCCGTGCCATAGATCTTTTCGCTGCCTTCGCCTGTGGTAATGGCAGCGGCAGCGGCTTCAAAGTCGGCCCAAGTCCAGCCCTCGGTGGGGGTTGGCACGCCGCTGGCGTCAAAGAGTTCTTTATTGTAGATCAGTACGGTGCTGGTCGTCTCACGCGGGAAGCCGATCTGCTTGCCGTCGATCTGGAAATCCTTCCACGCCGCCAACAGCCAAGCATCCTCGCCCAGGCTTGTGTCGCTTTCCAGATAAGGTGTCAGATCCATTTGGATGCTGCGCTTGGCTTGCCCGGCGTTGGTGTAGCTGTGCGCCCGATCAGACGTCGGGAGCATCGCCCGCTGCAATCAGCGTGAGCAGTTTGGTCTGCACTTCAATTGCACCGCCCGGTTCCCAGATCGGTTCCACGGTGATTCCAGCGTTGGCCTCTTGGAAAGTGACGATCAGCGGCTCGTAGCGGTCGAACGCGCCCTGGTTACCGCCTTGGGTCAAAAAGGAAATCGCCGCAGAGGCTGGGGCCGGGGCTGCCGTTTCGCCACCGCTACTGCTGCTGGGCGCTACGGGGACTGCACAGGCGGCTAGGCTCAACGCGCCCAGGCCAAATGCAGTGTGACGCAGAAATTGACGACGGCTCAATAGGTGTTTTGATGCCATTTTCATGTTCTCCTTGATAGATTTTGATGAATGGATCATGCGGTTGGGTGATCGTAAAAAGAGGTGGAGGGCGCGTAATTGACAAGCGGATAGCGGGCGATGAGGGTAATCGCCCATCGCTTATGGTGAAAAAAGTGTACCATAAACCAAGGGATTTGCGAATTGTCAGCGCATAAGCTTCGATTTTGGATCGAAGACATCGCGCAGCCAATCTCCCAGCAGGTTCATGCTCAAGGCGGTGATGGCAATCGCCACGCCAGGATAGACGGCGATCCAGGGGTAGATGCGCAGATATTGGCGGCCCTGCGAGAGCATATTTCCCCAACTGGGCACGCTGGGCGGGACGCTTAGCCCCAAAAAGCTCAAGCCCGCTTCGTAAAAGATCATAGCCGACAGCTCAAAGGTTGCCAACGTCACCAGCGGGCCAATCAGGTTGGGCAAAATGTGGCGCAGCAAAATGCGCGGCGCATCTGCGCCCACGCTTACGGCGGATTCCACATAGGCTTCGCCGCGCAGGCGCAACACTTCGCCCCGCGCCACGCGCGCGAAAGAGGGGGGAGCCGGTGATGCCGAAAAGCAGGATCACGTTCAAGAGACTGCGCCCCAAGACTGCTGCCGCCACCACAACCAGTACAATGTAGGGCACAGCCAAAAAGAGATTGATAATCGCCGTGACCACAGCATCTACCCAGCCGCCCAGATAGCCAGCCAACAGCCCTGCCGCCAACCCCAGGCTCCCGGCAATCAAGACGCCCAACAGCCCTACGGTGAGCGAAACGCGGCTGCCGTGAATAATCCGGCTAAGCATGTCGCGGCCCAGGTTGTCTGTGCCCAGCGGATAGTCCCACGAGCCATCGGCTGTCCATGCAGGGGGCTGTTTGGCGGCGCGCAGGTTTTGTTGGAGGGGATCAAACGGGGCCAGTGTATTGGCAAAGAGGGCTACAAACACCAGCGACAGCACCATGATTACGCCTGCCATGCCCGCCCGATCTCGCCGGAGCAGCCGCCATGCTTCGCCCACATGGGCGCGCCAGATGGGTTGTGTGTCCGTAGCCTGTGCCAATGCGTCTCGCGGCTGCGGGGGAATGGCGTGCATGGTCTAGCCTCCGTAGCGAATGCGCGGATCAAGCAGGCCATAGGCCAGATCCGTGAGCAGGTGCATAAGAATGGCAAAGGCGGCAATAAAGACTGTGATCGCCTGTACCAGCGGAAAATCGCGCCCGGGATGGCTTCATCCAACAGGCTGCCCAGTCCGGGCCAGGCAAAGATGGTCTCAATGTAGATGGAGCCGCCAAGGAGATAGGTGAACTGAATGCCGATAACACTGACCAATGAGATAGCGACATTGGGCAGCACATGGCGGGTGGCAACCAGCCGCTGCGAGAGTCCTTTGCTGCGCGCTGTGCGGATGTAATCGTCGCTGCGGATCTCTAGCACTTTGGCGCGGGTCAGGCGATAGAGCTGGCTCATGGCGCCCAGACTTAGGGCAACCGAGGGCAGCACCAGCGAGATCGCGCTGTCGCGGCCAAACGAGGGAAACCAGCGCAGGTTGACGGCGAAGAAGAGAATCAGCAGCAGCGCCAGCCAGAAACTTGGCATCACCTGCCCCAACAGCCCAACCACGCGGCCCAGGCCATCGGCAAGGCTGCCGGGGCTGCTGCCGCCTGCGATTCCCAGGGGGATGGCAAGAAGCATGGAAAGGAGCATGGCCGCCGCGGCCAACTGTGCCGTGGCGGGCAACCGTTCGAGGATGATGCGGAGCGCAGGCCGATTTTGGACAAGGGAGTGGCCGAAATCAAACTGCAACGCTCTGGTCAGAAATTCCATGAATTGCACGGTCAGTGGTCGGTTAAAGCCCATAGCCGTGCGAAAGGCATCCACCTGGGCGGGGGACGCCTCGCGCGGGACCATAAGCGCCGCCGGGTCGCCGGTGAGGCGAATCATGAAAAAAACCAGAATGAGCACGCCGATCAGTAGCAAGAGCGACTGCACTACACGGCTAATCAGGTAACGGGCCACTGCGTCTCCTTCGCAATACGTGATGCGTAATCCGTATTTCAAATACGGATTACGCATCACGCATTACGCATTACTGCTGTACCGACACATCCATCAAGAAATAATCCTCTGCCGGGCGGGGATTGTAATTCTGCACACGGGAGTTGACGGCTTCAAAGGCCATCGGCTCGTAGAGGTAGATGAAGGGCGGGTTCTCGATCATGTAGGCTTGTAGATCTTTGTAAAGTTGGGCACGTTCGTCGGCGTCCACCGTCACCTCGATTTGGGCGATGAAGTCGTCGATGGTCGGATCCGACCAAGCCGAGTAGCTGGCATCGAAGCCATCCAGCGCACCGTTCAGCCGGTTGATGGCCTCGCCAATGTCCGACGACCAGCTATCGCCAAAGAGGGGTGGCAGTTCTTTGGCGGATTCCAGATCCCAAAACTGCCCAGATTCCATGAGTTCGAGATCGGCGGTGATACCGACCTCACCCAAAAAGCCCTGCACCGCTTCGCAAACCTGCTCAAAGTTGGTATAAGCGCCTACGGGGCAGGCCATGCCGATTTCAAAGCCGTCGGGATAGCCAGCGGCGGCGAGCAGTTCACGTGCCTTTTCGGGATCATAGGGATAGGGCGATAGGCTTTCGTCATAGCCCAAGTTGGCCGGGGTAACGAGACCTGTTGCCAGCCGAGCTTGCCCGTTAAAGAGCGCATCAACAATGGCTTCGCGGTCCACGGCGTAGTTCATGGCGAGGCGCACGTTGGCATCGAGCGTGGGCTGATCCAGCCCTGTGGTCAGGTTGTTAAAGGCGATGTAATAGACGCGATCCACAGGGTAGCTGATCACCTCTACATTGGGCACACCTTCCAGGCTGGCGGCTTCTTCGGCGCTGAGACGCTGCACAATGTCCACTTCGCCGGTTTGAATGGCGGCGACACGGGTCGAAGATTCAGGGATGGGACGGAAGATCAGGCGGGCCACTTTGGGCAGCCCTTCTTGCCAATAGTTGGGGTTGGCTTCGTAGACAATACGGTCGCCGCGCACCATCTCCACAAACTGGAAGGGGCCTGTGCCCACAGGCGCTTGTTCAAAGGCATCGGCGCCGCCGACTTCCTCGAAATAGGCCGGGGGGACCATCATCCAGTTGGTGGCAAGTTGGCGCATAAAGAGTGGATTGGGATCGGCTGTCACCAGTTTGACGGTGTAATCGTCGATCTTTTCCACGGCGGTTGCCAAGTCAAAGGCATAGAAATATTCGTTGGTGGGATCTTTGCCCGCTTCCCAGGTGAAGATCACCGCGTCGGCGTTGAAAGGCTCGCCGTTGTGGAAGGTGACACCTTGGCGTAACTTGAAGGTATACTCCAGGCCATCGTCGGAGATCTCCCAACTTTCGGCCAGGGCTGGCACAGTTTCGCCCTCATCATTGATCCAAACCAGGGAATCGTAGAGCGGGGAAGCCGCATTGGCGGCATTGCGCTCGGCTGCGCGCGGCATGTAGATCGAGTTGGGCATGGTGGAAAGCGCCAGCACTAGTTCCCCTTGCGGACCTTCTGTACTTTGCGGGGCTGCTGCCGGTTCGGCGGCGGCGGGTTCTGCTGGCCCGGCGGGGGCAGCGGATGGCGTGACACAGGCCGCCAACGTCAAAATCGTTATAAACAGAAATAGAGGTAGCCATGTTCGTCTTGTGTGCATCATATAGGTTCCTTTGGTGTGATAGGGCCGTAGAGCGGAGACAGTGGGATGAAGTTTCATGCCGCAATTGATGCGAGGGTGCTCTCCTTTTCGTACAAAAAATTAGATCTCAAACACTATTCAAACCAGATCGGATTCGACCACGCGCGCCGGCCCAAGCCATCTCGCACGGTGACGCGCCCGTAAGCGCCATCGAATTTCTCCAAGCTTAGCTCAAATTCCGTCAAGCCATAGCCATTGTGATAGGCCGTTTTGGAGAGGATGCCGGAGAAAAAGGCTGAGTTGACAGGCGAACAGCGGATATAAACCCGCTTGCCTGGCTCCACCTGAATATCGTAGATCTGGGGGCCTGTGCTGCTGTAATAGTGCCCGGCCTTGAGCGCCGTCAGAATGGCATCGGGCGTAAGTTCTTCGGCCTTAACGTGAACCCAGCCCAGCCCGAAATCCTGATAGCCGGGCAAGAAGTGGGCATCATCGGTGGCGCAGGCGCTGTAGCGCAGCCCGCGGCTGGAGAGCAGATCGAGCATATACCAGCTTTCGGCGCGGTCGTTGTCGTCCACCGAGACGCCGTTGAAGATCTCCACAGCGTGGACGGGGCCAAGCGAGCGGGCGTCGGCCTCGGTCAGCCCATACCAGTGGGGATGGGCGACGGCGACATACGCGCCGGCGTCCAGGGCACGGGCGGCGATTTCGGGGCCGGTTTCGCCTTCCACAGGTGGGGCAAAATCAAGAGGCAGCCCCACGGCAAGAATATGCCAGAGGCTGCCTAGTTCTGTCTTTCCGCTGTGCAGTTCCGCGCCCAAAAGGGTGGTAAAGGTGGGGGTGCGGTGGGCGGTGGTATCGGTAATCGGAAAATCGTAGGTGGCAAGAAAGTGATCGGTAATGGCGAGAAAATCATAGCCCGCCTCGGCGTAGCGCTGGCAGACGGCCTCTACTGAGAGCGCGCCATCTGAGCGGGTGGTGTGTGTGTGGAGGTTGCCCTTCCAAAACGATCCGGGCTTGTCAAATGGCAGAGTCTTCATTCACGCTCCTGGGCAGTGGCGGTGATAGTCGATATGCGCCGGTTGGTGAGGCATCAATCCGCTGGGCGCAAGGCTTCAATGTCTGGCTGTCAGGAGTATAAAGGATATTGGGCGTCTGCGCTAATGCTATCGCTCCACCGTGACCGCGTAATGACCTTCCATATAGGGGTAGCGTTCGCCAATACCATCGGCCACATCCACGCCAAAGCCGGGGCCATCGGGCAGGTGCAAGTAGCCATCTTTGATCTGCGGCGGGTTCGCCAAGATCTCCCATTGCAACGGCCCTTGAATCATACAGATTTCAAGGATTTCCAGATTGGGCAGGGCGGCGATGGCGTGGGCGTGGGCCATGCCCATCAGCCCGTTGTGCCAGCTATGCGGGTAGAGTTTCAGTCCGTAATGGTCGGCCATTTCGGCAATGCGGATCAACTCGGTCAGCCCACAAACGCCAGCATCGGGCTGCACAATGTCATAGGCTTTGCTTCTCTAAATAAGGACGAAATTCCTCCAATGTGGTGAAGCTCTCTCCACCTGTAATGGGCATGTCGACTGCTGCGCAGAGGCGGGCGTAGCCGTCGATGTTGTCACGCGGCATCGGTTCCTCGAACCAGGCAAAGCCCAGCCGATCCAACTCTTTGGCGATGATCATGGACTGATCTTCGGTGAGGCGGCAGTTGCCATCCAGCGCCAGATCCATGCGTCCGTTCACAGCGCTGTGCAGATCGCGCACATGGCCCAGGAACCGGTCCACGGTAACGCCGTCCCAACTCCATTCCGTGCCGATGCGGAACTTCAGCGCGGTGATGCCCTGATCCACGTAGCCCAGCGCTTCTTCGATTAACTGGTTGGGGTTGTGCCGCCAATCATAGCGGCAACCGCTGGAGGCATAAAAGCGCACCCGGTCGGCGGGGTGATCCGAAAGCAGTTGGCTGACGCGCTTGCCCTCGATCTTGCCGCGCAGATCCCATAGCGCGCAGTCAATGCCCGAAATCGCGGCGTCGTGGGGTCGATCTTTGCCGTTGGGGTGCGGGGCAATGGCGGCGTCGCTTGGATCGCGCCCGATCAGCGCCGGGGCCAGCCAATCCACCCAGTCGCGGATTTTCGAGGGCACGCCATAGGCCGATGCCTCGCCGATGCCGCTCAGTCCTTCGTCGGTGTGGACGACAACGATAGCACAGTCCGCTTTGACCGTGCGATAGCGGGCGGTGATCCACTGGCGTTCTGGCTCGTGCATGCGCGAGAGGCAGAGGGTTTCGAGTGCAGTGATTTTCATGGGGATTTCCTTTGTGTGTCGTGCTGATTTCTACTTGGGAATCTGGCTACAGGCAACATCAAAGCGTACATTCAAGTTATTGCCCGATACCCATCCTTGACGATTGTCTGGCGTGCGTATATTGAGCCAACTACAGTCTGCATTGGCGGCTTGGATGTATAATCGTTCGCCCTGACGTACCGTGCTAACGAGACTGTATCCTATGCCTGGACCACTGCGCACATTTAATGCGTAGGTCACCACCGATGCCACTCTCTCTGCCTGTTCCTGGGTTTCCCTTACCAGACCCGTCATTAACGTTTCAATATCAACCTTTCGATTGATGCTGAAACTCTGGGCGAGCACTTTGAAAAGGGTTTCTTTGTGGGCCAGGGATGAACGAAATTCGAGGATAAGGAAGGTCTCTGAATCCTCTTTGGGCGTGCTGACTAACACCATGCTGAAGGTATCCGTCCCGCTGCAATCGTACCCAAAGTCGTATGCACCTATGAATTCGGCATCCGCATACGGTAGCCTTTCGTGGGAGGTGCAGATTTCCCCAAAGTCAAAGTCATCCAAAACTTCTCTTAGGGATAGCTCTGGCCGTAGCCAGACACCATAACGCAAGCCCGGCGTACGCCATTCGTTTTGATAGGCTTCGATATTGGGAGCGGCCCAGGTTTGAAGGCCAAGCGGTTTTCCGTCCACAAGCCAAAGGCTATGGTGAACATCGATCCAGGTATCGGGAATGGCTACAGAAAGCAAGCCCCAGTCATCTGTAATGTTCACCGGTGAGAGCAGTGCATCTTCCTCTGAAAGGTCGCTACTGTTACTCCATAAGCCAAGCCTTAGGCTATGCAGGATGCGACTCAGTAAACTGTGATACTCATCGTTGACCCCTTGAAGGGTAAGCGAGACTAAGAACGCCTTATTTTCAGGCGTCAGGCGCGACATTGACATATGTTGTTTTGTTATCACCACAATTGGTCCATAGATTGTAGTAACCTATATAGACTATCTGAGGATATGCTGTATACGCATAGAAAATTCGCTCAAAATCTGTACACTCTCCACTGTAGTCGAGCTGATCCAAATAGGCTTCTGGCGTTCCGTATCGGTCAATCAACACGGCAGAGACCCCCAAGAAGAGGCCCGGCTCATCCCAATCTGTACGATAACCTTCTAGATCCGCCGATGCCGAGATGCCATATCCAATGACATCATCCTCGTTGCCCCATGCACCGGTCTCAACTTCTGTCCACTCTTCAGGAATTTGCACAGAGATAAACCCGCTCTTATCGGTGACCGGTACAAAGACTTCGTAGGTAGTGTTTTGCTCTGTACTTCCTTGTTGTCCGTTATCACCAGGGTTGAACTCTAAAGGTTTTCCATTGATCTGACCGACCAACACTTCCAATGTGCGGAAGCGCAACACCTCGACGCTCATCACATCATCCCTGGCATGGCTGCGTAAAATGTGGCAATAATCTGCCATAGTCTCATCATTAGAGTCATCACTTACCAGCGATACATTTTCAAGCTTATAAAGAAGATCACCTGCCTGTATCCCCACCTCATCTGCAGGGCTGCCTGTGGCCACGGAGGATACCCAAATCCCCTTTGGCAGTTCTGGTACGCTGATGATCTCACCATTAATGCCAATGCTATCTATGTCCTGCCCTTCTTGGAGCGTTTCTAGAATGGGCAAAAATTCATCACGGGAAATTGCAAAATATTCGTTGGTTCCTCTCCCGCCATAGTTAATGCCCACCACCTGTCCCGTATGGGTGACAAGCGGACCACCGCTGTTACCCCTGTTAGTCGTTGCGTCATGTTGTAGAACGTTGGGCACCGAGGCCCAATAGGTATCACCATCGGCACGCGCTTTGGCAATAATCCCCCGCGTCAACGTATATTCTGGATCGCCAAATGGGAAGCCCGCCGCATACACATCCAGACCCACTCGAATTTCCTCCGCATACCAATCCAGAAAGGGAAACCCACTCCCGTTAATGTCAATCACGGCAAGATCGGCACATTCAGAAACGCCCAGAATGCGAGCATTGCGTGGCCGTTTCTCTCCCTCCACATAAACTTTGAGGAAAGCGGCACCGGTCACCACATGGTTATTGGTAACAGCGATTCCATCCGGCGAAATGATAAATCCAGAACCAGACCAGGATGATCTCATCTCCTCTTCTCCCGGACTGACAAATGTCCCCACGGCTTCGATCCGCACCACCGCCTTCTGGACATCTTCTAGATTACTCACAGGGGCGGCTTCACCGCCCTCTTCTTGTATAGGCGAATGCGCCATGACAACGCCATCGGACGGCAATACAGACGAAAGCGCCAGCATGACAAGCCCAAGGAGCGTGTTTCTCAATGCAGATGGAATCAGGTCAAACATAGAGCCACCTTTCAATAACAAGCATTCTTTGAAAAGACCGAGTTGGTCTGTATCAATATGTTACCGCTGCACCTGAATGCCGTAGCCACCTTCAATATACGGGAAGCGTTCGGCCACATTCTCCGCCAGATCCACGCCCAGGCCGGGGCGCTCGGTCAGGTGCAAGATAGCCATTTTCAATCGGCTTTTGCTTCAACATTTCCCACTGCAATGGCCCTTGGATCATACAGAGTTCCAACACTTTGGGGTTGGGCAGTGCCGCCACAAAATGGCCGTTTTCCATACACATCAGGCCGTTGTGCCAGCTATGCGGGCAGCAGCCGATGCCGTAGCGGTCGGCCATCTCTGCAATGCGCATGCCCTCGCTGATGCCGCACCAGCCCACGTCGGGCTGCACAATGCCGTAGGCGTGGCGTTCAATGTAGGGGCGGAACTGCTCCAACGTGGTGAACTGTTCGCCGCCGGTGATGGGCATATCCACGGCGGCGTTGAGGCGCACATAGCCGTCAATGTCCGTCTGCGGGATTGGTTCTTCAAACCAGGTAAAGCCCAGCCGATCCAGCTCTTTGGCGATTTCCAAAGCCTGCTCCTCGCTGAGACGCTGGTTGCCATCGAGCATCAACTCCATGCGCCCAGTCCACCTCCTGATGCAATTCGCGCACCAGCCCCAAGAAGCGGTCCACAGTGACGCCGTCCCACTCCCAGTGCGTGCCGATGCGAAATTTCATGGCGGTGAAGCCCTGAGCGATGTAGTCGAGTGCCTCTTCGATTAGCTGATGGGGATTGTGTCGCCAGTCGTAGCGGCAGCCGCTGGAAGCGTAGAGGCGCACTTTTTCGATGGGCTTGTCGCTGAGCAGTTCGCTGACGCGCTTGCCCTCCATCTTGCCGCGCAGATCCCACCAGGCGCAGTCGATGCCAGCCACGGCACAGTCATAGGCCCAGGTGCGATAGTTGGTGTGGGGCACAATGGTGGGATCGGTGGGATCTTTGCCGATGAGCGTGGGCGCCAGCCAGTTCACCCACTCTTCGATCAGCGTGGGCTTGCCATAGGCGCAGGCTTCGCCGATGCCGGTCACGCCTTCGTCGGTGTGGATCAGCACAATGGCGCAATCGGCTTTCACCGTGCGGTAAATTGCCGTGAACCATTGGCGTTCCGGCTCGTGCATACGTGAGAGTTTTAGGGTTTCCAAAGCGGTGATCTTCATGGGATGGCGGCTCCGTATGGGCTGCGTGGATAGGGACCAATAAGGTATAGTAAAAGCGTGCTCAGGCAAGATTTTACAAAGGTGAAAGGGATCACCATGATCAAAGTCATTGAATTAGACGGGATGTAATTGAAAAAATCGAAATTTATCAGGAACACAATGATGAGATTGAAGCCGATATTCCGCAAGTCGTCAATTCTACAATATTGATATCCTGATCGACACCTACCGTTTGGAGAATGGAGGGGTAATCGGCTCGGAAGAGCCAGAAATTCGCCTGGGCCGCAACGTCATCAACCAACTGCGCCTGCTGCTGGGTGATCAGTTCAATTCTGCTCGAATCCGCCCAATCTGTATCATCCACATTCTATGTTGAGAAGTGCTGTTGGGCAGGAACTCTGTGTACTTTGCTGCGATTCATGCTAGAATAGCCAAGTTGCCTTGCAGTCTCTTCTGGCACAGGAAATAGGCTATCCCCTCCTCTTTGCCGTGCAACCTCATCCAACAATTTCATAGAAGGAAACCTCACCATGTGGACACGTATACGCTGTGCAGTCGGTTGGATTCTGATCGTCAGTTTCTTTTTCATGCAGATTGGACCCACCATCCATGCCTCCTCCAGGGGTGAACTGATGTCGCTTAACTCCTCTCTATGCACCAGTCCTGCCAATTTTACTGGCGCAGGAGCAGATGTTACGGCGCTTCAGGCCAACGTGGATTCATTCCGCAATGCCATTGGCGCACTCAACGCTCCGCAGCCATTTAATCAGGTGGGCGGTCGGCGAGAGATCAATTGGGATGCGGCACCAGACACAGTATCTGCGCCCAATGCCTTCCCTGGCAATTTCTTCAACTTTAGTGCTGCCCCGCGCGCCCGCGGCGCGGTTTTCACCACACCGGGCACAGGGTTCCAACTGAGCGCCACTGCCGCATCCGGCGCAGGCGTGGAATTCAACAATATCAACAATTCATATGCTGCCCAATTTCGTGTCTTTTCCGCAGAACGGCTTCTAACCTCTGTCGGCTCGAACATCATTGATGTGCATTTCTTCAGCCCTGGAGATCAGACAACTCCTGCGCTGGTGGATTCCTTTGGCGCGATCTTCACCGACGTTGATTGGGCCAACACCACCGAACTTCAATTTTACGATAGCACGGATACGCGGGTGCATACCGTCGTCGCGCCTTATATGGCGGGTCAGGAAACGTTGTCGCTGGCTGGGACTAAATTCTCGACGCCCTGTATCTATCGGGTGCGGATCATCAGTGGCAGTACGGCGCTGGCCCCAGGCATCAACGACGATGCCAGCTATGACGTCGTTGCCCTGGATGATTTTATCTACGGAGAACCGATGCCCATCACTCTATGCGGTCAGCCTATGGCGTATACGGCCAGTGGTGCGGACGCTGCGGCGCTCCAGCCCACTGTGGATACATTTCGGGCTGCCCTGGGGGGCTTGAACGCCAACGCACCCGCCAATCTGCCGGATGGTCGGCGCGAGATCAACTGGGATGCAGCGCCAGACACAGTATCTGCGCCCAATGCCTTCCCTGGCAATTTCTTCAACTTTAGTGCTGCCCCGCGCGCCCGCGGCGCGGTTTTCACCACACCCGGTACAGGGTTCCAACTGAGCGCCACCGCCGCATCCGGCGCAGGCGTGGAATTCAACAATCTCAACAACACCTACGCTTCAGAATTTAGCGCCTTCTCCGCCGAACGACTTTTTACAGCCATCGGCTCAAATCGCGTTGACACGCGCTTCTTCCTACCTGCCGATCAAATCACCCCTGCGTTTGTGGACGGCTTTGGCGCTGTCTTCACCGATGTCGATCTGGCGAATGTCACCCATCTGGCTTTTTATGACATCCTCGGCCAACTAGCTTTCCGGCAGGCGGTTCCTGCCGTGAATAGTAGCCAGGCATCGTTATCCTTTGCCGGGCTGGTCTTTGACGATGCCTGTGTGGGGCGGGTGGAACTTGTAAACGGCAATGCCCCATTGTCTGCCAACACCAACGACAATCCAGGTGCTAACGTTGATCTGGTGGTGATGGACGATCTCATCTACGGCGAGCCACAGATGCGGTGGCTGAACTATCTACCGCGTATGATCCGATAAGCGTTGCTCTCTAACAAAAAGGGGAAGGGTGCGCACGATGAGGCACACTTCCCCTTTTTTATTGGCAATTCTGGCATTTACGACTGATACCCATTCAGCCTGCTCTGGGCAGATGGGGCATCCTTTGGATCCCGCCATTGCTTAGCCGGGGTCCAGAGGATGCCCCCGCTCTGCCTGAGCCTGAATCGTTACTACGACTGAACGAGCAGGAATTGGGTTGCCGTGGCGTAGGGCACGCCGCACAGTGATCGGCATCACGGCTGGACATACGAGGGGGGATGGGTATATCGGGTTGTTTTCAGATCGAGCTGGATTTGCGTGGCCGGGGGAAGAACCACCGTGAGATGTGCATCCCCTACCTCTGTCCGCTGTGTGGCGATCTCGATCTGCGGGGCCGCATAGGATTTGTGCGAACCCGGATAGTCACTAGTGAGCTGCGTGTAAATTACCGCATCAAAGCGATGTTCTCCAAACGCCCCCGCCTGCACCGTCACCCGCCGCGTCTCAAACGCACTCAAATTGACCAATTCCAACACCGTGCGCTCCGCCTCTAATTTCGTCACCAGCGCGGACACATCCGCGGGCAGACCGGGCCGCTGGCGGTCGGCGTCGAAGTAGCGCACGCGACAGTGGAGAAGCCCACCGTTGTAGATGATCTGCGGCGCGCCCAGCGTCAACTGCACCAGCGCCTCGGTGATTACCGGGTTGTGGTCTTGCCAGTGGTGGATGTTGACCTCGGTGAGATCGGCCTCGTCGCTGCGGATCAAGTCGAGGCGGCGGCAGACCTGGGCATAGGTGGCGGCCAGGATTTGTTCGGGATAGTCGGGGTTGTCGCCCGCCAAGAAGCGCAGCCAGGGCTGCTCGTGGCCGCAATCCTCTTTGGTGCGAAAACCCGTCACTGTACGCCAATCGTACTGTTCGACGTGGCGCAACTCCTCAATGCGCTGCCAATCGGCCTCGGCCATGGTCAGATTCCAGATGGCTGTGGGGTAAACTGGCGAGAGCGGTTGATAGTCGAACCAGCCATTGTCGCCATAGCGATAGGGCACAACGAAAACTTCCTCTGCTTCGCCCATCTGCCCCAGCCAGTGATGACCCAGGCTCATCTCCAGCGTGCGCGGATCACGGCGTTCGCCCAGCGCCCAGATTATCTTCATCTGTGAACGAGGCAGATCGAGATAGCGCTCATCGCCTGTGAGCAAAAAGGCATTGGCCCCGGCCACCATGGCCGCCATCTCAATATTGTAGAAACCGTGCGGCCAAGTCCACCCATAGAGACCGCCATACCACTTGCCGTTCATGGTTTCGCCGACCGCACCAGAAAGCCCCACGTTGTCGGGCAGCAGACCACCATTGGCGTGGGCACGCTCGATCCAGCCATCCACATAGGTGGTGAGCCACTCCCGGTACTTTTCATCACCGGTCATCAAAAAGGCATTGGCAATCAAACTGGTGACGATCAGATTGCCCGCCACGTCACCTTTGCCCATGCGCTCGTGCATGACTTTGCCCATCAGTCGCGCCTTTTCGGGATCTTTCAGATCGTCATAGTGGGCAATGCCGGGCACATCTGTGAAAGGCAGCCCATAGACGCGCATCCCTGCGCTCCAGCCATAGACCGGCGGCTCGGCGTCGTTTGTGCCCCAGCGCGGACCGCCGCTGCCGTTGTGCGAGGCGCGGATAATCTTGTGATCGGGATCATAGTTGGGCGCGTCGGGATCTTCGTTCAGATAGAAGCCGGCAAAGCGTTTGGCCCGCTCGATGTTGACTGGATTGGTGGGATCGGCCAGACAGAGAAAATAGAAATAGATATAGCTTTCGCCCTGGTGAAACTGGTCGTAGCCCAGTTCATACTCTTTGTGGACCAACCCAAGCGCCTCGCCCTGGCGGGTGACGGCGTCCCACTCTTTTTGCGCCAGCGGCAACATGTGATCGCCGCCGCCAAGCAGATAAAAGAGCGGCCAGTTATAGAAGCTCTCGTAGAGGTCGTCAAGGCCATCGCGCCCATTGCGCCAACGGTCGGCCCAGATCAGCGTGCCGTCGTCATGGGTGTATTTTTCCAAAAATGGGTAGACCGAGCGATCCATTAGATCAATCAGTTGGCGCTGAAGCACGGCCCAGGCAGGCGGCGCAGAGAGCGGCACAGTGGCGGAGATCGAAAGGGGCATAGGGTAACGAATCCTCTTGTAAATGGTGGGGTGAAGAAGCCAGGGGATGAAGTCCCCTGGCTACGCACAGCGCCCCGTCAACGGGGCTAAAAAGAGGGGCAATCCAGCCCCATTCATGGGGCGCTGCTCCGTAGCACAAGGACTTCATCCCTGTGCGGCCTCTCAACTGCTTATCTCACCGTTGACTACAGGCGCGGCAGATGCGTCGTCACGGCTTCCACAAAGGCGTCAATCTCGTCCTCGGTGGTATAGATCTGCACCGAGAGCCGCGCGATTTTAACGGTATTCCAGGTGATCAGCGGCATCTCAATTTTGTAATGCTCGCGTACAACTTTGCCCAGCGCTTCCATGTCAGTGTCGTCGGGCAGGCGGATCGGGCAAAGCTGGCTGAACCACTCAAATGTCTCGGGGCAGATGGACTCTGTGCCAAAGTGCTTTTCCAGCGTGCGTTTGGCATCCAGCGCCAGGGCATGGCAGCGGGCGCGCACCTGCGGCCAATCGTGGTCATTCATATATTGGATGGCGGCAGGCACAGTCAGGAATGCCGCCAGATCACGCGTGCCAAACTGTTCCACATAATCCACCAACGGCTCTTCGGATGTCTCGTTGGGCAGCCAGCCGTGGCCCACAATCAGCGGCTCGATCAGCGCTTGCACCTCTGGGCGCACGTATAAAAAGGCCGACCCCTTAGGCGCACACATCCACTTGTGGCAGTTGCCTGTGTAAAAATCGGCCCCTAGCTCGTCTAAATAAAGATCACGCTGACCCGGCACATGTGCGCCGTCAATCACGCTGAGGATGCCCGCCTCGCGCGCCCGCTCGGCAAAGTTCTTGCAGCGGAAAGGTGAGCGCTGTGGGCGATGTGGTGTGGCTGAGATAGATCACGCGTGTGCGCGGCGTGACGCCGGCCCAAAAGCGCTCGATAAAATCCTCGTCCGAGTGAATAGGCAGATCGATGGGATGATTGATGTAGTGAGCGCCCGCCTTCTGACAGTTAAATTGCCAAGCATGGTTACACGCCCCATATTCGTGGTTCGTGGTCAGCACTTCGTCGCCTGGCTGGAGCCAACTGCGCAGCGAATGAGTCACGGCGTTGACACCCATCGTGGCGTTGGTGACAAAGGCCAACTTGCTCTGATCAGTGTGCAGATAGTCGGCCAGCACCGTACGTGCCTCGGTCATTCGCTCATGCCAACGGTTGACAAAGCCGCCAGGGTGCTCTTCAAACTCAACTTGCCAACGTTGGTAAGTCTCAAAAACAGGTTTCGGACAGGCTCCAAAAGAACCATTGTTGAGGAGGAGCATGTCACGGCGCAGGAGAAAATCATCACGAATGGTTTGAGTCATGGAAAATTACAGCTTTCGTAGGATGCAGGGCGGTGGTGGATTGGCAACAGATACAAAGTGCTACGGTTGCGTGTTCCGTAAAGCATACCTATGCTATCGGAACACGCAACCTAGACGTCACAGTTTGCGTCGTAACTTATGGCCTGACCGCTACTGTCATACCTACTGCCCTTGGCAGCCTTCCACTCGTCGATTGGCGCTGTACCTCGGCGACGATGGTGTCGATGCCAGCCGCCTTTAACTGAGCGATGGCGTCGGGGGCGGCTTCGTCATACGAGACCCAGCCGTGGAGATGGGCTTGACCAGTTCGTCGGAGATGGCCGTAACCTGGGCAATCTCGTTCTTAATCGGCTCGCGGTTGACCACAAAACCCAGCGCCTGCGACGGATAGGCGTCGTCGTTCATCTCTTTGGTGGCTTCCCACGCGCCCACCTGTTTGGCATCGCGGTAATAGGCGTTGAACTGATTGCCAAACATCCAGTCGGTGTTGGGATTATAGGGGCTGGTGCCGCTATCCATGCCTTCGGGATAGCCCATGACTTTGTTGGCTTCGTCTACCCACACCCAATGGGTACCCTCAATGCCGCGGGCCAGCAGGTTATAGACCGTGGCGTCGGTGTTGATCAGTTCCAACACTTGCATGGCCTTCTCGGGATTTTTCGAGGACTTGCAGATAGCGTTCAAGCGTGGCAGTGGCACCGGAAGTATCCAGAATCAGCGGGTCGGTGAGGTTCTTGCTCTCGAATTCCCACCCCACGGCGTTTTGCATCTCTACATCGTTGCCCGGCTTTTCCACATGATAGCCCATGCCAAACTGACCCGCGCGGAAGGCAGCGCGGGCTTCGTCAGGGGCGGTCAACTCAAAGGGGAAGTAGCCTTCATCCACCCATTTCTTAGCCAGATCGGCAGCTTCTTTGAACTCCGGCGTCTCAATGCCAAGCATCACCTTGAGGTCGGGGTCATCGGCCTTGATCACTACACCCAGCGTATCGTCCAGCGGATCGTAGCCGTAGTATTGGGAGCGCCACAGGCTGGAGCCGCCGCGGTCGTCGGCATAGACCGGGGTGATGCCTTCGCCGTCACGCACAGCCGCCAGGAAAGGCTCCATGTCTTCCCATTTCTCCACCCCATCCAGGCTGAAGTCATACTTCTCCAACAGATCTGTGCGCACATGCACGCCCCACGGTTTGGGGAAGATCTGCTGGTTGATCACGCCGTAGATGTGACCGTTGATGCGCGCCGCTTCCCAGGTGGTTTCGGGCATGCTGGCCCACAGGCCGGGCGCGTATTCAGGCAGCAGATCATCCAGCGGCGTCAGCACGCCATTCGCCACATTGTTGGTGTAGCTGTTGATCCACGGGGCGGTGAAGATAATGTCGCACTCTTCGCCCGCGGCCAGGCGCAACTGCATCTTCTCGTTGAACGCGCCATAGTCAATCGGCTCCAGCGTCAGGTTGACGCCGATGCGTTCGTTGAGGATCTCGTTAAGCGCATCCTGCACCAGTTGCAAGTCTTGGGGTGCGCCACTGCCACCATAGCTGTAGGTGATGGGGACAAGGCCGCTATCGGTGGAAGCGCTACTGGCCGCGGGCTGCGTCTCCCCGGCTGGGGCGGGCGCGGCTGGCGCGGCACACGCCGTCACCAACAGCGTCATCGCTAATACCAAATTGAGTAGAAATAAAACACGTTGTTTCGACATCGTTCTCTCCTTTGTGAAAAAAACTACACAGTGTAATGATGGTATACGGTTGAGAAGAGATTGGGTGACTGGGAAACTAAGAGATTGTTGACACGATGCTTTCCTAATCTCCCAATCCCCAATCACCCTTTCAACCCACCAATCGTAATGCCACGGATGAAATACTTCTGGAGGAGCAAAAAGCTAAAGAGCGCTGGCCCAAAGGCAAGCACAGCCATCGCCATGCGCGCCGATTGGGTGGGAATGGGCATGTTGGTGGTCTGGGGATTAGAGGCCATAAAGTTGATATTCGCCATGAGCACATGGAGCAGATATTGGAGCGGATAGAGTGCGGGCGTGTCGATAAAGAGCAGGGCCAGGAACCAGTCGTTCCAATAGCGCAGGATGTAAAAGAGACCAATGGTCGCCAGCACCGGCTTGGAGAGCGGCACAACGATCTGAAAGAAGACGCGCCATTCACCCGCGCCGTCAATGCGGGCGGCGTCGAGCAGTTCTGTGGGCAATTGTGAAAACGATGTGCGCAGGATCAACACATACCACGATGTCACCACATAGGGCAGGATCAGCGCCAACATGCTGTCTTTCATGCCCAGATAGCGGGTGACGAGAATGTAAAATGGCACAATGCCGCCGCTGAAAAGCAGCGTGAAAAAGACATAGAACGAAAGCACGCGGCGAAACTTGTAATCTTTGCGCGAAAGCGGATAGGCGAGCAGCGACGAAATTAGCAACCCCACGCTTGTGCCTACGGTGGTCACAAAAATCGTGACGCCATAGGCCTGGAGGATCTGCCCCGGCTGTTTCAAAATGTACTCATAGGCGAAGGTAGTAAAGCCCTGGGGGAAAAGGCTATACCCCTGGGTGGCGATGACGCGCTCGTCGGAAAGCGAAATGGCAATGACCAGCAGCATGGGTGCGACACAGGCTAGACCAATTGCCAAAACGATTAAATGCACAAGCAATTGGCTGCTCCAAGCCGCGAGACGATAGCGGTTGAGCGGGCGGCGTGGGGTCCGCACAGAATGGGAGGCTGAAGTCATGGCAGATCCTTATGGGATGCAGGATGCGTGAATTCAGGTTTCACGCATCCCGTCTTCTAAAACAGCGAATAATCCTCGTTAATGCGGCGCACAACCCAGTTGGCTGTGACGACTAGCACAAAGCCCACCACCGATTGATAGAAGCCAGCGGCAGCCGCCATGCTAATATCGCCCAGCGTCACCAACGAGCGATAGACGAAGGTGTCGATGACGTCGGTGGCGCTATAGAGCAGCGAATTGTCGCGCGGGACGAAGTAGAAGAGGCCAAAATCGGCGTGAAAGATGCGCCCAATTGAGAGCAAAGTCAGGATGATAATCAGCGGCAAGATCATGGGCAGCGTGATATAGCGGATCTGTTGCCATTTGGTGGCCCCGTCGATCTTGGCGGCTTCAAAATATTGGGGATCGATGCCCAGGATACCGGCCAGATAGACAATGCTGCCAAAGCCCACGCCATTCCACAGATTCACCAACACCAAAATCAGCGGCCGATAGGTCGGGTCGCGATACCATGCCACGGCGTCAAACCCCAGCGACGTCAATAGTTGGTTGGCGAGACCATTGTTGCCGTTCAAAAAGGCAAAGACAAAGTAGCTGACAATCACCCACGAGATGAAATAGGGGAAGAAGAGCATGGTCTGGTAGAACTTGGTCAGGCGGCTGCGATAGATCTCGTTCATCAACAGCGCCACCGTCAGCGAGGCCACGGTTCCCGTCACAATAAAAAACGAATTCATCATGATCGTGTTGCGCGTGATGCGCCACGTGACATCTGTGCCAAAGAGAAACTGAAAATTCTTGAAACCTACCCAGGCGCTGCCCAGAATGCCATCGGCAAACCGATAGTCTTTAAAGGCGATCACAAGGCCAAACATGGGCAGATAGGCAAAGACCAACAAGAGGATGACGCCGGGCAATGCCATGAGCGAAAGGGCAACATTGCTTTGAAAGTTGCGTTGATGGCGCAGCCCGGCAAACACGCTGCGGGCACTGTGGGGGGGCAAGGCTGCGGAACGTTCCGCACGTCCAGCCGCAGGCAATTGGCTCTGGTTTGTCATCGGCAATCTTTCCTAAATGAGCATAATATAGAGCGCGGATTAGACGGATCGAGCAGAGAGGGGCAGATTCTTCAACATTCTATTGAGATGGCAGAAGTGACCCATAGAGGATGCGTATGCTCAATCGAGTCTGAGCGAAACCAGATGCGTTGACCGGCCAATATGGGCATGTTATACTAGGCAGAGCCACAAAGGAATAGTTTCTGCTCTTTGCAAAATGTCCTTGTGTGCTGCTGCGGAGTACAAACCGTGGCGTGAGGGTAATCAGAGTATAGCAAGTTACCCTTCTCTTCAACAAGGACAAAGGGCGGACAGACTTAGGACATGGTAAATTTCGAGAGCTTTTTGCCTGATCTTCAGGCCGCGCTTAATCACCTTCATGACCCGGCCTTTACTCTCTCTCCAGTGGTTCAGTCTCGCCTGCGTATTGTATGGCCGGATCTGCCTTGGGCCGATGCGCTGCAGGTTCTGATCAAAGCTGCGCAACCGTTGCCCTCTGCGCCTGCCGATGCACGCAGCCGCCGCTTACACC
Source organism: uncultured Chloroflexia bacterium (assembly GCA_963721725.1). Taxonomy (GTDB): domain Bacteria; phylum Chloroflexota; class Anaerolineae; order Caldilineales; family Caldilineaceae; genus RI-153. Next base: position 225,852 of record CAVRLX010000003.1, read on the forward strand.
AGATCTTGGTCTATCGGTATCTGCACCAATCTACCCAGGATGAAACCGCCCAAAAGCTCAACATTACACCGCGCCATCTGCGTCGCGAGCAAAACGACGCCGTGTTGGTGTTGGCTCGTCAGTTGTGGGCCGCGTCCGAGGAAGATCGATTCCTCGCGCTGCCCATGCCAGATTGGTGCTCTCAATTGCGCCAGGAGTTGACCTCGCTGCAACGCCACGCCCCCGCGGGAACTGCCAACGTGGGCGAGGTATTGCGCGGCGCGGTGGATCTGTTGGCTCCAGTTTTGCAAAAAAACACCATAGCCCTGCATTTACAAGCGCTGCCCGTCCACGGCGTCGTCGCCGTCCACCCAGCAGGACTGCGCCAGATCCTCGTGCGCTGTTTGACTGAATGGTCACGCCATTTGCACACAGGGGAAATTGCTATCACAGCCCAGCGCCAAGACAAAAACGCCGTTATTGTGTTGACGGGAACCCAGGCTGCGCTGCTGCATTTGGCTGATGATCTACTGTTACAAGAATTATTGGCGGCCTATCAAGGTACGTTGCGCGTCGAGAACACCGCCGATCTGACCCAGATTCTGCTCACATTGCCGCTGGCTCCTGCCTTGCAGGTTTTGGTGGTAGACGATAACGAGGATCTGCTGCACTTTTATCAGCGCTATCTTCAGGACACCCGCTATCATGTGATCCCATTGACCGATGGTGTGCGCCTGTTGGAAACGGTGGAGAGTGTGCAGCCCGATGTGGTGGTGCTGGATGTTATGCTGCCGGTGACCGACGGCTGGGAATTGCTCTCCAATTTGCGCCAAACCGCAGCCACGCGCACGCTGCCGGTGATTATCTGTTCGGTGATTCAAGAGAGTGAACTGGCACTGGCCTTGGGCGCAACCGACTATTTAGAAAAGCCCGTGCGCCGTGCTGCGCTCATCGAATGTTTGGATCGGGTTACACAGCGGGCTGGCGTAGAATCGCCGGGATGATCTCGCTACATTGGAGCAATTTGGCAAAGGGCGTGCGTTCGCCCAATGCCGTCACAATCACCGGGCTGGTCAACGGCTCGTGGTTGGGATCTTGCGCTGAAAGCAAATAGACCGGGATGTCTCGCAGTCGTTCGTCTTGGCGCTTGGCCGCCAATACCTGCCAACCGTCCATGTCGGGCAGCATAATGTCCAGCAGTACAAGGTCTGGGCCAAAGCTCGCCATCTTCTCTAGCGCTTCTCCCCCTGTGGACGCACTCTCCACACAGAGATCCGGCACAATTGCCATCAACATACGTGAAAAAAGCCGCCGCGCGTCGGCGTCATCATCCACCACCAGAATCCGCCGCGGCGCGGGCTGGATGGATCGCACAATGGTTTCCAGGCCCTGTCGTGTAATCGGCTTCAGCGTCTGGCCTGTGGCCCCCGCGGCAATGGCCTGTGCCATTTTGGGGGGCAGGCAACAGCCCAGCACAGGCAGATCTGCCGAGAGCCGCCGTGCAGCTTCCACACTCTCCAGCAACAACCGCGGCGAGGCCGCGTTGATCGCCAATGTTTGCACCGATCCCCATTCGTCACCCAGATCATCTAAGGCATAGATGTGGAGATACTCGACCTGATCGTTGAAACGGCTAAAGGCGTCGTGTAAATCGGGGTTGGCATCACAGATTACCACACGGGCTTTGGCGTTGTTTTGGGGCAGATTAGCCGGTTCGTTGCGCTCGCGCCAGCGCCAATCCTCGAGCAGCCAGCGGTCAGCATTGCCCAGCGCCAGCCCCATCGGCGTCAGCGGCAGGCTAAAATAGAAGGCGCTGCCCACTCCGATTTCGCTGCGCAGCCACATTTTGCCATCGTGCATTTCGATAAACTGTTTGCTAATACTCAGCCCCAACCCACTGCCGCTTTCGTTGCGGCGTGCCCCAAACGTGCCCCGGTAAAATGGCTCAAAAATGTGTGCTGCCTCTTCGGGGGGGATGCCAGAGCCAGTATCGCGCACACAAAAAGTGATGCGCTGCCCGTCATGATCAACGCTCACGCTGATCTTCCCACCTTCGGTGTGGCGGGCGGCGTTGCTGAGCAAGTTCACCAGCACTTGGCGCACGCGTGTGCCGTCGCAATAGAGCGGGGGTAGTTCGGGCGACAGCTCGACACTAAAGTCAATATGTTTTTTGTGGAGCAGCGGCCGCACCACCGCCACGGACCGCTCTACTAAGTCGGCTAGATCCACACGATCCCGATGCAGCGCCAGCCGGTTGGCCTCGATCTGGCTAAGGTCCAGCACATCGTTGACCATGCTGAGCAAATGTTGGGCGTTGCGCCGCACGATCTCCAGATCTTCCATTAAGTTGGCGGGCAGCGCTGATCCGTAAAGATAGGGCGTCTCCGCCAGCAGATCGGCCAGCCCGATGATCATGTTAAGCGGCGTGCGGAATTCGTGGCTGACGTTGGCGACAAAGGCGGCTTTGGCCTTGCGCGCTTCTTCCGCCGCCACTTGGGCCGCCACCAAACGGCGGTTCATCAGGCCCAACTGGTGATTGGCCCCAGCCAGATCGTCCAATGTTTGGTGCAGTTGACCCCGGCTCTCACGCACTTCATCCAGCGCGATCTGAGTGCGCTGATAATGGCTCCACGACCATTCAATGAGATCTTGCACTGTACGCGAGACAAGCCAAAAAATCGCATAGAACATCCATAGGGCCACCAGGGCTACCATTCCTTCGCCCATTCCCACCCAATCTGCCGCGCACCATCCCCAGCAGCAGAGCAGAGACCACCCCCGCATTGATGGCCCCCCAGCGATTGCCCAAGAGCGCGCTGGTCAACACAATTGGAATCGCCAACAAGGCCAGGCTGCCAGGCAATGCCCACACAAAGCGCACCAATATGATCACACAGATCAGACCCACCGTCACCGCAATTTTGCCCACATTGGCCCGCCACAGCGTCAACAGCCAGCCCACACCAGCCATCCCCATCAGCGTAAGGGCCACGGGCAAGCTAAGGCTGATTAACTGCGGGGTGCCGCCCACTGTGCCGATAAGCGCACCCATCAGCGCCATTCCCACCAGCACCGGGCCTAGGCCAATGCGGATCTGGGGGATAAAGGATTGTTCGGGCGCGGAAGTTTGGGGTGCGATCATGAGCTGTACTTTCTAGAAATCTATACTTATTGCCCAATTCGTAGGATCTGCATTCTAATCTTTGGGAATCTGTAAAGATGATTTGACGGAAACTGGTAGTTTCAGGATATAGTCAGCATGGTCAAATGCCGATACAATAGAGGAATTGCAACACTATGCCCGCGCTTATTAACAGAGGATCTAACTTTATGGCTGATCAGAACCCCACCCCACCCTTGGCCCTTGCCCAAGATGTGGAACACCAACTGCACGGCGATATACGCCTTGACCCCTATTATTGGCTGCGTCAGCGTACCGATGCCACGGTGTTGGGCTATTTGCAAGCAGAAAATGACTATACCCAGGCGGTGATGCACGATACAGCCGACCTTCAGGAGAGATTGTATCAGGAAATGCGCGGCCATCTCAAAGAGACCGATCAGACCGTGCCGGTCCAGCGGGGCAGCGCTTTCTACTATCAGCGCACTGAAGAGGGGAAACAATATCCCATCTATTGCCGCAAAGTGGGCACGCTAGATGCAGAAGAAGAAGTAATCCTCGACATTAACAGCTTGGCCGCCGGGTTGGATTATCTGGAGCCGGGCAATTTTTCCGTTAGTCCAGATCAACGCTTCCTGGCCTATACGCTGGACGCCGACGGCTCCGAGCGCTTTGTGCTGCATGTGAAAGATCTGCACAGTGGCGAACTGCTGCCCGACACCATCCCCAACGTGCTCTCGGATGAAATGCATGAGGTCCACTATGGGCCAGTCTGGGCCAATGACAACCGCACGCTCTTTTATATTACGCTGGATGCGGCGCGCCGCCCCTCGCGGCTCTATCGTCATCGCCTGGGCGACGATATCGCCAATGACGTACTGCTCTATGAAGAACCAGATGTGCTCTATTACATGGGGCTGCGCCGCTCCACAAGCGGGCGCTATCTGATTCTGAACTCGTTAGGGCATACGTCTACAGAGGTGCGTTTTCTCGAGGCCGACGATGCCCTGGGTGAATTTCGGTTGGTGCAGCCGCACGTCGAGAAGATGGAATATTACGTTGCTCACCATCAAAATCAGGAGGGCGTGGATCGCTTTTTCATTCTCACCAACTGGGACGCCCCCAATTTTCGTATCATGCAAACGCCCGTTGCCACACCGGGCATGGCGCATTGGCAAGAGTATATCGCCCACCGGGAAACCGTCACAATTGGGAGCATGGAATGTTTCGCCAACCACCTGGCGATCTATGAACGCGAAGAGGGTCTGCGCCACATTCGTATTTATACCATTGCGCGGGGCGATTCTCATCGCATTGTCTTCAACGAACCGGTCTATAGCCTGAGCCGCCAAGTAAACGCAGAGTATCATAGCCATTTCCTGCGCTATGGCTATGCCTCGCTGGTGCAGCCCACGACAATCTATGATTACAACATGGAGAGCCATTATCAGATCTTGCGCAAAGAGCAAGAAGTGCCGGGCTATCATGCCAGCGATTTCGTCAGCGAGCGGCTGTGGGCCACGGCCCCCGACGGTGTAAAAGTACCGATCTCGCTGGTCCACCGCCATGACATCAGGCTGGATGGCAATAATCCCACCCTGCTCTATGGCTACGGCTCCTATGGCTACAGTTTTGATCCTGGCTTTGATAGTCGTCGCGTCAGTTTGCTGGAACGGGGCTTTGTGCTGGCGATTGCCCACATCCGCGGGGGCAGCGAAATGGGCCGTTCTTGGTATGAAAGTGGCAAGTTCTTGCACAAAAAGAACACCTTCATCGATTTTATTGCCTGTGCCGAATATCTCATCGAAGCGGGCTATACCGATCCCGCCAAACTTGCCATCACAGGGCGCAGTGCTGGCGGTCTGCTCATGGGCGCAGTGCTCAATTTGCGCCCGGATCTCTTCGCGGCGGCGATTGCTGGCGTGCCTTTTGTGGATGTGGTCACCACCATGCTCGATCCCACGATTCCGCTCACAGCCCCCGAATGGGAAGAGTGGGGTAACCCCACCGACCCTGAGTTTTATGCTTACATGAAGTCATATTCACCCTATGACAACCTGGAGGCAAAAGCCTATCCACCGCTTTTGGTAACCGCCGGGCTTAATGATCCGCGTGTACAATATTGGGAACCGGCCAAGTGGGTGGCGCGGCTGCGCGTCACCAAGACCGACGACAACCCGCTGCTCCTCAAAACCAACATGGGGGCCGGCCACAGCGGCGCATCCGGTCGCTACGATTATCTGCGCGAGACGGCGTTTGATTATGCCTTTTTGCTCAAAATGATGGGGATGGCAGAACCGACGCCGTTTAGCCCATGTCGATATACATAAGCCAAAGACGATCGGATCGATGCTGCGTAACTGTCGACACGAATCACGCAGCACGTCTCTTCGTCTTATAGCCCTCGTTGTAGACGAACTCGCCGCCCACCACGGTGGCGACAATGTCGGTTTCCAGCAGCGCGTGCGGGTGGATGCTGAAAATATCTTGGGAAAGCACCGTCAGATCGGCCAGTTTGCCAGGGGTGATGCTGCCCTTGAGCGTTTCTTCGCCGCCGGCATAGGCTGCGCCAACCGTGTAGGCCCAAACCGCTTCTTCAACGCTGATACGCTCTGCTGGAACCCAGCCATCGCCGCCCGGTGTGCCATCGGCGCGGCTGCGCGTGACGGCAGCGTGGATGCCCACCATCACATCGGGCGTTTCCACCGGCGCATCGGAGCCAAAGGCCAGCCGCGCGCCACTCTCCCACAGGCTGCGCCACGCATAAGCATAACGGCGGCGCTCGCCCCAGTGGTTGTCGGCCAGCAGCATGTCTTGTGTGCAGTGGATGGGCTGCATGGAAGGGATGACGTTGAGGGCAACAAAGCGCCCCAAGTCGTCGGGGTGCAAAACCTGGGCATGTTCGATGCGATGACGTAGGTGCAGGCCAATGCCCTGGCGGCGTGTGCGCTCAATGGCATCCAAGACCACACGGTTTGCCCTGTCGCCGATGGCGTGGGTAAAGACGGCGATCCCGGCGCGGCTGGCCTTTTCCACCACAGCGTTCATATGCGCCGCCGTGGCGACAGCAATGCCGCGGTTGTGGGGTTCGCCCTCATAGGGATCGATCATCCAGGCGGTGCGCGCCCCCAGCGCTCCATCGCTGAAAACCTTGAGCGCGCCAATCCGAATCCACTCGTCGCCAAAACCGCTCTGAATGCCCAGCGCGATGGCATCGTCCAACTCGCTTTCGGGGATCTGCGCCAGCACACGCAATTTAAGTTCACCGCTGGCCTTCAAACTTTGCAGGGCGCGTAGCGCCGGCGCGCCCTCCATGTTATGCACGCCCACAATGCCCATGCGGTGAACCCTCTGCATGGCGGCGCGCACAGCGTCCACCGCTTCGGCGGGCGAAGGATCGGCCAGCAGTTTGAAGAGTAAGCTCATGGCCGTCTCTTTGAGAATGCCGGTGGGCTGTCCGTCGGCGTCGCGCTCAATTTCGCCGCCGTCGGGGTTGGGCGTGTCTGCGCTGATGCCAGCCAGCGTCAGCGCCGCCGAGTTGGCCCATCCCACATGCCCACATTTGCGGCGCAAAAAGACCGGGTGGGTTGTGGTAATGCTGTCGAGATCGGCGCGGTCGGGGAACGCACCCTTGGCCCACACCGATTGATCCCAGCCGCGCCCCACCAGCCATTGATCGGCGGGGGTGTCGGCGGCGCGCTGGCGCACGCGATCCAGCGCGCTTTCCAGCGTGGGCGTGTTGACCAGATCGATCTCGCGCAATGCCAGCCCATAGGAGAGAAAATGCAGGTGGGCATCGATAAAGCCCGGCGTCACCGTGCGCCCGCCCAAATCCACGGCGCGGCCACCTTCGGCCAGCAGGCCACGCATAGCGGCATCATCACCCACGGCCACGAAACGGCCTTCGCGAATGGCGACGGCAGAGGCGCGCGGTGATGTGGCATCCATTGTGTGAAAGTTGCCGTTGTAGAGTACTAGATCGGCTATCATCATAATTTCCTTTACTTTGGTAAGAAGTCGATGGACGGAGGACGAGAGACGAACAAGCCGGGGAGCAGTCCGCGTGCTAGGGGTAACACCCCATCAACAGGGCAGTCGTTTGGTCCATCGTCTTTGGTCTTTCGTCCTCTTTATCATTAGTTCACTGCCAGCGTAATCACGCCCACGACGATTACCGCCGCCGCGCCCAGCCGCTGCCGCAGATGCCCTTCGTTGAGCAAAAAGACGCCCATGAGCACGGCGAGTAGTACGCTGATCTCCCGGGCCGGAGCCACATAGCTGACCGGCGCGATTTGTAGCGCGGTGAGCACCAAAATATAGGCCAGCGGGCTGAGGATGGCAATCCCCAGGGCTTCGCCTCGGGATTGGGTCCAATAAAAGCGCACACGATCCCGGCGGCCATAGGCGGCGGGGGCCAAAAAGAGCGTGCGCCCCACAGCCGTGGCGTAATCCAACAGCAGCGGCGGAATCAGCAATGCACTAACGGCGTATTTATCCCACAGTGTGTAGCTGGCGATGACGCTGCCCGTGAGCAGCCCAAAGACGACGGCTTGCGAAATGTGTTCTCGGCGCAACAAAGCCTTGCCTCCCGACAACATAAAGACACCGCCGATGATCAGCAACGCGCCAACCAACGCCAATAGGCTGGGGCGCTCTCCAAAGATCAAAATTGCCGCCGCCGTGGAGAGTGCTGGTCCCGTTCCGCGGGCCAGTGGATAGACAATCGAGAGATCACCGGTCTGGTAGCCGCGTTGCAGCAACAGAAAATAGGCCAGTTGCAGCAGCGTGCTGCCCCCCATAAAGAGCAGCCCCAGCCCTGTGATCTGTGGCCGCTGTGTGATGATCAAGAAGACGACAAAGGGCAGATAGATCACCACGCTCAGGCAGGAAAAGAGCCAGACAAAGGCCGGCCCTGACGCGCCCACCCGTTTGCTCAGAAAATTCCATGAAGCGTGTAAAAAAGCCGAGGTAATTACAAGGGCAAAGGCCAGCGTGGACAAGAGAACTTCCTTCAGGGTGGATATGGCAGAATTTTTCTATTCTAAAACCAACCGGTCTAAAATGACGATTATGCGGGAAGTTGTTGGCAAGCGTCCTACCGCATAGAAGCCAGAGTTTAGGGCTTTTCGTGCACTTGCTGCCTTCTTTCATCCATGATATGATGCCACAATTCCCCCAAGACTTACCACTTCTTAAGGAATCTCAATGGATCCCACCCATCTGCTCTTCATCTGTTCTGACGAGCACCAGCGCGCAGCCGCCGGTTGTTATGGCAATTCTGTGGTGCAGACGCCCCATCTCGACAGTCTGGCAAATCGAGGGGTACGGTTTGACAACGCCTATACTAACTGCCCTATCTGCGTTCCCAGCCGAGGTTCCCTGGCAACGGGGCGCTATGTTCACCAAACTCGCCTGTGGGACAACGCCTTTCCGTATACGGGCCGTCCTGCGTCTTGGGGACACCGACTCCAGGCCCACGGCTTGCGTGTGGATTCCATCGGCAAGCTCCACTATCGACGCGCCGAGGACGACGACGGCTTCACCGAAAAGATGGATGCGATGTACGTGGCCGAGGGCATCGGCGAGCTGATTAGCTGTATCCGCGAGAACCCACCGCTGCGCAAAGGTCGCAATGGCATTCTCAATGCGGGACCGGGCGAATCGGCCTATCTGCGCTACGATGCGCGCATTGCCGACCAAGCCTGCGATTGGCTGGCTCTTCACGCCCAGGACGAGAAGCCGTGGGCGCTCTTCGTCAGCTTTGTCAATCCTCACCCGCCCTTTATTGCTCCCCAGGAATTCTACGATCTCTATCCTGTGGACGAGATGCCTCTGCCCGTGGCTTGGCAAGCCGACCATTGGCCCCGCCATCCTGCGCTGGAAAGGATGCGCCGCTATTTTGGGTGGGAAGAGCCTTTTGGCAGTGAGGCGATCCGCAACGCTACCGCCACGTACTATGCGCAATGCACTTATCTGGATCATCAGATCGGCAAGGTGCTAGGCTCGCTAGAGCGCCAAGGTCTGGCCGACAAGACCCGCATTATTTATACATCCGATCACGGGGCAATGATGGGGGCGCGGGGGCTGTGGGGTAAGTTTACGCTCTATGATGATGCGTGTGGGGTTCCCCTGTTGCTGGCTGGGCCAGATGTGCCCGCCGGGAAAGTGGTGCAGACGCCGGTTTCGCTGGTGGACTGCTTCCCCACGGTGCTAGAGGCGGTGGGTGTGGAGCCATGCCCAGAGGACGCCGAGCTGCCGGGGGAATCCCTTTGGTCGATTGCCAACGGGCCAGAACGGGACCGGATCGTTTTTAGCGAATATCACGCAGCGGGATCGCTGCACGGCGCAAGTATGGTTTGCGACGCCCACGCCAAGCTTATCCATTATCACCACGAACCAACGCACCTTTTTGATCTGGACAGCGATCCGGCAGAGGTGACCAATCTGGCCGACTCGCCCGCGCATCAGGCTACGCGGCAGCGCCTAGAAGTAGCGTTGCGCGCTGTGGTGGATGTGGACGCCGCAGATCGGCTGGCAAAGGCAGATCAAGCAGCCAAGCTAGAAGAGTATGGCGGCATGGAGGCAGTCTTGCAGCGTGGTCTGAGCAACTCGGCCATTCCTGGTGAGAAGCCTGTTTTCCAGAGAGTAAGCCGCTAGCTTCCACCTTGGTTGCATGGTTGCGCCTCGTGAGAAGCTGTGCTATATTTTGTCCGCACCCACATCAACACAACTGTACATCCCTCCTGCATTTTCCATATCGAAATCAGCGTTGTCGCCAGCCGTCATAAGCCGTTATCGACAATCCATTCTTGGGGAGTGACCATAATGAGTACGAACGCGATGAAGGACAGTCGCAGTTGGCCGCCGAAATGGGCAAAGGGGCTGCGTTTCCATGAAGCTGTCGCTGGCTATCTCTTTCTGTTGCCCTGGCTCCTGGGGCTGGCCCTTTTTATCTTGGGGCCGATGATCACGTCAGGATACCTGAGTTTTACCCGCTATGATGTTGTCAACACGCCCAAATGGGTGGGGCTGGACAATTTTGTTGAAATCTTCACAAAAGATCGTCTTTTCTGGCCCTCTTTGCTGTTAACCTTTCGGTACGCGCTGATTGTTGTGCCCTTCTCCCTTGTGGGATCACTCCTCGCTGCGCTGTTGCTCAACCAAGCCTTGCGCGGCACTACTTGGTTTCGCACCTTTTTCTTTCTGCCCCATCTGACGCCAATTGTGGCGGCGGCTGTGCTCTGGGGGTGGATATTCAACCCCGAGGTTGGGCCGATTAACCACTGGATCCGCACATTGACCGGCGGCGCTGATGCTCCCGGCTGGTTCCGTGACCCGGCTTGGGCTATGACAGGGCTGATTATCATGGCAATGTGGGGCGCGATTGGCGGCAACACCATGTTGATCTTCCTGGCCGGGTTGCAGGGCGTGCCCCAGGAACTTTATGACGCGGCGGTGGTGGACGGCGCGGGGACATGGGCGAAATTCTGGAATGTGACCATTCCGATGCTTACCCCCACCATTTTCTTCAACACTGTGCTGGGAGTGATCGGGGCACTGCGCGTCTTTGCGGCGGCCTTTGTTGCCACTCAGGGCGGTCCCGCCTATGCCACTTGGTTCTACTCTCTGCATATCTATAGCAAAGCCTTCCGCTATTTTGAAATGGGCTATGCGTCGGCGCTGGCCTGGATATTCTTCCTCATACTCTTCGCTTTTACCTATGTGCAGTTCATGCAATCAAAACGGTGGGTCTACTACGCCGGGGAGGTGGACTAATGGCAGGTGAAATTATAACGCCCAGACAGCAATCCAGGGAGCACACACCTGCGCGCCCCTCATGGTTACAATCGGCGACCCTGCGGCGGACGCTGGGACGGGGCGTACTCTATGTAATCGCCATCGTCTCCTCTGCTGTCTTTATGTTCCCCTTTGTCTGGACAATTCTTTCTTCCCTCAAACGGAGTGCAGAGTTGTTCCTTTTCCCACCCACCTGGTTTCCCGAAGTGCCACAATTTCAAAACTATCCACAAGTATTTGAAATCGTTACGTGGGGAGCCTGGACATGGAACTCGGTTTTGGTTGCTTCTGTCGCCACCTTTGGGTCTGTGCTTACGGCTGCGCTGGTCGGCTATTCTTTTGCCCGCTTTCGCTATCCGGGCCGCAACCCTCTCTTTTTACTTACCCTCAGCACGATGATGTTGCCTGTGGAGGTTACGCTGATTCCCCTCTATCTGATGTTCGCCAAGATCGGATGGATGGATTCGTATAAGCCGCTGATGGTCCCTTCATTCTTCGGCGGGGGAGCCTTTCTCATCTTCCTCATGCGCCAGTTTTTCATGAGCATTCCCATCGATCTGGACGAAGCGGCCCGGATTGACGGTGCAGGTTATCTGCGTATTTTTTGGCAGATTCTCATGCCCCTCTCTGTGCCGGTGACGGCCACTGCGGCTGTGCTAACCTTTATGGCCGAATGGAATTCCTTTTTGCATCCCTTTATTTTCCTCAACACCAAGTCAAAATTTACGCTGGCAGTCGGCATCCGCTACTTCCAATCTGTGGCCGTCGTCACCGACGACACAGAGCCGAAATATCACTTGCTTATGGCCGCCAGTGTCATGATGACCTTGCCCATTATCGTGCTTTTCTTTTTGGCACAGCGCTATTTAGTTCAGGGAATTGTGATGTCCGGCATTAAAGGATAGAACGACTCTCTTTTTCTATGTTCCCTCACTTCTCATTTGGTCGTTTTGTTCACTAGTCGTTTTGTTCACTACAAGGAGAAAGTTACATGATATCCAAAAGTATGAGCCGTCGTCAGTTCCTGGCAGGATCCCTGACATTGGCGGGGTCGCTTGCCCTCGCTGCCTGTGCCGCTCCCGCAGCCCCAGGAGCCGCACCTGCGGCTGGCAGCGCAGCCCCTTCTGAAGAGCCAATTACGCTGCTCTTCCATTCCCGGCTAGGCGCTCATGCCGACTGGCACAAGAGCCGTGTTGCGCTTTTTGAAGAACAGCATCCTGGCTTGAAGTTGGAGATCGACGAGTTGGACGGGGCCGAAATGTACACCAAGATTTACGCCCTCTCCGCCTCTGGCACTGTGGGAGATGTGGTCTGGACCTATCTTAACAATCCGCCGGAACACAAGGCCAAAGGGGTGATGATTCCGCTGGATGACATTATCGCCGCCAAATCATACGATCTCTCCCCCTTCTGGGAGTCGCTGTTGGCTGCCCTCACCCTTAACGGTCAGCTCCATGCCCTCCCCAATCATGGTCACTATGGCACCACAGCCTACTACATCAACAAGACCCTGATTGAAGCCGCAGGCGTGGAAGTGCCCGATGCCAGTTGGACGACGGCTGATCTACAGGCAATTGCCAAAGCCACCACTGCCGCCCCCGAAGTCTGGGGGATCCGCGCCAGCGGCACCGGTCAGGAGCATATCCCCTCCTATCTTCGCACCTTCGGCGGCGATGCTATCAACGAAGATGGCACACTCTCTATGTTCGATCAGGCAGGGAGCATCGCCGGGCTGCGCTGGCTCTACGACCTGCAACACGCCGATGCCGTGGACCCTTGTCTCTGTGGGGATCAGCAGCACGAAAACTTCGTGGCCGGCACAGTCGCCATCTACAACACCACCCCTGGCCGCGTAGGACAGTACAAAAATATGGCTGAGGCTGGCGAACTTCCTTTTGAATGGGATGTCGTTCCCGCCCCAATCGGCCCGAATGGCGAACGCGGATCGCAGGTATCGGCGGGGGCATTCTGCGTTACGGGCAATTCCAAACACCCGTCCGAAGCTTTCGACGTCTTGGCTTTCTATGGCACCAAAGAAGATGGCATCGAACATGTTCTGTTCGGCGCAGGTAGCCCTGGCGGTCGCAAGGATGTGTGGGAGAGCGAAGAACTGAATGCCATTCATCCCATCTTTGGCATCCATCAGCAACTCTATCCAAACGGCCCAAGCAAATGGCACCGCCCAGCCAATGCCCGTACCACAGAGTTTGTGGATACGATGAACAACAACCTGCAAGCGATCTGGACGGATTCCGTCGGCTTTGATGAAGGCGTAGCGCTGGTTCATGAACTGGTCCAAGAAGTGCTGGACAAGGATTCAATCGCCTAAAGGAACATGCATCCGTACTGCTCTGTCCTATTTCGGTTCTACGAATGGGATTAATCTTCGAATTCATGTGGATGCTAGACTCCACGACAATCAAAGATAGCGGTTAGAAAACGGGAGGGGGAGATGGACGCAGCGTCCATCTCCCCCTCTCATGTTGGCGTCTCGGTTCCAACATAAATCAATTCCACAGCGGGCGATACAAGTTCTGGCAACATTGGAACCCTCGCCAATCTGGGAGAAATGAGACTCGGCTGGATGGAAGGTTTTGTGGAGGCAGCTTTTGTGGTATACCACCTCTATCAACCTTCCCATTCCACAGGAGAGCCGATGGCAGCCGTCGCGCCACACCCGATCCGGTTGAAATCAACAGCGATCTCTTGCAAACCTACACACAACTGATTCATCTGCGGAATCAACACGCTGCGCTGCGTTTGGGTGATTTTCAAACGGTGCTGATTGACGACGCTCGCCAAATTTACGTTTATCAGCGCAGCCTGCACGATGAAACCATCTGGGTGGCGCTGAACAACACACATCACGCCCAGAGCGTGACGCTGGCGCTGCCCTTGAATGCCGTCCCGCACGATCTGTTGGGGACGACGCTCTCGGTTGATGGCGCTCACCTTAGCCTTACGTTGCCCCCGCTGTGGGGAGCCGTGGTAAAGATGTAGATTATGCACCTGACACTGGACGAGATTGGCAAACCGATTGCCTATGGCCGCACGGCGGAGATTTACGCTTGGCCGGGCGATCAGATCTTAAAGCTATTTTATGCTTCGTGGGGCACAGAGGCGGTGGCCCACGAAGCACGCATGGCGCGCGCCGTGGCCGAAAGTGGGCTGCCTGTGCCTGCCGTGGGTGAGGAGATCCAAATTGGCGAGCGTAGCGGGCTGATCTATGCCCGTGTCCAGGGGCCATCGCTGTGGGAATTTTTGGCGCGCCGCCCGTGGGCAGTCGCCCGCTCTGCCCGGCGTATGGCCGCATTGCACAGCGCCATTCACGCCGTCATGCCAGCCGCCCAGATCCCGCGCCAGCGTGGGCGGCTGACGCATAAGATCGAAGCTGACACAGCGCTGCCTGGCTCGCTGCGCGCCCGTCTTCTCTCGACCCTGGCCGCTCTGCCCGATGGCAACACGCTCTGTCACGGTGATTTTCACCCCGCCAACATTTTGATGACCAATGCCGGCGCGGTCATCATCGACTGGACAGACGCCACGGTGGGCAATGCCCTGGCCGATGTGGCGCGCACCACGGTGCTGGCGTTGGGGGCAGCGGCCACTTCGCAAATCCCGAACCAATCGCAAAAGCTCTTTGTACGCCTGTTTCACGCTCTCTACATTCGCCACTATTTCAGAGCACACCCCGGTAGCCAGGCCGACTATCGACGCTGGCTGCCCGTGGTGGCCGCCGCCCGTCTCAGCGAAGGCATCCCCGAAGTGGAGGCATGGTTGTTGGAATGGGCTGCTCAATGAAGTAGCCACAATCCCCCAATCTTGTCATACCCTCCGCCTTCCGAGTACACTACCTTCTATCATCACCCCAACAGATCCAAACACACAAGGAAGGTTTCCATGTCCCAATATCGTACCGCCATCATTGCCTGTGGCATGATCGCCCGTGTCCACGCCCGCGGCTGGCTGGGCGTTCCCGGCCAACCCACCGCCATTGCCGCCTTGGCGGATACTAACCCCGACGCCCGCCGCGAGTTTGGCGACTTTTTCGGCGTGGGCGAAAAGCAGCGCTACGCTGACTATCGCGAAATGTTGGACAACGAGCGCCCCGATTTTGTGGACGTCTGCTCGTGGCATCAGCAACATGCCGAGATGGTCATCGCCGCTGCCGCCCGCCGCCCCAAGGCCATTATCTGCCAAAAGCCCATGGCCGTGGACCTGGGAGAAGCCGACGCCATGCTCACCGCCTGCGAGCGCAACGGCGTTAAACTGGTGATTGCCTTTCAGCGCCCTCATCACGCCACTTGGCTCAAAGCGCGCGAACTCATCCGCCAGGGCGTCATCGGCAAGGTGACCCAAGTGCAGGTCGATGACGGCGGCAACATCCTCAACACCAATTCCCATAACATTCGCCTCGCCCTCTTTTTGATGGATGAACCGCGCGTGGAATGGGTCATGGGCGCAGTGGAGCGCACCACGGATCAAGTGGAGCGGGGTCTGCCCGCCGAGGATGCCTGTATGGGGCTGGCTGGTTGCAATAACGGGGCCACGATTCTGATTCAGGGCAATCTTGTGCGCGGGCTGGGCCAGGGCTGCCGTGTGATTGGCAGCGACGGCATCATGGAGTTCGACATTGCGCATCATCCCGACGAAGTGATCCCCACGGATCTGCCCATGTATATGCCCGAAGGCCCTTCGGCGCGCTATAACTATGAGATCGGCACGGTGCGCTATCTCAATTCAGCGTCCGAGGGCTGGCAAACTGTAGAAGCGCCCTGGCACGATTGCTGGAGCCATCAATGCCAGGAGACCATCGACTGGGTGGAAGGCAAGATCACCAACCCCATTAGCAGCGGCGAACGCGCTCGTGCCGTGCAAGAGGTGATGATGGCGCTCTTTGAATCGGCGCGCAAACGTCAGCGCGTCTATTTGCCACTGAAGACGAAGGTCAACCCGCTCAAACTCATGGTGGAAAATGGCGATCTGCCCGTGGAATGGCCGGGCCGCTACGAGCTGCGCTCGCGCATTGTGCGCGGCGAAGCGATGTCTTGGCATCAGGGGCAGAAGTAGAAGAGGGGGCAAACATTCCGGGATTGGCCCAAAACAAGGCTCAGATTATGCTAAATCTGTGGGCTAATCCCGGAATGTTGCAGTACCCACTCCCTGCCGTGGACATGGCAAAATCTCTGAATTGTGCTATGATCGGCTCAGGTTTGACCCCCAAAATTTGACAGCATAGCACAACCATAATCGACACTATACCTTCCCAACAAGGAGAGACCTATGGCAAATCTCGATCCCAATGTCCACATGGACGAGAAGCGCGAGGGAGAAATCCTGGCGGCAGAGAGCGAGATCTACGAGCCTTCGCCCGATGTGATCCGCCAGGCCAATGTGCCCAATTACCTCGAACTGCGCGGGGAAGCGCTGGCCGATATTGAAGCCTATTGGGACGCCCACGGCAAAGAGATGATCGACTGGCTCCAGCCTTATGACAAGGTGCTGGACGACAGCGACAAGCCCTTTTACAAATGGTATACAGGCGGCAAGACCAATCTGGCCTACAACGCCCTGGATCGTCACATCAAGACATGGCGCAAGAACAAACTCGCCCTGATCTGGGAGAGCGAAGCCGGCGAACAGCGCACCTTTAGCTACTGTCGTCTCTGGCAAGAAGTCAACAAATTCGCCAACGTGCTCAAGGGCATGGGCGTGAAAAAAGGGTGACACTGTCACCATCTATATGGGCCGCATACCGGAATTGCCCATTGCGATGCTGGCCACCGTTAAAATCGGCGCGGTCCACAGCGTGGTTTACGGCGGCTTCAGCGAACAGGCGCTTGCCGATCGCATTGAAGACGCCCAAAGCAGGGTGCTGATCACCTGTGACGGGGCGTGGCTGCGCGGCAAAATCGTCAACCTCAAGGACATTGTCGACGAAGCCGTGCGCCGCAGCCCCGTGGTGCAAACGGTGATCGTCTACAAAGCGCACCGGTCAGCAAGTGAGCATGGAGCAGGGCCGCGATTATTGGTGGCATGATCTGATGGCGCTGCCCATTGCCAGCCCCAAGTGTGAAACCGAAGTATGGATGCCGAAGATCCCCTTTTCATCCTCTACACCAGGGGCACTACAGGCAAGCCCAAAGGCATTCTGCACACCACAGGCGGCTATCAGGTCTATACCTCGACCACGCTGGAATATGTCTTTGACCTTAAAGACGACGATCGCTGGTGGTGCGCGGCTGATCCGGGTTGGATCACGGGACACAGCTATATCGTCTATGCTCCGCTGATCCTGGGCGCGACGAGTTTCATGTACGAAGGCGCGCCCGACTACCCGTACCCCAACCGCTGGTGGAAGCTGGTCGAAGAATACGGCATCACGATTCTCTACACCGCGCCGACGGCCATTCGCGGGCTGATGCGCTTTGGTGATGCCTGGGCGAACCGCCATGATCTGACCAGCCTGCGTTTGCTCGGCTCGGTGGGTGAACCGATCAACCCCGAAGCGTGGAGCTGGTATTACACGGGTGATCGGCAAAGAGAAATGCCCGATTATGGATACATGGTGGCAGACCGAGACTGGCGGCTTTATGATTACGCCGATGCCCGTGGTTCCGCTCAAACCGGGCAGCGGCACGCTGCCCTTCACGGGCATCGACGCCGATGTGGTGGATGAAGACGGCGAAAGCTGCGCCGCCAACGAGGATGGCAATCTGGTGATCAAACAGCCGTGGCCGGGCATGCTGCGCACCATTTGCGGCGATCCCGACCGCTACGTGCAGACAGTATTGGTCCGAGTTTGCCAAGCAGGGTTGGTATTTCTCTGGCGACAGCGCCCGCAAGGATAAGGATGGCTACTTCTGGGTGATCGGGCGCATGGACGACGTGACTCAAGGTCAGCGGCTATCGCCTGGGCACGGCAGAGGTGGAGAGCGCGCTGGTCAGCCACAAACATGTGGCCGAGGCCGCGGTGATCGGCGTGCCCGACGAACTTAAGGGCAATGTGATCTACGCCTATTGTATTCTCAACAACGGCGTGGATGGCAGCCCCGCCCTGGTAGACGAACTCAAGGCGCACGTGCGCAGCGAAGTGGGACCGATTGCTGTGCCGTCGAAGATCGAGTTTGTCAACAGCCTGCCCAAGACACGCAGCGGCAAGATTATGCGCCGCCTGCTCAAGGCCCAGGCGCTGGGCCAGCCCATCGGCGATACCAGCACCCTGGCCGACTAATTCACCTGGGATAGGCATGAACATCCCCGTCTCACCCACGTAGTCGTGAGGGGTAAAGTCCCCGGCACTTTCTGTCCTAAGTCTATGAAGTGCCGGGGACTTGTGCATCCTTATTTCGTACAATCGCCTCAGTGGCAATTTACACAATCCCCACCTATCCACAGGAGAGGTTATGGTTACGCTATCCGTCTGTATTGAAATGTTTTGGACAGATCTGCCCTACCCTGAACGCATTCGGCGCAGTGCTGGCTTGGGTTTTTCGGCTTTTGAGTTTTGGGGCTGGAAGGCCAAAGATCTCGACGCCATGCCGCGCCGCCGCCCAGGAGAGCGGGCTGACTCTGGCCGCCCTGGCGTTGGAGCCAGGCTTTGCTGTGGTCCGCCCCGACAATGAGAAAGCGCTTGTACAAGGGGTGTCCGACAGCGCGGATGTGGCCCGTTCATTTGGCGGCAATGGCGTGATTGTGACCACCGGCAATGTGGTGGCCGGGGAAAGTTACGAGATCACCCGGCGGCGCGTGGTGCGTAAACTGCGCAAAATGGCTGCCGTGGCTGCCGATAAAGGCATTACCCTCTTTTTGGAGCCGCTGAACCCCTTTGTGGATCACGCTGGCTATTGGCTGGTGACCATGGCGCAGGCCAGCGACATTGTGGCCGAGGTAGACTCGCCGGCGCTGACCATTCTCTATGATCTCTACCATCAGCAGATCAGCGAGGGCAATCTCATTGCCAATTTACAGCGCTATGCCGGACAGATCGGCCATATCCACACCGCCGGCGTGCCGGGGCGCCATGAGTTGCTGGGGGGCGAAAATGATTACGCTGCACTCTTTCGGGCCATTGATGCCATCGGATACAGCGGACATGTGGGGCTGGAATTTCGGCCCACACTCGGCGAAGAAGTTGCATTGACCCAGGCGCTGGCTCTGGCAAAAGCATAAATCAAGAAAGGGGACTGGTTTTGAGCCGGTCCCTTTGCAATAGAAAACCGTTGTCGGACTGAATTTAGTATCTATGCAGGTCTACTGCGGCGCACTCGCCCCACAAGCTTTTCACACCCATTCTCCCCCTGGCGAGTGCGTCGCACCCGTATCGTTCAACATTTTTAGGATTTCAACATCTCCGTGAGAATCCATGTGTTGCAGATCACACAAAAATTGCCCTCATCACACAGCGCATAAAAGCCCACCCTGTTACACTTTGGCTATCACCCGCCGCTAACAGTCCATATTGCATCTCTGCTATACTATGCATCCATGAACGATGCCTTTTTAGCAGAGGAACACGCCTGTGAACAGACTATTTAGCCACATTCAAACGCTGGTGAAGCGCGAAGGGGCCGAGAGCTATCTACTCTACAGCCTGTTGAGTTTTGCGGCGTCGGTGAGCCTGACCCGCCTCTTTTTGGAGCTGACGGGGTATCCACAACTAGGCAACAGCGAACTGCACATCGCCCATGTGTTATGGGGAGGGCTGCTGCTCTTTATAGCCGCCCTCTTGCCTCTCTTGCTTGCCAATCGCTGGGTCTATACCGTGGGTGGCATGCTGGGTGGTGCGGGCGTGGGCCTTTTTATCGACGAGGTGGGCAAGTTCATTACCCAAAGCAACGACTATTTTTACCCGCCCGCCGCGCCGATTATCTACGCATTCTTTTTGCTGGTGGTGTTGCTCTATCTGCGTGTACGCCGCACCGCCAGCGAAGATCCGCGCTGCCGAGCTATACCGGGCTTTTGACGGGCTGCAAGAGGTACTGGATCACGATCTCGATCCCCACGAACGGGCGATCTTAATTGCTCGGTTGCAAGGCGTGGCAAAGCACACAGAGCACCCCAACCACGCCGCCCTGGCCCAATCGCTGCTGGCCTTTGTCATGGCCGATTCGCTAGAATTGGCCCCGCGCCGCATCTCTGTGGAGGAACACGCCCGACAGTGGATCGATACCGCCGTGCTGCACTATCTGCCCCGCCCCTGGCTGCGTAGTCTTCTGGCTAGCGGGCTGCTGATTATGGGGCTGGGCGCGCTGGCAGAGTTGACCGTGCTTTTGCCCGCCAGCCCTGCTGTGGACGATGCCTTCTGGCTGCTGCTGGGTAATGGTCGCTCGGCCAGCGCAAACTTCACCTTTCTGTTGATTGTGCGACTCTTTCTTGAAGGCGCTGTGGGGATCCTGCTGTGTGGCGGCGGACTGCTCTTTTTGCTCAAACGCGAACGTTTGGCAACTCTCTCCGCCTACTTTGGCCTATTGCTCTCATTGACTGTGGTGAACTTACTGGTGTTCTATTTTGATCAGTTCTCGGCGATTTCGTTGGCAATTCTCCAGTTTACGCTGCTCACGGGCGTTTCGCTCTATCGGCAGCACTATCTGCAACCCTCGTCCAGCGAGATCGCCGAGGTGAGTCTATTCCAACAACGTGCCCGATCTCGCCAACCTGATCGGTCACAACAAGTGTGAGGGTGGGTATTGGATATTGGGTATTGGAGAGTCTAGAGAACGAGGCCGGTACAATTCCACTACCCAATATTTTTAATCGCACGCGGGTGCAGAATCATTCCCGGAGGTGTCGTCCATGAAAAGCAAACTGTCTGTGCTTGTGCTTCAGTTGTTTATCCTGTGTCTGAGCATGGGCGTTGCCAGTGCTGCGCCTGCCTTTGTCCCCACCGTGCCAACTGACTTGGCCTTTCCCATTTTGTTTGTCACACAGGTCCCCATTCCCCAGGATTTCACCACGATTGGGGCCGTCTTTGGCAACCACCAAGCTTCGATGCAAGATGTGGGCCGCGGCGGTGATCTATGGATTCGCTATCCTGACGGCACGCTCAAGAATCTCACCGCCGCCGCAGGCTATGGCGAGACCGGATTACAGGGCGTTAATGCCATCGCCGTGCGCGATCCGGCGGTACATTGGAACGGCCAAAAAGCGCTCTTTAGCATGGTCATCGGCGCGCCCACCCAGCGCTATCAGGTCAAGACTTTCTATTGGCAGCTCTACGAGATCAGCGGTCTGGGCAAAAACGAGACGCCTGTGATCAAGCTTGTGCCCAACCAGCCGCAGCAGTACAATAACATCTCCCCCATTTACGGAACCGATGGCCGCATCATTTTTACAACAGACCGGCCGCGCAGTGGCGAGCGCCATCTCTACCCGCAATTAGATGAATACGAAGAAGCGCCCACGGTCAGCGGGCTGTGGAGCCTGGACCCGTCCACAGGCGATCTCTTCATCCTCAACCATGCGCCATCGGGTGATTTCACGCCCAGCATCGATAGCTTTGGCCGCGTCGTCTTCACCCAATGGGATCATCTGCAACGTGATCAACAGGCCGACGGCGACGCTGGCGCTGAGGGGACGGGGGATTGTGGCACAAATGCCTATGGCACCTTTAACTATTCTGACGAATCCGCCGCGGCCACCCGGCTGACAGCGCGCACCGAGGTCTTTCCCGAACCGCGCGCATGTCGCACGGATCTGCTGGCAGGAAGCCACTTGGCCGGACATAGTTTCAACCACTTCTTCCCCTGGACCATCCTAGAGGACGGCAGCGAGAGCGAAGTGCTCAACCACTTGGGGCGGCATGAACTACACGGCTACATTTCCGCCACCTTTGATGATGATCCCAACGTGGAAGAGTATTACGGCCAATACAGCCGCTTCAATGCCAACCGCATCACCAATATGCTCCAGATCAAAGAAGCTCCCAGCCAGCCAGGCCGCTATATCGGCGTGGATGCCCCAGAGTTTAGCACCCACGCTGCCGGGCAGATCATCGCCATCACCGCGCCGCCCACGTTGGATGCCGATCACATTTTGGTGGAGTATATGACCCATCGCGACACATCCAGCTTTACCAACAGCCCCAGCGCCAACCATTCTGGGTTTTACCGGGATCCATTGCCGCTGGCCGACGGGACGCTGCTGGCGGTGCATACAGCCGAAACACGTGAGGATCGCAACGAGGGCAGCACTGCCGCCCCCAAGTCTCGCTATGATTTCAAGATCAAAGCTGTCACCAAAGGCAACGATGGCTACTGGCGGGCGGGGGGTTCGCTCACCGGCGGCATCATTGAGAGCATCAGCTATTGGGATCCGGATAATTTGGTTGGATACAACGGGGCGCTGTGGGAGTTGCAGCCAGTGGAGGTGCGTCCGCGTGCCATCCCCCAACGCCTGACGCTCCCCTTGCCTGCACCCGAGCAACAGATTCTCGACGAGCTTGATATTGATCTGGTTGAATTGCAGACTTTCTTGCGCCAGAACAATCTCGCCATCGCCGTCACCCGCAACGTCACCAGCCGCGATGATATGGATCGGCAGCAGCCGCGCAATCTCAAAGTCTTTGAGAGCACTACCCAGACTGTGGCTGGGACGGGTAAACTATACGAAGTAGCCTATATGCAGTTCTTCCAAGCCGATCAAATTCGCGGTCTCACTGGCGGCTACAATAATGATCCCTACCCCGGACGGCGTGTGCTGGCCCAGATTCTGCATGACAACGCCGCCGTGAGTGCCAATCCAGCGCTGGAAGCAAATTCACCGCTGGGCAGTGTGGAGATTGCCGCTGATGGCTCCATGGCCGCTTTTGTGCCAGCCCGCCGCGCGCTCTCGTGGCAACTCACCGACGACGATGGTACTGGCATTGTGCGCGAGCGCTACTGGCTCACCTTTCAGCCCGGCGAGATCCGTGTGTGTGGCTCGTGCCACGGTCTCAATGAAAAAGATCAGGCGGGACAGGGCGCGCCGCAAAATTCGCCGCAAGCCCTGCGCGATCTGCTGCAAGGCTGGCAAGAAAATAGCACGCCGACGCCCACCGGTTCAGTCACTGCCACGCCTACGGCAACCGCCACACCAACCGCAACGCCCATGACAATGGGGACCGTCACACCGACACCCACGGCAACGCCAACCGCAACCACAACGCCAACCGCAACACCAACGGTCACGGGCACAGTGACCATCCCTGAGGATCTGCCCTGGTCTGTACATATCCCATTTGTGAACCGGTAGCAGATCACAGCAACCATTTTTTATACTTGACCCAGAAGTCGAACTTTTTGGAAAAGTTCGACTTCTCCTATGATACTCCGCAGCAGCACACAAGAACATGTTTCAAAGAGCAGAAACTGTTCCTTTGTGGCACTGCGCAGTCTATCCCCATTCAGAAAGGCCCATCATGGCGCAGACTTTGGACATTTTGATCATCGGCGGCAGCGGCTTTCTCAGCGGCACATTGGCGCGGCAGGCCATCGGCGCCGGACATCGGGTCTGGGCGGTGACGCGTGGACAACGTCCGCTGCCCGCCGGGGTGACGCCGATTGTGGCCGACCGCAAGGAGAGCGGCGCGTTATCGGCGGCGCTTGGCGCGGCAACGTGGGATCTGGTCGTCGATTGTATCGGCTTTGATGCCGCCGACGCCGAACAGGATGTGGAACTCTTCCGCGAGCGGGCCGCGCAGTTGGTTTTCATCTCCACCGATTTTGTCTATGATCCCCAACGGCGCAGCTTTCCCCAAGCCGAAACGCCTGCCCATTATCTGACCGAGGGCTACGGCGGCAAAAAACGCCAGTGTGAAATCATCTTTGAAAACAGTGACAGCGGCGACATGCGCTGGACAGTGCTGCGGCCCGGCCATATCTACGGGCCAGGATCACAGCTTGGCTGCTTGCCCACACATGGCCGCGACCGTGAGCTGATCGAGCGTATGCGCCGCGGGGAACCGTTGCGACTGGTGGGCGGCGGGCACTTTCTGCAGCAGCCCATCTTTGCCCCGGATCTGGCCGAAACCATCCTCAGTTGTGCGGGCAATCGCTCTGTGCATGGGGCAATTCTCAACAGTGCCGGGCCAGACGTTATCCAATCCCGGCGCTATTACGAGATCATCGCCGACGTGCTGGAGACGCCGTGTCGGATCGAAGAGATCCCTGTATCGGAGTATGCCGCCGCCCATCCCGAACATGCCTCATTCCTCTGTCACCGTTTCTATGATCTGACCCGGCTGCACAACAGCGGTCTTGCGGTGCCCGCCACCTCCATTGAAGATGGATTGCGGCAACATGTGCAAAGTCTGGTATCATAGCGGGAGTGAGTAACCATAAAAATTCACCGCAAAGAACACAAAGAACACAAAGATCTGTCTCTGTGCCTCCTCTGTGAACTCTGTGGTTAAAGTTTGAAAGAGAACGTGGATGCGCAGAGCGGAGATTCAACGCAAGACCAAAGAAACACAAATTGAGCTATCCCTTACCGTCAACGGACGCGGCCACGCCCAGATCGAGACGGGCATCGGCTTTTTGGATCATATGCTGACGCTGTTTGCCGGGCATGGCTTGTTTGACCTCACGGTGAAGGCGGAGGGCGATCTACACATTGACGAACACCACACCGCCGAGGATGTCTTCATCTGTCTGGGGCGTGCGCTCGATCAAGCGCTGGGTGACCGCCGGGGCATTGTACGCACCGCCCACAGCTATGTGCCCATGGACGAAGCGCTGGCTCTGGTTGCCATTGACCTGGGCGGACGCCCCTATTCGGTTTTTAATGCCGAATTCGTCACGCCCAAGTTGGGCACGTTGGGCACGGATCTGCTCTTTCATCTCTTTGAAAGCCTGGCGATTCACGGACGGCTGAACCTACACGCCCAGGTTTTTTATGGCCGCAACGACCATCACAAGGCCGAGGCGCTCTTCAAAGCCCTGGGCCGCGCTTTGGACATTGCCACGCAGATCGACCCGCGCCGCCAAGATGTGCCCAGCACAAAGGGCACGTTGATTGCGTGAAAAGGCGAATTGAGCGCCGCACCGTGCTAAACTTAACGCTGGGTGATTGGCCCATTTCACCGATCTCCTTATCGCCTACTCACCCAATCGCATTCCCAAGAAAGATCCGACCATGCCCCCCCTCGACATTCCCACCCTGGATGAAATTCGCGAAACCCGGCGCATTTTGCAGCCCTATGTGGTCGAGACGCCCGTTTGGCGCTGGTCGGACCGGGAACTTGACATGCTTGTGGGGGAAGAGACTAGCGTCTTTCTCAAGTTAGAACTCTTTCAGCGCACGGGCACGTTCAAAGCCCGCGGCGCCATCCGCAACCTGCTGGCGCTGGACGAAGCAGCCCGCCAGCGCGGTGTAACGGCTGTCAGCGCAGGCAACCACGCCATCGCTGTGGCCTATGCCGCCGCTCTCCTGGGCAGCACAGCCAAAGTGGTCATGCCCCGATCGGCTCCGCCGGCGCGTGTGCAAAAATGCCAGTCTTACGGCGCAGAGGTTGTGCTTGTGGACAATGTCCACACCGCCTTTGCGCGTGTCAACGAGATTGTCGAAGCCGAAGGCCGCACCTTTGTGCATCCATTTGAAGGCAAATACACCATCTTGGGCACAGCCACGGTGGGCATGGAACTCTGCGAACAGATCCCCGATCTGGACGCCGTGATTATTCCGATTGGCGGCGGCGGACTAGCCGCCGGGATCGCCACGGCTGTGAAGCAGATGCAGCCTAATTGCGCTGTCTATGGCGTCGAACCCGCAGGGGCCAACAGTATGTGGCGCAGTTTTCAGGCTGGGTCTCCGCAGGCCATTGAAAAGGTGACGACCATTGCCGATAGCCTGGGCGCGCCGCGCGCCGAACCCTACAGTTTCTCCCTCTGTCAGCGATTTATTGATGAGTTGGTGTTGGTGAGCGACGATCAACTGCGCGTCGGCATGCGCCTGCTCTTTGACAGCATGAACCTGGCGTGTGAACCGGCCTGTGCCGCCGCCACCGCCGCCATGATCGGCCCGCTGCGCGAGAAAATCCAGGGCAAGCGTGTCGGCGTGATTGCCTGCGGATCGAATATTGATATTGAGACCTTTTGCAGAGTCATGAGTCATAAGTAATTGGAGCGGACGACGTTGATTCAGGTTTGGGAACCCGCCCTGTTGACGAAGCTCTACTCATTATTCCTTACTTGTTAAATCCAAATTACCAACCACGACCCACCAGAAAGCACACCCCATGATTTTCTTCGGCTGCGACTATTACCCGGAACAATGGAGCCAGTGGTTGGAAGAAGGCGAGGCGCGCTGGGAAACCGACGCCCGCTTGATGGCCGAGGCCGGGTTTAATACCGTGCGGCTGGCTGAATTCGCCTGGGGATTGCTGGAGCCAGAGGCAGATCGCTTTGACTTCGCCTGGCTGGACCGTGCCATTGAAGTGCTGGCTGCCCATGATCTCAAGATTGTGCTGGGCACGCCCACGTGTACACCGCCGCCCTGGCTGCTGGCCGCCCACCCGGAGATCACCCAAGTCGACGCAACGGGACGACGGTTCGGCCCCGGCACACGCCGCGAAGCCTGCGCCAACTCCCCCGTCTATCAAGCACGCAGCGGGATCATTGTCGAGACGATGGCTGCCCATTACGCCAACCATCCGCACGTCATCGGCTGGCAGACCGACAACGAATTTGGCTGTCACGACACGGCGCGCTGTTATTGCGACGACTGCGCCGCCCAATTTCGGCGCTGGCTGCAAGACCGCTACGGTGATCTCGACGCCCTCAACCGGGCCTGGGGTGGCACATTTTGGGGCGAGACCTATCGCACATGGGCACAGATCCCACTGCCCACGGCCTCGGCGGCAGAGCGCAGCCCCAGTCACATTCTCGATTTCTACCGCTTCAGCAGCGATAGCTGGGTAACCTATCACGAAACGCAGATTGCCAGCCTGCGTCGCCTCTGTCCCAATCACTTTGTCACCCACAACCTCATGGGCTTCTTCCCGCAGCTTGACTATTACAAGCTCGACCGCAAGCTCGACTTCGTCAGTTGGGACAACTATCACCACCACGGGGCCACTCCGGCCAGCATTGCCGCCGCCCATGATCACATGTGGGGCACGCTGGAGCGCAACTTTTGGGTGATGGAACAGCAAGTGGGGCAGGTGAATTGGAGCATGTACAACCCACAGACGCCGCCCGGCTTTACCCGCCTCAAAAGCTATCAGGGCATCGGCCACGGCGCAGACGGCATGATCTACTTCCGCTGGCGACAGGCGCTGGGCGGCAGCGAACAGTATCACAGCGGCCTGCTCGATCATGCCGGTCGGCAAACCGCCGGTTATGCCGAAGCCAAGCAGATCGGCGAAGAGTTAAAGCGGCTGGCCCCACGGCTGGCCGATACCCAGCCCGCTGCCGATATTGCCATTTTGCTCGACTATGACAGCCGTTGGGCGCTGCAAATGCAACCCCACAACCAATTGTTGCGCGATGACCACGCCGCCGATTTCACGCTGGAAAATCCCGCGGTGATGATGGATCGCGAGGATGAGCGCGATGCCAAATATATGACTGGGCGCGCCTGGTTGGGCTGGCCTTTCATGGCGCCCTATGTCTCCTTGTGGGAGAAAAATATCCCGGCGGCGATTGTCTCTCCCGAAAGTGATCTGAGCCGCTACAAAGTGGTAGTGGCCCCTTTCCTCACCCTGATTCGCCCGGCAGTGGCCGATGCGCTACGCCGTTTTGTGGAAAATGGCGGCACGCTGATCATGGGGCCGCGGGCCGGGTTGAAAGACGAAACCAACAAACTCTACGCCTCGCCACAGCCCGCGCCGTTAGACGACCTTTTTGGCGCAACCGTGCTCTTCTTCGATTCGCTAGAACCGGCCCGCCAAAATGGGCTGCGCTGGTCGAGTTCGGTGCTGCGCATGGGGCGCACATCGCCAGTCGGTCTGTGGACTGAAGTGCTGGACGCCACCGATGCCCAGGTGTTGGCCTCATACACCGGCGATTGGTACAGCGGCAAGGCTGCGGTCACCGCCAAAGAATATGCCAGCGGCGGCAAGGCCATTTACGTGGGCTGCATGGGAGGCCCCAGCCTCTATGAAACGCTCTTTGATTGGCTGTTGCCGCCGCTGGGGATCATCCCCCTCATGGCCTCGCTGCCCGGCGTGGAGATCTGCGCCCGCTATGGCGAAAATGCCAGGTGCATCCTCTTTTTGCTCAACCATACTCGCCACACCCAGCCGCTCTCGCTGGGCTATGCCGTTGAAGATCTGATCACCGGCGAGACCATTGAACAGAGCCTGACGCTGCGCCCCGGCGAAGTGCGCATCATCGAAAAGATCACGGGCTAATCGCCGCGCCATGATCGAACTTGCCCCGCGCCACAAAGTTGGATTTCCCGTCCACACCCCGGTTCTACTGGCCGGGGGCAGCATTGGCACAGGCGAGGCCATCCATCGCGGGCTAGATCTATCCCAGTTTGGCGGTGCGGTCATCGGTCCCATCACCCGCCGCCCCATGATCGGCAGCGCGTCGCCGCGCATGGCCGATACCCTGGGGGGCGTTGTGCTGGAAACCGGACTACAAAACCGCGGCGTCCAGGCCGTGTTGAAAAAGTTTGCCCGCCTCTGGCCGCGCTTGGGCACGCCGCTGATTGCCCAAATCGCCGATCTCCACCCCGCCGATGCTGCGACAACGGCCCGCCGACTCCTGGGCAGTGATGCCATTTTGGGCCTTGAATTGCTGTTGCCAGAGGACACTTTCCCCGCTGCCCTGGCGGATCTCGTCAACGCCGTGCGCCGAGAGAGCGATCTGCCGCTTTGGATCAAGCCGGGGCTGGCCGACGCCAGCGCGCTGGCTGGCGTGGCTGCCGATCTAGGCGTGGATGGGCTGGTCATCGGACAGCCGTCACTTGGCGCAGGTTTCCACAGTAGCGGGGCTGCTGTTACTGGCAGGCTGTATGGTCCAGCGGCGTTTGCGCCCATGCTGGCCGTATTGCTGACCGTGGCACGCCGTTCGCTCCCCATTACGCTGATTGCCTGTGGCGGCATTCACACCCTTGCCCAAGCGCGCCAAAGTTTGCAAGCCGGGGCCAGCGCCGTACAGGTGGACAGCCTGATTTGGGTGGAGCCAGGGCAGGCCCAAGAGATCGCCCGCGCCCTCGTCTCCCATGCGTAACCCCCGCTTCATCACCAGCCTTTTTCTCGCCTTTCGCATCGTCTACATTCCGCTTTCCGTGCTGACCCACTCGGGACATGGCGCGATATGGCTCAACGCGCTGCTGGGCATCGTGCTGACCTTTGGCGGCGAATGGTTGGGGCGGCGCAGTCGCCGCACTGCTGACCCACGGCGCGAGGTGGTGATGATTGCCGTGGCGTTGCTGCTGCTGGGCATCTTCCCCGAAGAAGCGCCGGTGGGGCTGCTGCTGTGGGCTGGGATGGGGCTGGCCTGGGGCCGTCTGCAATGGCCTACGCCACACGATCAGTGGGGATTGGCGGCAGGGACGATCTTGGGTCTGACCGCATTGTGGGGGCCGGGATCATGGCTGATGGCGATCTTGTGGCTATTTCAGATCACAAAGTGGAGCGCTGATTGAGCGGATGATTCAGAACTGCGCAAATCCGTCTGAGCCGCGTCATCTGCCTTCCATTCTGAAATTCTCTGCGCTCAAAAAAGCGGCATTTGATGGCGCGGGCGCTGGCCGTTGAGCAGCACATAGGGCGCGGCTTTATCGGGGCTGGGCACACCCACAGCGCGTAACTGCGCCAGATCGGTAATATCCCCCTGCTGTCGTGCCGCCAGCATTCGCTCCGCCGATATCGATGTGAATCAGTACGTGATCCGACTGTTCACCCCCCGTGAAACGCTGTGCGTTGTAGCATTTGTCCAGAACGACGAGGCCACGCTGGATCAACTTGCACAAAGACAGCAGACAATGGGTATGCAACAATGGACCGGAGTTTGAGGACACAATCTTCTTGTTCATTGAAAAGCGTCAGAAATTCTACACGTAACACCTTACCTTTTCCAAACATCCAGTAACGATACAGGTCTAGAATACGATGCACTCGCTAGACAAGCGTTTCATAACCGTTTTACTCCTGGCGAGTGCGTCGCACCTGTATTGTTACAAATTCCAACCCTGTTGTTTTTTAGCGCTTGCGTAGCATCATAAAAAGTGGTAATGTTTGCATACATCTTGTATACAATCTAAATACTTCTTGTATATCCTCCAATTTTGCAGCAATTTGTAGAGCGTGGACATGAGTTGTCATGCCTATGCCAGAGAGACGAACCTCTCCCCCGGCGTTCGCCTTTGCGAAGTTTTCCATGTGAACCCTCGCCATGCTTGGTCCAGCCACCAGGCAGCTCAATGGTTCCACTTTGTGAGACCAGGCTGGTGTTCTCGCCCCTTATATTTTTTGGAGGAGACAATGTTGAAAGTTCATCGCACCTATTTACTCCTGATTTTGTTGGCGCTGATGTTATCGGCCTGTGCGCCGGCCGCGCCAGCCCCCACGGTGGAAAACAGCGCAGAGGTTGCGCCGGTTGCAGCTCCCGGCGAGATTCAACGGGGCGGGGTGTTGGTTGTTGCCCGTTCTGGGGATGCTAATCTATGGGATCCCAAGTTCACCAACGACAACAATTCGCTGTGGGCACAGCACCAGATCTTCGCCACCCTGGTGCAAAACTCCGCCGACGGCACGGAGATTCTCCCGTGGCTGGCCGAGTCTTGGGAGATCAACGAGGATTCCAGCGTGTATTCGTTCAATCTTCGGCAAAATGCGAAGTTCTGTAACGACACGCCGATTACCGCCAACGATGTGAAGTTCTCGTTGGATCGGGCCATGGCCGACGATTCCAATGTGAGCTGGCAGTTTCCGGCCAATCCCCAGGTGGAAGTGGTGGACGATCATACGGTGAAGATTACGCTGGACAAGCCGAATGTGGCCTTCTCTTCGTTCCTCACCTTGTGGGGCAGTTCAATTCTTTCCCAAGCCTATGCCGAGGAAGTGGGCGAAGAGGCCCTGGCCGAGAAGCCGTTGGGCAGTGGCCCCTTCTGTCTGGATCGCTGGGAAAAAGGGCAAATGATTGTGCTGAAGCCCAATCCGGGTTATTGGGATGCCGAACAACCCTATGTGGATGAGGTCCAATTGCGCGTGGTGCAGGAAGACAACTCGCGTGTGCTTCAGATTCAATCAGGCGATGTAGACATTGCCCTGGATGTTCCCTACAGCCAAGTGGACGCGCTGCGGCTGGTCGAGGATATTGACGTCTTCGTGGAGACACTCTATGGCACGGCAGCCCTGCCGCTGAACCAGCGCAAAGTGCCAGCCTTTGCCGACGTCAAGGTGCGTCAGGCTATGTTACGCGCCATTGACCGCCAGGCCATTGTGGATTCGATCCTCTATGGGCAGGGCGAGGTGGCAAAGTCGCCGTTCTATGGCTCTGGTGTCCTCTATTGGACCGATGCGTATGGCGTTCCCTATGATTTGGACGCAGCCAAGGCGTTGATGGCCGAGTCTGAGTTTGCCGATGGCTTCGCGGTTGCGTTGACCATCCCCGCGGGCGACTCGCTGGCCTCGCAGACGGCTGTGATCGTCAAAGATCAGCTTGCACAGATTGGCATCGATATGAGCATTTCCCCGGTGGAAGAAGGCACGTGGTGGGAAATGTGGTCGGGTGGCGAATATGAAATGCTCTACAAACTGGGCACAAATGACGTCATTGACCCTGCCGAAAACCTCCCGTTTGACTTCTGGTCTATTGAAGAGGGTGGCTCAGATGCGGCCTTCACTGGCTATTACAACGCCGATATTGTACGCTTGAGCCGCGAAGCTGAAGCGGAACTCGATCCGGCAAAGCGCACCGAACTGTACGCAGAACTTCAGCGGATCGCCATGGACGAAGTGCCGCAGTTGTGGCTCTTCCACCCCTCCAACCGCTGGGCCACCCAAGACAATGTACACGGCTTCGCCGTCTTCCCCACCAAGTTGCATCGTTTCTGGGAAGTCTGGAAGTCAGCGGAATAGCAGAGTAGTAGTCTACCCCTTCGATAAAGTCGGGGCGCGGATGCCGCGCCCCGACTGACCACAGGACTGATACCGAGTGGATACGCTGAGTTTTATTCGCAAACGACTGCTCCACATGCTGCCGGTGCTCTTTGGGATTTTGCTCACCGTGTTTTTAATGGTGCGCTTAATCCCCGGTGACCCGGCGCTGATTATGTTGGGAACCCACGCCACGCCGGATCAGATCGCGCAGTTGCGTGCGTTGCTGGGGCTGGATGAACCGATCTGGAAGCAATTTTGGATCTTCCTGGGCGATGTATTCCAGGGCAACCTGGGCGTCTCGCTGGTCTTTCGCCGCCCGGTGATGACAGTGATCTTTGAACGGCTGCCCGCCACCTCGTTTCTGATCGTCTATGCCGCGCTGCTTTCGCTGTTGTTGACGATTCCGTTTGCGCTGTGGGCTGCCGTGAAACAGAACAGCGTAATCGATCAGGTGATCCGGCTTGTCTTTACAATCACGCTCTCTATGCCGGGCTTCTGGCTGGGGCTGAATTTTCTGATTCTCTTCGCCGTATGGGTGCGGATCTTCCCGGTCTCTGGCTATGGCAGCAACTTCCCGGATCGCCTCTGGCATCTCTTTTTGCCCGCGCTGACGATTAGTCTGTCGCTGGCCCCCATGTTGATCCGCAACCTGCGCAGCGCGCTGATTGACGTGCTCAAAGCCCCCTATGTGGAATTTGCGCGCGCCAAGGGCATCAAGCCAGCGCGCTTGTTGCGGCGGCATGTACTGCGCAACGCCGCCATCTCCACCATCACCATCCTGGGCCTCAACATCGGCTGGCTTATGGGCGGATCGGTGATCATCGAAACCGTCTTCACCATCCCCGGCCTGGGCGCGCTGATCGTCAATTCCATCTTCGCCCGCGACTATCCTATGATTCAGGGCGTGGCGCTGGTTTTTGGCGTGCTGGTGATCACCATCAACCTGCTCACCGACGTTGCCTACTCTATCCTTGATCCGAGGGTGGTCTATGATTGATCCATCTGTAATGGAAGCATCTGCAAACGACGCTTGGCTGGGCGGAGAGCGACAACGCCGTGCGATCTTTCCGCGCCTGCGCCACGGCTCGCTGATTGTGGGAGCGATCATCCTGCTTGCCATGATCCTCTCCAGCCTCTTCGCCGAATCGATTACCCCCTACGATCCCATTGCCCAGAACTTGAGCAATGTGTTGCAAAAGCCCAGCCTGGCTCACCCCTTTGGCACCGACAACTTTGGTCGCGACATCTTCAGCCGCGTGCTCCACGCCGCCAAGCTGGATCTGCAAATTGGGGTGCTCAGCGTGCTCTTCCCATGGATCATCGGCGTGGTGCTGGGCTGTCTGGCCGGCTATCTGGGCGGCACGGTGGACACGGTGATCATGCGCACGGTGGACACCTTCACAGCCTTTCCCTTTCTGATTATGGTCATTGCGATTATCGCCATTATCGGCCCCGGCATCCTCAGCATGTACATCGCCCTGACTCTGGCCGGGTGGAGCGCCTATGCCCGTATTGTGCGCGGCGAAATCCTGGTGACCCGACGCAGCGAATACGTAATGGCGGCGCGCGCACTGGGCTATAGCAACAGCCGCATTATGTTCCGCCACATTTTGCCCAACGTGATCACCCCGGCGATTGTCTTCGCCATGTCGGACATTGTCCTGGTCATCCTCTCCACTACTTCACTCAGCTTTCTGGGCCTGGGCGTGCAGCCCCCCACTGCCGAATGGGGAACCATGATCGCCGAGGGGCGCAACTACATTCTCAGCGCGTGGTGGATGGTAACCCTGCCCGGCCTTGCCATTGTGCTGGTGGGGATCGGGCTGAGCCTTTTTGGCGACGGCGTGACGGAACTACTGCGCAACGAGGATTCCTAAATGGCTCCACTGCTTGAAGTTGACCATCTGACCACCCAGATTCCCACTCGGCGCGGCATTGTCACCGCCGTGGATAACGTCTCTTTTACGCTTCAACAGGGTGAGGTTTTCGGCGTAGTGGGTGAAAGCGGCTCTGGCAAAAGCATGACCTGTCGCTCGATTTTGGGCCTGGTCCCCGCGCCGGGCAAAGTGGTGTCGGGCCGTGTCCTCTATGACGGCAAGGATCTGCTCTCGCTTTCGCAGACGCAGATGAACGCCATCCGCGGCAAGGAGATCGCCATGATCTTCCAAGACCCCGTGGCCGTGCTCAACCCGGTGATGCGTATTGGCAGCCAGATCTCGGAAGCGCTGCTGGAACATGGCATTGTGCAGTCGGACCGAGAGGCACAGGCGCGCACGCTGGAACTCATGCGCCATGTGGGCATCCCCGCCCCGGAGCGACGGCTACGCGATTATCCGCATCAGTTCAGCGGTGGCATGTGTCAGCGTGTGGTGATTGCGGCGGCGCTGGCCTGTGAACCGCGCATTATCCTGGCCGACGAACCGACGACCGCCCTGGATGTCACCATTCAGGACCAGATCCTCAAACTGCTGATCCAGTTACAGCGTGAATACGCCATGAGCTTGGTGCTGGTTACCCATGACATGGGCGTGGTGGCCCAGACCTGTCAGCGCGTGGCGGTGATGTACGCCGGGCAGATTGTCGAGCTTGCCCACACGGTTGATCTCTTCCGCCAGCCGTACCATCCCTACACCGTGGGCTTGCTTAACTGTGTACCGCGCACCGACCTGCGCGGGAACGTGCGGCGGCTGCGGCCCATCCCCGGCATGCCGCCTGATCTGGCCCACCCGCCGCGCGGTTGTCCCTTTCACCCGCGCTGCCCGCTTGCCAGCGTCGGAGTGCAAAGAGGGCGAGTTTCCCCTGCGCGAGGTGACGCCCGGTCACTTTAGCGCGTGTATCAAAGCCGATCAGATTATCGAGGGCAAAGAGATCTGGCCCGCTACAGACGAGGTGCTGGCATGATCCCAATCTCCCCTGCCCCGCTTGTCGAATTGCAAGGGCTGACCAAGATCTACACCAGCGGCGACAACGCCTGGAATCGGCTGCTGCGCCGCCCGCCAGAACGGCTGCGCGCCGTGGATGGCGTCGATCTCACCATCTATCGCGGCGAAATCCTCAGCCTTGTGGGCGAATCTGGCTCTGGCAAGACCACGTTGGGCCGTTCGATTTTGCGTCTGGTGGAGCCAACCAGCGGGCAGGTGCGCTACAATGGGCAAGATATTTTGCCTCTGCCCAAAGCACAGATGCAGCCCATCCGCCGCAAAATGCAGATGATCTTTCAAGATCCGCACTCGTCGCTGAACCCGCGTATGACCGTGCGCCAGACCCTGGGCGAGGTGCTGCGTGTGCACACCATTGTGCCGCCGGCGCGTGTGGAGAGCCGTATTCTCGAACTGTTGGGCATGGTGGGACTTTCCGCCGACGCCATTGATCGCCAGCCGCGTCACTTTAGCGGTGGGCAGCGTCAACGCATTGGGATTGCACGGGCGCTGGCAATTGAGCCGGAGTTTATTGTGGCCGATGAGCCGGTCTCGGCTGTGGATGTCTCGATTCAGGCCCAAATCTTGAACATTCTGCTGGATCTCAAAGATCGGCTGGGGCTGACGATTCTCTTCATTGCCCATGATCTGAGCGTGGTGCAGTACATTAGCAACCGGGTGGGAGTAATGTATTTGGGCAAAATTGTCGAGATTGCGCCGCGGCGACAGTTGTTCGCACAGCCGCGCCACCCCTATACCCAGGGCTTGCTGCTGGCTGCGCCGCAGCCCGATCCCGGCCATCAGACCACGCAAGTGGCGTTGGAAGGGGAGCCGCCCTCGCCTTTGAACCCGCCCAGCGGCTGCCGTTTTCACACGCGCCGTTACTTGGCGACGGAACTCTGTAGCCGCGTCGAACCACCCCTGGCCGAGATCGCCCCCGGTCATCTTTCCGCCTGCCATCATCACGACAAGTTGGTGTGGCCGCCGATTAGGTAAAGGCAAGCCATTCCCAGCTTATTGATCAAACGAGATCAAAACAGGACTCATCAACCCAGTTTGCACTACCGAACGTACGCGAGGAATGCCTCGCCCCTCCATCCATTCCATATTACAAGGAGACCCATTTTATGGCGCACGACCCCTATTACGAGCTTGTTCCCGTTCCCGCAGAGTTGCCTTTTGATGCCAAACGCACGGCGCTGCTCACGATTGATCTGCAATATCTGGACGCCCACGCCGACGGTTGGATGGGGCGGCTGTGCCGGGAGCAGGGCAAACCCGATCTGCTCCAAGAGCGTTGGGATTTTATTCAAGAGATTCTGCCCAATGTGCGCCGCTTGCAGGATGCCTGCCGCGACAACGACATGGAAGTGATCCATATTCGCGTCAAATATCTGACGCGTGCCTGTCGCGATGGGCAGCGTTCGCTGGCAAAGGATGTAAAGGCCGAAAGCGCCAACGAACGCGATGACGACTTTTTGGAAGAAGTGGCACCGGTGGGCGACGAGATCATCATCAACAAGACCAGTGCTGGCACCTTCAACTCCACCTCGCTGGACCAGATTTTGCGCAACATGGGCATTGACCGGCTATGGGTGACGGGGATTGTGACCGAGGGCTGTGTGGAACTGACCGCCCGCGATGCTGCCGACCGCGGTTTCTACGTTACCCTGGTTAGCGACGGCTGTGCTTCGTCCACCCATGTGGCCCACGAAGACGCGCTTCAGCGCATGGGCGACGGCGGGCTGATCAAAGTGCGCACAGTGGACCAATTGCTTGCCCAACTGGATCAGCCGGAACCAGCGCTGATGATGGCGGATTAGGAAAATAACCCGCCCCTATCATAGCGTCGGACAAATATGATGCCAGGGAATGTACCTTCTTGAGACGAAAGTCCACGCATTCACATCCGTGGACTTTCGCTTTTGCGGTGACTCCGTTCCAAGTGGCTATAAAGCAGAGTTGCCCCGTTCCCGAAAAACGGGGCAACTCTGCTTTTGACTTGAGAGAATGGCAGGCTTTGGCTATACTGAAGTCCTGTCCAGAAAAGCTACCCTATCGCCCAAGTCACTACACAGGTACGACGCACTCGCCAGTAGGAAATTGGGTGTAAAACGCTTGTGGCGAATGCGTCGCATCTAGACCTGTATCAGATACTATCCCAAAGCCCTTCTAGCTTCATCTATTCCATCATTGACTATGCTCACCATAAACAACCTCAGCGCCGGCTACGGCAAACTGCAAATCCTCCACGAGCTTTCGCTAACCGTGCCGCGCGAACAGTTCACCGCCATCCTCGGCCCCAACGGCAGCGGCAAGTCCACGCTGCTCAAGTCCATCTTTGGGATCACTGACCACTTTGGCGGTGAGATTTCGTTCGACGGGCAGTCGTTGATCGGCAAAGCCACCGAGCGCATTGGCCGCCTGGGCATCGCCTATGTGCCCCAGCGCCAGAACATCTTCACCGCCATGACGGTACGCGAGAATTTGCTGCTGGCGTTGCGTAATCTGCCCAAAGCCGAGGCTGCCCGCGGCCTATCCGAAGCCCTGGCGCTTTTCCCCATCCTGGCCGACCGCCAGGGTCAACGCGCCGGGCAGATGAGCGGCGGCGAGCGCCAGATGCTGGCGATTGCGATTGGCTGGCTCTCTCGCCCCAAGTTGATGCTGCTGGACGAACCCAGCGCCGGGCTATCGCCGCTCTTTGTCACCGAGGTCTTCCGCACGCTGCAAACCCTCAGCCGCAGTGGGATTACGCTGGTGGTGGTGGAGCAGAACGCGCGCAGTGTGTTGCGCTGGTGCGACTATGCCC
The DNA here is from genome assembly GCA_963721725.1 of uncultured Chloroflexia bacterium. Lineage (GTDB taxonomy): Bacteria > Chloroflexota > Anaerolineae > Caldilineales > Caldilineaceae > RI-153. Next base: position 263,507 of record CAVRLX010000003.1, read on the forward strand.
ACGTGTTGCGCGAGGGACAGGTGGTCTTCGGCGGCACCGCCGCCGAGATTCTCGCCGACGAGGAGACGATCAAGAGTTATTTGGGCGTGGGGGGGCAAGTCATACCCTTCGATAGGCATCAGGAGTGCAACTGAAAAAACATGCTCAAAAACAGATCGTGGGTAGCCATTTCTGCCTTTGTGATTCTTATTTTCGTTTGTGCAGGGACGTTGATTGTGGGTGGTCTCTATCTTAAAGGGCTACCCACGTTGAACCCGCCAAAGTTCGAGAGCGTGCAGACAATTCCGCTTGACTCTTTATCCACGACGGAGCATCTCACGATCGGCAGTGGAAGAATCCAACAAGTGGCATACTCTCCCGATGGCAAACGGATGGCCGTCGCCACCAGCGCCGCTATCCTGCTCTACGAGACAGAAGCCTTTCAACTCCAGCTCTCCATCCCCATGACAACCTGGGTCTATAGCATCCTCTGGTCACCAGATAGCAGATTCATAGCAGCCGTCGTTAGCAATCGCTTTATTTTGTTGGATGCAGCAACAGGCAAACAGATACTTGTGTTTGAGCACAGTGAAGGTGCCTCTCTCGATGACACGATGGAATGGTCGCCGGATGGCAAGTATATTGCTGCACGTGTACTTTTGTGGTTCAAGGCAGAGGTCTGGATCTGGGAAGTCAGCACGGGCAACCGTGTGGAAATCCTGAAAAACCGCACACAGCGGTTTCCCCATGCAGAAGGCGTGAGTTGGTCAGATGATAGCACTGAATTGGCAGTAAGTTACCGATATCATGTTGTTGGCGTTGGTAAGACTCCTCCTAGCCCTGAAATTTACATTTGGAATCTGCGCAGTTCTCCCAGAGTAGGAACAAAGTGGGATTCAGCGAATTTGCTCGCAGGTAACCTTACACGCTCTCCAGATGGGGAATATCTCTTTGTAAGCGGTGAACCCGGTGTGCAGGTGTTAGATATTCGGAATAGAAGTTCACCAGGTAAAATTCCTCGCGGCTCATCTTACATTGAAGCTTTTTCCTTCTCGACTGATGGAAAGCTTCTGGCCGTTGGACGGCGACGAGAACCAGTAACGGTCTACGAGTTGCCTTCCCTGAAGCAGGTTGCAGCGTTGGATGGTATGTGGACAGGGGCAGACTCTCTGAGTTGGTCTCCACACAACCAGCTTGTGGCGAGCAGTGAATTTAACCATAGTGTCTTTGTGTGGTCGCTCCCCAATCGTGAGTTAATTCACCAGATTTCTCTTGGTTCCGATCGGGAAGAGGATCTCGCCTGGTCTCCCGACAGCGCACACGTGGCAGCAGGCGGGCGCGATAATCGTGTGCGCCTTTACGAGGCAAGCAGCGGCAAGCTTGTCACCACCCTGGGCGAACCTTACCCTGGAAATCGCACCCATGTAGATTGGTCGCACGATGGGCATTGGATTGCCTGGACGGGCATGGCGAGAGAACGAAATGCCGGTGTCGCCCAAATTTGGTCAACAGACGGAACACAATCAATTAACATCCCTGGTGAAGGCACAGAGGTACCGCTGGCCTGGTCTCCGCGGGAAAATTCGCTCGCCCTGATGGCAGGCGATCTCCAAATCTGGGACGTACATGCAGATGGCAATGTGCACTTGAATCGTGAAATACCGGTGAGTGGCACTGTGCTTAGGCTGGATTGGTCGCCAGACGGAAAAAAGATTGTGGCAGGCGTCATCACGTATGACATGAGCAGCCACGAACGTTCTGCAAACCTTCAGATCTGGCAGGCGGCGGATGGACAGTTGCTTGCCGAAATTTCAGATGAAACCATGAAGTACATTCGTGGCCTGGCATGGTCACCGAACGGACAGTGGATAGCAGCGTCGTATGACTTAAAGTGTACAGGGGAGTACTGTTCAATGCTCCAGGTTTGGGAGGCAGAAAGCGGTGAATTGGTGCGGACATTTGGCCGCCAGGAAGGCTCTGCCTGGAAGTTGAGTTGGTCTGCCGATAGTCAGTGGATTGTCTCGACAGATGCGCCCCACCGAACCGGGGTAGCCCTCTACCCAATGAACAAAGAGCGCTCCATCCGGGAAGTTCCCGCTCATCATGGAAGTGTGGAGAGCGTTGCCTGGTCTCCAGATGGCAAGAAAATTGCATCCACTGGGTATGATGGACAGCTTTTTATTTGGGATGCGGTGAGACTGACAACCATTAATCCAGTTCCCGCCCGGGAAAGATAATCCTTCACACAATCGTCCAACGCCCTAATGTCCTCACTATCTTTCCCCCATCTTTCACCCCATACCCGCCAAATACATAGCGATCCGGGCGCACGATGACCCAATGCACGCCCAACTGCCCACACCACGCGGCCATCAATCCGCTTCTGTCAATGACCGTGGGCGGGTTTTGCGTAGGTAGATGATCATGTCCCGATGGCAATACATGGAGATGGACCGTGGGAAAGGGCAGAGTCTCCAGCGCTGGGTGGGGAATTTGCTTGCCTACGCTGATCACCGCGAAGCCATTCCCCAACAGATCGTCCAACAACGCTTCTGTGCCGTTGGCGGTTTCTACGTGTGGCTGCGGAAAAAGCTTCCCCGCCGCCCGATTGCCCGTTCTCAAAAAAGCCATTGCGCAGATCGGGCACGGCGCTTTCCAACTGGCGCAGCCGCTGACGAACGGGCGGCAGCGCCATTGCCGCCCGCAACAAGCTATCGCGCAGCGCCGCCAGCATGGAATTGCGCGTTTGAATCAGCCCGCCCGCCACGCGCACCAGCCGTAGCACTGCCGTCACGTGGGGCAGCCGTTCCTGTTGATAGCTATCTAACAGCGAGTCGGCAGCCTGCCCATTCAACACCATCCACAACTTCCAAGCCAAGTTGTGGGCGTCGCGGATGCCCGCACACAGGCCCTGCCCCAAGAAGGGCGGCATCTGATGGGCAGCATCGCCCAGCAAAAAGATGCGCCCCCGCCGCCAGCGCTCGGCCAGCAGCGCGTGGAAGGTATAGACCGCCGCTCGCTCAATTTTTACAGCGTCGGGATCAACAAACCGCGACAGCAATCTGCGCACCTGTGCGGGACGCCGCAGTGCATCAGGCGAATCGCCGGGCAAGAGCATAAACTCCCAACGGCAGCGCTGATCCACTCCCGGCACACAGGTGACGGGGCGAGCGGGATCGCATATCTGCTGCACCACGTCTGGCGACGAAACACCTTCTTCCAGCCGCGTATCCACCACCAGCCAGGACTGATCCATCCCCAGATCGTGCAGCGTCATGGCGGCCAGCCGACGAATGGTGCTGCCCGCGCCATCACAAGCCAACAAATAGCGCGCCCGCAGCGTGACAGCATCGCCAGCAAGCGGACGCGCCGCTACGGTGATGCCGTCATCCGCCTGGGTGAACGCGTCAACGGTCCAGCCCAAGCGCACCTCTACCGTGGAAAAACGAGCCAGCCCACGCCGAAGAATCGCTTCGAGCGTGGGCTGGTGAAAAACATTGGCGGCGGGAAAGCCATAGCGAAAAGTTTGAGCGGCGCTTTTACGCACCTCTAACAGCAGACGACCGTGCCGGTCGAGTAGTTGCATACCCTCAATCGGGCGAGTGATGGCGCTGACTTCTGTGCCCAGCCCGCAGGCTTGAAAGATGCGCATGGTTTCGTCGTCACAGTGGACAGCGCGTGGCAAGGGGTGGATTTCTTGCGCCTTTTCCAGCACCAACACGCGCAGCCCATATTGCCCCAACAGATCGGCAACCGTCGCCCCTACCGGGCCGCAGCCGACGACGATCACATCGTAAAGATCAGACATGGCAGGAAAGCGGCGATTGGCGATTAAGCGGCAGAAGCAATCCCCAATCGCTAATCGCCAGTCCCTAATCCCTAATCCTGCGGAATCACAGCGATGCAGTCCACTTCGATGGCAATGCCGGGCAGTTGCGCGCCCACGGTGGTGCGCGCCGGATAGGGCTTGCTGACGTACTGCCGATAGACTTCGTTCATCTCGGCAAAGTTGCTGAGATCGGCTAAAAAGACGCCCACTTTGGTGACGTTTGCCCAGGATGTGCCCGCCGCTTCGAGCAAGATCGTGAGGTTTTGGAAAACCCGTTCGGCCTCATCCCGAAACGATCCTGTCACGCGCTGCCCAGTGGCCGGGTCATTCGGCCCCTGCCCCGAAATATAGACCGTCGGCCCCGATGCAATGATGCCCTGGGAATAGATGCCGACGGGTTTTGCCCCTTTTTCTGTAAAGACTTCTTCGCGCATGAGACTCTCCTTTGGTGAACAAGTTAGGTGATTTGCATGATCCGTTGTTGCAGGTCGGGTGATAGCCCATTTCGGCGCGCAATCTCGGCATAGACGGCAGCGCTGGGGCGGGCGGTGCGCTCGCCGGTCTTGGGATCAAGGGCGTAGAGGCCAAAGCGCAGCCCCCAGCCTTCGTCCCACTCGAAATTATCAACCAGCGTCCAATGAAAATAGCCGCGCACGTTATATCCGGCTTGGATGGCGCGGTGCAGTTGTTGCAAATGGGCCACCAGCCAGCGCGCCCGAAAACGATCCGCATGGTCGGGGACGCCATTTTCGGTGATGTAGATTTTGACGCCAGGGTTGTGGTTGCTCACCTCCTGGCAGATCTGATAGATTCCCGCTGGGTCGAACTGGGCAAACGCGCCGCGCCGCCCGGCATCAGAAAGTTGGGCCTGGGGTGGGAAATGCTCCTCGCCAAAAAGCGTGAGCGGATTGGGCGAAAAACGCACCGTATCGCGAGTGTAATAGTTAATGCCAAGAAAATCATAGCTATCCACCAGGCGCGGGTTCTGCTGCATGGGGCCAAGCGGCGGGCGCAGTCGGCCATCTTTGGTGGCGGCCACCCACATGTGTTCAAAGAGCCAGCGTTTGAGGCCAGCGGCAAAGCGATCCGCCTGGCTGGCCGGATTGCGCCGTTGGAAGAGGCGTACATGTTTGGCATAGCCCACCTCGGCCTGGGGCTGCACAGCGTGGATGGCATGATAGGCTTCGGCGTGGCCGTTGAGCATATGGCGCATGACGGTGAGGGCTTGCAAAAAGTTTGTTTTTTGCGGCGGCCAGTGGCCCAGAAACCAGCCTTTGGAGATGTAGATCATGGGTTCGTTGATGGTGACCCAATGGGTGCAGAGATCGCCCAGCGCGCGGACGGTGGTTTCTACATAGCGGCGAAAGAGAGCCACGGTTGCGCCATTTTCCCAACCGCCCATACGGGTTAGCCAGAGCGGCTCGGTAAAGTGGTGCAGCGTCACCATCGGCGTGATCCCGCGCTGGCGCAGCCCGCCCAGCATCTCCCGATAGCGGTCCAGAGCGGCGTGGTCGAAGCGCCCCGGTTCAGGTTCAATCCGGCTCCACTCGACGCTGAGCCGGTGTGCGTTCAAGCCTAAATCGACCATGCGGTCGAAATCAGCCTCGGCGTTCTCCCACCAATTGCAGGCCATGCCGCTGCGGTCGCCATACCAGATCGCACCGGGCTGTTGTTCAAACGCCCACCATTGGTTATTGGTGTTGTGGCCTTCCACTTGGTGGGCAGCCGAGGCCGTGCCCCACAAAAAGCCGTCGGGAAAGGGAAGAGAAGGGTGTTCAGTCATGAGCGCTCTATCTTTGGTGGGTGACCGTAGCGGGATCTTTTATGCCCCTGTGGGATGTGGCTCGTAAACCGTATCGCCGCCGCGTGGACGTGGCATGTATTCCAATAGGAGGCCAGCCACTTGGAAAAAATCGCGGCTGTGTTGATCCGGATAATTGCCCGCATAGACCACACGTTGGATGCCGGCGTTGATGATCATCTTGGCGCAGTTGAGACAGGGTTGATGGGTAACATAGATGATGGAATTAGGCGTATTGACACCGTGGCGGGCGGCTTGGATAATGGCGTTTTGTTCGGCGTGCAGGGTGCGCACACAATGGCCGTCCACCAGCAGATGCCCCACATCGTCACAGTGCGGCAATCCCGCCGGCGCGCCGTTATAGCCGGTGGTCAAAATGCGGCGGTCGCGCACAATCACCGCGCCCACGTGGGCGCGATCACAGGTACTGCGCTCTGCCACGCTGAAAGCTATATTCAAAAAGTATTCGTCCCAGGATGGACGCTGGGCCTTGCATGGGGAAGTGGACATGGACACGCTCCTTGGGGCGATTAGCCTTCAATCCGTCGCCAGGTGTTGCTATTGTGCGGAAGTTTCCCCACGCCATTTTGGTGGGGAACGTCGCCCAGGCGAATCTTTTCTTCATAGAGCAGATCAGCCAAAATCTGCGTAGCCTCTGCTGCGTCAGCACAGCCAATATAGAATGTCTTGTGTAGCGTTCGATCACGTTGGAAACGGCGCCGTTTGGGAATGAAAATCTGGTGGGTAACCGCCAGCCCCGTCAAGCTTTCGGCCCCGTGGGTAATCGTCCCCCAGCGGATCTTCTCAATTTCAGCGGCTTTGAAAAAGATGTACCACATGCCCACATCTTTTTCCGGTGTATGGCCTATCAGCGCAAAACGGCTGGACTGCACCAAACAGAGCAGCGCATGTTCGCGCGTGGCAAAGGTGCGATAATAGCCCTGTAGCCAAGTAAACTGCCCATGTTTGCTTTCCACACTGAAATAGCCGCTGACCACCACGTTGATCTTATCCGACGGCTTCAACGGCTTAGGAATCACCTCGGGCAGCGCGCTTTCCTTAAAGGTGAGATAGATTTTGCGGCGCCACAGGTGGGCATAGACCGTAAACGCCACCAGCGCGGCCACCAGCAACACGGCGACGATCCAGCCTCCGCTTTGCCAGCTTAGCCCGGCAATCGCAGCCAGCCCCACCAAAAGCAGTTGAATCCAACGAGCTAATGAAATATCGGAAAATTTGTGGCGGGCAAGTTGATAAAAAAGCGCTCCCACGACGATCACCTTGTGTCTTGTACCATTCACGGCTTTGTAAAAAAGCCCCGCCAGTGGGTGGCGAGGCTTTTATCCTCTCGGTTGTCTAAAATTCTGGCTGCAACTAGGCCGGGGCAGGCAGTGTGCCGCCCAGATCCAATCCATCGGATTTGTTTTCGCCGCGCTGTCGCTCATCTTCCATGCCCGCTCGAGGTGTTTCTGAGCGGCGGCGACCACTGGGGGAGGAATCCACCGGATATTCGCCGCGCATGATTGCCCCAAATTCAGCCGCGTTCAGGGTTTCGACTTCTAACAAGCGCAACGCCACCGCATCCAGTTTATCGCGGTGGGTCACCAGGATTTGGCGGGTACGCTGATAGGCTTCGTCCACCAAGCTACGCACCTCTTCGTCAATCTCTTGGGCCACCCGGTCGCTATAGTTGCGGGTTTCGGCAATCCCGCGCCCCAAAAAGACCATCTCTTCGCGCTCGCCATATTGAATTGGCCCCAATCTTTCGCTCATGCCCCATTGGGTGATCATGGTACGGGCCATGTTGGTTACCTGCTCGAGATCGTTGCTGGCCCCGGTGGTAATGTCACGAAAGCGCACTTCTTCGGCCACACGCCCGCCCAGCAAGGCGGCCAGTTGATCGCGGAAATTGTCGCGAGTTTTAAGATCGGTCTCCTCTTCGGGAAGGAAGAGCGTATACCCGCCGGCCATGCCACGTCCCACAATGGTCACTTTATGGACGTTGTCATAGTTGGGCAAAATATAGCCGACCACGGCATGGCCGGCTTCATGATAGGCCACGATTTCTTTTTCGTGGGGGGTGATCAGCCGACTGCGGCGTTCAGGGCCAGCAATCACCCGTTCAATGGCCTCCTGAAATTCGTCCATACTCACCGAGCGCCGATTGCGGCGTGCTGCCAGAATCGCGGCCTCGTTGACCAGATTTTCCAGATCTGCGCCCACAAATCCTGGTGTCTGTTTGGCAATAATATCCAGGTTGACATCGGTAGCCAGCGGTTTGCCCTTACTGTGAACGTCTAAAATTTCGCGGCGTCCCTGAACATCGGGGGCGTCCATGGTGACACGGCGATCAAAACGGCCGGGGCGCAATAGTGCCGGGTCGAGAATATCGGGACGATTGGTGGCGGCAATCAAGATCACATTGACATCGGTATCAAAGCCATCCATCTCCACCAAAATCTGATTCAACGTCTGTTCGCGTTCATCGTGCGAACCGCCCAGCCCCGCGCCACGGTGCCGACCAACGGCGTCGATCTCGTCAATGAAGATGATACAGGGCGAGTTCTTCTTGGCCTGCTCAAAGAGATCTCGGACACGGCTGGCCCCCACACCCACAAACATCTCGACAAATTCCGAACCAGAGATGCTAAAGAAGGGCACGCCCGCTTCGCCAGAAACAGCTTTCGCCATCAAGGTTTTGCCTGTGCCGGGCGGGCCAACCAAGAGTACGCCTTTGGGGATGCGCGCACCCAATGAGGCGAATTTTTGCGGCTCTTTGAGAAATTCCACCACTTCTTCCAGCTCTTGTTTGGCTTCTTCATTGCCGGCCACGTCGTCAAAGCTGACGGTGGGCTTGTCCCCGGTGAACATGCGCGCTTTGCTTTTGCCAAAGCTGAAGGCCTGGTTCCCTGCACCCTGGGCTTGGCGCAAAATGAAGATGAAGAAGACCACAATCAGCAAAATGGGCAACAAGGCCAACAGAATGCCGCCATAGACTTCCCAACCGCTGGGAGCCTGGATGGTAATATCCACGCCAGTTAATTGCTCTGAGGTCACCCCCAGATTTTCCAGTGTTTCCACAAGGCTAACATTGGTCTCTTTGCGCGAGGCGATCTGCTGGCCTGTGCGCTGTGTGACAACAATTTCGTTGTCGTCAACCTGGATCTGGCGCACTTCGCCGTTGCGGATGAGCTGGGCGACTTCGGCAATCGATTCAACTTTGGAGATGTTGGCATTACGATTACTGAGGGTTGTATAGAGGAATGCACCCAAGGCAACCACGAGTAAAATATAGATCAAACTGTTGCGAAATCGTTTTGAATTCATGCGTACTCTCTTAGGAGCAAGGGAGACATCCAGTTGGTCAACGTCTCTGGTGTGGTCCCAATTCGGATAGGGGAAAGTCTAGCATAGTGATAGGTGTGCGTCAAAAAACAGGCCAAAATCGAGGGTATCTATTGTTCCCCTGCACAATGGATACATCGAAAGACGGGTGTTACCCCAATGGGATCAGACTTTCAGACGAAACAAAGCTGTGGGGCAACATAGCCTTTAGTATACCAGAAAAGTACGCAAACGGAGTAGGCAGAATTCCACCTTTACACACGCCTTTCCAGCGTAAAAAGCGTAATCTCCGGCCGACAGTTGAAGCGATAGGGCAGCGGCCACACGCCCAGGCCGCGGTTGGTGTAGACCTGCCGCTCTCCCACACGTTGCAGTCCAATCGGATAGCGTTGCCCATAGCGGGGCAGCACAGGCGCGCGGCTGTGTTTGCCGGCATCGGCGCGGCCCAGGGCCGGAATGCGTACTTGGCCGCCGTGGCTATGCCCGCTAAATTGAACGGCAACTGGCGCATTCATTGCCAGCACACGATCAAAGAAATCTGGCTCATGCACCATGAGCAGCGTTGTCTGGCCGTGGGGAAGATTACGCAGGGCAGCTTCGAGATCCGGCGTGCCACTCCACAGATCGTCCAACCCGGCCAGCGTCAACCCGCCAACAACTTCCACGGCTTCGTTGACCAGCAGACGCGCCCCCGCTGCTTCTAAATAGCGACCTACAGTGCCACGGTTGGTCCAGAGATCATGGTTGCCATAAATTGCATAGAGCGGAGCCGCCAAAGCTTGCAAAGGTTCGACTAGCCCGGCGGCATCATCGGCGCGGTCGCCCACATAGTCGCCCGTCGCCATGACAAAAGCAGGGGCCAGCCGATTGACGATCTCGACGGCGGACACAAGGTGGGCTGGGGAGGTATAGTCGCTGAGGTGGATGTCAGAAATTTGGGCAAAACGCAGCCCAACCAGATCAGTGGGCAAATTGGCTATGGCCAGAGAGACCTGCTCCACATCCACCCAGTTTGGCTCCAATAGACGCACATAGCCAAAGCCAGTTGCGCCAGCCAGGCCAAGACCGCCCAGCATTTGCAGAAAACGACGACGGCTGAGAAAGGGAGTGTTCATGCTTTGTGCAACGCACGTCGGGGGTGGGATGTTCCGCAAGGCAGGCTATGGGCTGCGCTGCCGCACTACTTCGTAGAGTAAAAGTGCGGTAGATGTGGATAGATTTAAGCTATCGGCCACGCCAAACATGGGGATCGACACCTGAAGATCGGCGGCTTGTAGCCAATCGTCGCTCAGTCCGTCTGCTTCGCTGCCGGTAACAACCGCCACTGGCCCACGTAGATCCGCCTGGGTATAGCGCTGGCTGGCGCTGGGCGTGGCCGCGACTGTGGTGATGCGGTGACGGCGCAGCCAGGCAATGACAGCCTCGGTGGGAGCCTCGGCCACAGGCACGGTGAAGCGTGTGCCCAGGCTGGCGCGGATCACGTTGGGATTGTGGAGATCCGTGCCGCCACTGCACAGAATCAACCCATCCACCCCGGCGGCGTCGGCGCTACGCAGAATGGCCCCCACGTTGCCGGGTTTTTCTGCGCCTTCCACCACCACGACAAAGGGCGTTTGGGAAAGAGGTAGCCGCTCTAACTCTGTCTGTGTGTACGGGATGACCAACACAATGCCACCGCTGGCCCCACGATAAGTCATCTTTTCGTAGACGTCGGGGGAGACGGTGGCGAGTTGCGTGGTACGTGTTGCGGGTTGCGTAAGACGTGAGGCCAAGTCTTGATCCACGGCGGGGACCAATTCGGGGCAGATGTAGATCTCGGCGGGGAGGATGCCGGCGTCGAGACAGCGGCGTACCTCGCGGCTGCCCTCGACGACGGTTTGGCGTAGCGCCTCACGATGGCGGCGGGTGCTGCTCAGGCGCACCACGTTCTTTACTTTGGCGTTGGCGGGGCTGATGATCTGCGGCATGGTGCGTTCGGTTAGCGGTCGGCCAACCAACGGGCATAAGCGCCGCTGGGCAGGGAGCGCCCACTTTTCGCCTCGTAGAGTACCATTTCACCCTCTTCAATCTTGCCTTGAGAGTCGCCCACAGCTTCGGCAACCTGATTGCGCAACGTCACCGGTGTGAAGCCCGGCGTGTGGCAACTGAGCAAGAGAAAGAGCGCATCTTTCGCCAGCAGGCCGCGACAGGCTTCGAGGAGAGGGAGCAGATCATCTTCGATCTTAAAGACTTCGCCTTTGGGACCGCGGCCAAAGCTGGGTGGGTCGAGGATGATGCCCTGGTATTGGCTGCCGCGTCGTTCTTCGCGCCGCACAAATTTGAGGGCATCGTCGACCAGCCAACGGATGGGTCGATCATCCAGCCGGCTCAACTTGGCGTTATCACGTGCCCAATCCACCACGCCTTTGGCCGCATCCACATGCACCACATGCGCGCCCGCCTGGCTACAGGCCAGCGTGCTGCCGCCGGTATAGGCGAAGAGGTTGAGCACATGCAGGTTACGGTTATTGGTGCGGGCCAGCCGGGCGCGGATCTTCTCGCGCATCCGATCCCAATTGGCGGCCTGTTCGGGGAACAGCCCCAGATGGCCGAAATCTGTCAGTTTGATCTGGAAAAAGAGATTGGCATAGACAATGTTGTAGCCGCGTGCGACTTGGGATTTCCAGCGCCAGTCGCCGCCGCCTTCGCTGCTGCGTTCATAGACAGCGTCGGCGCTCTCCCATTCGGTGCGCGGGCGGCTGGGCGTCCACACAGCCTGGGGCGACGGACGCCAGAGGCGATAGTTGCCCACCTGCTCTAGTTTTTGCTCGTTGCCAGAATCGATCAGGCTATATTCGCCTTCGGAAGTTGTGATGTCCACCATAAAAATACCCTTGCTGTGATAGAAAACTCTGTGACCAGAGTCTATCACAGCAAGGGTGGCAGACGAAACGCAGAGGTGCGTTAATAGAGCGGAGAATGGTAACCCGGCTGCGTAGCAGTGCGGGTCAACTCCTGAGCCAGTCGTTGTGTATAGTAGACAATCGTGTCCACAGCCACGGCAAAGGTGGCGTCATCCACCCCTGTCAGTGGCAGATCCAATAGAAGGTTGACGTCACCATCTTCATCGACGGCAAAGCGGGCCAGGCGGGTCTGTTGGTTCAAGTGAAGCAACGCCGCATATAGCTGCGCTTCACATTCTGGCGTGGGGAGGGGTGTCAACGGCGTAACGGCAAAGTGGAGCCAGTCGTCGCTGCTGGCAATATAGAGATCGAAATCTTCGTCACGGTCAGTGGAAAAACTAGCGCGCCAGATTTCGTCGTCTACGGCTTCACAGGTCCATTCGTAGCGCTCGAACAGTGCCGCAATATCCACGGTCATGGGCGGGCCGATTCCGCTTCAAAGAGCCGATCCACCAACGTTTTGAGCCTCTCCGCCAGGGCGCTTTGGATGGCGTCGCCATGCCCAAAAACCATGACATCATACTCCGCGCCATATTTTTTCCAAAGCTTCCAGATGCTACGGTGGGCGTTCTCCAAATCAGGTGTAAAGAGTGGCGGCGGTCCATCCAATGTGCCACCGCGGTTGTTCAGCGCGTCCCCGGCAATCAGCACCCGTTTCTGGGCGTGGAGCAGCGAAATGTGCCCCGGGGTGTGGCCTGGCGTGTGGATCAGCGTGAAACCTTCGGGCAATTTGTCGCCGTCCACATAAAGTTCATCGGGCGTCACCGGCTCCGTGTGAAAGGCGGGCAACAGACTGAACAGCTGATAGATGGGCGTAATTAGAAAACCGGCCACCGATTTGCTGGGCCGACGGCGTTCGGGATGTTCCAGCAGATCCTTTTCCACAGTGTGACAGGCGATGGGCGCGCCCGTGGCGCGTTTCAACGCTTTCAAACTGCCTATGTGATCAGTATCGGCATGGGTAGCAATAATGCGTTTGATCTGTTTTGGACCATAACCCAATCGGCGAACCGCCGCCAAAATTTTGTCGGCGTTGCCAGGCATTCCGGTGTCAATCACCGTGACGCCCTCTGCCCACACCCACACATAGGCATGAACCATCGTGCCGATCTCGTCAACATCCCACAAGCCGGGAATAATTTCTTGCATGAATTAACCAAACTTCCGGTGATAGAGTTCTTGCGATTTTTTGATCTCCTCAAAGGCTTTTTCGGCCCCTTCCCACCCCAGCGCTGTAACCTTGCCCGGTTCCAGCGCCTTGTAGACCTCGAAGAAATGGCTCACTTCTTTCATAAAGTGTTGCGGAATGTCCTTGAGATCATAGACATCCCCGTGCAGAGGATCGCGCTCTGGCACAGCCAAAATCTTGGCGTCCTCTTCGCCCCTGTCTTCCATATGAAAAACCCCAATCGGGCGACAGGTGATCACACAGCCGGGGAAGGTCGGCTCTTGGATCATCACCAGCACGTCCAACGGATCGCCATCTTCGCCCAATGTTTTGGGGATCAAGCCATATTCGCCAGGATAGTGGAGCGGCGAATAGAGCACCCGATCCAGTTTGATCAGCCCGGTTTGCTTATCAAATTCGTATTTGTTGCGGTGTCCACGGGGAATTTCAATAATGGCATAGATAGAGCGGGGGGGATTGGGACCAGTTTCCAGATCGTGCCAGACATTTGCCATAGAGCCTCCTGAGCGGCAAGGGACATTAAAAACGGCGGCGCGAGACGCCTAAGTGACGCAGACGCGAACGTGGGTGATCAATCGCCAACCGCAAATCATCCATACTCAACCCCGTTGCTTCAGAGAGATCCATCATCGTTCGATATGAATCGTCGCCCATCTCTTCCAGACGCTCGCGCTCGTCGTCCGAAAGTTTGTGGCCGATCAGCATGGTATTCATGTCATTGAACAATCGTTGGCGGCAGTCGGTGCAAATCCACGTATGTCCAATCAAGATCACAAAATCACGTACCCGTTGATCTAACATCAATAGGTGCCTCCCCCATCCTGGGATGGTGTGGGGGCAGCCTCTTCTCGCAACCCTTGGATAATCTGCACGCCAGCACTGGCGCCCAACCGGGTGGCCCCGGCGGCAATCAGGGCGAGCGCATCGGCAGCGGTGCGTACCCCCCCCGACGCTTTGACGCCCATCTCGTCGCCCACGGTGGCGCGCATAAGGGCAATGTCCGCCACCGTAGCCCCACCGCCGCTAAAGCCAGTGGACGTTTTGACAAAATCTGCCCCCGCCGCTTTGGCAAGCGTGCAGGCTGTGCGCTTTTCCTCATCGTTTAACAGCACAGTTTCAATGATTACCTTGACCAACACAGGAGTAGATCGCGAGGTCTGCGCGGTTTTGGCGGCGTCCACCACGGCGGCAATATCGTGTTGCACGCCTTTGGTATTTCCACCTTTGAGCCAGCCCACGTTAATCACCATATCGACTTCATCCGCGCCGGCAGCAATCGCAGCCTGCGTTTCATAGCCTTTCACAACAGTCAACGTTGCGCCCAACGGAAAGCCAATCACCGTGCAGACCTTGACCCCGCTCCCGGCCAAGACCTCTGCCGCCAGCGCCACCCAGGTTGGGTTGACACAGACGCTGGCAAATTGGTAGTGCCGGGCCTCATCACACAACTTGCGGATGTCCGCCTCCCTTGTCTCCGGTTTAAGCGCCGTATGGTCAATCATGGCGGCAACACCGGCCACCGAGATCTGATCTTGATTCAGGTCGGGCATGGATCACCGTTTCTATCAACAATATACTTCAATCGCTCGATCTCATCCGTTAACTTTACCTATTCAGGTGCGACGCACTCGCCAGGAGGAGAACGGTTGTGAAACGTTCGTCGTGCTGGCGAGTGCGTCGCACCCTAGACCTGTATCATTACGGTTAACTTACCTTATACTCCGCATCAGCACACAAGGACATTTTTATGCCAAACTGGGCTAGGGGCCGCGCGCCGAGGTTGGTGCAAAGTGCAGCGCTGGATGATCGACCAGTCCAAACTGTTGGATGGGGTAGATCGCCAGCCACGCCTTCCCGATGACCAACTCCTCGTCCAGCAATCCCCAATCCCGCGTATCCGACGAAGCTGGCCGATTGTCGCCCAGCACATACAAATAGCCTGGTTCCACCAATGTGGGGCCAGCCGGGTAACTGTTCATGGGCATAATCTCATACGGCTCTTCGATCAACGTGCCGTTGACAAAGAGCACACCATCGCGGATCTCCACCGTGTCACCGGGCAGCCCAATCACCCGTTTAATGTAATCTTTGGTGGTGTCACCGGGATATTTAAAGACAATCACATCGCCGCGCTGATATTCGCCCAGCCGATAGGCCAGTTTGTTCACCAGCAAATATTCGCCGTTGTGGAAGTTTGGCTCCATAGAGCTGCCTTCAATGCGATAGTTCTGCACGCCAATCCGAATCAGCAAAAAGATAACTACCGCCAGCACCACGGTTTCAATTGTCTCTTTGAGCAGCAGCCCAAACCAATTTTCATGTGGCTCCTCAATCACCTCTGCCGCCACGGGAACAGGGTAATATTCGACTTCCGGCGCATCGTCATCCACAGTGCGCTCCCACGGACGCACATAATCGGCAGGGGGCGGCAAGAGCGTCAGAGATGGCTTAGGCGCTTCTTGGGATTCGGCAACGGGTGCGACTGCGAAATCTGCCGTCGATGGCGCGGAGGTTGGATCAGTGAGCGCAACGACAATAGGCGCAGAAAGTTTGATCGCCTCCACCCCGGCCACCACAGATCGGGTCTCGGCGCTGCTTTCTGTAGATGTTGGCGCTGAGACATCGAGCGCGGCGGTGGCGATTACGGCTTCGCTCTGATTGACCGGTTGCGCTTTTTTCTCTTCCCCCAACACAATCTCCAAAATATCGTCGGGATCGGGCTTTATGGCGGAAGATAATGGGGTTGTTTGTGACTTATCCAAAATAATTTCCTGATTTTAATTTCGCACACAGACAGTGCGGTAGTGGCACTCAATCACAATAAAAAGAGATACCCGTTGCGATTATATCACTGGCAGACGGGGCATCAAAGCAAATTGCCCTAGTAACAAGCCGATTTTCGCAAAACTTATGTACCTATACAGCTTCAGGTGCGACGCACGGGTCTGAATTAGGCTACAACACTGAATCCTCTCCTGACCCGTGCGTCGCACCTGAATGGTGATAAGATTATTTTAATATCCCAAAAATTATCCCAATTATCCCAAAGAATCAGTATGAAAAACCCACTATCCCAAATAATAACCCTACTATCCCAAATTATTTCAAGATGTACCGTGTACCGCGCTTGTCACCAATTTTGAGCAAAATGCCCTTTTCCACCAAGTCGGCCAGATCCAAACGCAGAGTCTCGGCGCTAACATGTGGGCACAGATCTCGATAATCGCGGTTGGTGATCGTGCCATGAGCCTGCACATATTGCATGGCTTTAATCTGCCGCTCGTTCATGTTCTGTTCCCAGGCCGGCACAATCTTTGACGGGTCTTGGGTGTTATAGAGTTTCACCGTAAAGCGGTGACTTTTGGCGTCGAACTCTGGCGGCGGATGCCCAGCAGCCACCATATCTTCGATCATGCGGTCGACGCCCAGCCCTAATTCTTCAATATAGCCCCACTGATACAGCCCGTTAACCAAGCGCGGATTACGGCTGTAATGCTCCTCAACTAAATTGTCAACGGTCATATACGCAGGCAATCCGCCGGGGCTGACGATCTCTAACCGATCTGTGTACATGCGCACTTCGATGCTGCTGCCGCGCACCCGATAGTCGCGGTGACAGACGGCGTTGACCAGTGCCTCGCGCACGGCAAAGCGCGGATACTCGGTCTGCTCTTCGCGCTGCAACCCTTTGACCACGGCTTTTTTGTCCATCTCTTCCCAGATCACCCGCCATGCCCGCTCAATAATGCTCGCCAGCGGGCCGCCAATTTCCTCGCGGCGGCCATAGCCAAAGCTATCTTCGGGGCCGCGCGGCTTAATATCGGCAAACTTCACAAAAATAGTCCGACTTTGGGGAAAAAAGAGTTGCGGTTCTTTGCCAAACAGAAGCATCCCACTCATGGTAGGCGTGCCATCGGCGCGGATGGCCCCGATCTGTTCAAGCAATTTATTCTTGGGCATGGGCGCGCTGCGCGGGCTGCGGCTCTGCCGCTTCTCGATGTACTCGTCAATCACATCCTCGTCCAGATCCTCGCGCCTGGCCCCGGCTACGCTCTCGGTTTCAAACTCGCCGGTGGTTTTGTTGGCCGCCAGCGCTTGCAGATCGCTCCCACTCAGTGGGCGATTATCGCTCCCCGTGCGCATCAACGCCCGACCGTCGGCCATCATGTGCAGCTCGCTGCTCCGATCCACACGTAACAGCACCACCGAACCAGCCGGGGTCTGTTCATGTTGCCATTCAGTCATCACAGGCGGGCGACAAAGGGCCAAAGCTGCGCGCAGCGTGCCCTCTGCCTCTTCTTCCATAAGCATTTCACCCATCGTGCCGTTGTCATTGGCGCCCAGCACCAAAGTCCCCCCTTCACCATTGGCAAAGGCGATTAACGTCTCGGCAATGGACTGCGGATCGGGGACGGGGAGAAAGGCAAGTTGTGGGCCAGGTCCCTGGCGCAAAAGGGCTTTAAGCGTGGTCATGGAGGCTTACTACGTAGTCCAGTGTAAGTGCATGAAACAGAATTGTGGATGAAAGAGTAAGGAGTAAACTGTGTGCCGTTTACTCCTTACTCTTTATCTTACGCGGTCGGCTCAGGCAACACGTCAAGTTCGGTGGCGTCGCTGTTGCCTTCCAAAGTAGCATCTTCAGAACCTTCCACACGGGCTTCCAGATCTTTCGATCCGATGACAGCCAGCGCAGCCACAGTATCATCTTCGCCCAGGTTAACAATGCGCACACCGCGCGTGCTGCGTCCCATCTGGCTGACCTGGTTGACGTGGGTGCGCAACATGATGCCGTTGCTGGTGATCACGGTGATTTGGTCTTGTTCGTGGACCACACGCGCCGCCACAATCGGGCCAGTCTCTTCCAAGCGGCGGTGATCCGTCGTCCACACGCCCTGGGTATAGCGCCCCTTGCCTGGGTATTCATCCAGCGGCACACGCTTGCCCCAGCCGCCCTCGTGGATCACCAAAAGATCGCCGCCGGGTTCCACAATGTCCAAACTGGTCACTTGGTCACTTTCAAGCAAGCGGATCGCCCACACCCCGGCAGCCGTGCGCCCCATGGCCCGCACATGCTGTTCGTGGAAGCGCACCGCTTTGCCGCCGCGCGTCACAATCAAAAACTCCTGATCGCCGTTGGTCAGCCGTGCCCATTCCAGGGCGTCGCCATCGTCCAGATTCATGGCGATCAACCCGCTGGGGCGCACCGCCGCAAAGGCCGATGCCTCCACCCGCTTAATACGTCCCTGGCGTGTGAGCAGTGTAATGTACTCGGCGTCGTTAAAATCCTCCACCGTAAGCATAGCCGTCACCGACTCGTTGGGCTGGATGCTCAACACGTTGGCAATATGCACCCCTTTGGACGTACGGCTGCCTTCGGGCAGTTCATAGACGCGGCTGCCATAGACGCGCCCCGTATTGGTAAAGAAGAGAATGTGATCCAACGTGCGCGGAAAGCGCAGATCGATCACCTCGTCCTCGCCTTTGGTGCCCATGCCCTTGACGCCGCGCCCGCCGCGCCCCTGCGCCCGGAACGCTTCCACTGGCGTACGTTTAATATAGGCTCCGGCGCTGTAGCTGATCAGGATATTCTCTTGCTGGATCAAATCCTCTTCGCTAAAATCGCCGGTGATGTGCGGGATGATCTGGCTGCGCCGCGCATCGCCGTACTTCTCCTTGAGTTCGATCACGTCGGTGCGGATCAGCGCGCGGATCTTTTGCGGGTGGGCCAACAGATCTTCAAGATAGATGATCCGCACCATCACCTCGCTATATTCATCCTCGATCTTTTGGCGTTCCAGCGCAGCCAGACGGCGCAACTGGAGATCCAAAATGGCCTGGGCCTGGACTTCGCTCAGCCCAAAACGCGCCATCAACTTGCCGCGTGCATCTTCAGCACTGTCGGCGTTGCGGATCGTCTCGATGACTTGATCCAGAAATTGCAGGGCAATGCGCAGCCCTTCCAAAATGTGCGCTCGCTCGCGCTGTTTGCCCAGTTCATATTCTGTGCGCCGCGTGATTACCTCAAAGCGGTGGGTAACATGCACCATCAGCGCCCGGCGCAGCCCCAATGTCACCGGCTCGCCTTCTACCAATGCCAGCGCGTTGACGCCAAAGGTGCTCTGCAACGGCGTATATTTGAAAAGGCGATTCTGCTCTTTTTTGGGCGAAGCCCCGCGCTTAAGTTCGATTACAATGCGCATACCCTTGCGGTCGCTCTCATCGCGCAGATCGCTAATCTGATCCAGCCGCCCAGAGCGCGCCAACTCGGCAATGCGCTCCAACAGCGTGGATTTATTGACCTGATAGGGGATCTCGGTGACGACAATGCGGAAGCGCCCGTTGTTCATCTCTTCAATATTGGTGCGCGCCCGCACCAACACGCGGCCGCGGCCGGTGGCAAACGCCTGTTTAATGCCCTCGTTGCCCAGGATCAACCCGCCGGTGGGAAAATCTGGCCCTTTGACCAGAGTCATCAGATCTTCCAGGCTGATCTCGTCGCGCTCATCCCAGCGGTCAATCATATAGGCGATGGCATCGCAAACTTCGCTCAAATTGTGCGGCGGGATATTGGTCGCCATGCCCACGGCAATGCCGCTGGAGCCGTTGATCAGCATATTAGGCAGCTTGGCGGGCAAGACTGACGGCTCTTCGAGGCTGTCATCAAAGTTAGATGTCCAGTCCACCGTATCCATGTCAATGTCTTGCAACAGCGTTTCGGCCAAACGCGAAAGCCGGGCCTCGGTATAGCGCATGGCCGCCGGGCTGTCACCGTCAATCGAGCCAAAGTTGCCCTGGCCGTCCACCAGCATATAGCGCAGGCTGAAATCCTGGGCCATGCGCGCCATAGCGTCATAGACCGCACTGTCGCCGTGCGGGTGATATTTACCCAGCACTTCGCCGACGATACGTGCGCTCTTTTTATACGAGGTGTTGGCGCGCAAGCCCATGTCGTGCATGGCATAGAGAATGCGCCGATGCACAGGCTTCAGGCCATCACGCGCATCGGGTAGCGCACGCGACACGATCACGCTCATGGCGTAATCCAAATAAGCGGCCCGCATCTCCGATTCGATGGAAACCGGTTCAATATGGCTGGCAAAAAAGCCGTTACCGCTCACCACGCCGTTGCCGCGGCTATGACCGTCTGGCGATGGGGTTGTTCCATTGGGTTGTATCTCGTCTGCCATTCAATCTCTCCTCGTCCGCCGGAGCTGCATAGCTCCCACCGGATACCTGACCAGTGCGTTCAAGCGTATCGACGCATCGAACAAATATTCTGAATTCTCATTGATCAACAGATTAATTATACCCGATCCGGCTGATTTTCCATAACGACGCCGGGGCAAACAGGTGTAATTAGGAATGGGGTCAAATCGCCAAAAAGTGCCGGTAACTTCAGGGTGGGCGTTGATTTGACGGCCGAAATTGTCCTCTTTCTCCTACGAGATCTTCTCAGAACTTCTATTGACCGACCTTGCATGACATGCGAGCAAAGCGCAACAAAAATAATTTAGCCCTTGTACCTATACGGGTGCGACGCACTCGCCAGAGTAGATCGGTCGCCAAAGAATATGTGGCGAGTGCGTCGCACCTTAGACCTACATAGGTACTAGATCTTCAGTATTATACCTTATGAAAAAGTAAGGTTATTTAGACGATAATCTAGTGGGCATTTTTAGTGTATAGACCAAACGTAGTAACGATACAGGCTAGGGTGCGACGCACTCGCCAAGCGTTTCACAACCGTTCTACGCCTGGCGAGTGCGTCGCACCCGTAATATTTTTTACCAAACGTAGATAAAACCATTCTGATCAACCTTGCAGCGGCTTCCGAGAGATTGTCAGGTAGTGGTAGTGGCTTTTTTTAAGGAGACATCTCTGGAAGGGAGGAATTCCCCTATCTAAAGTTGTATCGGATAGGTGTCGAAAGCAAAGTTTTGCATTTAACAATGGTTGAACCTGCGCGCTGACTCTAGATGTTGAAACCTAGACAGGGGCAGTTCAACTCGAAGGGAGGGAACACCAATGAATAATGGAGATCTTTTGGACGGGATTGATCAACAGGGGCAAAGAAAATGGTTTCAGATCGGTAGGGTATTTAGCCGATCTATTCAAGTACGATTAACCGTTCTTTTTATCCTCGTGGCCGTGGTTCCTATGCTACTCGTCAGTCTGGTTAGTTTTACCCAGGCCCGCGCCGGGTTGGTGCATCTGGCATTTGGCAGCGTGCAACAGGACGCTACGTTGACAGCGGCGGATATGCAGACCTATCTGGGGCAGTTCTCGGCAGATCTGCTGGCGCTGAGCGATACGCCGCCCGTGCAAGGAATTGTGCGGGCAGCGGACAATGGCGGCATCGATCCCAACTCTAACGATTCCCATGAGGTGTGGGTCAACCGGCTGGCCCAAATTTTTATGGCGACCGCTCGCCATAAAAAGTTCTACCAGTCGCTGCTCTATATCGATCACAACGGCAACGTAATGGTGGATATTGACTACAGCAGTGGTGAGGCCGTTAACCAGTCGGGGCAGAATGCCCGATCCGGGCAGACAGCAGAACAGTATTTTGAGGGGGCCAAAAAACTAGAGGGCGGTCAGGTCTATATTTCGACCCTTAAACTCCAGACACAAGATGAGCAAATTGTCACTCCACACGTGCCTATCATCCAGTATGCGACGCCAATCTATGACTCGGCCAAGGCCTTTCGGGGCATCGTTGTTTTTACCATTCTTGCCAATAGCTTTTTGGCGCGGTTGACTGTACCCACTGGTGAGATCTATCTTGTCGATAGCCGGGGCGATTATCTGCACCACCCAGATGAGGGCAAACTTTTTGGCAGTAAGCGCAACATTGACGCCAACGCCGACGTCGATTTTCCCGAAGTTTTGGCGGGGCTAGAGACGAACCAGACTGATCAATTTGTAGATGAAATTTCTTCGCGCAAAGAGATTATTGCGGCCCAGCGCATCCGGTTTGATCCTTTGCAGCCAAACCGTTATTGGCTGCTATTGCGCTCTTTGCCCGAAGCCCAAGTGCTCTCTACAGTCACAACCCTTTTGAAGATTATGATGGCGTTGGGCGTCATTGCCGTGCTGCTTGTCATTGTTGTCGCTCTTTGGATCTCGCGTGGCTTTACACGGCCTATCCGTCGTCTACAGGAGCAAGCCAACCACATTAGCCAGAATCAACTGCCCACGTTAGTTCACAGTCTTGAGGCGCTGGCAACCGGCAATCTTACTGTTCAGCTTGATTTTGCAGCCGACGAGGTTGACGTCAGGGCACAGGATGAACTGGGCCATTTGACACGGGCCTTCAACGCCATTAGCCGCAGCCTCGGCCAAGCGGGCGCAGCGTTTAACACTACTGTGACGGATCTCAGCCGCGTGGTCTATCAACTGCGCCAGAGTGCGCAAGAGCTGCATATAGCTTCGTTTGATCTTAATCAGGCCACGGTGCAGACCAGCCAGGCGAATCAGCAGATTACCCAGACTATTAACCGGGTGGCGGTTGCCAATGCCGAACAGGCCCAGGGCGCGTCCGAGGCTCGCTTTGCCATTGAAAACCAGAACCAATCGGTGGAGCGTATCGCGGCCGATGCTCGTCAGCAACTGGTGGCTGTAACCGCTGCCCAAGAATTGCTTAACCAGCGCCTTTCGGGGGCGATTAAACAGGTGCGCAGTGTGGCCGGTGAAAGTGATGTGGCGGCGGAAGAGATGAACAGTGCGGCCCTGCGCGGGTCCACTTCTGTCCACAAGACCATCAAGGGGATCGAGTCGATTGCGAACGCCAACCGCCAGGTGGGGGAACGGGTGACGGAGATGGGCGAGCGCTCAAAGCAGATCGGCATTATCGTGCAGACGATTGACGAGATCGCCGAGCAGACGAACCTGTTGGCGTTGAACGCTGCGATTGAAGCGGCCCGCGCCGGTGAGCATGGCAAGGGCTTTGCTGTGGTGGCAAATGAGGTGCGCAAACTGGCCGAGCGCGCCACCAAATCTACGGAGGAGATCAATACGCTGATCAAGGCGGTGCAGAAGACGGCGGATCAGGCCAGCCACGCCATGATCCTCAGCGAAGAAGAGGTATCCCGTGGCATCGCCCTGACCAATGAAACGGGCAGCAGCCTCTCGCAAATTCAGACGGCTGTGGGCAAAGTCAACCAGCAGATCGAAAGGCTCACGAGTTCGGTGAAGGAGATGACCAGCAGCACGGCCCAACTTGGCGAGCGCATGGCCGAGGTCTCTGAGATTGCCACCCGCAACAACGACGCCACCGAGCAACTAGCGGCCAATGGCGAGCGGGTCATGAACATCGCCGAGAATGTCGCCGCGCTCTCAAAAGAAAACAGCGCCGCCGCCGAAGAGGTCTCGGCCGGGGCCGAAGAGGTCAGCGCCCAGATTGACGAAGTGGCCCAGAACGTTGAGGATTTGGCGAAACTGGCCGAACATCTCAACGGGATGGTGGAGGGTTTCCAAATCGACGATCGTGTCGTCTCTCCCAGACCGGTGATCGAAGTGCTGCCCCCGTCGTCCATGCCCAAGAACATGCCCAAGAATAGCAACGGTGTGCATCCGTCCCTGCGCAAACGGGAGATGGGTGAATTGCGACTGAAGTAGGGAGTGTGGGATTACAAAAAAGCGAGGGGGCTGGATGACGCATCCAGCCCCTCGCTTTGCTATCTATCTTACTATCTTTAGCAGAGGGACATTGCCGTAGCAGAATAATAGATGACGTCAAGCAGGATGAGAGCCTAACAAGCAGGATGAGAGCCTAAAGAGTATCTGCAGGGGCAATGTGCTCAAAGGGATTGTCAGTAGACAGTCCCTCGGCCTGGGCTGCAGTGACCAACTTATCATCCCCGCTGACGAAGGTGAGCGAAAACCCGCCAGTGCTTAATTGTTGCTGATAGCGCAGGGCCACGCTCAATTGCACAGCATCATAGGCTTTGAGCGGATGCCACTGCGTCAGTTGGGCAGCAGCAAAGAAATCATCGACACCAGCATGGACCAGAAGAAACCGCTGCACCACATCGTTCATAAACCGTTCGTATACACCGATCCAGGTGGACTTACGAATGCGCCCTACGCGATGCAAAATAGAGAACGCGGCTGCGATCTCTGCCACGGTGGCATCAGCCAGAAAAATTGTGTGTAACCAAGCTCCCGTCTGCACATCCGTATCGTCGATAAGCCCCCGTACCCAGGTGCTACCGGGTTCGAGAATGTAATATTTCACGAGCGCGCTTGTGTCCAGATAATAGATGGACATGGTTAACGGCGGTTCTCGATGATGATGTCGCTAGCCATCGGCCCGGGGGGTAAATGATCGAGTTCGCTCAAGATTTCCAATTTTTCTTGCTCAGGTATTTCACGCCATTGGCGTGCATGGACCGCAGCCATTGGCGGCGGCTCTGCAAGCAGCCCCTTTATCTGGAGCCACGCCGTGAGGTTATCCTGTGGTTGGGCAGGATGTTTTTCTCGCTTTTCCCCCCGCGCCGGTTGACTCACCTTTGCTTCCAAGAGTGCTACGCGGCGTTTCAGGTTATCAATTTCCTGTTCCAATACCCGTTCAGACATGGCCGCTTTTCCTTTCTACTTTTATCTGGGCACATAGCTTACCACGTAGATGGGAGTAGATAACGCACGACACGCCAGGATTTAAAGTGCGCTGCGTGGTCGTCAAATAGGATTTTGTTTGGGTTTCCACGTCAGTTCCTTGCCTTTCTTTGCAAACGCTTGCTGAGCTTCCCGCCTCTGCCAGGCACTGTGTAGTTTACCACGGTATTTCGGAAACGTTGTCGCCGGGCGGGGAGGACGGCTGCCACCACGCTTCCACAGCGAGGAGAGCGTGCGCGGTGCAGGCGAGGCTTGCTGGGCAAACCATGTATGCAGAAAGGAGAGAAGTAGTCATCTATGGTTCGGACTGCTTCTCAGAAATAGCTGATAGCAAAGCCTGAAGGGTTTCAATAGTGTCCCTATGCTGCTGCCCAGATAGATAGCGAATGATAGCTTCAATTATTGCAACGCTGTACCTTTCATACTGCGTGCGCAGATCCGCTTGGTTTTCCTGAGCAGGACTGGGCTGGCAACGATGCCAATTGTACCTTTGTGCTAACCACAAAGTGTTATCTGGTGCAGTGACTATCTGTTCATAGTAGGCCTCATAATAAGCGTTCCTAAGGGCATACTGATTCCTGACCGGAATTTGATCCTGCCCATAAAGATTCCAAATAATGTTTGATAAATCATTCTGTGGGATGCCTTGAATGAGTGAGCGGCCTTCATTTAACCAAATACTGCCATCCGCTTCGAGAGCTATTTCTTTAACCGTTGACGTACCCAACACGCCACCTGTTGTGCGATATGAAAAAGTCTGTGTCTGTCCAGAAGTCAGATTCAATTTGACGAGGTAGACGCCTGTGCTGTCCTCAAATCCAGCAAGCCAAAGACTACTCGCAGATTCCATGGCGATGGCAGATGTATGCTCAAAGGGTAGATCATTTGTAGATTTTCGCTGCCAAACAGTTTCCCACTTAACCTCCTGCTCATCTCTCCAGAACTTCAGAATTTTGTTATCGGACAGAGAGTAAGTGTCACCATCTACAACTTGAAAATCCCTTACATAGCTATCTCCAAATTCACTGTCTTCAATAAGCAATCGCCACGATCTTGTGACCGAATCAAGCAATTCAATCCCAGCTGCTGTATGTACAAGCACATCGTTGCTGGGCAAAATTGCGATTCTATAAACTTCTGCCGATTGTAATCCATGATCGACTATATGGCTTGTCCAGCGCAATGCATCGGGCTGAAATTGGGTGATACCGCTATAGGTGGCTATCCAGAGGCTCCCATCTGGCCCAATCGCAAGATCACTTATCGTTTCGAATCCAAGAAAATCGTCCGTGCGCAAAATTTCAGTAACTTCAAGCGTATCTGGCTCAATTTTAACCAACCGATGCCCAGGGTACTCTGTAGCAGTCCAGGCTGTCCCATCTGCTGCAAAAGCCAGTGGAAATGTAAATGAATCAAAATTTGGAGTAGAAATTTTTTTGCAAGTCAGTGGCTCTGGGATTGGAATCGGTGTTGGCTCACCGCCTGGGATATAAGCAAAACCAAACCGGTATACAAAATCTTTCTCTTGAGAAGCAACCGGAATATCGTGATGCTGTCGTATGCCGATACTCTAGTGGGGCATCTGCGCTAACCGCAAGCACCGTGCGTTCACAGTCCGGCATGTAACGAATGAAGAGGTTTGCTATCCCATCGCTCTGATCAGCCACACCGCCAGTCATCCAGCTAAAGTTGTCATTGACATCATCTACATGAAAAAGAATCCGAGTTAATGGCTTTTCGTCTGGCTCTTGAATGCCATTCTCATTAGCATCCAGCCAGGCTTGTGCTTTTCCTCGCCACTGGCAATCAGCTGGTGGTTGACATGCGGACACGAGAGGCAGAATGATAAGTAGAACAACAAGGGTAATTATCCGCATAAATTCACCTGGCCTCTTTTCATCGTAGGTCGGTCTGGGAACTGCTGGCCGTGGTAGTGCTCGTGTTTGTCCCGCCCCACAAAGTCGCCGTGCTCAACGTTCACGTCGCCGCCGATGACGCTGTCAAATTCAACGCGGCTCTCTTTCACCGTGCCATCGTGGCTGCCGATGTTGACTTCGATACGATTGTCGGGTTTGGATGTGGGTCTCTGTTGGCTCATGCACTTATTTTAGCCTAGAGATAGTCTTGTGGGAAAGCCGATTTTTTCGGCTTATCTCGGGGGCAGACTCCGGAAGCGCATATGCTGCCCAACAAAAAGACCTGCCAGGTTTTCATAAAACCTGGCAGGTCTTCGAGCTTCTATTCTTCCGGTGCAGGGGTCCCGGTCGCCGTTGGAGTAGCCGTTGGGGTCAGTGTCCCCTCGGCTATTTCAGTTGCCGTCGCCGTGGCCGTGGGCGTGGCTGTGACCGTCGGCGTTATCGTCCCTTCGCTGGTATCCGTGGGCGTGGCTGTGGGCGTAGACGTTGCGGTCACTGTTTCCGTGGCTGTCGCCGTGGGGGTGGGCGTCTCTGTCGGGATCTCTTTCACGACATAGGGCAGATAGCCAAACAGCACTTGTGGCGTGCCTGTGGTGGTGGCAGTGGGCGTGGCGGTTGCCTCGCCTGTTTCCGTGGGCGTCGGTGTCGCGGTTGGCGTCGATGTGGCTGTCATCTGTGGCTGTTGTGGTCGCTGTCGCCGTGGGCGTCACATCGCCATTGCACACAGTCAACATCACTTCATCCAGATAGCTCCAGCGTTGCGTGCCGCTGCCGTTGTTATACAGGCTAAAGTAGACGAACAACGTCTGCCCCTTGTATTGGGTAATGTCGAACGTGCGCGGCTGCCATTCGCCGTTGCCGCTGCTGCGATCCGCATTCAGCGTCGCCAGCGTGGAGAGGTTCGAGCGCAACAAACGCACCTCGCGTACGTCACTGCCATCGCCCGTACCGTTGGGCTGTTCCCAAAACGTGAGCGTCACACTTGTGGGCCAAGTTGGCACGTCCACACTCTGATAGGCTGTGGAATAGGCCGCCATGTTGCCCGCTGCTGTGGGTACGCCAATCTGGGCCGCGCGTTCCCCTGCATAGGCTGGCGCGGTGACAATCCGCCCTGGATACGCGCCCTGGAACGACCATTGCGCCGGGCTGGTGGTCTCGAAACCACTATTTTGCAGTAGATTCTGGCAGCCCACTGGAATCTCCGTGGCAGTCGGGGTGACGGTGGGCGTCGATGACGGTGTCGCCGTGGCGGTTGCCGTGGGTGGCGTGGTGGTATGGGTGGGGGTACGCGTAGCCGTGGCAGTGGCGCTGGGTGTACGCGTGGCCGTCGGCGTATGTGTGGGCATAGGCGTGGCGGTCGGCGTGCGTGTCGCCGTCACAGTGGGCGTCACCGCGGGGTCTTGGATGCCGGCCAATTCGGCAATCGTCGCCAGCCCCACCCGCCCAATCCGCGCCACATAGTCCAGGTTGACCCGGCTCACACGGTCTCCGGTGTTGTGATACCACGGATTGCGATCCGCCGGGCGCGGATCACCGTTCTCGAAGAAGTTTTCAATCACCAAAAACGCCCCATAGTTGTAGTCCCAAAACGAGCGGTGATCCGAAAAGCGGCTGGCCGTGGTGGTGCGCTGTTCAAAGACCAAGCCCTGGCCGTAGTTGACATTGGCATTTTTGAAGTACTCCACCAGCGCGTTGGACTTGGGACCGGTCCCCGTGTGCAACTCCACGACACGGTCGCCATTGCTGTCATAGCCGATCATGTCCAGATCGATATAGCCGCGGATGTCGGCTCCGGCCAGGCTCAGACTGCGCGCATAGCGATCACTGCCCCACTGCCCCTGCTCTTCGCCCGAAAAATAGACAAAACGCACGGTGTCGTTAAATTTATACCCTTTGAGAATCTTGGCAATGAGCATCGTCGCCGCCGAGCCGCTGGCGTTGTCATCCGCCCCCGGTGCCGAGACGTAGGGATTTTCCGAGTTGGTGTCAAAATGGCCGCCGATCACCCAGATCCGCCCTGGGTTCACCGTGCCGGGAATGTCTACCACCACATTGCGTCCGCTGTAATTGCCATAGGTCCACGCCGCATAAGTCGGGTTCAGCCCCAGCGCTTTGTGGTATTCAAAGAGATAACGTTCGCTCTGGGTGATGTTGCCCGAAAAGGTATAGCGCGGGTTCAAGTTTACCGTGCCTGTGGGCAATGTCACATTGACCTCGCCGCTCAACTCGCGAATCAGCGTTTGCAGCGCCGTGGTGGAAAGCTGTGGCAGCAGCGATGTAATTAGCGGGTTGGCGGCACGGCTTGCGCGCGGGGCGGGAAGATCGCTGCTCTCCAGCGACCAGGGCGGCAACGCCGCCGGGTTGAGAAGGGCCAGCGCAAGCCCCTGCGCGGGTAATGTTGCCAAGAGGTTGGCCTCTCCATCGACGGGAACGGCCACCAACAGTTGTGCATCGTCAGCATAGACCACGCGCCCGTGATCCGCCGCAGCTTGGCGGGCGGCAGCGGGTTGGCTCTGCGCCTCTACAAAATAATAGACCTGTCCCGCTGTGTCGGCGTCCAGCACCGACACGCCAAAGCCAGCCTCGCGCAGCGTTTGTGCATCCGCCGCCGAGCCGCTGCCAATCAAAATTTGCGCAGGCTTCTCTTGCAGCCGCGTATGGATCGCCAAATCCTCGCCGCCGGGGATGGCGCGTCCATTGCTGTTTTCAATCAGAAAAAGCATTGGCCCATAGCCGGCGGGTGTCTGCGCGTCTACAGTTTGTACTTCCCCCCACCACAGCCAGCCGCCCAGCAAAGTCAGGACCAAAGCGACCCATGTTCCCATCATCAATGGTTGGATGCGCCAGTTTCGGGGAATGAAACGCATACCGATCTCCTTACTATAACGAACCTACAACGAACACGGCGGGAGCGAAAGAAAGCCAAGTCAAGTTACCCTGACCGCGACATTTAGAGTTGGGCGACTGTTGCCATATCGGCGCTGGAACCGATAGATTGGAGGGCGGGTTCGACAGAAACTGGCTCGGCTGCATAGCTCTGCACCGTGGAGACGAAGCGTTCGCGCCAATCGTGCGGCACATCGGTGCGCCAATCGCCAGCAGAGGCTTGCACAAATTGCGAAAAAATGTCGGCACTGTGCTGGTCGGTTTTGGCGAGTTCTTCAGGATGCCACTGCACGCCCAACACAAAGGGCAATGTGGGACATTCCACCGCTTCGGGCAGACCATCGGCGGCTTTTGCGACGACGCGGCAGATGATGCCCCAAGCGTTTGATGCCCTGATGGTGCATGGAGTTGATGGGGTGAACATGGCCCAACGCTTGGGCCAAACGGCTATCCGGCTCAATTGCTACGTCGTGGGTGATCTGAAAACGATCGTGCTTGGGCGGGTAAAAATCGTGCTTGTTCAGATCAGGGCGCTGGCTGTGCAGATCTTGATAGAGTGCGCCGCCACACGCCACATTGATCACCTGTACGCCGCGGCAGACGCCAAAGACCGGCATCCCCATCTCCATGGCCCGCCGCACCAGAAATAGCTCGGTGCGATCGCGTTCTTTGTCCACAGGGCCAAGTTGTGGATGGCGATCTTCGCCATAATTGCCGGGATCTACATCCTCGCCGCCGGGCAAAAAGAGACCATCTAGCCCGGTCAACATGCCGTCCAGTGTAGCCTCGCTCATGTTAAGCGGAATCAGCAGCGGCAACGCGCCGCGCTTTTCCAGCTCGCGCACATAAGTCTGGTTCATAATATACATGGGCAAGCCAAAAAAGCGCTGCGAGCGTTCGCGGCCCATGGGCACGCCGATTAAAGGGCGTTTGGGGAGCGTAGAGCCATCTTTTCCGCGCAGGGTTTTCTGGTTGCGTGCATCTTCGTCAATCATAGGTTTGTTCCCGTCAGCTATGCTAAAAGACCGTCTCGTTGTTTGGGTCCAGAATGGCGCAATTATAGCGGTTTAGAAAGTGGCTTGGCAAACATCAAATGGCGGAAATCTGGATGGTTCATGGATCTGCCTCACTTTGACAGGGCTTTTGCCTCCGTGCTAGGATTCGCGCCACACCTGCGCCCTTCGCCCTGAATTGGACCCTGCTTTGGATTCGCCCTTTTCCTCAGGTTGGATAACCGCTGCCACAACCGCCAAATGGGCGGGCTGGCTGCTTATCGTGCTGGCGGGCCTACTCTATCTGGCTACCCTGGACACTGGTCTGCGCCCCGGCGAGCTAGAGGGTGGCGATCTCATCACCCACCAATACGCCCAGGTACAGGCCCGCCCTGGCAACGCGCCTGGCTATCCGCTCTATACGCTGGGCGGCTGGCTCTGGTTCCACGGCTGGCGGGGGCTTTTGCGTCTGGGCGGCGATGCCCTGCCCAATCCCATGCCCATTCTGAGCAGCTACAGCACCCTGTGGGCACTACTCGCCCTTTGGCTCTTCTATCAGATCTTGCGTCGTCTCAGCCGGTCGCACCATTGGCCGCATGGTCACTGGCCGCTGGCCTGGCTGATCAGCGCCTTCTACGCCGTCACCTATTTCTTTTGGTACTACGCCACCACCACCGAACAATATAGCAGCGCCGTGGCGCATACATTGGCGATCCTGTGGGTGTATCTCATTTGGGAAGAGCAGACGAAAGACGATGGACGACCGACGGCAGACCGCAGACCGCAGACCGCAGACGGCGCACTTCGCACTTCACACTTCACACTTCACACTTCACAATTCACAATTTTCTTTCTCGCCTTCCTCTGCGGCCTCACCCTCGCCCACATGGTCACCGTTGCCATGATCGTGCCGCCGCTGGTGGCGGTTGTCCTCTGGCGTGATCCCGGACTGTTGCGGCGTCCTCTGTCCGTAATCGGCGCGGTGATGGCGGCGGCGCTGCCCCTGTTTTCATACATCTATGTCTACGTGCGCGGGGCGGCCCACCCCGAATGGTGGGGAGAGGGCAATTGGCAAAGTGGCAGCGATTGGTTCTGGCACTTTGTGCGCACATCCCAGGGTCAAGAAGAATTAAGCTGGGGATTGCAGCCCGGTGCGCCCTTTTTCGGCAATGGCTTTCCGCACCTGATCTGGCAAGAGTTGAGCATCCCGTTGCTGATGCTCGGCCTTGTGGGCATCGCCATGCTATCGCCCACAACCGGGCGCGGACGGCTGCACGTACTGCTCTATGCCACGCTGCTATTCTATGTTGTTCTTTGTTGGATAGACCGCTTTGGCAACTGGTTCCAAATCATCTTGCCCGCCTATCCCTTGGTATTGCTAGGGCTGATGCCAATGGCGCTGTGGAGTATGGATCGTCTGCGCCGTCGCTGGCGCTGGGCCGTCATCGTGCCGCCGTTGCTGTTGGCCGCAGCCATCCTCTGGCGTGTGGATGCTTCGCTGCCCGCCGCCAACAGCCGTCAGCGCGCCGATGACACGGCACTTCAGCAGTCCCTCCAACTTCTTGATCAGCCTTTGCCCGGCAGAGCGGCTCTATTTTCCGAAAAAGAGGTCGCCCTCGGCCTGGATTATCTCATCAACATCTGGGGGATTCGCCCCGATCTACGCGTTGTCAGCAGCCCCCAGGCCGATAGTCTGCTGGATGCGGGTGAAGTTGTGCTGGCAACCACCACGGCGGCGGCGTTGCTCCAGAGCGAGATTGCCCCGGCCCAGCCTCTGGCCTTGGACATGGAGACAGCGGATCGGGTGCGCTTTGCGGCTGTGGGCAACGAGACACACCCAGCTACCTCTCTGGCGCGCCCCGTGGGGGATGGCATTGTGCTGGCAGGCTATACACGGCAGGGCGATCAGATCACGCTCGATCGGGAAGCTACGCGAACAGCGGGGGATTGGGCGCTAAGCGTACGCCCGCTGCACAGGGGTGCATTGATGCTCAACAGTGACGGCGCACCCCTGCAAGAGGATAGCCCGGCCCCGGTGCGTGGCTTGCGCCCCTTCTCCTCGTTTGTGCCCGGCCAGCGTGTACGCGATAGCTATCATCTTCCCACACTGCCTGCGCCCGATGCCCTTCAGATCATTCTCTATCGAACAACCGAGAGCGGATTCGAGAACTTATCCGTAACTGAGTTGCCACTCCCCACCGAATAGGGCAACAAAAAGACCGCCTCATCGGAGGCGGTCCCTTTGGGCTATTCGCAATGTAGACCTGCAACAATCAGACTAAGCTTCGGCGGTTTCTTCGACGCTTTCGGCAGATTTTGCGACCTTTGCTTGGCGGCTTTCAGCGTCCGCCCAGCTTTCTTCCTCACGCACCAGCGCCACCGCAAAGGTTGCGGCAACGTCGGCGATCATGCGGATCTCAATCTGGTGAATTCCCAGATCGCGCAGCGCAGAATCCAACTGAATGCGGCGACGATCCACTTCAAAGCCCACAGCTTCGCTCAATTTTTCAGCAATATCTGTACTCGTCACAGAGCCATAGAGGCGGCCATTGTCGCCCGCCCGCACCTGGAAGAGCAAGCGCTGCTGGCCGATCATCTGGGCCTGCGCCTGGGCGTTGGCACGCTCCTGCGCACGCTTACGCACGGCATTCGTGCGAATCTCGTCGGCCTTCTTCAAGGCACTCGCCGATGCGGGAATCGCTTCGCCCCGCGGAATCAAATAATTGCGGGCAAAGCCGCCAGCCACGGCATGAACTTCGCCAGCCATTCCCAAACTGGGTACATCTTCGGTCAAGAGGACCTTCATACGCGCCATCGTGCGTTCATCC
Source organism: uncultured Chloroflexia bacterium (assembly GCA_963721725.1). Classification (GTDB taxonomy): domain Bacteria; phylum Chloroflexota; class Anaerolineae; order Caldilineales; family Caldilineaceae; genus RI-153. The sequence goes on from CAVRLX010000003.1 coordinate 296,830, forward strand.
TTCCAAGAATTCATCCGGTACACAACGTTTCCATTGTAGTTGCATTGACTGATTTTGCCAAATTCTGAAGGGTTGGATTGTCGCTCAGGATCTAGCCGATTTTCCGCCTCTTGTTTTTAGCTCGTTGTTATTCGTGTTATACTTTGCCAGAACCCGGAGGCTACCGGGTTTTTGTTCGCACTTCTGCCCCATTCCTTGGGGAGACCCAGCCTGATGATTCAACAGTGAAGCGCCCTTGAGCATAATTTCTCGTTTACTACTTTCCCAATCTCTATCTTGGCCTTGCCTGCGCGCCCATGCCCGAGGGCCTGCGGTCGTCTTACTCTTGGCTTTGTTAGTGTTGGCGGCCTGTGGCGATGACGAACCGACGCCTGCGCCGACATCCGCTGCGACTTCACGGGCGGCATCGGCAGCCCAAGCGGGAACGCCGGTTCCCACGCGCACGCCCCTGCCCACCTTTACACCGACGCCCGAAGAAAACCGCCCCGTGGTAATCATCACCCCACCCACGGGCACAACGCCAGGCGTGATTGTCGTGCCGCCGGGGATGGAAGCCCAGGTACTCTTGCCCACACCGCCGCCTACGCCGACCTTTACCCCATTCCCCACCGAGACGCCTTTCCCGCCGCCGGATACCCCCGTGCCCACGGTGACGCCCACAGATACCTTTACGCCGACGCCCACGCCCTATGTTCAAATCGAGAGTGGCTTGATCGGGCTACGCACTGGCCCCGGCGTTAACTATCCATTGGTGGCCCAACTGGGACCGGGCATTCCTGTGACGTTGGTGGCGCGTACCTCCACTGGGGAATGGCTGCAAATTTGCTGTGTCAACGGCCAAAATGTATGGGTGGCCGCCCAACATGTGCTGATCTTCAACGATATTTCCCAAGTTAGCTTGGTCAATCCGTTGGAGCCGCCGCCCACACCCACATGGACACCCACGCCCACGGAAACGCCCACAGCGACGCCGATTCAATACCCCTTTGAGCGGGCGATTGGCCCCCAGTTTTTCCCGACACGCAACGACTTTTTAACCATCTGGGTCAAACTTTTCATCGGCGAACTGGGCAACTCCAGCGCGCCGGAAGTCCCCGCCGATGGCTATTTCTTGGAAGTAGAATTTGAGGGCTTTGATCGACCCAATGGCATACAGGAAATCCCCAGCCGCGAGGTCTTTGAACTGAGCGCGCCGCGTGGCTCTGGTAACAGTGTCGAATACAATCTAAAATATGAGTATCGGGCCTATAACCCGCCGCGCCCATCCATTCCGGGCGCAACCGCCACTCCTAGCCATTTGGAATTGCTGGGCAACGGCACGTGGACAGTATGGGTCAAAGATGGGGTGGGTAACCAGCTTTCCGAAAAAGTGACCTTTACCACCCAGCCCTTTAACGAGAATCGCGAGATCTATATTGGCTGGCGGCGGGTGCGCTAGACGTTTATTTCGCAGATCTCTATCTTGTTGCGAATGGAGAATTTATCCGTGAACCGATTTTATTTTTTGCTGCTTTTGTTGGGAATCTTTCTGACTGGGGCCTGTGGCCCCAGCGCAGCGGAGACGGTAGAGACGCTGCCGACACGTGCCCCGCGCCCCACCTTTACACCCACTACCGCGCCCCCGCCACCGCAACCTGTGGTACTGCCCGCAGAGACGCCCGCCCCCTTGCCCCCGGCGGAGGCTGTCGCCACGGATACCCCCGCGGCCAACGAGCAAGCGGCTTCGCCCACGGATGCATCTGCTCCGGCGGGGGCCATCGCCGTGATCAACGGCCCCCAGGTTAACCTGCGCGCCGGTCCAGGAACCGGATACGCGCTGGCGGGCACGGCTACACGCGGCACAGAATTTAGCATTGTGGGCAAAAACTCTGCCGGGGATTGGTGGCAACTCTGCTGCTTGAATGACACAAGCGTCTGGATTGCCAGCTTTTTGGTGGATACCAGCGGCCCGGTGGATAGCGTGGCAGTGGCGGCCAACCTGCCCGCTCCGCTGCCCACGGCTGTGCCCGCCCCGGTTGTGGTCCAACCAGCCGTTCCAGCCCCCGCCCAACCAGCCCCCGCACCTGCCCAGCCCACAGCCACACCAGCACCGGCACAACCTACGGACACCCCGGTCCCCGCCTTCATTTTAAACAAAGGCAGTTTCATCGAACCGCGCACCAACAGCAACCCCACCATCGCCTTTTTTGGCACAATTTGTAATAAGGTCTGTCCACAGGGCGGAGCCGTGGGCGGCTATCGGCTTGTGGTGGAAGGTCCCCACGGGCGATCTGAAGGCGCGTTTGAGGAGATCTTCCGCAACGGTGATCCGGGTCTCTCCACCGAGTTTCTCTACAACGTCAAGATTGAGATCGCTAACGGCCCGGCGGGAAACTATCGCGCCTATGTGGTAGATGGCAGCGGCAACCCGGTTTCCGAAGCCTGGGAATATAACGCCACTGGTGGCCTGCGCACCTTCCTGCCGCGCTGGATTGCGCCGTAGGGGAGATATTGGGATCGGGTATTAAGGAAGATAGGTGTAAAGTCATCAATATCCAATACCCAACCTCCCCATCCCATGATCGCCATACACCCTTCCCGTTCTGCCCGTTGGATTCTGCCCACGATTATCGTGTTGGCGGCGATATTGCGCGGTCTGCGGCTCACATGGCAACCCCTGTGGTGGGACGAAGGCTACAGCGTCTACTTTGCCACGGAATCGCTGGCGACAATGCTACGCCTCACGGCCCAGGACATCCACCCGCCGCTTTACTATGCCTTGTTACATGGCTGGCTCACATTGTGGGGCAACGCTTCCCCCCTGGCCCTGCGCACCTTTTCCGTTCTGATTGGCGTGGCCGCCTTGCCCGCCTTTTGGGCACTCAGCCGCCGCCTCTTCCCTGGCCGCGCCCGGCTGACACTACTGGCAACCTTGCTGCTGGCACTCAGCCCCATGCATATTTTCTACAGCCAAGAAGTACGCATGTATGGCCTGGAACTGCTCTTGGGGTTGCTGAGTACAGCCTTCTTTTGGGGAATGGTCACTACGCCCGACAAAGGCTACACGAATCATATTGGGTATGGGATCATCACGCTTGCCCTGCTCTACACCGAATATTACGCCGTCCTGCTGCCCCTTGCCCACTTCGTCTGGGCGCTAGGTTATCTGCGCCAGCGCCAGGGGTGGCTGCGTTTGATCGCTGTCAACGTGACCGTGGCCGTGGCCTACCTACCCTGGCTGCTCTACGCCGTACCCAAGTTGCTCCCGTACGTTTCGCAAAAAATTATCGCCGACGCTGACCGCCCGCTGGGGCTAGGGCGCTATCTTTGGCAACACGGCATGGCCTTTGTTGCCGGTCATCTGCCCGCCGAAGCCCCGCTGCATTGGCTTCAACTTAGCGGCATGGGTGGCGCGCTGTTCGCCGTCGCGCTGGGCATGATCCACGCTTTCATGCACAGGCAGCCACGCGCTTCGTCCATCGCCCATCGTCCATCGTCACTGCTCGCCCTCTGCTTTCTCCTCCCCCTCACGGTTGGCTTCTTTCTCAACCTGCGTCTGCCCTTCTTCCCCGAAGGTGGCGAACGTGTGCTGCTCTTTGTGCTACCCTATTTTCTGCTCTGGCTGGTTGTCCTGATAGAGCGTCATCGGCTGGCTCGGCTGGCATTCGTGGGCTTGATCCTGGCCGCAACCGCAGGCATCTGGACTTTTTATACACTGCCCCGTTACGCCGACAACGACTACCGGGAGTTGATTCGCCAGACGGTGCAGCAGGGCAGCGATTCGGACACAGTCTTTGCGGTTTTCCCCTGGCAGGTTGGCTATTGGCGGGCCTACACGCCGGTGTGGGGACGCGGTGCTCAGGTCGGACCGCGCCCGCAACTTAGCCCCAGCCCCGAATGGAACGGCGAGGTGGCCGCCGCGCTGGATGCTGCGCTGGCCGCGGGCAAGCTTTGGTTTCCTGCCCATCTGGCCCTGGGCGGACTGTTGGAAAGCGAGATCGAGCGCTATCTTGCTGACCATGCGCTCAATTTCGACAACCGCTGGTATAGCCCCACCACACGGCTAAGCGCGTGGCAGCGCGCCCAGATCTGCCGTTCGCGCGCCTGGGCCGCACCGTGGACTTTGGCCCAGTGCAGATCAATGCCGAGAGCGCCGCGGGACCGGCGCAATTGTCCAGCAATAACCAGATCGTCGCTGTCGATCTCCATTGGCAGACTGACGAACCCGACGCGCTGACCGTTGCGCCTCTCGCTGCGGCTGGTGGATGGCGAAGGGTACATCTGGGCAAACCGCGACTGGCAGATTGCGCGCAACGCCATCCACGGTGTCGACAGTCAACAGATCGGTCTCCTGATCCCGGCGGGCGTGCCGCCTGGACTCTACGATCTTGTGATGGGCGTCGGCCCGGATGCAGATGATCCGTGGCTCTTTCCGGTGCAGATGGACGGCAAACGTGTCGAGACTGTCCCTATCACCCCACTGGAAATTGTCCCGTCAACTGTGCTGCCCACGCCGCTGCGGTTGCCTATTTTGCATCCGTTGCCACAGCCCGTGGAACGTGATGGCATGGCCTTTTGGGGCAGCGCTGGCTATCGTGCCGACGCCCCGATTCTGGCCGGGACCGAACTCGATCTGAGCCTCTTTTTACAGAGTATGGCGGGGGATCTGCCGGACTATCAACTCTATGTAAGCCTGTTGGATGCTGACGGCGCTGGGGTGGCGGGTTGGGAAGGCTGGCCGCTGCCGAGCTATCCAACCAGCGTGTGGACGCCCGGCGAGGCGCTGCGTGTGCCTGTGCGCTTCTATCTGCCCGCGGCCCTGCTGCCGGCCTCCTATGAACTGGTGGCAGGGCTGATTGACCCTGCCACGGGCACAAAGACAGCGCCGGTAACGTTGGGCAAAGTTGCTGTCATGCGCCGCGCTATTCAACTGGAACTGCCAGCCCCCGCGCGATGTGCTGACGCCGCCGCCACAGGTGGGCACACACGCTCGCCTGATTGGGTATGATTCCAGCAGCGTCGGCAACCGTTTGGAGGTTGTCCTTTATTGGGAGGTGTTGCAGACGTTGCTGCCCCCGCATCAGGTTTTCTTTCACCTTACGGCTCCCGACGGCACGATTTTGGCCCAGGACGATGGCACGCCTGGGCGGCACGGCGCGTTTGCGCCCACAGGCACATGGCTGCCCGGCGAATTTATCACTGATCCGCATCGGCTGACCCTGCCCGCAGATCTGCCCGCCGATGTTCAACTGCGCACGGGCTTGTATGTCTTGGCTGGGGACACTCGTCTGCCCGTCACCGTGGACGGCACTACGACCGGCAACGTGATCATCCTGCCGCTGCATCAAGCAGAGTAGAGCTTCAACAGAACGCTGGAATCAGAATTTTAAGGTGAAGGCGCAAAGTGTCTCTGTGGCGCTATACCGCCGTGGCTCTGCGTTCACTCATAACGATTGAAAAGCCCCGCAACTTTCTCGATGCTGGTGCGTAGTGAAGGACGTATGATAAAAAATCGTCAACCTCGCGTTGACTTTCGTAAATTAAATCACCTATACCCATTGCTATTTGAAAGGAAATCGAGGATGAGCGACACCCCAACCAATCCCACCCCCGAAGAGAGCCAGGCCAAAAAGGCAGAAACCGGCGAGCTGACCGAAGAACTCAACCGTCTGGTCGAGTCGTTTTCACGGGCCATGCAGGCCGCTTGGCGCAGTGATCAGCGCAAACAGTTGCAGACGACACTCAACGAAGGGCTGACCTCGCTGGTCAACAATGTGGAGCGTGTGATCACCGATTTTAGCGAGAGCGAGCAAGGGCAGGAAGTGCGCGAACAGGCCGAACGTGTTGTCGAGCGTGTGCGATCTAGCAAAGTCGCCGCCGACATCCAGGATGGCCTGACCCAGGGGCTACGCACAGTGGCCGAAGAGGTACGTGAATTTGCCCAGCGCATGGAATCTCAAAGCGCCCCCAAAACCGATGATACCGCCCAAGATATTCCCGTGGCTCGCGCCGACGGCGAAGACAACAAACCCGGTACTCCGCCGCAAGTGTAGGCAAGATGGACCTATCCATAAAAAAAGCTGGCAGGGCTTTGAAGCCCTGCCAGCTTTTTTGTAAGAAGGTTGCATGACAAGCCCAGGGTGGACTTGCTCAAATGCCGGTTACGCTGGCCCGCCGAATTCGTTGTTCACCGCTTGGATCAAGGCCCGCATATAAGCAATTGAATAGGCTGTGCCGACGCGCGGCCCGCCCAGCATGGCCGGAATGTGATCCGGGATGATGCAGCCGTCGAACTTCACTTCGCGCAGTGCCTTCATCACTTCGTACATGTCCTGATAGCCATTGTCGATGAGGGTTTCCACCCACGGCTCCGGCATTGGATTGGAGACGTTGCGGAAGTGGACTTTGAAAAGTTGCCCCTTCTCGCCGAAATACTTAATCGCATCCACCGGGCTGTTGCCCATGCCCTGTACGCCGCCTTCTAGCCAGCAGCCCACACAAAGGCAGACGCCAATGTTGGGGCTGTCGGCGATCTCCATCGCCTTCTTATAGCCCTCGAAGTTGCCGAACATGCAGCGCGGAATGCCCCCCAGATCATAGACGGGCGGATCGTCGGGATGAACGCCAATAAAGACGCCAGACTCCTCGGCCACCGGCACAATCTCTTGCATCAGATGCGCGTAATTCTCCCACAACTCTTCTTCGCTATAACGACGACCGTGGGTCAACTCCCCTTCGAAGATCGTGCCAGCCCAGTGTCCTTTGGCGTTCTTGATGTCGAGCGTGCGCGCGTCCATGCCACCGCGCCCCTCGGCCCGGCCCGACGACCAGATGCCATTTGCCATGTGGGCATAGGTGTTATACTTGATTCCCGCTGCGCCAATGTTGCGGATAAACTGTTTGAACTCCTCCACTTTGGCATCGCGACCGGGCAGGTTGAGCGTGATTTCGGGCACGTTATGCACGCCCAAGTTGGTCACCCGATAGATTTTGAGGCCAAAGTCGCCAAAGCGCTTGACCAAACTCTTGTAGAAATCCAGCGTGTGCTGCTCAGGATTTCGGATACCCACCATGGCCCACTCCACGCCCAGTTGCTGAAAGAACTGTAAATCTTCGTCGCTGGCGTCGGCGTTGGTCTGGATGGCGATCTGGATGCCCGGCGTGCTCGAATAGTAGCCGGGCACGGCGCGCATGGGGATCTGTTCCGTTTGGGTACTCATCCCATTTCCTCTCTGTGTGTGATTATGGATTATGAACCGCCGATACAGCCGCTTGTCGCAACACATCGGTGGCCCATTGGTTGATACTTTTGCGGTCGATCTCTGCCGCCGTGGCAACAGCCATGTGGACTTCGGGCGGGATTCGCAACGTGAGTTTTCCGGAATATGATTTTTGTGGCTCTTGACCTATTTTTTTACAGACATCAAGATAATGTTGCACCGATTCGTGGAAAGATAATTCTAATTCGTCCACTGTGCTGCCATGAAAACTTACAATATCTCGAATACCAAGAATGTGCCCTACAAAGATTTTATCGATGGAATCATATTCAATTTTGGCCGAGTAGCCTTGATAATTCATTTCATTCATAATGTCACACCTGCTCTCTGCAAAAATTCCCGGACATCTTTGACACGATAGCGTAACGCCTCTTTTTCAGGGTGTGGGCGATGTAGATCTATACGATGACCATTGAGAAGAAATGTAACGCGTGAACCACTTCCTTCAATAATTTCACAACCCAGGGCAAGCAAGAGTGATTCAATCCGCCGCCACTCAAGGTTACCATTAATAGGGTCGGCAAAGAGGGCAGCGAGGGTTCTGCGTTGCTTGGTATTCATAGGCTAACTCCAGAAACTTGGCAAATCTATTCTCTTCCCCCGCACCATTCTTCCAGGTCCACCCCATATGGCGTCATACTTACGTTTCAAGAAGGAAACCCTGCTGCCATTATACCAGAAAAGCCGAGCAACCTGCTCGGCTTGGAGGGATGTCCACTGGGTGAACTAATTCTCATCCATTTTTCAGACAAAAATCATGAGTGGAAGGATCTGGATCGCTGGACCTTTAATTTGTACTTCGCTAAATTCAGCGACCACATCCTTTGTTTCGGTCATACTGTTAAACATCATCTCTAAGATTTTAGGTTCGACTAAAGACATCCCGTAATTCTCAAAAGCACTCATGGCTTGGTCGTTACCAATGACCCGTGTTACTTTGCCAACAACCTTGACGCTATTTTTGTGTAGTTCGGTTAATGTCAAATCGCGTAAGTTAGCTGTCCGCAGAGTAACTATTACGTTGATTCCTTCGGGTTCTTTGCATCGCAAAATCACATTGGATATTGGGGTTCTTTTGCGGTCTTTATCTAATGTTTCACGCATTCGTTCGAGATCGTTTTGTTCGATTGTTTGATTTTTTGTTCCGCCTTTTTTGCTGGATGCTTGACGTGTTTGTGTAGATGATGTTGAACCTGATTGACTTGCAAAATTACTAAGAATGTTGACTGCATCTATGTAGTCAATAACTGTATCAATAGCATTTTTCTCTATAGTACCAGCGACTTCAACCAGTGTGCCTGGACCGATTTGTGTCAAGGACTTTACATCATCAGGTTGAGTTAAGAAGTTTCTGTTTTTGCGAAGTTCATTGTATAGAAGGATTGCAACAGAAGCTTCTGTATGAGATTTTAGCTCTCGCCGAATTTCTTGATTTCGCCCATTTGCTGCGGCTGTAACATCGGTTTCCGCTGTGACATCAAATAGGTTACTAAACAAACTGCTTAGGCCAAATTTGCCAGCCACTTTTACTGTGCCCGATTTACTAGATTCTTTTTCTTGGGTAACTTCAGATTCAATAGACAAACCGCCCTGAATTGCTGCGGCAAACGAAACGAGCATTGGAACATCAAGATAGATCGGATGGATAAGATGCATATATACTCCCCTTCGTGAGGATGTGAATTTTGTTGCTGCTTAACTTCTGGGAGAACTCACCTCTTAAAGTGAAATCACTTTGAAGCCGGGGGGTTTTCTGCGGTAGAAACTACCACTTTCTATCTGTTTTCGCTTTAGTTGTACTAATAATATATAGACCTCCCTTGGATTACCTACGGATACGAGAAAAACGTCTTCGCCACCTTCAAGATCCCCTGGCTCCACGGCATGCGCTGCGTAATTTTAATCTTTCAAAGGGCCACACGATACCATAGTTTGCCAGTGCCCGTTGTACCTTCTCTTGTTCTGTCTTATTCCGACACCCTTGAATCAACTCCATCACAACGAATCCAGACACTGCCACTTCTTCAGTCTCGGTCAACGTCTCGAACCAGCCAATTGCTGGTGCATATCCGCGCAGTAGATCAATTAGAATGTCACTATCAAGGAGTATCATTCTGGGCTGTCTCCGCGCTGTTGAACCTGCTCGCGCAGGCGGCGCGCATAGAGAGCACTGTCATCAATGTCATCTCGATCTTGCCACAGACCAAGCAACCCTGAGCGGCGCAGATGCCCTACCGTCAAACGCTTTTGGGGTGTGGTTGTGGGTCGGCGAAATACAAAGACATCCACAGCCTCTCCCCGCTTATTAGGTAAGCCGGTGAGCAAGACTTCCCCATCTTTTTCGATCACCTGTTGTATCTGGATTGCTTCCATTTTCTGATACCCCTTTATTTGTATGGGCACGGAGAGAAATCAGTATCCATGAATTTGACGCCCTCCGGATACGAGAAGAACGCCTTCGCCACCCTCAAGATCCCCTGGCTCTACTGATGTGGGGCGTATTGACGGGGGGAACCTCTTCTCGCACAATCGTTCGCCAGACTTCTCAGCCGGAAGCGCCCGGCCCTTTGACAAAGCGCCCCGGCGTGGCACCGGTGTGTTCGCCATTTTTAAGCACACGCTGCGCCGTTGATCCACACCTCGCGCACACCCTCGGAAAGTTGATGCGGCGCTTCAAAGGTGGCGCGGTCAGTGATGGTCTCGGGGTCGAAGATGATCACATCGGCGAAGAAGCCGGCGCGCAGTTGGCCCCGTTCGCGTAGACTCAGACGGTCGGCCACGGCAGAGGTCATTTTGCGGATAGCGTCTTCCAGCGTGAGCAGCCGCTCCTCGCGCACGTATTTGCGCAACACCCGCGGGTATGTGCCATACGAACGGGGATGGACCGGGCCGTGGTCCGTGGCCCAAACCGGATCAAAGCCGCCAGCGTCGGTGGAAAATTTGATCCACGGCTGGCCCACTTGAATGCGCAGATTGGCTTCGTCCATAGAAAAGTAGATGGTGCTAATGCGCTGCCCTTCGGAGACAAGCAGATCGAGGGTGGCGTCGATCCAGATCCTGGCCGCGCATGGCGGCGATCTCGTCCAGCCGTTTACCCACGTATTGCTTGTTTTCGGGCTGCTCAAAGCCAATGGGCATGATGCCGTGGGGACCGCCGCGGGTCTCCAGCCCCATGCCGTCGTCTTCGGGAGACTTGCCTTCCAACGCAAGACGCACCCGCGCCCGCACGCCGGGATCAGCCAAATTCTCGAAAAGCTTGCCATCGGCGGCGGTCCATGTGGGCAGGATGGCAGTCAGCCCTGTGCCCGACGCCGGGTAGGGGTACATGTCGGCGGTGACGTCGATACCCTCGGCACGGGCACGGGTGATGCGGTCGATGACGGCGGGCATCTTCCACCAGCTTTGGGGGCTGGAGGCCTTGAGGTGATAGATCTCCACGGGCAGGTTGGCTTGGCGCCCGATGGTCAGCGTTTCGTCCAGTGCCTCAAAGATGCGCTCGGCCTCAGAGCGCATATGGGTGATGTAGATGCCGCCGTAGCGCGCCGACGACCTTGCAGATCTCGATTAGCTCTGCCGTGTCGGTGTAGGAATCAGGCGGGTAGATCAGCGCATAGGAGACGCCAAACGCGCCGTCTTCCATGGCCTCGGCGGTGATGCGGCGCATGGTCTCCAGCTCGTCGGCGCTGGGCTGGCCCATTTCCATGCCCCGGGCATAGGCGCGGATGGTGCCGCCGCCGATGAACGAGCCGATGTTGGGCGAAACGCCGTGGGCTTCCATCGCCGTGAGCCAGATCGCCAAAGCGCGCCCACGATTGAATGCGCTCCTTCCACTCGTCGGAGATGTGCAGCACAAAGAGCGTGTTTTGCAGCGGGTCGGTGTTGCGCCCGCCCACGGGGGCCGGCGTCCACGCTTCGCCCATGATCTCGGTGGTGATGCCCTGGGTGATCTTGGAGAGGCAGCGCCCGTCCACCATCAGCGGCAAAATGGCGTGGCTTTGGATGTCAATGAAGCCGGGACAGACGACAAGACCGCTGGCGTCCACGACCTCGGCGGCGTTCTCGGCGGGGATGGAACCGGGCGGGGCAATGGCGGCAATACGATCCCCGGCAAGGGCAACATCGCCGTAGATCCAGGGGTTACCGGTTCCGTCAATGATGCGGGCGTTGCAGATCAGGGTGGTGTAGGACATAGAATCTCTTTCTAGAGTTGGGCGGAGAGAAGTTGCTCTACGATCAGACGAACCACTTCCAAATCATGTAAAGGTGCGCCTGTCAATGTCGAGGGTTGAATCGTCCCATCTGCCAGGTGAAGATGATGGGGAAAGTTTGACAATGTGGGGTGATGGCGGGCATTGTCCCAACCGATGATGCGCTGGTCTGCCTTGACCAGTGTGTAGCTGTACTTTTCGATTGTCTCGTTGTAGTAGAGATCCAACACATACACTTCAGCCAGTTCAATACGAACTTTGGTAACAAGTTCGTTAATGGCAGTGACAGACTTGCAATCCGCTACGAAACGGGCGACAGCATGTTCGAAGTCAGTAGCCATTGGAGTAAGCTTTGCATTTGGTGAGTGCGCGGATAATGTCTCAATGGCAGTGCGCCACTCAAGTGAATCTTCCCAATCCGGGTGTTCATTGCCTTCGCCGCGGTCGAGACGAGCCTCCAGATCTTCTAAAGCGACCCCGTACTGGCCTTGAAACTGTTGAATCTTTGCGTTCAACAAGAGCGCACGCGCATTCGCTTCATTGAGCAGCCCCTGCAACGTGCTCCGGGAAACGTCCGGGGGTAGTTTCAGTCCTCCATTAGAAGCAGCCATTCACCCCTCTTTTCTAGACTTCATCACTTTTGCTGCAATTTTAGTGCGTCTGGAAACAGTCGTCAAAGAGACTCATCCATCAATCCCGCGTATGGATCGATCCGCGAATTTGTAGGGCAATTGTGCAAAATGTGGGATCAACGCGCCGGGCGCGGCCACGTAGAGAATTTCGCTGGCAATGGGCGCGTAGCCAGCGTGGAAATGCTGCATGGATTTGACTACGACGATACGCTTGCTGGCGACATCCACGCCCAGTTGGGTAAGGGCATCGGGGTTGGTGGATTGGGTACGCAAGCTGTTAATGCCCACTTCAACGCCATTGCCCAGATCAAGGCTCACAGCGTCACCCATGCGACCTTTGGCGGTTTTGGGCGGCTTGCCGAAAGTCTGCATGGCATCGCGGACGATCTGTTTGACCGTAACGCGCACGTCCAGCGGATCGCCTGACATTGGCCCCATTTTGCCGCCCAGGCGCAGATCAAAGCTGGCCCCTTCTCCGGCGGAGATGGCAAGCTGCACGGCGATGGGATCCCAAAAGTTGGCAAACGCTACGTTGCCGATGCCCCGCTCCAAGCACACGGCGCAGGATGAACGTAGAATCGTTGGGCGCGCCGCCGCCGGCATTGTCGGACACATCGGCCAGGATCACCGGACCCGCGCCCACGGCCAACGCCTGATCCAGCGCTTCGTCAATGGAAAGATAGGGCGGCTGCGCTTCGTCGTAGATTTCGCCCAGCTTTCGGCAGAGATCAGCGGCAATCTGTGCGCCGAGTTCCGGCTGGTTATCGGTGACCACCAATGCACGCGCACCCATGTCGGGGACATCGGCCCAGGGGAAGCCATGACCCAGCGAGACGGAAAGCACGCCATTTTTGCCTTCCAGCGCGGTCATCTCATCCACCAACGAACGCATGGGATCCCGTGTGGTGTGGAAGACGCCGATCATGTGGCAGTCGTGCAGGCTCATGTGGGGGCGGATCTTCCCGGTCAACGTGTCGGCGATAATGGCGAAGATATCTTCGGCGCGCTCGGAGAAATCAGTATGGGGATACTCTTTGTAGAGCACCAGGGCCGTGGCGCTGCCCACCTTCTTTTGGGTTAGCTGGCAGTGTAGATCGAGTTCTGCGCCAATCGGCACGGCGGGACCGGCCAGTTCACGCACGGCGGCCAGCAGATCGCCCTCGGCGTCGGCACAGTCAATGCCTTCCTGTTCAGCGGCGGGGAGGTCGAAGCCCTCCACGACCATGGCGCCGTGAATGCTGAGCAACACGGCATCTACAGGCATGGCCGCCGCGAGATCAGCGAGGATTTCCTCTTTGAAGGCTTTATAAACTGAACGCAAAGTGACGCCGTTGGGCATGGCAAAGGCGCACAAACTTTCCACCACATCCCAGCCGCGGGCCTCGGCCAGCCGCCGCCACACAGTCAGCGGCACGGCAAAAACGTTGGGCGTGTCGCCATGTCCGCCGCCACGGGTGAGATAGGTCTCGGCGAAGGTTTGATGGCTGGTGACAAAGGGCGAAAAGGTGTTGGTTTCGGTGCCCAGGGTAGCGATAAAGAGTTTCATGGGAAGATCTCCGGGGAGAGAGGACGAGAGACGGAGGACGAAAGACGAACGTCAAACAACACACACGTGGAAGAGATTCGTCTTTCGTCCCTCGTCTAGTTTTGATAAAGATCGTACAGATGTCGCCCGATCTTGCCGATGGCGCTGTCAATGGCAACGGTGTGCGCCCATTGCGCTTCGGGATCAGTCAATGTTGGATTGGATTTGCGGCGTCAAGAAGGGAAAATCTTGTGTGTGACACAGGGTATCCTTCTGCTATAATGGCTGGCATGGAGGATAAAATGAATTTACAAAACTATCAACAGCTAATTGCAGAGGGCCTCAAAGAATTGCCCGAAAGTGCGTTGGCAGAAATCACCGACTTTGTTTACTTTGTCCGGCTACGGACATTGGGTGGTTCGCAGTCAGAAACAGATTTATATCGCTATCTGCTAACACTCAACACAGAAGAGCTTTCGCTCACATCTCAACAACACATTGACGAGGAATTTGCTGAGTATGAGCAGCTTTATCCCCAGGCATGAGTACGCCGCTGACACAATGGGGCTGGTTCTTCTCCTTGAGAAGAGAAGAATGGGAAAGCCAGCAAGCACGATCTTTCAAGCAGCCTATCAGCAGGAAAGTCTCGTTTATGTGCCTTCTCTCGTTTTGGCCGAAATTCTCTACCTTTCTGAAAGACGACGCATCCTCGCCACACTTGATGATCTTGCCCAGCTTTTCATAAACTTCCCCGCCTATCAAGAAGCTCCGCTCAATTTTCGTGTCATCCGCCTGGCGGCCCAAATCCAGACAATACCAGAGTTACATGATCGTCTCATTACAGCGACAGCGCTTGCTTACAACGCCCCTCTCATTACAAACGACTCCGAAGATTCAAGCCTATTCCCAAGTTGAGACGATCTGGTAAAACCGCACGTCTCAGACCTCAACTCCGCTGCCGTGGATCCAGTGCATCGCGCAGGCCGTCGCCAACAAAATTAAAGGCCAGCACAGTCAACGTGATCATCAGCCCAGGGAAGAAAGCAATGTGCGGGTAGCGCATCAGGTGCGGGCGACCATCAGCCAGGATGCCGCCCCACGATGGCGTGGGCGGACGCACGCCCAGGCCGAGAAAGCTGAGCGAGGCTTCGAGGATGATAATGCTGCCGATGCCCAGCGAAGCCAGCACGATCACAGGGCCGAGGACGTTGGGCAAGATATGGCGGAAGATGATACGCACATTGGAAACGCCAATCGCGCGCGCCGCCGTGATGAAATCTTCTTGTTTGAGGCTCAGCACGTCGGCACGCACAACACGGGCAAAGCGCGCCCAACTGGTGATGCCAATCACGAAGATCGCCGTGGAGAGGCTTGGCCCCAGCACAGCCGCTAGTAAGAGCAGCAAGGCAATAATGGGGAAGGCCATAAGCGTGTCCACCATGCGCGAAAGCGTGACGTCGATCCAGCCCCCAAAGTAGCCGGAAATTGCGCCAACGATGACGCCCAGAATCACGGCAATGCCTGTGGAGATCAGCCCCACCAACAGGGCTACACGTGTGCCGTAGAGGACCCGGCTGAGCAGATCACGGCCAATGTGATCATAGCCCAGCGGGTTCTCCGCCGAGGGGGCGCGCCACGCACGCCTTCATAGCTGAGCAGCGGATCATACGGGGCCAACAGTGGTGCGAAGATCGCCACCAAAATCAGCAAGATAATAAAAATAGAGCCGACGACGGCGATGCGGTTGGCCTGAAAGCGTCGCCATGATTGCAGCCATTCGGAACGGCGGGCCGGTTGTGCCAGCACCGCTTGGCTCGCTTGATCAGCAGAAAGGACAGCCATAGGATAGTTTCCTTGAAACGGCCTCATTATAAGGGACTAATCGTAACGAATGCGCGGATCGATGAGGGCATAGGAGAGATCCGTCAGCAGGTTGATTGCCACCACCAACACAGCCAGCAGAACCACAATTGACTGCACCACCTGATAGTCAAGGCGGAAGACCGAATCGGTAAAGAGGCGGCCAATGCCGGGAATGGCAAAAATCGTCTCGATGATAATGGTGCCGCTGAGCAAAAAGGCGATGCGAAAGCCAATCACGGTAATCACCGGCAGCAGGGCATTGCGCACGGCGTGGCGCAACAGCACGGTGATGCCGGGCAGACCTTTGGCTTTGGCTGTGCGCACGTAATCTTTTTCTAAAACCTCGAGGGTAGAACTCCGCATGACGCGTGAGAAGACGGCCATCTGCTCGACGGCCAATACAAAGACAGGCAGAATATAGCCTTGCCATGAACGCAGCCCAAAGGGAGGGATGCGCCCGATGATAGGGATATCGCCGAACCACTGGGGAATATAGAGCGCAAAGAGCAGAATCAACATGAGGCCAAGCCAGAAGTTGGGCATAGAGACGCCCAGGGTTGCCCCCATGGTATTGAGGTAATCAAAGAAGGAATTGCGGCGCACAGCAGCCATAATGCCGCCGGGAATCGCCACAACCAGGGCCACCACCAGGGCGTAGACATTGAGTTTGGCGGTGACAGGCACAGCCTCAAATATCATTTGGCGCACAGGCACACCCGTGCGGATCAGCGATTCGCCAAAGTCACCGCGCAAAAAGTTGAGCATCCAAATCGTGTATTGCTCATAATAGGGGCGATCCAGCCCCCAGCGAGAGCGGATAGCCTCGATTTGTTCCTGGCTGATGCGTACCTGCCCTTCGCCCAGAAGCAGATAGACCGGATCGCCGGGCATCAGTCGCATCATGATAAAAGTGGCAAGGCTGATCATAAAAATCACAAGCAGTCCTTGCATCAGGCGGACAATTACATATCGCAGCATAGCAAGTTCTCTCTAAACTTCGCTTTGGCCGACACAGTCGCTTGGGCAGGGATAAACAAAAGTAGAATGGGGACGGCAGTGCTGCCGTCCCCATTCTGTGCAATCAGTCTTTAAGCGGCGTCATCCAGCCAGTAGGCATGGGAGCGATAGTAGATGGGATCGGGGCTAAGCGGACTTTCGGGCAGACCCTTGACACGTGTGCTAAAGGGGTTCATCCATTCGTCGAATTGCAGGTAGAGCACAGGGACATCTTCCACAAAGAGTTCTTGAATTTTATTGTAGACTTCTTTGCGCGCTTCGGGATCGACCAACAAGGTGCCTTCTTCGATGAGGGCATCCATCTCTGGGTTATTGTAGTTGGCAAAATTGTTGCCGCCCGCGCTATGCAAGGTGGCATAGGGATCCGGCTCGGGCGTGCTGCCATAGGTCCAGTTGAAGATCGAAGCATCCATAGTGCCGCCGGTGAGGGCCTCCAAAATCGCCGAGACGGGCGCTTCGGCGAGTTGCACTTCGATGCCCACTTCGGCCAACATCTGTTGAGCCAGTTCGGCAATTGGGCGGCGCGCTTGGTCACCGGTGATGGTGGTGATGGTGAAGGAAAGTTTGGTGCCATCCTTCTCGCGGATGCCGTCTGTGCCCACAGCCCAGCCCGCGGCGTCGAGCATTTCGGCGGCCTTGGCCGGGTCATACTCGTACTGTTTGAGAGCCGAGTTGTAGTAGAACTGATTCTTGGGTGTAAGGTTGGAGTGGGCAACCTGGGCCGCGCCGTTCCACAGATCGTTGATAATGCGCTGGCGATCCAGGGCATGCATCATGGCTTGGCGCACTTCTTTTTCGGCCAATTGCGGCAATTCGTTGTTGAGCGGGAAGTGCTTGACCGAGTTGGCAAGGGTGCGATAGACCAAGAAAGCCGGGTCAGATTCCAGGGCGATGCTGTCTTCTACAAGCAGCGGCCAGACCGAGGAATCGGCGTCGCCGGTTTGCAAGGCGATCATCCGCACAGAGTTTTCGGGGACCACGTCTTGCCGGATGGTGTCGATGTGGGGACGCCCGCGGAAATGATCGTCGAAGGCTTCCAGTTCGGTGAACTCTGCTGGTCGCCATTCCTTGACTTTGAACGCGCCTGTGCCAATCGGCGCAGTGCGGAAGGTGTCTTCGCCCACTTCGGCATGATAGGCCGCCGGCACAATCGGCACCGAGGCCCAGTTAGAGAGCGAAGCGGCGTTGACCTTTTCCATGTTTACCACAACCGTGTAGGTGTCAGGCGTGTCGATGCTGCCAATGCCCTCGAAGGTCCCTTGAATGGTGCTGGCGTTTTCGGGATCACGGTAAAAATCGTAGGTGTACTTGACATCTTCTGCGGTCAATTCGTTGCCATCATGGAACATAACTCCTTCATGCAATTTGAAGGTATAGGTCATGCCATCGTCGGAAACCTCGTAGGATTCGGCCAACACAGGTTCGAGTTCGGCGTATTCATTGTAATAGACCAACGGGTTGAGAATGTTGAAGATTAGCACGGCCTGCACGGTGGGGCCAGTGTCTGCTGGGCCAAGACCGGCCACTTCTTGATGCCCCATCCAGACCATGGTGCCACCCTGTTTAGGTTCGCCTGCGGCGGAAGCCGGGGCATCCGCTGCGGGAGCGGGGGCCTCACCTGTGCTGCCAGGGGCGACAGGGGCACAGGCCGCCAACACGGCTGCGCCACTGCCAAAAGCTGCGTAGCGCAAAAAGGTGCGGCGACTCAAGCCTGTGGATTGCGGAGACTTCTGTTCGTCCATGCGACTATCCTTTCGTGGAAAAAAAAATTGAGTTGACAGGCAGCGGAGCAAAGGTACTATAGTTTGTCCGGCAAAGCCTGCAATCCCATTGATATGAATGGGAGGAGAAATCGTGGAGGATACCTGTTAAAACGCACTAGCTCAGAATCAGGGGAGTGCCCTTTACCATATTGGGCAATGATAGCATGACGTAAAGTAGATTGCGTATGCTGGCAGCAGTATAGTCGAGGCCCCAAAGCCATGTCAAGCAAAGTGAAAGAGTCACAAAGAGGCAACCGCCAGCAACACCCAGCCAGCGATCAAGGCCAGCCCACCCAGCGGGGTAATCGGTCCTAGCCAGCGCGGGCCGCCCAGGGCAAGCCAATAGAGGCTGCCCGAAAAGAAGAGAATCCCCACCACAAATAGCCAGCCCGATAGCCTCAGCAAGACCGCTTCTGGGTGCACAGTCCCCAGAATGCCCACGGCCACCAGCGCCAAGGCATGATAAAAATGATAGCGCACGCCGGTCTCAAACGTGGTGAGTTTGGCAGCGGGCAGCCGTTTTTGCAGGGCATGGGCACCAAATGCACCCAACGCCACGGCCAGTGCGCCCAGAACTGCCCCGATTGCCCCCAAAACATTGACCATCCTATCTCTCCTTGTCTGTCGTGTTGGCGATTATGGGGGGCATTGTAGCACAGAACAAGAGCCGGGCGGGCAGAGGCGTGCGCGATAGATGCACAGCCCTGCCTCACGAAATTGCGTAATCCGTAACTTCTTTATGTATCACGGATTACGCGTCTCGTATCCTTATTTCCAGGTCTGGCGCAACATACGCAGCCAGTTACCGTGGGCGATCTTTTGCAGTTCTTCTCCGCTATAGCCGCGATCTTCCAGCGCTTCCATCAGCTTGGGTAGCCCTGCCACGTCTTTCAGATCGTGCGGCATGGTAGCGCCGTCAAAATCCGACCCCAGCGCCACATGATCAATGCCCATGCGTGCCACCATGTAATCCACATGGCGCACGATTTCGGCTAACGAGGTCTCGCGTTCGCCGTTGCCATCGGCGCGCAGGAAGCCAATGTGAAAGTTGACCCCGGCCACGCCCCCCGATTCGGCAATCGCATCCATCTGTTTGTCGGTGAGATTGCGCGGCGTATTAGAGAGCGCATGTGCGCCGGAGTGGGTGGCGACCAGTGGGGCATCGCTTAAATTTGCCACATCCCAAAAGCCTTTTTCGTTTAGATGAGAAAGATCAAGCATAATCCCCAACTCGTTACACGCCTTTACCAGCCGTTTGCCAGCCTCAGTCAGACCAGGACCAATGTCGGGATTGGCGGGGAAAGAAAAAGGGACACCATGCCCAAAAATTGTGGGGCGGCTCCACACAATCCCCAACGAACGCAGCCCGGCTTGATAGAAAACCTCCAGTGAATTGAGATCTTCGTCAATGGCCTCGGCCCCTTCAAAATGCAGGATCATCGCCAGCGTGCCATTGGCTAGGCAACGTTCCATTTCGTCCACAGTACGCACAATTTTGGTGGCTCCCGCCGATTCTCTCTCTATACGAAAGAGCGTTGCCATCATGCCCAAGGTAAATTCCAGGGCATAGGGCTGTTCCAACATAGGCGGCAGGGGAATTTCATAGTGCACGTCGCCATCCCCCGCCCCCTCGCCGGGGAAGGGATTACGGCGTGTTTCTGTGGTTGGGTTAGGGGTATAAAGCGCAAAAAATCCACCCCCCAACCCACCAACCGACGCACACGGCAGATCAATATGGCCGACTTCGCTCTGTGCAAAAAAAGAGGGGCCGTCCCTGCCCGCTCGATAGAGGCGCAAGATAGTGTCGTTGTGACCATCAAAAATGGGTGGATAGCGATTCATAGTTTTCTCCAAAAGCGGGTGGATAGAGGAGGGAATTGTTATACACTAGGACTGCGCTATTCAACACTATGTCCGCCATCTCGTCAACAACGGAAGAACACAGACCAATAAAAAAAGAGATGTCCTCGGGGGGAGGACATCTCTTTTATGGAATTTTAATATTTGGTCATGCTCCGCTGAGATTTAGCGATGTCGGCGAACCGGCACTGCCGAAAGAACAGCAGGCTTCTGTACAGCGGTGCGCTGACGGCGGTTCACATCCAGCCAGACGATGGCGAGGAAACCGATAGCCGCTAGCCCAGCCAAGACCCAGGCCATAACTGCCATGAGATTGATGCCCTCGGCGGCCACAACTTCGGGCGCAATCGCTACACTTGCCACTTCAAAGGTGGGCGCTTCGCCCAGAGCCAACGGAGAGCGGCTGGCTTCGGTCAGAGCATAGACAGCGCCCGTCTTACCAGCAACCGGCAGCAGATTGGTAACAGCAACGCCATCAATCTGGGCTAGTTCTTGCCACATCGCCGCACTATCAGTGCTCATCGAGACACCCAGAGAAGTTGTGTGCAGCACTGTCGAGCCAAAGGTCAAGCTACCACTTGTGTACAGCACCTCAGGTTGGGCCGGGTCCACGCTCAGTGCATTGATGTAGAGCTGCGAACCGGGTGCAAAATTCAGGCCGTTGTTAACTGCTTGCCAGTTGATACCATCTTGGCTCATCCGCACACCACTGCTGGCCGTACCTACATAAACCGTGGGGGGCGTGGTTTGGGCAATCGCAATCGCCGTCGCCGGGCTGGGCAGATCTTCCACCGCTACCCAACGCAGTCCAACTTCCTCGGCTCGGTAAAGATTCCAGGGCGTGCGTACAAAGGTCATTGCCAAGCCGCTATTGTCGGTCACCACTTCGTCGACACGTTCAGCCAAGACCAAATGTCCCGCAGCAATCATGCTGCTACCCACATCTCGCAACCGATGCACACCGTCTGTGTCAGTCCCAACATAGACCAAATGATTGGCAGAATCGACGGCTATATCAGTAACACCACCGATAGCCACAGTCTCTAGTGGGATTTGGATCCAGCTCTTGCCATTATCGGTAGAGCGGTAGATCGCCATCTCGTTGGCGGCACCGATGTAGAGCATGTTGTTCTGGCTATCGAAAGTAACGGCAGTGGGAATAACGCCCGCCGGAGTATTGATTTGATTCCAGTTGCCGGGTGTGCCAGCAAAAAGCATCTCGCCATCAATAGCGTAATTGACACCATCAACTGCTTGAGCGGCTGCGTAATCACGTACATTTTGGAGTGTGGTCACAGGTTCGGCACTCTGGGGTTCCAGAGCATTAACCACACTAGCAAACACAGCACCCGTCAACAATATGGTTACAATAATCATCAATACTTTGCGCAGATTCATTTTTAATCCCTCCGCCGTTTTTCTCTGGATGGAGCTTGGTTTCGTTTTCACAAGGGTCGAAAACTACTTCTGGCTATACATTACTCTGTTTGTAAAGACGTAGTTTGACCAATCCGAGATTGGTTTCAGACCGTTTTCCCACGATTGAGACGAGCAGCAGGTTGAGGTCTTTCCCCTTGCTGTGTCTAGGATACGCTCTTTCCCTTTAGGGTACAACGGGGGATGTCACGCCTATTGTAGTGGGGATATCCCTCATTGGTAGATTGTATTTTGCAGCGCCAACTCTGTTTTTATAGTCTACTTCACACTTATCAAGTGAACATGCACCGAACGTTATGGCTTGTATACCACTTTTGTAGAGTACGTATGTGGGGGTAGCAGGAGATAACCTTATGATGACACACCTTTATTACACCCCTTATTACGACGAATCAGGCAATTAAATGTTCCGCTTGCAGATTTCTGTTAACAGCATAGCGCAACCAAGCACCCTAGGCTGTGTCCGACGACACAGCCTAGGGGTGAAGTTTTATGGAGAGGGAGCAGGAAACTAGGCGATTGCCAATGCGCTTAAGAGGCGTGCAGGGGTCAAGGGAAGTTGGCGCAGGCGCACGCCCACGGCGTCAAAGATGGCGTTGGCAATTGCAGCGGCAGTAGGGCCTTGGGTTGCTTCGCCCGCACCCAGTGGCGGCGCGGCGGGCGGCTCTAACAGGGTCACCTTGACCGTGGGCGCTTCGTGCAGACGCAAGACTGGGTAGCTTTCCCAATCGACGCTTTGCAAACCTGTGGGTCCAAAGCGCACAGCTTCTTTCAAGGTCCAACTGGCAGCCTGAATCGCGCCGCCCTCAAGCTGATTGCACAGCCCGTCCGGGTTGATAATGCGCCCAGCGTCGGCGGCGATGGTTAGATGATCAAGATAAACATCGCCTGTGGCTCGCTCTACATGCAGATCCACAATCACGGCTGCATAGGCTTTTTCGTTTTTATATTGAGCAAAGCCAATGCCGCGCCCGTAATCTGGGCGGCGCGGTGCAGACCAATCGGCCAGGGTTGCGGCCTGGGTGATCACAGCCTCGGCGCGTGGATCGGCGAGATGGCGCAGGCGAAAGGCAACGGGATCAGCGCCAGCGTGCAACGCCAGTTCGTCCATAAACGACTCGATGGCGAAAACGTTGGCAAACGCACCCAAACCGCGTAGTGATGAAGTACGCAGCGGGCTGTCCGCCACAAAATGTTTGACAATGCGGCGCTGGGGGAAAGCATAGAGCGGGTCGGCGTTGCGGTGGATGCCGTTGTGGCGACCCAGGCCAGGGCGAGCGGCAGGGGCTGGCACGGGAGCGGCCAGATGCCAAGCCGCCAGCAAGTTCGTGGCTGCCGTCATGGGGCGGGGACGGCCCGAATGGGTATAGCTCCAGACATCGTGGTTCCAGTCGATGACCGCGCCAGCAGCGTCTAGGCTGGCATTCATTTCAATCACAGCGGGCGTGCCATAGGGTTCCCAGCGGTGTTCATCCGCCCGGCTCCACTGCACCAGCACAGGGTAGTCAGGTACGGCCTGCGCCAACAGCGCCGCATCCAGCGTCACATCGTCCGCGCCGTTGTGGCCGTAGCAGCCCGGGCCTTCGACATGGATCAAGCGCAGATTGGTTTCGTCCATGCCCAACACATCGGCCAGAGAAGCGCGCAGCGGGAAAACGCCCTGGCTATGGGTCCAAATTGTGAGGTGAGCGCCTTGTTGATGGGCCAACGCAGCCGACGGTCCCAGCGCGGCGTGCATGGTATAGGGGCGCAGATAGGTGGCGCTATGCGTAATCTCAGCGGCGGCGGGCGGCGCAATCGGCGGAACGGGAGTGGCGACTGGCGTGCCATCCACCACGAGGAAATCTTGCGACGGGGCACTGCGCAAAGTGGCAAAAATTGTCTCCTCAGCGGGCAACGGGGTTGGTTCACGCCATTCAGCCGCAGCGGCCAGCGCTTCGGCGGCGCGCACCGCTTGAAATTCGCGTACAGCCACCACGCCCAAAAAGCTACCGTTGTGCACCACAGCCAGCACGCCGGCCATCTGCCGCACGGTCTCAACATCCACACCCAGCAGGGTGGCTCCGGGGGCGCTGGGCCGCACCACGCGCCCATGCACCATGCCGGGCAGCGTCATGTCGGCCACAAAGACAGGCTCGCCGCGTACTTTGGCGGGAAGATCAAGCCGGGCCACAGAGGTTCCCACCACGGTGTATTGCTCTACAGGCTTGGGGCGGATCACGCCGTAGGCTTGCTGCCGCAAGGGCTGTCCGCCTTGTAGCTCCCAATAACTGAGGGAATTTTCGCTGACCGGATCGATAATCACACCATCGCGGACATGGAGATGCTCGGCGGGGACAGCCCAACGGGTGGCTGCGGCGGTGATCAATAAATGGCGCACTTCGGCGGCGGCTTGGCGGATGGCACCACCGCTGCCTTGCGTGGAATTGCTGCCCGCGGTATGGCCTTCGTCGGGGGTGCGCGCGGT
Organism: uncultured Chloroflexia bacterium; assembly: GCA_963721725.1. Lineage (GTDB taxonomy): Bacteria > Chloroflexota > Anaerolineae > Caldilineales > Caldilineaceae > RI-153. The sequence goes on from CAVRLX010000003.1 coordinate 320,861, forward strand.
GTCGGCCATTACAACGCGGATGCGCTCAACGGCGACGTCGAGTTCTTCGGCGGCAATTTGGGCCAAGGTTGTACGGATGCCCTGGCCGATTTCGACTTTGCCGGTGAAAATAGTGATGGTTTCGTCGCTGTCAATCTGCACCCAGCGATCCAAATCGGGCGTCTGCCGTAGCGCTTCGGGGAGTGTATTCATGGGGCTTCTCCTGCCGCACGGCGCACAGCACGCAGCACACGATGATAGGTTCCACAGCGGCATAGATGGCGATCTAACGCAGCGTGGATCTGGTCATCTGACGGCGTCGAGCTTTGCGCCAAGAGTGCCACTGTTGCCATCACAAAGCCAGCCGTGCAATATCCACACTGCGCGGCTCCTTCTTCCAGAAACGCATGCTGCACCGGATGCAAAGCCTCGGCGCTGCCGATACCCTCCAAAGTGGTGATGGTCTTGCCCTCAAAAGCCGTGGCAAGTTGACAACAGGTGGGCAATGCCGCGCCATCCACCAACACTTTGCAGGCCCCACATTGCTCCAATCCACAGGCCAGTTTGGGTGATTTCAAGCCAAGATCGTCACGCAAAACGTAGATCAGCGGTGTGATAGGGTCAATCTGCACTTGATGTAGTTGTCCGTTGACAAACAGTGAAATCTCTCTATTCACAAAGTGATCCCCCCGATCTGGTTTGTAGCTTGAATTTATGGACGTTGGAGCAGAGGAAGATGGATCCTCGTTGCACCCAACGGTGATCCGATCTGTTGAGCGGCAGTGAAAGCCGCGGCGGGAGGTGTTTGCACAACCAGCGGGTTATTCTGTGCCGGAACCGCAGCCACGGTGGGCGAAGGCAGCGGGCTGTTGGGATCAGGTGTGGGGAGTGGGCTTGCGACACTGGTTGCCGTAGCTGCGGGTGTCGCTGTGGGCTTGACGATAACCGTTACCACGACATAGGGACCGGGCCGACCCAGGCTGGGCGGGGGCGATGTAGGCGTGGCTTCAGGCAATCGTTCGGTCAAGAAAGCAGCATTTTGTACAGTCAGTCGGTAACTCAGCCAAAGCAGGGCATAGCGCCACTGGCTCACGACCACAATATAACGGGCGTAAGGCTCTACAATTTCGGCACGCCAAATATAGCGGCCATCGTCGGTAATGGTGAGATGGCCTTCGGTGGTATCCGGCGCACGCCAGGGCAAAATGAAATTATTGGTCATATAACGGAACTGGTCTTCGCTAAAGACGTTGACCTCGAAGCCCTTGTCTTGGTGAAATTGTTCCGGCGGATCGTAGGTCATCTCGATCTGCACCGGACGGCCTGTGTCTAGCACCACCAACTCGTAATAGTCGCTGTCGTAGATGGCATCGAGCACGCCGACGATAGATTTGAGACGGCGCGGGGGCAGCGGCGTGGGCGTGGCTGTGGGGGATGGTCCCGGCACAACGATAAGCGGGGGTTGGCCTTCGTTGCCCGGCGGCGGATTATAGACATCCTCTACTTGGCCGCCGTCGTCGCTAAATGTGGCGTTTTCGGCACTCAGCGTATAGTTCATGGGAACTGGCGAATCGTTATAGACGACGACGTAATAGACATCACGGCTGGGGCGCTGGATGATGGCCTGAAGCCGTCGCCCTTCGCCTGGCAGTTGATCGCCGGCGGCCACGGCCAGCGCCCCGGGGTTGGTTCCGCCTGTATACGCGGCCAAGCCGATTGGATCAAAGACAAAAAAGCCGGATCGCTGATCCAACTGCTGTTGGCCTTGGGGCACATATTCCAGAAGTAGGCGGACCGGGCGATTTTGCACGGCGATGCGTAGCGTTAGGTAATGGCGATCAAACTGGCGATCCAGCGTGCCGTTGACTCGCCCCACAGTAACGGGGACATTTTGAGCAGACGCAAAATAGAGAGGCGAAAGCAGGGAAAGCAACAGAGCAATGGCAACAAAAAGCAGGTGTCGGCGTGGCATAGGCGGTTACGGAGATCCACTTTTCATACTATCAACCGGTGATGGCGGTTTTGTAAGATCCAGTCCGAGTTGATTGATCTCAGTCATTTTGAATCCTCCCCTCCCATTCTTTGCAGCCCCACTACATGAAATGCACCCCAGACCGAGGATTGATTGACCCATTTTTTACGGAGCGGATCGGGGATGCTGCCGTCGGCCAGAGCGCTTTCGGTGGCAGCGCTACAGCGCAGTTCGACGCCGAAGCCATTGGGTTTGCGCCCCGCCCGGTCAATCCGCCCTTTGAGATCGCTCAGCCCGGCAATGGCCGCTTCGACTTCAGCCCCCGTAATATCATCGCCACGGCTGCTGCCACTGCCGTTATCGGCGCTGCCATCCTGCAACCGAACCAGTTGCCAACGCCATTGGGTGGTGCTGCCCTCCATTTGCGTGCCCACATTGAGGGCGAAATCGGCCTCACTTGCCAACGCCGTGCGGAAGAAGCCGTGTACATCGCGGAAAGTGCGGCTAAAGCGCGCCGGGGGCAGATCCTCGCGGGTGCGCCGCCCGTACCCTTTGCTGCTCAGGCGTTCGTCGAGAATTGCCACCACACCGCGATCACTGCTACGGCGAATCAAGCGACCAAAGCCTTGTTTCAGCGTCAACGACATCAGCGGGACCATGTAATCGCCAAAACTACTGTTGGCCGCCAGATCATCGAGCCGTTTCATGCGAGCGCTGTGCAGCGGATCATTGGGCGTGGGGAAAGGCATTTTGTCCAGCACCACCAAGCTGAGATCGTCGCCGGGCAGATCGACACCCTCCCAAAACGAACGGGTTGCCAAGAGAACACTGTGCGGCGTGGCAAGGAACCAATCAATGAGCGCGTTACGCGGGGCGTCGCCCTGGGCCTGCAACGGCCAAAAGGTGCCGGTGCGTTCGTCTTTCAGCCTCTGATAGACCTGTTGTAGCCCGCTCCAATTGGTGAACAGACAGAGCGCACGCCCCCGGCTCACTTCCAAGCAAGCCGCTCAATCTCGCGCGAGACGGCGTCATAGTAGGGGTTTTTATTGCGCCAATCATAGGCGGGCAGGGCGGGCTGGTAGAGCAGCGCCTGATTAGGATAATCAAAGACAGCGGGCAAAATACGCTCGATAGTCTCGCCCCTAATGCCGCAACGCCGTTTGAAATGCTCAAAATGGCCGTCGGTGGAGAGAGTAGCACTGGTGCAGATTACCGTACGCTTTTCATGCTCAAAAAGATATTCGGCCAAAAAGTTGGCAGGATCAATCGGCGCAGCGTGGATGGTCATGCGGATGTGACGGCGATCCTGTGGGGCGCGCTCGGCATAGCGCACCATCTGCTCGTCGCGGCTGCTGGTGCAGACAATTGCCAGCTTTGTTGCCAATGATCCCAGCGCTTCCAGCGCGAGATCAGTATTGGGCGCGCTTTTCGCTGGTCTCTTCGCTCTCTTTTTTGGCGTCGTCGCTTTTTTGATAAGGATGTTTTTTACGCATGTCATCTTGAAGCGACTTCAACTGACTTGCCAGCTTTTTCATCTCCTCCAGATCACCTTCGAGGCGGAAGGTGGTTTCGCTGCTCAGCCGTTCCACTTCGGTGAAGGCCATCAGGTTTTGCAGATCCAGATCGCTGATGCGCTCAGCATCTACATGCTCTTTGAAGATAGTGCGACTGAGCAGCCCTTGGAGCGCGTAATTGGTGACCTCGACCTCGAAAACAGAGGTAGCAGTGCTTTCCAGCCCGTGCGCCTCGTCGATAACATAGATGGAGGCGGAAGGCAGCAAGCGCGCGCCCGCTTCGCCCAATTCTAGGACGTTGAGCAAGAGATGGTGATTGGTGATTAAAATCTGGGCATTGGCCGCCTGATCACGCATTTTGTTGACCCAGCAATTGTCAAAATAGAAGCGGCAATCACGCTGGAGACAATCGTCGGGATAACTAACCAGCTTTGGGCGCAGATCGGTGTGCAGAACAAAGGGCAAATCATCCACATCGCCGCTGTCGGTCTCGCCAAGCCAGCCGCGCATATAGGCAAATTGATCATGTTCGCGGTCGTACATGGAAAATTGGCGCTGCTCCATCGCCTCTTGTTCCCATTTATAGGTGCAGACGTAATTACTGCGCCCCTTTACCAACACGGCGTTAATCGACCGTTTAAGGACTTTGGCGAGAAAGGGAATGTCTTTGGTGTAGAGCTGATTTTGCAGCGATTTGTTGGCAGTGGCGACAACCACGGTGCGCCCGCTGAGGATGGCGGGGAGCAGATAGGCCAGTGATTTGCCTGTGCCGGTGGGTGCTTCCATAATGGCAGTGGTGCGTTGGACAATTGCCTCTTTCACCGCCTCGGCCATTTGAAGCTGACTAGGGCGTAGTTCATAGCCTTCCAAGATGCCGGCCAGCGGGCCATCGGGGCTGAAAAAACGAGCGAGATCGGTTTCTTCCAGCAGCGAGGGGTGATGGCTACGCTCTTCGCCCTCGTCCCCGCCGCCATCCAAACGCAGTTCGTCGTCATAGTCGGGTTCCGGCCATGACGGTTCATCAGTGTAAACGGGTTCGGGAAAGTCGATGGGAAAACGCTCGTTGCTCATGGGGGGCAGTGTAGCACGCGTGTGCGGATGGCGACAAGTCTCTTATGAGAGTCGCGTATAAAAAAGGTAACTGTTCAGGTGCGACGCACTCGCCAGGACAAGATCGGGCTAGACATTCTGTGTGGCGAGTGCGTCGCACCCTAGACCTGTATAGATACGAAAAAAGTGCCCCTGGCGTAATCGCCAGGGGCACTTTTACAAAGAGAAATCTTTTCAGTTCTACCTATTGGGCTGGAACCAATACGCTGCCAATAATGTGAATGACACCGTTCGTGGCAGCCACATCGGCCTGGACCACGCGAGCGCCGCCCACGGTGACAACACCATTCGCCACGGTGACGGGGAGCTGAACACCGCTCAGGGTCGTCACAGTAGAGCCATTGGTGAGGCCAGACGCATTTATAGTACCGGCCACAATGTGCGATTTCAACACACTCGCCAGTTCAGTTGGGTTGGCGATGAGGCGTTCCAATTGTGCCTCGTTCAGCGACGTGAAGGCGGTATCAGTGGGGGCAAAGAAGGTGTAAGTACCCCCGTTGAGAATCGCCTTTACGTTGTTATTCTGATCAGGTTCCAGTTCCAACAGGTCGAGCAACAACCCCAACGTATCAAGCACATTGAAGCTACCCGCTGTAGCAACCAGATTACCGCTGGCCGGTGCTGTCGAGGCGGCAGTTGTGGGCACTGCCGTGGCCTGTGCCACAACCGCAGTGGCCGCAGGTGTCGCCCCCGCCGCAGTAGTGGCCGCAGGTGTCACCCCCGCCGCAGTAGTGGCCGCGGGGGTAGGCGTGGCGGCAGCAGCCGTTGTTGAACTGGGCAGATCGGCACGGGCAGGAATGTTCAAGCTCTGGCCCACTTCAATCACATTGCAATTTGTGATGTTATTGAAGGCGCAGATCTGAGCGTACAACTGCGATGTGCCATAGGCCCGGCGCGAGATGGTTCCCATAGTGTCGCCACTTGCCACCCGATAGGTGGTCGGCGGTGTAATGGAGCCATCGCCCGTGGTGGTGGCCGCCGGTGTAGCCGTAGCCGCCGCCGGGGTTCCCGTCGTGGCAGTCGTTGTACCCGTGGTTGTTGTACCCGTGGTTGTTGTATCAGTGGTCGTCATCACTACTTCGGTGGAAGACATCTCTTGGGCGGTGATAGACTGGGCCGATTCATCGACCAAAATTGCGTTCTTGACGCTGATTTTGTACCGGCCAGCCAAGGTGGAATCGTTGCTGACGATTACCACATAGTGAGTAAAAGGCTGGCTGATACGACCATATTTGGTCTTGATGGAACGTACATTGGGGGGGAGCAATTCGCCAACAAGTGTATTGTTCATACTCAGATTGTTGGCGCTGCCGTTGACCAGTGAGCGGAATTGACCATCGTTTAAAACGTAGAAGTTCAGTTTTTCGGTCAAGTCCTGTACATCTTGTGGATCGTAGGTCATTTCGACCTCAACCGCCGACTTAATGTCTTGCACTTCCAGATCGTAGTAATGCTTGGCGAAGCGCTCGGTGAGTTCGCCCTCAAGCTCGGTGGCCGTGAACTTGCCGGGCACAACCACAGTGGTTGTTTCGGTCGTCGCAGCGGCCGTCGCAGCAGCGGCGGGTGTTGCCGTGGCGGCTACGGGTGCAGCCGTCGTAGCGGCCGCGGTGGGTGCTGTTGTGGCAGCGGCGGGAGCAGCTTCCGCCTCGGTCACATCGGCCACAATCGGTGCAGAGGGGTCGGTAACCTGTTCACCAGAGCTATCGATGAAGATAATATTCTGGCCGGAGAGAATGTAATCCATAGGCACGGTGGAGTCATTGAAGATCACCAGTGTGTAGGTGCCAGCGTCAAAGTTCGCCACTTTGCGTACTACGCCGGAAATGCTCTCATTGGCATCGTGGGCCGTGGTCTTCATGGACGGTGAACGCGGGGCGGTGTTGTTCAATTGGTTCACCTGATCGCCACTGAGCACGATGAAGCCAGAGAATTGTTTGACGCTCTGATTGTCGTTGGGATTGAAATCCATGACAATCGTCATTTTGTCATTAGGGTTGCTGGCGCGAATTTCAAGATAATGTTTGGCGAACTGTTCGTTCAATTCACCGCGCACCCGCGTTTGCTGTAATGGCCGTCGATTGGGCATTGGCGCTCATTACCGGCAAGGCGGTGACCATGAGGGCCAAAAGCAACACAACCGACATGGCTTTCCATAATTTTTGTTTCATAACCATTTCTACCTCCAAATGAAGCCGACAGCATCTGTGCCAGCATGGTGGGGAGTTGCACGATGCGAAACTCTCCCGTTGAAACTATGCAATAAACTACGTTTTGATAAATTTCGTTCCCCGCATAGGGCGCAGAGAGCCTCGATGCTCCGTGCACAGTAGGGTATTATACTCTTTAGCAGGGGTAGAGCCAATTTAGCAGCAGGGATTTCTGCTTTGGAATCTGTAATTTAAAGGCAATTTGAGGGTAGATTTTGCTTTTGTGGTTATGGCGTAGGTCGAGCGACAGTTAATCGTCTGATATACGAATCAGTGTAATTTCCGTCCTGACGGACAACGCGCAGCCGCAGTTCATAGAGGCCAGGGGAGACCGCTCCCAGATCGAGTCGGGCGATGACGTCCTGGATGACAGGATAGCTTCCGCGATAGAGGAAGAGCCATTCGGATGCTAACGTGTCGGCGCGCCGCCAATAGATCTCCCAGCGTTGCAATCTCGGATGCACAATTGTGCCGGTAACATCGACAATGCCGAAAACTGTGCTGCCATCCTGGGGGGCAGTCAGACGGATGTAGGGGGTGATGGCGCTGGAGATCGAGGCGTCGTTTTGTACGTTGAGATTGCGTACATGGTATTGATCGTAGTTGGCGTCGGCATAGACAAGGCGCATACGCAGATCATAAAAGCCATTTTCCAGCAGAGTCGTATCCAACACATAAAGAGTGTCGTTGTACATTTGATCGGTGCTGCTCAAGAGCCAGCGCCACGTTTCCTGACCCGATGGCGAGATATAAAGCTCGTAGCGAAGAAAGCGGTGCTGTGGATCGCGGCCATTGGCGGTGCCCACAATGCGCACCGCCCCTTGCAGCGTTTCGGCACGCCGCGGGCTATAGAGTCCCTGACCGCCAGGGATAAAGCTTTCTGGCGTGGGCGTGGGTGTTGCCAGCGGCGAGGGCGTCTCCAACGGTGAGAGCGGCGGCAAAATCGCCGGTCCCGTCACTGTAATGGTAGTGGTGGCGGTTATATTGGGCGTAGCGGTGGGCGTGGGCGGGTTCTCGTTGCGGATCTCGAATCCGCGTACAAACGTTTCGCTATAATCGCCGCCGCGTTGGATAGCCCGCACGCGAATGTCGTAAAAGCCATCGGCCAGTTGTGTGGTGTCAAAGCCATGAAGATTGCCATCGCGCACAACATTATAGCTTGTGGTCAACCAACTCCATTGGTCTGCATTGGCTGGGGAGATATGCACTTGATATTGCATATAGTCGTTGATCAGCGCTGTGCCTTGAATACGCATATAACCATACACAACTGTGCCAGGGCGTGGGAAGGTAATTTCGTTGCGAACGGCCGGCTTGGTGGGGATTACTTGTAAAGCTGGGGCTGCATTGGCGGTAAATGCCATCCAGCGAGGGATCGCCAAAGAGAGGAATAGGGCTAGGGCCAATAGAAAACGACGGACGGAGAAAAGTCTCATGGTGAAAGGTATCAAAATGGGGGAATGAGATGGTCATATCCAAAGCAATCACTTACCTTTACCATCTCATCCCCCTCTTTTTAGATGATCAATGCTTATCCGCCCTGGAAGGTCACATAATGGCACGAGAAATCATTCTCGGTGCTCTTACGGTGCGGCACCACAATCGTGGGACTAATCGGGCTTCCCCCACCATCTAGGACCAGAATCCGTAGATCCTGCGCAGCATCAGAATAGAGCGGAAAGTCGAAAAGCCCATAATCAGCCGTACTGCTCTTGCTCACCGCCTCGTAGACATTGCCCCATCCATCTTCCAGTCGGATGCGTATCCCGGCTACGGGTCCGCCGTTCCAATTGATCACCCGCCCCATCATATAACGTCCGGGGCAGTTGTTGTCGTGATAGACGTTCGCCAACTGATAGGCAGTACGCGGTGGCTGCGGAGTTGGTGTGGCTGGCGGCAGCGGTGTAAACGTGGGTGGCAACGGCGTGACTGTAGGCGGTAACGGCGTAACCGTTGGCGGTAACGGCGTAACCGTTGGCGCTAATGGTGTGAACGTTGGTGTCATCGTCGGTAGCACGCGGGTGGGTGTTGCCGTGTTTGGAAGTTGCCCAGGGGCAAGCGTTGGCGTCTTGGTGGGCGTCGGCGTCTTGGTGGGCGTCGGTGTCTTGGTAGGCGTCTGTGTATTGGTGGGCGTCGGCAAAGGGGTCGGCGTCTGTGTATTGGTGGGCGTCGGCGTGGGCACGATAGGCTGAATCTTTACCGTGGCGGTGGATTGCCCCACCTCACTGCGATTGATGGAGACAGAGCCAAACTGCTTTTCGACTTCGTCACAGGCTCCCAGGCTCACTTGCCCATTCACACGACCCGTGTAGCCTAAAGCCGTGCGCCGATCTTGGATCATCTCGTCGCTGAGACCGTGGGCATTAATTGCCAGATCAATGAGAGGTTCGGATCTGCCCTGGAAGCCCAAGAGAGCAACAATCGTATTCAACGAAGCCTGTTTGTCACCCGCTTCTTCCAATGCCAGTTGAACCGCTGCCGGTGGCCCCAGGCGGGCAGGTAGGCGCACAAGTGTGCGCACAGTGCCGCCATCTTCCAGGCAGTAGCCCAAGAAGCGCCCCCCCTGGGTAACCGTAAGCGACGGTGCAGTGACCACGCTATCTGAAAGTGGCCCGCCGCTGCCTTCGGCCAGTTGTAGCCAAGATTTACTGTAGTACTCGCCGCTGCCTGCTCGACAGGTCATGCCGGGAGGGCAGGCATCTCTCATTTCTACATCGGGCGAAACGGGGAATTCCCAAGCAGTTTCTTCTTCAGGCGCACCAATCCGGGCGCGCAAATCAGGATCCCCAATCACAGCTTCCATAAAGCTGTTCCAGATAGCCCCGGCTGTATTGGAGCCAGTGGCCCCGCCATTCATAGGCTGGCCCTGAGTATTGCCTACCCAGACGCCGGCGAGCAGATAGCGGGTGAAGCCAACCGTCCAGTTATCACGATTATCGTCAGTGGTGCCGGTTTTGGCCGCTGCCGGTCGGCTCAGGCGTAGACGGTTGTTGACCCCAAAGGCCAGTTCGCGGGCGGCATTGTCACTGAGCATGTCGGTGACCAGAAAGGCCGTGGCGTCAGAGATCACCTGTTGGCCCTGGCCGTAATCGATTTCATCCACCAACGAGCGGCCCACAGAATCATGAATCGCCAAGAAAGGCCGAGCAGCTAGAAAACGCCCCTGGTTAGAGATCGTGTGATAGGCAGTTGCCAAGTCCAGTAACGTCACCTCACCGCCGCCCAGAGTCAGGCTGAGACCATACCATTCTGGCCCACGCGAAAGGCTGCGAATGCCCATCTGGCGGGCTATATCCAACATGCGTGCCACGCCCACTTGATCAAGCAATTTGATGACAGGAACATTGTAGCTGTTGGCAAGAGCTATGCGGGCCGTAACCGGGCCGTGGAAGGTGCGATCATAATTCTTCGGCTCATAGTCGGGTAGCCCCTGGATTTTGTAACGAGCGGGCGTGTCCCACAACACCGTGGCCGGGCTAATCATATTGTCTTCAATGGCCGTACTAAAGAGGATGGGCTTAATCGAACTGCCCGGCTGACGCAGACGGGTGGCAACATTCACCTGCCCATCAATGGCATTATTGGTATAATCCGCACTGCCCACCATTGCCAAAATTTCGGCAGTGCCTGGTTTCATGGCGACCAACGCAGCATTGTTTAGCTCAAAGCTGGCCGCCAGTTCGCTGACCTGCTGGGAAACCACAGTTTGCGCCACTTCTTGCAGGGTCAAGTCTAGCGTGCTGTAGATGTTCAAACCGCCGCGCCGTGTGAAACCAGTGCCCAGTTGGGAATCGAGTTCGGCCACAAGGTAGTTGACAAAATGGGGGGCGCGAATGGGGATCTGTTCCGGGGCAGGGCTAAGCAGAATCGGATCGGCAAAGAGGGCATCGGCCTCAGCTTCGGTCAGATAGCCATGCCGCACCATCAAACTTAACACCGTTTGCTGGCGCTGGCGCACTGCTTGGAAATTGACCAACGGATCAAAGACGGCGGGCTGTTGCGGAATTCCTGCCAGCAGCGCAGCTTCAGCTTGGGTGAGGTCCGCCGCGCTTTTGCCAAAATAGACCTGTGCTGCCGCTTCTGGGCCATAGGTGCGGTGGCCGTAGTTGAGCATATTGAGATACATCTCCAATATCTCTTCTTTAGTATAAGTTTCGGTCAGCTCGCGGGCAATCGTCACTTCAAGGGCTTTGCGGTCCAACGATTGGTCATAACGGTTGTCCGCCCCCAAAAAGAGATTGCGGGCCAGTTGCATCGTAATCGTGCTGGCGCCAGAAACAATATCGCCTTGTTCCATGTTCTGCATGGCTGCGCCGGCAATGCGGATAGGATCAACGCCCGTATTAATAAAGAAGGTGGCATCTTCGGTAGCAACAGTTGCATCGATCAAATAGGGCGAGATACGGCTAATGGGAACCCAAGTGCGGCGGCCTTCATTGTAGAGTTCGGCCAACAGTTCGCCATTGCGGTCATAGATGCGCGTGGTTTGGAAAAGTCGGGGCAACGGACCCGGCTGATATTGCTGTAAATAGGCTTCGACTACCGTAGAGAGTTCGCTGGCCGGGCGCGGATTTACGCTAGGAATCTCCTCGTCGGAGCAGGCTGCCAGCAACAGAGTCAGCAATAGAAGACAAAAAACTTGCAGCGGGCGCAGATTGGCAGCCCAGTCTTTGGGGAAGAAATTTAGGTGCATACAGACGATCCTTCAAAAATAACAAAGATAGGCCGGGCTATCAACAACGTTGAAATGTACGCTTTTGTTTCCCTTTCAGAGGGAATCGATCACACTGCAAATCCAAACATTAAATGCAGCAGAAAGCATGTTGGGCGCATCATTCGTGATCGGGGAACGGAATGGGCCGAGATAGAAGCATATCCCGTAACTTAGCAGAGAAGATCATGCGGAAGCAAACGGTTATCGTTATTGTACACAATTTGCAAAGTAATTTCTAGCTTTGCTTTAGCACGGAAGGGTATACTTTTGAGATCTATTTAAAGCATAGAAATTAGAAACATAGAAAGAAAAAAAGTATAAAAAAAGGTTACCCACATGGATAACCTTTTCAGAGGCGACGGCCGGATTTGAACCGGCGATCAGGGTTTTGCAGACCCCTGCCTTACCGCTTGGCTACGTCGCCAAAATGTGCGCCATAGGGAGGGCATCAATTGACAGCATACTATCAAGGGAGTATAAAAATGTCAAATGAACCTAAATCAGTTTTGCAAACCCTTTATCGGAAGAACCATAAGGATAATAGCGTGAGCGAACCACGCCAAGCCAAACGCAAACGTGATGAGATGTGCCAGTGTGCCCGATGCGGGGTGGAATTTCTTTGGTCCGCCGAGGAACAGCGCCACCAAGTCGAAAATGAAGCCCCCACCACTTGTGCAGGCTGTCGCATGTTGACGCCCACCGCGGGCCGTGAACGTGGGGTGGTCAAATGGTATGATGCGCGCAAAAAGTATGGCTTTATTGTGCGCCAAAAGGAGACCGAGATCTTTACGCACCGTTCGCAAGTGGAAGAGAGCGGGCGTTTGCATGAAGGGGATCTCGTCGAATTTCGCGCCGTGCAGGGCGACAAAGGCTGGATGGCAAGCGAAGTGCGACGGCTAGAGGTGGCAGTACCGGAAGACTCAGCCTGAGACGGCCACCACGTCGTCTATAAACGCATCGTAATGCGCGGCCACTCCGGGCCAATCAAACTGGGCGCGCACGTGGGTCTGGAGTGAAGGCGGGGCAGGACGAGGCAGAGTGAGCCGTAGCACCGCTTTGGCATAAAGCGCCTTGTCATCGGCATAGAGGCAGGCCGGGTGCAGATCAGGCGGAACTAACTCTGGATAGCTCAGCCTCTGGGGCAAAAGCGGGAATGCACCCGCCACCATCGCCTCTAAGATGCTGACGCCGAAGAACTCATGATCTGCCGTGCTGATCACCAGATCAGCCTCGCCCAAAAGCCGTTGATAATCGGCCTTGTCGCGCAAGAAGCCCCAGTGCACAATGTGATCGGCCAGCCGCGTGTGTGCCTCTGCAAATTCCGTCGGGGCATTGCGGAAATTTTCCCCGGCCACCGCCAGTCGAAAGCGTACGCCATCGTTGTGCAGCCGATAGAGCAGGGCAAAGAAACGGTCGGGCCGTTTATCATATTCCCAGCGTTGGTTCCAAACAATTAAGGGGGGCTGTGGCGACTGGACAGTCTCCACCCGCAGCGGAAAAGGCGTACAGTCGATGCCCACTGGCAAAACATGACTGCGTGTGTAGACGCTTTCAATGTCCTGTAAATTGCTATAATCGGGGAATTGTTTCAACAGCCGAGGCAATTCGTCAAACCAACTGGCGCGGTGAAAATGGCTGTTAAAAAGCGTGTGCGTTGCCGCCAACTGACTAATCCAGTTAATCATGGCGTAGGTTAAGTCGGGCGACTCGCCGGGCCGCGGCGGATAGGTCAACTGGTTTTCGTGCATGTAGAGCAGTGTAGGGATGGACGCAGGCAGATCTGACCGCAACAGGCCCAGCCATGCCGTCAGATTCAGCATGTCAGTTGCCAAAATGACATCGGGCCTCTCATGGGTCTGTAAAAGGTGGCGAGCCAGCGACGCCAGTTCAATGGCCCCGCCCTGCATTCGCCATTTCCAAAAACGACCGGGCAAGGTCAACAGGCGGATCTGATGGCGGCTGTGACGGTGATAGCCTTCGGCCCAGGCCCGGTGGCTGCCTGTGTGATAGGGAGAAAGCAGCCAGATTTGATGGGATTGCATAAACTCTTCCTGACTTTGTGAGGAAACATCACTTTGCGGCCTTTGGCAGCTATGCTATACTCTTGAAAAGAATCCGCGACTGCGCAAGACCGAACCTCGGTGCATACTTACAAGCTGGACTTGGGAGCATCCATTATGATTGAAGTGACAATAGATAGCGTACGGGTCAGTCTGATGTCGCAACACCGCATTGTTGTACTGCGCGAAGAGAATGGGGAACGCTATTTGCCCATTTGGATTGGTCCGCCGGAAGCAGACGCCATCACGATCCAACTCCAGGGCGTTGAAGTGGCCCGGCCCATGACCCACGATCTGCTCAAACAGATGATTGAAACCCTTGACGGCGAAATTGCCTATGTGGTGATCAACGATCTGCAAAATGATACCTTCTATGCCAAAATTGTGCTCACTTTCCACGGCGACACTATCGAAGTGGACAGCCGCCCCAGCGATGCTGTCGCTTTGGCCGTGCGGGTGGATGCGCCGATTTACGTGGAAGATGAGGTGATGGATCGGGCGGGGATGGAGCCTGAAGAAGAATTGAGTCTTACTGACAAAGCAAGTGAAGGGCGTCGGGAAAGCGTGGCCGCAGTTGAAGAAGGCGACGAAGATCTGGATGTGTTTCGGGATTTCATTGAGGGTTTAGATATTGATAACTAAGCGGTGCGCGTTCTAATTGTATAACGCTTTGTTCGGACTTATTTGAACAGGACGGCGAGAAACCTTCGGGGTGCTCGCCGTTTTTATGCCCTTGAACTTATCCACAGCCTTTCCCCAGGTTTTGCCCAATTTATTCCCCAATCCGGGGTCCGATACGTGAATGGTCAGCCAGCATGACTGAAACTAGTGAAGCCACCATTAAATCCATCCCGGCCAATCTTGAAGCCGAGCGAGCCGTGTTGGGATCGCTGCTTATTGATCCCGATGCCATTGTCAAGGTGGCAAGTTTTCTGCGTGCCGAGGATTTTTATCGCGAGCGACACCAATGGATCTATGGCGCGCTCACCCTCTTGCACGAACGCCGCGAACCCGCCGACTTTGTAACGTTGGTGGATGAACTGGAACGCAAGGAACAACTGGAAGAAGTGGGCGGCCCTGCCTACATCACCGAGTTGATCAACAGCACGCCCACGGCCATCTATGTGGACTATTACGCGCGCATTGTCGAGCGCACGGCGATTTTGCGCCGTCTCATCGGCGCGGCGGGCAAGATCGCCGAACTGGCCTATGACGAGAGCAACGACGTTGATGATGTGGTGGATCGGGCCGAGCAGATTATCTTTGGCGTCAGCGAAAGCCGCATCCACCGCGAGCTGACGCCCATTAGCAGCATCATGCAGACCGTTGTGGACCAGATCGACTTTTTGGCCCGCAACCAGAATACGCTAATGGGCGTGCCCACTGGCTTTACTATGTTGGATAAAATGCTGGGCGGCTTTCAAAAGAGTGATCTGATTATCTTGGCTGGGCGGCCTGGCATGGGCAAATCCAGCCTGGGCCTCAGCATTGCCCAGAATGCAGCCAAACGCTACAACGCGCGGCGTGGCCGTCTTCAGCCTGGAGATGAGCAACGAGCAGCTTGTGCAACGCCTGCTTTCCGTAGAATCGGCGATTGACAGTCATCGGCTGCGCCTGGGCCAGGTCTACGAAGAGGAGTGGCCGATCTTGATGGAAGCGGCCAACACGCTGGCCGCCACCAAGATTTTCATTGACGATACGCCGGGGGCTTCGGTGATGGACATCCGCACCAAAGCGCGGCGGCTCTATGCCGAACATGGCATCGACATGATTGTGATTGACTATATGCAGTTGATGACTGGCAACAAAAATAGCAAGGGCGGCGAAAATCGTCAGCAAGAGATCAGTTTTATCAGCCGTTCGCTCAAAGAGCTGGCACGCGAACTTAACGTGCCGGTGCTGGCGCTGAGCCAGTTGAGCCGTGCCGTGGAAAGCCGCGCCGACAAGCGCCCCATGCTTTCGGACCTGAGAGAGAGCGGTTCAATAGAGCAGGACGCGGACGTAGTGGCCTTCATTTATCGCGAAGATTACTATGTCGAGGATACTGACCGCCAGAATATTGCCGATGTGATCATTGCCAAACACCGCCATGGCTCCACGGGCACGGTCAGCCTCTTCTTCCGCAAAGAATTGACCCAGTTCCGTGATCTGGAAATTCAGCGCGAGGAGTTGGAGTATTAGTAAGTGGCAGGGGGTAAGTTGCATAAAATAGCATTGCCTTCCGCTACCGTGACTTGCAAACCTGCACCCTGGTCCAAAGAGAATCTTATGCCCAAACAACTGCACGGTTTTATTGGCTTTCCCGACAAGAAGATGAAAGCCGTCATCGTGCCCGATCTCTTTTTCACCGATCTGTTGCCACAGATCGACGATCTGGCCGAGCTGAAACTGACGGTCTACGCCTTCTGGCTGCTCAACGAGCAAGAGGGCGATCTGCGCTATCTGCGCGGCGCGGATCTGCGCGGTGATGACACCCTGTTGCGTAGCCTGACGCTGGAAAGCGATCTGCGTCCGCCGCTGGCTGCGCTGGCCGATGCGCTAGAACGGGCGGTGGCGCGCAACACGTTGCTGCGCCTAGAGGTGGAGACAGGCAGCGGGGCCGATACACTGAGCGAGGATTGGTACTTTCTTAACTCGCCCAAAGGCCGCCAAACCGTCGCCCTCATTCGGCAAGGACGGCTGGCCGAGTTGCAAAAGGTGATCCCCGCCGAGGCCCGCCTCACGGTGGATCGACCCAACATTTTTATTTTATACGAGCAGAATATTGGTCTGATGACCGAGTTAATCGCTGAGCAACTGCGCGATATGGAAAAAACCTACCCGCCGGATTGGATCCAAGAGGCGTTCGAGATCGCCGTGGTCAACAACAAGCGGGCGTTGCGCTATATCCAAGCCGTGCTCAAGCGCTGGGAGGCGGAAGGAAAAGATGAAGGATATACAGGATCTGGGCGAAATTCTGCGCCGAACGAATCCAAAAATTACACCCCAGATGAATACTCGGATATCATCCGAAGCTAACGGCTGGCACGACACAAAGAAAGAGCCAGAGAAAGAGCCAGAGCGACAGGGACCGCCACCGCTGCCGCCGCGCCCGCCCCAATTTGGCCCGGACCGCTGCCCCCTGTGTGGCGGCACAGGCTTTGTGCTCAAGGATGTGCCGCTGGGCCACCCGGATTTTGGCAAGGCCATTCCCTGTAAGTGCAAAGAGGAGGAACGGCGCTGGCGACGTCTGAATGCCTTCCAGAGCATGAGCAATCTGGAGGCAATGGCGCGCTTTACGTTTGACCGCTTTATGCCAGAGCCTCCCTGGCTTTCGCATCAAGCTCAGAGTATTTTGGTGCGCGCCTATGATGCCTGTCGCCAGTTTGCCCACCATCCCCAGGGCTGGCTGCTCTTGACGGGAACCTATGGCTGCGGCAAAACACATCTGGCGGCGGCGATTGCCAATCAGCGCGTGGATCAAGGGCAGCCCGCGGTTTTTGTGGTGCTGCCGGATCTACTCGATCACCTGCGTGCCACCTTCGGCCCCAACAGCGAGATCTCGTATGACGCTCTGTTTGAGCAGGTGCACGAGACCAATTTGCTGGTGATGGATGATCTGGGTACACAGAGCGGCACGCCGTGGTCGCAGGAGAAACTCTTTCAACTGCTCAACCACCGCTATAACACGCAGTTGCCCACGGTGATCACTTCGAATCAACGGCTGGAAGACATGGATCAGCGCATCCGCAGCCGTCTGATGGATATCAATTTGGTCAACCGTATCCACATCACCGCGCCGGATTTTCGCTCGGGGGCCAATCCCAGCCAGAGCGATCTGAGCACGCTTTCGCTGCACAGCGAGCAGACGCTCCATGCGTTTGATACGAACCGGCGCAACCTCTCGCCAGACGAGCTTTCTACGCTGCGCCGTGTGCGCGATGTCTCAATTCAATATGCCGAATCTCCGCAAGGCTGGCTGGTTTTGATGGGTCCCAACGGCACAGGCAAGACCCATCTGGCGGCGGCGATTGCCAATTATCAGCGCGAGGCCGGGCAACAAGAAGCCATGTTTGTAGTAGTCCCCGACTTTTTGGACTATTTGCGCGCCGCCTTTAATCCCCAATCCCCCATCCCCTATGACCGACGTTTTGACGAGGTGAGGAAGATTTCCATGCTTATTTTGGATGATCTGGGCACAGAGAGCGCCACGCCGTGGGCCAAAGAGAAGCTCTTTCAACTGCTCAATTACCGCTACAGCGCCAACCTGCCCACGGTGATCACCACCAGCGCCGAGCCAAACGAGATTGAACCCTGGCTGCGGACGCGCATGTTCGATGTAGATCGCTGTCAGGTCTGGGCGCTGAAAGTCAGCAGCTATCGTGGCAGCGTGGATCAACAGACGCGACAGCAGAAGCGGCGCAAAAGTGGAAGCTCCTAACTGCACGACTTCCCATGCGACTTCCCATGCGACTGCCCATGCGCTGGAAATGCATAGCCCTACTTGGTTGCACGCAGACCCGTTCGGTGGCACTATAGGGCAACCATACCACCAACCATGCAAGGGAAATCGTTATGGCGTCGCCTGTGACCACTGAAGAAAGTATCCACACCGAACCCACCACCGTTGAAAAAATTCAGAAGCTCCCCTGGTCGATAGCCTCCAACGTCGCCAATACCTTCTTTGTCCAATTCACCTTCTTTGGCTCGGTCTTTGTGCTCTTCCTCAACGAGGTGGGGCTGAGCAAAGGTCAAGTTGGCTTTGTGCTCTCGCTGCTGCCTTTTTCCGGGCTGATCTCGCTTTTTGTGGCCCCAGCGGTGGCCCGCTGGGGATACAAACGCAGCTACCTCACCTTTTGGGCAGCGCGCAGCCTCGTCTCGGCGCTGATGCTCTTGATCCCGTGGGTGATGGTCAGCTTTGGGCAAGAGAGCGCGCTGCTCTTCATCTCGGTGACGGTTGCCACCTTTGCCCTGTTGCGCTCGGTGGGGATGACAGCCAACCTGCCCTGGGTGCAGGAATTTGTGCCCAACTCGGTGCGCGGCAAATATACCGCCACCAGCAACGTTTTCACCTCGTTGGCCGGCTTTGTCGCCATTATCGGCGGCGGCTTCGTGCTGGATCGGATCGGCGGGCTAAGTGGCTTTGTGATGCTGATTGGGTTTGGCGTGCTGGCGGGCCTTGTTTCCGTCTGGTTTGCCGCCTATATCCCCGGCGGCGCGCCCCCGCCCATTCGCCCTGGACAGAAACAGCAGCGTGATTTGGGCGTCGCCATTCGCGATCCCAGTTTCGTGCGCTATCTCATCGGTGTCACCGTGCTGACGCTGGCAACTGTGCCGCTTGGGTCCTTTGTGCCGCTTTTTATGCAAGAGCAGGTGGGGCTGCAAACCGGCAACATTGTCTTTTTGCAGATCGGTTCGTTGGCCGGTGGGCTGCTTGCCAGCTATTGGTGGGGCTGGGCCGCTGATCGGTATGGCAGCAAACCTGTCATGTTGTGGGGGCTTTCTCTACGTGTGTTGATCCCAGTTTTGTGGATTTTAATGCCCAAAAACAGCGATGTCAGCCTCTATGTTGCCCTGGGCATTGCCCTCTTCCAGGGCATCGCCGACATGGGCTGGGGGATTGGTTCCGCCCGGCTGCTCTATGTTAATGTGGTGCCGCCAGAGAAAAGCTCCGACTATATGGCGCTCTACAATTCGTGGACAGGCATTGCCGGGGGCATCAGTCAAATTCTGGGCGGGCAGATTTTGGTGGCGTCACAGGGCCTATCGGCGACCTTGCCGGCCTTTGGCGTGGGCGCATACCTGCCGCTCTTTCTCATGGGCATGGGGCTGCCGGTGATCAGTATCTTTGTAATGAACGCCATCCGCGCCGAGGTCACGCTGGGCATGGGTGAATTCGCCGGGATTTTCTTCCGCGGCAACCCCTTTCTCGCCATGACTTCCATGATTCGTTATCATCTGGCGCGCAGCGAAGAAGCCACTGTGCGTGTGACGGAGCGTATGGGCGAGGCGCGCAGCCCGCTGGCCGTGGATGAACTGTTGGAGGTCTTACACGATCCACGCTTTAATGTGCGCTTTGAAGCGATTATCTCAATTTCGCGCATGCCCGCGGAGCCGCGGCTGATTGAGGCGCTCATTGAGATTCTGCATGGCAGCGAATTGGCGCTGAGTGTGGTGGCGGCGTGGGCACTGGGCCGCATCGGCGATCCCAGCGCCTATGAACCGTTGCGCCAGGGGCTATATTCCGACTATCGCTCGATTCAGGCGCACAGCGCGCGGGCGCTGGGCGCGCTGGGCAACAACGAAGCCGTTCCCCTGTTGTTGGAACGGCTGGTGAATGAGACGGACAAAGGGCTGCAAATGGCCTATGCTTCGGCGTTGGGGAATCTGGGCGCAAAGGAAGCCGTAGACCATCTGCTGGGGTTACTTTACGCAACGCACAATGAAGGGGCACGGCTGGAATTGGCGCTGACGTTGGCACGCATTGTGGGCGACGAACATCATTTCATCCAACTGCTACGCAACGTGCGCAGCGATCCCGGCACAGCCGTGGCCCAAGAACTCAACATTCTCAAACGGCGGCTGTTGCGCGATCATGCTAATGATCCCCAAGAACCGCTCTATTTAACCTGTGTCGATTTCTTTGCACGGGGCGATCTGGCGGAAGGGGCCAAAGCCTTAAGCGAGTTAATTGACCAATCCCCGCTGCAAGAGCTTGCCCCAGTTCAACAAAAGGTGCTACGCGAGTGCGGCTTGCGGCTACGGGAGTTCGGCCCGGCCCACCAGGAGTATATGCTGCTGGCGCTGCACACGCTGGGAAGCAGAAATTAGAGTGAGGGGGATTAAAAATTGGGCGTCAATCTCTAATCTCCCTCCCCTCACTTTCTAACGGCCACTCCCCAATTCTTTGGGAAAGAAAAACTCTCGGCTGGCGGCGTCAGCATAGCCTTCAATCTCGGTAATGGCAAAGCCGGGGGCTTCCAGCGCGGCTCGCACAATTTCCCGGTTAAAGTGGCTGACTTTGTCGCTGGCGAAATACTCGTCCACGGGCATCCAAAAGCACTCGTCGATCTCATCCTCCTGCATACGGATCTCATCGCTGAGCGGAGAGAGCCGCGCCACAAAGTAGATGTCCGATCTGCCGTGACGATAGCCGTGCCAGTGGCGAAAGGAGACCATTGCCTCGAAGCGCGCACGCACGCCGGTCTCCTCCAACACCTCGCGCTCCACGGCATCCACCAGATGTTCGCCTGCGTGCAGCGCGCCACCGGGCAGTTTATAATAAGGTCGCTCGGACATGCGGTGGCGTTCGGAAACCACGAGCAGCTCGCGCCGGTCGTTGAGAACCACGCCGCCGATCCCAATGTAGTGGGTGGCATAGCCCGGCACCAATGCGTTGGGCTGCAACTGCTTCACCAAAAGCACATACTCCTGGCCTGTGTGGTGAAATGTAAAGCCCGCTTTCACCGCCACCGGGATAAATTCACACTGATGAATCGAAAGCTCTAGCCAAACCACCAGCCGTCCATCGGCGACCCACTGATCAAGCGAGGGGTGCAGCCGTTCAGCAAAGGGGTCCACCCCATGCGAAAGGGCATGGGTTTCAATCATGACGCCATTAAAGCGGTTTATTGTATGTTCCAACAGATCCATAGGTGCGCCGTTTTCGGTTGAGTGAAGAGAAGGGTAAAGGTAGACGTATCGTAGATCATTGACGGGCAAATGTAAATTTAGCGGCGTGGAAGCGTGAACCGTGATCGAGCTTCACCCCGCCTCTCCAAGCGCCTAATGCCAGTCTATGCGCCTGCAAAAAATGTCTGCGAACTGGCATTCCCCCCCTTCTTCCGCTATACTTTGGGTTCCTAAACCGTTTTTCCCACCCACCAAAGGATCTTCCCATGATCAAAATTGCCGAAGTACTCCCACCACGCCCGTCGGCCCTGTGGCGGATGGTGAAGCAGTGCGGCGTCGACTATGTGGTCGGCTCCATGGACATGAGCACGCTGGAAACCGCCCGCACGAAAGACGAATTGCCCTGGGGCTACATGTCGCTGCTGCGCGTCAAGACCAGCTATGAAGATGCGGGTTTTAAGTTCGACGTGCTGGAAAGCCGCCCGCCGCTGACCAAAGCCAAACTTGGGTCTGCCGGGCCGCGACGAGGAGATCGAAACCGTCCTCGACCTTGTGCGCAACATGGGCAAACTGGGCATTGGCGTCTGGTGCTACGAGTGGATGCCGGTCTTCAACTGGATGCGCACCTCGACTGGCCGCGCCCAGCCGCGGCGGGGCCGTGGTCACCGGCTACGACCACAACCTGATGCGCAACGCCCCGCTCACCGAGTATGGCGAAGTGAGCGAAGAGACGCTCTGGGAAAACCTGGAATACTTCCTCAAGGCGGTGATCCCCGTGGCCGAAGAGGCCGGCGTCAAGCTCGCCATGCACCCGGACGATCCGCCACTGTCGCCCATCCGTGGCCTGGGGCGCATTATGCGCAGCGTCGAAAACTACCAGCGCCTCGTCGATCTCGTGCCCAGCCCCGTCAACGGCATCACCCTGTGCCAGGGCAACTTCACCATGATGACCGATGACCTGCCCAGTGTGATCCGCGATTTTGGCAAGCAGGACAAGATCTTCTTTGTCCACTTCCGCGATGTGCGCGGCACGCCAGAAGGCTTTGTGGAGACCTTCCACGACGACGGCAAGACCGACATGCTGGCCTGCATGAAGGCCTATCGCGACATTGGCTACGAGGGTGTGCTGCGCCCCGATCACGTGCCCACGATGGAAGGCGACGACAACTCCCACGCCGGCTACTCGTCGATTGGCCGCCTCTTTGCGATTGGCTATATCAAGGGCTTGCGACAGGCTGTTTACGCCGAGAATTAACAGAGGACGAAAGACCAAAGACGAGAGACGAAGGTTGAGCTTCTTGCCACATCAGAGCAAACTTGACGTTCGTCCGTCGTCTTCCGTCCATCGTCTTCCGGTCAACCATCACATAAGGATCAATTCATGAAGATCACCAACATCGAGTGTTACCCCGTCTGGGGCGGACAGCGCAATTTTCTCTTCGTCGTGGTGGATACCGACGAAGGCATCTACGGCGTGGGCGAAGCCGGCATCACCGGGCGCGAGGAAGCCATCATCGGCGCGATCGAGCACTTCAAGCCGCTGCTCATCGGCCAGGATCCCTTCCGCATCGAGCACATCTGGCAGGTCTTGTTCCGCGGCGGCTTCTTCCCGGCCCAGCGTATCCTCACCTCGGCCATCAGCGCCATCGACATTGCCCTGTGGGACATCAAGGGCAAGGCGCTGGGCGTGCCGATCTATGAACTGCTGGGCGGGCGTGTGCGCGACAAAGTGGTCTGCTACCCCCACAACCGCGGCCACGCCAGCGAGATCGCGCCGCTGGTCGAATCCTGCCTGCAGACGAAGGAAGAGGGCTGGAAGTTCGTGCGCTGGGGGCTGCCGCAGGATGGCGACATCCTGGAGCCGCGCCAGGCGGTGCGTACCTCGATCAAGCAGTTCCAGGCCGTGCGCGAGGCCGTCGGCGAGGAGATCGAACTCTGCTTCGACGTCCACACCCGGCTGGATCTGCCCGACGCGGTCTGGCTCTGCCAGGAGGTCGAGCAGTTCCATCCCTTCTTCATCGAAGACCCGCTGCGCTCGGAGAACCCCGACTCGTTCAAGACGCTGCGCCCGCGTACCGCCGTGCCGCTGGCGGCTGGCGAGCAGTTTTCGTCCAAGTGGGAGTTTCGCCAGTTGATCGAGGAGGAGTGGATCGACTATGCGCGCGTCGATCTCTGTATCGTGGGCGGCTTCACCGAGACCAAGAAGATCATGGGCTGGTGCGAGACCCACTACA
Source organism: uncultured Chloroflexia bacterium (assembly GCA_963721725.1). Classification (GTDB taxonomy): domain Bacteria; phylum Chloroflexota; class Anaerolineae; order Caldilineales; family Caldilineaceae; genus RI-153. The sequence continues at coordinate 344,262 of CAVRLX010000003.1, forward strand.
TCAAGATGGCGGTGCACAACCCGCTGGGGCCGATTAGCAGCGCCGCCTGCCTGCAGGTCAATCTGGCCTGCCCCAACTTCGGCGTACAGGAGCAGCCGCGCAAGACCGGCACGGTGCTCACCGATGTGGTTCCCGTGCAGCCTGTGTGGGAAGATGGCTATCTGCTGCCGCCAGAACTGCCCGGCCTGGGCATCGAGTTCGACCGCGAAGCGGCCAAGAAGCACCCCTACCAGCGCAGCGAGTTGACCCATCTGCGCCGCTTGGATGGCTCGTTTACGAATTGGTAGACCGTGTTGCGTAGTGCGTACTGCGTATCTCAGAAAATACGCAGTACGCACTACGCAATAGAGCAACCCTCAATTCTCAGTTCCCACCCCTTCCACCCTCACAACTCTTTGCCCAGATACCCCCTTCTCCCGTATCATAGAGGGACGCCTACGGGCACAATTCTTTTGTAAACACGGATGGGAGAGAACACGGATTCGCGCTTCATCTGTGTTCTTTCCTATCCGTGTTTACAAAAAATGAAGCGATTTTTCAAAAAGGAGCATATTATGCAGCTTTCCGATCCCTCTCTTCTCCACGACAAAGCCTATATTAACGGCCAGTGGATCAGCGCCGACAGCGGCCAGACCACGCCGATCATCAACCCCGCCACCGGCGAGGAGATCGCCCAGGTGCCGCGCATGGGCGTGGCCGAGACGCGCCGGGCGATTGAGGCCGCCGCCACCGCCTTCAAAAGCTGGCGCGCCAAAACTGGCAAAGAGCGCGCCAAAATCCTGCGCCGCTGGGCCGACCTGATGATGGAAAATCAGGACGATCTGGCTGTGATCCTGACCACGGAACAGGGCAAGCCGCTGGCCGAGGCAAAGGGCGAAATCGCCTACGCCGCCTCGTTTCTGGAATGGTTCGGCGAAGAGGCCAAGCGCGTCTACGGCGACACCATCCCGCAACATCAGCCCGACAAGCGCATCATTACGCTGAAGCAGCCGATTGGCGTCTGCGCAGGCATCACGCCGTGGAACTTCCCGGCGGGCATGATCACACGCAAGGGCGCGCCGGCCATGGCCGTGGGCTGCACCATGATCTTCAAACCCGCCGAGCAGACACCCCTCTCCGCCCTGGCGCTGTGTGAGTTGGCCGAACGCGCCGGGCTGCCCGCAGGCGTGCTCAACGTGGTCACCGGCGCGGCAGAAGATGCCCCGGCGATTGGCGGCGAACTGACGAGCAACCCCACGGTGCGCGCCGTCAGCTTCACCGGCTCCACCGAGGTGGGCAAGATTTTGATGAAGCAGAGCGCCGACACCGTGAAGCGGGTCTCGCTGGAACTGGGCGGCAATGCCCCCTTCATTGTCTTCGACGACGCCGACCTCGACGAAGCCGTGGCCGGCGCGGTGATCTCCAAATATCGCAACGCCGGGCAGACCTGTGTCTGTGCCAACCGCATCTATGTGCAGGATAGCGTCTACGAGGAGTTCGCCGACAAACTGGTGGCGGCGGTGAGCAAACTGCGTGTGGGCGATGGCTTTGAGCAGGGCATTGAAATTGGCCCGCTGATTGACCGGGCGGCGCTGGCCAAAGTGGAGCGGCTGGTGAGCAATGCCGTGAGCATGGGCGCGCACGTGGCGTTGGGCGGCCAGAAGGTGAGCGAGGGCGGCACTTTCTACGTGCCCACGGTGCTCACCGAGGTGACGCCCGCCATGGACATGAACGACGAGGAGATCTTTGGGCCGGTGGCGGGCTTGCAGCGCTTCCGCAGCGAAGAGGAGGCCATCGAGCTTGCCAACAACACCCAGTACGGGCTGGCCGTCTACTTTTACACACGGGACATTGGCCGCGTCTGGCGTGTCTCCGAGGCGCTGGAATATGGCATCGTCGGCATCAACACCGGGCTGATCTCCACCGAGGTGGCCCCCTTTGGCGGTGTCAAAGAGTCCGGCCTGGGCCGCGAAGGCTCCAAGTATGGCGTGGACGAGTGGGTGGAGATTAAGTATTTGTGCATGGGTGGGATTGATAAGTGAGATTGGGCGATTGGGTGATTAGGATTTGACGGTAACGGCTTCTCTCCAATCACCCAATCACCTTTTTCCCCAGATTTTACTGAAAGGAACGAACTACGTATGACCCTGAACATTACAACCGATCACACAACGCTGGCCGAGTGGGACGCCCACCAATTGCATGGGTTACACCACCCCAACCGCCACAAGAACCCGCTGATCGTGGAGCGGGCCGATGGCGTCTGGCTCTATGGTGTAGATGGCCGCAAGGTCTTGGATGCCATGGCCGGGCTGTGGAATGTGAACATTGGCTATGGCAACCAGGAGTTGCCCGATGTGGCGCGCGAGCAGATGCAAAAGCTGGCCTACACCTCGGGGTTTGTGGGCGTGACCAACCCGCCCTCGATTGAACTAGCGCACAAGTTGGCCGGGCTGGCACACCCCACGCTGAACACGGTCTACTTTGCATCGGGCGGCTCCGAGGCCAACGAGACCGCCTTCAAGACGGTGCATTACTATTGGCGGCGGCTGGGCAAGCCCGAAAAGCGCACGATTATTTCACGGCGCAACGCCTATCATGGCATCACCCTGGCGGCGACCAGCGCCACCGGCGTGGACAAGTATTGGGGGGCGTTTGGGCTGCCGTTGCCGGGATTTGTTCATATTGCTGAACCCAACGGCTATCGTTTCACCGGCGACATGCGCGACGGCGAAACGCTGGGGCAGGCGGCGGCGCGGGCGCTGGAAGAGCGCATTTTGCAAGAGGGGCCAGAGACGGTGGCGGCCTTTATTGTGGAGCCGGTGCAGGGCGCGGGCGGGCTGATTGTGCCGCCCGATGACTACTTCCCGCTGGTGCGCCAGATCTGCGATAAGTATGAGGTGCTGATCATCGTAGACGAGGTGATCACCGGCTTTGGGCGCACGGGCAAACTTTTCGGCCAACATCACTGGGATCTGCGCCCGGACATCATGAGCTTTGCCAAGGGCGTCACCAGCGGCTATCTGCCCTTGGGCGGCACGCAGATCTCCGACGAGATCCGCGATGTGATTTTGAATGCGCCGGAAAGCGAATCGTGGATGCACGGCTACACCTATTCGGGCCATGCGGCCGCCTGTGCCGTCGGTCTTGCTAACATTGCGATTATCGAGCGCGAAAATTTGGTGGAAAATGCCGCGCAGATGGGCGAACGGCTGCTGGCAGGGCTGAACAACCTGCGCGATGAGTTTGAAATTGTGGACAATGTGCGCGGCAAGGGACTGCTCTGTGGCATCGAGATCGTGAGCAACCGTGAAACCCACGCAGCCGATATGAGCAAAGCCGCTATGGTTGCCAATCTTGCGATGGATCGCGGGCTGCGCACGCGCCCGATTGGGGCGGCGACGCTGGCTTTCTCGCCGTCGCTGGCGATTACGGCAGACGAAGTGGATCAGATTATCGACATTTTGGGCAGTGTATTGGATAGCGTGGGGTAGAACGACTCGGTCTCTATACGGAGAAGCACCCCAAAGCAACAGTTTCCGATCCTTAGAAAATGGCTTTGTGTGCTACGGTGTAGAGATGACTGTCACTTCAAATGTAACAGTCATTTTCAGCGCAGGTTGCATGGCCGTGGCGACAGGGCTGTGCAACTTGCCGATTATCGAAGCGAGGGGGGAACTCGGATTGGTAAGCGAATGCGGAAAGTACTTCCCTGAGTGAGAATACTTTCACATTCAATGCTGCCCTGATGCAGTTCGACAATCCGCTGTGCAATGGGCAGCCCCAGGCCAAAGCCGGGCATAGTATGAGCTTGATCGACTCGGTAAAATCGCTCGAAAATGTGGATCATATCTTCTTCGGCAATCCCCATGCCTGAATCTTGCACCTCCACCACCACAGTTTGATCCACCACATAGGTGCGAACCACAATCTGGCCTTCGTCGGATGTGAATTGGCAAGCATTGGCAAAGATCTCCCGAATCGCCTCAGCGATCCATTCGGGATCAGCCAGCACCGTCGGCACTTCTTCCAACACTTTGATGATCGTAATCTCTTTGTCGGCGCAACCGTAGAAGATCGTCGCTTCCACCAGATCCGAGAGAACAACTGCGGTCCATTTTAGCTTAATATTGCCATCCAAGATCGAAATTTTTACGAGATTGTCCACCAACGTGGAAAGCCCCTCAGTCTGCGCTTTCATAATGTCGATGCGGTCAAGTTGGCGTTGATTATGCAGACTCATTCTCAACAAATAAAGGTTGGATTGAATGACCGAAAGAGGGGTTCGGAATTCATGCGAGGCATTGGCAATAAAATTCGAAAGAATTTGAATGCGTTCCTCTTCCAGAGTGAACTGCATAAGTTGTTTCTCTTCGTGTTTGCGCTGGGTGATGTCGGTCATCAGACCGGCTATTAACGGCATCTTGCCTGCATTGCCTGTAATGGGAAAGGTGCGCGCCCACAAATAGCGGTTGCCGCCGTCGGTCGACACCATGCGGTACTCGCTATCTTCACGGCTGGCGGCGGTGTGGCGGCGTTGGTTGGTTAAAAAACGTAGCCGATCTTCTGGATGGATATAGTTGGCAAGATTAGCAGGTTTGTTTTGAAGCACATAGGCAGGCTCGCCAAAGATAGCCTCGAAAGAAGGGCTAATATAGACAAATTTGGAAAGAGAAACATCGGCCAGCCAGAAGAGTTGATCAATATTCTCCACCAGCGTACGTAGACGCTCTTCGCTCTGTTGCAGCGACTCTTCGGCCAATTTGCGCTGGATAAATGTGCCTAGGTGCGAAGCTGCATACGAAACAAGGCGTATCCAATGTTCGTCTTCTGCACGCTTCTCCTTCAAAAAGAAAACCTGGACCGCCATTAGGTTTTCATCTTCCCAAATGGGGATAGCGATGCCTACGTTCAATCCTGCCACCAGGGCCGTATTGACCTGCGCATACCACTGCATATCTTGGGTCTCTTGGATCAAAACTGTTTTGTGGGTGCGCCATAGATCCTGAGTTTGCCTAATCTCCATCTGCATGTAAAAATTTTGGCTTTGCTGGTTGAATTCTATCACCGATGGACTGTTATCGTGCCAGAAGCTAACTCGATCCAAGGTTTGAGTCTGAGGATCTGGGAAGCCAGATTTCGCCCATGGCCCAACGCGTTCGCGTGCAGATCAATTGGAGAATTTTGTTAAACCCAGAGACTAGATCGTCGGCATGGCTGAGTACCAGCCCCAAATTCTGCATAAAAAGCATTTTTTCATCGTGCTTCTGTTGCAGGCGTAAATCAGCCATAACCAAGCCATAGGTGAGATGTTCATTCTGATTCACGACAGTGACCGAGAGATAAATAGGCACAGGCTCGCCATTTTGATGGATCAGGTTGATGGCACGGCCAGCATAGCTCATCTCAGTCCCGGCCAAAATAGAGTGGATATAGGCCAGATCGGCGGGATCTACATAGCGATCAAAGGCTTCAGAAATTAGGCAATCCAGCGAATACCCCACCATGGAAGCGAAACTGCGGTTGACATACAAAATGGTTCCCTCTGGCGAAAGGGTGACCGCCCCCTCTTGCATCTCTTCCACAAAGAGTCGGTACGAATGATCGGCATCCTGTAATGTATAGATCTTGTGGCCCGTCGCAGTTGCCACCACCAGCGCGTCCACTTCGCCGCTTCGAATGGCGCGCAACGTCTCTTCAGCCTCGGCCAACTTGCTGCGCAAAGCTTCGTTTTCTGTTTGCAATTGTTCGGCTGTCCGTATATCGGTTACCACTTTTTATCCTTATACAGGTGCGACGCACTCGCCAAGAGTAGATCGGTTGTAAAAAGCTTGTGTGTCGAGTGCGTCGCACCCTGGACTTGAATAGATATGAGTCTTTTACGCCAACTATTCCTCACCGAGCGGGTCATTACGCACCTTTTTGATTTTGTATATCCAATTCCATTAAGATTTTTCCTTCATTGGACATATCCCCCACCAATCGACGCAGGGGAAGTGGAAATTTTTTGATCAACGTTGGCGCCGCCACGATTTGATCATCGTCGTCTAACTCATTCTGTTGATAGATATCAATCACTTCCAAATCATAGCGCCCTTCAAGATACTTCTCGCAAAACATCTTAATTCGTTCAATGGCTACGACAGAGCGCGGGGTCTGCCCCGTCACATAGAGACGTAACAGATAGGTTTGTCTCTCTAGCATCTGAGTTGAACGTTCCAAGGCCGCCATAGATGCGTCGTCATTTGATTGCATAGTTACCCCTCAACATCAGATCCCGTAATCCCATACGCACCGTTGGCACACTGTTATATCCTTAAAGTAATCTTACCCTATAGTATACACGAAAATCGGAAGTGGTGTCAGACCTAAAGGGCTGAATATGGACGAGTTAGCATATTAAAGGGTGACTCTCTCTTCTTTTATTGAAAGACCAACTCTTTGGCATCCTTATGTTCGTGCAATCGTCCAATCCAGAAGTCGTATCTCCTAGGCCAGGCGGTTGACTACCTCGACTAGAGCATCGTCGCCGCCCACATTGCCGGGAAAGACAACATAGGGTAACCCCGGGTAGCGGCTCTCTGCACCTGTGCGCCAGACGGGAACGCCAGGGTAGATCTGACCCAGCACCATGGCCCGCCTGACGCCCAGCCCTTTGGTTGCCACATCGCTGGAAGTGATCCCACCTTTCGCCACCAGATAGCGTGGGCGTGTTTCAAGGCTGCGCACAATCTCAATTAAGCCGTCGGAGATCTGTTGCCCAATCGAGAGATCTGCTGCGCCGCCGGCAGCGCCCAGATAGTCGCGGCTGGTATAGACCAAGGCCGTTTGCCCGGCAGCCAGCGCACGGTTTGCCGCTTCCACCGTCCGCTGAAGCGTTTCGGCGCGCCGATCGTCCAACAACGCGCGTACGTCAATCTCCAGCGCGGTGATCCCGCCCTGGGTCAACAATGCACTGAGTTGTGCCGTGGTTTTGGGTACATAGGAACCCACCACAATCAGCCCGCCGCCTGCACCTGTCAGATGCAGATCGGCTGCCCCCAATAAAGGCCGTGCCATCAACCCGGCCCGCACCTGTACAAAGGAGGCGGCGGTGCGGTAGAGAAACCGTTTGCCCGCCGCTTCAGCCGCTAACAGCCCCAGCACCACCACTTCTAGATCCCGATAGCTGGCGGCATTGACCACACACACCTGCCCGTTGGAGAGCGCCATTAACCGCTCGCGCACACGGTCGGGGCCGCCCTGGCGGATCTCGTCCAGCGAGAGGGAAGCCACAGATTCGGCGGGGATGCGGCCATCGCTTTTTTCGGCCACCCACGCTTTGAGATCCGATTGTGTATAGCCAAAGGCCGCATCACGCGCATAGGGAGTCTGCCCAGCAGGGATTAACTGCTCGCCTTCTGCCACCCAATGAATGTCATCAATGGTGTAGCGCCCGCCTTCGCCAAAGAAAGGCACAATCAGCCAGCCATCAAATGGCATCGACAGGGCGTCAGCCAGCGCCGCCACCTCGCCGGGGAAATGGCCGCGCAGCGTCGAATCACTGCGGCTGACCACGGCTAGATCGCGGCCAGCATAGCGAGAAGCGGCCAGCAAATTACGGCCAATTTCGGCATTCAGCGCCGCCGCGGCCGCGGCGGGCAGACTGCGGGAATTGGTGAGAATATAGAAGATCGACCCCGACGCCATCTCCCCCACCAAGGAATCGACGTCCCACGAGGTCAGCACTGGCAGATCGTACACTGTTTGTGTCCCAGTTGGGTCGTCGTCCAGCACCACCAGCACGCGATCACTCTGCGCCACGGCGGCGCGGATCTCGTCTCGTAGCGCTGCGGGCCATTCCGCGGGTAGGGCGGCCAGGGTATTGTTTTTTTTGCGTGGGACTAGGGTCATGGGCTTTCTCCGCAGGAAGGTGATGGAAACCGAATGCTCACGATACAGGTGCGACGCACTTGCCAGGGGAGGGAGTGGTTGTGAAACGCTTGTGTGGCAAATGCGTCGCACCCTAGACCAGCATAGATAGACCGACTAAAGTCAAACAGAACCCCCCTTTCGTCATGTCAATCTGTCGAAGGGGGGTTCTGTAGATCGAGTCTATTTCGAGGTGAAACGTCTCGTTAAATTTTACAAAACAATCGGCTACCGGCGTTTGAACGTGCGACGTTGCGCCGTGGGGGCAGCGCCCTGTTGCACAGTATGGGTCAGTTCGTGGGCCAACAACTCTTTGCCGCCGCTGCTGCCTGGGTTATATTCGCCCGACCGCATAAAAATATCGCTGCCCACGGTGAAGGCGCGTGCATTCAGCGAGCGGTTCAGCGCATCCGATTTCTGATCTGTATGCACGCGCACCCCGCTGAAATCTGCGCCAATCGCGCCTTCCATAGATCCGCGCACGCCATCATCCAGGCTGCGGCCACCGCCACGCGCCGCCTGAATCGACTGCTCAACCGTCGATTCGACCTCGCCGCCTTCCGGCCCGTGTAGCGCCTTCATCTGCAATTCGTCTTCTTCGCCCATCCGTTGCGCCATCGGCTTCATCTGAAGTTCATCCTCTTCTTCGACACGTTGGATAGAGTCGGCAGGCTTCATTTGAAGTTCGTCCTCTTCACCCGTTCGTTGCACAGGCGCATCCATCTGACCGGTGACTTGCTTGGCAACGTGATCCGCTTCCTGCTCGTATTTGTCCCCCGCTGGCCCCAACTTGAGTTTGGGCTGCAAAATGGGCGAAAGCAACTGGGCTGTGGCCTGGTTGCCCACAGAACGTTGGAGCGTTTTCACGTCGCCCGGTGTCAGCGAAGCAGGATCGGCCTGTGCGCGCTGCAAGACCAGACTGGGATGCATTTCGCGCTGGGCAACCGGGCGCGATGGCGTCTTGGCACGATTTTTCTGATGGATCTGGGTTTCACGAGCGTTGAGGGACATAGGGTGCTCCTGAGCAAAAATCTTCTTCATTCATAGAGAGGCTATTCCAATTATCAACGGGATGGGAGGAATGTCAAGTGATTTTTAGGCCAAAAATTTCTAGAGGGTGAGCCGCCCTGGAATGGACTTGGCGCTGTCTCCCCTCAAATAGCTTAGGGCAACAACGGTTGATACTCGGTCACAATCAAATTATCGGCGCGCTGTCCACCGATCATGCCAGGGTTAGCACTTACCCCAAAGTTAATCCCCACTGTGCCATCGGTAGTGCTGCTGGCTCGTTCAGGTTTGATTTGCGCTGAACCGTTCATACTCACCACACGCTCCCCGGCGGCGTGACGCACCGGACCGCTCACCCTGGCCTGGATCGAGTTTCCCTGGGCGGTCAGTTCTACCGTGTAGAAAAGCGTCGGATCAAAAGGAGACAATACCAATTCAAACATAGATTCGTCTGTGGCAAGGTCGATGACACGCAGATGGCCTGTGCTATCCAGCGCGGCCCAATAGCCAGTGTTACCCTCACCAATCAGAGTGTCGCCTCTGGCGGCAGCCCGGCCACGCAAGAAAGGACCGGCTTCAGAGATATTGCCATTGTTGTCTTTGGGCACAAGCACATTCACCTTAATATAGAGATCTTGTCCAATCGCTGCGCCGCGGATCGTGGGGGTGTCACAGGCCCCCGTGGCATGGGTGATCATCACGCCGCCGTGATTTTGGCCGTTGTTTTGCAAAGATTGTCCGACGATGTTGGCCCCCACCGGATTGCTGGCGTTGTTCTGGTTGCCCGGCCAAAGGGGCAGATAAAAATAGGTATTCCCACCGGCATAGCTGCTGGTCGGCCCCAGGGTACAGCGGTCAGCGTCGGCTCGGTTGAAATCATCCGAGAGCAAGACCCCGATGGACGGGTTCGGTGTGGCGGTTGCGCTTGCTGTGGCTGTGGGCGTTGCCGTGGGTGTACGGGTCGGTGTTGCCGTGGGCGTGGATGTCGCCCCTGCTGCGGTGACGGTAAATCCACCTGTCAACTGATTCGCACCGCCGCCAGGGTTCACCACCACTACATTGTAAGTCCCTGCCGCCAAGCTGTTGGGGACCGTGCCAATCAGGGTGGTCGTGTCGGGCTGGCTAACATTTTGCAACGGGGTGGAACCAATGTACGGGATCGCGCCAGGTTTGAAATTCGCGCCGCGGATGGTTACCTGCACGGATTGCCCTTGCTGGACTGAAACGGGGCTAATGGTTTGCAGGATGGGCGTATTGCTGCCGGGCGTCTGGGTGGGCGTGGCGGTGGGCGTGGGTGTCGGCGTCTCTGGGCCACAGGGGGCAGCAGCCCGGCTACCAGATTGCATTCCCCGGTTGCTGGAGAGGCTGGGCAGGTAGATCTGTGTGGCGTTCGCTTGCAGCCTAAATTGGTGCTGAACGAAACTATCTGTGGGCTTTCCCTGCATTTGGGTCCAATAGGTCTGATTGGTAAAGGTGAGGGGATTCATCGAGACTTTGCCGCCGCTCTTTGCATTCACCGTGGTTGTGGCCGGATAGCCCGGATCGGGGCCATAGTAATAGAAACGACCGTCGGCATCGGGTCGCAGGACGACGCTGAAATTAAACGCCTGATAGGGTGGATCAAACTGGATGGAGACTGCGAGCGCATCCACTGGCAGAGTGGCCCCGCTCGCGGCATCCACGGCTGTGGCGCGGATGTACGAACCGGGCAGCACAGGGCGGTTGCGCCGGGTGGGGCGAGCCAAGTCGGCGCTACGCCCAATCTCTTCGCCCGAATCCAGCACGGAACTGTCGTTGACATCGGCAAAAAAGCCGTGGGCCACAAAGAGTTCTTCCAGATCGGTTAGCGGCAGCCCGCGCGAATGTTCATCCCCCTCACCCTTGAGCACCAACACGTCGTAGAGATGTTTGACGTCGAAAATATAGCCATAGTCGGCGGGCGCGCCGCCCGATTTGGGCACGGCGTTTCCCCAGTCTGTGTCGAGATAGCTCCAGAGCGCGCCGATGGGGATCTCCACACAGTCGGCATAGGGTTGGCCGCCCAGTGCCGAGGAGAGATCGTTGGCATCGGCGGGATCAACTAAATCCCAGAGCAGACCGGCCAGGGCGTACTCTTCGTCGTTCCAGGCGCGATAGTTGGATTCCAGATTGACCGTGCTGAAATAGAGATAGGGTTCCGGATCTACGGCAATGTATTTGGCGACAGCCATCCCATAGAACTCGGCAAACCCTTCCACCCAAGAGTCGGTGGTAGAGGGATTGACAAAACTGTTGTTGGCCGCGCCGCCGTGGTTGACATCGCCGGGGTTATCAGGCATCAGGTTGTTGAAGGTGTCCGCCATGACATGATGGCCGAATTCGTGCCATTCCCGATTTTTGGGTCGGTTGAAATCTACATAGCTACTGCCCGCCGCCGCCAAATTGATAAATGGATCGGGGTTCCCCGCCGGTGACGATGTTGTGGAACCGAGCCAGAAGACCCCGGCTGTACTAGAGTAGGCGATCACATCGACCGGCAATGAGAAATCGAGACGTTGGGAGACAACTTCATCACTGAATCGCCACGCTTCGTAAATGTGGGCGTAGTTCATCGCCAAATCATCAAGGCGCTCCCGGTTGGCTTGGATGCTGGGATGGGTGACCAGCGGCGGCGTGTTCAAGCCATCCACCCAGATTATATCTTTGCGCACGGGCTGCGTTTGCCCAGCCGTGGAAAAAGGCGGCGTCTCCACATAGACAACTGGCCCGTTGCGTTGCCCGTAGAGCAGACGGAAGAGGGAAGGAGCGTCTGTGTCAAAGCGTGTGTGTTCCAAGTCTACGCGGACGACTAGATCAGTCGTGCAAGGCCCGCGCAGCGAATAAGCGCCCAGCGGACGCTGCGTCTTGGCCCGTGCCAACACCGCCCCATTTCGGCGCAGCGTCACCAGCGTGCCGTACAACGAATAGGTGACATCGACCTCGGGGCGGGTAAAAACTCGCCCCTCAATGGTACAGGTTAAACCTAGCCTCAGGACAAAAGCATCGCCGCGGCCCAGATGCGTAGCCCCCCAATCGCCGCTTGTCCCCCCAGCTACATAGACCTGATTTGCGCCATCAATGGTAATCGCATTGGCACTGTCGCCTTTGGCCGTGCCCAATTGTAATCGCTCCTGGGCTGTGCCGTTGGCGGCAAAGCGGGCCACAAAAACGTCGGCGTCCCCATGCGCGCTGGCCCCCAAGACCCCATTGGTTACCCCGGCAACGTAGACCGTCCCTGTGATAAATTCTGGGCTGGTAATCGTCACCCCCAGCGCTTCATCGCCGGCAAAGGAGCCAAATTGACGAATCCACTCGCGGCTGCCATCGGGTTTATATTTGACGAGCCACCCATCACGCTCGCCCTGGTTTGTGCCATCCAGCGCGCCGTTGGTCCACCCGGTGGCGTAGACATGGCCTGTATTGTCTGCGGTAACGGCTTTGCCAAATTCTCGCTCCGGCGATGTGACTTTGTGCAGCCAGTTCTGGCTACCCTCCTTATCGAAGCTGCCCACAAAACCATCGGCGGTGTCAGCTTCGCTGCTGCCGGCCCAGCGTCCAGTCAAGTAGAAAGTGCCGTTCGGGATCACGGCGATGCTTTCGGCGCGTTCCTCTTGGGCTGTGCCAACCTTTTTGATCCACTGTTGGGCACCGCTGGCGTTGTATTTAGCAATCAAAACATCGGTATTGGCGCAATTACATGGGTCGTCACTGGGCTGGCGGGTCCAGCCGGCCAGATAGACGTTGCCGGCACCGTCCACATCCAGGGCAGCGATGCCGTCGCCGCCGTCGGAGAGGCCAAAAATGCGCACCCACTGCTCGATGCAGTTCGCATCATAGCGGGCCACCCATCCGTCCGGTTGGTTTGATCCGGGCGCGCTGGGCGTGTAGCCCCCCACATAGATGTTCCCCGCACCGTCGGCGGCGATCCCAGTGGCGCCATCGTTGCCAGCCGTCCCAAAGGCGCGCTCACAAAGTTTGTTGCCATTTGTGTCATAGCGCGCTATCCATGCATCCAGCCCCCCGTTGCCGCCGCCCGTGGTGGAGCCAGCCAGGTAGAGGCTAGCGGTGGCGGCGTCATGGGTGATGGCAGCAGCGTCCTCGCCTTGTGTCGTGCCCAATTGTTGCACCCAGGCGATGGCGTCGTTATCGGTGACGGTCTGTGTCGGTGTGAGGTGCGGATTTTCCGCATACGCGCCGGAGGTTAACAGGCAAAGGGCAAAGATCAGGAGAGCAATCTGCGCGGAAATGACAAGGGGCTTTCCAGAGTACATGGGGTTTCTCCTCCACCAGAATCAGGGCCAGGGCAGATGCCGCTGACCGATCAGCAAGGATAGGGGCGAAGACGATGCGAATTCAGGAAGAACGGGATTAACACAAGGCATGGTGCGGTACACGCAAGTATACACCAAACGGGGGCGCTGTGAAGGTCTAATTTCAGGAGGGGACTTTAATCCGCAGATTTCGCAGATTTCCAGAAAAAAGTAGAACGCGGATAACACAGATTCCAGAGGGTTCTGCCTGTGCGTTCTCTGTGTGCTTTGCGGTGAATCTTCTCAATCGGGCTGAAAGTGACGGATTACCTGCCCCAACAGCCGCACCGCCTCCAGCGGATCCGGCCCAAGCGGCGGGCCGAAGCTGAGATGCTCCACGCCAGCGGCCACCAGAGGCTCTAGCCGTTCAATGACATCGGCGGGGCTGCCCACAATGCCAATGCGCAACATCCGATCATCGACCAGGGCGATGGCCTTTTCCTCGTCGCGCTCGGTTTGCAGGGCATGTTCAATGGGCGCGAATTCGGCCTGTGCCACGCCCAGCCGGTTGTAGATTAACTCGCCCAGGGCATGGCCGTAATAGGCGATCTTCTGGGCCAGCACACGGCGCGCGGCGGCGCGATCTTCCGAAAGCGAGACCCAAATACAGGCGGCAAGATCCAGCGGGGCGAGTTCCGTATCGCGAATGGCGAGGCCGCGGTCGATATGCGGCTTGACGTCGAAATAGAGTTCGGGGGGGAAGAGCAGCGGCAGCACGCCATCGGCCACTTCCCCGGCCAGGGCCAGCATCTTCGGCCCCATTGCGCCCAGATAGATGGGCGTGACACGGGGCGGCGCAAAGCGCAGATAGGCTTCTTCGTTCCAGCGCAAGAATTGACCATCAAGAGCGACCCGCTCCCCGCGCAGCAGCCCGCGCACGGCGGTGATGCTCTCGCGCATGGCGGCCAGCGGGCGGCGTCTGGTCGATGCCCACCCAATCCAGAAAGTCCCCAGCCCCGGCGGCCACGCCCAAGAGAAAGCGATTGCCGCTGATCTCGTCCAGCGTGGCGGCCAGCATCGCCATCTCTGCCGGGTGGAGGGTGTACGGGTTGAGAATCCCCGTGCCGATGTGAATGCGCTCCGTTGCCAGCGCCACCGCCGTGAGGATGGGAATGTCGCTGCGCAGAAAAAGATCATTGCTGACCCAGAACTGGTCAAAGCCGACGGATTCAGCAGCTTGGGCCAGGGTGATATATTGGGCGGCGGGGAGATCATTGTTAAGTCGTAGGCTAAATTTCATAATTTATCCGTAATGCGTAAGTAGCTATACAGGTGCGACGCACTCGCCAGGAGTAGATCGGTCTTAAAAAGATTGTGTGGCGAGTGCGTCGCACCCTAAACCTCTATCGTTACATGCGTGAAACGTAAACTTACGCATTAACAATCGCTTCCGCCTCAATTTCCACGAGATATTCCGGCCCAACAAGGCGCGCTTCCACTAGGGTATTGGCCGGGCGGATCTGGCTGAAAAATTCGCCGTGAACGCGCGCCACGGGTTCCCAGTGGTGGATGTGGCTGACATAGACGCGGGTACGCACGACATCGCGCAACTCACCGCCCAGAGCGACGATGGCCCGCTCGATCTTTTGAATGGCGTAGCGGGCCTGGGCGGCGGCATCGTCCCCGCCCACGAGTTGACCGGTTTCGTCGGTGGCCGTGGTGCCGGAGACGTGAATGGTGTTGCCCACGCGCACGGCCCGGCTATAGCCCGGCCATCTCTTCCCAATGGGTTCCGCTGCTGAAATTTTGGCGTTCGCTCATTCGGCCCAGGCTCCCTTTGCCATGAGGCCGCCATCCACATTGACAAACTCACCGGTCATGAAACTGGCACGGTCGCTGGCAAGGAAGAGAAAAACCTCGGCCACCTCTGCGGGCTTGCCGATGCGCCCGATGGGGTGCGCCTTGCCGGCGGCGGCGCGCAGCGCAGCGTAATCGTTATTGGTGCCGGCGGCGGCCAGAGGCGTCTCAATTGTGCCGGGGTTGACGGCCAGCACGCGGATATTGTACTCGGCATACTCCAGCGCCAGTTGCCGGGTGAGCGAGAGCATCCCGCCTTTGGTGGCGGCATAGGCCGAAACGCCTTTGGCCGATTGCAAGCCCTGTACACTAGCGGTGTTGATAATCACGCCGTGCCCGGCTTCGATCATGTGCGGCACGCTGTATTTGGTCATGAGAAAGCCGCTTTTAAGATTGACATCGAGGATCCGATCCCAGGCTTCTTCGGGCAACTCATGGGCGGGCAAATAGCTCGTTAATGGCTGAATGCCCACATTGTTGCAGACCACGTCAACGCCGCCCCATTGCGAGACGGTCCACTCGACCAAGGCCTGGCACTCCGCCGCTTTGGAGACATCGGCGCGGCGGAAGACGACCTTCCCCGGCAGCGCTGCGGCGGCGCTTTCCACTTCCGCCCCGGCGTCAGTATCCACGTCGGCACAGGCCACGCTGGCCCCTTCGCGCGCAAAGGCCAGCGAAATGGCGCGGCCAATGCCCTTGGCCCCGCCGGTGACGATCACAACTTTCCCGTCGAATTCAGCCATAATTTTCTTCTCCTTGGTGGAAGATGACAAGGTGACAGGATGACAAGGTGAGTGTTATTTCATCCTCTCATCAAGTTATCTTGTCATCGGTTGTCAGTACAAAGAATGTCTGCGCTAATCCTACCTGATCTCAGACAGGTTGAAAAACGGCAGAAGCAACTTCTACAACATTTGTGGAATTGACCGGTTTAGCGGCGGCGTGATATAGTGGCGGGAGTTGTAATCAACCATCCAAAACTCACGAAGGGAGAAAGGTGTCACGATGATGTTTATGGTTCACTACGGAGCAGGATTCGTTCCTGCGGGTATGGGCAAAACAAGTAGACACCGGTGATCCAGGATCGGATGGCGCGATAACCGGGAGATGAATCTCCTGAGTCGCTTCCAAGACACAAAAGGTCACGGTGTAGACACCCGTGACCTTTTTATTTGCGGACGGTTCTCTGTGCCGCGGCGAGAAAGAGTCATGGGTTATGCCGTGGCTCTTTTCTTTTGTATACACCTGTTGTCAAGAATGCCTGCTAAGATCCACGGTCAAGTCCCCAGCCGTTGTGCGGACTGACAGTCCACACGACAATCTCCACAGAGAGGAACAAAATGGACGAAACAGCGCAGCGGGAATCAACAGATCAGCACAAACCAACAAACGAGCGTGGCAACATGGATAACTCACAAGAATTCGACATTAAAGAAGTCATTACACAAAACAAAGCCCTGGGCATCTGGCGCATGATGACCGGTTTCCACTGGTTCTATGTAATCGCCATTGTCAGCGTGGCGATTGCGGCGATTGGGCGCGCCGCTTCCTATTACCTCATCGGCTACTTTGTTGATGATGTGCTGGGCAGCGACAGCCCTATGCAGATGGTTCCGTGGGTAGCGCTGGCCTTTATTGGGCTGGCCCTGCTGCAAGGTGGCTTTATCTTCTGGAGCGGACGGCTGGCCGCGCAGACCTCGGAAGGCATCGCCCGCCGCCTGCGTAACTACGTCTACGATCATCTGCAACGGCTGAGTTTCACCTATCACGACCGCATGCAGACCGGCGAATTGCTCTCACGGGCCACGTCTGATGTGGACACCATCCGGCGGCTCTATTCCGAGCAACTCATCGGGATTGGGCGCATCGGCGGGCTGTTTGTGATCAGCTTTGCCGCTCTGCTCTTGCTGGATGTGAAACTGGCGCTCTACTCGGTGATCATCATCCCGGTAGTCATCGTGATGTCGATCTACTTCTTCCGCAAGATGGAGAAGGTCTACGAAGCCTATCAAGCCCAGGATGCCACTCTCTCTAGCCGCTTGCAAGAGAACCTGAGCGGTGTGCGTGTGGTAAAGGCCTTCGCCCGCCAGGAGTACGAGACCGAACGCTTTGAGAAAGAGAACTGGAAGAAATACCTGCGTGGGCGCGACTCTGCTTATGCTCCACGCCACCTTCTGGCCGGTGACCGATATCCTGTGTGGGATTCAAATGCTGGCAGGCTTCTATCTGGGTGCGCAGATGGCGATTGCCGGTGAGATTACGCTGGGAACCTATCTGGCCTACGCCGGGCTGGTGATTCAGTTGATCTGGCCGATTCGCGGCTTGGGTCGCCTTGTGGCGCAGATGTCCACGGGCTTCGTCTCGATGGAGCGTATCGGCCACATTGTGCGCCAGGAGCGCGAGCCGTTGGAAGCGGGCAAAATCAACACGGCAGAGCGCTTACAAGGAGAAGTGATCTTCGACGGTGTTTCGTTTATCTATGAAACACCGGCCCCGGCAGCACAAAGGGCAATGGGGATCGCGACGGCGGAAAACGGACCGCAGACCGCAGACAACGGACAGCCGAGCACGCACCACGCACCACGCACCACGCACCACGATTCTGACTACGTCCTGCGCGACATCAACCTGCGCGTGAAGCCGGGCATGGTGGTGGGGCTGCTGGGCGCGACGGGATCCGGCAAAACCTCGCTGGTTAACCTGCTGCCGCGCTTCTATGATTACAGCTGAGGGCAGCGATCACAGTGGACGGCGTGGACCTGCGCGACTATTCCCGCTCCTATCTGCGCAAGCAGATCGGCATGGTGCAACAGGAGCCGTTCCTCTTTTCAACCACGATTCGCAACAACATCACCTATGGCCTGGGCCGGGATGTGAGCGATGCCGAAGTGGAGGCCGCAGCGCGGGCGGCGGCGGTCCATGATGTGATTCTGGGCTTCCCCAAAGGCTATGAAACGCTGGTGGGTGAACGCGGTGTGACCCTTTCCGGTGGGCAAAAGCAGCGGGTGACCATTGCCCGCACGTTGCTCAAAGATCCCAGCATCCTGATTCTGGACGATGCCACCTCGTCGGTGGACACCGAGACCGATGCCGAGATCCGCGGGGCGCTGCGCCGCCTGATGGAAAACCGCACCACCTTCATCATCGCCCACCGTGTGCAAAGCGTGATGGAAGCCGACCTAATTGTGGTGATGGACCGCGGCCACATTGTGCAGATGGGCACACACCATGAGCTTTTGGCCCAGCCGGGCATCTATCGCCGGGTCTATGATCTGCAAGCCCGCATTGAGGCCGAACTGGAACAGGAGATCGCCGACGCCGTGGAACGCGCCGACGCACGACTGGAACACAAGAACGGCAGCGGCGGCGTGGCAGAGCCGGTCAGGGCGTAGAATCAACTCATGACTCGTTACTCATTATGTAAACAGTAACGAGTCATGAGTAACGAGTAACACAAACGACACATTTAACACAACGGAGAGCTGTTCTCATGTCTGAACAGGACCATTTCGAAGAAGAAGAATTTAATACACAGTTCAACGGGCAGACGATCCTGCGCATCTTGAAACAGGGACTTCCCCACTGGCCGTTGATGGCAGTTTTTCTCTTTTGTATCAGCGCCGTGGCCGGGGTGGAGTCGTATCAGACCTTCCTGAGCAAGCGCATTATCGACGAGGGCATTATCGCCCGTGACAGCCAACAACTGATTAGTTTGGTCATGCAATATGGCGCCTTCCTGCTGGTGCAGGCGGTGCTGGTCTTTGGCTTCATCTCGGCGGCGGGCCGCTTGGGTGAGCGGGTGCAATATGACCTGCGCAAGAAGATGTTCGAGCGGCTACAAAGTCTCTCGCTCTCGTACTATAACCGCACGCCGGTGGGCTGGCTGATGTCGCGGGTGACCAGTGATTCGTCCCGTGTGGGCGAGCTGGTCTCGTGGGGCTTTCTGGACACGGTGTGGGGCATCAGCAACGTGATCATCGCCATGGGCTTCATGCTCTATCTCAACTGGCAGTTGGGGCTGATTGTGGCGGTGATTATCCCGATCTTGATTGTGGTGGCGGGGCAATTTCAGAAGAAGATCCTGGGCGAGTACCGCACCGTGCGCAAGGTGAACTCCAAGATCACCGGCGCGTACAACGAGAGCATCACCGGTGTGCGCGTGGTCAAGGCGCTGCGCCGTGAGGAGAAGAACCACGAAGAGTTCGGCCAGTTGACCGGCGAAATGCACAATGCCGCTTTCCGCGCGGCGTGGCTGTCGGCGCTCTTCTTGCCCACGGTGCAGTTGATCAGCGCGGTGGGCGTGGGGGCCGTGCTCTGGTATGGCGGTTGGCAGTTCGAGCAGGGCTGGATCAGCATTGGCACGATTCAAGCCTTCATCTCGTACATCACCTTCATGCTCTGGCCGATTCAGGAGATGGCACGCGTCTATGCCGAGATGCAACAGGCCGTGGCGTCGGGCGAGCGTATCTTCTCGCTGATTGACGCCGTGCCGGAGATTCAAGACAGCGCCGCTGCAATGGACCCCGGTTCGCTGCGCGGCGAGATTGTCTTCGACAACGTCACCTTCTGGTACGACGACGAAAAAGAGAAGCCGGTGTTGGAGAACTTCAACCTGACCATCAAACAGGGCGAGACCATCGCGCTGGTGGGGCCAACCGGCGCGGGCAAGTCGACACTGGTCAACCTGGTCTGTCGCTTCTTCGAGCCACAGATCGGCACGATCCACATTGCCGGCCACGACTACAAAGCGCTGACGTTGCACGGCATCCACTCGCGGATCGGCATGGTCTTGCAGACGCCCCACCTCTTCTCCGGCACGATCCGTGAGAATCTGCGCTACGGGCGGCTGGAAGCCAGCGACGCCGAGATCGAAGAGGCGGCGCGAATGGCCGGGGCCGATGCCTTTATTCAGGAGTTGGACAAGGGCTACGACACCGAAGTGGGCGAGGGCGGTGTGCTGCTCTCGGTGGGACAGAAGCAGTTGATCAGCCTGGCGCGGGCCGTGCTGGCCCAGCCCGACATCTTTGTGATGGACGAGGCCACCAGTTCGGTGGATACGCTGACCGAGGCATTGATCCAGCGCGGCATGGAGCGCATGATGACAGGGCGCACCAGCTTTGTGATCGCCCACCGCCTCAGCACCATCAAACGCGCCGACCGTATCCTGGTCATCGAAAACGGCGGCGTCTCGGAGATGGGCAGCCACGCCGAGTTGATCAAGGCGCGCGGCCACTACTACAACCTCTACACCAAGCAGTTCCGCGAGGAGATGTGGGGGCAGGAAGAGGGCGCGTTCCACGAGGAAGCGCCGGTGATGGCGTAGGCGACAGCGGACCGCGGACGACAGACGGCGGACCGCAGACAGATTTAACGAAAGAGAGCGTCACCGAAACCTGATGGCGCTCTCTTTTTATTGACCTCGTTTGGTTGCGAAAGCGCCCCCGCTGATGTATAGTGCTTGCGCCAAAAGCACGGATTCCCCCGTTCCCTCAGTTTGATTTCCCTTTTCCATCAACCCTATTTTCAGAGGAGCTTCGCATGAATCGTCGTTCGCTTGGAGTAACCATTGTGATCTTGCTGGCGCTGTTGCTGTCGGCCTGCCAGCAACTACAGGTGCAGCCGCCCGCAGCCGCGCCCCAACCCGCCGCCAGCGGATCCCAGACCTATGTGCTGGGCATTGTGCAGCCCTTCACCGGCTCGCTGGGATCGTTCGGCACCGACTTCCGCAAGGGCATCGAACTGGCCGTGGAAGAGATGAACGCCCAGCTCGAGGCGGCTGGATCGGCGGTGCGCTTTAGCACGGTCAGCGCCGACACCGAAGGCACACCCGACGGCGCGGCCAAAGCGGTGCAGACCGTGGTGCAGACCAGCGGCGCGCAGGTAATCGTGGGGCCGCTCACCACCAGCGAAGTGCTGGGGGCCAAACAGTTCGCCGACGAAAACCAGATCGTGTTGGTGGCTCCGGCCTCCAGCGGGCCAGCCGGCGGCATTCCCGGTGACTATATTTACCGGCTGATGTACCCGCCGGACACCTTCGCCGGGCAGGCGTTTAGCCAGATTGCCGTCAGCCGCGGCTATGAAAATATCGTGATCTTGCAGGTGGACGATGCCTTCGGCAACGGCCTGACCGAGATCTTCGACAAAAATTTTGACGGCGAGATTTCTGTCACCAAGTATGCGCCGGAACCCACCGATCTCTCCAGCGAGGTCTCCAAGATCAGCAGCGAGATCGTCAGCCTGTCGGCCAACGGCCCCACCGCCTTTTTCTGTATTTGCTTCCTGGGCGATGGGCAGAAGGTGTTGCAACTGGCGATTACCGATCAGAATCTGCAAGGCGTCGATCGGATCGGCGTGGAAAATCTGGCAAACGCCGACATCCTGGCCGACCCGGCCCACGCCCAACTGCTGCAAGACATGAACTTTATTTCGGTCTCGTTTGCCGAAAGCTCCACGCCCAACACGCAGCCCTTTATTGACGCGTTCACGGCCAAGAATGGCGCGGCCCCCGGCCCGTTTACCAACTATGCCTATGACG
The DNA here is from genome assembly GCA_963721725.1 of uncultured Chloroflexia bacterium. GTDB lineage: Bacteria > Chloroflexota > Anaerolineae > Caldilineales > Caldilineaceae > RI-153. The sequence continues at coordinate 365,820 of CAVRLX010000003.1, forward strand.
CTGCCAACGTTGCCATGCTTACCATGCTGGCGGCGGGGAACAACGGCGCGGCTGTCAAGGGGATGCTGCCCTTTGTTGCCAACCACTACATTGGCACAGCGGTGCAGACCTATCTCGACGAGAACGGCGATCAGGCTGTGGTGAACTATGGGATTTATCAGGTGTCCGAGGATGGGGCTTCGTTTGTGCAGATCGGCTCGTATGACGGCTCGACCGGTCAGGTGACGTTTGAGTAGCGAGGAGTGACTGAGAGGTTACTGTACGACTTAAACCTGCCAGGTTTTCTGAAACCTGGCAGGTTTTTTGATCAACCTAGTGCGCCAATCGCCTCGGTGATGCTGTCTTCGGGCTTGACGCTGTAATGGGCGTCTACAATTTTACCCGTTTCGTCAATCACGAAATGGCTGCGATGAATGCCCATAGACGTGCGCCCATAGGCTGTCTTTTCGCCCCACACGCCATAGGCATCGGCGATGGCATGGTCGGCATCCACCAGCAGCGTAAAGGGCAGATCGAACTTGCTCTTAAAACTGCGATGGCTCTCGGCGTCGTCGGGGCTGACCCCCAACACAACGCCATTTTTCTCTTGAATCATCGGGTAGTTGTCGCGGAATCCACAGGCCTGGGTGGTGCAGCCAGGGGTATCATCCTTGGGGTAAAAGTACAAAATGACACGCTGCCCGCGATAATCGGCCAAGGTGACAGATTCACCGCTGTCGGTAATCGCTTCAAATTCAGGGGCAATGTCGCCAATGGTTAAATTCGCCATACAGGTCTCCTCTTCAATCTTAGCATTACGATGGATTGACTCCGATCGGATAACACGTTTATTGTACCGATATCAGGGGCACGATGGTGTAAGCTTGCTCTATGCCCAGCGACTTGCAGCTATCTGTGCAAGCGTTCTGCCGCCTGACAACAAAAAGCGCCAATCACAAAAAATATACAGCAGGTGCATTGGAGTTTACAATAAAGGTTGTTTGTGTTTGGATGATTCAAGGAGTTCGTACAATTTATGCCCCTCAAAATTTCTCATCGCTATTGGCAAGGTCTGATTCTGCTTTTGGCCTTGCTGTGGATTGGCCCTGGCGCAGCCGCACAGGAGGCAGCCAGCGTCCAGCCTCGGCTCCAACAAGAGCTAACCCGCACCGGCACAGCCTCGTTTTTGGTGATCTTGAAAGCACAGCCCCAGGCGGATCTCTTTTTGCAACGGCGCGGCCTGCAACGGGCCACACGCGCCCAAAAGGGCGCGGCGCTTTATGGCTATCTCTCCGATTTTAGCCACCAACAGCAATCGGGTTTGCTGGCCTGGTTGGAGGATCAAGGCGTCGCCTATCGACCCTTTTATATTATCAACGCCGTGGAGGTGACCGGCGATGCGGCGCTGGTGGCGGCGCTGCGTCAACGCCCAGAGGTGGATCGGCTGGTGGCGAATCCGCTGATCCGGTTGCCATTGGAGCCAACCAGCGCCACACCGCGTACGTTGCAAATGCCCGAAATTCCCTACGGGGTGCGCAATATCCACGCGCCCCAGGTGTGGGATCAGGGATATACGGGCAAAGGGATCGTAATTGGCAGCCAGGATACCGGCGTGGATCGGGAACACCTGGCCCTGAAAGCGCGCTATCGAGGCTGGAACGCCGAGACGCAGACGGTGACTCACCCCTATAACTGGTTTGATGCCTGGGGCACGCAGGGGCGCGTGCGGTGCAGCCAGGATCCCCAGGTTCCGTGTGATGATGGCGATCATGGCACACACACGGTGGGCACGCTGCTGGGCCGTGATGATACCTATGGCAAAACCGGCATTATCACCGGCGTGGCCCCCGATGCCCAATGGATCGGTTGCCGCAACATGAACCGGGGCAATGGCACACCAGCCAGCTATATTGCCTGCTTCCAGTTCTTTCTTGCGCCCTATCCCCAAACCGGCAATCCAGCCGAGGATGGCAACCCGGCGCTGGCCCCGCACATTATCAACAATTCGTGGTATTGCCCGCCCGAAGAGGGGTGCGACTTTGAATCGCTACGCCAAGTGGTCCAAGTGGCGCGGGCGGCTGGGATCATGGTCGTTGTCTCGGCAGGCAACAACGGTTCAGGCTGCGCCACGGTGCAATATCCAATCTCGGCCTATGCCGAAGTTTTCAGCGTGGGTGCGGTTGACAGCAGCGACGCAATTGCCGGTTTTAGCAGCCGTGGACCGGTGCTGGTTGATGGCAGTGGGCGCATGAAGCCAGAGATCACAGCGCCCGGTGTGGGAACTTTTTCAACGTTGCCAGGGGGCAGCTATGGCTCCAAAAGCGGTACGAGTATGGCCTCGCCACACGTGGCGGGCGCGGTGGCCCTGCTTTGGTCGGCGGTCCCCCACGTAATCGGCCAGATCAGCGAGACCGAGCAGATCTTCATGAAAAGCGCGTCTGCCGGTGGCCTATCCGAATTTTAACGTCACCAATGGAGATCGTTTTACCTGTACCCTGGGCGAAACGCCCACAGTTCCCAACCATACCTATGGCTATGGGCGGCTGGATGTTGCGGCGGCAGTGGCGATGGCCCAACAGCCCGCCACGTTGACGGTCAAGGCAACGGCGTCGCGATCTACACAACTTGCCAATCAACAACTTGTGCTAGAAGATCTGCTCACTGGCTATCGCTATGAAGGTCTCACCAATGCCAATGGGGACTTTACATTCCCACGCCTCTATAGCGGCAATTATATCCTGTCGATTAAGAACGGATCAGCAGAAAATCGGATACAGATCACCCTGTCGGCCTCAGAAACCAAAGAGGTGACATTGGTGATTGGCTCCAAGTTTTATCTGCCCTTGATTCACAAAGAATAGAGGTGAAATATTTGTTTCACCCCTGGGCAGACTCTGATGCGGTTGGGGCAAAGGGCGCAAACGCCTCACGGGGACGGTCACTTGGTGCATGATGGCGGCGGCCACGCTGCCAAAAAGCAACCGTCGCAGACCCGTGCGCCGGAGAGTCTACCTGCATCATCACGCGCTTTGATCTGCCCAGTGGATAGGCTTTTTCAGTACTTGTGTTTTGTTGAAATTTCGGGGGAAATTTGCTCACTATGTTTGCATTGAATTTTTATCGCAAAACGCGACAAGAGAAAGGGGCGCGGGCTGATCGGGCCACCGCCCAGACCAGCCCAGTAGTCTTGGTCCCTGGCTATCGGGACAACTCATTGGTTTTTCGCCGTCTCACCCATTTTCTGCGTGAAAGCGGCTTCGACATCCACCCACTGACCTTGCAGCCCAGTGATGGCCGTGTTCCGCTCAACGAACTGGCCCAGCAAGTGGCAGCCTATGTGGAAAAAACCTTTCCCGACGGCAAGCCATTGAATTTTGTGGGGTTTAGCATGGGGGGAATTGTTGCGCGCTACTATCTGCAACGGCTGGACGGGCTGGCGCGTGCCGAGCGGCTGGTGACGCTGGGATCGCCGCACCGGGGCACGTGGATGGCCTATTACAGCAGTCGTCCTGGCGTGCGCCAGATGCGCCCCAACAGCTCCTTTTTACAGGATTTGGCCCAAGACGAGGCTACGTTGGATCGGATTCACTTTACCTCGATCTGGACGCCGTTGGACCTGACGATTATGCCATCGTCCAGCTCCAAAATCGCGGCTGGGCACCATAAACCGCTGCTGCTGCCCTATCATCGGGCGCTGGTGACGGATAGTCGCTCGTTACAGTTGGTGGCAAATGCACTGGTGGAGCCGATTGCAGGACGATTGGCTGTGCAGTAAGGAGAGTTAGAGGCCAGTGAGATCGTCGAGTTTGTAGATCATCACCGGGGTTTGGCGACCTTTGAGGCTACGCATGCCGATCTCGGTCAAGTGGGTGTGCTCGCCAGGTAGGAGGCGGGCCGTGGCATCGCTGATCAGGATGCTGTTATCTTCGCTCTCTTCTTGGAGCCGTTTGGCAAGGTTGACGGTATCGCCAATCGCCGTGTAGTTCATAAACTGCGGCGTGCCAATGTTGCCAATCACGGTCTCGCCTGTGTGAATGCCCACGCGCACATTCAGCGCCGGGTGATGGTTTTGGCCCCATTCAACAATGCGGTTGCGCATGGCAATGGCACTGCGGGCGGCGCGCAGCGCATGGTCGGGTTGGGCAACGGGGGCATTGAAGAGAGCCATGACACCGTCACCGATGAATTTGTCCATGGTGCCCTCTTCTTCCAAAATGGCGTTGGTAACCAACGATAGGTGTTCATTCAACACGTGTAACACACGGTCCGGTTCCAGCATGTGCGATAGCGGCGTAAAATCGCAAAAATCCATGAAAAGCACAGTAGCAATTTGGCGCTCACCGCCTAAACTAGGAAGAGTGGGGCTGGATAAGAGCCGTTCAACTACAGGGGCCGCCATATAGCGGCTAAAGAGATCACGCAGTTTATCGTGGGCAATCTGCAATTCACGCTGAAGTTTCACATTCTCACGGCGCAGGCGGCTCTTTTCCAGGGCTTGGCGAATCCGTACCCGAATGGTTTTGAGGGTGAAGGGCTTGCCCACAAAATCGTCCGCACCATCCAACATGGCCTGCACCACTAATTGTTCCGAGGAGAGGGCGCTGACCATGATCACGCCCGTCACCAAATCGTAGCGGCGCAACTCTTTCAAGACAGCCATGCCATCCATCTGGGGCATCACGACATCGAGCAACACCAGATCAGGTTGGCGAGCTTCAATGGTCTCCAACGCTTCTACACCATTCGTCGCCTGAAAAATTTCAAAGCCATCGGCTTGTAGAATCTTCCGAATCAACTGGAGCGTATCGGGTTCGTCATCTACAAGCAAAATACGGGGTTTGACGTGTAGAGTTTCTACAGGCTGCAAATTTGTGTTATCCAGTGTCATTATACCCACTATTCTATATGCGTAGAGAGATGATGACAGACAGTCTTTTAACGCCGCCCCCCTTCCCTGGTCCACCAGAAAGGGTAGATGGAATTATAGCACAGGGCTATTCTCTAGAGGATATGACTTCAGGCTGCCTTCTTCTCCAAATCAATTTACACCCTGTGTGGGGCAAAAGTTGGAAGAGTTTACCTGCTTTCAGCGCACTCTCCCCCGCGGCAAGACGCACGTACCCGATGGGAACTCTATGCCGACACAGCAATCAAATGCATTTTTACCACACTTTATCGAGACCTTTGACAATCTCACCCTGCCTCTCCTGATCACTTTTCTGCTTTTTTTGAGCTGTATTTTCATTGTGGCCTATCTGGCCTGGAATTCATACAGCTACAAAACATTGATCCGCGAGGCGATCCTGCGCGGCCGCCAGAGTGCCTATACCTATACAGGCCAGATCTTGCCGCCCATTGAAAGCGGGGAAGAAGACGAAATTTTCCAATTGGTGGATTCATTGGGAGGGGCGCTGGCCCAGACTCAACAGCGCTTGGAAGATCAAGCCTATCACCTGCGTATGCTCTACGATCTCAACGAACAGTTCAACCAACAACTATCGCTGAGCAATATCATCCGCATTGCCATTGATGCCATTTGGCAGGTGGCGCGTGTGGATTTTGTGGCGGTGATGCTGGGCGAAGATGAGCTTGGCCCCTTTCGCTATGTTGGTATACGTGGGGTAAACGACCCGCTGGACATTCTCGATCAACAGTACAAAGTTCCGCTATGGGGGGTGCTGGCCCAGGCATTGGTTAATCGTGTGGGGAGCGGAGAAGGCGATTACCTGATTATCTCAGATATGGCTGCCGAAGCCCGACCTCAGCCCGGCGAATTTCCCTGGGACGCATGTAGCGGCAGCTTTATGATCATCCCCCTGCGCCACAGCGGCAGCACCGTGGGCGCGCTGCTCTTGGGCAGCCTTACACCCAATTATTTCGCCAATACGGATCTCTCCAGCTATCTCTATGCCGTGGCTGGCAACACCACCCGCTCCATTCAAGAAGCCCAGTCCCGCCAGCAATCCAACCGCTGGGTCAAACAACTGGTCAGCCTGCAAGTGCTCACACGCACGATTACGCAAAGCCAAAACTTGGACACAATTTTGCAATCACTTAGCAGTGAGTTGGCGGATATGTTCGGTAGCCTCAACGTCAACATCTTTCTCGCTGATCCAGAGACCAAAAAGAATACGCTCAGCCTCGATCTGCCCACGCTTACGCTGCACGCGCACCCCTCCATCTCCCCCCAAGATCGCCAGCACCTCTGGTCTTCGCCTGTGATGGAACTGGTACAATGGGTCATGGCGGCGGAACAGCCTCTTTTCTTTGACCCTGCCACCCCTCTGGCCGATGCCAGCGAACTTTACTATCGCGCCAACGGCCGCGGGCTTCTGGTTCCCATCGGAGAAGAAAACCCACAAGGTGTGATCTTTATCTCCGACCCTATGCGCCCCGTTCCCTTTGACGAAAACGACATGATCCTCATGCGCACCATTGCCAACAGCGCCGCCATCGCCATCGGCAATGTGCGGCTCTATCAAGAGTTGAACCAAGCCCGCAACGATCATCTCCGGGTATCGCTGGTGGGCCAGGAAGTCTAATCCCTGTCTACGTCGGCGTCACATAGGCCGCCGTAATTCCTCCGTCCACTGTAAAGGTTGCTCCGGTAGTAAACGAAGAGTCATCCGACGCCAAAAAGAGCGCAGCCCGTGCGATCTCGCTGGCTTCGCCAAAGCGCCCCATAGGGATATGTACCAATCGGCGCTGGCGCTTCTCTTCGGTGTTGAGCACCTTCATCAGCAACTCCGTGCGCAGCGGTCCCGGACAGAGCGCATTGACCCGAATCCCTTCGCGGGCGTGAATCACAGCCAACTCACGTGTCATCGAGAGCACACCCCCCTTGCTGGCGGTATAGGCCAGTTGCGGCGTGGCCGCGCCCAGCAGCGCCACAAACGACGCCACATTGATTACTGAGCCGCCGCCACTGCGCCGCAACGCCGGAATGCCGTATTTACACCCCAAAAAGACCCCTTTCAGGTTCACATTCATGGTCAGATCCCAAACCGCCTCGTCCGTGGCAACGGCATCGTCATCCTCGGCCAGCATGATGCCGGCATTGTTAAAGAGCACGTGCAGCCCGCCAAACTGGCTCTCGGCGGCTTCGACCATGGCCGCGCAGTCAGCCGCAGTGGAGACATCTACGCGCACGAAGAAGGCGCGCCCGCCGTCGGTCACCACGCGCCGCACCGTCTCCTCGCCACCCGCCACATCCAGATCCGCCACCACCACCGCCGCGCCCTCCTGGGCAAAGAGCAACGCCGACTCGCGCCCGATCCCGCTGCCTGCCCCTGTGATCAACGCCACCTTGTTTTCTAACCGCATAGTTGCCTCTTCTCTCGTATTTTTAGTGCCAATGTGACTATACAGGGGCGACGCACTCGCCAGGGGTAGCTGGGTTGCGAAATGCTTATGTGGCGAGTGCGTCGCACCCGACACACCTGAATAGATACGTGCCAATAAAAAGAGCAGCTACCGTGGGTGATAGCTGCTCAATTCCTTTAGACGCCGTGTCGCCTATTCATGGACCAACACCAATGTGCCCATACCCTCATCCAGGTTCATCCACGACTTGCCGTCCCATTTTGGGCCAGCCCAATTGCACCCATTCCACATTGGGCAGATAGTAATAATCCCCTGCCGCCGCGCTCCCCCCGACGTGGTCTGGCTGCGGACCGTGCTTTTGATGCGAATCGTTCTCGTCACGGTAGGGGTGCGCGACACCCCCGACGAGATCATCAAGCTGGGAATCGGACGCAGCCCCTGAAAGGCAATCACTTTTTGTTCACTCAAATCAACATTGATTTAATAGTGGACGTAGACTTCCGTGCCAGCCGGTGCCCAGTTAAAGAGAAATTGTGCTTCTTCGCTACGCATATTGACACAGCCGTGGCTCATGGTGCTGCCAAAATTCGCGTGCCAATAGGTGCCATGAATGGCATAGCCTTGATAGAAATACATCACCCAGGGCACGCCGGGCAGGCTATAGCCGGGGCCAGACATATTCTGGCTGGTATACTTAGTCCCCACCTGAAAGCGCCCGGTGACGGTAGGGGTAGCCGGCGTGCCTGTGCTGACGTAGGTGTGCAACACGGGCATACTGCCCTGCCACGCCGTTAAGGTCTGATTCGAAAGGTTAACCTCGATCCAGCGTACCCCATCGGCGGGGGCATTAGCCGTCAAAAAGCCAGTGGCCGGGGCTGCTTTTTTCACACGCAACTTTTGGCCCACCCACACAAAGTTGGGATCGGGCAAGCCATTTGCCACCATCAATTCCTGTACGGTGGTGCTGTGATCATCGGCAATTTGGGCCAATGAATCGCCAACCTGCACCGTATAGATGGAATCGGCCACGGCCGGCTTTGCCATTTTCTCATCCACGCCCAACGAGGCAGCGCGCGCGGTCACACGCAGCTTTTGGCCCACCCACACAAAGTTGGGGTTGGTCAACCCGTTCAACCGCATCAAGTCATTGATGGACATGCCGTGGTTCTGGGCAACTTGGGCCAATGTGTCGCCGCGCTGGACGGTATAGTAGCCATCGCCGGCGGGCAAGGTGGCACGGGCGGCCACCCCGCGGCTGGCGCTGCTCTGCTGGCCGGGGATCACCAACCGTTGGCCGATATAGATAATGTTGGGGTTGGCAATGCCGTTGCTGCTGGCAAGATCGCTCAGCGAGACGTTGTAGTGCTGCGCAATCGAGGCCAACGAATCGCCCCGCTGCACAACATGAATGCCCGCATCTTCAGCCAGCGCCGTCGGGGCATGGGCCAGCCCGGCAAACAAAAAGGCCAGCACCAGCAAAAGCCGTGCGATCTGGGGGATCAGGTGTCGGGGTAGGTGTCTGATTTCAAAGGATGAAGTTTCAGTTTCTTCACGAGGGTTGAATTCAAGGTCTGTCATGGGTTGACCCTTCGCTGGGAGGATGGAATCCGATGGTTGATGGAGACAAAATTGATTGCCGCCGAGAAGCGTTCGGCGGCACAAATTGACAGGTATTATAGCACAGCGCTTTGAATTGTAAACCACGCCAAGAAACGTACAAAGACCCGCAGATGTTGGCCGCGTTACAGCCACCCCCCTATCCTCAGCCTATGCTGCTTGCGCTTACATCTGCCATTTTCAAAGGAGCCTTCATGAGCATCACCGCACACCCAGAAACAAAGACAGCCTTTCCCGTAGAAGTCCCCCCCATGGATCAATACAATCGGGCGCTGCTAGAGAATGCCCGCCCGGCCCAATGGAAAAATCCGCAGCCATCGGGTCGCTATAATCTAGTGGCAATTGGCAGCGGCACAGCCGGGCTGATTTCAGTGATTGGCGCGGCGGGGCTAGGCGGTAAAGTGGCGCTGATCGAAAAACATCTTCTGGGCGGCGATTGTCTCAACGCGGGCTGTGTGCCCTCCAAAAGCATCATTCGCTCGGCCAAAGCCATGGGCGAGATCCGCAAAGCCAGCACGCTGGGCATTCACGTGCCAGAGGGTGTCACTGTCAACTTTGGCGAAGTCATGCAACGGATGCGGCGCATCCGCGCCAACATTAGCCACGACGACTCTGTGGAGCGGCTCCATCGCGAAGGGGTGGAACTCTTCTTCGGCACAGGGCGCTTTACCGGTCCCCACACCATTGAAGTGGTCAACGGCGACCAACGCCACACGCTGGAATTTGCCCGCGCCGTGATCACCACTGGCTCGCGTCCGCGCCCGCTCACTGTTCCTGGCGCGCAGGAAGCGGGCTATCTCACCAACGAAACCATCTTTCAACTTACTGAGCAGCCGCGCCGCATGGCCGTCATCGGCAGCGGCCCGATTGGCGCCGAGATGGCACAGACCTTCGCCCGTTTGGGCACGAAGGTTACCATTATTGAGCACGACAAACAGATTTTGCCGCGCGAGGATGCCGACGCCGCCCGCATTGTGCAAGAGGCCTTTGTCCACGACGGCATTGAACTGCTCTTTGGGGCAGAGTTGCACTCTGTACGCAAAAGTGAGACGGGCAAAGTGTTGACCTATCGCCAAAACGGGGCGGAAAAAGAGTGCGAAGTCGACGCAATTCTGGTCTCGATTGGGCGCATTCCCAACGTGGAAGGGCTAAATCTAGAGGCAGCAGGGGTGGAGTATAGCGAGCGCGGCGTCACCACCGACGAAACCATGCGCACCACCAATCCGATTGTCTATGCGGCTGGTGACATTGGCATCCGCTATCAGTTTACCCACATTGCCGACGCCACCGCCCGCATGGTGATCCAGAATGCGCTCTTCCCTGGCCCAAAAAAGAAAAAAGCCGATCTGGTTGTACCGTGGACGACCTTCACCGACCCAGAAATCGCACACGTGGGGATGTATGAAAAGGACGCCGAGGCCCAGGGCATTCGCGTGAAGACCTTTATACAGCGCTTCGATACGATTGATCGCGCCAAAACCGACGGCGAAACCGAAGGCTTTGTAAAAATTCACGTTAAGGCGGGCACAGACAAAATCCTGGGCGCAACCATTGTGGCCGCCCACGCCGGCGAGATGATCAGCGAGATCACCACGGCCATGGTGGGCGGCGTGGGGCTGGGGACAATGGCGACGGTGATTCATGCCTACCCGACCCAGACCGAAGCGATTAAAAAGATCGCGGATCAATACAACCGCACGCGCCTTTCGCCGCTGATCAAACGGGTGCTGGGCGTATGGATGGCGTGGCAGCGCCGGTAGAAACGCAAAACGTAGGGACGCAAAATTTTGCGTCTCTACGTTTTGCGCGGCTCTTGCACCCAGAACGAAAGCAAGAACCAGCCAACCAGGGCCACCGCCAGCGCGGTAACGAAAAGCGTTGGATAGCCGCCCCAAGTTGCCAGCCAGCCACCGATCAACGGGGCCAGCGTCACCACTGGGGCCAACAACGTGTTGGTAAGGCCGATATAGGTGGGGCGCTCGTGGGGCGAGCAAAACTCCAAAATTATATTCAGCGCCGAGACCATATCCGCCGCGGTATAGACCCCCACCAAAATAAAGATCGGGATTAACCAGATCCAAGAGGTGGCAAACAGCGCCAAGATCGAGGCCAGGGCCATGCCCAGTGCGGCCCCGGCCAAGACCACTTTGTGTCCCCATCGGTCCCCCACCACGCCCCAGACCAAGTTCATCACCGCCTGGGTCGCCACCAAGACCGCTGTCAACGTCCCCACAGTTGCGCCAGAGACCCCGAAGCGTTCAATGCCATAGAGCAGAAAAAAGCCGTTCGCCATCGTCCCCAGTTGAATCGTCGTGCGCCCCACCAAAAAACGCGTATAGTTGCGATTGTTGCGCAAGACCGCAGGCAGGCGGCGCAGATAGCGGCGAATGGGAACCCGCTCAGCGGCGATTTCGCTGGGCGGTTCGCGGTTCAACGCCAGCCCGCCCCACGAGATCGCCAGCGCAGTCGAGGCAATTGCAAAGAGAATGGCAAAGTTAAGCGGGAAGGCGTATCGCTCCAAAATTTGCCCGGCAAAAAGCGCCCCCACAATCCCCAGCATGGCCCCCACGCTGTGGCCCGATCCCGACCAGATCCCACGGCGGCTGACAGGGATGACTTTGGCGATCATATCGAACCAGGCGGGGGTGGCGATGCCTGCGCCAAAGGCCGACGCCCCCAGCCCCAAGAGCACCACAACCAGCGCCGCCAGCGGCATATCCACGGCAAAGAGCAGGACTGCCCCCCCTATCAGTGCATAGGGAATGCGTTCGCACAGACCCCCGATCCACATGACAAAGGGCTTTTTATAGCGCAGCCCTTCGGTGAAGTTGGCCGTAAGCAGTTGCGGCAGATAGAAGCCCAGGCTGAAGATTGCCGGGATCAGGCCCACGGCGATCTTGGAATCGGTTAACTGGCTGACCAGTAACGGCATTACCGTGTCGCGCGAGACAATGCTTAGCCCCAAGGTAATAAAAATAATGTCCACGAGATTCACAGAAAAATTCCAGCGCAAATTCTTTTCAGCTTGATGGGGTAGAGCAACTTCAGGCATAGCATTCACCAGGAGAGCGCGGCATGGCGCGGAGGAACGAGTGATGGCTCAAGAGTATACGGGGGGATGCGTTCCCACAAGATCCGCAACGGCTTATGCGTCCCGCTGGGCGGTTTGCGCGATTTGGCAATAGAACCGAGCAAATTTAATCCCCTAACTTTCAGTGTACGACAAAAGTCAATGGGCCGCCTTAGTAGGCGGCCGGTTTGATCGGGAAAGCCTATCGGTTCCACTGACAACCGATGAGTTCATTTCGGCTATGCTAGGGTAGCTCTACATAAGTGTCGCACCCTAGACCTGTAGAGTTGTATGCGATGAAAGGAAGGAAGCTTGTCATCTACTACTGCCGGGCGCGATTTATCCCCGATGCGTAGGACGGAATAGATTAGAGCAGGCGCACCTATACTCCGCAGCAGCACACAAGGACATTTTTCAAAAAGCAGAAACTGTTCCTTCGTGGCGCTGCTTCGTATAAAAACATCTTGCAATCGCCTGACGCGCTGCACTGAATCACCTCATCGAACCCAAGTCAAGAGGGTTAAACTTTCAAACAGGAGAAAAGAAATGACTAAATATAACCACGATCATGCCGAAAACAGCTTCCAGCAAGACAACCCAATCAAGTCAAGCCGCTTTGGAGTTGGCCTGCTAATTGGCCTACTGGCCGGGTTTATCTTTGGCGGTCTGGCGGGTGCGGGGATCATGCTGTTGCTGGCGCCTCAATCGGGAAAGCGCACCCGGGCCAAACTGCAACGGGAAAGTATGAAGTTGCGCCATCAGGCAACTGAAAGCATAGAAGATGCCCTGGCAGACGTCGGTGATAAGGCCCATGAGTACACGGATGGTCTTCAAAAAGAGGTTGGAAAAGCGGAGCGAAGCGGTCGGAAAATCCTTGATGAACAAAAAGATAATTTTTCCGCAATCGTCAAGGCTGGAAAGAATGCAGTTCAAGGTAACCGGAGCTAACCTAGTCGCCCTATTACTCTGGGTCTATTTAGGATGAGTTACTCCGCAAAGTAGTCGCCCCCAAATGCGAGCACATCAGCGCTGGGGGCCTACTTGGCTAATTCATCTTCCTGACACCCCTCTTGTTGTCTGTACCCAAAAGGTAGTTGCCATGCTCAAATCTAAATTTTTCGTAGCGGTTCTGCTAATCTGTGTCGCGCTCCTGCCCGGACTGGTCAATTCCTTTTCCAGCGCGTTGGCTGCCCCCCTGGCGGCGATTGCGCCAACGCTGGGCACGGCAGCGAGCTTTGGCGTCTTGGGGGGATCGACGGTGACCAATACAGGACTGACCGTGATCAACGGGAATGTCGGCGTCTCACCCGGTTCCGCCGTCACCGGCTTTCCCCCAGGGGTCGTCGTAGCACCAGGCGTCATCCATGCCGGGAATGCAGTGGCCGCCCAGGCCCATGCCGATGCTGTGATTGCCTACGACGCACTGGTCGGCCAAGCGTGCGATTTCCAATTAACCGGTCAGAATTTGGGTGGACTCACGCTCACCCCAGGCGTTTATTGTTTTAATACGTCGGCCCAGTTGACGGGGCAGCTCATCCTTGATGTCCAGACCGACCCCAATGCGATCTTTGTTTTCAAGATAGGCAGCACGCTGACGACGGCATCGAATTCGTCTGTTGTCTTCAGCAACGGCGGCCCAAGCTGTAACGTATTTTGGCAGGTGGGCAGCTCCGCAACATTCGGGACAGCCAGCGCGTTTGCTGGTAATGTCGTTGTGCTGACGAGTGCTACCCTGTCCACCGATACCCAGGTGACCGGCAAAGTCTTGGCACTCAATGGCGCAGTGACGTTGGACACCAACAACATCATGCCCTGTGTGGCTGCGCCATCTCCAACGTCCACAAACACACCGACAAACACACCGACGAACACACCGACGAACACGCCGACGAACACACCGACGAACACACCGACGAACACGCCGACGAACACGCCGACGAACACACCGACGAACACACCGACGAACACGCCCGGCCCATCTCCAACGCCCACAAATACACCGACGAACACACCGACGAACACGCCCGGCCCATCTCCAACGCCCACCATCACGCCGACTGCGACCAATACCCGGCCACCGACGGCAGTGGAGCTACTCTACTTTGTGGCAAGCAGGAATGGACAGACCGTTGTGCTGGGTTGGGAAACAGCGACAGAAATCGACAACTACGGCTTTAACCTCTATCGGGCAAGCACAGACAACTTCGCTCAGGCTAAACTGATCCACTTCAAGCCGTCAGCCATTCAGGGCGGCACAGGTAGCGGTGCAACCTATGGCTTCATGGACACGCTTCCGAGCCAAGGCACATGGTGGTATTGGCTGGCCGATATGGATACTCGTAGCATTCAGACGCTCCACACGCCATCCGTCGCTGTACGGTTACACTTTGAGATCCGTTTGCCGTCAATAAGGAACTACTAGCCATTGCCGTGTTTCGCTTGAAGGAAAATTCTATGAACCGTAAAATTTTAGCCTACCTCTTCGCTAGTCTGGCGCTAGTTTCATTCGTCTTCGGCACCCTACCTCTCGCCGCTGCGGGAAGGCTCAATGTGCCTGCCGGCCTGACTGAGACCTTCACGCCATCCCCGACGAACACACCGACGAACACACCGACGAACACACCGACGAACACGCCGACGAGCACACCGACGAACACACCGACGAACACGCCGACGAGCACACCGACGAACACACCGACGAACACACCGACGAACACACCGACGAACACGCCCGGCCCATCTCCAACGCCGACGAACACACCGACCAACACACCGACGAACACGCCCGGCCCATCTCCAACGCCCACCATCACGCCGACTGCGACCAATACCCGGCCACCGACGGCAGTGGAGCTACTCTACTTTGTGGCAAGCAGGAATGGACAGACCGTTGTGCTGGGTTGGGAAACAGCGACAGAAATCGACAACTACGGCTTTAACCTCTATCGGGCAAGCACAGACAACTTTGCTCAGGCTAAATTGATCCACTTCAAGCCGTCAGCCATTCAGGGCGGCACAGGTAGCGGTGCAACCTATGGCTTCATGGACACGCTTCCGAGCCAAGGCACATGGTGGTATTGGCTGGCCGATATGGATACTCGTAGCATTCAGACGCTCCACACGCCATCCGTCGCTGTACGGTTACACTTTGAGATCCGTTTGCCGTCAATAAGGAACTACTAGCCATCGCCCTGTTTCGCTTGAAGGAAAATTCTATGAACCGTAAAATTTTAGCCTACCTCTTCGCTAGTCTGGCGCTAGTTTCATTCGTCTTCAGCACCCTACCTCTCGCCGCTGCGGGAAGGCTCAATGTGCCTGCCGGCCTGACTGAGACCTTCACGCCATCCCCGACGAACACAGTTGCATCGACACCAACGCCAATAGATACGCCTGTGCTAACAGCCATACCGACAGACACGCCTGTGCTAACAGCCATACCGACAGACACAATTGTGCCAACAGTCATACCGATAGACACAATTGAGCCAACAGCCATACCGACAGACACGATTGTGCCAACAGCCATACCTAGAGACACGATTGTGCCAACGGAGATGCCAACAAACACGCCTGTGCTGACAGCGACGCCAAGCCCAACGAACACGCCCACCGCACAGGTTTCAGCGACGCCAAGCCCAACGAACACGCCCACCGCACAGGGTTCAGCGACGCCAAGCCCAACGAGCACGCCCACCGCACAGGTTTCAGCGACGCCAAGCCCAACGAGCACACCCACCGCACAGGTTTCAGCGACGACAAGCCCAACGAGCACGCCCACCGCACAGGTTTCAGCGACGACAAGCCCAACGAGCACGCCCACCGCACAGGTTTCAGCGACGACAAGCCCAACGAGCACGCCCACCGCACCAACGATCGTCGGTTTGCCCGACACGGGCGGCGCTTCCCCCCAAGGCGAAGTTTCTGCTTGGCTCCTGCTGTGGATCGCTGGGATCATCGGCGGCCTGGGGGGTCTACTATTCAGGTCAAGCCGGCGCATAGTCGGACCCAATCGGCGATAAGCCCATCATGCAGACTACAAGAATAAGAATGTCCGCAGGCCGGCGCTCCTTCCATCGCCTTGTGGTTGGCCTGATGGTGACGGCTGTTCTGGGCGCATGTACATACAACGAGCTGGGTGGGGGTCAATTTGATTCCCACTTGGCTGGCTTACCGTCAGTGTCATTTCAGCCAGTGTCATTTCAGCCAGTGTCATTTCAGCCAGTGTCATTTCAGCCAGTGTCATTTCAGCCGATTCCAAGGCCGACGGTTCCCGCAGTCCCAGAATCGCTTTTCAATCCGGCCCTCGACCTGCGCGCCGGCCCCGTGGCTGTGCCCCTGGAACTGCGGATTCCATCCCTGCAACTTATCGCGCCCATACTTGGGGTTGGGATCACCGCCCAGAATGTGATGGATGCGCCCAAAGGCGTGGCCGCAGATCCTGTGTGGCAGACGGCCTTCTGGTATCGGGGCAGCGGCGTCCCCGGCCATGTGGGCACGGCGACCCTGGCCGGGCACGTGGATGATCTGCTCGGACGGCCTGCCCTGTTTGCTCGCTTGGGAGATCTGCGTACGGGGGATCTGATTGTCGTCCACGATTTGCGCAACGGCCACGATACGCGCTTCATCGTCGAAAAAACCGAAATCTACTCGGCTCGCCAAGCTGCCGACCCGGCAATTCTAGCCCAGATCTACGGGCACGGGCCGGTCTCCGGTCAGGGCCCGCAACCAGCACCGGATGACCTGGCGCACCTGACGCTCATCACGTGTGCCGGGCGCTTTGTCAATGGTGTTTTTGATCACCGCTTGGTCGTCTACGCCACACGCAGCCAGTGAAAGCCCCTTCAATGCAGAGAAAAGAACCACGTCCCCCCCGCACCCTGCGCCTCCATCGGTGGGTCGTCACTTTCTTGGTCGTCGCCCTCACGGTTGGCGGTGGAGGGGATGTGGCAAAGGCCGGGCAACCTTCCCCCAATCCCCCGGCGGCCTTCCCCAGCGTGATCACCCTGGGAGACGGCCTGCTCCTGACATGGCAAGCGGACCTGCCTGATCTCACCCGGCATGCCAATGGCACGCTTACGGTTATCATCCCCGGTTACGCTCAATCCGACACGCCCGGCGCGCCCCAACTGCCTCTGACATCGCAACTAGTGGCCCTCCCCCCTGGCGCGCATCCCACGCTGGAGATCATCCACACAGAAGAGATCGATCTGCCCCTGCCCGGTTCCTTGCACCGTGCGCCCCATCCATCCGGCGTACAGCGGAACGAGGCGGGAACCGTCATCGGCGGCGCCTTTGCCCAGAGCGCAGAGACGCCCTGTCTTACGGCGAGCGGGTGCCTCGGTCAATTCAACCAATCCGTCACCCTGACCCCGCTGGGAACCCTGCGCGGCGTGGCCGTTGCCCGGCTCACATTTTCGCCGGTTCGCCCCCTGGCCGACCGCCTGCGCGTGATCACGTCGATCCAGCTATTGCTCAAATTTAATGCCAACGCCCCGGCGACCGCGCTGTCCGCTTTCTCAAAAGCCGACAGCGCTATATCTTTGGATCCACTTTTGGCAGTCTTGAAGCGGTTGGTGCTCAATCCAGCGCAGGTCCAACCGGCCTCACTGCCTTTTGTCCCAGCTCCCCACCGGACTGCGGGGCAAACCGGGCTGCCCCGCGCAATCCTTTCCGTGGCGCAACCCGGTCTCACGGCCATTTCCTACACCGATCTAGCCGCCATCGGCTTCCCCCTGGCCGGCGTCGCCCCCCGATCTTTGCGCCTCAGCCGGGCCGGGCGCGAGATCGCCATGCAGTGGGACGGCAACGGCAACGCGCTTTTTGAAGCGGACGAGCGGCTGCTTTTCTATGCTGACCCCCGGTTTAGCCGCTGGACGAACACGGATGAGTACTACCTTTCCGTTGGCGAGCAACCTGGTTTACGCATGACGAGCCGTCTGGCTAATGCCGCTCCGCACCCGCCTGGAAGCGCCTGGCTGGCGCAGACAGTCGAGATCAACGCGTTGTATACCCCAACTTGCTATTGTGGAGCCATCCCAACCGGGCGAGACGGCGACCGCTGGGCTTGGGACGATGTGCGCAGCCCGGACCGCGGCAATCCATCCTACCCTTTTGGTCCGCTCCCGGCCCTGGATGCGACCCAGCCCGCCACCCTCACCCTCTGGCTGATCGGCTACACGGATCTGCCGTTGATCGCACCTGATCACCGGGTGGATGTTTCGATTAACGGGGTCGGCTTGGGGCGCGTGGAATGGGATGGCCGCCAAGCGATCACGGCGACGTTTACGCTGGCAGCCGGGATGCTGACCGCCGACCGTAATGTCCTCACCTTGAATTTGCCCGGAGTGGGCAGCATTGTTGAAGGCATGTGGCTAGATGGGTTCGCCCTGACCTATGCCCGCGGGGACCTCCCTGCCGGGGCGTCTGTTCTATTTACGGGAAATGAAACAGCCCGCACCTATACCCTTGGCCTGACTTCGACTGTGGGTCTGCGCGGTTATGATGTGTCAGACCCGGAAAGCCCCATCATCCTCCTGGGGATCAGCCCGGACCCCATCACGGTGACCGATGCGGTCGGCGGTGGTCATCGCTACCTCTTGGCCGCCGGGGAAGCGATCCGACCGCCCGTAGGAATCCGTTTGGCTATACTCTCTCCTCCCGTCACCGGGGCCGATTATCTGATCATATCGCCGTCTCTTTTCGTGCCAGCCCTGGCAGATCTAATCACCCTGCGCCAGAGCCAGGGCATGGTCGTGGCGGTCACCGATCTACAGACGATCTACGACGCCTTCGATGGTCGCCCCACGCCAGATGCGATTCACGCCTATTTGCAGCAAGCCTATACGATGTGGACCCCGCGTCCGGCCTATCTTTTGCTGGTGGGCGACGGCACCTTCGATCCGAAAGGCTATCGCCCCAATTCCAACGCCACATGGCTGCCGCCCTACCTGGCCGAGGTGGACCCGTGGATGGGTGAAACCGCCGCCGACAACCGCTATGCCCTGCTGGATGGCAGCGGTGACAGTCTACCCGATCTGCTCGTGGGCCGTCTGCCGGTGAATACGATCACCGAGACGCAGATCGTCGTAGCCAAGATCGTCAGCTACGAAACCGATCCGCCCCCCGGGGGCTGGAACGGCACCATGGTCTTTGTGGCCGGGGCTGGGGATGAAGCGGGAGATTTCGCCGCCGATGCCCAGGCCCTTGTCTCTGCCTTCATTCAGCCGCCCTTCACCGCCCGCCCGATCTACTTCTCGCCGCCGGTCACCCCTGCCCCAGACATACAGCAGGCGATCCTCGCCCGCTGGAACGCAGGCGCGGGGCTGCTCCTGTACGAGGGCCACTCGTCCGTGCGCCAGTGGGACGCGGCGCGGCTCTTTCACCGGGATGATGTGGCCGGCTTGAGCAATGCCGGTCGCTTGCCCGTCGTTCTGGAGATGACCTGTTTCACAGGAATGTTTCATGAGGCCGGCGGCACAACCCTGGACGAAACCCTGCTGCGGGCCGTGGGGGGTGGCGTTGCCATCTGGGGAGCGACAGGCCTGGGTGTCTCCACCGGACACCAGCAGTTGGCGACGGGGTTTCTGGCCTCCGTTTTACACGAAAAGGGGGAAACCGTGGGCGCGGGCACCCTCTCGGGCAGGCTAACCTTGCTAGCCAGCGGCTCCAGCGCTCTGGACCTATTGGACACATTCACCCTCATGGGCGATCCGGCTACCCGGCTGAATCTGACCCTGGTTCCCTGGGCATATACGGGCTATTTGCCCATTGTTCAGCGTTAGCAAA
This sequence comes from uncultured Chloroflexia bacterium, assembly GCA_963721725.1. Lineage (GTDB taxonomy): Bacteria > Chloroflexota > Anaerolineae > Caldilineales > Caldilineaceae > RI-153. The sequence goes on from CAVRLX010000003.1 coordinate 385,594, forward strand.
ACCGACCCATGAACCGTGGACGGTGGGCACTTACTAAGTTTGGGGAGGCTTGATATACTCCGCAGCGCTACCAAGGAACAGTTTCTGCTCTTTGAAGAATATCCTTGTGTACTGCTGCGGAGTATATAGTTTTCCCACTCAGTTCATAATATAAGGCAGAAATACGCCGTATCGAGGGGCCATTGCAGCATCTTCGACAGGCTGGGCTGTGGGCGTCGGCAGCGGCTCGACTGCACTGCCTTCTGGCGTCTCCTGCACAGGGATGCTGATCGATTGGCCCGGATCGAACATAGGCAAGTCACTTTCTATCGTCGTCTTGCTGCCGCCGTTGAGCATGGGCAAGAAGATCGTCGGCGGCGTACTCTCTGGCTCCGCCGTCGGTTCAGGGTTGACAGGCGGCATCTCTACTTCCGGCGGCGTTGTCGTAATGCCCCGGTCGAAGGTCGGCTCACCCGCGGACCCCGCCGCTGGTTTCACCGCCACATCCAGCATCACCCGCTTGCCCGCGTCATCATAGCGGATCTGGAACTGGCGATCCGTGCCGATGGCGGTGCCTGTCACAGCGCCGAAGCTGCCGCTGCGGCTGCCATAGGTGATCACCGCAAAGCTCTCGCCCACATTGGGGGTGAAGCCATTTGTGCGTGTAATGCTGAGTGTGCCGCTCAGTGTGGCTGCGCCAGTCACCTTGAGTTGATGCAACTGGCTGCCCGCCGTCGCCCCGTCCACAGCCAGGGTCAGCACACCGTCTGCGGTCTGGCTGTAACTTTTGGTCAGCGAGAGCATGCCGCCGGTGATCGCCAGCGTGCCGCTGTTATAGACCACCGTATCAAACGTCTGGCCCGTGGCCGCGCCTGCCGTCTTGCGGAGCGTGCCGCGGTTCTCGAATACCGGCTGAGCGCCACTGTTACTGGGGAAATCCAGTTCGTTGTCGGTCTGGATCTCCAGCGTAGCTCCAAGATCGTTGATAATGAGCGCTCCATTTTTGACGTCGATTTCGCCTTTCTTCCAGAGCGCTGCGCCCCGGTTAATCAGCGTGCGTCCGTCTAGCGTCTTGACAAGGGAGCCAAGGCCTATCACGTCAATGCTCATGTTGCCGGTAACAATTGTGCGGCCCGTGCCGCTCATGCCGCTGGTCTGGGTCCAGAGCAGCGTGCCCACCGTGACGTCGCCGCTGCCGGTGAGCGTGCCAGCGTTGATCTCCAACGTGGGCGCGGTCAGGGCATTGTCCACGCGTACGCTGCCGCCGCTGATCTCCACAATGCCGCTGCTTGCCAGCGAGCCGCCCAAGGTGAACGTGCCCGTCGGCTTGAAGCGCAGCCGTGTGCCCGCATTCACGTTGAGCGCGCCGGTGTTGCTGCCGTCGGCGGCGATCTCCAGTGTGCCGCTGCCCACGGTGACTGTGCCTGTGTTGATGAAAATGCCCTCCAGCGTAGCAACCCCGGTCCCGGCGGAGCGAATCAGTGTGCCCCGGTTCTCGAAGGTGCTCACCGCGCCGTTGTATTGATCCAACAGCAGGTCGCCGCGGATCTCGAAGGTGGCTCCGCTCTCGTTGATGAGCTTTGCGCCGTAGGTCATGCGGATGCCGCTGTCGCTCCACAGCCCCGTGCCCCGGTTGATCAGCGTGCGCTCGGACAGGTATTTAGGCGATGTACCCGTGTTGATGATATTCAGCGCGCCGTTGACCGTAGTGCGGCCTGTGCCGCTCAAGGTCGCGCCGCCTGTCCAGGCCAGCGTGTTGTTCACTGTCATGTCGCCGCTGCCGCTCAGCGTACCCGCCGCCGCGGTGACATTGTTAAAGGTCGAAGCCCCGTTCATGATCAGCGTACTACTGCCCGACACGCTCAGCGTCTCGGCGGTGATCACATGACTGCCCAGGTTAAGCGTACCACCGCTCACCGAGAGCGTGTTACCGACAGACGTCACCGTTGCTGTGGGGCCAAAGATGGTCGTACCGCCCGTCGCTGTGGTCGTCCCGGTGACATTGTAGATGCCGTTGACATTGACTGTACTGCCCACAAACTGGACTGTGCCCGCACCCTGAACTGTCGAACCTGCGGCCAAGGTGTAGATGTAGTTGATATATAAACCTAGTTTCAGCGTCGCGCCACTATTCACTTCCAGGCTACCGTTATGTGTGCCCTGATAGGAGATGTGGAGCGTGCCGGTCTGCACCTTGATGCTGCCGCTGTTGTTGACTGTGCCTTCCAGCGTGGCCGTGCCGTTGCTCACCGTGCGCAGGATTGTGCCCCGATTGTCCAGCACCGAGCTATTGCCAGTGTACCAGTTCCAGGTCACATCCCCTTGCAGATCCAGCGTCGCGCCGCTCTCGTTGGTCAACGTGGCGCCATCAAACACCCGGAGCGACCCCATCATCCAGATCGCGTGGCCGCGGTTCTGCCACGAGCGATAGAGATTGCGCGTGTTGTTGCCGTTGATCAGCGTGCGCCCCTCGGTCACCAACTTGCCGCCAGCGTTAAGATTACCACTCGTCCAGGTGAACGCATTGGTGACAGTAATCGCCCCTGTGCCGCTGAGCGACCCCGCCGTCATCTCCAGGTGCGGCAGGGTGATGTTGCTTTGTAGCGTCACGTTCCCCCCCGACAGCAGCGTCGTGCCGGTGATGTTGTAGCGCCCGCCCAGGGTCACGTTGTTGTTGGTGAACTCGACACGCCCGCCACCCTGTACCAGCGAGTTGGCCGTAAAGGTCGTCGCCAGATTGCTGTAGTAATTCGGGTAATAGGTCGCGCCCGTCGCCACCGTCACTGTGCCGCTCTGTGTGCCGCCATAGCGTGCCCACAGGCTACCCTTCTCGATTAGCACCGTGCCGCTGTTGTTGAAGGTGGCATAGATGTTGAGCTGCCCCACTGTCGCCGGTGTTGTGGTCGGGTTGGCCGTATGGATCAGTGTACCCCTGTTCTCGAAGACGCTAATATCGCTGCTCCAATAGCTGAGGGATAGATCCCCTTGCGTGGTGAGGGTAGCGCCCGTTTCGTTGATTAAGACCGCGCCCGTGTAAGTGCGGATGGTGTTGTTGCGCCAGACGCCGTTGCCCCGGTTGATCACAGTGCGATAGAGATTGCGGGTGGAAGTTCCATCCAGCAACAGACTCGTCTGTGCCACGAGGCGACCGCCATTGCCCAGCGTGCCACTCGTCCAAGTGAAGGCATTGGTCACCGTGATCGTGCCCGCGCCGCTCAGCGTACCGCCATTCACATGCAGCGCCGCTGGCATGGAATCGGCGTTCACCGTCAGCGTGCCACTGGTTAGCTTGACGGAGCCTTCGCCGTTGAGGCTGTTAATCGTGGCGTCGGCCTTGATCTCCACCGTGGCCGTAATCGGGATATAGACATCGCTAGTGCCGTCAGGCAATTTGCCTTCGTTCCAGTTGCTGGCTGTGTGCCACAGACCGGTGACGCCGCCGACCCAGAACTTGTTGATGCCCAAAATCAGGTCGCCAGCCTCGGTGATGCCGCTTGCCACCGGGTTGACCGTGGCTGTGGCTTGCAGTGTGCGCCCGTTGATGGTCTTGCGCGCCAGCAGAGTCAGCGCGCCGCGCGCCGTAGGCACGTTCGTCATGCTGAAGTTACCCTCGCTATCGCTGACGGCGCTAAACTCCTGCCAAGTCACTGTAGCCCCGGCCACCGGCGCATTGCCGTTGCTGCCATCCACCACACGTCCGCGCACTTCCGTGCGGGCATCATCGAGCACCGTCAACACAACATTGGCCGCCAGCGTAGCGTTGCCGTCGGTATCCTCGGCGCGTGCGCCCAGGCTGATGTTCGGCACGTCCTGCGGCACGACAATGTCTGTACGGTAGGGCGCGGTGGTGTCGGTGAAGATCGCTTTGCCGTCGAGATAGAAGATCACCCGCGCCAGGCCAACGCCACTGCTGGCCGTCACGGTGATGGGCAGCGGCGCGCCTTCCAGAATACTGTTGCCGCCAACCGGGTGGCTGATGCTCACCACAGGCGCGGCCAACAGCGCCACGTTAAGCGTTACCGAACCGTTGCTGGGCAGATAGATCGAGGTGGAACGGCGTAGCCCGTCTGCCCGTGTAGCCGTCGCCGCAACGTTTCCATAGGCCAGCCCGCGCACATCGTAGCGCCCGTCGCCGTCGATGCGTAGCACATAGACCCCGGAAGAGGCCGTCATCGTCACCAGCGCGTTGGGCAGCGGCAGGCCATTCACATCGGTTACCATCCCCTGTACCCGTGTTGTGGGCGTGCGGATGATCACCGTGTCCAGATAGATGACATGGTTTGCAGTCAAATAGTCACCGCGCACCCACAGCCCGCGCAGATCGGCCAGCACCGCCCGCAACTCGGCCTCGCTGGGCTGTCGCCCGCTCAAGCTGTTCACATGCCAGCCCAGCGTCGAGAGATCCAGCGGAACGCTATACGAAGTCCAGCCGTTACCGGGGATCTTGTTCAAGGTATAATGCAGCGTCATGCCCGCGCCGCTCAGGATCAGGTCGCTATCAACCAGCGCTGTGCCCAGATTGCCTTTCAGCAGGGTGAACTCCAATGACTTGCCATAGGCCGCCGAGAAGTTGCCCAGGAATTTGGCCGGGGCCGCAAAGTAGCTAGTCGCCCCGCCGCCCTGATTGTGGATATAGAGATAAGGGTTTGCGGCAACAAGCGAACCATTGCCCACCAATGTCCAGCCCTCGTCGCCGTCGTCAAAGGTGCTCTGCATCAGGATCGCCGTGCTCAGGCCCACGTTCAGCGTCAGCCCGGCATTGGCCGAGAGCGTGCCACTGACCTTGCCATAGCTGCCTGTGGGCAGATGGCGCGCTTCCACAATGATCTTGCCGTCGGCCGTGCCGCTGACCCCATAGAAGCCATCGGCCCCGGTGGTGGCGGTGAAGATGCCGTTGGGGGCCTGCACGAAGACATCCGCACCCGCCACCGGGTTGTTACTGGCGTCGCGCACAAGGCCGCTCACCTGTGCCGAGGGGTTGACCACGGTCAGGGTAAGGGGCGCGCTCTGCCCCACGTTGTCGGTGGTATCTTCGGCTTCGCCCGTCACGGTGATCACTCCGCCCGCCGCCGCGCTCAGCGGCACGTTCACCACAAAGGTGTGGGTGAGTTGCTTCGCCACGCTGAAGCTCTTGTTCTGCGTGCTGACATAGGCCCCTGTGGTGCGGACCGTCAGCCAGTCCATGCCCACATTGTCGCTCGCCGTCACCGTGGCCGTGAAGCTGCTGCCGCGTGCAATGGTGGTCATGCCGGGGCGCATGGACAGCGTCACCGACGGCTTGATCACGTCTGCGATCACCAGGTTAAGGCTGACGGGCAGCGATGTGTTGCCCGCGTTGTCGGTGGAGTGCGCTACCAGGGTAATCACACTGTTAGCCGTGGCCGTCACCGGGATGGTCACCGGGAAGGTCACACTCTTGTTATTCACCGGCGGGGTGATCGCGCTGCTCTGTGTCGTGGTGACCGCCGCCTGTGGTCGCGAGGTCGATGCGGGCAACCGTGCCGTTGTCAGTGGCTTTTACCGTCACGTTCACTGTGCTGCCCGGGTTGACCTTTGCATTGTTGTTGTGGCTCGTGATCTGTGTCACTGGCCGCGTGGCGTCGTTCACCGTCACCGTTTGCGGCGCGGCGTTGACACTCTGATTGCGGCTGTCGGTGACCGTCACGTTGAGCGTAATCGTGCTGCCCCATGCTGCATCTGCTGGCACGTTGAGCACAAAGGTATGGGTGTAGACGGTCTGCACCGGCGAGACGTTCACTGGCTGCGACGAGACCACGGCACCGCTGCTGTTGAGAACAAGGCTCTTGATGCCCTGATCGTCGCGGGCCACCACCGTCACTGTGAGCGGCTTGGCGCTCTCCACCACCGCCGGGGCCGAGACCGCCACCGTGGGCGCTTCGTCGGCCACCACGGTCAGCGTAATCGGCTGCGTCGTGCCGAGATTGCCCGCGGCGTCGGTGGCCGTGGCAATCAAGACCCACTGGCTGCCGTGCGTCACCGTCATCGGCACCGAGAGCAAGAAGCCCTTGCTTGTGCTGGTCTGCGTGGGCGCGATGGCCTCGCTGCGTGTCACTGTCAGCGCGCCTGTGCCGCGGATGCCCACACTCGCCACGCCCACTTCGTCGCTGGCATTGACCGTCACCGCCAGCGTCTTGCCGCGGATCACCTCGCTTGTACCTGCGGGCAAGATCAGGGTTGGCAGCGGGGCGCGGATGTCCTTGACCTTGACTGTGACCGTCTGCGCCGCCGAGCGGTTATGGCTGCTGTCAATGGCCTGTACCTTCACTGTTACTGTCTGGTTGCCGTTGGCACTGGCCGGGACTGTCACCGGAATCACCGTCGAGATGGTGGCCGCCGCCGGGGAGATCGCCAGCGTGCCCGTGATCTCCAGCGTGCCGGTCACCGTGTAGGCCACGCCAGTCACGGCGCGGTTATCGCTGCTCTCCACCGTTACACTGAAGACCTTGCCCGGCTCCACAAGGCTGTTGTTAGTCGGGGCCATAATCACCGCCATCGGCGTGGTCTGATCCTGGCCCACGGTCACCGTTACCGGTGCGCTGGCTGTGGCCTGGCCCTGGGTGTCCACGGCCGTGGCGGTCACTACCAGCGCTGTGCCCAGTTCCACCGTGCCGGGGATCTGGACGGTAAAGTTCACTCTCTTTTGCATCGCCGCCGGGGTCACGGTGATGATCTGCGACGTGGTGACCGTGCCGCTTGTCTGCAAATGCACAGTTTTCACGCCTACATCGTCGCCCACAAGCACGCTCACCGGCAGCGCACCTGTGCCCACAATGCTACCCTCGGCGGGGCTGTAATCGCCGCCGTCGGCGCGTGGTCTGCCGTCACCGTGACGGTCAGCGGCGCGGATTGTCCCAGGTTGCCCGCGGCATCGCTGGCCGTGCCGGTCAGTGTAATCACACTGCCTGCCGTCACCGTGTAGGGTACGTTCAACGTAAAGATCATCTCGGCGCTGCTCTGGTTGCCGCTGACATTGCTGCTCAACGCTGTTGTCACCGCGCCCTCGGCACGCAACCCCAGCGTCTTGACCTGTACCCCATCGGTGGCGGCCACAGTGGCGGTGATGCTGCTGCCCTGAATCACTGTGTTATGGACGGCGCGGAGGCTGACTGACGGCGCCACAGCGTCGCGGATCTTGAGCGTGCGATTCACCGCGGTCGAAAGGTTGCCCGCTTCGTCCTCCGCCGTGGCGATCAGCGTGATGGTCTCCAGCGGCGAGGCGTTGGCGTTCACAGGCACGGCAAATTCCACTGTGGCCGAGGCCGCCGGGTCGATGATGCGGGTTTCGCTAAAGTTGGCCGCGCCGCTGGCAACCAAGGTGATCTTGCGCACCTTGCCGTTGTCCGTGGCGCGTACAGTCACGTTGACCGTGCTGCCCGCGTCCACCGTGGCGTTGGCCGCCGGGGCGGTGAAAGTGGCTGTCGGCTTGGTGCCGTCGCTCACGGTGAGGGTCACCGATCCCACGGTGCTGCTCTGGTTGGCGTTGTCCGTGGCGCTGGTTTTCAGCGTCACCGTGCTGCCAGGGAGCGCGCTGCTCGGCACATTCACGGTGAAGGTGCGTGTATAGGTAGCCGTATTCGCCGGCGCGGGATCGTTAATGTTGCTGGTGGCCGCGCCGCTGGCCTGGAAGAGAATCCGGTTCAGGGCGAAGTCGTCGGCATAGCGCGCCGTCATGGTGACCGTGCCGCCGCTGGCAACGCTGCCCAACGGGCGCGAGTCCACCACGGTCACCACAGGGGCCAGATCCGGCAGTAGATCGAGCACGAGGCTGCGCCGCGCGTCGGGGTTGCCCGAAAAGTCGGTGGCCTGGGCCATGATCGTCGTGGTCATGAACTGCGTCACGTTGATGGGCAACTCGAAGGTATAAGGCGCCGTGGTGGCGATGGCGCGGGATTGGCCGTCTACAAAGTATTCAACCTGGGCGATGTCGTCGGCGCTATTTCCAGTGCCGCGGTGATCAGCGCCGTGCTGCCAGAACGCACGCTGGTTCCCGTGCGCGAGGCCAGATATTGCAGCACCGGGGCCACCAGATCCTGCGTGCGGAAGGTGTAGGTCGTGACGGCCGCGGCCTTGTTGCCAAAGCGATCGGTGGCGGGCTGCACCGTCACCGTGTAGAGTGTGTCGCTCTCCAGGGGATCCAGCGGTGTGAGCACGGCCACGGTGTTGTTCTGGATGATCTCCACAGGCCGCGCCAGGGGAACCGCCACGCCGTTGCGCGTAAGGGTCACCGCTGCACCCTGGAATTTGGTCGGGTCGATGATCTCGCTCCACTGCACGCGTACTAAACTGGTCACTGGCACGCCCTGCGCGCCGGCCAGTGGGCTGCGCGTGAGGATGCTGGGCGGCGTGGCGTCGGTGGTGGTGAACGACGAAACCGACTCGCCCGCCAGCGTGCGCCCGACGCGATCTTTGATGCCTGTCTTGACGCGCAGGCTCACCGTGGCGAAATCTTTGTAGTGGAGGCCGGGCGTAAAGGTCGCCAGCGTGCGCTCGGCGTTCAGCGTCCACGTGCCTGTGATGGGTCCGCTGGATGTGCTGACCACCAGATCGGTGCTGTTCACCGTGGCAGCCTGCACCGGCTCGCTGAAGTTCACTGAGATCGTCTGGGTCACCGGCACCCCAATCGAGCCGTTGGCCGGGGTGATGGCGATTACGGTGGGCGGTGCATTGTCCAGCATCAGATTGCCCAGGCTTAGGATTTGCCCGGCACTGACAAGGCTGCCCGTTGCGTCCACAAAGCCTGTGCCCAGCGGATCGCTGACATGCAGGCTATATCCCGTCAGTTTGAGATCATCAAAGCGGAACGCGCCGTTGTTGTCGGTGGATCCGTAGCGCTTGACCGTGCCGTCGGCGGAGGTCAACTCCAGCGCCATCCGCGCGGCGGGCGTTGTGCTGTTTTCGTAAACAACCGTGCCGGTAATCGCTCCCGCCGGTTCCAGCGAAACGGTAATTGTCTTGCTGACATCAGGCACGGTGAGGGTGAGCATGGCACTGCCGCCCAGTTGCTTGATACGCTGGTTGGCGGTGATGTCATAGTCGCCCAGCGGCACGCGGTGAAAGGTAAAGCTGCCGTTGGCATCGCTGGTGACGGTCTGGTTGTAGTGGGGCGGCTGCTTGTCCTTGCGGGTCAGGGTCACTTCGGTGCCCGCCACACTGCCGCCCGCCCAGCCCTGCACTGTACCATTCAGGCTGGCGCTGCCGCGGAATTGCAGATCAATGGTTTCGCTATCACCGGCAAAGGTCAACTCGCCGCCGCCTTCGGCCAGGTCGCCGCCCAGTTGCGGCGTAGCCTGCACCTTGAACTTGCCCAGCGGCACGTTGTCAAAGCGATAAATGCCCTGGCTGTTGACGGTAGTCTGGGGCGAATGGCCCCCGGCCAGCGGGAAGAGGCGCACTACAGCGCCGGTAACCGGGCTGCCCGCGGTGCCGCTCACGGTGCCGCTGACCGTGCCCACGGGCACAGCCTTCAAGCGCAGATTGGCCGTGGCTGTCTGCCCCTCGTTGGCAAAGCTGCCGGCTGTGCTGGCGCTCAGCTCAGAAATATAATCCGTGGCCCGTACCGTGAACTGCCCAGCGGGGACGCTGCTAAATTGGAAGTTACCGCCCTTGTCGGTGGTGGCATAGAATGTGCCGCCAATCGCCCCTTGAATCGAGAGCGTTACCTCTGCCCCCACCACAGGCGCGCCGGTGGCGTCCATCACCACGCTGCCCGCCACGTTGCCCAGCGGAAGCTGGATCATGTTGGCGGTGATGGTCTTGTTGTGGTCTTCCGGCTTGATCTCGCCGCTGGCCTTGCCGCGCCGTCCCGTCACCGGGTCAAAGGCGTCCACGCTGAAGATGCCCGCCAGCACGCCGTCAAAGCGGTAATTGCCGTTGGCGTCGGTGGTCATGTAAATCGTATCGCCGCCAGCGCGGCAGGATGATCTGCGCGTTGGGGATGCCGGTGGTGCCGTTGCTACGCAGAAAGCGCCCGGCCACTGCCGCCGAATTGTCGCGCAGCAGCACCGTTACCGCTACGCTGCCCTGGGGATCGACGGTGATGCTCTTGAGTTCGCCGCCCGCATAGCCGCGCACCGCACCCTTCACGGCGCTGACGCTAAACTTGCCCTCGCGGATAAAGTCGCCGCCGCTGAAAATGGCCTGACCGTTGGCGTCGCTGACCTTGTTCATGGACGCGTTGGGTAAAGGCCCCTTCGTTAAGGGTGACCGTGGCACCGGAAACCGGCACCCATTCACCGGCACTGGCCCCGTTGCCCAGCACCGTCACCGTCACCGACCCAGTGCGCAACAACTGAACCGGCACGGCAACGGTCTGCCCCGAAGAGACAAAGCCCTGGCTCTGGCCCACCAAGCGGTTGCCATAATCCTCTTCAGCGCTGAGCGTGAAACCGCCCGCCGGCATCAGCGGGAAATGGAAGCGGCCCGCATTGTCGGTGACGACGATAATCGGTTCCTTGGCCGTGGCGACTTTGGCCTTGACCAGCACCGGCTGTGTGGCCGGTGTGCCATCGGGCAGCAGCACCACGCCGGTGACCACGCCAGTGGATTGCAACGACAGGGTCACGGTGCGCGTGGCGTTGGGCGCGGGGATGGCCTCTTTCGCCGTGATCTGGCCGGGGCTAAACGGATTGGCCGCCGTTGCCACAAAGTCGCCCACAAAAACGTTGCGGAAGGTAAACTGGCCGGTGGTCACGCTGGAATTGGTGTGGCGGTTGTGCAGTGCAAATTTCCACTCCACCGCCACCTGTTCACACTTGGGTAGGTCCAGCTTTTGCCCGCCGCCCAGATCTATATTGGCGAGACAGAGCGGGTTCTCTTTGGGGATCAGGTCGCCTAGTTTGGGGATGACCTCGCCAATCGAGACGCGCGCCCCAGCGGCGTGACCCCGTCGTCGTCATAGATCGTGCCCTGCACTGTGCCCTTGCCGCGGAAGATCACATTGACCACGCGCACCTCGTCCTTAAAGACGATCTTGCTTTTGACCATGTTGCCGTCGGAAAAGTCGGGCCAGAAGGCGCTGATCGTGTAATCGCCTTTGGGCATGCCCTCAAAGCGGTATTGGCCCTGCGCATTGGTATAGGCCAGGTCATTTTTTGGCCCCAGCGCAAAGAGCTTGAGATCGGTGACAGGCGTGCTGCCGTCAGCGCGATAGACTGTGCCGGTGAGCGTGCCGCGCACCGGGAAGATTATGGTGACAAAGACCTCTTCGCCGGGGCGGGTGATGTTGACGTTGGTCTGTTGCAGCGAATCCGTGCCAATCAGCGCGCTGATCTGGCGGTTGCCCACAGGTATGTCCGTGAGGGTAAACGCGCCGTTTTCGTCGGTCTGCACCACGGTGTAGCCGCCGTAGATGCTGGCCCCGGCCAGCGCGTTGCCGTCGCTGTCCATCACGGAACCTTTGACCGTGCCGCTGCCGCCGTAGAGCAGCAGGTTGGCGGTGACGGTGCGGCTGGCGATAACACTGGTGCGGATCGTGGCTTCTTCCAGCCGGGCCTGATCAATGGCGCGCACCATAGCCTCGCCCACAGGGATATTTTCAATGTGATAGCTGCCCGACGCATCGGTGACGGCGGTGCCGCCCAGCGAGGTGTAGACGGGAATATTCGCCGCCGGAGTCACGCCGTCGGCGTGGAAGACCTGCCCTTCCATGTGGCCGAAGTTCTGTGGAAAGCTGAGCGAGAGCAGCGTTAAATTCTGTACCACGGTGCTCCCTGGCTGGGTGATGGCAACCGTGCTTTTGACCTGGGCGTTGCTCTTGCTGTGCACCGCCGAGATCGCCAGTGTGTCCACGGGCACGCCGCTAATCACATAGTTGCCCCCGGCGTCGGTGGTGACAACGTAGTTGTTCTCTTCGCCCAGGCCCGTGTTGCTGATGGCGGTGGCGCGCACAAAGGCGTCGGCCAGCGGCTTGCCCTCTTTGTCGGTCACCTTGCCGGTGAGGGTGCCGCGCCCGCGGCAGGATCAGATCCAGTGCCAGGTTCTGGCCGTCGTGGCTGGGCTGCGCGCCAATGAGGCCGCGCTCGCCCGTTTCGGGATCGACAAACTGCCAGCGTGTGGGCTGGCTGCGTACAAAGTCAATGGCATAGCTGCCGTCGGCGTTGGCGGTCTTCACTGTCACCAGCACCCAATAGGGTTCGTCGTTAAAGTCCAACTCCTGTTGGTGCATGTAGAGAGGCGCAAAGGCAACCGGCGTGCCATCGGCGCGGCGCACCGTGCCGTGAACCTGCCCACCACTGGGTGGGACAATGCGTTTCGGCCCATCGGCAGTGGCCTTCTGCGTGCGGATGGGCACGCTGGCGCTAATCGGCGACATGGCGTTGAGCTTGATGTCTTTGAGGTTGCTCACGGTGAGCGACCGATCCACAAAGGCGCCGATGCCGTCGCGCAGTTGCAGCGTGACCACGCGCCCGTGCGGCTGCACATAGGTGCTGCGCACTTTGTTGGCGTCCACGCCGAAATGGGTCACAGCGTCCAGGTCAACGTTGTGCTGCGCCGAGGCTGCGTCAACCTCTTCGCTGAAAAGTGCGGCCATGAGCACGCCATATTTGCTGGGGTGCTGGCGTGGCGTGGGGATAAAGATCTGGGTGGCGCTGATCAGCCGCGGGCCGGGATCAGCCACGGGCTGCGCTGTGCCGGGGAGGGTCTGATCCGGCGTGCCGTCGCCGTCGGTGTCCACCGTTAATTGGAAGCTGTTGCTGCCGCCCACGATGACCACCAGTTGAGCTTTGCCGCCCGCCGCAATCGCCACATTTTCAAAAACCACGCGTTGCAGGCCATTGCCCACAGGCAGCACCAACCCCAGGTCAAAAATGCCGTCTGCCGTGCCAAGCAGGTCGATGACCGTGCGGCCCGGCTGCGGCGCGGCCAGCAAGGCCAGATCGGCGCGACCGTTGCCGTCGCTTGCCAGCGGGAAAAAGTTGCCAAACGCGATCTCGCGCAGGATTGCGCCGCACCCCCACCCCGACCCTCCCCCAGTTTGGGAGAGGGAGCAGCCCAGGCGCTTGCCGGTGGCATCGCTGATGCTCAACTGCACCGGCGCCGTGCCGCCGTCGTTGCCCACGATCACGGAAAGGTGGCCGGGCCGCGAGGCCGCGCCCTCGGCGAATTCTTGCTGGAATTGAAGCAGCCCTTTGGCCGCGGCCTCTGTGCCCAGGGCGGCGGCCAGAATGTTGACAAACTCCACGGCGCGGCGCGATTTACGCATGAGCGTGTCAAAGCCGGTGAAGCCCGATTTGATCTGGGCGATGCGGGCCGGGGACGCGCTGGCGTTTTCGGCGTCGATGCGGGCGAAATTGTTGCCCGCAAAATCCAGCGCCAGATCACGCGCCACAGGGCCGAGCGCTTCGCCCATCTCCAGCCGTTGCCCGCCCGCGGCCAGATCAATGGCGCGCTCAAAGACAATGTCACGCGTAATGGGCTGCAATCCGCGCGGCGCAAAAGGCGCAGTCGCCACGGCATAAGCTTGGCCCAATAAACCCACACCCACGTTGTAGAGATCCGTGGGCAGATCCTTCGCCTCTTTGGGCAGCAACAGCACGTTAGGCGACATGGGAATGCCCAATTCACCCACAGCCGTGTAGAGTTCAAATTTGCCGGGGATGCCATCCGAGGCAATTGAGTTCGAGGTCACCGTGCCGGTCTTCTGCGATTCCAGCCGATAGGTGACCGTGGCCGAGTCGCCCGGTTCGACCGTCTGAATTTGCACCGTGCTCGACGACTTCAAGATCGCGCCGCTGATGCTGCTGGGCAGCAGGCTCAACGAAACAAAGTTGGCTGGCGTGTCGGAGATATTGGTCACCGTGACCATGAAATCGTAAAGCTCCCCGGCGGTGACCGTCTCCGGGTGGAGCAGGGTAATCGAAAACTTGGGGTTACGTACCTCGACCATGCCCACAGCCGTGCCCTCAATCGGCAGCGGTCCGCTGGGGAGGCCGTGCAGCGTTCCCTTGATTTTGAAGTTGAGTTTGTGCGTGCCTTCGCGTACGCCCTCCACCAAAAATTCGGCGTCGGCGTTCTTCTGCGGATAGAGATCGCGAATGTCGTCGGCGGTGTTCAGCAGTTTGTCCGGGCCGATGCCCACCACAGGCAGCGTGCGTGGCTGTTCGGCGGGGGGCGTACCCAGCCGCGCCATGCGCAGCGGATCGTCTGACGTGCCCAGCACATTGTCGCCGCCGGTGGGCAGGATGATCTCGGCTTTAAGGTCTTTGACGACGAGGTTGGCATAGCCCGGCGCGGCGTTGCTCACCTTGAGCATCACGCTGAAAAACTGGTTGAGATAGCCAATGTTGCCGGGGATGATCACCACGCCGGGGATGGGCGGCAGGTTGAATTTGTTGGGGTCCTGATCCTTGGGCACGCTGAGACTGAAACCGGTCAACTCAATGTTGGGGGTCTTCAGCGCAATTTCCAGGGCGGGGATGGGCGATTTGGTGCTGACGCGGCCAATCGAATGGGCGGGCATCTTCAGCGTGGGCAGGCCGGGCAGATCGGCTGTTGTTGTTCTTGGGCAGGATCATGGGGAAGTCAATTGTGATCTCGTTGTTCTCCAGCCCGAAGCCCACGGTGAAGTTGACCACCTGATAGTTGGTCTGATCCACATAGATGCCGCGCTGCTCGATCTCCTGTGCCGTAAGCGGCTTCACTGTGACCTGCGTCTCCAGCACTTTTTCAATGACCTCAATGCCCACCGTGCTGGGATCGCTGTCCACCAAGGTTTCGCCGCCGTGGACAAGGCGGATGTTCTCTAACGTGTAGTTGCCCGCCAGGGCCAGCGGCGGAATCGGGAACGATCCGTTAAGCGGTGCGCTGACGGGGATGGGCGTCTTGAAGCTTGGCCCGCGCAGTTCGGCCAAGAAGACCGCGGTTTCGGGCAGGGCAGGCAGCTCGCCGGTGACGCCGTCGGAGCGGATCAACAGCGGCGTTACAATCGTGCCGGTGTTCTTGGGAACCACCAGCGTGGCCGGGCTGGGCTGAATGGTCAGCCCCACCAGCCGCACCTGATCCGTGGCTAGGGGCGGCGCATCTTGGGCGCGTGCGGGAACCACGCCCGCCAGCGCAATGCAGAGCACCGCCAGCAGCAGGGCAGCGGTCACAAGTTTGGTATGGAATCGGGGGAAAGTCGCCATCGGTCTTTGTCCTGTGGGTGACGCAAAGGGTTCACGGGTCTCTGCGCCGAGGATAGCGATGTGCGCGTTTGGGAAGCGTTTCATGCGCGTTTGATGGGGAAATAGGTGTCTTTCAAACCCGGGGAAATTGTGCGCTTTTGCCTTTTTGTCCTTTCGCCTATACTACCCCTACCATCATCGCCGCCTGCATCGCCGCCTATTGAGATCCATTTACCCAAAAGTGAAGTGCGATGGAACGAACCACCCATGAACTGCCCCTGGTTGCCCGCCAGCCCCTGGTTGAGCGGGTGTTGGATCGACTGCAACGCCCCAACGATGTGCGCGACAGCCCCAAAGACTTCCTTCGCCCTGGCTTTTACGGGCTGGCCGGCGTGGGCAAAAGCCGCCTGCTGGCTGAAATTGTGGCCGGGGCGCAGACGATTACACCCTATGTGGTGAGCGTGGACTTTGATAGCCCCACGGCCCCCACCACCCCTTTTGATTTTGTGGATCGAGTAATCACGAATCTGGAGATGATTGAAAAGGAGAGCCGCCAACCCTGGCAGCGGCTGGCTTGGTCGCGCCAGAACCCCTTTCGCGCCTGTCGCGCCGTGACGAATGCCATTGAGCAGGCGCGGGCGCAATCTAGCCATCAGAGCATTGACGCCCACAACAGCCATATTGAAAATGTCAACATCATTAACGACACCGGCCAAAGTCACATCACCGCCGAACTGCGCCGTGCCCTTGATGAAGCGCTGCCCCACCTCTGCCAGAAGCGCACACCCAAGGATCAATATGGTCGCCCCAACCGCACCCCCCGACCGCTAATCGTGCTGGTGCTGGACACGGTGGAGATGGCGGCGCGCCCGCTGAGTCGCTGGCTGGAAGCCGAACTGGACACGCTGTGGGCGGGCAACCGTCTGGGCTATCATCTGCTGACCGTGGCTGCCAGTCGCCAGCGTGTGGACCGCTGGACCGAGACCGAACTACCGCCGTTGAGCGAGGCCGAATCGGTCACCTTTGTGCGCGACTATGTGTTCTACCGCCACGGTCAACAGCCCCTTATCCAGAAAATTCTGACTACCTTCCGCGAGGATACCCCCACCCGCCAGAGCCTTGTGCACCTGGGCGACGGCATCCCTCTTTTACTGGGTCTGCTCTGTGACACGGTCATCGAGGCACCTGCCCTGCTTGCCAACCTGGAAGCTATGCTGCCCAAAGCCCACGAAGAGCGCATCCGCTATGTGGTGGCTCGCTATCTGGAACAGTTGGCCGAAGCCGCCCATCGCCAGAACGACGCCCGCTTGTGGGAACGCTACCACCTCTTGTTGGCAGCAGCCCTGCCCCGGCGGCTCTCCGGTGTGGCGCTGCTGCGCGCCCTGTTGAGCGATTTGGAGGGTACGCCCTTTGCCGCGGCGTACCCACTACGACGACCTATGGCAGCGCCTGCGCAGCGAACCTTTTGTGCAGCGCGATGGGAACGGGCTGCACTATCACCAGACTGTGCGAGCGGGACTGTTGAGCGAGATCAAACAGGATAAACCGCGTTGGAAAATCTTGCATACACGCGCCGCCGCCTGGTTTGATCAACAGGGCAACCGAGGCGAAGCGCTCTATCACCGTTTGCAGGCCGACCCTGTCGGCGTCTTCGCGGGGATGCGCGCCGCCATTGAAGCCGCCCTGGAGCGGGCCGACTGGCCCGCTGCCCAATCGCTGATCGGTGCGGCGGCTGAGGTGGATCTGCCCGCAGGCAGCGATCTGTGGCTGACGCTCTACAAAGCCGAACTGGCCCACGGCGAGGGCAACATGTCACTCTCCACCGAACGGCTGCACAGCCTGCTGGCGCACCCGCTGGACGATGCCCTGACCGAGCGGCTGGCGACCCGGCTGGAAGACTGGTATGGTTTACAGATCACAACCACAGGGGATGAGACGCCCCCGTCGAAGGCTGCCCCCCATTTTTTCGTGATCTGGTGGGCACGCCTGCGCCACGATCCACGGCGCGAAGCGTACTGCGTTGCGGGGTCTGGCCGAGACGGCGCTTGCCGCTGGCCCGCTATGCGGAGGCGGAGGCACAGTATCAAGAGGCGCTGGAAGTGTTTCGGCGCATCGGCGACCAAAGGGGCGAAGCGTATGCGTTGCGGGGTCTGGCCGATACGGCGCTTGCCCTGGACCGCTATGCGGAGGCGGAGGCACAGTATCAAGAGGCGCTGGAAGTGTTTCGGCGCATCGGCGACCAAAGCGGCGAAGCGTATGCGTTGCGGGGTCTGGCCGAGACGGCGTGTGCCCTGGCCCGCTATGCGGAGGCGGAGGCACAGTATCAAGAGGCGCTGGAAGTGTTTCGGCGCATCGGCGACCAAAGCGGCGAAGCGTCTGCGTTGCGGGGTCTGGCCGAGACGGCGCGTGTGACCTGGCCCGCTATGCGGAGGCGGAGGCACAGTATCAAGAGGCGCTGGAAGTGTGTCGGCGCATCGGCGACCAAAGCGGCGAAGCGTCTGCGTTGCGGGGTCTGGCCGCAGACGGCGCGTTTGCCCTGGCCCGCTATGCGGAGGCGGAGGCACAGTATCAAGAGGCGCTGGAAGTGTTTCGGCGCATCGGCGACCAAAGGGGCGAAGCGTATGCGTTGCGGGGTCTGGCCGAGACGGCGCGTGACCTGGCCCGCTATGCGGAGGCGGAGGCACAGTATCAAGAGGCGCTGGAAGTGTTTCGGCGCATCGGCGACCAAAGCGGCGAAGCGTATGCGTTGCTGGGTCTGGCCCAGACGGCGCTTGCCCTGGCCCGCTATGATCAGTGCAAAGAGCAAATGGCCGCCTGTGTGCAAATTGTGCGCCCGCTACACATTCCAGCCACAGCTCTCTCCTGGTCTGTCTACCTGGGTTTGCGGCTGGTAGCCGCCGCCGAGGCGCACCGGGCCGCGGGCAAGTCTGGGCTGGCCGGGCAGGCGTTGGTCGTGGCCCGCCAATGTCACACCTGGGCCGGCGCGTTCGCCGCCGATCCCGATCTACCCGAAGCGAGCCGCGACAATGTACAGAGATATCACGCCCTGGGGCGCGCGATCGGATCAATTTTAAAACCAGACAGGTTTCAGAAAACCTGGCTGGTTTGGAAAACAGATGAAAGGGACCACGATGGACTACACACAACTCACCGCACAGGCGATTGCCCTGCTGCTGCCCTATGTAGAAAAGGTCAGCGATGGTGCACTGGAACGGGTGGGCGCAGCCTTGACAGAAACGGCAAGACGTCTGCTGGGCAAGTTACACAATCATTTCCGCACGGAGAAAAACGCCGAAGCAGAGCAGACTCTGGCCCTGTTTGAGAAAAATCCACAGACATTCAAAGGCGCGGCTGGCGGGGGTGCTGCTGCCGCTGCTCCAGGCCAATCCAGATCGGGCGGCGGAAATTGAAGCCCTGCTGGCGCAACCCGCCGTCCAGGAGATTGTGGCGCGTAATGGCAGCGTGGTGAAAGAGATCGAATTTAACCTCACGGGAGGGGGTAGCCAGCGCATTGAGGCCGACAATAGCACGGTGCATGGCGTTAAGTTCACCAAGCAATAAAGAGCCGTCAGGTTTTCTGAAAACCTGACGGCTCTTTTCGCTACCGCCGTCGACCTGTCGTCTGCCGCTGCGTGCCGCTAGCCGCAGGTTGCCCCGAAAGCGAACTGGGTGCGTTCAGATTCGTCCCGGGGTCCACGCCCACGCCCAGGCGATCCACCAGTTCACCGCCCAGCCAGCTTTTGATTCAACCTGCGCCTCTGTACCCTAGGCCTGGGTTCATGTCCTTTCCTGTGCCGAGATCGCCGAGGAGATCAGCCGCTCGCTCGATTTCCTCAGTAGCCGCCGCCAGGACATGCCGCCGGCACCAGAGTGATGTTGAAGCCGAAGACGTTGCGATTTTCGGCCATATGCCGCGCTTCTTCGCGCGTCTTGGGCATGTTCAATACAAAACGTGAGGGGCTGTTGGTCAAGCGTGCGCCCCACTGGCTCCCACACACTCTGGTCGTTGCCTGTGAGATTACCCAATACGAGTTTATGCTTCACAGCCCCTGCGCCTAAGCGCACACAGAGTGGCCGCAAGCGACGCGGCAAAAGCCTTAATCGGCACTATCCCTACACGTTTTGACAAAGCCAGATCGCTGTGATAGTCTCACTGGCTGTGTGTACCATAGAAACGCATGGCACATGCCCAAACGAAAATATCTCTTATCCAGAGGGGGGAGGGAGCGGCCCGATGATCCCCCGGCAACCTGCTGGAGTCCCGGTTTTTGGTTGTTACTTTATTCTGTGTGATCGTCTATCTGCCCAAGTGCGACAGAGAGATGGCAGCACGCTAAAGTAGTCAACAAACCAGTGGGTGCCAAGTCCATCAGATCAACGCGAACGGCTCAACGCGAACGGCGCGATCTGAAAGATGAGAGTACACATGGATGCGCTTGACCCTCTCGGATCTAGACGAGAGGGATTTTTATTTCTTGGTTATTTGGCAGTGAAATTTGCAGTGGGAGAAGATCATGCGAACCGTCTTTTGGGAAGATGACAAAGTGAAGATGATCGACCAGCGTCTGTTGCCCGGCGAATTTGTGATCGCCGAGTTTGGCACGGTGGCCGAAGTTGCCCGCAGCATCACCGAAATGTATGTGCGCGGCGCACCGGCGATTGGGGGCACAGGCGGCTTTGGCATGGCGCTGGCGGCGCAGATCAGCACTGCCAGCGACCGGGAAACGCTGTTGGCCGAGTTGCGCGCCGCCAAAGAGACGCTGGATGCGTCCCGCCCCACCGCCGTCAACCTGAGTTGGGCCACGAAACGGCTGCTGGATGTGGCCGAAAACAGCGGCGACGTGGAGAGCATCCGCGTGCGCCCTGCTAGACGAAGCCCAAACTCTGGCCGATGACGATGTGGCGATCAACCGGCGCATGGGCTTCAACGGCGCGGCGGTGATCCCCGATGGCGCCAATCTGCTGCACCACTGTAACACCGGCTCGCTGGCAACCGTAGATTTCGGCACGGCGCTGGGTGTGATCTACGCCTGCCAGGAGCAGGGCAAGACCATCCACGTTTGGGTGGACGAGACCCGGCCCCGCCTGCAAGGGGCGCGCCTCACCGCCTGGGAACTGATGCGCGCCGAGATGCCCATGCACCTCATCGCGGACAACGCCGCCGGTCATCTGATGCGCACGGGCAAGGTGGATGTGGTGATTTTTGGGGCGGATCGGGTGGCGGCCAATGGCGACGTTGCCAACAAGATCGGCACATACAAACTGGGCGTGGTGGCGCGAGAAAACGGCATTCCCGTCTATTGTGTCGCCCCCACCAGCACTGTGGACCTCTCGCTGTCCGATGGCGATCAGATTCCGATTGAGGAGCGCGGGGCCGAGGAAGTGGCGTTGGTGGGCGAAACGCTGATCGCGCCCGCAGGCGTGCCCGTCTACAACCCGGCCTTTGACGTGACCCCGCATCGCTACATCACCGGCATTGTCACCGAAGAGGGCATCTGCTATCCGCCCTTTACGCAGAGCTTGAAAGCCGCCGTGGAGAAGGCAGGGAAGCGGATTGTTGCTGGACGGCAGCATCGACAAGGTGACAAGGTGAAGGGGTGACAAGGTGATGAATTTCACGTTTCACGTAACACGCAGCACGAAACACGCACTACGCACTACTCATCTAGACTGTAGCAGTCGAAGGCTTGCCCTGTGAACCACTTTACCCGCATCTGTGTTTACTGTGGATCAAGCGCAGGCAATCAGCCCGCCTATGTAGCCGGGGCCACGGCGCTGGGCGCGGAACTTGTGCGCCGGGGGATCGGGCTGGTCTATGGCGGCGGCAGCGCCGGTATGATGGGAAGCGTGGCGCGTGCGGTCCACAATAATGGCGGCGAGGTCATCGGCATCATCCCCGAACCGCTGACGCCGCGTGAGGTCTCTGGCCCGCCGATTGGCACGCTGGAGATCGTGGATACTATGCACACGCGCAAGGCACGCATGGCCGAGCTGGCCGATGGTTTTATCGCCATGCCCGGCGGTTTTGGCACCTTTGAAGAATTGTTCGAGACCATCACTTGGGGACAGTTGGGCATTCACGCCAAGCCCATTGGCCTGTTCAATATCGCGGGCTATTACGATCCCCTGTGGCAGATGATCGAACGGGGCATTGACGAAGGTTTCATCCGCCCGCAGTATAAAGATCTGGTTCTCATCGCCGACGACGCTGTTACACTGCTGGATCGTATGGCCGCGGACACACCGCCGGATAGCATCATCCAGTGGGTGAGGCCCGAGCAGACGTGAGATACAGGCATAGAGAAGCTGTAGGGGCATGAGGTGGGGCGGGCTGACTGCTTCATTTCTACTGAGACAAAGTTTCCCGCCCCACCTCATGCCTCTACGATTTTTTGATTTCATTCCAGACTTACATCAGATCTCAAGAGGAGAATCAATGGATCGCCCAAAGCTGCTCAGAGAGCCAGACGCGCTAGAACGTCGTCTGTCGCAGATCGATGAAGCCCATATTGCTCCGTTGTCAAAATTCGTCCGCCGCCTTCGCGAAAAAATTGGGCCTGATGCCGCAATTCCTTACATTGATCCGTGGGATGGAGGCGTTGATGCAGAAGTTTTATTTTTGCTTGAAGCCCCGGGGCCGAAGGCAAGAAATTCTGGGTTTGTTTCGATGAACAATCCTGATGAATCGGCAAAGAATTTTTTTGAAATTAGCCGGGAAGCCGGAATAGATCGTAAACGCACAGTTGCCTGGAACACGGTTCCTTGGTATATCGGATCGGGAAGAAAGATACGTCCAGCGAATTCTGCCGATATTACGGCGGGGATAAAGTCTCTAGCTGAGCTGATTCAGCTTTTACCAAAGCTGCGCGCCATAGTCTTGGTCGGAGGCAAAGCTCATAAGGTTGAAGGATACGTTCGGGATATTGCGCCCCATCTGAAAGTTTTTAAAAGCCCGCACCCAAGTCCTATGTTTGTGAATCGCAAGCCGGAAAATCGTGACATATTGCTTAACAGTTGGCGAGATGTTCAAACGTTTCTAGCGGGGTAGTGGATTTGTGGCCGAACAACACGTTGCGGTGACGTTCGTATTGCGTATTGTTCCGTTAACCACAAGGACTCATGGCTTGAGAACAGTTCGTCCACCTAGCCTTACGGAATACGCAGTACGAACTCGCCAAATCAGTTAAAAACCATTCATTGAGGATCATTCATGTCCATTATTGTCACCGGCTCGATTGCCTACGATTATTTAATGAATTACCCAGGCAGGTTTACCGAACACATTCTGCCCGAAAAACTCCAAAGTCTGAGCGTTAGCTTTCTCGTCGATTCCATGGTGCGCCAGCGCGGCGGCGTGGCGGCCAACATTGCCTATTCCATGAAACTGCTGGGCGGCGATCCGGTGATCCTGGGCACGGTGGGGCAGGACTTTGGCGACTATCGGCGCTGGCTAGAAGAACAGGGGCTGCGCACGGATCAGATTATCGAGATTCCCGATGATTTCACCGCCAGCTTTTTTGTAAGCACAGATCTGGATCAGAACCAGATCGCCAATTTCTACACCGGCGCCATGGCCCATGCTCGCAACGTCTCGCTGGAAGATCGCGCCATTGCCGATGCCGAACTGGTGATCATCAGCCCCAACGATCCCCAGGCCATGCTCAATTATGCCAACGAATGCCGCAATTTGGGCATCCCCTTTGCCTATGATCCCAGCCAGCAGATCGCCCGGCTCAGCGGCGAGGAACTGCGTCAGAGCATCCCCGGCGCGGCCTTTCTCATGGTCAACGACTATGAGGCCGCGGTGACCCAGGAGAAGACCGGCTGGGATCTCGACCAGATCCGCAACCAAGTGGAGACGTTGGTGATCACCGAGGGCAAGAGCGGCAGCACAATCTATCGCGGCGGCGAGGTGATCCGCGTGCCGGTGGCGACGCCGCTACACATTGCCGAGCCAACCGGCGCTGGCGATGGCTATCGCGGCGGCTTCTTTGCAGCCTGGAGCGTGGGCCTGCCCCTGGATGTATGCGGGCGCGTGGGCGCGCTGTGCAGCACCTACATTTTGGAGCAGGTGGGGACGACCAATCACCGCTTTACCCTGGCCGAGTTTGGCAAGCGCTATGAAGAGAATTTCGGCGTGGAGCGGGAATTGTACCGGCTGAAGAGATGACAGGGTGGCAAGGTGACAAGGTGAAAGGGAATGCTCAATCTGTACGCTCCATCCTCACTGCCGATCCGATCTGGGCGGCCTATGCCATTGCCGATCTGCAACCGGCCTTTGCGCCGCACTGTCGTTGGCTGGTGGATGAAGAGGGGCTGGTGCTGCTCTTTGACGGGTTGACACCCACAGTGCTGATGAGCGTGGGATCACCGACGGCGCTGGCAACAGTGCTGACTGAGGCCGCCGAACCCTTGCCGGATCAGGTATACCTGAGTATCCGCGAGGAACACGAGGCCGTGATCGGGCAGTTTTACGACAATAGCGCCGATCGGCGGTTAATGGTGCGCATGGCGTTGCCCGCCGTGGTGACTCTGCCGCCCACCGATCCTGACGCAGTGCGGCTTACAGTTGACGATGCGCCCCGTTTGCGCCAACTTTACACCCACGGCGGGCCGTTCACGCCAGACGCCT
The DNA here is from genome assembly GCA_963721725.1 of uncultured Chloroflexia bacterium. GTDB lineage: Bacteria > Chloroflexota > Anaerolineae > Caldilineales > Caldilineaceae > RI-153. The sequence continues at coordinate 409,327 of CAVRLX010000003.1, forward strand.
TTGACCCGTATCAGTTGGACGGTGGCATCTTCTTTGGCCTTGCCGATGAAACTGGCGCACTCGCCGCCGTTGGTGGCACGCACATTGTCAACCGGGGCGAGGGCGTCGCAGCGATTGGCAACATCTACACCCGGCCCGACTGTCGCGGGCGTGGCTATGCCCGACGCATCACCGCGGCGATTGTCAACGCAGCCCAGGCTGATGGCATCACTAATCTGGTCCTCAACGTGGACACGCGCAATCATGTGGCCCGTTCGCTTTATGAAAGTTTGGGGTTTGTTGTGCATTGTTCGTTTGTTGAAGGGGTGGCAGAACGTAATGCGTAATGCGTAAAAATACGGATCACGCATTACATCCTATAAACACCCAGCATGTAACATTTGTTTTTCTTTTTCTTTCACAGGAGTCTTTTCCATGACAACCGCAGTAAAATCTTACGACATTGCCGATATTAAGTTGGCCGAAAAGGGTCGTTTTCGTATGCAGTGGGCCGCCAAAGAGATGCCCGTGCTCGATCTGATGGAAGAGCGCTTCAAGAAGGAGCAGCCGTTCAAGGGCATCCGCATGGCCGCGGCCATGCACGTCACCACCGAGACGGCCAACCTGATGCGCATTCTGATCGCCGGTGGGGCCGAAGTCGCCCTGTGCGCCAGCAACCCGCTCAGCACCCAGGATGACATTGCCGCCGCCCTGGTTTCCTACTACGAAATGCCGGTCTATGCCATCAAGGGCGAAAGCAACGAACAGTACAATTCGCACATGGACAGTGTGCTCGATATTCAGCCCGCACATCACCATGGACGATGGCATGGACCTGGTTGCCATGTTGCACACCAGCCGCAGCGAATCTGCTGACAGACGTGATCGGCGGCACCGAAGAGACCACCACCGGCGTGATCCGGCTGCGCGCGATGGCCGCGCAGGGCAAGCTGAAGTTCCCGGTGATGGCCGTCAACGATGCCCAGACCAAGCACTTCTTCGACAACCGCTATGGCACCGGCCAAAGCACGATCGATGGCATTATCCGCGCCACCAATGTGCTGCTGGCGGGCAAGAATTTTGTCGTCGGCGGCTACGGTTGGTGCAGCAAGGGCATTGCCATGCGCGCCAAGGGCATGGGCTCCAATGTCATCGTCACCGAGATCGATCCGCTGCGCGCGCTGGAAGCCGTGATGGATGGCTTCCGTGTCATGCCGATGAGCGAAGCCGCCAAAGATCGGTCACATCTTCTGTAGCGCCACCGGTGATATCCATGTGATCGACAAGCACCACCTGGAAGTGATGCGCGATGGCGCGATCCTCTCCAACAGCGGTCACTTTGATGTCGAGATCGACATGAAGGCGCTGAACGACGATGGCGCACCAAGATCACGCGTGTGCGCGAGTTCTTGGACGAATATGCCCTGGAAGATGGTCGCCGCATCTATGTGGCCGGCGAAGGTCGCTTGGTCAACCTGGCCGCCGCCGAAGGTCACCCCAGCGCGGTGATGGACATGAGCTTTGCCAACCAGGCCCTGGCCGCCGAGTATATGCTCAAGCAGGGCGACAAGCTGAGCGGCCATGTCTATGACGTGCCCGACGAGATCGACCGTGAAATCGCCGCCCTCAAGCTGAAGGCGATGGGCGTCGACATCGACACCCTGACCGCCGAGCAGGAGACGTATCTGAATGAGTGGAGCCTGGGGACAGGACATTAAAGATTTATGCGATTGCGTATGGTTAAGCACGTTGACGACATTGCTTCGTCGTCATGATCGTAAGTGCATTACGATCGTACCAATCCACCATGCCGACAATCAAACTATTTTGACAAGGAGAAAACGAAGCTATGTCAGTACATTTATGACCTCGCCGTCGCTGCTCTTTACGAGCGAGTCGGTGACTGAAGGTCATCCGGATAAGATGTGTGACCAGATCAGCGATGCGGTGCTGGATGCAATTTTTGCGCAAGACCCCATGTCGCGTGTGGCGTGTGAAACGGCCATCAAGACCGGTTTTGTGATGGTGTTGGGTGAAATTACCACCACCGCCTTTGTCAATTTCGATGAGCTGATCCGCAAGGTGGTCAAAGAGATCGGCTTTGACGCCAGCGAAAAGGGCTTTGATGGCAACACTTGTGGCGTGCAGGTTGCAATTGCCTCGCAAAGCCCAGACATTGCCATGGGCGTCGATCGGCGCTGGAGAGTCCAAAGAAGGCGGTGGATGCAGAAGTCGATGAGATCGAAGCGGTCGGCGCTGGCGACCAGGGCATGATGTTTGGTTTTGCCTGTGATGAGACACCCACGCTGATGCCCATGCCGATCTACCTGGCCCACAAGCTGGCTCGCCGCCTGGCCGAAGTGCGCAAAAATGGCACTCTGCCCTGGTTGCGCCCCGACGGCAAGACCCAGGTCACGGTGGAATATGCCTATGGCAAGCCCAAGCGCATCCACACCGTGTTGATCAGCACGCAGCATGCGCCGGAGATCAGCCAGGAAGAGATTCGCGAAGAGCTGATCGAGAAGGTGATCATGCCGGTGCTGCCGGCCGACATGGTGGATCGACAAGTTGCGCATCTTCACCAACCCCACCGGTCGCTTTGTGGTGGGCGGCCCGATGGGCGATGCCGGGCTGACCGGCCGCAAGATCATCGTCGACACCTACGGCGGCATGGGGCGGCACGGTGGTGGCGCCTTTAGCGGCAAGGATTGCACCAAGGTGGATCGCAGTGCAGCCTATGCCGCGCGCTGGGTGGCCAAGAATGTTGTGGCCGCTGGCATTGCCGACCGCTGCGAAATTCAGGTGGCCTATGCGATCGGTGTGGCGCGCCCGCTCAGCATCAACGTCGAGACCTTTGGCACCGGCAAGATCAGCGACGAGAAGATTGCCCGGCTGATCGAAGAGAACTTTGATCTGCGCCCCGGTGCGATTATTCGCGATCTGGATTTGCGCCGCCCCATCTATCGGCAGACTGCGGCCTACGGTCACTTTGGCCGTGATGATGTGCAACTGCCCTGGGAAAACACCGATAAGGCCGAGATCCTGCGAAAAGCCGCAGGCGTGGCCGAGCCGGTCGCTGCGTAAATAAAAAAACCTGCCTGGTTTTGGAAACCAGGCAGGTTTTTTTGTCCCGTCCAACGACTAATCGTCGTCTTCATCACGACCGCGGCCAATGACCTCTGGCTCGGCGTCCACAGCTTCAGTTTCTGTCTCCTCGACGGGCCGTGTCATTACCAAGCTAAAGAGGGTCTCGTCAGCAGGAGTCAAATAGACCACACCCGAAATCTCCGGTAAGTCGGCCACGGTAATCGGCTCGCTGTCCGGTGATTCCAGTCGCGAAACATTCACTTCCAAATGGGCGGGAATATCAGCGGGCAGGGCTTCAATTTCCACATGATCCAGCGACTGCACCAACACCACTTCGGTGGATTGACCGCGTGGCTTGCCCACAGCTACCACAGGAATGGAAACCTGTTGCTTTTCCGTCATGCTCACGGCGTAAAAATCGGCATGAATAGGGTGATGGCGCACCGGATGGCGCTGCACAGCGCGGATCAGAATGTGGCGCTGGCCCATCCCTTCCAGGGCGACTTCTACCAACTGGGAAGACCCACCCGCGCTTAGAACTCGATCCAACTCTTTCATCACCACCTGGGCGTGTTCCGGCTCCTGGTGCTTGCCATAGATCACAATCGGAACCATGCCCTCACGGCGCATACGCCGAACTTCAGGGCCGGTGGTGGGCCGTAACTTTGCCTCTAATGCTAATTCTGACATCTGCCACTCCTTCAACAATAATGATTCGTCGTTAATTACCTTCAGGCGAGCACCTTCACGCTGAACCAACTGCACGAAGCCGCCTGATGACTTCCTGTAGTAGTGTCACCACTAATCCAACACCGGCCCCAAAGGCCAGCACGCCCAAGGGTGTAAGCACTGTTTTTACGTCCCCTTCCACCCGGCCAGCCACCAATAACCCCACCCGCACTTTTTGGGCGGTGACTTTGGCACTGATTACCACCGAGGCTTTGCTCTCTTGCAACCTTGCTTTGCTGCTAAAGATCGCCACGCTGGCTGAATCGCGCATTTCCAACGAGTTGGCGTGGACCAATACGGTGGCCGACTCGTCCATGTCCATGGCATTGGCGCGCACAGTGCGCGCTGCCGATTTTGACATAGTTATACGTCCGCCCTGTAACGATCCCACAGAAGCATTGTGAACGTTATACTGTTCGCCCTGGAGCGAAGAACTCAGATCATCCGCCAGTTCATTCAGCGGATTGTGGTTCGGATCCTGCGGTTTTTCAGTCATGGCGTACTCCTCTGGAACACAAGAAAAACAGGGCAGTTCGGACGTAAAACGCGTCCCCGATTATACCTGACCTCACAAGGGATGGTCAATTCTGGGCAGCGGTTGACTTCTTGCAAAATTGCCAACAGATTGGGGCAATGATACCATTTGCCCCATGTCGCGTTTACTAACCTTCGTTCGCCCCTGGTTGCTTCCCCTTCTCTTGGTAACCGCCGCCCTGATCTGGGTTTTGCTGCGCGCTCGCGCCCCCGCCCACTGCGGTTGCCGACCCGCAACCACATACACAGTTGACCGCTGGGACCGTTGCAAGCATGGACAGCCCTTTTTTCACCTATAGCCCAGGCTGGCAGATCAGCCCCGCGGGCGCAGATCCCAGCGAACCGGCTGATGCGTGGCAGCAGCCAGCCGGACGGCTGACCTTTGGCTATACAGGGCAAACCCTGGCCCTGCACCTGGCAACGGGCAACTACTGGGGCTATCTTTATGTGCGTGTGGACGATGCGCCCGCCAATCGGCTGCCTGTGATACTTGGCAACCATAATAGCAGCACACAAGCGGCAGGCTACAAACCGCTGCTGGCCCCCGAACGCCAACAGCCCGACGGCCCCGCGCCCCAGTGGGTCATCGTCCACCGTGCGGAGGATGCCGGACCCCACCGAGTCGAAGTAGAAGTCTGGCGCAGTTGGGGGCAGATCCCCCTGCGCGCCGTCGCCGTGGATGCGTTACCGCCCGCGCCCTGGCCGCTCTGGCCGGTGCTGGTACTGCTGTTGGCAGCGGGATGGCAGGTGGTAGACGGAAGGCGGCAGGTGACGGGTGGCCCCCTTCCCACTTCCCCCTTCCCTCTTCCCCCCCTTCCCTCTTCCCCCTTCCCCCTTCCCTTCTTCTCTGCCTCGCCCTGCCTCTCATCGCCGTTGGGATCTGGCGTGATCTGTGGTGGCTCAGTGATAGCGGGCTGGCATTACTGGCGCTGGTGGGCTTCCAAAGACCAGTGCTCTGGGGGGCGGCGCTGCTTTTTGCCCTGCCCTTCTACCTGCACCCGCTGCCGATTCTGCCGGGTCGCGCCCTCAACCTCATTGAGATTGGCGTCTGGGGTGGACTGGCACTGGTGGCGCTGCGCGTCGGCGTAGACAGCAGGCGACACCCTTCACCCTTCCCCCTTCCCCCTTCCCTCTTCACTTGGCTCGCCGCCATTATCATCCTTGCATTGTTGGCCGCCCTGGCTGCGGATCACCGCGCCGTGGCGCTGCGCGAATGGCGTGTGCTTTTTGTGGCGGCGGGTGGCTTTGCCCTCTTGCTACACATGGCGTTGCACGTGGATCGACACGCCAACGGCATCCGCACACTGATCATGGGCTGGCTGCTGGGCGGCACAGTCATCGCGCTGAATCGGGCTGATCCAATACGCCAGCGGGCAGATGCTGATTGAAGCCGAGGGCGTCAACCGGGTGCGCGGTCTCTATGGATCGCCCAACAATTTGGCGCTCTATGTGGAGCGGACCGTGGCGGTGGCGCTGGGGTTGGCCTTGTTTGGGGATCGGGAATTGGAGATTGGCGAAGAGGGGCGGCGCTGGTCTGCCCTCCTTTGGGCCATGAGCGTGGTACAACTGGCGGCGCTGCTCTTGACCTTTAGCAAGGGCGCGCTGATCTTGGCGTTGCCCGCCATTTTCGTTGTCCTGGCTGTGGGCGGTTATCGGCTGTTACGCCAGCAAGGGCGCTCGCTGCGTCCGCTGTGGGGATTGGGCGCGGTGGCGGTGGGCATGATTGCCGGCCTGCTGCCCTTTGTGGGGGCGGAGCGCTTTCAGGCATTGGGCGATTTCAGCGCGGGCAGCACAGGCGGCGTGCGTCTCAACCTGTGGCGCAGCAGCCTGCGTATGGCCTGGGATTACCCGTGGCTGGGCGTCGGCCCGGATAACTTTCTCTATGCCTATCGCAGCGGCTATATTTTGCCGGCGGCTTGGCAAGATCCAGATCTGAACCATCCGCACAATTTCATCCTGGATCGGTGGACACGGCTGGGGATCGGCGGCGTGGTGCTGGCGGCGGGGTGGCTGTGGGCGGGGCTGCGGCGCGGGTGGCATGGCATGCGGCCGCGCAGTGGGTTGGGGCTGGGGATCAGTGCGGCCATCGCCGGGGCATTGGCGCACGGACTGATCGACGCCTCCTATGCCCTGCCCGATCTATTGCTGGGGTGGGTGCTATTGCTGGCGCTGCTCGCGCAACAAAAAAACCCTTCTGATGCAATCTTATCCCCCGATTAAGATCACACCAGAAGGGCATTGGAAACAAGTTTACTGGCGTAACCGAAGCTAGTCAGCAGACTTGAAATTCCCGGATTGGTTAAGGATGGGGGTTAAGGATGGGCCATCTTATCCCCGCCGATTTTGGCATCTACGTGCACATATTCTTCTTCGGCAAACGGCTCACAAGCCATCACTTCTAGCCGTGTGCAATGAAGCTGAATTACGGTCTCGGTGCTGGTGACAATCTCTCTTACCGGAACCATACGCTCTGCACCATTCCAGCTATACTCTTTCACCAACAAGTGAGTTACCTCTTTGGCGGCGTTAAACATAACCCCTGTGGAACGACCACAGACACCATCTCGACAAAAGATCTCAGCACGGATGGGGATATCCATAAATCTACCTCTTGTTTAATTTGATTGAGAACGTTTGCCAGAGTTCCTCCAGCGTGCCTCTATGATACAGGCTGAATATTACAAACTATATAACGATTTATACAGAGTTTAGTTACATTTTTTCTGGACATTTGGGACCAGTCACTGCTGTGAAACCGGATAATGCGAGGAAAAACAAGCGGATCGTCTGCGCGTTGATGACGCCAAAGATTACGGTATTGGGTGCGACGACGGGGCTGTGCCCTCATCGGAGGGAATCTGGCGCAGGGCCAGCGCAGATTGGCCGTGGGCCTGGGCGGCCACCTGTCGATGGGCAAAGATAGCCCGCTGGCGATATAGCAAACCCGCCGCAGAGTCAAAGATAAAGTTGTCGCCACTGCCCACACTTTCCAACGCATCGCCCACGGCGGCCAAATGCGCAAGGCCGGGGAAGACCAGATAGCGCGGTCGCCACGCCGGGCAGAATTGCTCTTTGAATTCGTGGATGCCGCGGAACCCGTAAAACTGCCCCACATGCTCAATCACATAGGCCAGCGCTGCCGAGGCCGTGGGGTCATCGGGCTGTACGTCTACGCCGGAGAGCGGACTCAGGCCCAGGTTGAAGGTGTCATACCCCTCCTCTTTGGCCCATTGCAGCAACGAGATGAGCAGAAAATCGATTACATCGGTATCAACATCGGCGCGCCAGCGCAACAGATCCACCGTGATTTCATCGGCATGGTCTACGGTGGCATGGTCTACGGTGGCAGGTTCTACGGCGATGGGGTTGGCAAAGGCCACGACTGCGCCCTCTGGCGATTGCACGGTGAAGACGGGACTGTTGCCAATATAGTCCTGATCAAACCATCCGCGATCAAAGCTGCGTTCACGGCCTTGCATGGCAAGCAACCACTCATCGCTCACCGAATGCAACTCGGCCAGCAACCGATCGGAAAGGGGCGGCGTGTACAACCCCGTGCGATACCCGCGCTGGCGCAGGCGGTCGATGGTCGCCAGCAGGGGCTGATGGGCGGGCTGGTTGAGATCGAAGGTTGCCAGATCGACGATGCCCTCTGCGCCGATAGCGAGTACGCTCAGCCCGGCCTCTTGATAGAGGGGAAGATAGGCCGGCGTGGTTTGATAGAAGGTGGGGTGCAGGCGTTGGCGCTGGCAAAAGCCCTGAAACCCCACGATGGCGGCGGAGGCATCGGGGAGCGGGCCAATTGGATCCCCCAATGCCACAGCCACTTGTCGGCGCACGGCATAGGCAACCAGCGAGCCGCCGGGGCTAAACCAATAGCGCTTGTCGGGGAAGAGGGCAAAATGGGCCAACACGTCGCGGCCATGCTCCGCGATCAGGGCATAGGCGCGGCCGCGCTTGGCCGTGCTGAGGGGGCGGCGCAAGAGCAGCGGGCGCAGCAACATCCAAAACGCATAGCCTGCGGTGACGGCGGCCACGAGATAGATCGACCGCTGGAAATAGCCCCCAAAGCGGGTGAACGGCCACAGCCCCGCATTGTCCATCTGCGTAAAGAGGCGCACCGCCTGATCCAGCGCGCCGCGCAATGAATAGGTAGTGCCAAAGTGATGGTCGAGAATGTAGAGACCGATCCAGCCATAGGCCAGGGTAAAGATCACAGCGGTGATCAAAACTTGCACCGCCTGTGCGAACGAAGGCGGATCGGTCAGCGCCTGGAAGTGATAGCGCTGTGTCCACAGAAAGCCCAGCACAATCGCCGCCAACAGGGCCTCTTCATAGTCCAGCCCTTTGAAGAGATGGGCCAGCATAGAGAGAATCAGCACAGCTATACTTAGCGTCCAGGCCACCCGCTTGTTGCGCCACAGATCCTGGGCCAACAGCAAGAGCGCAAAGCCACTCAGCACGGCGATAAGCTGCCCACTCTGGCGTATCTCCACCCCAAACAGGGGACTGAGCAGTTGCAGCCGAGAAATTTGCGGCGGAGTGATGCCCGAAATTACGTTGATCAGCCCCATGACGGCCACCATCAGCGACACGACCCGCACCTCGCCCGTCTCGGCCAGCGAGCGTTCGGTGGGGCTAAAGAGCTTGAGCCGCCGCAAGAGCAGAAAGCCAATCGAGAGCGGAATCCAAAAGATCAGCCCGCGAAAGGCCAGCCCAATTACCGTGGCTTCGGCGGCGGGGATGCCCAGCGAAACATAGATCACCGGCAACAGCCCTTCCACCACGCCCGCGCCGCCCGGCGTGGGCGAGACAAACCAAAAGAGGATGTTCATGGAATAGCCTGCCACCAGCCCGCCCAAGCCAATCGATCGGTGAAAGGCCATGAAGACGGCGTGCAGACAGAGCAGGTTCACCACATGCGAGATCAGGGCGACCATCAGGGTGCGCGCCATTTTGGCGCGGTTGTGGGCAATCAGATAGGCGGCTTCGGTGAGTTCGGCAGCGTTGCGGTTGCTCCACTCCTCCACCAGCAGTTCCGGGTGTTGAAACCAGCCGCCCACACGGTTGACGCTGTTTTGAATCCAACTGAGAACCGTGTGCAGCCAGAGCGGACGCCACAGGCCAATCGTCAACATAACCACCATGCTGCCAATGTAGAGCAGCAGGATCACGGCGGCAATCGTCTCGTACCACTCCAATTGCTGTTGTGCCCACAGGATGATCATCCCCGCCAGCAAGATCAGCACAAACGTGCCCAGATCCGCAACCAGCACCAGCACCGTTGCCATGGCGGCGCGGGTTTTCGATTGCCCGCGTCGGCCGGCGTCATCCACAAAAAGGGCGACGCCGGCCGCGCCGGCGGCGGGGGCCGTGGCGTTGACAAAAAGCGAGGCCAGGACAATCGGCATCAAGGTCCATGTGCTGCTTTTGACATTAACTGTGTCAAAGGAAGTGGTGTAGATGAGGGTGTAAAAGTAGTAATAGATCACCTGGAGCAGGGCGGCGAGCGCAATCCATTGCCATTGACCCATGCTCAGGGTTTGGGCCAAGTTTTCCAGTTCGCCCAGGTGGGCAAAGAGAAACCAGCCGAATACACAGACGAGGAGCGGGAAGAGCCAGCGTCGAATCACAGAGTTGTCCGATAGAAACACCTTGAACGACCAAACACAGTGTGGGATAGCGTAGCATAGTCTGGCAAAAGACAGAAATAGCCCACACAGGGGGCTGTCAGTTGCCCTACAACGGTTTAGATGCTACCATTTCGCTACTTTTCCTTTCCAGTATCTATCAGGTCGAGGGTGCGACGCACTCGCCCCATAGTTTTCGCAACCAATCGACCTTGAGTGAGTGCGTCGCACCTGTATCGTTATCCTTTCCTATTCCCAATCCACTCTTTCTATTTACACACCCCAACACACAGGAGAAACCACATGGGTCTTTTGAGCAAACAAAAAATTACGAGCAATCCCCTCACAGATAAACTGCGCAACGGCGAAGCGTCTGTGGGCGCGTGGCTGGGCCTCTGTTCGCCTGTGGCCGCCGAGACCATGGCAAACGTGGGCTGGGATTGGCTGGTGGTGGACGCCGAACACAGCCCCGTGGGCTTTGAGACCATGGTCAACTGCTTCCGCGCCATTCAACTGGGCGGGGCCGTGCCCATGGCCCGCGTGCCCTGGAACGACACAGTCTGGATTCAACGCACGCTGGATGCCGGGGCCATGGGGCTGGTCGTGCCGATGGTCAACACCGTGGACGATGCCAAAAACGTGGTGAGCAACATGAAGTACGCCACCCGCGGCCAGCGCAGCTTTGGCGGCAGCCGTGTGGCTTCCTACATTGACGCCGATTACCGCGACTGGGCCGACGATCAACTGACCATCATTGTCATGATCGAGACCATCCAGGCCGTGGAAAACGCCGAAGCGATTCTCTCTGTGGACGGCGTACACGGCTGTTTCATCGGCCCCAACGATCTGGCGCTCTCTATGGGCCTTTCCAACAAGGACACTGGCCCCGGCACCGCCCACGAAGAAGCCATGCAGCGCGTGTTGGCGGCCTGCAAAAAGACGGGCAAAGCCGCTGGCAAACATTGCTTCAACGCCCCCGAAGTCAGCCAGCGCATCGCCGAGGGCTTCCAATACCTGGCCCTTTCCAGCGACGCCGGCATACTCGCCAAAGCCGCCCGCGACGAGTTCGGGTCGATTGACTTCAGCGGTCAAAAAGCCGCCGTCACGAGCAACGCCAAGGGCAGTTTGTACTAGAGCGTAGTGCGTAGTGCGTATTTCGTAGCAAAATACGGAATACGCACTACGCACTACAAAGCACCCGCCAACCCACTGATTTTCCTCACGTCTTTGGAGACCCCATGCACCCATTTACCCAAGTCATGCCCGAATCGGGTCAGATCGCCGTTCACTGGTTCGAGCAGAGTTCGTTCGCCGTGAAGGATAGCAGCGGCAGCGTGATCCAGATCGATCCCTACTTTCCGCACAGCCGCTCCGCCGAAAAGTTCATCCACGCCCAGCCGCCGCTGGACGAATCGCAACTGCCCACGGCTGGCGTGTTGCTCACCCATGCCCACGGCGACCACACCTGCACCGAGTCGATTCTGCGTATCTGGCAGAGCTTCCCCGCCGTGCGTTTTGTTGGCCCCAAGGAGAGCATCACCCAAATTCTGCGCGACACCGACATCCCCGCCACCCAGACCGAGGTGATCGAGGCCGGGCAGCAAACCACGCTGGGCGCGTTTACCGTCCATGCCGTCTATGCCAAACCGCCCGCCGGTGATCCCGACGCTGGGCATCAAGCCGCCCGACGTCACCCACCTGGGCTACGTGCTGGAAGCCGACGGCGTGCGCCTCTACTTCTCCGGCGATCCCATCCACACCTTCGCCGAACACGACGATCTCACCGCGCCCGTGGCCGCCTTGCAGCCGCAGATCGGCTTTCTCACCAATCACCCCAGCGAGGGCGAATTCCCCTTCTTTGCGGGCAGCGCCAAAATGGCCCGCCGCATTGGTCTGCACCATGCCGTCCCCGTCCACCGCGCCTGTTTCGTCAAGCGCGACTATGATCCCAACGCCTGGGCCGAACACTTCGGCGGCGACGGCGCGCAGCCCTTGATCATGGCACGCGATTCGCATCTGATTTATCCGTAGGAATAAAGACCTGTCAGGATTCGGAAATCCTGACAGGTCTGGAGGAGAGGACATGGACCCGTTGCTGCCCTTTCTCGTCAAAACCTTTGGCCCCACTGCTGGCCCGCATCATCCTCGCCGCCGTGCTCAAGGACCGCGCCGAGATCCCCGGCGTGATCACGTCTGGCGACATGGCCGAGACCCTGGCCGACAGCCTGGACATCCCCGGCGTCGTGGATCGGCTGACCGACAACGATTACCGTGCCAGCCGCAACGCCGTGCGCATCTTCGAGCGCATCGGCGACGAAGCCGCCGAACGGCTGATCGAACTCTTCCGCCATGAACGCGAAGCGCTGGCCGAGGCCGAGCGCGACGAGGTGCTGCACGCCGCCAAAGCGGTTCTCAACCGCCGCGCCCTGCCCCTGTTGGTGCAGACCAATCTGGTGCTCACAGACTTCAGCCGGGCCTTGCGCCGCGAAGCGCCCCCGCTGCCCTTGACGGCGGCCCAGCAAGCCCTGTACGAACGCCTCTTGCAAACCGCGGCCCAGCTTGTCTATGCCGTGGCCGACAGAGTCCCCGATTTCACCCGTGAGACCACTGCCCGTTTGCTCCAAAACGAAGACCGCCTGCTGGACGACATGCAAGCGGTGCTGGTCAACCAGGCGCAAATCTTGTCAGAAACGTATGGTCAACAACAAGATCAATCGGCCCAGACCTTTGAAGCCGAATATCGCACGCTGCTGGCCGCCGAGTTAGATCGCCTGCAACTTTTTGGCGTGGCGCTAATCGATGGTGCGCGTCAACCCCTGAGTGTGGCCTTTGTCAAGATGAGCATCTCCATGATTAAGCCAGCTCGGGACGCTGAGGCAATGCAGCCCTACCGACGTCGCCACGAAACAGAAGAATCGTTCAACACAGAAGAGGCCCTGGCCCAACATCCACGGCTTCTCGTCGTGGCCGGGGCGGGGCTGGGCAAGACCACCCTGCTCAGATGGGCGGCAGTGCAGGCGGCCCAACACCGCGGCGACAATGGCGCAGCGTGGCGCAAACGGCTACCTTTCTTTGTACAACTGCGCGATTTCGCCCAGCGCCCTTTGCCCGCCACGGCGGATCTAGCCCACGCAGCGCCGGGATCGGATCTGCTGGCAGGGTCGGCCCCCGACCAGTGGGCGCTTCACCAGATCCGGCGTGGGCGCGCCCTGATATTCTTGGATGGCATGGATGAAGTCAGCGACGCCAAACGCCACGAGGCCTTTGCATGGCTGGAAAGATTGCTGCTGTTAGCCCCGGATCTGCCGGTGGTGGTCAGCGGACGACCCAGCGCGCTGGAAAATGCCGAAACCCAGGCGTGGTTTCAAGCCATGAATTTCTGGCGCGCCGATTTACAACCGCTGGACGAAGCACGCATTGACGAGTTCATCGGCCAATGGCATATAGCCATGGCTGACGAACGCTGTCGCTATGCCGACAAGGCACGCTTGCCCGCCAAAGAGCGACAACTGCGTCAGGCCATGATTCGCCCACAACTGCAAAGTCTGGCGCACACACCGCTGCTCTGTGCCATGCTCTGTGCCCTGAACCTGACCGAGAGCGGCGAACTGCCGCCGGGATCGCGTTCAACTCTACAACCGCTGTATCGACATGCTGCTCAACCGGGACGAAGCCCGCCGTGTGGATACAAGCGACTACACCGTCCATCCGCGGCCAGAAACCACACGCCGTCTATTGGCACGCCTGGCCTATTGGATGATGGAGTGTAACGTCGCCGCCATTACGCGCCAGGACGCCGAGCGCCTTGTAGAGGCAGGCTTGCCCGCCGCCGATGTGGTGCGCTTTCTGGTGGGGCGCACCGGATTGATGCAACCTCAATCCATGCATGAGTTTGAATTTGTCCATCGCACCTTTCAGGAATTTCTGGCGGCTGGACAGATTGTGGCAGACAACCGCGTGGTCAAAGCTGTGCAGGATTTTGCCAGCCAGCCCGAATGGCACGAAACACTCTGTCTGATTGCGGCTTACGCCACGCCGGGTGATCAAGAACGGCTGTTGGAGGAACTCTATAGCCTTGCCGAAACGCTTGATGGGGAAGAGGCCCGCCGTCTGCATCTGCTGGCTTGGGAATTCTGGGAATTGCTAGATATCCGCACACACCGCGCCAACGAATGGATAGCGCGCCATGCCGACAGACTCAGTGATACAGCCCGTAGCCTCGACCTGAGGTACACACAGGTCAGCGACCTGTCGCCGCTGACCGGGCTGAGCAGCCTCCAATCCCTCAACCTGAGTGAACACACAGGTCAGCGACCTGTCGCCGCTGAGCGGGCTGAGTAGCCTCCAATCCCTCAACCTGATGGAACACACAGGTCGCTGACCTGTCGCCGCTGAGCGGGCTGAGCCAGCCTCCAATCCCTCGTCCTGAGTAACACAGGGGTCAGCGACCTGTCGCCGCTGAGCGGGCTGAGCAGCCTCCAATCCCTCGACCTGAGTAACACAGGGTCAGCGACCTCTCGCCGCTGAGCGGGCTGACCAGCCTCCAATCCCTCAACCTGAGGAACACAGGGGTCAGCGACCTGTCGCCGCTGAGCGGGCTGACCAGCCTCCAATCCCTCGACCTGAGTGGCACACAGGTCAGCGACCTGTCGCCGCTGAGCGGGCTGACCAGCCTCCAATCCCTCGACCTGAGTGGCACACAGGTCAGCGACCTGTCGCCGCTGAGCGGGCTGACCAGCCTCCAATCCCTCGACCTCAGTGACACACAGGTCAGCGACCTGTCGCCGCTGAGCGGGCTGACCAGCCTCCAATCCCTCGACCTGAGGAACACACAGGTCAGCGACCTGTCGCCGCTGACCGGGCTGACCAGCCTCCAATCCCTCGACCTGAGGAACACACAGGTCAGCGACATCTCCATATTGGCCCATCTGCCCCAGTTGAAGATCATCGGTTAGGCCGCAGCAGGCCATGACGACCGTAGAAGTCGAACTTTTCGGAAAAGTTCGACTTCTGGTCAACAGCCCCATCCTCTCCCCTTGTCCCCTTGTCACCCCCTCATCTTGTCATCTTCTCCCCCCATCAAACGCCGTTGAAACGCAATTCAAACGCTCCTTCTTTTAAGCTGCGCCCAGACAACTTTCCAATCGAGTCTGGTGCTGACTGAACACGTAGGAGCCTTCCCCATGGCAACGCTTCAAAAATGGATCTCAACGCTGGTCTGTGTTGCATACCTGCTCAACCTGCTGCCGGTTCCCAATCTCTCCGCCCAGGAGACCACGGCCGACCCGGCCATCCGTATCTTTCTGCCCACTATCGCCAAGTCTGAGGATCGCCCCGGCGGCGGGGGCGGTGAAGTGCCCACCCCCATCGACCGCGGCGATCTCCAGGTCTGCGCGCTCTATCCCATTGGGCTGGACGCGCAGACCTTTTCGCCGATCTGGCCGAAGGAACCACCCTGACCGACATCCCCCTGGGCAGCGATCCGGGCAGCTTTGGCTGGCTCTCGTGGACGGGCAGCAACAGCACCGGCGTGCTGGCAAACAGCCTGACCCCGCCCGGCGACAGCGAGAGCTATCGCAACCCGGACAACCGCGCCGACGGCACGCTTTCGATTGGCGATTGGATCACCGCCAAACCGGGCAAGACCAACGCGGCCTCGGTGCGCAACGCCCTCAACGAGCTGCGCCGCACGGATATCATCGTGCCGCTGTGGAATAAAAGCCGCGGCAACGGCAACAATCTGGCTTTCCGCACCGCCGGTTTTGCGCGTCTGCGCCTGATCAGCTATAGCACTGCGCCGGAGAACACGATTACCGTGCGTTTCCTCTCGGCCACCACCTGTGATTGGACAGCGCCGCCCACAGCGACCGCACGGCACAAAGACGCCGACCGCCACCGCCACAAAAACAGCAACCCCGACCGCCACGAAAACGGCGACGGCGACCGCCACGGCGACCGCCACGGCCACAAAGACGCCGACGAAAACAGCAACCGCCACCGATGAGCCGACCGCGACGGTCACCCACACACCGACGGCCACAATCACGCATACACCAACGGCGACGGACGAACCGACGGCAACGCATACGCCAACTGCCACCGCGACGGACGAACCGACGGCAACCGCAACAAATACCGCTACGCATACGCCGACCGCCACAGCGACCGATGAGCCAACGGCGACGGCAACCTATACGCCGACAGCGACGGATGAACCGACAGCCACGGCCACAGCCACAAATACTGCGACCGCGACCAATACAGCCACTGCCACGAATACAGCCACAGCGACGGCGACAGCCACTGCGACGGCGACCAATACAGCCACTGCCACGAATACAGCTACAGCGACGGCGACAGCCACAGCAACCGCCACGGTGACGCCGATCCCGAATGCAACGCCTGTGGCCGTGAACGACAGCTACAGCACCGATGAAGATGTGCGCCTAGAGATCACCGCGCCCGGTGTGTTGCTCAACGACAGCGACGCCGACGGTGATAGCCTCACGCGCTGCTGCTGGTGAGCGCGCCCAAGAACGGCCAGTTGACTCTCGCCGCCGACGGCAGCTTTGTCTACCGTCCGGCAGTGGGCTTCAGCGGCGCTGACAGCTTCACCTATCGCGCGGGCGACGGCAAAGGCCAGTCTGCCCCGGCCACGGTTGCGCTCACTGTGCGCGCCAAAGAAGTTGAACCGCCGCCACCGCCCTCGGGCCGCAGCGTCATTTTGGGCGAGGTCTATGACGACGCCACTGGCCTGCCCCTGCGCGACGCAACCGTAGAATTTAGCCACAGCGACGGGAGCCGTGCCGAGACCGTTACCGACGCCACCGGTCGCTATCGCTTTGTCACCGACGGCGGCGAGGCCACGCTCTCGATTGCCCGCAATGGCTACACCGCCGCCACGCGCACAGTAACCATCACCGGCGGCAAGATTGTCAGCCCGCTTGATGCTCGCCTTGTGCCGCTGGCCGCGCAGACCACCGTGCAATCGGTGGTGGGCGCAACGCTGCACGCCGACAACATCCACCTGACCATCCCGGCGCTGGCCCTGGCCGATGACGCCGACTGTGACCTTCACCGCCGTGAGTGGACAGGCGCTGCCCGGCGCACTGCCCCTGGGCTGGTCGCCAGTGCCGCCGCTGGATCTGGCCCCGGCGGATCTTGCCTTTGATCCCGCGGCCACGCTGGCGATTTCGCTGCCCGTGGCCCTGGCCGAAGAGTGCGACCGTCATCGTCGCCCAGTGGGATGAAAGCGGCTGGACGTCCCGAGGCAATGCCACGGTCACCGCGGCGGGTGCAAGTGTAGAATTCGCGATACGCAACGGCGGCGAATACGCCTTTGTCATCGCCGACGCCGCGCCCAATGCACCGGCTGAGGCAATAATCGGCCAACCGTTACCCGCCGCTGCCCCCATCACCCAGCCGGTGAGCGTCACCGCCACGCTGCTGCCCTCGGCGCGCGTGCTCTTTGCCCGCACCGATACCAGCACCGATGCACAAGTGCAACTCGCCGCCAACACGGCGCTGCAAAGCGGCACGCCGGTGCGCATCGCCTTCTGCTGAACAGTACAACTTTCTCTCTGGGGGGCATCTTTATCCGCCCGCCACAACACAGGATTTTGTACTCTATGCCTACCCTGCCGGGACACACGCCCTGCAAGCAGGGTTTGTGGTGAGTGCCTCGCGCCCCGTAGACGCCTTCGACCTGGAAGTGGGCATTATCGATCTGGCTGCACACTGGCCCGTCTCCACGGGAAACAACGGCAGTGTGCTCAGCGCCAACGGCGGCAAGGTGACGGCGGGCGACGCCAGCGTGACGCTGCCCGCCGGGGCCACGGCTACCGATCTGCCCGTCACCCTGACCGTGCTGGACAGTGCCGGGCTGAACATTGCCCTGCCGGCCAGTCTGGAACTGCTGGGTGCCTTTGATCTCGATCTGGGCGGCGCAACCCTGAGCGCAGGCGCATCCCTCGCCATGCCTGCCCCCGATGGCATCACCGCCAACGCGGCAGACGCTGGTGGTGGAACTGGCCGAGAGCAACGGCCAGAGTGTGCTGCGGCTGGTGGCGCTGGCCGCGCTCAAGGGCGACACCCTGGTGGCGCTCACCGACCCGCTGGGCGACGGCACGTTGATCCTGCCTGGGGTGAAGAATGGCGGGCGCTATCTCTTCCTGAAATCGAATATCGACCTGGGCTACATCAGCGGCCAGGCGTTTGACAACAACAACGCTGCACTGGCCCATGCCCCCATTGCCGTGGACGGCTTCCCGGTGGTGGCGCTCACCGCCGGCGGATGGCAGCTACGTGCTGGCCGCGCCGCTGGGCACGGTCACCGTCTCCGCCACGGACCCGGCCACCCAGGACACGCTTGAGCCAGAGCGGCGAACTGGCGGCGAAACACGAGGTCATCACCATTGACCTCTCGCTGCTGCCCACGCCGCCGCGCATTGCTTCGACCTACCCCATCAGCGCGGCCGTGAATGTGCCACTGACAGCCACGGTGAATATCGTCTTCTCCGAGCCGCTGGATCGCAGCCAGCGTGGGCGCGAACACGCTCACCCTGGTCACGCGCGCCGGCTGGCCGTGGAGGGCAACGTCACGCTTTCGCCCAACAGCCGCGTGATCAGCTTCCGCCCGGCTGCGCCGCTGAAGTCGGAGACGGCCTACACCCTGACCGTGGTCAATACCGTCAAGGATCTCACCGGCAACCCGCTGGCGAAGCCGCTGATCATGCCGTTCACCACGGTGGATCGCACCGCGCCGCAGCCGTCGGGCGTGATCGCGGCCACGATTCCCAACGCCGAAGGCCTTTCCACGGTCACCGGTTCAGCGAGGGCACCGTGGACCCGACCTGGATCGTGCAGATTGTCAACAAGCGCACCAAAGCCGTGACCAACGTCACGCCGGACGCGGCCAACGGTAGCTTTAAGGCGTATGTCCCGGCAAGTAAGGCCGATACGCTGGAACTTGTGCTCACCGACGGCGCGGGCAATGTGACCCGCCTGCCTGTGCCCCCCTTCCAGGGCGAGGACGGCAGTGTGGTCATCGGCAGCGAGGGCGGCACTGTCATCGGCGAGGGCGGCGTCTTTGCCCAGATCGAGCCGGGTTCGCTGCCCGACGGCACGGTGGTCAAGGTCGAGCCGATTACAGAGGGCGAACTGCCGCTGCCGCTGCCCAATAACACCACGGTGACCAATACGGATACCCTCACCGACAGCACCTTCTTCATGAGCTTTATCGGGGGCGTGGAACTGAATCTGGGCGGCGCAACACCCGGCAAATATATTGACCTGGGCGTGCCTGCCCCGGCCAACGCCAGCGCCGACGATCAGGTGCTGGTGCTCCAGGCGATTACGCTGACCAACGGCACGCAGGCGTGGACGCTGATCGACCGCGCCCACCTTGACCCGGCCACCAACCGCTACGTCACGGCGTCGCCGCCCTTCCCCGGCGCGCTGAGCGAAGCCACCTATGCCTTCTTGCGCCCCACGAATATTATCGTGCCTGGCCCCAACGGCGAACTGGACACCTTCCCGGTTCACACCAGTGACGATGTGATCCAGCGCCGCATTATCGGCGGCGTGGAGCGCAGCATCATCGCCGCCGGGCCGGATGGCATCCTGCAAACCGAGCAGTATGCGCAGTACAACGACGACGTGGTCGAGGCCGACTGTGTGAGCTATGTCTCCATGAAGGTCAGCCTGAACGTACAACTCTCGCTGACCTCGTTGATGCTGCCCATTGCCTACCCCGCCTACAGCCGGGTGACGATGGCGGGCTACTGTAACCAGCCGCTGGAAATTCAGGTGATGGACCCTGATACCGGCAGCGTGATCATGTCGGTGAGCCAGAAAGCCCCGGCAGGCCGCAACACCATCGTGACGCCGCCGGACATTATCACCGACGACAGCGTGCCGCCCACGGTGGTGGACACCGTTCTGCCCACGGCGCTCTACGACTCGCTGCAAGAGGTCTACGTGCGCTTCTCCGAGGCGATGGACGTGGAGAGCGCCGAGCAAGGGTTGAAGGTGCTGGACAGCAACGGCAACGCCGTGGCGGGTACGGTGCAGGTGCTCTTTGAGAACCGTGTCGTCGTCTTCCGGCCGGCCGTGGCCTTCCGCCTGGGCGAGGAGTACACCGTTTCCGTTGAGGGCGTTAGAGGACTTTGCGGGCAACGAGGTGGAGTTGGGCGATCCCATCACCTTCACACGGGCCGCGCCCCACTCGCTGGGCGAGATCCGCAACACGCCGATTGCCGACCTGATGAAGCGCTGCACGGATCTGGACGATCCCGAAAGCTGCACCGTGGGCGCGCAGGACATCGCCGCCTTTGGCAACGTGCTCTTTATCGCCAACGGCATCCAATACCTGGACGAGAAGCACATCGACCCGCAACATCCCAAGAAGCTGGTGGTGGTGGATGTGCAAAATCCCAGCGCGCGCAACGCTGTTGGGCTGGAGCACCACCTTTATGCAGTCGCCACGCGATGTGGCCGTGCTGCCCGACATCGCCTTTTCGTACAAAGATGCCGCGGGCGCGGATCAGCGCTTTGAGGGTGATCTGCTGGTGGTGGTGGGCGGCAGCCTGCACTACTTTGAATCCAAGCTGGAGATCTACGACGTGACGGCCTGCTTGCGCCGCAACGACGCCTATCCCAACGCCGAGATCCCCAACTGCCTGGACGATGCCATCTTCACACGCCCGATTGAGTATCCCGAAGAGGGGCCGCTCATGGGCATGAAGTTCCTCTCCACGGCGGTTGGCAACCAGCCGCGTGTGGGCGTGCCGCCCGATCCCGGGATGGCGCGCAAAGTGGAGACCATCCAGCGCCGCGCCATGACCAACGACGGGGTGCGCGAGGATCAGGCCATCGCCTATGTCAATGTGGTGCCGCTGGGCATTGTGGTCATCGACGTGGTGGACGCCGTCAAGGTCTACATGGCGAACTACGGCAAGCAGAACCCGGCCTTTGACCGCTGGGCCATTGACAGCCTGACCCGGGGCAGCTTCTTCGACCTGGGCGTGGTCAAGAACACTGTGGCCGCCGCCGAAGAACCCACCAGCGGGGCGGGATCGCGGCTGCGCCTCTACGACGCCAACATGATCTCGCGCGATGACATCTATCTGCCGCGCACCTTCCGCGCCGCTGTGGGGGCCAACTTCCTCTTCGACGTGGACGGTGACGGCAACCTGGGCCTGGGCGAGGACGAGGACGACGACAACGGCGATGGCCGCGTCGACGAGACCGACCGCCCCGCCACCGACGAATTCTTCGACCTGGCTGTGGTCGCCAACGGCGGGCTGCGCGAACTCTACGTCATCGACCTCAGCGACCAGACCGATCTGGCGCACGACGAGGCGCTGAGCGCCAGCGACAGCAGCACGCTCAGCCAGCGTGTGATCTCGCGCATCGAATTGCCCGGCTCCGCTTTCAACCTTTGCGTGGACGCAGCCACCAAACTGGCCTATGCCGAGGTCACCGGCCAGGGGCTGGCTGTGGTCGATCTCAGCCACATTCTGGGCGTGATTAAGGGCGAGATCAACGGGCGCGCTCTCATCGACGGCAACAACGACGGCCTGGATGACCGCATTCTGCACATCTTCCAGACCGCCGACTACTTCCAACAGGGCGGCAGCGATCCGCACCAATACCTGCGCGGCCTGCACTGTGTGGACGCCGAAGCAGGGCCAGCGACCGGTCTGCCTGAAGGCGAAGCCGACCCGCGCTACAGCTACCCCATGCCGGGCAACGTCTACCTGGACTGGGAGATCACCGGGCCGGAGGTGCTGGGCCTCTTCGACCTGACCATCGCCGATCCCATCTTCGTGCGCCAGGACGTGGACGTGATCAACAACCTGACCTGTGAGCCGGAGCCGGAAGACCGCCAGTTCCAGTTCACCGTGAGCCACCCGGCCACGGTGACGGTGAAGATCGATGACGAGATCGTCAAAGTGGACGCCGCCGAACTGCGCACGGGCAAGGAGCACCAATACAGCGGCGAGACCGCAGTGGCGGGCATCCCCTATGCGTCGGGCACTTACACGCTGCCCATCCCGCTCCAGGATCTGCCCGGCTACGGCGACTATACCTACGAGTTCACCCTGGTCTACATGGAGGCCGACCCGGCGGTGGCTGGCTCGGTGGACGTGAGCAAGACCGTCACCGGCACGCTTGTCTATGACCTGGTGAAGCGGGCCACGCTGCCCATCGGCCACACCATGGTCGAAGGCGTGGACATTGTCGACGGTCACCTGACCCACAGCGCCCAGGATCTGCGCATCCCCGGCCTCGGTGGGTTGGACATAACACTTGATCGTTCGTACAGCAGCGCGGGCACCGATAGCGGTGGCGTGCTGGGCGCAGGCTGGAACTATAACCTGGCCGTGCGCCTGGAACGGGACAACTGCGGCCGCGTCACCGTGATCGGCGGCGAGGGCACAGGCAACACCTTTGTCAACCCGGCCCCCGACCCGGCCAAAGCGGCGCTCTACACATCGACGCGCTTTGACGTGGCCGACGATGCCCTCTTCTACCGACCGCAGATCGGCTATCACTCGACGCTCATCGAAGATCCCGACGACGCCGACCCGGAGAAGAATCCGTCGAAGTTCGACTTCATCACCAAGACCTTTGTGCGCTATCACTTTGAGCACGAGAAGGACTCTGCCGGGCGAGGTCTACACGCTGCGCTATATTGAAGAACCCAACGGCAACCGCCTGACCTTCGACTACACCGCCATCGACCAGAACCCGGCCACGCTGGACACGATTACCGACAGCGCCGGGCGTGTGCTGAAGCTGCACTACAAGGAGATCTATCACCGCCAGCGCATGGTGCGCGCCGTGGCCGAGCCAGTGGCCGAGGATCACGTCGACTATGACGAACTGAAGATCGAGGTTCAATATGGCTACGACGAGATCGGCAACCTGATCGCCGTCACCCGCACCACGCCCTATGCCGGCCTGGGCTACAACGACGAGCGCGTCCAGCGCTACGCCTACTCGACGGAGAACCCGACCAACCCGACGGCCAAACCAGCGGATCGCCATAACCTGACCAAAGTCACCGATGCCAACGGCCACGTCACCGAGTACGTCTACTACACCGAGAACGACGCCATCCCTGGCTGGCGCGAACCGGACGCCGACGACGAGTTCATTGTGGCGAAGCACGAGTACATCAAGGAGATTCGCAAGCCCGAGGGGGTGACCGTCGCCTTCCGCTACGATCTGGCCGCAGGCACGCGCGAGGTGGAAGATCCGCGGGCCAATATCGGGGCGACAAAGTACACCGTGGACAGCTATGGGGCCACGGTCAAGACGGAAACGCCCATTGGCGACGGCACGTTCAAAGTTACCCAGACGCTCTGGTGCACCGAGGACACATCGCAGCCGGGCTGTAACGGCAAACAGGACGTGCTGCCGGTCAAGAGCATTGACCCGCTGGGCCGTGTCCACAGCTACACCTACGACGCCAACGGCAACCTGATCGAAGAGAACATCAGCCTGGGCAGCGTGAACGGCGTGCAGCCTGTGCTGGATGCCGACGACAACGCCGTGACCGAGGTCACGACTGCGTTCACCTACGATCCGCTCTTTAACAAGATGACGAGCCAGACCGACGCCGAGGGCAATACCACCTGGTTCTGCCTGGACAGCCCCAGCGCGCCGCCGGCAGGATCGCCCTGTTCGCCCACCACAGGCAAGACGGGCAATCTGCTGGCGCAGATCAACGCCGAGGGCGAGCAGACGGGTTACGCCTACGAAGCCAACGGCAACCTGCGTAGCCTCACCAATGGCAACGGCCACAGCAAGACCTACAGCGCCTACGATGCCTATGGCAACGTGCTCTTGTCCATCGACGCCGAGGGCAACGAGCAGCACACCCGCTGGGACGCGCGCGGTCGCCTGCTGGAAAGCTGGGACAGCTTCGGCCATCACGTGATCTACAGCTACGACGGCCTGGATCGCACCATCGCCGAGGCGCATCTGGACGACCGCGGCGAGGGCGGCACGCCCCAGGTGACGGTCTATCGCTACACGCCGGGCGGCCAGCTCAAGACGGTGACCAGCGGGCTGCGCGCCCAGGGTGACTTCCTGCGCGGGCTGGGCCACACCACCGAATACACCTACGACGCTCTCAACCGGGTGAAGAGGGTGACCGACAAGGCGGTGAAGGGGGCCGACGGCAGCACCGTCAACCTGACCGTGGGCTACACCTACGACGAAACCGGCAACCAGCTCACCGAGACCAGCGCACGCGGCGTGGTGCAGACCCACACCTACGACGGCGCTAACCGCCGCACAAGCACGGTCACCAGTGGGCCGGGTGGGCCTGCCATCACCGTCTCGACCACGACGTATGACCTGGCGGACAACCCGCGCACGGTCACCGATCTGCATGGGTATGTCACGACCTATGTCTATGATGCGCTCTACCGGGTGGTGGAGAAGCAGTTGCCGCACAGCCACGCGTTGGATGGCGTGCCTTTCAGCGAGGCCAAAATCGTGATCCGCTATGACCTGGCGGGCAACAAAGTCAGCGAGAGCGACGCCAACGGCTTTGTCACGAGCTACACCTACGACAACGTCTATCGGCTGCTGACCACCACCGACGCCGTGGGCAACGTGGCCACCTTCGCCTATGACAATGCGGGCAACAAGGAGCAGGAACGTAACCTGAGCAGCGGTCTGATCGTGGACTACACCTACGACAAGATCAACCGCATCAAGACCAAGGTGCAGACGGTGCCGGGCGCAGGCGCAAACGGCGGCAGCGCCACCTATACCACGGTCTATGACTATCTCGACAGCGAGAACGCCGTGATCGTCACCAACCCCAACGGGCACAAGACCAAAACGGATCACGACGGGCTGGATCGCATCTATCAGACGGTGGTGGACGAGGGCGGGCTGAACCTGATCACGACCTTCACCTACGACGCCAACGGCAACATTGTCACGCAGAAGGACGCCCAGAACGGCGACATTGACGTCACCTTCGAGTACGACGGTCTCAACCGCAAGACCCGCGCGGTCTATGTGGCTGTGTCGGCCACGGGCGGCACGGCAGAGGAGACCTTCTATTACGACGGTGACCACAACCTGGTCAAATATGTCAACCGCCGTGGCATCGAGTTCAGCACGGACTATGACAACCTGGGCCGCGAACGCACCACAAGCATGGTGGAGAGCATCACCAACGGCGGCGATGAGTTGATCCTGAGCGAGACCGTCTACAGCGACGCCCAGGACAACGATGGGCTGCTACGCATCACGGGCTACGACGCCAACCGCAACGTCACCGTGACCCGCTTCGACAGCCTGGGCCGCCCGGTGGAGATCGACGATCCCAACGCCAGCGGGCTGATCCGCTATGTCTATGACAACGTCAACAAACGTGCCCAGAGCGATAACCGTGGCTTCACGCTGAAGTACACCTACGACGGGGTCAACCGGCTGACCAAAACCGAGGAGTTCAACCTCCAGGATCAGCCTGTGGGCACGATGACCATGGAATACAAGGCGGCCGAGCGCCAGACCCTGAACACCGACCGCATGGGCATCGAAACGCTGACCCAACAGGATGCTCTGGGCCGGGTGATCGAAGTGCGTCGCCGCAGCCCCAACATGACCGCGCACTACAACAGCAACGAGATCGTGTTGGAACGCTACGCCTACGACGCCGTGGGCAACGTGATCCGCTTCACCGACGCCAATGGCAATCAGTTCCGCTACATCTATGACGGGGCCAACCGCAAGACGAGCCAGATCGACGGCGAGGGTTCGCCGGTGGCGGCCACCACAACGTGGACCTATGACAACGTGGGCAACATCCTCACGATGAAGGATGGCCGCACACACGACGCAGATTTCGACGTGAAGTACACCTACGACGCCCGCTATCGCCAGATCACGGCCACGGACGGCGAAGGCAATGTCACCCAGTATGATTACGATGACGGCGATCTGCTGGTCAAGATCACCGAGCCGCTGGGCGACGATTATGTCACTGAATACGCCTACGACGAGCAGGGCGAACTGCTCTCGGTGGATGAAACAGGCCGCGCCGACAACGATACCGTGGCCGGGGTGACCCGCTTCTTCTACGACGGCAACCGCAACAAGATCGCCCAGCAGGACGCCAACGGCAACCTGATGACCTACAAGTACGACAGCCTCAACCAGTTGACGGCGACCTATCAGCACACCGAGCCGGGCACCCTGAGCAGCAGCACCGTGCGCGGCAGCGATCCCAAGGGGAGCAACTTCTATGGGGCGGCGGGCGGCGACGAGACCACGGCGCTGGTGTGGAGCTACGGCTACGACGGCAACGGCAACCAGACCAGCCTGACCGATGCCCGCGGCCAGCAGATGACCCTGAGCTACGATCACCTGGACCGGCTGCTGACCAAGACCTACGTCAACCCGGCCCAGGCCAACCTGGACTTCCAGTTGCTGTCGACTGTCTACACCTACGATCCCAATGGCAACATTCTGTCGGTGACGGAGCAGAAGCGGCTGAACGGCAGCCCGGTCACCGAGAGCATTGTCCACACCTATGATCCGCTGGACCGGGTGCAGACGACGACACGCACGGATCACGATGGCCGCAGCAAGCTGATCGAGTTCGACTACGACGCCCAGGGCAACCGCACGCCG
Source organism: uncultured Chloroflexia bacterium (assembly GCA_963721725.1). Classification (GTDB taxonomy): domain Bacteria; phylum Chloroflexota; class Anaerolineae; order Caldilineales; family Caldilineaceae; genus RI-153. Next base: position 435,951 of record CAVRLX010000003.1, read on the forward strand.
ATCAAAGATGCCGACGGCGTGAGCACAAGCTACACCTATGACGTGCGCAACCGGCTGGAGACGGTGACCACCGAAGCGGGGGTGACCACCTACACCTGGTGGCCGGACGGGCTGCTCAAGTCTGTGGCCTACCCGAACAACACGATCCAGGATCGCAGCATGGAAGACGCCTACGACGGCGCCGACCGCCTGCGCACGATTGAAAACCGCCGCACCGGCCCGGTGATCGAGGCCTATTCCAGCTTTGAATATCGCTACGATGCCAACGGCAACCGCACCGGCGCAACCGAGTTCCAGAATGCGCTGGCGGGCAGCGAGACGCTGACGACAACCTACGTCTACGATACACGCAATCAGCTCACAAGTGTGGACTATGGCAACGGCGCGGCGCTGGCCTACACCTATGACCGGGTGGGCAACCGCCTGAGCGAGGTCGGCATCGACCCGATTTCCGGCGCGGCGGTGAACCGCACCTATCGCTACGCCGCGCTCCCTGGCATGGAAAACGTGACCTATGACGGGGTCAACGCGCTGACACAGATCACCGACAACGTGACACCGGCGCAGTCGATTGTCTACGAGTACGACGCCAACCTGAACCAGACCGCCAAAGTGCAAAACGGCGTGCGCGATAGCTATGTTTACAACATTGCCGACCGCATGGTCGCCGCCACGGTGGACGGAACCACCACCCGCTTCGACTATGACGACGACGGTATGCGCCTGAAGAAAATGGGCGCGAGCAGCGAGACCCGCTATCTCTACGACGGGCGCTCGGTGCTGCTGGAGTATGGGGCCAGCGGGGCGACGACGCACAAGTACAACTACGGCTACAACCTGCTCTCGCTCACCGCGGTGAACGGGGCCAGCCGGGACAACCAGTTCTACCTCGTAGATGGTCTGGGCAGCACCGCCGATCTGGCCAATGCCAGCGGCAACCTGACCCAGAGCTACCGCTACGATGCCTGGGGCCGTGTGTGGAAAGACGAGGGCACGAGCAGCAACCAGCGCCAGTACACCGGCCACTATCACGACGACGAGACCGGGCTGGACTACTTCGGGGCGCGCTACTACGACAGCGAGATCGGGCGCTTCCTGAGCCAGGATAACTACGCCGGCGAGCAGGGGACACCACCCAGCCTGCACCGCTATCTTTACGCCTACGGCAACCCGCTGCGCTGGGTAGACCTCACCGGCTACTCGTCGGAAGAGGCCAACGCCCGCACCGCGGTGGTGGAAGAGCGAGAACACAACCATGATTCGCCGCGGCGGCTACAGCCAGATCACGGCTACGGGCGGAGCGGCGCATGGGCTGGCCATGTGGGTCAACGGCGAGAGCCGGGGCGAGGCCGGGGCCGAACCTGCCGAGTATACGGGGCCGCTGGGCTGGACCGCTGGCGACATTGCCCGCCGTGTGGAGCGCTGGAACAACAACAAAATGGAAGAGCTACAGGCCTGGGTCAGCGAAGATCCCGACTCCACCGGGCGCGCTGTGTGGGCTGCGATTGAGTCGGCTGGCTCGAACTTCGCCGCCGCCATGGTCGATCCGCTCAAGTTGGGCGAAGGCGCAGCCCAGGGCGGTGTCGAGGGCTGGGTCACCGATGCCTTCCGGGCGTTGGATCTCTTCACGTCGATCCGCGGCGGTTTCCGCGCCGTAGGCCGTCTGGAAGGCGCGACCTTCAAGACTTTGAAACGGTATGGGCAGAAGATCGCGCCACAGAATGTGCTGACCTTCCGCGAAAAAGTGGCCTGGCGCACCGTGCTCAAGGATCGCTACGCTGCCGGTGTGCGTGCAGTCGATCCGCTCACAGGCATGGGTTCACGGCTGGCTGCCGAACAGGGCATCCTGCCCAAGCCGCTGACCGTGGGTGGCAAGTCACGGTGGGGAACTACCGAAGCGCTTGAGAAATTCGGTGGCTTTGATGATATGAAGATTCTGAACACCTACCGCAGCGATGCTGATCTGGCCTTCGTGTGGGATCGGCAACGGGGCCGCTATCTAACGGAAACAGAGGTGCAGAAGGAGATTATCGCGCCGATTAACGCTCGGTTGCCCAAGCACATGCACATCCAACATGGTGCCCACTTCAACGCATGGGAAGGCAGCGCCGGCAAAGGCACGCTGAACTGGGAAAACTACGGCAAGAAGCCGGGCAACCCCGGCCCGGTGGCGCTCATGGACGGCCGCGGCGAGATCAAGATGATGAGCGCCAAGCAGATGAAGGCCCAGGCCTTGCGCGACGGTCTGCCCTGGCACCCATACTGGGACAAGGTTGAATCGCTCTGGCTGCCCGCTGCCATTGAAATGAGCCGGACGGCGGTGAAATCTATGCTATTGAAGCAGTTGTATCAGGATTAACAAAAAGAGCCGCCAGGTTTTCGGAAACATGGCGGCTCTTTTTGGATTTACACTAGGGTTTGTCCCCATGATGATTGGAATCTACACCCCTTTTTCGTGGGGGCGACAGGTGGATGCTAGGGGCAGAATCTTCACTAGTAGACACAACAAAGGAGCATCTTATGGAAAGCAAAGCCAAATTTCTGGGCCATCCCATCCATCCGATTCTCATCGTCTTTCCGCTGGGGCTGTTGGGGGCAGCGGTAGTCTTTGATCTGCTCTCGTTGTTGCTGGATGTAGAAGCCCTCGCCTTGGTGGGCTATTGGAACATTGCGGGTGGCGTCATTATGGGATTGGTGGCGGCCATCTTCGGCCTGATTGATTACTTGGCGATCCCAAGTGGCACACGCGCCAAATCGGTGGGACGCTGGCACGGCCTGGGCAACGTCGTGGTTATAGCGCTCTTTGCGGTGGCTTGGTTCCTGCGCCGGGATGATGCCGCTCACCTGCCCACCACGCTGCCCCTGGTGCTGGAGATTGGTGCATTGTTGCTGGCCCTGGTCACCGGCTGGCTGGGCGGTGAACTGGTGGATCGGCTTGGCGTAGGCGTGGATCCCGGGGCGAATCTAAATGCGCCGAGTTCACTCTCGGGGTTGCCCGCCGCCAGCGGCACACAGCAACAGGCTTCACGCCAACGGCGATAAAAGTGGAGCGGCCACGTTTTCAGAAAACGTGGCCGCTCTTTAGTTCCCCCATCTTCTCTTTTAGAACCAACTGAAGGGCAAGGAGAGATGTTCCTTACGAAAGCGCCGTGATTGAAGCAGTAAAATTCTCTGTGCTATAGTGAGTAGGCGGGGTGGAAGAGATGCGCCGCTTTTTATGAAGTGCATAAGGAGAAATTCAGGGTATGGGCAGCACAGAGAATCGTTCGGAAACGCAGTATGACGTGGCGATTATTGGCTCTGGCATCACCGGCTCCACGCTGGCGGCGATCTTGGCTCGGCATGGCGTGCGTGTGATCGTCTTTGAGGCGGGGCAGCACCCCAAGTTTGCCGTGGGCGAATCGATGATCTTGGAGACATCCGAGACCATCCGCGCCGTGGCCGAATTTTTCGACATCCCCGAACTGGCCTACTACAGTTCGGAAAATTACTTTGACTATATCGGCACGTCGCACGGCGTCAAGCGCCACTTTAGCTATCTGCACCACACACCGGGGCAGGTGCAGCGCCCCGACCGCAGCCTACAAGCGGTCATCCCCAAAGAGCCACACGGCCATGAGTTGCACCTCTATCGCCAGGACAGCGACTCGTATCTGACCACACTGGCGATCTCCTACGGCGCGGAGATTTTACAAAACACCAAAGTGCAAACTGTACAGGTTACGCCCGACGGCGTCACCGTCAGCCTGCCCGATGGCCGCACCTTTGGGGCCGATTATATTGTGGACGCCGGCGGCTTTCGCTCGCCCCTGGCTGATCAATTTGGCCTGCGCGACATGAACTTACAGGCCCACTCGCGCACCATCTTCACCCATATGGTGGACGTACCTTGCTTTCATGAGGTGGCCGCCTCGGTGCAGACCTATGGCCTGCCCTTCCGCGTCTCCGAAGGCACGCTGCACCACATCTTCAAAGGCGGCTGGCTCTGGATCATCCCCTTTGACAACCACGACCGCTCCACCAATCCCCTGTGCAGCGTGGGGCTGCAAGTGGACCCGCGCCTCTATCCCGAACAGAGCCATCTTTCGCCCGAAGAGGAGTTTAACCAGATCGTCGGCCAGTTCCCCAGCATGGCCGCGCAACTGAAAACGGCGCGGGCCGTGCGGCCCTGGGTACGCACCGGTCGGCTACAATTTTCCTCTAAACAGGCAGTGGGGGATCGTTGGGCGCTGCTCGGCCACGCCGCCGGCTTTATTGATCCGCTCTATTCCAAAGGGCTGTACACCTCCTTTATGAGCCTCTCGGTGCTGGCAAATCTGTTGCTGGATGCGCGCGCCGATGGCGACTATTCGGCGGCGCGCTTTGCGCCGTTGGAAGAGTTGACCCTTTCGTTTGTACGCACCAATGACCGACTGGTGGCGAATTCGTTCAAAGCCTGGGGCGATTATCGTCTGTGGAAGGTCTACGCCATTCTGTGGCTGCTGGGGGCCTATCTGGAATATGTCAAGCTGCTGAGTGTCCGCGCCCGATCCACCAATCGCCACGAATATTTTGACCAAGTACGCCATCTCAAATTGGCGGGCGGTGGCTTTGCTGAGTTCGATAGTCTGTCGGAGCGGATCAACAGCATTATGGAAGCGGTGGATGTAGACAACGATGCCGCCGTGCAGACCGCCGCCGCCGAGATGCACGCCATCTTCAGCGCCGTGCCGTGGATGCCCCACGCCTATCGGGAACTACTCAAGGGCAAAAATCATCTGCCCGCCAACAAGCTGCGCCTCAGCCTCTTCAACGAGGACGAGGGCTTCTTGGGCCAGGGTTCATACCGTCGCCACTTCTTCGGTGACCGCTCCATGACCGATGTGGTACGGCTTTTTGTCAAAGAGAAGATGAAATACTCGACGCTGGGCGTCAAAGCGGGACAGAAACTCTCTGCACTCCGCGTGTAAGCCAAGCGATGCCCAGAAACCAGCGCTCCACGAAGCTACACAAATTTGCACGAAAAAGAACGCCCTTCGTGTTGTCTTTGTGTAGCTTCGTGGATCACCATTTCCTATTGCGATAGCACAAAAAGCCAAAATAGTATTGTAGTGGACCTTCCGAAAATCTGACACCCCTCACGCATTTGTTGGATGATTTTCCTTTTGGTATACTCCCCACTCGTGCGGAAGATAAAAACGTACTACTGTCATCCACTTGACACCTGTTTATACCCAGCAGCGCCACAAACGACATTTCTTCTCTTTGAAAACTGTCATCGTGTGCTGCTGCGGAGTATATAATCAGAGCCAGCACTTCACAGCAAAGAGGGCATTATGCAAAGAGACCAAAATGATGAGCGTGCCCGATCCTCGGTGATTCTGATTGCAACGGTTTTGGTTGTGCTGGCCTTCTTGTTTAGCTACACAGAGCGCACGGCTCAGCTCTTTTCGGTGCGTGCCCAGCTCACCCGCCATCAAGATGATATTGCCTGGGCCAAACAATGGAATCTGCAACTCCAGGATGAACTTCATTATTACCAAAGCCCGGAATATGTGGCGGAGATTGCCCGGTCTGAGCTTGGTTTTGTGCAGCCTGGAGACGATGTCTATGTGGTTTTGCCTGATCCCAACCAAACCGCCGCCCGTTCGACCGCCGCCGAGACGCTGAGCCTCGCCCCTGCGGCGAGCGACACCCAGCGTTCATCCCCGCTCAGCATCGAGTGGTGGTACGCAATTTTTCGCTGAGTTCAGCAGAACACAATTCTTATTGGATTCGTCAAGCCGCCTTATTTGACTTTCGGCCCATGCCCTGATAAGATACCTTCTACTAATGCGGGGTGGAGCAGAGGTAGCTCGTCGGGCTCATAACCCGAAGGTCGTAGGTTCGATTCCTGCCCCCGCTACTCACAGCCGTCGGTCGGATGACCGACGGCTTCCATATGGCGATGTAGCTCAGATGGTTAGAGCGAGCGACTCATAATCGCTAGGTCACTGGTTCAAGTCCAGTCATCGCCACTTTGTTGCTTTGCCCCCTGTACCACGGCTACGCCGGGACAGGGGGAGAAGGTTTCGGTCCCAGCAAAGCTGTGGTACAGAAACAAAACAAAAATCATCGTTGCGGGATAGAGCAGAGGTAGCTCGTCGGGCTCATAACCCGGAGGTCGTAGGTTCGATTCCTGCTCCCGCTACCAAAGAATCGTTTAGAGAAGACCGCTTGTTAGCACAAGCGGTCTTCTCGCGTCTACCCACCACAGTAGCGGTTCATCTGTGGTATGGTATGGATGCCAGCGAAAATCACTGTTATTCGTCAAAGAGGAGCCTGTTATGAACCTACGTCCCATTGTGATCACATGCTTGGTGGCGCTGTTATGGCTGGGCGGCTGTGATCTGCCTGATCTGCCGGGCCAAATTCCCGACCTGCCGACGCTGGACGACATGCCCAACATTGTGCGCGAATTGGGCCTGCCCGATCTGGGCAGCATCCCCAATCTGCCGGACATTGCCGACCTGCCCAGCCTCAACCTCGGCCCCACTGCGCTGGGGTTGACAGGTCCCACCGAACGCGGCATCAACGTGGGCGAGCGCATCCCCGGCACCGATATTGAACTGGTGGGGATCGGCGAGGGCGGGGCGGAATTTCGGATTGCCGGGCAACGCAGTCTGCGCCGTGTGGGCGATTCGCTGGATTTCACCGGGGCGTGGCCGGGGGTGAGCGGCGTCGAGTATACGCTGCGTCTGCGCATCTATACCATTATCGGCAACAGCGTGCGCGCGGCGGGCGTCCAACAGTTTGTCATCCACACTATCAGCCCCAGCCAGGCAACGACTGCGCCCCAGGGCAATACCATCAAGATCCCTTATACGGCTGCTGCCGGGCCAGGGCAGCCTTTCAAAGGCTTGACCTATCGTTATGTGGGCCAGGAAGAGCGCGGCGCACAGATTGACGGGCTGCCGGCCAACGACTACGCCTTTTTTAAAGTGGGCGACAGCGTGCGGTGGCGCGGCTTTTTGCGCCCCGACCTGCCCATCGAGTACGATCTGCGTGTGCTGTTTTATAATGATTCCACGTTGCAACTGGGTGGCATTGCCACGCTACAACTGCCTGGGCAATAGCCTGGTGCGGACCGAAGGAAGAAGATTATGAGTGTTGAAAGCGCGCCCATTCCCAGCACCATTAGCCAGAGCGGACGCAGCAGCGCCCACAGTGACCTCCAGGCCATTCACGCCGACTACTACAACATTACCAACGCCAGCGGCGCGCCGCTGGGTGGGCTGTTGGTGCTGTTGGATCGCAAAAATCGCCCAGTGCGGGCCGAACTCCAATTGAACGAATCCAGCGTCGGCCCGCTCCAAGAGTTGGCCCAACGGCAAGCGTATCTGCTGGTCAGCGACCGCTACACAGCGCTCCACCCCATTCCCTTTAACGTAGTGCGCAGCCGCCTGGAACAGGAACGTATCTCGATCCCGTTGCAAGCGCCGCCCCCCCCCAGCGTGATCCCCGGCTGGCTGCGTCCGGCACTCTTGCTGTTGGCGGCGGCGCTGCTCTTTGGCACGCTGGGATGGTGGCTCAACAGCCTTTTCAGCGGTGATAGCAGCCCAACCCAAACGACTGCGCTCGTGCCCACCACCGCCGTGGTCGAAAGCGCCCCGGCGCTGACTGCCGTCCCCGTGGACCCGTCCACCGGAGTGGAAGAGGTGCGTATCTTCCAGACCAACGATCTACCAGCCAGCCGCAACGCGCTGACCCTGAACGTGGGTCAGCGTGTGCGGATTCGCCCAGGCTATCAAGTGGCGTTGCGATCCGAGCCGGGGGCCACGGCTGGCGAGGTGCTTGGCTCGTTGGACGGCGGCACTGAAGCCACGATTATCAATGGCCCTGTCTGGCTGGAAGGCAACACCGATACGATTGTGTGGTGGAAGCTCCGCCTGGACGATGGCAGCGCCGCCTGGGTGGCTGCCAATACCAGTGATCTTACGTTGTTAGAGCCAGCGGAATAGGCTTCTTACCTTACATTCAGGCAATAGATAGGCCATTTCGTAACTGTTCAGGTGCGACGCACTCGTCAGGACAAGACTGGGCTAGAAATGCTGTGTGGCGAGTGCGTCGTACCTGATCCGCTGGCCTGCCCCATACCCTTGCCACAATCCACACTGATGAGCGGGTATAATCCAGCGTGAACCCAGCGCGTGCCATTATATACCCAGGGAGGATTGCCGTGAGACCGGATGTTATTGATGACGAAGCCGATGTGCCCACCTACAGCTTGCCCGCTGTGCTCTGTTTTGACGATGGGAGACCTGTTTTTGACGCGACAAGCTGGCATGAGCGCCGTCGCCCTCAAATTCTGGACCTCTTTGCGAGCCACGTCTATGGCCGACTGCCGGGACGCCCCCGGGCGATGCACTGGATGGTGAGATCTGTGGAGCAAGGGGTGCTAGGCGGCAACGCCATCCGCAAACAGATTTCGGTCTACTTTACACCGGGGGAGAGCGGTCCGCGCATGGACCTCTTGCTCTATCTTCCGGCACATGTCTCCACCCCTGTGCCGGTCTTCCTGGGCCTGAATTTCTTCGGCAATCATGCCATCCATGCCGATCCTGGTATCATCCTCTCCACAGCCTGGATGCGTGAAAGTGAGGCCGCAGGGATCCACAACCACCGTGCCACCGAAGCCTCACGCGGGGCGACGGCTTCCCGCTGGCCTGTGGAGACGATTCTGGCGCGGGGCTATGGGCTGGCTACTGTCTACTGTGGCGACCTGGACCCGGACTTTGACGATGGCTTTCAGAATGGCGTGCATCCCCTCTTTTACAGCGAGGGAGAGACCCGACCCGCAGCCGATGAATGGGGCACGATTGGGGCGTGGGCCTGGGGATTGCAACGGGCACTGGACTATTTGGAGAGTGATGCTGCTGTGGATGCGCAACGGGTGGCAGTGCTGGGCCATTCGCGGCTGGGCAAGGCGGCGTTGTGGGCCGGGGCACAGGACGAACGCTTCGCCCTGGTTATCTCCAACAACTCAGGCTGTGGGGGGGCGGCTCTCTCGCGCCGTTGTTTTGGCGAGACTGTGACCGCCATCAACAGCCGTTTCCCCCATTGGTTCTGCGCCAACTTTCACCGCTACAACGGCCAGGAACATGCGCTGCCTGTCGACCAGCACATGCTGCTGGCGCTTATCGCCCCGCGCCCGCTCTACGTCGCCAGCGCGGTTGACGATCTGTGGGCCGATCCCCGCGGCGAGTTCTTGTCCGCTCTCCACGCCGACCCCGTCTATCGCCTGCTGGGTACGCCAGGACTGTCCATAACGGAGATGCCACCGCCCAATCAGCCAATGGGGGAGAGCCTTGGCTATCATATTCGCAGCGGCGGGCATGATGTCACCGATTATGACTGGGCGCAATTTCTGGACTTCGCCGACCGCCACCTGCCACATCAATAGCTATCAGTTGCAACACAATTCCATAGAGCTGAGCCAATGACTATCCACTTTTATCGGGCAAAAGATAGGTATGGGGAGTTGAGCAACCATTCCCTCCACGGCTTCGAATTAGACAACCGCTCCTGGCCGACCATTGAGCATTATTATCAGGCGCAGAAGTTTGCTGGTACCGAGTATGCCGAGCAGATTCGTCTTGCCGTCAAACCTATGGACGCCAAACGGCTCGGACAGTCGACGGATCGGCCCCTGCGCCCGGATTGGGAAGCGGTCAAGGAAGACGTGATGTTTCGGGCAACCCTGGCCAAATACGAAACCCATGCCGATGTACGTGCTGTTTTGTTGGCCACTGGCGACGAAGAACTGGTCGAGGATTCCCCCACTGACTATTACTGGGGTTGCGGGGCCGATGGCAGCGGGTTGAACCGCTACGGAGAGGTACTGATGGCGGTGCGGGCCTTGCTGCGCCAGAAAGAACCATCCTCAACGCCGGCTGTCCAGTCATCGGAAGATTTCTAGCGTATGCATCTGTCGGCTATGGCAACTCCCGTGACACACGCAGCGGCCATTGGCATCCCGATGAGTGAAGGGATGGTTTCTTGGTGGCAGTGAGAATCAGACCAATAAAGGAGGCATGAAATATGAAAGCAGCCTGGGATTGGCATCTGCCCCGCCAGACGGAGACCGAGCAACGGGCACTGGTCGCCTTCAGCGCCGAGATGGGCTTTGACACCCTCATCGTTCACGACCCCACGCCGGTGATGATGCACGCTGCCGCTGCCGCGGGCGTCAAAGTGATTGGCATCGTCACACCCACGGTCTCCGCCGACTTTGCCCAGCAGCATCCCGACGCCGTGCAGCGTATGCTGCCCGCCGAGAATCTGCTTGCCGCGCCCGAACTTGCCGAACACCAGTATATGGTCAACGCCCACCGCTGGTTTCCCATTGTGCAGGGCGCAGAGACCCTCTGCTTTGAGAGGCCCACGGCGCACGAGGAACTCAAGGCGCGTGTGAGCCAGACGTTGTTGTTGGCCGATGGCGTGGCCTTTGACGGCTTTGGCTATCGCAATCACTACGCCTGTTTCTGTGCGCGCTGCCAGCAAAGCCGTGATGAGGCCATCGCCGCGCAGCCTCTCCAGCACCCTGCCGCCGTGCTAGCCCACACAGCAGAAGCTGGGCTGCTCTCCATCGCGCAGATGCTTTATGACCACGCCAAATCTGTGAAAGAGGATGCCATTGTTACCAACCATGTCTGGCCGCCCTTTCGTCCCAACCCCGCCTATGCCAGCCGCCTCAAACTCGACTATTGCAGCCAGACCATCTCCTGGTTCTACCGGCCTGTCTGGTCTATGGAGCGCGTACGTTTCGAGGCGCAGCAGATGAAAGCACAGGAAGACCAGCGCTACAATCACTTCGTGCCCTTCATCGGCCTCTTCGACCACCCCTATCTGGCGCGCAGCCCCCAGCGCATCGCCCAGGAAATAGAGATTGCCCTGACCTATGGCGAGGGCAATCTGGTCTTCTGTAGCCTCCAGAGCCTGCAAGCCTATCCTGACGTGGGGCATGTGGTGCAGGCGGCGTTGCGCAAATGACGGAGCCAACTGCTGTCGAGGCAGCGTTGTTACAGCACGATCTAACGGCGTTCAGCCCAGCCGCCGGTGGCGTGGGGATAGGTGTGGGCACAACTATAGGAAGCAAATAGCCGCTGTTCAAGACGCCACAGACTCTCTTGGATTCCTGGGATGTGGCGAGTGTTGACGACGGCAGGTTCTTTGCATATACTATCCACAGGAGAATCACTCCACTGTATGCGAAAGTCGGCTTCATGCCGTGCGTCCGGTAACCGGAGTTGCGTAGGTAAAGGAGCAAAGGGCCGCTGGCCAAGACGCCAGCCCAGTTCAAGTAGTCGGCGACGCTCAGACAGGGTTCACCTGCTGGTATCTGTGCCTGCACTGCGAGGTCAAAGCTGCGGAAAGGAGCATGCTGGCCCACCACGGTGGGGTAGTTGGGCTCGTGGAAACATTCCCCCACACGGGTGGCTCAATGTGAGTAAGTGATGCCCTCGGTGCAGGCCGGTGGCGTGGTATCGGCGCTGCGTAACATCAAAGCTTGAGTTTAGATCCCTAGGTTTGGTCCAAATATTAGGCTTAAACAGGTTCGGCGTTCTTTGCTTATTTTCTCTTTGCCCATTTGCCTGAAGATGGTTAGACTAAATTCTAGATACATTATTCTTGAGCGATTACCCATTCATTATTATCCTCAACGCTGTTCGCTCAAAGACCTCATTCTTTATAGAGATGGTGTCTGCTGGCTATTGGGCAACGACTACCCCTTACGCTGATAATTTTTACACCAAAGAGTAGCGTTATTTCTGGTATAAACAGACGAGAACAGAGTGAGTTGAACTCTAATAATTTTTCGCGACGTTACTCGTCCTTCCAGTGAGACAAAGCTCATAAGTACAGAAAGGGATAAGTGTAGTATGACAACTCCAAGTGATACCACATGGAAGATTGAGCCTCATACTCAGGCGAAACATGAGATTCTACGCCGCTACCTGGGGGGATGGTTTCCTATCCTCGATCTGGAAATGGCAGAATTGTATATCTTGATGGTTTTTGTGGCCCTGGGCGTTATTCCAATGGAGAGTTAGGCTCTCCTATGATAGCTCTTGAAGTTGCCAAACAGCATGCTGACCGACTCAAGCATCGACAGTTAACATTTCTATTTTTAGATGCTGATGAGCGAAGAATTGCATACCTTGGACAGCAGCTTGCTCAAGTCAATATACCAGCTAACTTTTCTGTCCATACCCAACACGGTCAGTTTGAAATCGAATTTCGCCAATTGTTAGATAATCTGGCTAGCAACAATCTTCGGATCGCTCCTACATTTGCCTTTATTGATCCATTTGGTTTTAAAGGAGTACCTTTTGAGTTAGTGTCCCGATTGCTCAAACATCGAGGGTGTGAGGTTCTCATATACTTTCCGATAGATGCAATTAATCGGTGGCTAGCACATCCAGATGATAAGACGCGCCAGCACATCATCGATTTGTTTGGTATCCCTGAATTGCAGAAATCTCTGCAACTGCCTGGCAACCGTATGAAAATCTTCGTCTACTTTATCAGAATCAGCTCGCAACTGTCGCTCGATTCGTACGGTTTTTCGAGATGCGGAATGAGCAAAATCGAACCATCTATTATCTGTTTTTTGCATCGAATCATCCATTAGGTCACAAGAAGATAAAAGAAGCTTTTTGGTCGGTTGATCCTTCGAGCGGATATCAGTTTTCGGATGCAACGGATCCAGACCAGTTATTGTTGTTTGAAAATGATCCAATTCCTCAACTGGCTCAGGATCTTCAGATAAAGTTTGCCTATCGTACTGTAGAAGTTGAGGAAATCATTTTATGGGTGGATAACGAGACTCCGAATATTGAAAGACATATGAGGCAAGCACTTACATTTCTAGAGAATAGCCGATGTATTATTGTGAATCCATTCAAATCTGACAATCAAAAGCGCCGGAAAGGAACCTTCCCTGCTAATGCAATTGTAAATTTTATATGATACCAGAGCCGGAACGTATGTGCTATAATTGTGCTATGGAAGATATAAAACATAGATAACTGGAGGCGTTACAATGGCAAAATCAACCATTGAATGGACTGATGCGACGTGGAATCCAGTTACAGGTTGTTCTAAGGTCAGCTCTGGTTGCAAACATTGTTATGCAGAGCGGCTTTCAAAACGATTGATGTTAATGGGAGTAGAGAAGTATCGTAATGCCTTCACCGTTACTTTACATCCAGAAACTTTAGATGCCCCTTTATCATGGAAACAACCGCATACCATATTTGTGAATTCGATGAGTGATTTATTCCACGAAGATATTCCTATTGATTTTATCAATAAAGTATTTGATGTAATCTCTCAGGCGCACTGGCATCGATTTCAAGTTCTAACAAAACGCTCTCAACGACTTAGAGAATTGGCCTCAGTGTTAAATTGGCCAAAAAATCTTTGGATGGGTGTTAGCGTTGAAATGAGAGACTTCTGTTATCGTATTGACGATCTTCGTGCCACACCTGCACAGGTTAAGTTTCTTTCTCTTGAACCTTTGCTGGGACCATTGCAAACTCTAGATTTACGAAACATTGATTGGGTGATCGCTGGTGGAGAATCTGGCCCTAATGCAAGGATATGCGAGCTTAAATGGCTTGTAGATATCCGAGATCAATGTGCAGGCCGGGATTCCTTTCTTTTTCAAACAATGGGGAGGCACAAACAAGAAAAGTACTGGGCGTCTGCTTGAAGGAAAAACATGGGATCAGATGCCTGCTGAAATTTACCGGAGATGAAAGGGATCAATTCATGATAGCTATTAGACGGTGTAAATGTTTGAATTAATGGGGCAATAATGGGCTGTTTACCGATGGTATCAGCGACAAACTGAACACTGAACAGCGTTGGAGAAATAGAATGAGGATAGCAAAACGCCACCGTCGATAATACTAACGGTGGCGTTTTGCTGTTTCTAGCTGGGGGACAGGGACTTGAACCCCAAATTCCTGTTCCAGAGACAGGTGTTTTGCCTATTAAACTATCCCCCATTGCTCTGGACAACGGGGGATAGTTTAGCATGGGCGGCCCGGAATGGCAAATTTTACAGCCATTTATTCCAACACAGGGTCGCTGCTAGGCGGCGACGGCGTGCAGGGCAGCGATGGCGTTGTCGATACGCTTGAGCACTTCGTCACGGCCCAGGGCTTGCAGGCTCTCGAAGAGTGGCGGCGAGACCGGTTTGCCAGAGATGGCGGCGCGGAACGGACCAAAAAAGCTGCCCGCTTTGACACCCATCTCGTCGGCGGCAGCCCGGAACGCTTCTTGCATGGCGTCGGCGCTGAACGGCTCCAGTGTGTGCAGAATCTCCGCGCCACGGCGCAGCACAGCGGCACTTTCGGCGGCACTGAGCTTTTTGCCCAGCAGCAGGTTGATATCGTCGTAGCGGATGGCGTCGGCGTCAACAAAGGCCCAATCCAGCCAGCCAGCCGCTTCATCCAGCCGTTTGACGCGCTCTTGGATCTGCGGGATCAGAATGTCCAGCCGGGCATCAGCACGCAGGTCGGCTTCGGGAATTTGCAAACCACGCGCCAGGAAGGGCAGCACCGCTTCTTTCAGCGCCGCCGGGGTGAGCTGGCGAATGTACATGCCGTTGATCCAGTCGAGCTTGTCATAGGGCAGGGCTGCCGCCGCCGGGTTGACGGCTTTGAGATCGAAGCGCTCAATGGCATCCTCACGGCTGAAGATCTCCTGCTCGGCGTCATAGCTCCAGCCTACGTTGGCAAGAAAATTAAAGAGCGCATCGGGCAGGTAGCCCGCCTCGATAAACTCATGCACCATAACCAGATACTCTTTGCCGTCCACGATTTTTTTGCGCTTGCTCATTTTGCCCTTGCCGCTGGGGTCAAGGATCACCGGGGCGTGCACAAAGATGGGCGCTTGCCAGCCAAAGGCGTCAATGATGATCTTGTGGACGGGCGCGGTGGCTAACCACTCTTCGCCGCGGACCACATGCGTGATCTTCATCAGGTGATCATCCACCATGGCGGCTAGGTGATAGGTGGGCAGGCCATCGCTTTTGAGCAGAACTTCGTCGCGCAAATTGCGATTTTCCACGGAAATGTCGCCGCGGATCAGGTCGGTGAAAACCGTTGCGCCATCCTCTGGCACGGCCAGCCGGACTACATAGGGCGTGGCGTCGGCGTCGCGTTGGGCGCGTTCGGCAGGCGAGAGATAGCGGCAGTGGCGGTCATAGCCAGGGGGCAGACCGGCGCGCTGTTGCTCTTCGCGGCATGGTTTGCAGGCGCTCTGCCGTGCAATAGCAACGGTAGGCATGGCCGCTCTCCACCAATTGCTGGGCATAGCGGGGATAGATGTCGCGGCGTTCGGTCTGCACATAGGGGCCATAGGGGCCGCCCACGTCGGGGCCTTCGTCCCAATCCAGCCCCAGCCAGCGCAGCCCGCGCATGAGGTTTTCCAGGCTTTCGGGTTCGTAGCGCTTCTGGTCGGTGTCTTCAATGCGCAGGATGAACTGCCCGTCTGTGTGGCGCGCATAGAGCCAATCAAACAGGGCTGTGCGCAGCCCGCCCAGGTGTAGATAGCCTGTGGGGCTGGGCGCAAAACGGACGCGAACGGGATGGGTTACTTCTGGCATAAAGACTCCTGAAATTCTGGCCTGTCCAATGGGTATAAACGCACCGTGAAGCCTACCACAGCGGATCGGCGGCGTCAATCAGAATGCTGATTCGATTGTGCACCTCTGCGCGTTACGTGTGTCTATACGCGTGCCATATGAGCCAATTATGAGCCGATTCGCGCCTGAAATGCCAAGCAATCTTCACCGGCATCGCCTATCCTAACCGGGCAACCCGATTGTTTCCACCCATTTACCGATTCAGGAGGAACCCTATGTATCGCCAATCTGTACGTCGCTCTCCCCTGTTCTATGGTCTGTTTGCCCTGTTGATGATAGCCGCGCTGCTGTTGACGCCGCTGTCGGCGCTGGCCCAAGAGGGCACTGCCGCCGACTGGCCGGACGCCCCCGCGCCCAGGCTGGCTGGGGCCGATATACCCCGACCCCAGCGCCCCATCCACAACGAGATTGACGCTGTGGAGGTGAAGATTGTCAAGGCCACCAATCGCGAACTGGTGGCCCAGTTTAACTTCCCGCCACCGCAGATGTGGGAAGTCCAAAAGGGCCAAGAGGGCTTTTTGCAACTAGCGATCCCTGGCATGGAACAGGGCTACGGCCCCGTTGGCTATCCTGGCATCCCCTTCTACAGTCGCCTGTTTGCCATTCCTCACGGCGCACAGGTGACGCTGGAAGATGTGGTGGTGACCAAGCGCGTGGCTGTTGAAGCCATTATTTATCCCGTACAGCCCGAAGCCGTGGACAGCAATCAAGAGGGCGAACCCGATGATAGCGTCTACGCCGATCCACCCTTCGTCATCAACCGTGAGATCTACGCGGGTGATGCGGCTTATCCGGCCAAGAGTGTGCTGATTGAGCCGGTGGGCCAGCTACGCGGCCTGCAATTGGTGCGGCTTAGCATTGCCACTGGCCGCTATCTGCCTGCCACCAAGACCATTGAAGTGGTGGAATCGGTGGGGCTGAAGCTGACCTTCCCCGGCGGCGAAGGCTTCTTCCAGAACCGGCGCGATGTGCTTGCGTTCAACCGCATTGAGCCGGCGCTGAAAGCGCTGTTGCTCAACCATATGGTGGTGGATCGTTTCCTTGATGTCGGCAGCTTTACACCGATCTGTTGGGGCACGGAATTCTTGATTATCACAGATCCCGCTTTCCGCACCGCCGCCGACCGTCTGGCCGTTTGGAAGCGCACAGCGGGCATCTCTACCCTCGTCATTGAAACCGGAACCGACCCTGCCGATGCAGGCACGACTACCAGCGCCATCAAAGATACCATTCAGGATCGCTACAACGATTGCCTTGTGCAACTGAGTTATGTGCTTTTGTTGGGTGATGCTGAGCATATTCCGCCCTGGTATAACCGCACCGTGCCGCGCAGCACGGGTGTGGACACCCCCGGCTCGGATCTTGAGTATACGCTGATGAGCGGCGGCGACATTCTGCCCGATTTGGCGTTGGGGCGCATTCCCGTGGATATACTCACCGACGCCGACCGGGTGGTGGATAAGATTATCAACTATGAACAGACGCCGCCGGTGAATGCTGATTTCTATGATACGGTCACCCTAGCCAGCTATTTTCAATGCTGCCAGCCGCTTGTCGACTTTCCCATTCCACCGTTTGGCACGATTCCGCTGGCGGTGAATGGCGTCACTTCGCGCAGTTTCATCGAAACCTCCGAGTTGATCCGCGAAGAGTTGCGCGCCGAGGGCTACAAGGCAAAGCGCATCTACACCACCAATGACAATTATCACGATGACCCCAGCAACGTCAGCACCTTTTATGATGCCAGCACCCGCTCGACCACGCCGGCCTATTACAACAATTTGGCCCCGCTGCCCTCTTTCATCGACGCCACCAGTGGCTTTGCCTGGGATGGCAGCACGGCGGACATTCAAGACGCCATCAACAACGGCACCTTCCTGCTCGCCCACCGTGATCACGGCAGCATCAGCGGCTGGGGCAGCCCCAGTTTCAAGACAGCAGACCACAGCGCCCTCACCAACGGCGATCTGACCCCGGTGGTCTACAGCATCAACTGTGCCAGTGGACTGTTTGATAACGAGACCCGCAACCCGGCCAACGATGCGATGACCTATAACACGTCAAGTACCGGCGTCGATCGGGCCGAAGATCTACTGCGGCGGGAGGGCGGCGCTGTCGCCATTATCGGCGATACCCGCAACAGCCCCACCTGGGCCAACAGTGCCCTGGAGCGTGGTCTCTTTGACGCCACTTGGCCGGGAACCGTGCCCGAAGGCGGCGCAGCCTCCACCAATCGCCTGGGCGATATTCTCACCTATGGCAAACTCTATCTCTACGGCCAGATCGGCGTGGCGCAGACCGCCGGCAGCGTTTCCACCCAGACCGCCGAAGATGACATCCTGATGTATCACCTCTACGGCGATCCCACCCTGGCAATGTGGACACAGAATCCGAACATCCTCATTTTGCCCTGGCACGGGATCCCCAAGCGCGTGGAGCCGCGCACATGGCAGATCCGCTATGCCGTTAATGGCGCTACCATCACCGCCCTGCAAGAGGGGCGTCCGCTGGGGCGAGGCTTTGTAGAAAACGGCGTCGCCACCCTGCGCATCATCAGTGAACGCCAACCCGGCCACACCGTAACCTTTGTGGCCGACCACGCCGACGCCATCCCCACCACATTGGCCTTTGCGCAAAAAAGTGGCGGGGTCACGCCGGAGCAGGGGGGCACGGTTGCCAGCCCCGATGGAACCAACAGCGCTATCTTCCCGGCCAAGGCGGTGACCACCACGGTTGAGGTGATCTATACCAGCCTGCCCGATGCGACCGAGTCGCTACCCACAGGGCGGCGGGCGCTGCAACACTTCCATCTGGACGCCGAAGATGCCGCGGGCAATCCGGTGCAAACCTTCAGCGCCGACTATACCCTGCGCGTCTGCCCGGCCCAGGGGGTATCGTTCGGTGACGAGGAGACGTTGGCTTACTTTGCCGAAGCAACGGGAGAGTGGGTGGAGATCGATACCGATCTGGAAGCGGAAACAGGCTGCCTCGTGGCCCACCTCGATCACATGACCGAGTTCGCCGTCCTTGCGCCCGCCGCCGCCAACCACAGCGTCTATCTGCCGACCATGCAGCGATAGACCCTGCTTTTCTGTCTGCCTGTCCATCGGCAACCGCACCAGAAATTCACAAAATAGAACGCGGATGGCACAGATCGGGCGGATTCGAGCGGAGCAGAGCAAAATCGTCGCACCTGTATTTACCAGGACTTACGCAGTTGAATCAGACCTGGCAGGTTTTTGAAACCTGCCAGGTCTCCTGAAAACCCGATCAAGTGCGTAAGTCCTGTTTACAATAGATCTTCCCCCAAATCTCCTTTATACTGTCCCCATTCCCGCCATGAAACCTATCCCTAACCAGAATGAACCCATGAAAAACCAAACTGACACTCCCACCCACAGCGAACGTAGCCGCAGTGCCACCTTTTTTGGCGAAAGCGGCGTAGCCGGATTTACCCACCGTGCCTTTCTCAAATCCATGGGCTTCGACGACGCCGACATGGCGCGCCCGGTGATCGGCATCTGCAACACCTATAGCGAACTCAACAACTGCAACCGCCATCTCAAAGAACTGGCCGAAGCCGTCAAGCGCGGGGTCTGGCAGGCAGGCGGTTTCCCCCTGGAATTCCCCACCATCTCTCTGGGCGAGATCTTCCTCACGCCCACTTCTATGCTCTGGCGCAACCTTGCCGCCATGGACACCGAAGAGATGATCCGCGCCCAGCCGCTAGATGGCGTGGTGCTGCTGGTCAATTGCGACAAGACCACGCCCGCCGCGCTCATGGGCGCGGCCAGCGCCGATCTACCCGCGATTGTGGTCAGCGGCGGTCCTATGCTCAACGGCCATTATAAAGGCCAAATTTTGGGCGCGTGTACCGACTGCCGCCGACTCACGGCTGAGTTCAACGCTGGCACGCTGGACGAAGGCACCTATCGCGAAATTGAGGATGGCATTGTCCGTAGCCCCGGCCACTGTATGGTCATGGGCACGGCCTCGACCATGAACTCGATTTTAGAGGCGTTGGGCATGGCGCTGCCCGGCAATGGAGCCATTCCCGCCCCAGATTCACGACGGCTGCGCCTGGCCGAACACTCCGGGCGTCAGATTGTGGAACTGGCAAAGGCTGGCGTGCGCCCCTCGCAGATTATGACGCGTCAAGCCTTTGAAAATGCCATTACGCTGCTCTGTGCCCTGGGCGGCAGCACCAACGCCGTGGTGCATCTGCCCGCCATCGCCGGTCGCCTCGACATTGATCTACCCTTGGATCTCTTCGACGAGATCAGCCGACGCACGCCGCTGTTGGCAAACATGCGCCCCAGTGGCAAGTATCAAATGGAGGATCTGCACTACGCCGGCGGCATCCCGGCAGTGCTCAAACAATTGTTGCCCCTGCTCCACGGCGACGCCATTACCGTCACCGGCAAAACGCTGGCCGAGACTGTCGCCAACGCCCGCATCGAAAACGAGGACGTGATCCGCAGCCGGGAGACGGCGCTTCAGCCCGAAGGCGGGCTGTCGATTCTGCGCGGCAATCTGGCCCCCGACGGCGCGGTGATCAAACACGCGGCGGCTTCACCCCGGCTGCTCCATCACCGCGGGCGGGCCGTGGTCTTTGAAAACATGGATGATCTGATGGCGCGCAGCGACGATCCCGATTTAGACGTGACTGAACAGGATGTGCTTGTACTGAAAAATGTAGGGCCGGTGGGCGGGCCGGGGATGCCCGAAGTGGGCAACTTCCCGATTCCGGGCAAGTTGCTCAAGGCGGGCGTGCGCGACATGGTGCGCATCTCCGATGCCCGCATGAGCGGCACCGCCTTTGGCACGATTGTGCTGCATGTGGCCCCGGAAAGCGCCGTGGGCGGCCCGCTGGCGCTGGTGCAAAATGGGGACGAGATCGAACTCGATGTGGCAAACCGGCGCATTCATCTGCATGTGGACGAAGCCGAACTGGCGCGCCGGCGGGCGGCGTGGCAGGCTCCCGCCTCCACAGCCCGCCGCGGCTATACAAAGCTCTATGTGGAGCACGTCACCCAGGCCCCACAGGGCTGCGACTTTGATTTCTTGCACGGCAACGATCCCGTCCACGCTCAGGAGCAGCCGAAGTTTTAGGGGAAGCCGCGGGAAGATGGTGTAATGCGTACATGGAGAGCAAAAGTGAGGGCAAACACCCATGCGAATTCGCTTTACCGACCACGCCAGACGGCGTATGCAACAGCGCAAAGTCAGCGAGGTGGAGGTCATCGACTGTGTGGAAGGGCCAGACGAATTACGTACAGGTGATTTTGGAGAAACAATTGCCATTAAATCCTATGGCAATGTCTATCTTCAAGTCGTTTATGAGGAAGAAGAGTCTGGAGCGTATGTTATAATCACGGTCATCCGCTCTAAGCTACGCCTTTTTTAGATTTGAGATACGATCATGAAAATAACCTACGATTCGGTTTCAGATAGCCTCTATATTCAGCTTCGTGAAGGCGAGGTTGACGATACGCTGGCGCATAGCAAATATATTTTTACAGATGTAGATGGAGAGGGCACGCCGCTGGGGATTGAGATCCTCTACGCTAAGCAACTTCTGGGTGAAGGCAATCTAGCTACGGTTACCGTAGATTTTGTGCAGTCTGTTCCCCAAAATTAGAGTCCGCTGATCTGCTGCCACAACACTATCCTGGCAGGCGAAAGTAAAAACGTGCCCCACGGCCCGGCTGGCTTTCCACGTTGATTTCGCCGCCGTGGGCTTCGACAATGCCGCGGGCAATCGCCAGCCCCAGACCAGAGCCGCCGGTGGATCGGTTGCGCGATTGCTCGGCACGGTAGAATTGCTCGAAGACCCGCGCTAAACTTTCGGGGGCAATCCCTTCGCCACTGTCGATCACTTCCACCCACACCCCTTGTGCATTGCGCCGCGCGTGCACTTCCACGCTGCCGCCTGCCGGTGTGTGGCGCAGCGCATTGCCCACAAGATTGCCCAACACCCGCCCGATTTGGCGTGTATCCATCATCACCGGGTCCACAGCGCTGGTGGTTTCCCCCAGCAGACGCACGCCTTTCTCCTGGGCCAGTGCCGAAAAGCTCTCCAACGTGTCCGAAATGAGATCGTTTAGCGAATTGGGGCGCAGGGTTAAGGGCACACCGCCAGCGTCAATCTGCGCCATCTCAAAGAGATCGTCGATGAGCGTGGAGAGCGATTTCACATCGCGCTGGGCAGTGAGCAGATAGCGGCGCACGGTGGCCGGATCCGTCACCACGCCGTCGGAAAGTGCCTCAAGAATCGCCTGCATAGAAGCCAGCGGAGTGCGCAGATCATGGCCGACCCAGGCCAACAGATCGCGGCGCAGCTTTTCTACCTCGCGCTGTTTTTGATCAGCACTTTCTAGCCGTGCCGCCATCTGGTTAAAGGTATGGGCCAATTGCGAGATTTCATCACTGCCCTGAGGCGGTACGCGCACCGAGAGATTGCCCTCGGCCACGGCCCGCGCAGCCCCGGTCAGCGCGGCGATCTTGTCCGTGATGGCAGACGAGAGAAAATAGCCCAATGTCATGCCAATGCCACCGGCGAAGATCAACAGTACCGTCGCCAGCGAGAGATCGTGCTGGCTGGCAAACATCAGCCGTGCCGTGACATAAACGTTGAGGAAGGTCAGCACGCTAGAAAGCGCATAGCCCGCCAGCAGCGACCAGACCAGACGCGGCGAGCGGTGAATCCAGCCCAGGCGATAGAAGCCATAGCCTAGCGCCACCGAGATCAACGCCGTAATGCCCAAAAAGAGCGCCATGGCCCGCAGATCGCCCATGGGCGGGTTCATAACAGCAAAGAAGATCGCCAGCGCCAACACCACCACAAAAATGACCCCGGCAATAAAACGCAGGGGAAGAGAAAAAGAAGATGGGTGGGTGATGGTGTTTTTCATAGGGGTGGCTTTAGCTGTAATGCGTATTCCGTGAGTCACTATATAGGTGCGACGCACCCTAAATACGCTATCTATTTCCGTGATGCATCAGGGGCAGACGACACGCTTTTTTCTGAGATACCGAATACGCAACACGAATGACGCGTCACATCTCAAACCGGTATCCCACCCCCCACACCGTATGAATATGGCGCGGGCTGGAGGGGTCACGTTCGATCTTTTCGCGCAAGCGGCGCACGTGGACGGTAACGGTGCTGGGATCGACATATTCAGTGACGCCCCACACTTGATCCAGCAGTTGATCGCGGTTGAAAACCTGTTGGGGATGGGTGACAAAGGTCCAGAGCAGGTCAAATTCTTTGACAGTGAGGGCGGCTTCTTCGCCGCGCACCCAGACCTGACGGGTGTTGGGGTCGATGCGGACGCCGTCAAACTCGACGGCCCCCACGCGTGAACTATCGCTTGCGGCTGGCTGGGTGCGGCGCAACACAGCTTTGACGCGGCTCACCAATTCGCGCGGGCTAAAGGGTTTGGTCACATAGTCGTCGGCGCCCAGTTCCAGCCCCACAATGCGGTCGATCTCTTCGGTGCGTGCGGTGAGCATGATAATGGGCGTGTCGCCCTGGGTGCGCAGCCGCCGCGTGATCTCCAATCCATCTACCCCTGGCAACATGAGATCAAGCACCACCAGATCAGGCTGGGTGCGGGCAAGCACATCCAGTGCCGTGCGCCCGTCGCGCACCACAGTCACGGCATAGCCTGCCTGCTCCAAATAGAGGCTGACCACTTCGCCGATGCTTGGCTCGTCGTCTATGACCAGAATTTTGTTACCACTCACATAGATTCCTTATTCGTAACTGTTCAGTGCGACGCCCCTGCCAGGAAAGATCAGGCTTTCAATGCTGTGTGGCGAGTGCGTCGCACCCTGGACCTGCATAGATACCCTTATTCTGAGGTACGCCCCAAGATGCGATTTTTGATCCAATCTACCTGCACCCGCGCCACCTGATTGGCAACATAGTAGAGACCTTTCCACGTGTCGGGGTCCAGAAAATCTTTGGGATCAGCCTCGCGCAGCCCTTCGCCCAGATCACTGAGCATGGCAAAACCAGGAATCTTCTCTAATTGGTGAATGACTTTGCTGGTCGCTTCTTGGCGCTGATGCTGGGCCATGTAGTTGAGCACATACCAAAAGCCCTTCCATGTCTCTGGGTCCACCAGATCCTGAGGCTTGCTGCCGCGCAGATTGGCACGCAAATTTTCAATAATCTCACGCTGGGCAGCCGGCGTAAAGCGGTAGAGATTTTGCTGCAACAGCGCTGTAAAAGTGGACAGAGAAAAGGCCGGCGGGGCGTATCGACTCTCTTGCTCAAGCTGCGCCGACAGAGCGCGCAACTCGTCGGCAATTTTGGCAAATTCGATGCGGCTCTCTTCTGGCAGAGGCACGCTCTTTTCTTCGCCGCCGCGATAGACCGGGGATGACGATGTGACGGGCTGGGGAAGCTCCTCCACAGCCGCCATCTCTTCGGATTCGTTGCGATGGACATAGCAATAGATCGAGTCATCCATGGCACTATTTTTGCAACGCGTGCCCGATTTGGTCGTGGCCTGGCATTGGGGCCGATCTTCGCTCATGTTCAACTCCTTTGGGCAATGGGGGCAAAGGTCAACCACGCACAGGTTGCCTTGCCCAGATCAACAACAGGGGTGAGCCGTATCGTACCCGCTTTGGAAGAAGAGTGCAATCTACTGTTATTTCGATGTTTATGCGAAGGCCAGGGTATTCCCCTACCCTATCGCGAGGGTATCCCCTACCCATTGATGCAGAACTCTCCCCATTGAGATTGGCCCCTGCCCCAAGTAAGATAGGGTCAACAACGCAACACAAAACAATGCCAAGAAGAGCAAGCATATGCGTCAAGAACGGTATGCTGGCAAGCTGAAGTGAACGCCAAGACGACACAGTCGGCCCTTAAACTTCTGGCAAATCCTTAATAATAAAAATAAAAAAGTGTTGCCTTTACTCATCCTTTGCAATCTCCGTCAGCTTCCCCCGGCTGACGGAGTTTTTATTTCCCCGAGGCGGATTCCACGAAAATAAGTATGCACAAGTCCCCGGAACTTTATTCTGTGGCGTGGCCTTCCTCTACTTCATGGGCGATTCTACTTTGCCCACAGAGACATATCGCCTACACTAACGCACACAGGCTAGTGCTGACATGATGTAATCCCCTTGCCATCATCAAAGCCGCCTCTCTATGATTGACTGAACCTCAGAAGGAGCAAATGATGAACGACACAGCCACAGTCCACCCGATCCCCGCCCATCTTAAGATTGTCTCGGTGGCCGAGATGCGCCAGCTAGAAGAGAAAAGCAACGAAACCGATCTTTCTTATGCCGAAATGATGGAAAACGCCGGGCATAGCGTGGCCGACGCCATCGCCGACGAATTCCCCATCGCCGACGAGGCCCGCATTTTGGTGCTGGCCGGTCCAGGCAACAATGGGGGCGATGGCTCTCGTTGCCGCCCGCCATCTTCACGAAATGGACTACGAAGTACGCGTCTATCTCTGGAAGCGACGCACCGATCC
Organism: uncultured Chloroflexia bacterium; assembly: GCA_963721725.1. GTDB lineage: Bacteria > Chloroflexota > Anaerolineae > Caldilineales > Caldilineaceae > RI-153. The sequence continues at coordinate 461,133 of CAVRLX010000003.1, forward strand.
CGAACACGACTATGAAGAACACTTTGCCGGGTTGGTGGAATTGGGCGTGGAAAGCACGCGCTTTGACGATGATGACGGACTGTTGACCCTGGAAGAATGGCTGCACGATGCCAACGTCGTGGTGGACGCGCTCCTGGGCACGGGGGCCAACCGTGCCATTGAAGGCGATCTGGCCGCGCTGTTGGAGAAAGTAGCAACAGTGCGCCATGAGCGCGCCGATGACGACGAACCCTTCCACCTGGTGGCGGTGGATACCCCCTCTGGGCTGAATGGCGACACTGGCGAAGTCGATCCCTACACCCTGGCCGCGGATATGACCATTACGTTTGGCTATGCCAAAATCGGCCATTTTCGTTTCCCTGGGGCCAACATTTTGGGTCAACTCATTGTGGCGGACATCGGCATCGATCCAGCGCTGGCCGACGAGATCCGCACCTTTGCCCTGGATCCGCACTACATCGCCCCCCTGCTCCCACAGCGCGAGCGATATAGCCACAAGGGCAGCTTTGGCAAGGCGATGGCTGTGGTGGGGAGCCTTAATTTCACTGGCGCGGGCTATCTCTCGCTTTCTGCCATGGGGCGCGTTGGCGCGGGGTTGATCACCGGGGCCGTGCCTCAGCCCCTATGGGGACCACTGGCAACGGCGCTCTCCGAGCCAACTTGGGTGCTCCTCCCCCATGAAATGGGGGTGATCAGCGAAAACGCCGCTAAACTAATTAACGAAAAGATCAGCGGCTATAGCGCCATGCTCCTCGGTCCGGGGCTGGGCCAGAAGAGACCACGCGTGCCTTTGTGCGATTACTCTTGACCCGCCAGCACCGCGTCGCCCGCTCGGTGCTGCCCGGTTCATTCAAACGACTGGGCGAAGCCGTGGCCGAAATTGAAGAAGAGGCCGGCGAGATCGTGGCATCACTGCCCTTTGGCCCGCTACGCCGCAAAGGAAGTAGCAGCGCCGCCACTGAGGTTCCCGATCTGCCGCCCCTGGTGATCGACGCCGATGGGCTAAACAATCTGGCAAAATTAGAGGACTGGCCCGCCCTGCTCCCCGCCCACACCATCCTCACCCCGCATCCCGTCGAAATGGCGCGGCTTTGCGGGCTGGACGATGTGGCCGATGTAACACGGCGTCCGTGGGAACTGGCGCGCGAAAAGGCCGCCGCCTGGAATGCAATCGTGCTGCTCAAAGGGCCATACACGGCCATTGCCCACCCCGATGGACGGGTGGCGATTCTGCCTGTAGCGACCCCGGCTCTGGCAACCGCAGGCACAGGCGATGTGCTGGCCGGTTCGATTACGGGCTTTCTGGCTCAGGGGCTGGACATGTTTGACGCAGCCTGCCTGGGGGCGTGGATTCACGGGCGCGCCGGCGAAATGTGCGAAGAGGAAATCGGCCCGGCTGGCGTCATGGCAAGCGATCTGCTGCCCTATCTGCCCCTGGCAATGAACGAATTGCGAGCGTAGGCGGAAATGGGGATGCACCCTGCAACCTTTCTTCACCTAGTTGCGTAGTGTGGCATGAAGATTCAAATGGCACATTTGTGTTCACATAGACGAAGCAGCGCCACAAAGGACCCGTTTCTGTTCTTTGAGAAATGTCCTTGTGCTGCTGCGGAGTACAAAAGGAGATTCTTATGGAAAAACGACTCTATCGCAGCGAAAGCAACCGCATGATCGCCGGTATTTGTGGCGGCATTGGGATCTATTTCAACATCGATGCTACCCTTGTACGCTTGGTCTTTGCCGGAGCCTTCCTGCTAGGCTTTGGCAGCCCCGGGATTATCTATCTCGTGCTCTGGATTCTGATGCCCAGCGAGACGCGCATGGCTGGCATCGCACCGGACCAGATTCAAGAAGGCGTGCAGAAGATGGCGAACAAAGCCCGCCAGGTTGTGGATGACTTCCGCACCCCGAAACGCTAACAAAGATACCTGTGGTAACTATGCTGTAACTATACAGGTCTAGAGTGTGACGCACTCGCCACACAGATTTTCGCAACCACTCTTCTCTTGGCGAGTGCGTCGCACCTGTATCCTTATTACCCGTGCTGAGATTGACAGAGCTTCGGTCCCGCGGGACCGAAGCTCTGTTTTTAGTTTTGCTCAAATCATCAGCGCACCGTGCTGTTCTGCAAGGAGAGAACCATGAACCTTTGGTATCCGTTGGGGCTGCTGCTCTGTGGCGTTGTAATCTACGGTGCGTTTCAGGATGATCGCCGCCTGCGCGCCGCCCCCGACGACTTTTTGCTGCGAACGCTGCGCGGCGAGACCTGGGGCTTTAACATGACTTTGCAGACAGCATTGGGGCGACTCACACGCCAGATTGCCGGGGAATTGGGACAGATCGAAGATTCGGAGCAGCGCCAACAACGGCTGGAAGAGCGCATCCTGCACATGCCGCGCAAAGAGAAGCTTTTGCGCATGACGCTGTGGGAAGTGCGCTTTCGTGGCGTCGCTTTTGCCATTTTCGCCGTCCTGCTTCTCGTCGATCTCCTCACCGGCGGCATCTTCCGATAGAAAATGAGTCCACTGCAAAAAGGGAGAATTCACCGCAAAGAAATAAAGAGCGCAAAGAATTCAGGAGAGAACTATCTGTGTAATCTGCGCAATTTGCGGATCAAAAGGCTTTTTGCAAGGGAAACGAAAATAGAACGCGGATTAAGCGGATTTGCGCGGATCAGAAACAAAATCCGTGTACATCGGCTCAATCCGCGTTCTATTCTCTCCCGCCGTTGATGCATTGGCAGCGTGCCAACAGAGCGGGCAGACAACTGAGCGTACACTACCGGCACTTGTTCTTTTTTTCTCAAATTATTTTTTCTCAGAGTGTAGAGTGGGATACCCTGCGATGACCCTTGAAAACGCCCTTGAAACCGTTGAACAGCCCCTGCCCCGGACCCCGTCACCCCATGCCCTTGTACGCCTACAAGGGCTGAGCAAGGCCTACACCGAGGCTGGGCAAGAACACGCCGTGTTGGCTTCCATTGATTGGTCCTTTCCTGAGGGGCAATTTTCGTGTCTCTTTGGCAAATCGGGCAGCGGCAAAAGCACGTTGCTCAACCTCATGTCGGGCATCGACAAGCCCAGCCGCGGCCAGGTTTTCATCCGCGAGGGCGGCAACGAGATCGACATCACCGGGCTGAACGATCACCAGCGCACCCTCTTTCGCCGCCGCAACATTGGCATTGTCTTTCAGTTTTTCAACCTGATCCCCACGCTGACCGTGCTGGAAAATGTCAGCCTGCCCGTGGAACTGGCGGGGGGAGATCGCAAAGGTCAACGCCGTGCCGCCACTTTACTAGAACGTGTGGGGTTGGGCGACCGCCTGGATACCTATCCCGATCGGCTGAGCGGCGGCGAACAGCAGCGCGTTGCCATTGCGCGTGCCCTGGTGCATGATCCCATTCTGGTGCTGGCCGATGAACCCACCGGCAACCTCGACGAAGGCACCGGCGGCAGTGTCCTTGATCTGCTGCTGGAACTCAGCCGCGATGCCGGCAAGACTCTGATCATGGCAACCCACGACCCCGACATCGCCCAATACGCCAATCAAGTGCTCTATCTTGAACACGGCAAGTTGGTTTCGCATAAAGAAAGAGATTAGAGACTAAGAGATTGGGCGATTAGTTGAAGTCGCCTAATCTCCTAGTCTCCCGATAACCATGAACCTTAAACCACTTCTCACCCAATTTCGGCTGGCCTGGCGACACAGCTGGCGGCGACCGATCCAGTCGATCTTTCTTGTGATCGGCGTGGCGATCGGCGTCGCCATGATCGTTGCCATTGACCTAGCCAACGGCGCCGCCAGCCGCGCCTTTTCGCTGGGCACGGAGACCATAACCGGCAAGGCCACACACCAAATCGTGGCGGGGCCGACCGGCCTTGATGAAGCCGTCTACACAGCATTGCGCCGTGATCTCGGCTATCGGCTCAGCGCGCCTGTGGTGGAAAGCTATGTCAGCGCGCCCCAACTGGACGCCCAGCCCATGCGCCTGCTCGGCGTTGATCCCTTTGCCGAAACGCCCTTTCGCAGCTATCTCGGCGACAACAGCGCCGTGCAAGCCAATAGCAACCTGAGCGCGCTGTTGGTCGAGCCAAACACGATTCTCCTCAGCGCGGTTGTGGCCGAGCGCTACGGGCTATCTCCTGGCGGTACGCTGGAGATCCGCACGGGCAGCGACCGTGTGGTGCTGACAATTGTGGGCCTGTTGCAGCCGTCGGATGACCTGAGCCGTCGCGCCCTGGATGGGCTGCTGATTGCCGACATTGCCACGGCCCAGGAAGTGCTGGGCAAAGTGGGACGGCTGGACCGCATCGACTTGATTATCCCCGAGGGGAGCGGCGCGCAGCCAGTGTTGGAGCAAATCGACGCCATTCTGCCGCCAGGCGCACGCATTGCCCGCCCCGAAGCACGCACCGGCACCGTGGAAGAGATGACCGCCGCCTTCCAACTCAACTTGACCGCGCTGAGTTTGCTGGCGCTGGTGGTGGGCATGTTCCTGATCTACAACACCGTCACTTTTAGCGTGGTACAGCGACGGCCTGTGTTGGGCACACTGCGCGCCCTGGGCATGACTCGCCGCGACATCTTCGGCATGATCTTGTTGGAAGCGGCGCTGCTGGGGCTGCTGGGAACCATCACCGGGCTGGGATTGGGGATTATCCTGGGCCAGGGCGCGGTCAACGCTGTGACGCAGACCGTCAACGATCTCTTCTTCGTGGTGGCCGTGCGCGAGATCGACATCCCCACATGGACGCTAATCAAAGGCGCGCTGAGCGGCATGGCCGCCGCGCTGATCGCCGCCGTGGTCCCCGCCTATGAAGCCACCAGCGTGCCACCCGCCGGCGCGCTCAAACGCTCGGATGTGGAAGAAAAAGTGCGCGGCGCGCTGCCCTGGATCAGCCTGGCCGGGCTGGTGATCACCATTCTCGGTACCATTTTGCTCATCCCCGAATGGAGCCTGATTCTGACCTTTAGCGGGCTGTTTGGCATCATCATCGGCATTGCCCTGCTGACGCCGGGGATCACGCTGCTCATGATGACCGGGCTGCAAACGCTGATCGGGCGACGGCTGGGCATTCTGGTGCGCATGGCCCCGCGTGATATTGTGCGCTCGCTCTCGCGCACCTCGGTTGCCATTGCCGCGCTCATGGTGGCCGTCAGCGTGATCATTGGTGTGGGCGTGATGATCGGCAGTTTCCGCCTCACCGTGGCCGATTGGCTGGACGATGTGCTCCAGGCCGACATTTTTGTGTCGCCGCCCACGGTGGGATCAGGCCGGGCCAACAGCACGCTGGACCGCAGCCTCGCCGATCTGCTCACAGATTTTGAGGGTATCTCGGCATTTTCCACCAGCCGCCAGGTGGAGATCACGGCGCAGCTTGACAGCGCCGAGGGGCCGCTGGAGATTCCCGTGGGGGTGGCGGCGGTGAGCAACGATCTGGCCGGGGCGGATCGGCGCTACAAAGCCGCGATCTGGCGATTGGCAAGAGACCTGGGCGGCGGTGGAAGCCGGCGGCGTGGTGATCAACGAGCCGATGGCGAACCGCTATGGCGTGGGCGTGGGCGACAGCGTGCGCCTTTACACAGACCGAGGGCTAGAAAGCTTCCCGGTGGTGGGCGTGGCCTATGATTTTGACGTGCAGCCGGGGCTATTGATGGCCGATACGGTCTATCGCACCGGGTGGGATGACAGGGCGATTTCGGCGATTGCGCTCTTTGTGGAGCCGGGCGTGGATGTGGACGAGACGGTCAATGCCATCCGTACGGCCTTTGCCGGGGAAGCCGAGTTGCTTGTGCGCTCCAACCGAGGCACGCGCCAGAGCGCGTTGGATGTCTTCGACCGCACCTTTGCCATTACGATTGCGCTGCAACTGCTGGCAACGTTGGTGGCCTTTATCGGCATCCTCTCCACACTGATGAGCCTGCAATTGGAGCGGGCACGCGAGATCGGCGTGCTGCGTGCCAGCGGCATGACCCGGCGTCAGCTTTGGCAACTGACTCTTCTGGAGACCGGGCTGCTGGGTGGCAGCGCTGGGCTAGTGGCGATGCCCACTGGGTTTGTGTTGGCGCTGATTCTGATCTACATTATCAATCTGCGCTCGTTCGGCTGGACCCTGACCATGCAGCTACAACCCAGTGAATTTCTTCAGGCTTTTGGCGTGGCTATGGTGGCGGCGCTGCTGGCTGGCCTTTACCCGGCCTGGCGCATGGGGCAGATCCAGCCCGCCGATGCGGTGCGTATGGAGTAAACCTGAGAAAAACCACAGAGGACACAGAGTTACGCACAGAGAGCACAGAGGATCAGCGAATCTTTGCGCTCTTTGCGCCTTTGCCTCTTTGCGTTAAGTTTTTCATCCTCTTCGTTTCCCACAGAAAGTGAACAGTTTATGCCCTGGATTCGGGTTATTTCGATTGAGGAGGCCACGGGGCTGCTCAAGCAGGAGTTGGAGAAGGCGGTGAAGCGCGCCGGGCGCGTGTGGGGGATTGTGGGCATTATGAGCCAGAATCCGGGCACAATGAAGGCCAGCATGGAGATGTACGGGGCGATTATGCACCGCTCTTCGCCGCTGACACGCGCACAGCGCGAGATGCTGGCAACCGTGGTGGCGGTGGAGTTGCACTGCCCCTATTGAAGCCAGGCCCACGCCCACGACCTCCGTGCTGAGGTCGCAGATATGTTTGGAAGTGCCGACGAGGCCGATGCCTATGTCCATGCCATTGTAAAGAACTGGCGAACGGCCCCGCTCTCGGCGCTGGATCGGGCGCTGTGTGAACACGCCATTAAATTGACTCACCATCAAGAGATGGTCACGCCCGCCGATCTGGATGGGCTGCGCGCCCAGGGCCTCGACGACCGTGGCATCCACGACGCCACCCAGGTGATCGCCTACTTCAACTATATTACCCGTGTGGCCGATGGCTTGGGGTTGGAACCGGAGAATTTTATTGATCCGCCCTGGGGCAGCCGGTAGGGGATGGCCCAGGGATGATGGGGCTATTTCTCTTGAAGCAGAAAAGCCAACAGCGCCGCGTTAACGGCCTCTGGCTCGTCGTGTTGGACCCGATGGGTTGCCTGCTCAAAGATTAACAGTTGCCCTTGATCGCACCGCTCAATGCTGGCTTGAGCCATGCTGCGGTCAAGGGCAACGTCGTTGGCCCCCCACAGCATCAGCGTGGGAACCGTCACCCGGCGGGAGCGGGCCAGTCATGGCCGATGACAGCGTGCGCTTTCTCCACTCCTGCCGCGTCGATTAGCCCCACCACATCCTGCGCCAATGGATCCAAGCCATAGGCAGCAACCCCCGTGGGCTTGTCGCTCAGGTTATATCCCCGCTGATCGGGAACCCAGACCCGAAAGCCCGCCGCCGACAGTGCGCCGATCTGATGCTTCCAGCCATACCAAAATTCGGGAAAGCCGTGTAGCAAGATCACAAGTGGGCCATCTTGCGGGCCAGCCTGAACTACGTGCAGGTTGATGCCGTTGGTGCGGATGGTGGCGTGGGTGAGTTCGGGCAGTGTCATGTTAACCTCGTTGCGGCCACTGCCAGCGCCCTTCTCCGTGTGCGCCCCAGGCCATGATCTTCACCGGATCAACGGCGATGAGCATGTCATAGGGCGCGTCATTTTCAATTTCCCAGTTATACTTTGCCAAAAAGAGAGGCGACACCGCGGCCGTCATCCTGGGCGCAAAGCGGGCTGTACCTTCAATGATCAAGACCTGCATAGGATCGGGCAGTGAAAGACTCACCGCCGAGTTGCGGGCAATGTTACGCGCACGCACACTGTCGCCTTTGGTCATCACATAGGCTGCGCCTTCGTGCCAGACGTGCCAAATGGGGGCAAGGTGCGGTTTCCCATCGGGGCGCGTGCTGGCAAACCAGCAACAATCGGCAACGGTGAACTTTGCCAACAGTGTGTCGAGAAGGGGATCGGAGGGCATCGTCAACTCCTTTGGGATAGCAATACGCAGTACGCAATAGGCGGCTGTGTACTGCATATTGCAGTACTGCGTATTCTCTACGCTGGCACAATGCCGCGCTGCTCTGGCGTGAGTACTTCCAACACCTGGCAGGCGACCTCATAGCGGCCAAAGCTGGGCATGAGATAGACGCCTTGTACGTGTGGGGCGTCCACCAATTGTAGCAACAATTCCTGGGCCATTTTCACCCCTTCTTGGCGACCGTTGGCCCCGGCGCGTTCCATGCGGATCAACGCATCTTCGCTGAGGGTGATGCCAGGGACTTCGTTGTGCAAAAACGAGGCGTGGCGGTGGCTTTGCAACGGCAATATGCCAGATCAACACCGGCACGGGAAATTCGCCATGTCGCTCTTGATAGATGTGCAAAAAGTCGAGCCAGAGCTTGGGATCAAAGATGGGCTGGGTCATGGTGAAATGTGCGCCGCCGCTGACCTTTTGGTGGAAGCGATCTACCTCTTCCACCAGGTTAGGGCGCGTGGGATCACAGGCCACGGCAATCGTGAAATTGCCCGGTTCGCCCATCTTTTGCCCGCCTTGATCATAGCCTTCGTTAAAGCGATTGATAATGCGCACCAGCCCTATTGAATCCACATCATAGACGGCGGTGCTGGTGCGGCTGTCGCCCAGCGAAGGCGGATCGCCGGTGAGGGCGAGAATATTGCGCACGCCCAGCGCCCGCGCCCCGATGAGATCGGCTTGCAACCCCATGAGCGAACGGTCACAGCGTGGTGAAGTGGACAATCGTCTCGATGCCCACCTGTTGTTGAATCTGAATACAGAGCGAGAGCACGCCCATGCGCACACGCGCCATGGGGCTATCGGCCACGTTAATCGCATCTGCGCCCATCATCTTGGCGTGGCGTGCGCCTTCGATCTGCTTCTCGGCGTTGAAGCCGCGCGGCGGATCGACCTCAACGCTGATCACAAACTTGCCATCGCGCAATTTGTGCAGGAGTTGGCTCTCTTTGTCACGTTCGCCCGCTTCATCTTCCACATCCAAACCGATGTGCAACGCGGGCAGATCACTTTCGCCCACACTTACCCGCGCCCGGCGTTGATGACCGTTCGTATCCAGATGAGCATCCAGCACCGCGCGCATGGCGTGGATGTGCATGGGTGTGGTTCCGCAACAGCCCCCCAGCAGCCGCACGCCATTTTCCAAAAAGGGAACCACATGGCGGGCGAAATAATCGGGTCCCGCCGGATACGAAAAGCGACCATCCACCCGTTCGGGGAAGCCAGCGTTGGGCATGGCGCTAAACTGCATTTTGGCATCGACACGGTGCATAGCTTCCAGCACATGCAACATGGGGGCTGGCCCCACGGAACAGTTGATGCCGACCAGATCGGCCCCGGCGGTTTCCAGCCGTTTGACCACCTCGGCGGGGGCCTGGCCTGCGCCGGTGCGCCCGTCCTGGTTATAGGTCATGGAAGCGACGATGGGCAGATCGCAGACCTGGCGGGCGGCGCGCACGGCGATTTCCAACTCGGCGATTTCGCTAAAGGTCTCGAAGAGCAGCAGATCGGCCCCGGCTTCCCAAAGCACGGAGACCTGTTCTTGGAAAGCCGCGTGGGCCTCTTCCACGGTGATTGCCCCATAGGGGGCCAGCCGGCTGCCCAGCGGGCCAACATCCCCGGCAATGAAAAGGGCGCGCCCGGTGATCTCGCGCACTTCGCGCACGAGTTTAACGGCGCGGAAGTTAAGATCGCGCACTTTGTCCGCCAGATCATATTGGGCCAAGCGTACACGGTTGGCGCCAAAGGTGTGGGTTTTGATCACATCGGCCCCGGCGGCGGCAAAGGCTTGATGGATCTCGGTGATCCAGCGTGGGCGGCTGATCACCAGATATTCCAGACATTGCTCTGTGCCCGCACCGCGCGCAAAAAGCATAGTCCCCATCGCGCCATCACAGAGCAATGGCTGTTCGGAGAGTTTTTGTAAAAATGGGTGCATGAACGTTCTCTCTCGTGGAAGACGACTGCGGCACACAATGCACCGCTCAAAAATAATGGGTTCTATTGTACCACTGGTAGGGTTGGAGAGGGGACATTGGATAAAGTTGATGGAGCCTTCATCCGCCCTCTCAAAAAGAGAGCGCAAAAATGGATTCATCGTTATAATGTATCGGCCTAACTAGTCGGGTGCGACGCGCTGGTCAGGAGAGGATTCAGTGTTGTAGCCTAATGCAGACGCGTGCGTCGCACCTGAAGTTGTATAGTTATGGATCGGCTAAGGTGCGACGCACTCGCCACACAAACGTTTCACAACCGTTCTCCTCCTGGCGAGTGCGTCGCACCTGTATCGTTAGGGTACAATAAGTGTCCCAAGCAGCCAATAACAGGATAGTTTACGACACATCCCCTGTCCTACGCCTATTTCAAAGCCTAAACTATACATCCCAAGTCCCCGGCACTTTCTGTCGTAGCGAATCAGTATGCCTCATCCAGCCAGTAGAGTCCGTGAAGTGCCGGGGAGTTGTGCATACGTATTTTCGTGCAATCGTCTAAGCTGGGATCTGGCTGGGATCTTCTGTTATCATTTTCTCTTTCATCCGCTCAACTGAAAAGGATTTTTCATGACAACAAACCACGAATTGGCCCAAGCCCGGCACGCATTGGCTGCGGCGGGCTGTGATGCGGTGTTGTTGGCGTCGCTGGCAAATGTGACCTATGTCAGCGGCTACGAAGTGCCCATCCCCGTGGGCGCGCACGCCGAGATGGCCTATGGGCCAGACCTGGCGCTGTGCAATGTGCGCGAAGCGGGCAGTTGGCTGATTGTTCCCGCCGGGGCAGCAGCGGGCGCGAGTCACCCATCGCGGCTGGACGCCATCCTCCCCTTTGACGGCTTTGACAGCTTCCACGCCACCGATTCGCACGCTTCCTATCTGGCAAGCGTGCGACAGGCGCTACACGAAGCAGGCCTAGCAAAGGTCAGCGCGACATTGGGCGTGGAACATCGAGCGCTGCCCTATGCCGTGGCGGCACTGCTGGCCGCCGAATTTCCCCGGCTGCGCTTGGTGGATGTGGCAGCGCCCATGCAAGCGGCGCGGCTGATCAAAACCGAGCGCGAGATTACACGGTTACGCCGAGCCAGCGCTGTGGCCGATGTGGGCCATCGCACGCTGGCGAAGTTGGCGCAAACTGCCGGACAGACGGAGTTTGCCATGTGGGGCGAAATTACAGCGGCCATGGCAGCGGCGGCGGGGCGAGATATTCCCGTGGCGGGTGAATTGGTGACGGGGCCGCGCACCTGTGTGGTGAATTATCCCGGCGGGCCGCGCCAGCGCATTACCGAAGCGGGCGACGCTGCACTTATGGACATTAGTCAACGCGTGGATGGCTATTGGTCCGATTGCACCAACACCCACGTTATCGGCGGGGTGGAGCCGAGCGCAGAGCAGCGGCGCTATGCCAAAGCCGCGCAAGCCGCCTGCGAAGCCGCCATCAACGCCCTGCGCCCCGGCAACGTGGCCGCGGATGCCTGGGCGGCGGCGGAAGCGGCCTTTCGATCCTTTGGCCTGGAGCCAGCCCACTACGCCGGTCATCAGATCGGCGTCACCGTCAACGAATTGCCTCGCCTCGTGGCCTATGATCAGACGCCCATTCAGGCGGGCATGGTCTTTTCGGTGGAGCCGGGCGTCTATCAGGGGCCGGGCGGCAACTTCGGCGCACGCTCGGAAAAGATGGCGCTGGTCACCGCCAGCGGGCCAGAAATTCTGTCAGATTTTGAATGGGGGATTGAATAAAATGAACATCGAAAAACGCTATCCGTGTGTGGCGGATATGGAAGCAGCGGCGCGCCGACGCATTCCGGGCTTTATGCTGGATTATCTGACCGGCGGCCTGGGCGAAGGGGCCAGCGTGCAGCGCAACCGCCACGAGATGAACAATGTGCTGCTCATGCCGCGCTATCTTTCCGAGGCGGGCAACCCGGATATTCGCTGTCGTTTGTTGGGGCGCGACTATAATGCCCCTTTTGGCGTGGCTCCGCTTGGCCTTTCGGGGTTGATCTGGCCGCGCTCGGAGTATATTCTGGCGGCGGCAGCCAAAGCACACAACATCCCGTACACCCTGAGCACCGTTGCCACAGCCAGCCTCGAGAGCATCCGCCCGGTGGCCGGTGAAAATGGCTGGTTCCAGTTCTATCCGCCCAATGACTCCACCGTGGAGAAGTCGCTGCTCGACCGTTGCCATGTAGCGGGCTATGAGACAATTCTGCTCACGGTGGACGTGCCGTCTGTGACCCGGCGCGAACACGACATCCGCAATGGGCTGGCCGTGCCGCCGCGCTTTGATGCCAAAACCGTATGGCAGATGGTCACCCATCCTGATTGGGCGCTGCGGATGGCGCGTGCGGGTGTACCCCAATTTGTGAACATCAAGCCCTACTTTGCCGAGTCCGACTCGCGCAATGCGGGCAAGTCGATTCGGGCCTCGGTGGAGTTTATTAACAAGGTGATGAAAGGACACATCACAGCCGAGCGCTTTGCCCGCATCCGTGACCGCTGGCCGGGGAAATTGTTGGTCAAGGGCGTGCTGGCCCCCGACGAAGCAAGCCAATACATGGCGCTGGGCGCGGATGGGCTTGTAGTCTCTAATCACGGCGGGCGGCAACTGGACGCTGCGCCGTCGGTGGTTTCTGTTTTGCCCAGCATCCGCCAAGCGGTTGGCCCCGACGTGCCGCTGATTGCCGATAGCGGGGTGCGCTCTGGCCTCGACATCGCCCGGATGCTGGCATTGGGGGCGGATTTTGTGCTGATGGGGCGGCCCTTTCTCTTTGCTGTGGCGGCTCTGGATCACAAGGGTGGCGATCATGTGATGACAATTCTCAAGGCGGAGCTTCAGGCCGCTATGGGACAACTGGGCTGCCCGACGTTAAAGCAATTGCCCAGCTTTCTGCACAGCCATAGGGCATGAGCCAATCAAAAAAACGAATGAACCGTGAAGAGTTTCCCGGTTCATTCGTGTAATTTTGTGTTCCTTCGTGGACTATTTCCTGTGTTTTAGCTAATGTGCGCGCCGTGGGTGTTGACATAGACAGCATAGATCGACTGGCTGGCCGTCATGAAAAGGCGGTTGCGCTTGGGGCCACCCAAGCAAAGGTTCGAGGTGGTTTCGGGCTCATAGCGCACAACCCGCCGCCCGCCGTAGGGCGAGAAAGAGCCTGGGACGGTTGGCGTTCACCTATTTGTCAATGAAATTTGGTAACTGTTCAGGTGCGACGCACTCGCCACACAAGCGTTTCACAGCGAGTGCGTCGCACCTGGATCGTTACAAAAATTTTAGCCAGCTTCCTTTTGACGGGTAGTTGGCCTCGTGTATGATTCTGGTTAGACCTAACATCTTTTCACCTTTTCAACGGTATTGCCAATGGCTTGCCGCCAGACGTTCCCCACCACCATCCAATTGAGGTTTCTATGCGAATTGCCATTGTTTCAAGGCCACTGTCTGAGTACAACCTGCGTCTGGCCCAACAGATGGGGGTGACGGACATCGTCAGCACCGTGCCCGGCGTCTCGCTCGCCCCGGAGATGAAGCAGCCTGCGCCCGGTGATCTGCGGGTGATGCTGGAGATGCGCCGCCAAGTGGAAGAGGCGGGGCTAACCTTGTCCGTGCTAGAAGGCTACCAACTCTCTGACCGGATTACCCTGGGGTTGCCCGGTCGGGATGACGATCTGGCTCTGGTCTGCCAGTTCATTGAAAACATGGGCAAGGCGGGGATTCCGATCTACTGTTACAATTTCATGGCGGTTTTCAACTGGGTGCGCACCTCTACCACCCATCTGGGGCGCGGCGGCGCGCTGGTTACGCAGTATGATCACGCGCAACTGGCTGATGCCCCGCTGACCCATGCTGGCACGATGAGCGACGAGCAGATGTGGGAAAATTTCGCCTATTTCTTAGAGCGGGTGCTACCGGTGGCGGAAAAGGCGGGGGTCAAATTGGCGCTGCATCCCGACGATCCGCCAATTTCACCGCTGCGCGGCTTGGCCCGGATTATGCGCAGTGTGGACGCGCTTAAGCGTGTGGTGGAGCTGATGCCCAGTGATTTCAACGGCATTACCCTCTGCCAGGGTACGATTGCCGCCATGGGCGATGTAGATGTGCCGGCTACGATTCGCTACTTTGGCGAACGCAAGAAGATCTTTTTTGCCCACTTCCGCGACGTGCGCGGTAGTGTTCCCCGCTTTGAAGAGACCTTCCACGACGAGGGCAAAACGGATATGGCGGCCACCATGCGCGCCTATAAAGCGGTGGGCTTTGATGGCCCCATGCGCCCGGATCATGCGCCGACGATGGTGGGCGAGGATAATCTGGACCCTGGTTACATGGTGCTGGGGCGGCTCTTTGCCGTCGGCTATATGAGGGGCTTGATTGAAGCGGTCTCTCCGTAGGCAAGGCGTAATACGTGAAAATCCCCTCACCCTTTCTGTTTCACAGCCGTTGCGTATTCTTGACAGCGAGGGCTGGTATCCTGAACTGGTGGGCATGGACTACGACCCTCACGAGACGGACCGTGTGGCCGGGCAGGTGACGCGGCTCTTTATTCACGGCAAGTCAAACCATGTGGTGCACTTCTTCCGGGGGAGTTAAGGGGGAGACGGAGGACGAAAGACGAACGTTTCGTATCTGGTCCTTCTAACCGTTCGTCTTTCGTCATTCCTTCACCGAACCCAGCATGATGCCCCGGATGAAGTACCGCTGCAGAAACGGATAGACCAGCAGAATCGGGATCATCGCGACAAAAAGTTTGGCGGCGTTGAGGGTGTTGTTTGAGAGTCAGCCATCAGCTGCGCCTGTCCACCCGTAAGCGCGGTACGCTTGGCGATGACGAGTTGCTGGATATAGGTCTGCAGCGGATAGTTGTCCGGATTGTTCATCAGGATCAGCCCATCGAAAAAGGAGTTCCAGTGCCCCACAAGGCTAAAAAGGGTGATGGTCGCCAGTGCGGGCAGCGATGTGGGCAGGTAGACGTGCCAGAGGAGTCTGCCAAGGGTTGGCCCCGTCGATACGCGCTGCTTCGTCCAGTTCTTTGGGGATGTTGCGGAAAAAGTTCATTAGGATAATCACGTTGAAGATCGGGACCGCCGTCGGTAACACCAGCGCCCAGATCGAGTCGATGAGCCCGTAGCGGCTAACTGGTCAGATACCAGGGAACCAGCCCTACGTTAAGGACCATGCCGACCACGAGCAGCCACATGAAAAAGTTACGGTCCGGAAAGGCTGTCGTACGCGAGAGCGGAAAGGCGGTGAGCACAGCCACGCCGAAGTTTAACAATCCACCCAGCACCACCCGCTCAATCGAAATCAAAAAGGCGCGCCAGAAACTGCTGTCTTGAATGATGTACGCATACGAAAAAAGGTTAAAGCCAATCGGCCACAGCTTCACCATGCCGCCGCTGACGGCGGCTTTTTCGCTAAAAGAGATCGCCAGTGTGTTGATAATCGGCAGCATCGTGGATGCAGCCAGCAGTAACAGCACAGCAGCGATAATCCATTCCACCACTTGATCTTGCCAGCGTCGATTGGCACTCATAGAGTCCTCTTCGTATGTCATCCGCAGATTACGCAGATTTTTCAGAAATAGCACACGGATTCAATGGATTGAGCGGATTGACACAGATTCCAGAAGATTTCTTTTGCTTTTCTTTGCGCGCTTTGCATCTTTGCGGTGAATTCCCTGGAAATCTGCGGCATCTGTGTAATCTGCGGCTCTCTTTTGGCTTTGCGTTAAAAAATTCGATAGTTGGCAAACTTACTCGCTGTCCAATAGGAGATACCGATGAGGATCAGCGAGACCACAGTTTTCAACAGCCCCACCATGGTGCCGATGCTGTATTGCCCCTGTACAAGACCGATGCGATAGACATAGGTGTCGAGCACATCGCCGGTGGAATAGACAATCGGGCTGTAGAGGTTAAAGATCTGGTCGAAGCCGGCGTTGAGGACGTTGCCGATTGCCAGCGAAGCCACGAGTACGATAACCGGGGTAATGCTGGGCAACGAAATATAGAGCATCTTTTGCAGCCGGTTGGCCCCATCCAGATCGGCCACCTCGTAAAGCGTGGGGTCGATGGTGGTCAGCGCGGCCAGATAGATGATGGCCTCGAAGCCAAACTCCTTCCACACATCGCTGATGATAATCACCCATGGAAAGAGCGAAGGACTGCCCAAAAACGAGAGCGATTCCACGCCGAGCAGCCCCAAGAAATCGTTAACCAGCCCATTGCGCGCCAGCAAGTTGCGCAAGATGCCGGCCAGGATTACCCACGAGAGAAAGTGGGGCAGATAGACCAGGGTCTGAATCGAGCGGCGGATGCGCATGAAGCTGATTTCGTTGAGCAGCAGAGCAAAGGTGATCGCCACCCATTGGATCAGAATAATTTTAGCAATCGCAATAAAAAGGGTATTGCGCAAAACTTCGCGGGTGTCTTCAATGCGGAAAAGATAAGCAAAGTTTTCCAGCCCCACCCAGGGCGAATTGGCAATGCCCAGCGCCGGATTAAATTTTTGAAAGGCGATCACCGAATAGAAAAGCGGGACAAAGGTAAACGCCACCAGCAAGATCATGCCCGGCAGCAACATAAGATAATAGGCGAACTTGTCAGATTTGTTGTGCATTGCCGCCTCGTGGGAGAGGAGAAGAGATTGAGAGATTAGGAGATCGGATCACAATCTCCCAATCTCCTAATCGCTCAATCTCTTCTCTAGTTACTGATTCATTTTATCCAACAGGGCCTGCCCGCCGCTGGCATACCACTGTTCCACGAAACTGTCGAAGAACTCGATAGGCTGCGCGCCGGTGATGATCTGTAAAATGGCTTCCTCTTCCATCTTCTTCAACGAAGGCCAGTTGGGATCTTGGGGATAGATGCGCGTGCTGCCGCCGGATCGGTGCGGACCTCGTTGTAGCCTGCGGCCAGCAGCGACGCCGCATCCAGGCGGGCCATGCGTGTGGCCCAGGCGGCGCTATCACTGCGCGGGGCGGCCATGTCGGTTTGGATCTGTTCGAATTCCAGTTTCATGGCGTCGTTCAACGTCGTGGGATCAAGTTCGCCATCCAGCGCCTGTTGATACTCCGTGCCCATGCGCTCCACCACGTAGGGCTGCTCAATCAGGAAGGGGATTGGGAAGAGGCTGGTCCAGATCTCGTTGAAATTCGGGTAATATTGCGGCGCATCGTTGAGACCATAGCTCAGGTCATTTTGAAGGTTCAAAATCTTGAGCACGACTTCCGGGTGTGCATAGCCCTTGCGCACCACCACAAAGCCATAGGTATACGCGCCCATAGAATAGGTGTATTCGCCCTTGTTGTCTTTGATCACAAAGGGCTGCCAATCGGCGTTGGGATCGTTCTTCACCGAATCCACCAGCGGCCACCACGAGATCCACCACGGCCCCACCATGATCCCAGCCTGCCCGCTGATTACCAGTTCGTTGGCCTGATCTGTGGTTTTAATGGCAAAATCGGGATCAATCGTGCCCGCATCGTACATCTGGGCCAGGCGGGCCAATGCCTCGCCGCGGCTGGCTGCACCGAGCCATAGACGATCTCGCCGGCGTCGTTGCGATGGAAGAGCGTGGGGAATGCGCCATAGGCATTGAAGAAGACGTCAAAACCGTGCAAGTTGCTGGGAACCTGCACCGGGTTCAGGGTGCCGGTCAGGCCCACAGTATCATCCGCGCCGTTGCCGTCGGGATCTTGCTCAATGAAAGCCTGTGCAATCGCTTCCACATCGTCAATCGTCTCTGGCCCATCCAGCCCCAGCGCGTCCAGCCAATCCTGGCGCACCCAGACCATCAGCGGGGCGTCGGCTTGGGGCTGCACGTTGGGGATGCCCATGATCTTGCCGTCAATCGTGGCAGCATCCAGCGCCACGCCTTCGGTCTGGGCATAGTTTTCGAGAATATCGGCGTTGGCATACTTTTCAATGTAGGGCGTCAGATCTTCAAGCGCACCAGCCTCGACCAGTTGTTGAAACTGGATTAGATCCACAGACATGGCGTCGGGAATGTCGCCGCTGGCAATCGCCAGATTCAGCTTGTCGCCCAGGCTGTCGCTGGGGACCACCCAGGCAAAGTTGATGTCGAGGTTGAGCGCATCCTCAATGTATTGGAGCGCCCGATTGTCCTCAATGCTCTCGCCTTCGGGCAACAGCGACGCGCCTTCTTGCCCGCCCTTGACCAGCGTCAGTTCCACGGTTTCAGGGTAGGGCGCATAAGGATCGGTGTCGCGCCAGGCTCCCCAGTCGCGCGGTTCGGCGGGTTCCGTTTCCGCGGCGGTCTGGGGGTCCGCTTCAGATGCGGGGGCCACACAGGCCGAAAGCACAAGTACCATCATGGCGATGGCAATCCACACATATTTTTTTCTCATAGTTCCTCCGGTGGGAGCAGAAAAGAGTGGGGTAAAGTTGGCAGTTTGGCGGCGACTGAAGTGACGATGCACAGCACACAACAGGCTTTGCTGTAACTGACAATGTAGAGTAGTTTATGGAGAGTTGGCTTTTTGTCAATGTGACGACCAAATCAATTATGCCTTGCGCCGAGAATCGACCATGCGAAAAATTGAACAAATCGACTTTTTTTACCTTGCCATGCCCGAAATTTTAGACATTGGCGATGGCAGCCAGGATGCGCTGCTGGTGCGCATTGTCGCCGGCGATCAAGTGGGCTGGGGCGAATGTGAAGCCTCGCCCTTGGTCACGATTGCCAGCCTGATCTGCCCCATGTCGCACAGCGCGTGTAAACCGGTGCTGGCTTCTGTCTTGGGCGAAACGCTGGACAGCCCCGCCGATATTGTCCGCATCCACCAAAAAGTGCGCGAGAACAGCATGGATCTGCTCCAGGCCGATCATGCCCTTTCGGGCATCGACGTTGCCCTGTGGGATCTGCTGGGCCAGATCCGCCAACAGCCGGTTTATCAACTGTTGGGCTTCCCCCACGCCTACCCTAAACTCCCCTACGATTCGCTGCTTTTTGGCGATACGCCCCAAGAGACGCTAATCAAAGCCCGGCACGCAGCCCGGCAAAATTTCCGGGCGGTAAAGTTTGGCTGGGGACCGTTTGGGCGCGGCGATGTGCAAGCCGATGTGGATCAGGTGATGGCCGCCCGCGAAGGGCTGGGCCAGGAAGGCATTTTGTGTGTCGATGTGGGCACGGTGTGGGGCAGTGATCCTGACGCAGCGCTGAAACGACTGCGCGTTCTCAAAGAATGTCGTGTCACTTGGCTGGAAGAACCCTTTCACACGGGCGCGCTTCACGCCTATCATACCCTCGCCCAGCACAGCGGGGCCGTTAAACTGGCGGGCGGCGAAGGCGCACACAACGAATTTATGGCCCAGCACATGATCGACTATGCCGGGATCGGCTATGTGCAGGTAGACACGGGGCGCATCGGCGGCATCACGGCGGCCAAGCGGGTTTTTGACTACGCCGAGGCCAGAGGGGTGCAGTTTGTCAACCACACCTTCACCTCCCACTTGGCCCTGAGCGCGTCGCTTCAGCCCTATGCTGGCGCAGCCGATCACAAATTATGTGAATATCCCGGTCAACTCTCGGCGCTGGCGCGGGATCTCACCGCCGAACACCTGGACCGCGACGCCAACGGCGAGATCTCGCTGCCCGCTGCGCCCGGTTTGGGGTTGGCGCCCAATCCAGCCACAATTCGCCGCTATTTGGTAGAGACTGAAATTATCGTCAACGGTAAAGTGCTCTATCAAACGCCGAAGGTGTGATCCAGCTATCGTGGCCCGCAAACTCAGGCTGAGCGACCCCGTTTCCGTCCAAAGAAGCGAAACTGTGATCCGCGATCAAGATTTGCCGCACACCCGCCACAGCCTGTACCATAGGCAGAGTGCTTTTCCCAGCCCACCCACAGGAGCAGACACCGTGTCGCCACGCCACCTTGCCGATCTATCCCCCCATGCCCGCACCCTGGCCGAAGAATCTCTGCATTGGAGCGAACAGTTCTGGAATCCGGCGCGGGCGCTGCTGGCGTTAGATTCGGAAAAACTGGGCGGTCACGTTCACCACAGCGTGCGTAATTCGGCGTGGTTTGCCCTGGGGCTGCTGTTGCGGAATGGCAACAACGACTGCGAGCGTGCGATACGCACACTGCACGCCGTGCTGGATTATCAGTTTGACGAGCCGGGCACGCCCTATCACGGCACGTTCTATCGCGCGCCCGAAGAAGCCCACCCCCCCGCCAATGCCATGATGTGGCGCGACTATGACCCCAACTGGCGGCAGTTTATCGGCACTACGCTGGCGATTGCGGTGGACGAATACGCCGATCTGCTGCCCGCCGATCTGATCCGCCGCATCGACCGGGCCGTGGATCTCGCCATTGAGGGCGAGCCGCCCGACCGCTGCGCGCCCCACTACACCAACATCGCCCTCATGAAGTCTGCGCTGATGACGTGGGCCGGGGAGCGCTATGGCCGCCCGGATTGGAGCGCCGAGGGCGAACGCTTTGGCTGCGCTGCCCACGCTGTCTTTGCCGAGCACGGCACCTTCCACGAATACAACTCGCCCACCTATTATGGCGTCAACTTTTACGCGCTGGCCTTCTGGCGGCGCTACTCGCATTCGCCGCTGTTGCAAGAGTTGGGCGCGCAGATGGAAGCGGCCCTCTGGCGCGACACTGCGCAGTTTTATCACGCCGGGCTGCAAAACGTGGCCGGTCCCTATAGCCGCACCTATGGCATGGACATGCGCCATTACGGCGCGCTGCTGGGGATGTCGATCTGGCTGGGCGTGGGCCGCGATGAAGCACCTTTTCCGCGTGCCGAGGGTATGTTTGATCACGGCCACGACTTCTGCTTTGGTCCGGCCTTTGCCCTGGCCGAGACGGTGATCCCGGCTGATGTGTTGCCGCATTTACACAGCTTTCAGGGCGAGCGGATCATTGAGCGGCGGCTGCCCACCCATCACGAGCGCACCGTGACAGCCTGGCTGGGTACATCCGCCATGATCGGCGCGGAATCGCTGCGCCTGAGCGGCGAGATGCCGGGGATTCTGCCCAATCTCGACAGCGAACAGTATCATCCCGTAACGATGCACTGGCGCACCCCCACAGGCAATGTGGGCTGGCTACGCCTGTGCCACTGGGGGCCGGTGGACGCCCGCGCCGCCGCCGGAAAGCTCATAGTACAAGGGCAGTGGCTCTCCGCTGCCGAAGATCGCTACGGCACGGCACATCGCCAATACATCTTCGAGATCTTTAGCCCCGATGGCACAGCGCAGATTGCCTCCGACTATTGGCACATGCCCGGACTCTCAGTCCACATTGCCAGCAACGCACCCGCGCCCCATGTGATCATCACCGAGCAGACGAGCCGAATTATCTACACCATCCCCTCCACCACCGAAGCCTTTGTGCTGGACCTTGAAATCGTTGAGATCTGATAAGAAGCGATGGGGCGATTAGCGATTCAATCTCCCGATCTCACCCAAAGGAACACCTATGTCACCGCGCATTATCGACCTGACCCAAATCATCGAACCCACCGACGCCAGCGCCCAGCGCAAATTTGTGGTTAACATCCACAACGCCCTACACGAGATCGAGGGCAAGGCGCGGCCCGCTGGCGAATGGTACGTGATGTCCGACGTAGAATTGATGAACCATGTGGGCACGCACATTGAAACGCCCTTTCATTGTCTTAAAGAGGGCGCAGATCTGGCCCAGATCTCGCTTGATCAACTATGCGGCGAAGCGGTGATCCTCGATCTGCGCGACGCCGAAGCCGAGTTTGGCGTGACCCTCGCCCAAGTTCAGTCCGCCGCCGAGCAGGCTGGCGGCGTCCACAAGGGCGATATTGTCTTTGGCATGATGGGTAAAACCCGCTACTTTTCCAGTGAGGGGTTAAAGTGGTTGGTGGAGCGGGGCATCAAACTGATGGGGGTCGATTCCGCCGGCGTGGAGCTGTCGCACGATACCACCCACGCCAATGTGAATCACTTGCTGCTCTTCCGCGCCGACATTCCCCTGATCGAAAACTTGGCAAACCTGGCGCAAATTTCGCAGCCACGCGTACAGGTCTACGCGCTGCCCGTGCCGGTAAAAGGGCTGGATGCCTTTCCGCTGCGCGTGATTGCAGTGGAGGGGTAAAACGTGATTGAGTATTACTCCTTCACATACGGACGCCCCAGCGCCGCCGGGGCCTCCATGCGCCCGCTGCCGCGCAGCAGCACCAGCAGCGTGAGCACGTAGGGCAGCATGAGCAGAACTTCGTAGGGGATCGCCTCCAGGTTGAGGGCCTGAATGCGGAATTGCAGCGCGGTGGCGATACCAAAAAGCAGCGCGCCCACAAAGGCCAAACCGGGCTTCCAGCGCGCAAAGATCACCAGGGCCACGGCGATCCAGCCGCGCCCGGCGGTGATGCCCTCGTTGAAGATGCCCAGTTGGGCCACGGTCAGCACCGCTCCGCCCAGCCCGGCAAAGGCAGCACCAATCAGCACCGCCGCATAGCGCACTTTTGCCACGCTCACCCCCGATGTCTCGGCGGCAGCGGGATGTTCCCCGGCGGCGCGGATGCTCAGCCCCCACGTGGTGTGGAGCAGAAAGTAGACCGTCGCTGCCAGCAACCCCAGGCTGGAATAGGTAATCAGATCGTGATTAAAAAGCACCGGCCCCAGCACCGGAATCTCCGACAACCACGGAATGGGCACCGGCTTGACGCCGCTCACCCGTGCCGTAAGCGAGCTAAACTGCTGCCGGTAGACATAGGTTGTGATGCCCTGTCCCAGAATCACCAGCATAATACTCGTCACTACCTGATCCGTGTGTAGCGAGACCGTCAGCACCGCCATGATCAGCCCCATTGCCATGCCCGCCACAATCCCAGCCAGCAGCCCCAGCCAGGGGGCCATCCACAGCAGATCCGGCGATAAGCGCGCTTCGGCAACGAACGCGGCCATAAACCCAGCCAGCGCCCCCACCAGCATAATCCCTTCCAACCCCAAGTTAAGCACGCCGCCGCGCTCGGTGATGATCTCGCCCAGCGCGGCCAAAAAGATCGGAATGGCAAGCCGAATGCCAGAGACGAGGAGAGTCGTGAGAAAGGCGAGGGTAAAAATGCGTGAAAGTTCTTCCACTGAAGTTTCCATTCAAAATTTACGATTTGTGATTGACGATTTGTGGGTCAACCAACCGCTTTCATGAGTGGATACCCGATGCTCAATGCCGCTAAATCGTCAATCGTCAATCGTCAATCGTCTCGCCAGCGCATCCGCCGCCAACACAAAAAGCACCACCAGCCCCTGGATCACCTGGGCCAGGGCAATGGGCAGGCCATAGACGCTGTGCATGGTCTGCGCGCCAATCGTGAGTGCGGCGAAAAAGAGGGCCGCAAAGAGCACACCCACAGGATGCAACCGCCCTAGCAGCGCCACCAAAATGCCGCTAAAGCCATAGCCGCCAGAGATGCCTGCCTTGAGCCGTGTATGCAGCGCGCTCGACTTCCATTAGCCCGGTCAGGCCAGCCAGCGCACCACTGAAAAGCAACGCAAAGGCGACCCCGCCAGCCACGTTCATACCGGCATAGCGGGCCACGCTCTGGCTTGTGCCAATTGCACGGATGCGGAATCCCAGCGGCGTCTTCCAAAGGAGCAAATAGATTAGCGGGACCAATAGCAATGCCAGCACGAAGCCAATGTGGACGCGTGTCCCCAGCAACGTGGGCAACCGTGCCGCGCCCACCAATTGGGCGGTTTGGGGCAGAAAGCTGGCGGGATCTTTTAGCGGCACACGGGCCAGATAGAGCACAATGTATTCGGCGATATAGTTGAGCATCAGAGTCGAAATGATCTCGTTGATGCCGAAGCGCAGTTTGAGCAGCGCCGCTATCCCTGCCCACAGCGCCCCGCCCAAGATCGCCGCCGCCATCATCAGCGGGATCAGCAGCAGCGCGGGCAGTTGCGTTTGCAACGTTAGCCCAATCGCAGCACCAGCCAGTGCCCCCATGTAATATTGCCCCTCGCCGCCAATGTTCCACACCCGCCCGCGAAAGGCCACAGTCAGCCCCAAGCCCATGAGCAGCAACGGCGCGGTCTTGAGCAGCGTTTCGTTGATCTGGCGCGTGCCGCCAAAGGCCCCGCGCAGCATGGCTGCATAAGCGGCCAGCGGATCCGCGCCTGAAAGCCAGATCAGCAGCGCGCCGGCGACCAGCCCTGCCACCGCACCCACCACGGGCGCAACCACGGGTAGGCTTTTTTGCAAGCCTGTGCGCGCGCGTTCTCGTACGGTGGCACGCTTGATGGGCGCTGTTGTGGAGGCGGCCAGAGTTTCACTCACAGAGTTACCTCGTTTCGCGATTCCTGTTGGCTGCCCGCCATCATTAACCCCAACTGCTCCACATTGGCATGGGCGGCGTCCACCTCGCCCATAATCTGCCCTTCGTAGAGCACGACAATGCGGTCACTGAGATTGAGAATCTCGTCCAGTTCGGTGGAGATCAAGAGAATCGCCATGCCGGCGTCGCGCTGGCGGATCAACTCGGCGTGGATGTATTCAATCGCGCCGATGTCTCACGCCGCGGGTAGGCTGTGCCACCAATAAGACGCGCGGATGGTGCGATAGCTCGCGCGCCACCACGACTTTTTGGGCATTGCCGCCAGAGAGCGACGAAACCGCGGTCTCTACCGAGGGCGTGCGGATGCCAAATTTCTCTACCAAAAGACGTGCGTTGGTGCGAATTGCGCCCAGATCCAACAGCCCGCGCCGGGTGAAGGGGGGCTGATCCAGGTTAACCAACACTAAATTTTCGGCCACGCTAAACTCACCCAGCAACGCGGTTTTATAGCGATCCGAGGGGACATGGCCCAACCCGGCGTGGAAGATCCGGCGTGGCGTGGCATTGGTGATGTCGCGATCACACAGGGTTACCTGGCCTGCTATGGCCGTGCGCAGCCCGCCGATGACCTCTTCTAGTTCGCGTTGCCCGTTGCCCTCCACCCCGGCTACGCCCACAATCTCCCCGGCGCGCGACGGTCAGATCCACGCCGCGCAGGGCAGGCAGCCCGCGGTCATCTTCGGCGTGGACATCGTGTAACTGGAGCCGTACCTCGCGCGGCTGGGCGGGCGTCTTGTGAACACGCAATAGTACATCGCGGCCCACCATTAAACGGCTCAACTCTTGAGGATTGGTCTCGCTGGTATCAACCGTGCCCACCAGTTTCCCATCGCGCAGCACGGCGATGCGGTCGCACAGCACCATGACTTCGCGGCAGTTTGTGGCTGATAAAGATAATGGCGCGGCCATCGTCGGCCAGCCCGCGCAGGATCGCCAAGAGTTCGTCCACCTCTTGCGGCGTAAGCACCGCCGTCGGCTCGTCGAGGATCAAAATTTCTGCGCCACGATAGAGCGCTTTGAGGATCTCGACGCGCTGTTCCTGGCCCACGGAAAGATGCCAGACCTCAGCGGCCGGGTCCACTTGCAGCCCATAGCGCCGGGACAGATCGCGGATGCGCTCGGCCACAGCGCGCCGATTTTCACGCAACGGTCCACGCGGCGAGGGCTGGCCCAACACCAGATTTTCGGCCACAGTGAAGGAGGGAACCAGCATAAAGTGTTGATGCACCATGCCCAGGCCATGCCCGATGGCGTCTTGGGCCGAGCGGAAATTGACCGACTGTCCGCGCACAAAAATCTCGCCCTCGTCGGGCTGATACAGCCCATAGAGGATCTTCATCAGCGTGCTTTTGCCCGCGCCATTTTCGCCCAGCAGTCCCAAAATTTCGCCGGGAAAAAGTTGAAGCGACACGCGATCATTTGCCAGCACGCCGGGAAAGCGTTTGGTGATGTCGCGCAGTTCAATGAATGGGGGAGGGGGTGGCGTAGCGTTAGCGGTGGTCATAGGATATCGGGTATTAGATATTGGGTATTGGGTACCGATACCCAATATCTAATATCTATTCTATTCCGGCACGAAGGGCACAACCAGCGAGCCATCTTGGATGGCGGCGCGGGCTTCGTCGATGGCGGCGATGGCTTCGGCGGGGATGCTTTCGGCCAGGGCTTCGTTGATCACAATGTCCAGCGCGCCAGCGGCCACGCCAAACTGATAGTAGGGGTTGTCAAAGCTGCCCGCGGCGGTGTCGACGGAGATGGCGTCGTAGATGCTGTCCATGTTCCAGACCACGCTGGAGAGAACCACATCGGGGCCGAGGGCAGACATATCGCCCACGTAGCCGGTGGTGTAGATGCCGGCTTCTTTGGCCGCTTCAATTGTGCCAAGCGTGGGGCCTTCGCCACAGCCGATGAAGAAATCGACGCCAGCGGTGTCGATCTGGGCCAGGGCGGCTTCTTTGGCGGCGGAGACATCGCCCCAATCACCCACGGCGGTAACGGTCAACGTGGCGTCGGGGTTGACCGTCTTGGCTCCGGCCAGCATCGCCTCGCCCATGGAATGGCAGGCGGGAATGTCAAAGCCGTAGAGCGCGCCCAACGTGCCGCTTTCGGAGACGTACCCGGCCAGGATGCCCACAAGATAAGCCGGTTCGTGGAAGGGCTGATCATAGTCGGCCACGTTTGCGGCGGTGCGGTTGATGGCCCCGGCCCAGGCAAAGTTGGTGTCGGGGTATTCGGCGGCGACTTCAAAGACGGCGTCTTGATAGCTGAAACTGTGGGCGATGATGATATTGAAGCCTTGTTCGGCATATTCGCGCAGCACACGGGCCACGTCGGCATCGCTCACCGATTCGGAGAAAGCGATCTCTGCGCCTTTGGCAGCCTGGGCTTCCAGCGCGTTATAGGCGGCCTCGGCCCAGGAGTTGTCATCTTTGGGGCCAATCAAGACGAGGGCAATGCTGGGGACGCCGTCGGCGGCGGGTTCAGCAGCCGCGGGGGCTTCGGCAGCCGGGGCAGGCGCAACCGGTGCAGCACAGGCCACCAACCAGAGTAGACCAATCAGCAGAGCGGCGATGGTGAAAAACTTTGTACGCATGGGGTCTCCTTGAAGAATGAATTAAAGAATAACGAGTCGGGAGTAATGAGTAGGTCGGGTTCATTACCGCTACTCATTACTCCTTACTCGTTAGCTATGCCGTGCCAAAGCTCAGCCCCAGCCGATTCAGCCAAGTGCGATAGGCGATTGCCAGTCGATCCGAGCGCAGGTGCAGTTCGGCTTGCAGATCGAGGGGGAGCAGTTCGGGGCGCTGCGATTGTAGAATGGGTTGATCCTGGGCGAAGATGCGATCTTGCCATTCGACCAGCCCCTGTTCGGGGAGATCGTGGCCGTAGTTCATGGTCATCCACATCCAGGCTGTGCTGCGCGTGGCGGCGTGTGGGGTGATCATCAACAGGATGGAAAAGCGCGGCCCTTCAGACTCTTTGAGCAGATAGGCGGTGAGCGGGCGGAAGGCTTTGTAGGTATACGAAACCGTGTCGCCCACGCCGGTTCCATAGGGATCGGGCTGATAGACCTTGACGCCCTGGGCCACCACACCTTCCGACGTCACCTCGGCGTGGTAATCGGCAATCTCCGGGAAGCCCTGATCGCCCAGAATGCCTTCATGCACAAACGGGAAATGGGCAATGTCGAGAAAGTTCTCAATGATGCGCGGTCCAGCCGCGGTGACGGGGTATGGGCCGCACAGGATTTTACGAAAATCGGCGTTGTCCCATTCGGGGAAGGGCGGCGGCTCTTGGGCAGGTTCGCCCAGACAGACCCATACCAAATCGTAGCAGAGGGTAACCTTATAGGTCTTGACACGCGCTTTGTCAGGGGGTGTTTGGCCGGCGTGGGCCGGGATGTGGACACAACGCCCACTTTCGTTGTAGGTCCAGCCGTGATAGGGACAGGCGAGACAATCGTTGCGAATCGTCCCTAATGAGAGTTTGGTGCCGCGGTGAACGCAGAGATCTTGCCAGGCCATTACGCTGTCACCACTCTGCCAGATCACAATATCTTCACCCAGCAGGTGCGCGCCGATGACCTTCTTTTCGTGCAATGCTTGGGCGGTTGCCACAGGATGCCAGTCGTTCACCAGCACCGGATCGTCGATCATGTTGCCAGCCTTTTCAAACAGTATTGTTCTCGGGAAAACCACAAAACCACACAAAAAGAGCGCCCACGCAGGAATGAACCGTTAACGGCTCGCTGCATCAGAACGCTCTCGGTTCTTGCTCTTTAATTCCTTCATTGACGTCACCAAAGTTTTAACACAGACAGACAGCCTTTACAATTTCCACTTTGCACAATCTTCTGTTCAGCTTTGCACAAACCTGCCCTTTACTGGCGATTCACGCTGGGTAGATAAGACCAGCGCCGCCTATCTTCTAGCGACGCGAAGAGGGTGAGGTGATCCGCCACCGCTGTGAGACGATTGCGATCCGCGTCTACGATTGTGGGCAGCGGCCACCACTGCTGGCGCGTCTCGTCCCGATCGTTCATGATGAGGGCTAGTTCGTCCATCCCCACAACATCGCTGTCGTCATACTCGACGGTGATGGTAAAGGGGCGGTTGAACTGCGTCACGACGTTGCCATTGACGTCGGTCATGGTAATGTTGACCACCTGACCCAGGATCGACATGCCACCGGAATTGGGCGGCATTGCCACGCCATGCAGCGAGAGATTGGCGTCTACGTCAAGGCTCCCTGGCGGAAAGTCCAGGGTAATGGTCACGGCACCGCCCACCGAGAGCGACCCGCCGGCAAGTGCCGAGATCGAAGCTGTAAGGGGCGTAGCAGTCACCGTGGGCGTAGCGGTCACCGTGGGCGTAGCGGTCGGCGTACCCGTGGCGGTGGCGGAGGCTGTCGCCATCCCTGTGGGCGTTTGTGTGGGAGAGGCAGTTGGGGTTGGCGTAGCGGTGTTGGTGGCAGTGTTGGTGGCAGTGTTGGTGGCGGTGGCAGTCGCACTGGGCGTAGATGTGGGCGTAGCGGTCACCGTGGGATCGGCAATGGTGGCCGCGCCTGTGGCAAATTTCCACGTATAGGCAAAGGGCGCACCGTCGTAGCTGCCCTCGACACTGACCTCAAAAACCGTGTCATTGGGCAATGATTGATCGGGCGTAATCAGAATGCCTTTGTGATTAGACGGGAGTTGGGTGGTGGCTTGGTGAGGGATCTCGCTCCCCGCTGCCGTGGCAAGCCGTGTGGCGGTGAGCACAGGCGTTGCCCCAAAAAAGCGCCATTGAATGGTAATCGGATAGCGACGATTGGGGATACCGGTCTGCTCCACAGCCGGATAGCGGACAGGCCAGCCACTATAAGTGGCGTCGCCGCTAAACCCGGCCACAGAAAGCACATCCAGCGCCCCACTGGAACGCCCAGCACCCTGATAGAAGCCAAACCCAAAGACAGGCGTGGTGGGGTAGATCAGCCAGAGGCGATGGCTCGCCGACTCCATCCAACTGTCAATGGGGCGGGTACTCGGCCAAGTTGTACCGTTGCCCATCCAGACATTACCCTTGATAGCACAGAGTTGGCCCGCCGCCGAAGCATGGGGCAACACTGGATTTTGTTCGTGAGTGAGGTGATTGTTTTCGGCCATGTAGCGGGCGTGTTGCCAGCAGTTGTCGTTCAGCGTGGGGTCGAAACTCACGGCGGGGACGCCAGCCAGCGCCCGATATTGGTTGATATAGGCATGGGGATCATCCTCGGCACGGACGCGCAGAGAAGGCCACAGCCAGAGCGCTAGCCCCAGAAAGAGCAATCCGCCGATCCAGTGAGCAGACCGACGGCACGGGCGAATGGAGAGAGGATTCGATTTCATGGAGAGAACCTGCTTTGTTAACGGCTAGGGGTTGGCGTCAACCTCCGCACAATCTTCAGCGTGAACGTGCGATTGCTACCCAGATCGAAGGTGGCCGTGCGGCCTAGTGGGCTGGCAGTAATCTCAATCAGAATGGTGTTAGCGTTGTGGAACTCGGCGGTAAAGATCAGCCCTTGTTCATACTGCCAGCGCAACTGGCGAATTCGACTCTCGGCGGGGGTGGGCTGTACATAGACGGCAATGCGGCTGGGGGCCACGGCTTCCACAGTTTCGCCCTGGCCTTCCACCTGATAAATGGGGATGGCTAATTCGCGGGCCAGCACGGCCAGGGGATCGCGTTCGCCGTCGTCGGTTTCGACAATACGCAATATAGTTGTGGTGCGCCCGTGGGCAATGCTGGCCTCGTCGCCCAGTGTGCCGCGCAGCCGCCACAGGCTGACATAGGGCGAGACCCAGGCAGTCTGAAGTGCCATGCCCTGGGTATAACTGTAGCGCGAAGGGAGGGTGGTGGGCGGTTGCATGGCAAGGGCAAAGGTTTCGCCGCTGCGCACCTCGACCACAGCATTGCGCCCGTCAACTGCATAGACCGGCGCATCCACTCGACTATAGAGCGGCTCGGTGAACATCACATCGTAGGTATAGCTGCGCAGACGGCCCGCCACATCCACGTTGGCAATCTCCACCGTATAGGGCACGTCGATCCGAGCATCCGGTACTTGCCATTGCAGATGATTGGGCAACCCGATGCCGTCATTGTTAAACGAGACATTGCGCACAGTCAGCGTGCGCCGCCCCCGGCGAACCGTTACCGTGGCTTTGCTGAAATCGATTGCTTCATTCTGCCAGGGATCGCTGGGATCGACTAGCGCCGAAAAAGACCAGTACCAGCCCAGTTTGAAGAGATCCACCGGATAGTCGCCGTAGGGATAAGCCACAAAATCAGGCGCGGTATCGTCCAATTTGGGTTTCTCTGCATAGATCACCTTGAGCGCCGAGCCATGTCCCACCCGATCGGCGTCATCCCCCACAGGCGGACCGTCTACACGGCCATAGGAAATCTTGTGCAAAAAAGGATCGAGTAGCCAGCGGCGGTGGCCCAGGGCTGGCACATCTTCGTCGATCAGCCAGCCGCGCACATTGGCCGTGGACGGGGCCAGCAATGGATCGCCGTGGCCTTCTTCGGGGCTGCCCCAATAGAGATTGCTGCTGGCCGATCCCGTGGCGCCAGCCTCGGTGTAACACTCTGAATCTTCCGCCGGGAAGTGGGTCATGTAGTTATTGGCAACGATGAGCAGCGCGGCCTGGGCCGTCTCCTCATCGTAGGTCTCGTCATAGGTCACAGGGGCCAGCCCATGTCGGGAGCGGATCTCGTTGACGTAGTCCAACACGGCTTCCTTTTCGCGCTCGGCCACCGCGCCGGGTTCACAGTTGGCGATGTCGGGCGGCTCGGCATAGACCGTGTCCATCTCTTCGGCGTGGGCAGGGAATGCGGCGAAGGCGAGCAAAAACAGCAGCGCATACATGGTGCGGGGCAAGACGGGCCAGAGTTGGTGGGTCACAACGTCTCGTTTCTCCAGTCTAAAAAGCATAGAGACGCTTGCTTGCTGCGCCCCCTTTCGCACCGTATTGTAACGCACTGGGTACCATCGCGGGAAATTGGTAGCGAGTTTCCATTCGGGACAAGAGCGCCTCAAAGATAATAGTCTGCTATGCAAAGTGAAGCTATGGAACAGTGGACATCTCCCCCCTTTCCCCCTATCCATCCCCATACAATTGCCGCAAGCGCGGGCGCAGGCTGACGCTTTCTAATAGATCCGTGCTGTCGCTGAAGAGATCGACGCTGCCGATGAGACGCTGGGTGGCGATCTGCTGCACGGCGGGATCTGTGATCTGGGCCAGCAGCGCATCGGCGAAACCGTGTAAGGCGATCACCCGGAAGGGACGACCAAAAAAGTCGCGCACGCCTTCGGGCAAAGGATCGGTCAACCCCAGGCGGTTATGCATACGGGCCAGTTCCTCATAGGCGGGCACAAGATGGGCTTCCGCGCGCCTGCCATGTCTGCGCGATCTGGGCCTGCCAAAGGTGGGGCATAAGGGCAGGCGCGCAGGACAGCCGACCAAACGCCGTGCCAAACCATTTGGAATAGGGCGCGTACTGGCGTTCCATGAGAAAGGCCAGCCGCATTGCATCACGCGCCAGCCGCGATCCCATTAGCGCCGAGCCGAGTTCATCCCCCACCAACCCGGCCCGGCCCATGAGATGTTCCTCTTGCCCGATGCGCGCCCAGCCCGCTGCCAACAGATAGAGCCAGACGTCGTGGGGATACCAAGCGAAGCGCGCCCGCAGCGCCTCTAGGCCGATGGCGTCATGATAGACCGCGCCGGCGGTGAGGGTGCGCAGTTTCTGTTGGGGAAAGGTGAGCCAGTCGGCGGGGGTGAGCGGCGTATCAAGATCG
Organism: uncultured Chloroflexia bacterium; assembly: GCA_963721725.1. Classification (GTDB taxonomy): domain Bacteria; phylum Chloroflexota; class Anaerolineae; order Caldilineales; family Caldilineaceae; genus RI-153. The sequence continues at coordinate 493,287 of CAVRLX010000003.1, forward strand.
AAGCCAAGATGGTCGAGCACAAACCCACGCAGGGTCATCACCGGCACGCGGTGATTCACGGGGCCGCTTTCCACGATCTCCAAATGCTGCACGCCACTGTCAGTGGCATCGGGTTCGCTGAAATTGGTGGGATAGCCGCGAAAGTGTTTGGGCAGCCGATGGCGCAGCCGCTCGTGAATGTCATCGGCAAAGGCTGTATGATCGTCCGGGCGCAAAAAGAGCATCACCCGTGGCCCCCAGTGGTGATCCGACGACATGGCGTCGTCGAAGCCGAGCACTTCGGAGCCGGAGCCGAGCAGCGCTGCGGCATGGGGCAGGCCCGCAAAGTCGACATCCAGCACCGGGCGCACGGCTTCGTGATAGAAGGCTGCGGCCAGATCCAGGCCGCGGATAAAAGGAGGCAATGTCGGTTCGGTCATGGCATTTTTCCAGAGTGATGGGCAATGAGTGCATAAGATACGAGGCCAACGCACAAGGCAAAAAAGAGATAACTGTCCACGAAGGCACACTGCGTGGGGCGATGTTTTCTTGCAATCACCTTAGATCAGCAGCCGGGCCAGGGAGCGCAAGAGATCGCGGGTTTCGCGCGCCACGATCAAGATCCATTCGTCAATATTGGTGAATACATAGGTTGTGGCTTTGGCGTCAAACAGCAAAAAATCCCAAAACAGGGCAATAAAGAGAATGAGAAAAGTCCAGCCCATCATCCAGGTGGCGCAACCAGTGAGACCGTTGCGCATCTGGGCTGCGGGGGACGGACTCTCTTTGAGGCTGGGTGCAACCGGTTGGAAGACTTTATCCCAATTCTTTTTGCCCGCCAGCGACGTAGTCCGCATCCACGAAACAACAATGAGAAAGAAGATTGCCAGGATAATGCTGGGGGTGAGTTCAATTTGAATGGGAGTCTGCAAGTTCATATGGGAACCTCTGCTCTTGAATTGCAAAAACAGAACTTATGTTCTAAGATTTAGATCTCCCGTATCCATTAGGTCAGGGTGCGACGCACCTGTATAGGTACGATCTCCGTTTGCAATTTTTACTTTCTGATGAACGATGAGAGGCAAAAATGTCATTCATGGATTTCCTAGACGATTTTGTGCTTGGGCCTTGTAACCTCATTGATCGCCTGGAAGGACTCTTGCGTGGCATAGGCTATGGCGATCTAGGCCACCAGTTCGCGATCCCCAGGGCAGACAAAGAGGGCGTGTTCACCCTTAACGAAGTGGATACATTGTTGAACCACTATGGGATTCCGATCTATGGGCGCACCCACGATGCCGATCATATGTATTTCCGTGTGAAAAAGCGACAGGCGCGCTGGGCGGAATATCTCTTGCTCCATGCCGGGGTGGACCTTCACAGCCCCACGGTGGATGGGCGCAATCCAGGCTACGCGGCGGCGCATCCACCGGATTGGATGCCAACTGCCTGGGCGGATCGGCCCGAAAGGCAGACAACCACAAAGAAACCAGAGAGTTGGATTGATCGGCTGAACTCCCTTTGACTGGGAGATAAAAGCTAAGCGATAGGGATGGATCACGCAGTGGATAAAGGGCGGCGATGTAGGGGTAAAGATTCCAATGGCAACAATCCAGATATGGGCGGAATTATACCCAAATCAAGGCGGCGTCGCAAGGTTAGGATTTGTACAAGTGTAATTCAAGGTGGGCGCAACAGAAGTGCAGGGGAAAGAGGAAGCGGTCGCCAACCCTGAAGCCCCGGCACTTTTCGACGATTCCCCCATTCTCAATTACACCCGTTTGACGCTAGACCCGACGCAGATAGCGCCAGACGTTGCGCAGTTCGCGCCCGCCCAGCCAGCCATAGAGCAGGACAAAGATCACGCCACCGCTGGCTGTGGCAACGATCAAAAAGAGGAGAGTGTCCAGGGCGAGTTGGCGAATGAGAAAAATAGTGACGACCATACCCAGAGAGGCGATGCTCAAACGCAGCAACGTGCTGCCCAGGGCGTCTTCGTCCAGGGGGCCGATCATGCGGCGGCTGAGCAAGAAGAGGGCGAAGGTCAGCGCCAGCGATGAGAGCGAAGCGGCCAAAGCCAGCCCGCGAATTCCCCACGGTCCCACGAACCAAAGACTTAATCCCACATGCAGCCCCATCCATCCCAGCGTGGCCCACATGGGGGTGTGGGTGTTATGGTGGGCATAGAAAATCAGTGAGAGAATATCCTGCGAGGCATCGCTGACAAGGCGCACCGCCAGAATGACCATGAGCCAATAGACCAGTTGGGTTGAACTTTCGCTAAATGCGCCGCGCTGAAAGAGGAAAGTTACCGCCGGCAGCCCCAACGCCAATAGTCCCACCGCAGAGGGAATGATCAGCACCCAAACGGCTTGAATGCCGCCAGAGAGCGTAGAGCGGATCTGGCGTAGATTGCCGCCGTTATACTCTTCAACCAGGGTTGGAAAAATCACATGGGCAATGGCCGTGCCAAAGAGCGATTTGGGCATGGCGACCATTGCCAGCATGGCATAGAAATAGGCCGAGATGCTGCCGTCGGGCAGGTGCGAGGCAAGCCGAATAAAGATCAGATCCACAGCTTGAAACGCGCCCAACGTCACCACACACGGCCAGATCAGGCGGAAGAGTGCGCCCAGGCCATGCAGATGGACGACGAGTTGCGGCCACGGGCGAATATGATAACGCGAGAGCGCAGGCAGATGGACGATGACCAATAGTGCCGCGCCCAACACGCTGCCCCAGGCCGCGCCGTAGACTCCCCAGACTGGCACAAACCAGAGCAAGCCCACAATCTGCCCCAGATCAATGGCAACGGTTCCCCAGGCCGGGGCCAAAAAATGTTGGTGGGCATGGAGCAGGCTTGTGAAAATACTGCCCACGGCGATCAAAACGCTGGAAAAGAGCACGATGCGCATGAGATCCGCGGTGAGGATCTGTTGCGCCGGTGAAAATTCGGGGACGAGTAAAACACGCACAAGCCAGGGCGCAAACCACGCCGCCACTAGACAGACAGCCCCCACCACGCCCAGCGTCAACGTAACCACGGTGCTTGCCATCTGCCGGGCGGCAGCCGGATCGGCGCGGGTGAGGACAGCGGAATAGACGGGGATCAGGGCGGCGGCCACGGCGCCGCCGGCCAACATTGCCAGAAAAAGTTCGGGGAGTTGCATCGCCGCGGCGTAGGCATCGGCCTCTGGACCTGTACCAAAAACCGAGGTCATGAGCACTAGTTTGCCGAAGCCCGTAAGCTTATTCAGCGCGAAAATGAGAATGACAAAAAGCGAGGATTGGACCAGATGACGGGTTCTCAACATAGCCCTTCACTGTATATAAAAAGACAGAGTAACGATGTAGGTGCGACGCACTCGCCACACAAGTTTTCACACCTAATCTACCCCTGGCGAGTGCGTCGCACCTTAGACCTGTATAGATACAAGACAGATTCGATACTCAGAGATTGTATCATAGGGAATCAGCAACAGAGGTAAAGCAAGTAGGTTATGGGATTCCATATAGGATATTTCTTACGCTATAATAAAAAGATAGGCAATAAATTATACATTATTTTATTTTTACTAAAACAATACTTGGACAGGATGATGGGATGAGTGAAGGGTCTGATTGGAGCATCCACAAAGTACCCACGGGCATTGAGGGGCTGGACGATATTACGAATGGAGGATTTCCGCATGGCCGCAACACATTGATCATGGGTGGGCCAGGCGCAGGCAAGACGGTGCTGGCGTTGCAAACGCTGGTGAATGGGGCACGTTTCCAAGGTGAACCTGGGATCTTTGTCGCCTTTGAAGAAAATTCCCGCCGTGTGATCGCCAACGCGGCTACCTTTGGCTGGGATTTACTTGAGTTGGAAAAAAAACATCTCTTCTTTCTAGACGCTCAGATCATGCCAGACGTGGTGGCGGCTGGGGAGTTTGATATTCAAGGGATTTTGGCGACCCTGGGGGCCAAGGCGGAGCAGATGGGAGCGCGCCGGATTGTTTTCGATTCCATCGACGTTTTGCTGGCGTTACTACGCGACCCTGTGGCGGAGCAGCGCGAAATGTTGCGGTTGCATCATTGGCTTGCCAAATATGAGCTTACGGGGATTGTGACCACAAAAACACGCTCGGCGGCAATTTTTAACAATGAGCTAATCGGGTTTCATCAATACGATTTTCTCCAGTTTATGGCGGATTGTGTGGTGCAATTGACCCACCGCGTGCAAGACCATGTCTCACAGCGATACTTACGCGTGCTCAAGTATCGTGGGTCGGGCTTTGCCGAGAATGAAGTGCCTATTTTGATTGGGCATCAAGGGTTTGAAGTTGCCAGCATTGGCAGTATGGATTTTGACTACCCTGTCTCCAACGAGCGCATCTCCAGTGGGGTGGCTGAATTGGACGAGATGTTGGTGGGCGGCTTCTATCGCGGCACGTCAATTTTGATCACAGGCGCGCCAGGGACGGCAAAATCGACGATTTCCGGTTCGTTTGCTGCGGCCACCTGTGCCCGCGGCGAACGTGCGCTCTATATTAGCTTTGACGAAGGCGCCAATGAGATCATGCGTAACCTGGCTTCGGTCAACATCCAGCTAGAAGCGTTTCGGGATCAGGGACTGTTGCTTATGATTTCTGCTCGGTCCGAAGCACGCAGTTCGGAAGAGCACCTGATCCAGATTAGGCGTTTGATCGATGAGCACAACCCACAAATGCTGATTATTGACCCTATGTCGGCGATTGTACGCAGCGGCGGTGAGGTGGAAACTCGCCAGATCACACAGCGACTGATCTACCATACCAAGCTTAAGGGCATCACCACGGTCTGCACCAGCCTACTCGACGAAGTATCTAATATGGGCGAGGCTTCACGTATGCAGATTTCGACAATTGCCGACGGGTGGATGCATCTTTCCTATATGATCCACGGCGGGGAACGCAACCGGGCGCTAACTGTGATCAAGGCGCGCGGGATTGCCCACACCGATCAGGTGCGCGAACTGATTCTGAGCGACGCCGGCATCCGGCTGGCCGAGGTCTACACGGCAGGCGGCGAAGTGTTAATGGGCACATTGCGGTGGGAGAAAGAAGAGCGAGAACGACAGGATGCACGTCTGAACCAGTTCCGCAGCCAGCAAAAACAACGGGAATTGCGTGCCTCCGAGGCGGCAATTCAGGCTCGGATCGAAGCCTTGAAGGCCGAGTTGGCGGTGCATCAGTCGGAGATCGGCCAACTGAGCGAAGAACAAAGGTACGTGCAGACAGAGCGTGTCAATACCGCAGAAAAACTGCGGCAATTGCGTGGAGATTAAGTGGAGATTAACATGATATCCGATTCTACGATCCAGTTGCGGCTGTATGTGGCTGGGAATGCGCCAAATTCGCTGCGAGCTATTAAGAATCTTAACCAACTTTGTACGGAGAGTATGAGGCAACCCTATCAGATTGAAGTCATTGATGTGTTGACCCATACTAGCCAGGCGTTGGCCGATGGCGTATTGGTCACACCGACCCTGTTGCGCGTCTCCCCGATCCCGGTTGTGCATATTATTGGGGATCTTAGCCAGACAACGCAGGTTCTTTCTGTGCTGAATCTGATCTAGGGGTAATAAACAGTTGATGAAAAATACCAACCATTCACGATTACCCGTGCGTGAATCACCCACAAAGACGCCTCTGAGCATTGAAGTGCTCACCCAGCAGTTGACCGAAACCGCGGCGCTGATTGAAACGCTGAGCGGTGGGGCGATTGATGCAATTGTCCAGCCAGAAGAGGGGCATGTCTTTTTATTGCATCAGGCCCAGCAAGCGCTTCAGATCAGCGAACGGCAATTCCGGGCTGTCTTTGAAAACGCGATGGATGCCATGATTATTGCCGACGACAGCGGCTATTACATTGATGTGAATGCTGCGGCCTGTGAGCTTTTCGGCCTCTCTAGCGAACAACTTCTGGGCAAGCGTGCTGTGGATTTTACTGTGCCCGCCCATGAAGCGGAAAAAGCCTGGGAGAAACTTCAAGAGAATCGTTTCATGCGCGGAGAATTTCTGCTGCGGCGACCCGATGGCGCGATTGTGGAGACCGAATTTTCGGCGACGCCCGACTTTTTGCCCGGTCGCCATCTTTCCGTGTTCCGCGATGTGACCATTCGCAAGGAGAGCGAACGCCAATTGCAAGCGAATCATCAGCGCGAACAAGCTTTCTCGCGCCAGCTTGCCACGCTGTTGGATGTGAGCAACAAATTGGCGCTGGCCCCCACTTTTGATGAATTGACTCGACAGGCGGTAGAGTATGGCGCAACGCTGGTGGGCTTTGAACGGATAGGCATCTGGTTTTTGGAAGCAGGGGGCATGATCCGCGGCTCCTATGGCATTGACGAAACCGGCGCGATCCGCGATGAACGGGCAGAATGTCATCCGCTGGAAACGCATACCGATCTGGCTGCATCTCCTCAATGGGCAGGTTCGGCAGATGCAGGCCAAGGATGTGCCTCTCTTCAACCACCGCCACGAGCCGATTGGCTGCGGCAGCATTCTCTACACAGCGCTCTATCAGCAAGACGAGATCATCGGCGTTATTAGCACCGACAATGCCCTGACAGGCAAGCCTTTTACTGACCAACAGTGCGAACTTTTGCGCCTGTTTGCCAACACCCTCAGTCATCTTTGCATCCTGAAGCGTACTGAAGGCCAACTGCGCGCCACCACCTCGACCCTGGAAACGTTGATCCATACAGCCCCCTCGGCCATCATCACCGCCGATCAAAACCTTACCGTCACCATGTGGAATGCAACGGCAGAGCGCATTTTTGGCTGGACCGAGGCCGACATCATCGGCCAGTCGCTGCCCACCTCGGCGGACGGTGAGCTTGATCCCGTCCACCGGTGGATGCGCCAAAGCATGACTGGCGAGATCGCAGCGCCCACAGAATTACTGTGGCGACGACAGGATGACACCACCGTGGAGATCAACTTGGCGGCGGCTCCCCTGCGTAACGCCGCCGGGGCGATCCACGGCAGCATTGCGGTGATCACAGACATCACCGAACGCAAACGTATTCAACGCCAGCGCGAAGCTGTGGCTGAAATTGCCCTCAGGTTACGCACAGCCCAGACCGCCGACGAGATCATCCGGCTGATCTTGACCGAATTAATGGGGCTTTTCCAGGCGGATGCGGCTGCGCTCTGTCTGAAGGATGCGGTTAGCGGGGAGACTGTGACAAAACTGGGGTTGGGGCAGATGGCAGTGACAACAGGTCTGCGGACTCCAGCCAAGCAGGGCATTGTGGGGCAAGTAATTGACACGGGCAAGCTATACATCACCGAAAATATTTATAGCGAACCTAATTTTCTGCGCTTGCCGTTTGCCCATGTCCCGCCCATTCAGCTGCATTTGCCATTAATTCTGGAAGGGGCTAGCAATGGGGCAGTGATAATAGGTCGCCATAAGCACCCATTTCGCAGCGAAGAGGTTGAGTTGATGACCGCGGTGGCGGATCTGGCTGCCACGGCCATTCACCGTTCCCTCTTGCATGAGCAGATCCAACAAAATCTCCACAAAACCAATGCCCTCTATACCTATGCCCAACGCTTGATCAATACAACGGCACTGCCAGAGTTAATGCACGCCATTGTGGATGGCACGGCGGCGGCCCTGCCTGCGGACAGGGTGTCGTTGGTGCTCTTTGATCTGGAAACGCGTCAGATTCGGGAATTTGTGGTGGGGGGGAACCGAAGCTACCCGCAGGTTATCGGTACATTCGACGATCTGTGGGAAGGGCTGGCGGGCTGGGTGATCCGCAACCGCCAGGCTACGATCTCTCCCGATACAGAACCCGATGCGCGCGAAAGCGAAAAGATCCGTCAGATTCGCCAAACCCTAGAGATAGGCTCGACGATGCTGGCCCCAGTACAGGTGCACAACCAGATTTTGGGGACATTGACGGCCAACAACACGCGCAAAGGGCCAGCCTTTAGCCAGGAAGATCTGGCCCTGCTGGAGGCGATTGCCAACCAAGCGGCGATTGCCATTGAAAACGCCCACCTTCTGCAACAAATTCAAATCCAGGCCGAGCAGATGCAACGCTTGATGGACGCCGTCCCCGATGGGCTGGTCTTGCTGGATTGGGAGGGGAAGATCCAGTTTACAAACCCAGCGGCGCGCCTTCATTTGCAGGTTTTGGGCAAAACGGATCAAGACGAGCGACTGAGCCATCTCAACGGTCTGCCATTGGCCGATTTCTTGACGCGCGACGGTGAAGCGCCGATGTATGAATTAAGCGTGGGCCATCCGCCCTCGGTTTATGAGATTCAAATTCACCCCATGGAGACGGGTCGCCAACCAGAGGGGTGGGTGTTAGTTTCGCACGATGCCACCCAGGAGAAAGAACGTCAACAGCGCGCACTACAACAAGGTCAACTGGCGGCGGTGGGTCAACTGGCAGCGGGCGTGGCCCACGACTTTAACAACATTGTTGGGGCGATTATGATCTATACGCAGTTGCTGCAAAACACGACCAGCCTTTCTGGCAAGGATCGCGAACGCACGCAGATGATCCATCAACAGGCACACCATGCCGCCGAGTTGGTGCGCCAATTGCTTGATTTTAGCCGCAACGCGGTCATCGAACGTACGTCCATTAATTTTGTACCCTTTTGCAAAGAGATGATCAAATTACTCGACCGCACCCTGCCCGGATCGATTCAGATGGAGTTTAGCCACACCAGAAACGAATTTATGGTGAACGCTGATGCGACACGGCTGCAACAGGTCATGATCAATCTAATCCTCAACGCACGGGATGCCATGCCAAAGGGGGGAAGGATTTTGATTGCCTTAGACGCAGTGGAGGTGAGGGCTGATCAGCCGGGACCATTGGCAGAAATGAATGCAGGCCCCTGGCTCCAATTACAACTGAGCGACACTGGCACTGGCATTGATGAGCAGACCCTCACCCGCATCTTTGAACCCTTTTTTACCACCAAAGAGCAGGGCAAAGGCACTGGCTTGGGACTCGCCCAGGTCTACGGCATTATCAAACAGCACGACGGTCACATTGGTGTGGAAAGTACGTTGGGCCTGGGTACAACTTTCACGCTCTATCTTCCGCTTGATGTGGCAGCCATCGAGAGTCTCCAAACCGAAGCAGCACCTACGGCCAAAACTATCTCTACTTCTGTCTTGGTGGTGGAGGACAACGCCCCCATTCGCAATGCGCTTGAGGATTTTCTGGAGTTAAACGGCTACGAGGTTTTCACCGCGGGGACAGGAACAGAGGCGCTGGCCTTGCTCGCCGGGCGAACCGAACCTATCGGCCTTGTGATCAGCGATATAAGCATGCCGGGGATGAGCGGAACCGATCTCTTCCGGCATCTGATCCGCAGTTATCCCGGTTTAAAAATGATGATTATGACCGGCTATCCTCTGGAAAATCAAGGGCGCGGGCTGCTGGAAGAGGGGATTGTCGATTGGATTCAGAAACCGTTTGGCATGGATGATCTGCTGCACAAGATCGAGCGAGCGGTGGAAGAAGGGTGAAGCGAGAAGGGGAAGCGAGAAGGGTGACGGGTAAAGGGTGAAACATGGCAGGCTTTTATACTTCACCCTTCACCCTTCTTTTTGGGCGAAGGCGAGAAGATGGCGCACGGCCCAGGCATAGGTGCGGGGATCGAAGGTTTTACAGTCGGAGAAGCGCAGACAGTAGTAAATCAGATACAGATCGATCCGTTCAAACACGGCCTCGCCATAGCGGGCGGCGATCTCTCCGCGCAGGAACTCTCTATCCTCGGCCCGCCAATAGTCGAAGGCATCGCCAAAATAGAGCGCGCCGGCCAGATCCATGCCCGGATCGCCGATCATGGTGAGCGGGCTAAAATCGATTACCGCGGTTAATCGTCCTTCAACATCCGCCAACACATTGCCAAAGAAATAATCTCCGTGGATCAACTGCCGGGCCGGTTCCTCCAGCCGCGCAATTTGCCCCCAGTACCTTTCTAACAGTCGATCAATCATCGGCACGTCGGCCACTAAATCCGTGTACGAAGTTAGCAGCGTAGTGTGGATGCGCGCGGCCAAAAAGCCGCGCCAGCTTTGTGCCTGCACGCGCCAGCGTTGGCCCAGCACCTCGCCGTAAGGCTGATCAGGCAACATGATGGCATGGAGCGGCAGCAGCGCATCCAAAAACGAACGCAGACTCGCTTGCCGTTGGCGTTGGGAAAGCGCTGCGAAGGACTGCGCCAGTTCCGCGCCGGGCAAGCGCCGCTCGATTACATAGCCTACACCCTCACGTTGGCCGAATTCGTCAATGCGCGGGACGGGATAGGGCAGATCGTAGCCGTTCAGGGTTGTGTAAAAATGCTGCAATTCGGCCTGATAGTCGGCATCCAGCGGGCCAAAATAGAGCTTCAACGCGCGCGCTGCGTCCAGTGCATAGACGGCAGAAGTCATGCCCTGGCCGAGCAGATCCGACGCGCTGAGATTCCATTGGGATAAAAGGTGGGGGGGATGGATGGGCATAGGCAATTGGGTGATTGGGCGATTTGGCGAGTGGACAAAAGCGGCACACTCCGCACTCGCTGGGCTTTTTAGGGCAAGATGCGCTCCAAGCCTTCGGCGAAGATAGCGCTGTTAAGTTGGCCGGGGTAAATATAGCGAATGACGCCGTCGCTGTCGACAAAAAAGGTGGTGGGCAGCCCACGCACGTTGTAGGTTGTCGATACACTGCGATCCTGATCCAGCGCGATGGGAAAGGTGATGCCCAACTCTGCCACAAAGGGCGCAACCTGGGCGGGCGTCTCGCCCACATCCACACCCAGCAGCGTAACACGGTCGCCGTAACGTTGCCAAGCGGCTTGGAGCATGGGCATCTCTTCACGGCAGGGCGCGCACCATGTTGCCCAGAAGTTGATCACCAGGGGCCGCCCGTGCAGTTCCGCCGTCGAGAGAGATCCCTCGGCCAGCCCCAGCAGATCAAAGGGAGGCAATGGATAGTTGAGCGCTGGCTGTGGCGTGCGCGCCGCCTGTTGCGCGTCGACAGGCACACGCGTCCACCACAGCCAGGGCAGACCGAATAGAAGAATTGCAACAAACAAACCGTGCCAGCGATTCATAATGCGTGTTGCGTACTCCGTGTTGCGTACTCCGTGTTCCAGAAATACGAGATACGCAGTACCCTTATCCTTCCCACTGTGTGTGAAACGTGCCAGCGCGATCCGTGCGCTCATAGGTGTGTGCGCCGAAGAAATCGCGTTGGGCCTGTAACAGATTGGCAGGCAGATAGGCGCTGCGGTAGCTGTCATAATAGGCCAGGCTGGCGCTGAAGGCCGGCACCGGAATGCCCTTGCCCACGGCCAATTGCACAACTTTGCGCCACGCCGGCAGACGTGCGCCCACGGCCACGCGGAAATCATCATCCAAGAGCAGATTGGTCAGGGTGGGGTTGCGCTCAAAGGCATCGGTGATGTCGTTGAGGAAGCGGGCGCGGATGATACACCCGGCGCGCCAGATGGCGGCGATTTCGCCCAGGTTGAGATCATAGGTATAGTCGGCGCTTGCCATGCGCAACAGGGCCATGCCCTGGGCATAGGCGCTAATTTTGCTGGCATAGAGCGCGTCGCGCACAGCATCAATTAAGGTCTGGCGGTCGCCGGTATAGTCGCCGCCGTCGGGGCCGGGCAGCAATTTGGCGGCTTCCACGCGCTCGGCTTTCAACGACGAGATAATGCGCGAGGTCACGGCGGTATTGATGGTGGGGATAGGCGCGCCCACATCCAGCGCATTCTGGCTGGTCCATTTGCCGGTTCCCTTTTGGGCGGCTTTGTCCAACACCAGATCGACCAACGGCTGGCCGGTCTCCTCATCAATGTAGCGGAAAATTTTGCTCGTGATCTCGATGAGGTAGCTGTCCAGTTCGCCCTGATTCCAGGTCGTAAAGACCTCGGCCAGTTCAGCCGGGGTCAACCCCAATAGATCTTTGAGGATGTGATAGGCTTCGGCGATGAGCTGCATATCGCCATATTCAATGCCGTTGTGGACCATCTTGACATAGTGCCCCGCGCCGCCTTTGCCCAGATAGGTGACGCACGGTTTGCCATCTTCGGGGGCTTTGGCGCTAATATCGCGCAACAGTGTCGAAACTGTCTCCCAACCGGCTTCGGGACCGCCGGGCATGATGCTCGGTCCCCACAGCGCGCCCTCTTCGCCACCGCTGACGCCCACGCCCATGTAGACCAGCCCTTTGGCTGTGAGATCGGTGTAGCGGCGTTCGGTGTCGGCAAAATAGCTGTTGCCGCCATCCATTACAATATCGCCTGCATCCAAGAGCGGGACCAAACTGTCGAGGACGGCGTCCACTGGCCCACCAGCCTTGACCATAATCATCACCCGGCGCGGGCTTTCCAGGCTGTCCACTAACTCTTCCAGCGTTTCTGCCGCCACCAAACTGGCGTCCGGGTTCGCCTGTACAAATTCCGTCATAGTAGACGTTGTGCGGTTGTAAACAGCCACGGTGTATCCATTGCGGGCCATGTTCAGGACAAGATTCTGACCCATCACGGCCAGACCAATCAGTCCAATATCTGCCTTTTTCATCGGTTGCGTTCTCGCTTTCTGTGGCATTGAGGTTTGATGCGCTCCCAGTATACCAGAAAAATCGTATACGCCACGATAGAGCAGAGCGTGATAGGGTGTAATTTAATTGGGGGCAGGCTATGTCGGCATTCCGGGAATGGACCACAAGCCCTTTGTTTGAAGCGTCAGCGTCTGGTCCATTCCCGGAATGGTCGCCTAACTCTGAAATGCACCCGATCGTGATGGGTGCATTTCAAGTTGGGGGCGATGGCGCAGACAGCTAGGGCGCGCTCAGCGCCCAGTCGTGATCAAAGAGATCGCGCAGTCGATTGTAAATCTCGGCGTTTTCCACCAACAACACGGTTTCGCGGTTGAGTTTGTGGCTGACTTCGCCGCCGTTGAGGCTACCCACCATCGACCAGCGCTCGGCCCCAATCTGGATCAGCCCGGCTTTGGCGTGGATGCCCAGCCCGGCAGGGTTGCCCACTCGCGCTGCAATCGGGATGCCTTCGGCAGCCGCCAGATCATTCACATAGGCAACCGTGGCGGCATTGCTGCGTGCTGCGCGCGGGTCGTCAAAATAGCTGTCCAGCAGCACCCGCACGGTGACGCCGCGCCGGGCGGCGGCAATCAGCGCTTGCAGCCGTGGGTTGGGATCGGCAATAGGATTGCTGTTGCTTTCGCCCCAAAATTTGTGCTCGTACAGTTGCACCCAATCAATCGAATCCCCGCCCGCGGTGCGCGCCACTAGGGAGAGAATGCGGTTCGGCAGCGTCGCCTCTTCAGGCGCATTCACCACCCATGTCACGCTGGGAGAATGGGCCTGGATCACCTCGGCAAAAGTAGCCGGACGATCCGCAGGCATGGGCATGGGCAGCACATATTCCGGCGGCGGGCCATCGATTGCCGGGTCAAATGGGCGCAGATCGGCGAAGCGCGGCGGGTCCCAATCGGCGTCGAAAATTGCCGTCAACGCCGTCACCGCAGCGGGCGCGTCGGTGAAAAGATAGAGGCCGCGGCGTCCCGGCGAGGTCATGCCATCAACAGGCGGCGGCATGGCCTCACGCGTGAAATTCTCGCTGCCCAGCGCCACGCGCACACCATCGGCAATGGCATATTTGGCATGGGTATAGAGATAGCGTGTGCGATAGCCTGCCGGCGCGTTGGGGCGTGGGGTCATGTAGAGAATCTCGACGCCAGCAGCGTGGAGGCGGGCCAGCGCCCAGCGTTGCCCATTGTCAATCCCACCGGCGGGCGCGCCTTCCAGCAACATGCGAATCTTGACGCCGCGGCCAGCCGCAGCCAGCAACGCTTCGGTCAGTTCGGGATGTTCAAAGGTATAAAGGCTAAAATCCAGCGTGTACGCGGCAGCGTGGATGAAAGCTGCCAGCGCAGCATAGAGACCGTCTGGGCCAATCGCCACACTAAGGGCGGCATTGGTTTGGGCAGGCGATGGATAGAGCGTAGGCGGCGTCTGCCAGATCCGCCAGCCGGGGAAGAAGACCTGCCGCCCCCAGGCCAGATCGGCCAGATCACCGCTCCAATCGACGGCGCGGTCCGTGTCCAGCGGGCGACCGGTGACGGTATCGGGTTTGCGCCGCCAGACCTGCCCGCCACTAGGAATAGCTCCGCGGGTATAGAGTTGGGCGGCTGCCCCTTGCCAGCCGGGGATCACTGCCGTCTCGTTGCCATAGAGCAACGTATCCAAGACAAGACTGTCAGCACTCAGCAGGTGGATGCTGCCACCGCTGTTGGTCAATTTGGGCGCGCTGCCCATCAGATTAGGCACGGCGGGGTCGGATTCGCGCCATTCGCAGCCCGGGGAGAAGCCGAACGTTTGCTGAAACGCTGTTGCTTCACGCGCACACCAGAGTTGACCATAGGCGGGCAAGGTCAGCGTGCTGGTGAGGGGAACCGTGGCCGTGCGCCCGTTGGCGCGGATCTGCCAACCGGCGAGAGTGTGGGGAGTTTCATCCAAGTTCCAAAGCAGCAGCGCTTCGTCGGCTTCGCCTGTGAGCGCGCTGTCAATGTGGGCGGCGGCGATTACCACCCGCGGCAAAGGGCGCTGGAGCAAGGGCAAATATACTTGGTGGGTTGTGGTAAAGGGGATGGAGAGGGCAAAGACAGGCTGTGTCTGGCGTGGAACAGGCGTGGACAACGCCGGCAGGGAATGTAGCCAGACGGCCAAGCCAATGGTGAGGAAACTCAGCATCCAACGCCGCAACCCCATCGTTCACTCCTCTATGGTTCGTGCGTCTGTATAACCTAAGCTCTTCACGATTGGGATAAGGGGTCGGCATCGGCAAAGTGAGGAAGAATCGTGAAGTACGGAAACGCGTTGGCGTGACTATAGCATAGGCGGGTGGATTCCGCCACGACGCCCGCGCCGAACTTGCCCGCGCCAATCACGCCAACGCGGATCGGTATTCCTGTGGCTGCGCGTTTGGCGAGCAGAGGATAGGACATGGTTTGCTCCAGTGTGGGGAGTGTAAAAATGAAAGGGTGACAAGGTGAAAGGGTGACATACCACCTTGTCACCCTTTTTTATGCAGGGCTGTACAGCGCGTCGATGATCTCGCTCAACTCGCGCCGGGTGAGCGCGTCCACGGCGGGGGCGGGGCCGCGTACGGTGGCGCTGGCAAGGATGCCACGGCGGCACAGCAACTCTTTGTGGACGTGATAGAAGATGCCCGATCCCTGGGCGGCGATGCGGTTGATAGGCACAATCGTGCGGTCGAAGGCGGCGCGAGCGGCGCTTTCATCCCCCGCTTGAAAGAGATTCCAGACCTCAACGAAGGTCTCGGGTTGGCTGCAAAAGGGCATGGTCCCCACGGAGCCGCGGCGCATCTCTTCGATGAAATAGCTGCCCCCCGCCCCGCCAAAGACGGTGAGTACATCGCCGGCCTTTTCCACCATGTCCGCCACTTTGGGCGTAATCGGCTGGCTTTCCACTTTGATGTACCGCACCCATTCGCATTCATCGGCAAGTTGGCGCGCCAGCCCGGCAGAGATAGGCGCGCTCGGGGTATCTTGCAAGAAAATCGGGATCTGTACTGCGGCGGAAATGGCGCGGAAATAAGCGCGCACCTCATCGGCGGCGGCGGGCATGAAGGCCGGCGGCATGATCATCAGCGCGTCGGCTCCCAGGTCTTGGGCGCGCTGACTATAAAAGACGGCCAGATCCGTGCCCGCCGCGCCGCTGTTGATCACCACGGGCACGCGCCCCGACACTGCATCCACCACAACCCGGATTACAGTATCGCGCTCGGCCTCGGAAAGCTTGAAAATTTCGCTGCCCAGGGCCACGCCCAGGCCGTGGACCCCGGCGTCGATGTTAAAATCGATGAGGCGGCGCAGACTGGCTTCGTCGATCTGGCTGGCTTCGTCAAAGGGCGTGACCAAAATTGGAAAGACGCCGCGCATAAGCTCACTTGCCATTATGCATTCTCCTGTGGGGTTAGCCAGCCACGGGCTGGCGCTGTTGGCTGCGTTTGAGTGCTTCAATCAGTTGTGGGATCTGAAGCGGTTTGCCGACGTAATCATCCATGCCAGACTGAAGACAGCGTTCCTGATCTTCGACCATGACATTAGCCGTGAGGGCCACAATATAGGGTTGGACGACTCCGGCGCGCAACTGGCGGATTTGACGCGTGGCTTCCAAACCGTCCATTTCGGGCATTTGCACGTCCATCAGGATCAGATCGTAGGCTTGCCGGGAGACGGCTTCGACGGCTTCGATCCCATTCGCTACAGGATCGGCCTGATAGCCCAGCCGCTCTAAAATGCGCAGGGCCACTTTTTGGTTGACGATGTTGTCTTCTGCCAACAAGATGCGCAACGGAATCTCTTGACTCAGGATACCCGAAAAGGGCGATGGCGGCGATACCGGCGCAGGCTGAACGTTCGTTTCAAAGAGTTTGCTCAGGGCAATGTAGAGTTGCATGTGTTTGACCGGCTTGGTCAACAGCGCCGAAAACTGGCGGCGTTCGTCGGGGCGAATCTGGCCTGCATCCAACGAGGTAAGCATGATCAGGGGCAAGGCGGAAAAAGGCGCGTCAGCATGGATGGCCTGGGCCAGTTCAATCCCATCCATGACAGGCATTTGCATGTCCATGATGACCACATCAAAGGCTGTGCGGTTGGCATGCAGACACGCCAGCGCTTCGGTGCCGCTCAAAACAGCCACGCTTTCCATGCCCCAGCGCTCAGTCTGGTGGGTGAGGATGCGGCAATTGGTGGCGTTGTCGTCCACAATCAGCGCTCGTTTTTGGCGCAGATGGCCCTCTTCTTGATAACGGCGTGTGCTGGCCGGGGCAGCCTGGGCCAAAATTGTAAAATGGAAGATTGATCCTTGACCCTGTGCACTTTCCACCCACATGTTGCCGCCCATCAATTCGGTGAGGCGGCGACTAATGGCAAGCCCCAACCCTGTGCCGCCATATTTGCGCGTGGTGGATGCGTCCACCTGGCTAAACGATCTGGAAGAGCCGATACATGCGATCTTCAGGGATGCCAATCCCGGTGTCGCGCACACGGAAGTGCAGGCAATAGCCATTGCCATCTTTATCTAATTCGGACCCCACCGAGACCACAATTTCGCCCTGGGTGGTAAATTTCACGGCGTTGCCCACAAGATTGGCTAACACTTGGCGCAGCCGTGTGGAATCCTGCACAATGGCTTGGGGCGTACTTTCTTCCAAGTGATAAGCCAGTTCCAATCCCTTTTGGGCAGCCTTGGCCGCGAAGAGATCAATGGTCTCTTCAATGCAGACACGCAAGTCAAAAGGTTGACTTTCCAGTTCCAGTTTGCCCGATTCAATTTTCGAGAAGTCGAGAATATCGTTGATGATGTTGAGCAACGTATCACCGCTGACCCGGATCGTCTCGACAAAATCGCGCTGTTCTTCGCTGAGCGGTGTATCAAGCAACAGGCTCGTCATGCCGATGACTGCGTTCATGGGGGTACGGATCTCGTGGCTCATGTTGGCGAGAAATTCCGATTTGGCTCTGCTGGCCGATTGAGCGGTAGCGGCCAGTTCGGTGGCGTAATGCACCGATTTCTCCAACTGTACGTTGGCAGCTTCGGCCTCTTCTTTTGCCAAACGCAGCACAATATCGGCGGTGCGGCGCTCGGTGATGTCGTCAATGGTTCCGGCAATCCCAACCACCGCGCCCGTGTTGTCATGGGTGGGCCGAACCATAACTTCGACCCAACGAACCGTGCCAGCCCGGGTGAGAATGCGAACGACATGGCGGGTTTTGCTATCCTCGCCGCTTAAGAGCGGGCGCAGCCAAACCCGAATGGCGTCGTGATCGTCGGCGGGGACAATCTCCAAAAAATGTTTGCCCAAGCTTTCATCCACGCAATAGCCAGTGAGTTCTGTCCAAGCCAAATTGAGCAGCGTCCAACGGCCATCCAGGCCAGTGCGAAAGATCACCTGGGTGACATCTTCCACCACGGAACGGTAGCGGCTTTCACTTTCCATCAGATCCGACTCGGCGCGCTCGTTGTTAGAGATGAAATAGAGCGCAAACAGGGCGACAGTGATCAGAGAGACAGGAAATGTGGTGACCTCTACCCAATAGGCAGCAGAGGGCGATGTGTTCCAAATGGCGGCAAAGCTGTAGTCCGTCAGTTCGAGGATGACAAAACAGAGCGCCGTAATGCTAAAGGCCAGGATTGTCTTTTTCCAATAGCGTGTGCCCAGCAGCGCGGGCGGGGCGAAGATGGCAGCGAAAAAGAGCAAATGGGTTCCAGATTCGCGGCCCAGCGCACCCGCTACCAAAAAGATGGCAAAATTACCGCCCAGGATAATCGAAAAACGGGCCAGATCTAAATGCCCGCGGGCATTGGCAACCAGGGCGGCCACAAAAAAAAGCGCATCAAACGAAACCATAATTCCCAGCGAAAAAGCACCGGTTAGATAGTAAATGGAGCTATAGAGAACGCAGATCAGAACAGCGGTCAGGCCAATTTGATTGGTCAGAATGACGCGGCGAACCTGCAATCCAGACACATTGGCGTGGACGCCCTGCCGAGAAAAGCTACGCCACCACTGGCGCAAACGATGGATAGCTGTCACAGTATAATCCTAGTTTCAATGAGCAGAGCGGGGGGTGCGGCTTCTACGACGAGAGACAAAGGGCAAAAAAATCGTACTCAATCGGTTGTCAGACAACAATCGGGAAGATGATGTAATTTTGTGGCTATTTTTCGACATCGCTCCAGGTCGGCGCTGGCGGTAATAGTTCGACAAGGCGGCTCACAGCCCGATTCAACACATCATCAAGCGTTTGAGCAGCCATGCCGCCGCCTTGGGCAAAATCAGGCCGACCGCCACCACTACCGCCAACTTCGCGCAATACTTCGCGGAGGAGTTGGCCCATGTTGAGATCCAATCCCTCGGAGCGGGCAAAGATGGCAGTGCCTTTATCGCCACTTTCGCAACAGAGCAGCGCCACGACACGCGGCTGGGCTTGCAAGGTCTGGGCCAATCCTTTGAGGGCGCTGGCATCCAGATCATGTTGCACTTGGGCGATGAGGCGCACGCCCCCGACGAATCGGGCCGCCGCCAGCAGCGCCGTCGCTCGATGCGTGAGCAATTCGGCTTGTAGCGCGCGCAGGGTGCGATCCAACTCTTTGTTATGGGCCTGTAACTTTTCCACCAGCCCCGGCACATCCTCAAAAGCCGCATCCACCAAAGCGGCTGTGGTGGCAAGCACAGCGCGCCGCTGCTGGTAATCACGAAGTGCCCGTCCTCCGCACACAAAATACACGCGGCTCTGGCGGCGCATCTTTTCCACGCGCACCAGCGAGAGCAGCCCGATCTCGGAGGTCTGGCGCACGTGAGTTCCGCCACAGGCCGACCAATCAAAGCTATCGATCTCGACAATGCGGATCGCTCCGCTGACTTTGGGCGGGCGGCGCAGCGGAATGCGGGGCAGGTCGGCGTCGGTGACCCAATAGGCGCGAATGGGCCGATTGTGCCAGATTAGGGCATTCGCCTTTTCTTCAATCGCGTGCAGATCGTTGGCGGTGAGGCTCTCCCCTTCCAGATCCAAGGTATTGAGGCTGTCGCCAAAGTGGACAGAGACGGTTTCCAACCCCAATGTTTGATAGAAAAGCTGGGAGAGCAGATGTTGTCCGGCATGTTGTTGCATGTGATCATAGCGGCGCGGCCAGTCAATTTTGCCCAGCACGCGCATGGCTTTGGATAACGGTTCGGCCAGAGTGTGGATGACCTCGCCGCGGCTGCCCACCGTGACATTGGTCACGGCGACGCCATCCAGCGTGCCGAGATCGTGCGGTTGCCCACCCGATGTGGGATAGAAAAAGCTGCGATCCAGTCGCACAGCAGGATGGCCCTCATGGGTGAAGGTCTCCAACACGGTGGCTTCAAAGTCTGTGGTGTAGGCATCGTCATAATAAGGGCGGTCGGTCATGGCTTCTCCTCGGCGCTCTGCACGGCGGCTACATGCCCGGCATCTACATGCAGGCGTTGGGCCTGGGCAAGAAAGGTGTTGGAAAAATCGCTCCAATCGGTGGTGGTGACCACGGCCTGTTCGACGCCTTCCAGCACGGAAAGCAGCATCTCGCGGCGGGTGGCGTCAAGTTCGCTCATGACATCGTCCAACAGCAAGAGCGGGGTTTCGCCGGTGTCGGCGGTCATGGTCTCCATTTCGGCCAACTTTAGCGCCAGTGCCGCCGTGCGCTGTTGGCCGCGGCTGCCATAAGTGCGCAGATCGCGCCCATTGACCACAAAGACTAGGTCGTCTCGGTGCGGACCATAGAGCGTGTTGGCGGCGGCTAATTCGCGGTCGCGGCGGCTTTCCAGTTTGCGCTGAAAGCTCTCGGTGAGCGCTTTTACCGTTGGCACAGCATCGGGCAGACGGGTCAACGCTGGCGTGGTGTCGCCGTCCATCAACCGCCGATAATCGGCCTCGTTCAGATAGCCAGGGTTGAAACTGGGCAGATAGGCGAGATGCAACGCTTCACGCTCGCTGGATAGCTGGGCATGGCGCAGGCGGGCGATGGGGTCCATGTGGGCCAGAAAGGTGTAGCGACGATGCAGTACATAGGCCCCGTGGTGCACCAGTTGATCATCCCAAAAGGCCAGTTGGGCCGCCACCGCCGGATCGCGCGGGCTGATACCCTCGTCGCGCAGTTGGCGCAGCAGGCTGTTGCGCTGGGTCACCACTTTTTGATAGCGCGAGAGATGCTGGCAATAGGCCCGTTCGATCTGACAGAGGGCAATATCCACGTAGCGACGGCGCTCGACGGGGCTGCCCGCCACCAATACCACATCTTCGGGCAAAAAAAGTACGGCGCGCATCTCGCCGATCAGATCAATGCCGCGCCGGTTGACGCCGTTGATGCGGATCTGTTTAGTGTAGTGGTGGTTGCCGTTGTTGCGCGGGGTAAAGAGCACTTCCAATGTCTGGCGAGCGTCGTCTTTTTCCACCGTCCCCGTGATCTGGCTATAGGGGATGGGTTCCTCGTCGGCGCTCCAGCCCACCACCTCACGTTCGCTGCGCGCATGGCTGGATTTGCTGGTGGCAAGATAGTAAATTGCTTCAAGGAGATTGGTCTTACCCTGGGCATTGCGCCCCTGGATCAGCGTCAGCGGCGCGTTGAAATCCAACGAGAGGTGTGCGTAGTTGCGGAAGTGGGTAAGGTCAAGATGGGTGAGAAACAAAACCACTAGCTCCAGTTGCCAAGAAATTCGACGCGGTCCACCATCTCCCCATGGGAGCGATGGGCAAACAAAACAAGAAGGCGGCGTAGTTGTTCACCCACTGTAAAGCGTTGCTGTTGACCGATAATGATTCCAGCGTGGTGCAAACCTTGCTCTAGGGATTGCGTGTGGAGTTGAAAGAAATCTCCGGCGTTGTATGTAAAATCTGTGCTACGTCGAGGTGTCCTTCATAATTTGCCACAATCTCGTCTGCGGTCCAGCCCATCTTGTACCAGCCAACAATACGCATGACCGTAACTCCTGTGCCTGCAATTTTGGCACGTCCACCCTTCACGCCTGCAATATGCTCAAGTAATGCTCCAATATCAACGCTCGACGAGAGTGTTTCCACAGCGTACCTCCTACTACCTATACTTTATGGGCGCGTCTCCGGCAGATACCAGCCCACCGTCTGGCGACCGGGCGCGAAGTAGGTCTGCGCCACCCGTTGTACATCGGCCACACTGACAGTGGTGAGTTTCTCCAACCAGTTGGCAAACCAAGCCGTGCTGGCGATGATCTCGCTGTATCCCAGCCAATAAGCGCGGCTGCTTACGCTTTCGCTGCTAAAGGCAAACTGGGCTTTGGTCTGTTTAATCGCCTTTTCCAATTCCGCGGCACTAATCCCCTCGTCTTGGATCTTTGCGATCTCGGTCCAAATGGCCGCTTCAACCTCGCTATGGGTGGCGCTGGCACTAATCGTCACATTAAAGGTGAAAAGCCCCGGATCGATGCTGGGGCCATAGTAGCAGCCCGCACCCACCGCCAGATCCCGATCCACCAAGGCCCGATAGAGGCGGTTGCTGCGGTTAGACGAACTGCCGCCAAACAGCCCCATGCCTTTGGCCCCGCCCAACACACTGTCCAGAAGCGTGAGCGCGAAGAAATCATCGTGGCTGGCAGCGGGCGTGTGAAAGCTCATTTGCAGGTAACTGGTGCGATCTACGCCGCGCAGGGTGACGCGCCGTTCTGCCAACTGCGCCGGTTCGCGCAGGCGCATGGGCGAGATCTCTGGCCCCGCTGCCAGTCCGCCAAAATGCGCTTCAATACGGTCGAGCATCCACGTAGAGTCGAAATCACCCACGGCCACCGCAATGGCATTGGTGGGCGTGTAAAAGGTGCGGTAATGCTGGTAAAGATCGGCGCGGGTCATGCTCAGCAGATCTTCCTTCCAGCCGATGACCGGGTGCTGATAGCTGTGGGCCTGAAAAGCAGCAGATTGCACTTCCTGGCTGAGCAGCCAGCGATAGCTATTTTCGCTGCCCTCGCGCTCGCTGATGATCACGGTGCGCTCCGATTCAGTCTCGGTTGGGTCAAAAATCGTATTTGCCATGCGGTCGCTTTCCACGTCCAGCGCCAGTTCAATGCGCTCTGCCGGGAAAGTCTCGAAATACGTGGTATAGTCGCGACCGGTCATCCCGTTGAATGAACCGCCTGCCCGTGCCACGGCTTTGTCAAATTCGCCCTGAGGATAGCGCGCTGTGCCTTTGAAAAGCATATGCTCCACCCAATGGCTGATGCCAGTGAGTCCGGGCAATTCGTTGCGACTGCCCACCCGATAGAAGATCCAAAAGCTGGCAACCGGGGAGACGTGGCTCTCTTGTAAGATGACCTGAAGGCCATTCTCTAGCCGTGTTTGTGTAAGGGAACCATTGCGTTCTACTTGATGCATGGGGTTAAACTACCTCTTGAATAGGCAACTTTTCATAGGTGCCGTTACGGTTTTCACGCTTGGGTTCAAATTCGCCAGGCACTGTTCCTTGCCCACGCCCCACGCCCCGATAGATAAAGCCTAGGTTGCCCATCTGTACGGGATCATAAATATTGCGGCCATCCACGACCACTGGCTGGGCCATGGCCACGCGCACCCGGGCCAAATCTAGATGTTTAAATTCATCCCATTCAGTGCAAACCAGCAACGCGTCGACATCACAGGCCAGATCGTAGGGGTCCGTTGCCAGACGCAGGGCCGGGTCCATCTTGGCAACATGGGCCATCGCCACGGGATCGAAGCCGCTGACCACGGCCCCTTCGTTGCGCAGCAGATGGGCGATTTCCATGGCCGGGGATTCGCGCAGATCGTCGGTATTGGGCTTAAAAGCCAGCCCCAACAGCCCGATCCGTTTTTGATCCAAACCGCCCAGCAGTTGACGCAGGGTGATTACTGCCCAGCGCCGCGCATCGCGGTTGATCTCCATCACCGAGCGCAGCAGCGACGGGTGCGATCCCTGCACCAGCGCCATGTGTTCCAGTGCCTTTACATCTTTGGGGAAACAACTGCCGCCATAGCCCAGCCCGGCGTTGAGAAAATGCGGGCCGATGCGCTTGTCATAGCCCATGCCTGCGGCCACCTCGCGCACGTCCGCCCCCAGTTTGTCGCAGATAGCGGCAATCTCGTTGATGAAGCTAATGCGCGTGGCGAGAAAAGCATTGCTGGCATATTTGATCATCTCTGCCGTGCGCAGATCGGTGACGATAATCGGCGCGCGCAGGGGCAGATGAAGTTGGGCCACCTTGTCAGCGGCGTCGGGGTTGGTGCTGCCCAGCACTACACGATCCGAATTCATAAAGTCGATAATCGCCGACCCTTCCTTTAAAAATTCGGGACAACTGACCACAGCAAAATCAATCGGCTTCGGCTGTTTGCGCGTGATAATATCAGAGACCCAGATCACCGGTGCCCACAGGAACCGTGCTTTTGTTGACAATGGTCAACGGGTGGTCCATGGTTTCAGCAATGGTCTCCGCCGCCATACGCACATAGCGCAGATCGGCCTCACCATCCACGCCGCTGGGCGTCGCCACACAGATAAAGACGAAATCGGCATCGGCCAGCGCTTCGGCATAGCTTGTCGTAAAGTGCAGACGCCCCGCAGCCACGTTGCGGCTGAGCAGTTCGCTTAGCCCCGGCTCATAGATGGGCACGCCGCCAGCTTGCAGCATTTTGATCTTTTCTTCGTTAATATCAATACAAGTTACCTTGTTGCCCAAGTTGGCAAAACAGGTACCCGTAACCAACCCGACATAACCTGTGCCGGCCACAGCAATATTTTTCATATAACTTTTCCTTGAGGTTTATTCATCCACAGCCAGCGCATTCACTGGCTGTTGGCTATCGGCCCCTTGTTGGGCACGTTTGAAATCATCCCATTGTAACTGTTCGCGCCAGAAAAAGTAGGCCCCCACAACGGTTACCGGAACCCAAAGCGCGGCGTGCAGGGTGAGCGTGTAGCTGGCGGCGAGATTGCGCGGCACGCCAAAAGCGGCCAGTGTTTCAATACCCGGCGTATCGAAGGTTCCCACATAGCCAGGCGCGGAGGGCAACGTGGTGGCAAGATTCACCAGTCCATTCATCAACATCAGCACCAAAAAGCTGACATCCATCCCCGCAAAAGCGTGCATAACAAACCAGTATTTCACGGTCTCCATCAGCCAGACGACCACACTGGTGGCAAAGATCATGAGAATGTCGTTGCCGCTCTTGAGGCTTTGCAGCCCTTCCATAAAGCGATCGTAGAGGCTGTCTGTGTGGATGCGTACACGACTGGGCAAGAGGCGGCTGGCAAGCCAGCTATAGAAGCGGGCCACACGCTGGGGCCGCACGGCCATCCAGATAAAGACCGCCGTTGCCCCCACCAATAAGAGCGTCAACACCACCACCAGATTGCGAAAAGTCACCGGCAGCGGTGCAAAGGGCAGCGCGCAAAAGACAAACAATAACATTACCAGCCCGTCAAAGACGCGCTCAATGATCACAGTGGCGAGGCTGGAGGGGATGGCAATGCCCTCTTTGCGGCGCAAGACATAGGAGCGGATTACCTCACCCGCCCGAAAAGGATAAACATTGTTGCCAAAATAGCCGATGCAGACCACGGGAAAAAGACGGCGTAGCGAGATAGGCTTGAGATGGCGCAACATGTAGTGCCAGCGCCATGTCCTGGCCCACAGCCCCACAAAGTAGACGGCGATGCCGGGAAGAAGCCACCAGTAATTGGCAGATTCGAGCGATTGCCACACGTCGGGCAAATGCAGGCTGGGAAGCACCAAATAGATGAAAAAAACGCTGATCAGCACCCCAATCAGCAACTGTCCGTACCGCTTCATGAAAGATCCTTAGCCCCGGTGTCTGCACCCGTGCAGATGGCAGATGTGGCTAGAAGCATAGCACAAAAGGAGGGTATCTCAAAGAGATCTGGGCGGATATTTCATCCAAATGTTGGGTGCGGTGATCAGCGCGCAGTGATAAAATCGGCCTTAATTCAGCCAAACACAGGCGATGATGGGGACAGAATCCACGGTCCCACGGTGATCCAGAGAGCGATGCCCAGGCTGCAAGCATTGCCACCGCCCCGTCGATTGACACCCCGGAGCCAACCGGTGAACCGTTAAGAAGTAGCCGTGTTCGGGTGCGCCCGTTACAGCGTTGCAGCCAGGCAACTGGCTACCGAGGCCCCTGATATTGGGGCAAAAGGTGGTGGTACCACGATGTGGCAACAAGCCCTCGTCCTCCTATGGATGAGGGCTTTTTCTATTGGGGGGATTAGGTATTGGCGATTAGAGATTGAATATTAGGTCATTGGTTTGCACTAATCGCCAATATCCAGATACCCAATATCCACTCACAAGGAGGAATGATGAACACAGATCGAGTACGCAGTATTGAGGTGGGCGAGCATGTGGGCGAGCGGTTATGGTGTGCGGTTGGGTGCAAACGCTACGACGTATGGGCGGGGTCACTTTTTTGGTGCTGCGCGATGGCTGGGGAACGGTGCAAATTGTGGGCGAAGATGCCGCGGCTTTTGCGCCGCTCACCGAGGCTGGGCTGGGCGGAGAAAGCGTAATTGAAGCAGTGGGCCAGTCGGTTGCCATGCCGCAAGCGCCCGGCGGCGTGGAGATCCACGCGCCACAGATCCGGGTGATCACCCCGGTGAGCGAAGCGCCCCCGGTGATTATCAGCAAGCGCGAAGTGCAGGCCGGGCTGGCCGCACAGTTGGATCACGCCGTGATTGTCAACCGCCACCCCCTGCGACGGGCCATCTTTCGATTGGCAGCGGGGGCCATGCGTGGCTTCCGCGCCACGTTGAACGAGCGCGGGCTTTACCGAAATTCAAACGCCCAAAATTGTGGCGTCGGCCACGGAAAGCGGGGCGAATGTCTTTCAGATCGACTACTTTGGCGAACGTGCCTTTTTGGCGCAAAGTCCGCAATTCTATAAACAGATTATGGTGGGCGTCTTTGAACGAGTGTACGAAGTGGGGCCGGTCTTTCGCGCCGAGCCTCACGACACGATCCGGCATGTCAACGAATATGTCAGTATGGATGTGGAATTTGGCTTTATCGAGAATCACTTTACGGTGATGGCGTTGCTCGCGAAGTGTTGGCGGGAATTTTTGCCACGCTGAAGCAGGATTATGGCGCAGAGTTGGCAGCGCTGGGGGTACAGATGCCGATCGTACCCGTCCACATCCCACACATTCACTTTCAAGAGGCGCAGGCGTGGATCTGGCAGACCCACGGGGTGGACGTGCGCGGCGAGCCGGATCTGTCGCCACAAGATGAACGCTGGCTGGGCGAATGGGCACAGGAGGTTCATGGCAGCGATTTTCTCTTTGTGGTGGGCTACCCTATGGGTAAACGACCCTTTTACACCCATCCCGACCTGGCGCGGCCACAATACTCGAATTCGTTCGATCTGCTTTTCCGCGGCACAGAGTTGGTGACGGGCGGGCAGCGACTTCACCGGTACGAAGATTATGTGGCGGCGCTTGCCAAAGCAGGCTATCCGGTGCAGCCGTTTGAGACCTATCTCGAAGCCTTTCGCTATGGAATGCCGCCGCACGGGGGCTTTGCGATTGGCATGGAACGGTTGCTGATGCAGTTGACCCGCCTGTCCAATGTGCGGCTCGCCACGCTCTTTCCCGCGTGATCTGACGCGGCTTACGCCATAGGGGAAAAACGCCGAGGGCCGATCCTTATGGGATCGGCCCTCGGCTATTGAATTGTCTATGAAATTGTGGCCTCCGCTCCCCGTGACAGCAGGGCGGTCGGTCTATTGTGGTTTAATGATTAGTTGGCTACAGGCAACAGTGCCGGCTCAACTGCATCGCCCAGAATTTCTTCCATTGCCATAATGTGGGCACAAAGGCCCCGGCGCAGAAATTCTTCACAGTCACAGCCCCAGTTACCGTTTTCATAGTCCACAAGATGATTGGCATTTTCGCCCTGAATTTCAACCTCGAAACTGTGAACCCGGATGCGCTGATCGCGCTCTGCTGCGTACTGGCGTGCTTTGATGATGCGGCTTGCAATTGCGTCCATTTTCGTGTCCTTTCACTAACGATTAGGTCGGTCCCGATGGAAAGACGCTGTACGGGAAACCGTACAAGAAACGACTTGATGGAGGAGGGGAAGCGTTGAGTTACAAAAAAGCCCCAGGCACACGCGCGCCTGGGGCTATCTGTTCATAAACTCTTCCTGAGAAGATGCTTTCTTACACCGTATTTGCATGGAACGAATCATCCTCCACCTGAAACGGGTATAGATGCCTATCCTGGTCTGACAGCCTCTGCCGATAGTCGGCAACAGGGATGGGGCTGTTCTCTGCGGGGTTGGATAGTGAGGCTAGTATAACGCGAAATGCAGGGAGTGTCAACCACATTTTTTACTCAAATTGCCCGCTCCAAGGTTGACGCTGCGGTTTGCCTGCTCTACTATGGCAGGGTATAGTTTCTGATATTGTCTCTATTTTCATACCCTTGCTCGTTGAATTAAGATACGTGAATCAAGATACGTCAAAAGGATAACTCCATGCAAGAACATGAGCTATTGGCGCAGGCCCAGGCCCTCGCGCGAAACGTTGGTGGCGTGGCGGCGTGATATTCACGCCCACCCGGAATTGAGTTTTCAAGAAACAAGAACGGCGCGGCTGGTGGCCGATGCGCTCGCCGAGATGGGCATTGAGGCACAGACAGGCGTGGGCAAAACCGGTGTCGTAGGCTATTTGGGCGAGGGCCGCCCGGTGATCGGCATCCGCGCCGATATGGACGCGCTGCCCATCAACGAAGCCAACGATGTGCCCTATCGTTCGCAAAAAGAAGGGGTGATGCACGCCTGTGGACACGATGCGCACACAGCCATGTTGTTGGGCGCAGCGCGCCTATTGGCCGAGATGCCCGACCGCCCCGCCGGGCAGATTCGCTTTCTGTTTCAGCCCAGCGAAGAGGCAGCGGATGACGAAAACAAGTCGGGGGCGGTGCGGATGATTGAGGATAATGCGCTGGACGGACTGGACGCCGTCATTGCGCTGCACGTTGCCAGTGATCTCACCGCCAATCAGATTGAGATTGCCCCCGGCTATGTGACGGCTGCGGAAGATTCCTTTCATATTGTGCTGAAAGGCACGGGCGGTCATGGCGCATACCCGCACCAGGGCATCGATCCCACCTTTATTCTGGCGCAAGTGATCAACGCCATTCAGGGCATCCGCTCGCGCCGGGTGAACCCCACCAAAGCCGCCACGATTTCGTTGGGATATATTCATGCTGGGGTTGCCACGAATGTGATCCCGGCAGAGGTAAAATTGGGCGGGACGATGCGCAGTTATGATGACGCCGTGCGCCAACAGATGAAAGACGAACTAGAAAAGGCGCTGGGCGTGGCGCGTGCGCTGGGCGGTGAGTACGAATTGCGCATTGTGCCGGGCTATCCTTCGACCTATAACGACCCCGCCGTGACCGAGACCATCCGCCAGAGCACGCTGGGGATGTTGGGCGAAACTGGGTTGGCTGAACCGGAAGCGGGGATGGGGGCCGAGGACTTTAGCTATATGACCCGCAAAGCACCAGGGGCGATGTTTATGCTGGGCGCGAAATATGACGACAAAAACCGCCCGCACCACACGCCCATTTTCGATATTAGCGAAGACGTGCTGCCCACGGGCGCGGCTCTGCTGGCCGATGTGACCCGACAGTTGCTCATTCAGAAGAATTGATAATCCATTGTGTTGCGTGTTGCTTCGCAGTATAAATTGACCCCACGCAACACGTAGCACGCAATCATTCCACGGAGCGCTTCATGAAGATCACAAAGTTAGAAACCTTTCTCGTCAGCCCGCGCTGGCTTTTTTTGAAGATCCACACCGACGAAGGCATCGTTGGCTTGGGCGAACCGATTGTCGAGGGACGGTCGCTCACCGTTGCCCAAGCGGTGGCCGAGTTGGAACCCTATCTCGTGGGCAAAGATCCCACACGGGTGATGCACCACTGGCAGGCTATGTACAAACATGCGTTTTACCGCGGCGGGCCGGTGTTGACCGACGCGATTTCAGGCATCGAGCAGGCGCTATGGGATATCACGGGCAAGGCGATGGGTGTGCCGGTCTATAAGCTCATGGGCGGGCCACTCGCGCGACCGCATTAAGATCTATGCCCATGTGCGCGGGTCCACGTTGGAAGAACAAATTCAGGACATTCAAGACAAGGTGGCCGAGGGCTATGTTGCCTTCAAAACTGGCGTGCGTGGACCACGCCCGGCGCGCATTATCGAAACGCCCGGCTTTGTCGATGCGGTGGTGGATCGCTTTGCGGCGTTGCGCCAGGCCGCTGGCAAAGAGGTGGACATTGCCATTGATTTTCACGGCGCGGTGAGTCCGCAGACGGCGATGATTTTAATCAAAGCGCTGGAACCCTATCAGCCCATGTTCATTGAGGAGCCGGTGCAGTGTCAGAACGTGGACGTGTTGGCCGATATTGCCAAGAAAACCCATTTGCCCATTGCCACAGGCGAGCGCATTTTTACCAAATGGGGCTTCCGTGAGATTTTGGAGAAAGGCGCGGCCAGCATTTTGCAGCCGGACATTTCCCATGCCGGGGGCATTTTCGAGGGGCGGTTAATTGCGGGGATGGCCGAGAGCTATTATGCGGCGGTTGCACCGCACTGTCCGCTGGGACCGATTTCGCTGGCAGCGGGGCTGCAACTGGACGCCTCGATTCCCAACTTTTTGGCCCAGGAGCAGGTCTCGTTGGGCGAGGGCTACCTCAAACAGCCTTTTGTGGTGAATCGGGGATACATTGATCTACCCACCGCGCGGGGCTGGGCATCGAACTGGACGAGGAAGCCATGCAGGAGAAGTTGGGCCACGAATGGCGCAACCCAGAAAGCTATCACCCGGACGATAACGCTGCGATTGATTGGTAGAGTTGTAAAGGATATGTCATTACGACTGCTTTGACCATAGACGAAGGACGAACGTCTAAACCCAGAGGGAAGCTACGTTCGTCCTTCGTCCACTCGGCAAAAGAATAGTAGAGCATCAAGATGGATGGCTCAGACCAGACTCCCCGTGTAGTAGCGTCCTTCGTCCAGCACTTGATAGATAGCCTGCAAAAATGCCTCTGGGTTGCCTTTGACCACATAGCCATTGGCGCCGGCTTTGACAATTAAATTTTCGTAGATTGACCCTTCGTGGCCGGAGACCACCAGCACCCGTAACTCCGGGTGTTGGGTGTGCAATTGCCGCACCAGTTCAATTCCATCTTGTTCACCATCCAATGAAATATCCACAATCACAATATCGGGTTCACTGAGGGGAATTTTCCGAATGGCCTCTGCCACAGAGATTGCTTCGCCACAGATGCTCAAGGTAGGCTCGCGTTCAATAAACGCTGTATACTGTTGCCGCATAATAGGATGATCTTCGACAATAAAGATTTTGCGCATGGTGGCTCCTGTGTCCACAACTCCCAAGTTTTATCCAAACGAATAACAAAGGATAGAAAATGCCCATCAGTTTGGCGGAAGGTGCAAAGCCGTACATCCAAAGATCTGGATGACGGAATCTTCCTCAAATTAAGGGCAATCTACAATTAACCAATAATGTGATGAGACATTAATTCAGCGTGGTGCCGTGAACAAAGGGAGCGGAGTGCAGTATTGCGGAAGAGAGCACGTTGTTCACCAGGCAGAAAGATACTATAGATTATAGAAATGGACAAGTGTCAGGGAGGAAATCCCCCGGCTATTTTTTGTTCGAGCACGGCTAGATCGGCGGCCATGGGCAACCACACCACCGGGTCGGCCAGATCGGCCATTTGCAGCACCAGCGCATCCTCGCCGTCGGGATAATAGCGTTTGCGCTGGCCGATCTGTTGAAAGCCCACCCGTTCATAGAGCAGACGCGCCGCCTGATTGCCAGTGCGCACCTCCAATGTCGCCAGCAAGCCCCCCTGCTGGCGCGCTTCGTCGAGCAGACGCAGCAACAGCCATTTGCCCAGCCCCACGCCACGCCAAGCTGGTTGCACGGCCAGCGTCACAATATGCACCTCGTCGCCCATCAGCCAATAGCCGCCTTGGCCCAGAAGCGTGGGCCAAGTGGCGACAGGCTGCGTCGGGACAATTACATGATAGTGGCTAAAGCGATTGCTGCGCAGTTCCCGTTCATAGAGCGAGCGGACCACGCTTCGGGGAAACTTTTCTCTTCCAGCGCCACCACGTCGTCAATATCGCTGACGATCATGGGGCGCAGCATCACAGGCACAGGGCTGGCGACCATTAGACAAGCTCTTGCAGATAGAGAGGTTGCAGGGTGTCTACGGTTTCAACATACCCGGCATCCAGATAAAGCGCAGCCAGCCGAGCCACCTGTCCAGCCCGGCGCAGCCCACTAACGCTATCCACCAGATAGAGATTGGATTTGCGGCGGGCAAACTGCGAAACGGCCTGGGTAATCTCGCCCACCAGCCAGATGGGATGATCGTGCGCCACCAGTTCTGCCTCCAGACGGTCGGCCTTGCCCACGCCATAGTCGGCCAAAGCGGGACGCTGCAAGAGATCGCCAGGCTGGAAGATCGCCCAATTATAGCGCCCACGCCCCGCCTGAATGAAAGCCCAGATCTCCAGATCCGGAAGATGTTGGCCCACTTCAAGCCAGGGGGCAGCCGTCGCGCTCAAGGTGGGAATTCCCACCAGCCGCGGCAACCGGGGCAACCCCAACGCGATGCCTTTGACAAGACTGATGCCGATACGCACGCCTGTAAAGCTGCCGGGACCGGTGGTGACGGCAATGGTTTGCAAATCGGTGCGGGCCATGCCCACCCGCTCCATCATGGCCTGAAGTGCAGGGACCAACGCTTCGGTCTGCCGACGTCGGGCCTGCCAGGTCTCTTCGGCCACGAGAAGTTGTGCAACAGGATCGTAGAGAGCAATGGACGCGGTATCGGTGGCAGTATCAATGGCTAAAATCATGGGAATGCGTTCTCATGTAAAAACCGGAGTTCTTCAGAGAACTCCGGTTTTCGATACAGACGCTAATCGGCCAGCCCCTGGTCTTCGCCAGTGCCCCGATCAAAGGTGGGCATGGGCTTGTGATATTCCACTGGCTTCACAAACGTATCTACCACCTCACGCGATCCGGCGGCATTAAGTTTGTTGTAGAAAAAGGCGAAGAGATCTTCCAGACCGCTAAAGACCTCTGTTTTGTGTGCTTCGGACATGCCCCATAGCTCAGGCTTGAATGGCCCCAACACCTTCTTGCGTGTCTTCAAATAGAAGACAATATCCGTATCTTTGGCCTTGCGCTCGTCGGCGTGGAAATCGTCCATGTGGCGGGACATGTTTTGGCGGATCTCGTCGGGGAAACTGCCATGATCGAGGAAGGCATTCATAAATCCAGTCGCTAGGTGAATCTCCAACGTTTGCATTGCCGGGAATTTATCAAACATCTCCGCCGGCAGTGTGCTGGCCCCATGTTGCACAGCCCCACCGGCACCCAGTTCACGCGCACGCTGGCCCAAGGCGCGCAGCGTTTCAAAATCCACGGCCACTTCGCCCTGGCTGCCGTCGGGCAGCAGAATGCCACCATGACTGGTTCCCGTTTGCACACTGACTTTGCTCAACCCGGCGTAATCGCCCAACTCGGCCAACGCCTGCTGATAGCCTTCCATGTAGGCGTCCAACTCTTCCACGGTGGAATTCTTTTCACCCACCTCGCCAATTTCGCCCCCCAGGCTAATGGTCACCCCCTCTGGCTGCATATCCCGAATATATTTCGTCAACTCGGCAGAGCGCTGATAGTTGTGCAACTGTTGCTCTTGGAGCGATTCTGGCTCCAGCGTCACCAGCGTGCTGGTATCAATGTCAATATTCCAAAAACCGGCGGGAATGGCCTTGGCAATCAGATCCTTGACCTCTTGAATAGCCTCTTCGGGGTTCTTGGCATACTTTTTGGCGTTGACCTGAAAATGATCGCCCTGGATAAAAATCGGGTGGGAATATCCCTCTTTAATGGCGGCGGCAATCAACACGGCCGAAAACTCGCCTGGTTCCTGAAAGGTGTAGGTCATTTCGCTGCGGGCAATCTCGAAAATGAACGCTCCCGCTTTGGCTTTTTGGGCGGCACGGATGGCAGCCCGCCCAGCGTCATAGGTGGCAAACCGCATGTTCATAGCGGGCACAGTGCGGTTGCTCCAGCCATCGCTGGCCCGCGCAATGTAATAGTCGTGAATGCTGGCTGGCCACGCGCCCAACGCTTGGCCCAATTCCCAAATTAGCCAGCGGCTGTAGGCTTTGACAGCGCGAGAGCCGAAAACAGCATCGCGAGCCAGGGTATCGATCAACGTCTGGCGCACCTTTTCGGCATCCAGCACTTCGACCTTGCCATTATGGATCCCTACAATGCCACGGGCCTGTTGTTGAATTTCATAAATAGATTCATGAATCATGCAGCAATCCTCCTTGGGTCTGTGTCGGTGGCTGTGTTCCTGTGTTCCAACGAGCGCGACAGGATGGACGGTATAAAAATTGTGTAACGAGGCTCCTGAGGATGTAGCCTCCGTTTTGTGCAAAGCTGCACAGATAGACGCATTATACCAACAAGCCACGCCGAAGGGCAACGAACAAAAAGTTATTATCGAAAAGAGCACAAATAGCCATGCAGTACCATGCACGATTCGCCCCACCCCGACGATAAAAAAAGTGTAGCGAGAAAACAAAAACAAAGAGATAAAAGGAAGGGCATACGACACTCCATCAGACCAAAAGACAACCCATGCAGGCCCGTGACGCCCGGTTAGAAAGAGTCGATGCTAGCCGTTCAAAAGAAGACTCACAAACCCAACTACCCTAAAGAACACAATTATCTCAAAAGGAACAAACCATCATGGCTATTGCCGATTTTTCACGTATCAACAGCAACATTGGTGCTCTGAACGCCCTTAACAGCTTGAACAATGTCAACAAGCAATTGGGCATGAATCAAACCCGTCTCGCCACTGGCAAGCGCATCAACAGTGCCTCTGACGATCCCGCTGGCATGACGATTGCCACTACCTTCCGCCAACGCAATGGCAACCTGAAAGTCGCTCTGGACAACATCGGCGATGCCAAGAACCTGATGAGCGTTGCTGAAGCCGGTTTGAACAAAGTGCAGGACATTCTGTTGGAAATGCGCAACAAATCCGAGGCTGCGGCCAGCGATACGCTGGGGGGCAGTGAACGGGACGCCATTCAGAACCAATTGACTGAGTACACCAAAGAAATTAACGACATCGTCAGCCAGACCACCTGGAACGGCAAGAAATTGCTCAACGGCCTGGGTGACTTTAGCGGCACGATTAATCTTCAGACCGGTGCCGAAGCAGGCGAGACGACGACGTTGAGCGCACAGATTTTGGGTCTGTCAACATTGCCACCGACCTGGTGGGGCTCTGAGTTCTTTGGCTGATATTACCATCTACGTCAGCAACTGGCACAGTCACCAAGTGGTGCACCCTGGCACTGCTCAAGCTGTCTGCAGCTTCCCAACGGTTGCATACCGCCAATATGAATAACGCCTCACAGCAACTTGAAACGTGGT
The DNA here is from genome assembly GCA_963721725.1 of uncultured Chloroflexia bacterium. Lineage (GTDB taxonomy): Bacteria > Chloroflexota > Anaerolineae > Caldilineales > Caldilineaceae > RI-153. Next base: position 528,411 of record CAVRLX010000003.1, read on the forward strand.
ACATATACAGTCAAAATCACATATGGTGGCGCTACAGGCAGGTACTCTTCAACAGTTCGCCTACTAGATCGCTGGCGGCAATGCTCTGCAGTTTGATTCTAATGGTGATGGCCATTAGATGACCGGTGCGCTGATACAGTGAGTGCTGCTATGGATCTTTCGGTAGTGGTACACAATCATTTAGCTTTGGTAACGGCCTTAACGTTCAGTTACCCTAGACGATCGCCGACTATCTGTACCCAGTAGCCAATGGTACAGGTGGAACCTATGGCCATCTCGGTCAGCTACTCGAACAGGCTGGCACCTACACGGCGATGTGACCACGGCCTCTGGTGCCAGCCAATCCATGGCCAGCCTGGACACGGCCATTGACACGGTCTCCGAACGCTTGCAGACGCTGGGTGCTATGGGCAGCCGCCTCTCCTTCAAGGAAGAAGACCTGACCGAAGCGCAGGTGAACACCGAAGCGGCCTATAACCGCATTGCCAACGCCGACATGGCCATGAGCCAGCTGGAAGCGACGAAGTACCAGATTCTTGCAGCAGACGGCCACCTCGATGCTGGCCCAGGCCAACCAGGCCCCGCAAGCGCTGATGTCGCTCTTCCGGTAAACGAACAGAAAGTTTCATAGCTTTTCAAGAGGGTGGGGGATATCCCCCACCCTCTTTTTTGTTTACCCCATCAATTAGGAGCGCTACGGGGTTGCACCCCAGGGTTCCGCCAGCCGAAATCCTGCAAGACATTGACCATCCTTTGATGCACTTAAGCCGGTCGTTTGTACAAAGTGCCCAATGAAATGATGCGAATTGACGTTGTAAGCGCTGAGGGTAATTCTGTTTGCACTCAGGTAAGATAGACTTAATTTCCAAGCGTTGCGACCCACCAAAATAGATAAAAGATATATCTTACCGTTTTCTGTCCCCATGCTATACTCCAATCAATTATGCGTTCAATTTGTCATTTGTAATCAAAATACACGAGCAAATAATTAAATTTGAATGAAGTGATTTACATTTAGCTTACACCTCCGATAAGCGTTTCTAGAATAGTTGGTCACACTGGTAAACTATCACCCGTTCACCTCAGTTTTAGGCAAATGTGCCGTCGGTGGGATCAAAAGGAGAGACAATGATTCACAAGATGCCTTCCCCCAGACCCGGTCATGTCCGTGTTGTGTTTGAACTGCCAGCATGCATCTGGGCAGATAGAATTTTTTTGGTCGGCGAGTTTAACGAGTGGTCTTTGCAATCTGTACCTTTTGTGCAGGGGAGAGATGGGATCTGGCGAGCAGCCGTGGATCTGGTGGCAGGGCGCAGCTATCAGTTCCGATATCTTGTGGATGGTGCATGGCAGACGGATTATCATGCCGATGGTTGGCTCGACAATGAATTTGGCTCGCAAAACAGCATTGTCAATGCCACGCTGGCAAACGAGGTTCTTTATGAACAAGCAGGGATGCTACGCGAAGAATCCCGTTACAACGGACGTCAGCCGACTCGGACGGGGATCAGCCCGGTCATCCAACGCGGGAAAGTGCCCACCTATCGGAAGCCTATGACTAAGGTGGCTGGGTAAACAGCCCCATTTGCCAGAATGAAAAGCGCCCTGTCGTTGACAGGGCGCTTTTTAGATCAAGTGATCAAGGTTAATTGATGCCGTTGAGCCAATGTGTGAGCCGCCTCGATCTCCGCTGCCGAGAGTGCCCCAGCCAGAAGACCACGCGCCTGGGGCGGGGCCAGATATTGGGAGAGCAGGCTGACTTCAATCCCAGGATGAGCGGCCAGCCACGCCAACACGGGACGGGTACAACAATTCAAATGGCCCGGCATTAATAGATGGCGCACTATCAGCCGTTCCCCGTTTTGCCACAATCGCCCAATATTTTCTGTGACGCAGGACCGATCGTCGGGCATTCCGCCAATCTCCTCTCCACACGGCCCCGGGCCAAACTTTAGATCAGGCAGATAAATATTGATAGCTCCGGCCAGCAGATCCAATGCGGCGGCGGTCACATAGAGGTTGCTGTTGAAGACGGCGGGAATATGGCGCTGGGTGCCGAGCGCCGCCAGGGTTTCTAGAATGAACGGAATATGGGGGGCTGGATCTCCGCCAATGAAACAGAGTGAACGCGCGCCGGCGGTCTGCCGTTGCAGGATACGATGGGCTAGTTGGGCGGGGGAAACTGAGACGCCATAGGTGGGACGAAAGGCAAACTTGGCAGCAGTGCAAAAGGTACAGGTGGCCGTGCAGCCGCTGAAAAAGATAGCGTGGGCCGGGTTCAGTGCGCTTTCTTCGCCCATGTGCAACATTTCGCTGGCAATGTAACTCTGCGCGCCCACCCGGCAGATCCCGGCGGCGCTAGCACGCGCCGTGCCGCAATGGTGTGGGCAGAGATGGCAATCTTGCAAATGCTGGCGCGCTCCATCAAGATCGGCCATGGTTAGACAGATTCCGAGAGTTTGGCAAGCGCTTTGCCACGGCGAATGTGCAAGACTTTTTCGGCCTCGGCCACCACCAACACCAAACGCGCACCAGTGTCCACCCCCAGGTAGAGCGTGTAGCGTCGATTGGAGATCATGCGCCGATCGTGCCGATTCCAGATGTTGACAATACGGGGATCAGCAAAAATGGGTTCATCCACAATGGCAACTTCTTGGCCGTGGGTCACCAACTCCACACAGGTGGCACAAATCTCCCGCCCACCCATACAAGCTGCACAGTAGGATTGTAGACAGGTTGGGCAGGCAGTGCTGTGTTCGCGGCAATGTTGTGTGCTGCAAATGGCGCAGACTGTGGCGCAATCGATGCAGAGCGTTTCCCCACCCACAGCACAGCGTAACGTATCACGTGTGCAAAGGGGGTTGTTGCAATCAGCACAGGATGTAATATCATCAACGCACAGCAGATCGCCACAGGTCTGGCAGGCAATGGCGCAATGGCCGCAAAGGCGAGTGCCACAACTGGTACACCCCGGTGACAAAATCAGCGCCGTAGGCATGGCACAATGCGGGCAGGGCTGGAGACAATCGGCACAGTAGGGTTGCCCATTCAGTGGATCTATAACGGCGAGACCCGGCCCAAGCGGACGCTGACACCCCTGGCAGTGGACAATGCAGAGTTGGCAAAAGCGCTGTCCACTCACCGAACAGGTCTCTGTGTTGTGGGTGTAGCTATGGCAGCCAGGACAGCGCACAGCACAGGCGGCGCAGAGCAGCGCGCCGTCCACGCTATCCACGCGCAGATGGCTACGGCACTGACGTTCGCCACAATCGGCACAGGCTTCCTGGCAGGTGTGACAGGTATCGTCGCCACAGACCGGGCAACGGCTGACGTGGTCGGCACAGGCGCGCTCACCACATGACCAGCAGAGAACGCTGCATGTCTCGCAATTGGCTTGCCCACAGGTGGGGCAGGCGTGGACGCCGCAACTTTGGCAAAGGGCATCTTTGCAACGGGTACACTGCACGCTACAGGTGGCGCAGATCAGGTGTTCGTTGCGGCAGAGCATCAGCGCGGTAATGGGTTGACGGCAGACGTGACAAGTCGGTCGGCGCAGCGCGCCTGTGTAGCGGTTGCGGGTGACGTCGATGGTGGCTTCGCGCTTGCCATCGCTGATGCGGATCTGGGCGTTGGCAACTGGCACGTAGAGCATGGCATAGCTAAAAAGACGCACATCGACGCGCAGCCGGTGGTTTTCCACCTCTTCGGCAATCTTGCGCTGAAGATCTTCTTCCAACAGACGGCGCTTTTCGCCGTTGGCATCGTGGGCGTCATAGACCTCTTCGATCTGCTGCTCGTAATAGCCGGTGAGCCGGGCCAGCACTTTGTGCAGCCGAGGCAAAATCTCGGCTTCGTGGCTTACACAGCGCACGTCAGCATGATAGAGCGCATGTTTACGCGCACTTTCTGCCAGCCGGGTCAACTGGGTCATAGGCGGCAATTTGGGCGGCAGCGGCTGTCCCTCGTCGTCGGTCTCCACGGGCAAGGGCTGTGCATCGGCCAGCAGCGCGCCAATGTCTATATCCTCCGTGTCGCCAGTGGCCTGGGCAGTCAAGCGCACACGCTGGCCGTGTTCGTCCACCACCACCGAGAAAAGCTCCTCGCGCTTGTCATCGGCGCGATAGGTGACGTGCCAGTTGAAGACAAAGATCTGGCGTTTTTGCTCGCTGAGCTGCAAACCAGCAATGGCAACGTTGATAGGTTGCACGGCGCGCAGCAGTTCATCTGCCCCGTGGTGGCGGGCGGGCAACTCCTGTACAGTCAAGCTACCCTGGCGATCCAGATAGGCCAGCATTTGATCAAAAACGCGGCTGCCATAGACCACCAACTCGGCATCGCTGGTGAGATCGGCATTTTGAAAAACGAGGTGAAGCGCAGGTTTGCCAAAATGATCGGCCAGCCCTTGGGGGAGTTCCACAGCCGATCCACCAAGTTTACGTCGATCCAAGCGTTTGGATGATGCGCCAAATGTGGTGAAAAAATTAAGCGTGAGATCACGCAGTGTGAGCGTTTGGGTCATGGGTTTGGGTCAAAATGAACAGAGAAAGAGGCACAAAGACCCGTCTATTATAGCATAGCGCCGACGGAGATGAATTAAACTTTGTAGGGAGGCAAACTACAAAGCTGTGGGCGCTGGGGTTGAATAGGACGCGGCGGACTCGACTGGGCCATTTTATCGACATGGATATATGATGCACGTCTGTTGATTTCGGTTTGACACTTGATTCAATGTGCCAATCAAACTGGAATCCTTGTTTCATCACAAAGGGAGGGATATGTGGAGCATAATCAGTTGATTATTCTCGCCGGATTGGTTGTCTTGGGAATTTTTTGTCAGTGGTTGGCGTGGCGACTAAAAACACCAGCGATTTTGCCCCTGTTGGCATCCGGGTTTTTGGTAGGCCCAGTTTTCAATCTGGTAGAGCCACGCGAGCTAATGGGCGATCTCTTTTTCCCCGTTATTTCGCTGCTGGTGGCGGTGATCTTGTTTGAGGGCGCGCTGACGCTCAACATTCGCGAGGCACAAGCTGTAGTGGGGACGGTGCGCAATCTAATCACCATCGGCGCGCTGATCACGTGGGTGGGCGGCGCGCTGGCAGCGCGCTATCTCATTGGGTTGGATTGGTTACTCGCCATTCTCTTTGGCTCGTTGGTCGTGGTGACCGGGCCAACCGTAATTGCGCCGCTGTTGCGTAACGTGCGGCCCGATCATCAGATCTCCTCGATTCTGATGTGGGAAGGCATTTTAATCGATCCATTGGGCGCGCTGCTGGTTGTGCTCGTCTTTGATTTTATTGTGGCTGAAGGCGCGGCCCACACGTCCGATCCGCTGCTGGGCTTTCTCACCATCGTCGGGATCGGCAGCGGGCTTGGGCTGTTGGGCGGCTGGGTTGTGGAACAGATGTTGCGGCGCTATCTTGTGCCCGACTATTTGCGCGATATCGTCGTATTGGCAATGGTGGCAGGCGTGTTTGCGATCTCGGACACGCTCCAATCAGAATCAGGGCTGCTGGCCGTGACGGTGATGGGCATGTTTCTGGCAAATCGCAATCTACAACAGTTGCGCGCGATTTGGCATTTCAAAGAGAAACTAAGCATTCTCTTTATTTCTGGTCTTTTTATTATTTTGGCCGCTAATATTGAACTAGAGACATTGGCGTTGTTGGATTGGCGCAGCCTGCTTGTGTTGGCAATTTTGATCTTTCTGGTGCGGCCCATCTCTGTCATGATCAGTTCGATTGGCAGCCCGCTCTCGCGCAACGAGCGTATCTTCCTTTCGTGGATTGCGCCGCGCGGGATTGTGGCGGCTGCCGTCACCACGCTGTTCACCTTTAGCCTGCTGGAACGGGGCTATGAAGAGGCCAGGATTCTGGAACCGCTGGTCTTTTTGGTGATTGTGGGAACGGTGGTGCTGCAAGGGTTGACAGCCAAACCGTTTGCGCGGTTTCTGGGCGTAGCCGAAGCCGATCCCCAAGGCTTCTTGATTATGGGCGCGCATCCCTTTGCCCGATTGGTGGCGAGGGCCATCCAAAACGAAGGGTTGGTGGCGCGTCTAATCGACACTAACTTTGACAATGTGCGTGCCGGACGCATGGAAGGGCTAGACATCTACTACGGCAACATCCTCTCGGAATATACCGAGGACCATCTTGACATTTCGGGGATCGGGCGGCTGCTGGCGCTGACCAGCAACGATGAAGCCAACGCCCTGGCCTGTCGCCACCATCAAGACGAATTCGGCTCGTCCGAAGTCTATCAATTGGTACCCCGCACGCTCTCCGAGCGCAACAAAAGCCGTTCCCCCAGCCGTTTTGCCCTGGGTCGGCTGCTCTTCCACGAGGACGCCACCTACTATCGGCTGCAAGAGTTGGTCCACGACGGTGCGGTGATCAAACCCACGCCCTTGACCGAACAGTTCACCTATGCCCGCTATTTGGAGCAGTACGAGGGAAAGTACATCCCCATCATGGCAATCAAAGGCAAAAATGTAATCGTTGCCACCGCCGACGAATCCTTTGCCCCACAGCCGGGCTGGACACTGCTCAGTCTGGTGGCCGAAACCGATATTGTCCCCGCCATTCGCGATGAAGAACAGCAGGCCATTGATGCACCGGCGCTGGTGGGTATCTAGGCCAACGCCGACAGGATCGGCCAGGGTATGATGATGCGTGTCTCTGTATCACGCATCATCATACCCTGGCATTTCTCGCCCGACCTTACACTCACTTTTACAAATTACATGGAGGAAACGATGACCGTAGAAATGCAGTATGAAAGCTTGCCCGACGGCAGCCATATTCCCGTGTTGGGATTGGGCACATGGCAGATGGGCGGCGGCAATCAGGCCGATTATTCACGCGATGACGAAATGGTGAGCATTATTGAGCAGGCTGTTGAGATGGGCTATACCCACATTGATACGGCTGAAGGCTATGGCAAAAATCATTGTGAAGAAGTGGTGGGGCGCGCCCTCAAACGTTTTGATCGGGATGCGCTTTTTGTGACCACCAAAGTTTCCCCGGAACACCTTGATTATGACGGCGTCCACAAGGCCATCCGCGGCAGTTTGAAACGGCTTGGGACAGACTATGTCGATCTCTATCTGATCCACTGGCCCAATGAAAAAATTCCGTTGGAAGAGACCTTCCGCGCCCTCAACGAAATCGTGGCCGATGGCCGTGTGCGCCGCGTGGGGGTGAGCAACTTCAGCGTGGAATTAATGCGCCGCTCGCTGGACCTGTGCGAAACGCCGATTGCTACCAACCAGGTGCGCTATAATTTGCTGGATCGCAGCCCGGTGCAAAATGGCGTTCTGGACTTTTGCCAGGACCACACCATCCCGCTGACCGCATATACACCCATCAAAGGCGGCGTGTTGGAAAACAGCGCCGTGCGTGAGATCGCCCAAGCCCACGGCGTTTCGCCATCACAGGTGGCGATTGCCTGGCTGATCCGACAGCCCGGTGTGATCACTATCCCCATGTCGCAAAACCTGAAGCATCTACAAGACAACATCAATGCGCTCTCGCTCAACCTGAGCGCCGATGACATCACCCGGCTGAACGCTGTACAGGGATGATGGCAGCAAGGGGCAAATTACAAGGGGCAGGTTGCAAGTTGCCACCTACCCCTCTGCCATCTGACCCGCTTTAGCGGACTGATCTTGGCAGAACGAAAAGGGTAAGGTAAACTACGTTTTGACCACACAATCCCCATTTCCCACAGAATCAACCCTTAGTTAGAAAGAAAGAGTCATGACGGAACAACTATTGGATAAGGTCAAAACAAGCTCCAGCCCCAGCGATCTGCGCATTACCGACCTGCGCATTGCCAGCCTGCGCGGGCTGCCCATGCGCACGGGTATTTTACGTATCGACACCAACCAGGGTCTGGTTGGCTATGGTGAGATTCGCGACGGGGCCAGCAAAACCTATGCGCTGATGCTCAAAAGCCGCCTGATTGGCGAGAATCCGTGTAATATTGACAAAGTCTTCCGCAAGATCAAACAGTTCGGCTACCATGCACGTCAGGCCGGCGGCGTCTGTGGCGTGGAAATGGCGCTGTTTGATTTGGCGGGCAAGGCCTATGGCGTGCCAGCCTATCAACTGCTGGGCGGCAAGTTCCGCGACAAAGTTCTCTGTTATTGCGACACACCTTCGACGCCCGATGCCACCGAAATGGGCAATCGCCTGAAAGAACGGCTGGAGATGGGCTTTCGCTTCCTCAAGATGGACGTAGGCATCCAGCTTGTGCGCGACATCCCCGGCGCGCTGATCGCCCCGCCGGACATGCTGCAAACACGCGGCGTGATGCATTCGTTTACGGGCATTCAGTTGACCGACAAGGGCATTGACGCCCTCTGCCAATACGTGGCAACTGTGCGCGATATTATCGGCTATGAAGTGCCACTGGCCGCCGATCACTTTGGGCACATTGGGCTGGAAAGCTGCATCCGCCTGGGCCGCGCTCTGGATAAATACACGCTGGCCTGGTACGAAGATATGATTCCGTGGCAGTTCGCCGACCAATACGCCCGCCTCTCGGCCTCGGTGGATACGCCCATCTGCACCGGCGAGGATATCTACCTCAAGGAAGGCTTCAAGGATCTCTTTGAGAAGCGCGCCATTGCCGTCTGCCACCCCGATCTTGCCAGCTCTGGCGGGTTGCTCGAAACCAAGAAGATTGGCGACTATGCTCAGGACAACGGCATTGCCATGGCGATGCACTTTGCCGGTTCGCCGGTGAGCTGCCTAGCCAATGTGCATTGCGCTGCCGCCACTGAGAATTTCCTCGTGTTGGAAAATCATTCGGTGGATATGCCCGAATGGAACGAACTGATCACTGGCCTCTCCGATCCGCTGATCCAAGACGGCCACATTGTTGTGCCCGACACCCCCGGCTTGGGCTTTGAGGATCTGAACCACGAGATGGTGCAGCGCTTCCTCGATCCCGACGATGCTGGCTACTTTGACCCCACCGAGGCGTGGGATAAAGAGTGGTCGCACGACCGGCTGTGGAGCTAACCAAAACCGCAATGAAGCGAAGATACGACAAGGCGATGATCTGGCAGATCATCGCTTTGTCGTATCTTCGTCCTTTTTCTCATCCCAAAAGAGGCAACCATGACAACCCTTCAATTTGGCTGGCGTGTGCCCGCTTTCCCCGTAGATGGGAGCAGCAGCACAGAATTCACACAGCAGATCCACGACAATCTACGCCAGATCAGCGGCAAGTATCATTCGGCTTGGGTGGCCGATCACTTCATCCCGTGGGCGCAGTTTCAGGCCGACGACACGCCCACGCTGGAATGTCTGACCGCCATCAACTATCTGGCCGGTGCACATCCCGATCTGTACTTTGGCAGCATTGTACTCTGCCAGTCGTATCGCAACCCGGCACTGCTGGCGAAGATGACGGCTTCGCTGCAATGGCTTAGCGGCGGGCGCTTTATCTTTGGCATCGGCGCAGGCTGGAAGCAGGACGAGTACGAAGCCTATGGCTATCCATTCCCGCAGCCCGGCGTGCGTCTGGCCCAGTTGGAAGAGACGGTGCAGATCGTCAAACGCATGTGGACGGAAACCCCCGCCACTTTCGAGGGCAAGCACTATCAAATTAAAGATGCCTGGAACGAACCCAAGCCAAACCCGCGCCCGCCCATTATGATCGGTGGCGGCGGCGAAAAGGTGACGCTGCGCATTGTGGCCCAACATGCCGATTGGTGGAACTTCCCCGGCGGCACGCTGGAAAATTACAGCCACAAGCTCGACGTGTTGCGCCAGCACTGTGACGATGTGGGCCGCGATTACGACGAGATCCGCAAAACCTGGGCCTGTGAACGCGTGGCCGTGGGCGCAACCGAAGCCGAGGCCAAACGCATGGCTGAGTCGTCACCCTTTGGCGGCAACGATTTGCTTGTGGGCACGGCCGAACAAGTGGCCGACAATCTGCGTCTCTTTACCGACCTCGGTGTCTCCTATTTCATGTTTCGCTTCTGCGATTTCCCTCACGCCGAGGGCGCCCTGCGTTTTGCCGAAGAGGTGATGCCGTTGCTGCAATAGCAGAGGACGGAAGACGATAGACGAAGGTCTGGTACGCGCGACGGATTAAGGCAATTGAACTTCGTCTTTCGTCCTTCGTCCAATCAAAAATTTCTATCAATCCACGCTACGGAGGAAGACCCCATGAACTACACCCACCTGGGCCGCACTGGCCTCACCGTCAGCCGTCTCTGCCTGGGGACCATGAACTTTGGCCCGCGCACGAGCGAAGAGGATAGCCACGCCATTATGGATCGGGCGCTGGATCTGGGCATCAACTTTTTCGACACAGCCAACCGCTATGGGCGCGATGTGCGCCTGGGCTACACCGAGGAGATTATCGGCAACTGGCTGGCCGGGGATCACCACCGCCGTGATCGGATTGTGTTGGCGACAAAGGTCTATGGACCGATGGGCGAAGGGACCAACGACCGCGGACTGTCCGCCTATCACATCCGCAAGGCGTGTGAGGATAGCCTGCGCCGTTTGCAGACCGATCATATTGACCTTTACCAAATGCACCACGTGGATCGAACAACCCCTTGGGAAGAGATCTGGCAGGCCATGGAAATGCTGGTCCAACAGGGCAAGGTGCTCTATGTGGGCAGCAGTAACTTTGCCGGGCTGCACATTGCCCAGGCCCAACATGCCGCCGAAAAGCGCCACTTCCTGGGGCTGGTCTCCGAGCAGAGCCGCTACAATCTTGCTACGCGCATGGTGGAATTAGAGCTGATTCCCGCCTGCCGTGCCTATGGCCTGGGGTTGATCCCGTACAGCCCGTTGGGCGGTGGCCTGCTTGTGGGCAATCAACATGCCACTGGCGACCGCGCCAAAAAGCGGCTAGAGGGCGCGCCGCAAGAGGTGCGCTCGCAATTGGAGCGCTACGAAGATCTGTGCGACGAACTGGGCGAAAAACCCGCCGATGTGGCCCTGGCCTGGCTGCTCAAGAACCCTGTGGTCACGGCGCCCATTATCGGCCCGCGTACCATGGATCAATTGGAAGAATCCCTGCGCGCCCTGGACATCGCGCTCGATGATGAGACGATGCAGCGCCTCGATGAGATCTGGCCCGGTCCCGGCGGCGAAGCGCCCGAGGCGTATGCGTGGTAGAAACATAATGAACCGTGATTGCTAGTTTGTGGCACGGGGGATTTCATTGCAAAATCGGGTCATCAACGACTCGACAGCAAGGAGAAAGCCGAAATGGACGCCACGTTTGTTATCACTGTGTTCTGCATTTTGTATGACTTGAGTGACGAATTTCTAGGTGAGCCAAAATACAAACCCAAGATGGTACCAGCCGAAATCATGCTGGTGGCGGTGGTAGCGGCCCGTTACTTCAACAACAACCTGGAGCGAGCGTTACTGATTATGGCAGAGACGGGGTACATCCCGGCGGAACGACGCTTGAGTGTCTCTCGCTTCAACCGACAGTTACACCAGCACGCTGACTTTCTCGAATTCTGCCTGGAATGCCTGATGGACCTGAGTGTGCAGGGAGAAGCCTTCATCATCGATAGCATGCCGATACCCGTATGCAAGCGTAAACGCGCACGCCGCTGCAAAAAAGTAAGGGGGCGGGCCTTCTGCGGTTACTGTAAAGCCAAAGATGAGAAGGTTTTCGGGTGGCGGTTGCATCTGATTTGTACATCCGATGGTCTCCCCGTTGCCTTTCAACTCTTGCCTAGCTCCTTTCATGACCTGACACCCATTTACGAACTCACCGTCAACCTGCCTGATGGCTCTGCCCTCTTCGCTGACAAAGCGTACAACGATACCCTGGGCGCTGAACCTATCCTCGCCCAGGATGGTCTCCGTCTCATCCCCATTCGCAAGCAAAACATGAAGTCCCAGCACGACTGGGCTGATGAGTACGACCTTCGTCTCTATCGCAAAGCCATCGAAACTGTCAACAGCCAGCTAGAGAGTATGGGCATCAACCATTTACGCGCTCGCACCAATCCTGGTTTTGACATCAAAGTCTTTGCCTCTCTCCTTGCTCTCTGGCATACACAGTTGTTTCCAAACTAGCAATCACGGTAATGAGTAAGGAGTAACGAGTAAGGTTTTGTTGACCACAAAACTTTGCCATTTGAACTACATTTCGTCTACGTAACCTGCTCATTACTCATTACTTATTACTCATTATTTAAGCCCAATACACGAAAGAGAAAACCCCATGCCCCACTCCTCTCCCTTGCGCGTCGCCCTCATTGGCACGGCGGCGCGCTCTGATTATATGTATGGCCCGATTGTGCAGGCGCTGCCAGAGCAGGTTGCGTTGGTCTCAGTATGGGGACGCAGCGCAGACTCGGCGCGCACCTTGGGCGAAAGCCTAGGCGTGCCCTGGTTCACAGATCTGGATAAACTGGTGCGCGAAACTTCGCCACAGATCGGCATTGTCTCTGTGGCTTATGCCGCCAATGGCGAAGTGGGGCTGATGGCCGTGGAAGCCGGGCTGCACGTGCTGCTGGAGACGCCAATTGCCCACAAACTGAGCGAAGCCGACGCCATTATCGCCGCCGCCGAACAGCGCAGGCTGAAGATCGAAGTCGCCGAGCAGTTTCACCGCCGCCCGCTGGAGCAGATCAAACTTAGACTGATCGAGGCCGGGCTGTTTGGGCAGGTCTATTCGTCGTTCAACGACTTTGCCGGGCATGGCTATCACGGCGTCAGCGTCATGCGTAGCTATCTGGGTTTCGACGCCCAGCCCACTCAGGTGACCGGGGCGGTGCGCAAATACGATCTGGCTCCCCACTGGTCACGCCTGCAAGATCAAGTCATGCCCCGCCCGGAAACCCAGGAACACGGCATTATCGAATATGGTGATGGGCGGCTGGGCATCTTTCATTGGACCAATGTAGGCTATGATTCGCCCCTGCGCTGGTGGCGCAGTAGCCGCTTTTTGGCCGAGAAGGGCATGGGCATCACCGTGGGCGTGGGGCTGGATGTGGAAGAGCGTCTTTCACTGCTCTCGCCCGACGGCGAAGCGCCGCTCTTTGTGACCGTGGAGCGGCGCTGGGATCGTGTAGATGGCGGCGCGCTGATAGAGATGGTGGCGCATACGGCTGATCCCGATCAGCCTACCGTGCGTTGGCAGAACCCTTTTCGCCCGCAAAAGAAGGGGCACGGCGTGCAATGGCACGACGACGAGATCGGCGTGGCGGGCTGTCTGCTCAGTTTGGTGGAAGCAGTACGCGATGGCACAGATCCCAGCTATGGCCCAAAGCAGGCCCGGCTGGATCAGGAGATCATTGTGGCGATTCGCGAATCGTCCAAAGCAGGCGGAATCCCCATTTCACTACCCATGAACCCCGCTGAGCAGACCGTTTAAATCCATATTTCGGCGATCCTTGCAGGATCACCTTCTAATGCAGAGAGTCTAATGCAGAGAGTCTAATGCAGAGAGTCTAATGCAGAGAGTCTAAGCAGGGTCGAACGCAGAGTATTTTATCTCTGTGTTCGACCCACTCGACGCCCATATTCCCCAACTCTTTCCCCAACGTTCCTGCTTTTCTTGATGAAACAGAGTGCTCCGTCTACAATAGACAATGGTGAAATGGGTTCCTGTCACACGGCACCCCTCCTTCACGGCGGAACTCATCGATCTTAACAACGTTGCACTCCCGTTCCGACCACGGCGATCCATGTTTACTACTCGCTGCGCGCATCTATTCCCGGAGCCGGAAAATGATTTTGTTCTTCAAAATTGTTCGTCTTTTGCTTTTAATCTGTGTGATGGCGCTGATCAGCGCCTGTGGCAGCGACGAGCCGGACCTGTCGTCCACGCCCACACTAGTGCAACCGAGTTCACCGCCGGCCTCTGCCGGGGGGGTGATGACGCCCGTGGTCGCCGTCACTGAAGTGCCCGCGCCCACAGCCACCTCCTCGCCTGTGCCAGCGCCGGTGATTGTTTTGCCCGCGCCGCTCTATTTTCTGAGCAATGGTCAGATCCAACGGTTGGAGACGGATGGACAGATTTTGACCCAATTGACACAGGAAGAGGACCCGATTACCGATTTTGATGTCTCGCCAGTAGACGCGCACTTGATCTACGTCACCGGCAACGATCTGGTGGAGGCCAATCCACAGTATGGCACACGCGTGCTCAAAGTGGTGGGCACGCCTGTAGATCCAAACGATACAGCCAGCCAGACCACCAATCGCATCTCCAATCCGCGTTTTTCGCCCAGTGGCACACAGATCGCCTTTGGACTCAACGGCGTCAACCTGATTGATGCTGGTGATTCGGTGACACCGACGTTGCTGCTTGCCAGCGATCCTTATCCTGATCCCAACAATCCCCCCCGCAGCGAGATTCGCTTTTACACAGCCGGCGAATGGTCGCCCACGGGTGATGCGCTGATGGTCTTCTTTAGCTATTGGCCGGAAGCGGGGGGCTTGGCCGTTTTAGATCCGCAAAGCGGTACGATTATTGATCTGCAAAGCACTGATCCCAATACGCCAAGTTGCTGTGAATGGGCCTGGGATCGGGCGGCAAAGCGTGCGCTGATTGCCAGCAATCTCATGGTCTATGGCACGCCTGGGCTGTCGGTGGTCGATGTGACCAACGGCGAGGTAACAGCCGTGTTCCAGGGCGTGCCCACCGCCCCGGTGAGCGAAAGAACACCGCTGGCTCTCTTTCGTGCGCCTTATGCAGCCACAACAGAGCTGGCCTTGGCCTTTGCCAGCGTGCAGACCGACATGAGCAACCCCAGCCAATACAGCATCTACGCCGTGAATTTATCCACAGGCGAATTAACTCCGCTGGGCAAAGAGGGTTATGATACCAGTTCCGATATTTTGTGGGCGCGCAATGGCAGTGGCGCAGCCCTTGTCATTGCGACAGAGGCCAACCCGCTGGGTGTCTTCGCCGGGCCGATCTGGTGGATTCCTGCCGACGGCAAATCGGCCATTGAACTCCCCGCCAACGGCAACGTCTTGCGCTGGGGACCCTCGGCCACCGCCCCCACACCTGTAATCATTGAACAGACAGAAATCACCACAACCGTAGAGACGATTACGGATACCGTGACACTCACCGACACGCCCACCCTCACGGCACGGGTTCTGCTTAACGTGCGCAGTGGTCCTAGCACAGCCTATGCCACGGTGGGCGAATTAGCAGCGGGCAGTGTAGTCACGGTGACCGGAATTTCGCCTGATGGCAGTTGGTGGCAGATCGCCTATCCGCCAGAGGGCGGGCGGCGCAGTTGGGTGATTGGCGACGAGGCGCTGGTGCAGCCGGGCAACGTTGATAATGTACAAGTGGTGACACCGCCGCCATTGCCGCGCCCCGTGGGTCGCATTTTCTATTCTGCATCTGGCCCCGATGGCGTACAGTCGATCCTGGCCCAGAGCCTGGCCCCTGGTGCGCTGCCCACCGTGGTGGTGGCGAATGCGTCGCAACCTGCTGTGGACGAAGGCTCGGGGCGGCTTGCGATCCGTAGCAGCCGCAGCGATCTGCTCGGCATCGGGATTTTTGACGCGAACAATGGTCAACTGACTGGCATCACCAGCCACCTAGAAGATAGTCTGCCCTCGTGGAGTCCCGACGGCGGGCAGCTTGTCTTTGCCAGCACGCGCCACGGTGACCGGCGCTGGCGGCTTTATCGAGTGGCAGCGGCCAGCAATCAAGTTGCCCAGGAGCTTACCTTTGGCCTTGATCCCGACTGGCATCCCGGCGCGGATTTGGTTGTCTATAAAGGCTGTGACGATACAGGCGAAAGCTGCGGGCTGTGGACCATGGACAGCGGCGGCAACAACCGCGCACCGCTCACCGCCGACAAGACAGACTCGCGCCCGATGTGGTCGCCCGATGGCCGCACCCTAGTCTTTATGAGCGAAGCACGCCACGGCAACTGGGAAGTTTATGCCGTAGATGCGGGCGGCAACACAATCAACCGGCTCACCGACAGCGCCGACCTTGATGGCCTGCCCACCTTCAGCCCGGACGGTAGCCACGTGGCCTTTGTCAGCAACCGCGGCGGCAGTTGGGGCATCTGGGTGGTCCCCGTGAGCGGCGGCACTCCGCAACAAGTAATCGCCATCGGCGCGAATCTGCCCAACTGGCTGGAACAGGGCATTGAGTGGGCCGAATAGCCGCAGAAGTTTGGAGAGAAAGCAGAGGTTGGCTATGGAAATCAAAACGGAAGCCACCGTTGAGGATCTCTATCACGTTCCCGAAGATGGCAAAGCCGAACTTGTCAATGGAGAACTTGTCCTCATGTCACCCACCGGAGATATGCCTAATCGGGCCGCAGGCAACGTTTTCGTTAGTCTACGTTTATATGAACGACGGACGCAGAAGCGGCTATGCCTATACCGATAACGTAGGCTTCATTATTACCTTGCCCCATCGCCGTTCGTTCAGCCCCGATGCCGCCTTTTTCACCGGCGAGCGCAGGGGCATGAAGTTTCTCCAGGGTGCGCCTATCTTCGCCGTGGAAGTACGCAGCGAAGATGACTATGGCCCACGCGCCGAGCGAAAAATGGCCCAAAAGCGCGCCGATTACTTTGCCGCCGGCACGCTTGTGGTTTGGGATGTCGATCTGCAAAGCGCGGATGTTGTGCGCGTCTACCGAGCGGACAGCCCCACCGCGCCTACGATCTATCGCCGTGGCGAAGAGGCCGAAGCCGAACCCGCGCTGCCCGGCTGGTCTATGCCTGTGGACGAATTGTTTGAATAGGAAGTAACGATTCAGGTGCGACGCACGGGTCATGAGAGGATTCAGTGTTGTCGCCTACTTCAGACCCGTGCGTCGCACCTGAAGTTGTATAGTTACAATAGGAAGCAAAGATTGGGTGATTTCTAAAAGGGTTACCATTGCCAATCGCCTAATCTCTCAATCTCTTACCTTAACTTTTCCCATACCGACCCTGCCCATGCCACTCTACCAATACATTTTACGCCGTCTCGCCCTCACCATTCCGCTGCTCTTTGGGATCACGCTCATCGCGTTTGCCATCTCGCACGCTGTCCCGGCCAACCCGATTACCGCCAATCTCGGCCAGAAAGCTATGTCCGATCCCAAGATTGTGGCGGCTTTTGAAGCAAAGTGGGGATTGAATCGCCCTGTCCATGAACAATATCTCATCTATCTGCAAAACCTCGTGCGCGGCGATTTGGGAGTTTCGATCAAGAGTCGCCGTCCGGTGATGGAAGATCTGGCGGCCTATTTGCCCGCCACCATTGAACTGGCTACCCTTGCCACCCTGGTTGGCGTGATCATCGGCATGATCTTCGGCATCCTCTCGGCCCTGCGCCGCAACAGCCCCGTCGATCACATTGCGCGTATCCTTTCGCTCATGGGCGTAAGCGTACCCGTTTTCTGGCTGGCATTGCTGGCGCTTTTTATCTTTTACTCACGGTTGAAGTGGTTCCCTGGGCCAGGACGCATTGACGTGGGATTAGCTGTGCCTAACAACGTCACCGGCTTGCTCACCATCGACGCGATTTTAGCCGGAGACTGGCCTCTCTTCCGCAACGTGCTTGGGCACCTCATGCTGCCCGCGTCTGGTGCTGGGCAGCTACACCACGGGGCTGATCACACGCGTGACCCGCTCGGCGCTGTTAGAGGTGATGGGGCAGGATTACATGCGTACGGCGCGCGCCAAAGGGCTATCATCGCGAGCGTTGCTGCTGCGCCATGCCCTGCGCAATGCCCTGATTCCGGTGATTACAGTGATTGGGTTCTCCTATGGCAATTTGCTGGCCGGAACTGTGCTCACCGAGAGCATTTTTGCCTGGCCGGGAATTGGGCAATACGCTTATCGAGCCGCGACCTCGTTGGACTTCCCGGCCATTATGGGCGTCAGTATGACCATTGCCCTGATCTTTATTCTCACCAATCTTGTCGTTGACGTGCTTTATTTCATCCTTGATCCACGCCTGAGTGCCAGCTAAGATGACCACGATTGCCACGGCTGCCCCATCTGAACTTACTGTCCCATCCAAACGCAACTCACGTTTCACGCCGGTCATGCACTTTATGCGCCACAATCCGTTGGCGTTGATCGGCATCATCGTCTTCATTTTTTGGGTACTTGTGAGCATCTTTGCGCCGCAAGTGGCGCCCTATGAACCGCTGAAACAGGACATTGTCAACCGGCTGCAAGGCCCGTCGGCGAACCACATTTTCGGCACCGACCAACTGGGGCGCGACATTTTGAGCCGCGTGCTCTATGGCGGTCGGCTCTCGCTGCCAGCAGGCATCGCCGTTGTGATTGTAGCTGGCATCTTGGGCACGCTGCTGGGCGCGCTGGCTGGCTTCATCGGTGGCTGGTTCGACGAAGTCACCATGCGGCTGACCGAAGTTTTCATGGCCTTCCCCACGATTATCCTGGCAATGGCAGTGGCGGCGGCGCTGGGGCCTAGTTTGATCAACGCCATCATCGCAATGGTGGTGGTCTGGTGGCCCAACTATGCGCGTGTAGTGCGCTCGTTGGTGATCGGCGTTAAATCCGCCGAATATGTCGAGGCTGCCCACGCCGTGGGCGTCCCCACTGCGCGCATCCTCTGGCGCACGGTGTTGCCCAACTGCCTGGCCCCGGCCATTGTGCTGGGCACGATTGATCTGGGCAATGCCATCCTTGTCTTTGCCGGGCTGAGCTTTCTCGGCCTCGGACCGGAGCCATCCTCGCCAGAGTGGGGGCGCATGGTGGCCGACGGTATTCAATATTTCGACCAATGGTGGATGGCGGCCTTCCCTGGCCTTGCCATTTTCACCGTGGTCATGGGCTTCAATTTCATCGGCGACGGCATCCGCGACGCGCTCGGATCCCCGGCTGCGGCGGATGCTTTAGAAAGCAGTAAAGAGTAACGTGTAAATAGGGTTGCCGATCAAGCTTCTTTAAAGCCCGACTCTTTACTCCTCACTCTTTACTCTTTACTCCCTATCCATCACAACCATTCGGAGACTTCCCTTGTCCAACTACACTGCTCGCCTTGCCCGCGTCCAAGCACGCATGGCGCACGAAAACATCGATCTGCTCTTCCTCAGCCGCTCGGCCAACCTGCACTATCTCACCGGCATTGGGCGCGATGAACCTAACTTTGGCAACACCATGTACCCTGGCGAATGGGTGACCGGCGCCTGGATCCCACAACAGGGTGCGCCGATTTTGACATTGCCGCGCATGATGGCCGAATTCCACATGGGTGCGGTCACCGGCTACGATGTGCGCGTGTTGCCCGATGCCGAAGATCCGGCCAAGATGGCCGCCGACGTGATGGCACACTTCAACCTGGGCCAAAACGTCCACATCGCTCTGGAAGATCGGGCCTGGGCCGAGACCATGCTCAACTTGGGCAAACTGCGCCCAGAGGCTACCTTCAGCCCGGCCTCCGCGCTGTTGATGCCGCTACGCCGCATTAAAGACGAAGATGAAATTGCGATTATGCGCAAAGCCGGCGAGATCACCGAGGCCGCCTATGCCGCCACCTTGAAAACGCTGCGCCACGGCATGACCAATCTTGATCTGATCACCGAGGTGAATTATCAACTGCAAAAGCATGGGGGCAAGACCAATTCGTTTGTCACTAGTTTTTACAACATGGGTGTGAACTACCCATTTGACTTCTCCAACCGCGAAGAAGTGCTGCTTGTGCCGTTGGATGCGCCGGTTTCCATTTCATATGATTTCGGCGCTGTTTACGAAGGCTATTGCTATGACTTTGGCCGCTCTGTCTTCTTTGGCGAGCCAGACGCCGAGTATCGCCGCGTCTATGAATTGGTGATGGGCGCACAGGCCGCGGGCATCAAGGCGTTGCACGCAGGCAACACCTGTGCGGCCGCCGATGCTGCCGCCCGCGCCGTGATCACCGAGGGCGGCTATGGTCCAGCCTTCCGCCATCGCCTGGGCCATGCTATTGGGTTGGATGTGCATGAATCGCCCTTCCTCACCGCCAGCGATAGCACCGAACTGCAAGCGGGCATGTGCTTCACAGCGGAACCCAGCATCTTTATGCCGCCGCCAGTTGGGCGCGCGCGTCGAGGATGTGGTGGTGGTGCGCGGCTGACGGTGGCGAACCGCTGACCACAGGCTATCGTCCGTTGCATGTGGTTGATTGAGGGTGAGACAGACTTTGCTTCGACTCCACAGCAGCACACAAAGACATTTTTCATAACGATTCAGGGGCGACGCACTCGCTATACACGCGTTTCACAACCGTTCTACTCCTGGCGAGTGCGTCGCACCCTAGACCTGTATCGTTACCATTCTTCAAAGAGCAGAAAATCTTCCCTTGTGGCGCTGCTTAGGATTGTCTCTCATCCGTCCGCCAAATACGCCCACCATTCTCAATCAGATTTTCTATCCTACTTTGCAAAAAAGCATGGCTGACTGTTATACTCAAATTTGGTGATCACCCCCATTTTTCCGCCGAGGGACCTCTGTCTCGCTTGCACTTTGTTGAGAAAATCTCATGATTGAAAAACCGTCAGCCTGTCTTCCTCTAGACGCTGTCTCAGATTTAACCGGCTCTCCGCTAATAATTGTGGGAGAAGATGGAATTGTTCAACGTGTCAATGCCCAGTTTTGCCAAACCTTTCGTCTTTCCGAAGAGGCAGTGATCGGCGTTCCCTGGCATAAAATGGGCAAAGGCCGCTGGGATCGGCCCGAACTTCATAGTCTGTTTCAGAAAATTCAAGAGAGTCGTGCGCCCCAGATCCTTACCCTGTTGGCGGATCTTGCGGGCAATGGTATACACGCTTTTCAGATGCGCGGCAGTCATGTGCAAAGTGCACCGCAGATTTTACTTTCGGTGCAAGCGCCCTCGCCTGTGCGCGAGACAGAGCAGGGGCGCAGCCGCTTTTTTGAACTTTCGCACGATCTCTTGGCCGTGGCGGGGATTGATGGCTATTTCAAAGAGGTAAACCAAGCCTGGGAAGAGATATTGGGGTACACCAAAGCTGAACTACTGGCTGTGCCTTTTGTTCAGTTTATCCACCCCGATGATCTGGCGCGCACTTATATCGCCATGCAATCCGCCGCAGATGGCGGGGTTGTGCGCCACTTTGAAAACCGTTATCGCCACAAAGATGGGTCGTACCGCTGGTTGGCATGGAGCGCCGAACTGCGCGTCGATGAAAGTTTGATCTATGCTTCGGCGCGCGATATCACCGCACAAAAAGAGTCGGAAACAAGGCTGCGTGAGTCGGAAAGCTTACTGTCAAGCATTCTATCCAGCTCTTTGGATGGAATTATGGCGTTTGCAGCGGTACGTGATGACAAAGGGGAGATTGTTGATTTTGAATGGTTGATGGCGAACCCGCGCAGTCAGGATCTCACCGGGCGCGCTCCGTCGTCGCTGGTGGGTCAACGGCTGTTGGAACAGATGCCAGGTAACCGCGAGGTTGGGCTGTTTGATCGCTATGTACGTGTGGCAGAGACAGGGGAGCCAGCCTCCCATGAGTTTTTCTATGACCACGATGGCATGCGTACCTGGTTTCAAAACACAGCGGTCAAGTTGGGTGATGGCTTTGCCGTCACCTTCCGCGATGTGACCCAAGAGCGAGAGATGGAGGAGTTGCGGCTGGCGCTGACCACCGGACAAATGGGCACGTGGGAGCTTGATCTCCAAACGTTTGATGTCAAACGGTCGGCTGGAACCGATGAGATGTTCGACCTGCCCGCCGATGGCTTGCCGCGGAAACTCCCGGCCTATTTGGAACGCATCCATCCCGATGACCGCGAGCGCTTTCAACAAACGATTGCTGAGGCTGTTCGTCTAAAACGATCCCACAGCATTGAGTATCGGATTGTGCGCCCGGATGGCTCGCTGCGCTGGGTCTCGTCGCGGGGGACAGTGATCCTAAACGAGGCGGGCGACGCCGCACGCAAGGTGGGCGCGCTCACCGATATTACCGAGCAAAAAGAGACCGAAGAGGCGCTGCGTCTGGCCGAGGAACGGTTTCGGATTGCGTTACAAAATACTGCTATCACTGTTTTTAATCACGATTCTGATCTGCGCTATACCTGGATCTACAACAACCCGCAGTCACAACACCCGGGGATTGATCCCAACCAGGATGACAACCAGACCGTTTTGGGTAAGCGCGACACCGAGATTATATGGCGGCGCGACGAGGGCGAGATGTTGGAAGCGATGAAAGCGCTTGTGCTGGCCGAAGGGATAGGGTTGCGCCAGGAGATTACGATTACGCCGTCGCCGACAAGCGCGCCGGTTACTTATGATATAACGTTGGAGCCTCGGCGCAATTCTGCGGGTGAAGTGGTGGGGCTGACAGGCGCAGCCGTAGATATTACCGAATATCGCACCATCAAATCAGAGATGGAAGAGCGTGCGCGCCAGCAGGCCGTGATTGCCGAGTTGGGCCAACAGGCACTCACAGGCATCGCGCTGGATACGCTCATGCAAAATGCGGTGGAACAAATCGCCGAAACGCTGAATGTAGAGTATTGCAAAGTGCTGGAACTGCTGCCCGATGGCGATGCGCTGCTGTTGCGGGCGGGCGTGGGCTGGCTGCCTGGCTATACCGTGGGCGAGGCAACTGTAGGGGCAGATCTCGATTCGCAGGCGGGCTACACCTTAATGATGAATGATCCGGTGATTGTGCAGGATCTGCGTCAGGAGACCCGCTTTTCTGGCCCGCCGCTCTTGCAGATCCACGAAGTGGTCAGCGGCATGAGCGTAATCATTGCCGGCCAGCCGCAGCCCTATGGTGTGTTGGGCGCGCACACACGCGTTCAACGGCAGTTTAGCCCCGATCAAGTGAATTTCCTGCAATCTATTGCCAATTTGCTGGCGATGACCGTGGAGCGGCGCAAGGCGGAACAAGAGCAAGTGGAGGCACGCCAGCGCATTGAGGTATTGGCGGCAGAACATGCCCACAATTTGGCCCAACTACGCGCTATCTTTGCCAACATCACCGAAGGGCTGGTCATTGCCGATGCCCAGGGCACCATTGTGGATATGAATCCGGCAGCCATCACCCTCTATCAATTTGGCAATGTGGCCGAGGTACAGGTACCCCTGTTGCACTATGCAGATTATTTTGAGTTCTTTGCCCTGGATGGCACGCTGCTTTCCCCTGAAGAATGGCCGATCTCACGTGTCCTTCGGCAGGAATCGTTTCAAGGTGCAGAAGTCTATACACGGCGCAAAGACAATCGCGTCGAATGGATTGGCAATTATAACGGCACGCCTGTGTATGACCAAGAGGGACGCTTAATCTTCGCCGTGTTGACGGTGCGCGATGTGACTGAATCTAAGAGGAACGAACAAGCCCTGGCCGAAAGCGAGGCCCGTTTCCGCAACACCTATGAAAACGCGGCAGTGGGCATCAGCCATGTGGATTTGGACGGACACTGGATTCGGGTCAATCAGCGGCTTTGCGAGATTATTGGCTATAGCGAAGCCGAGCTTCTCGCAGGCATGGGCTTTCAGGAGATTACACATCCAGACGATCTAGGCCAGGATCTAATGTTGCTAGAACAACTGATGCGCGGGGAAACCTCGAATTATCAGATGGAAAAGCGCTATCTTCACCACAGTGGGCATCTGGTCTGGGTTCATCTGACGGTCTCGTTGGAGCGAGACGAAGCCAAACAACCACTCTATTTTATAGCGATTATTGAAGATATTACCGAGCGCAAAGAGGCAGAGCAGGCGCTGGCCGAGGCGCGGCGCGATCAGGCAGAGTTGCTTTCGCTCTTGGAATCATCGTTGACCAATGCCCCGATTGGCTTTGCCTTTTTTGACAAAGAGCATCGCTATACGCGCGTTAATCAAACTCTGGCCCGCATCAACGGACGTTCGATTGAAGCACATTTGGGTCGCCCCCTGCGCGATGTATTGCCCCAGAGCGCGATACGCTTTGATCCTCTCATTGATCAGGTTTTCTCTACACATCAGCCATTACAGAACCTGGAAATGACGGGTAGGGGACTCTCTAACCCGGAGTTGAACTTCCACTGGCTCATCAGTCTCTATCCGGTGATGGATCAGAACAAAGAGGTGATCTATGTGGGCGTGGTGATTGTGGATATTACGGATCGCAAGCAGGCGGAAGAAGCCCTGCGCCGCAGCGAAGAGCGCTTCCGGGTGATGGCCGAGACGTTGCCCACCATTCTCTTTACCTGTCAGCCCGATGGGGCCATTGACTACATTAATCGTCGCTTTACAGACTATACTGGTCTGGATTCTGATCACGCGCTGGGCAGCCGCTGGACTGCGGTATTACATGCAGATGATGTGAGCCGGCACAGCCAGCAATGGCAGCGGGCGCTTTCACAACAGTTGGCCTTTGAAACAGAGTTTCGGATTTTGACCACCGACGGCAGCTATCGCTGGTTTGTGGGCCGATCTCACCCCATCCGCACATCGGAGGGAGAGATTATGCGCTGGGTAGGAACCTGTACAGATATTCACGATCAGAAGATGGCCGAGGAAGCGTTGCGCCGCAGCGAGCAGCAGCTCCGCACATTTAACGAAACGTTGGAAGAGCGTGTACAACAGCGTACGCGACAGGTGCGCGAATTGGCCTCGGCGCTCACCTTGGCCGAGCAGCGCGAACGGCGTCGCATTTCCCACATTTTGCATGATCATGTACAACAGATGCTCTATGGCGTGCAAATGCGCGCCCATTTATTAAAGTTGGATTCGCAACAAGAAAAACACGCAGCCGTGCAGGAACACATTCTGGTTATGAATCAACTGGTGGAACAGGCGATTCGCTCGACCCGGTCACTTTCGGTGGAGCTTAGCCCGCCCGTTCTGAAGAACGAAGGACTGGCGGCGGCTTTTGAATGGCTCGCCAGCAATATGAGCGAGATGCATGGGTTGACGGTGCAAACCCACTTGCTAGACGATTATCAACCGGCCAGCGAAGATCTGCGTGTGCTTGTTTTTCAGGTTACGCGCGAATTGCTTTTTAATGTAGTGAAACATGCCAATATCCATGTGGCAAAGCTGGAAATGCAAGAAAAAGGCTCGAATTTGGTGGTGCGGGTGCTGGATCAAGGTCGCGGCTTCAATATGCGCGAAGTCGAAAACAAAGATCACAAACCCGAAGGTGGCTTTGGCCTCTACAGCATTCAGGAGAGGTTGGCGCTTTTTGGCGGCCATCTGATCATTGAATCCAGCCTCGGTCAGGGAACCATTGCGACGATTGTTGTGCCGCGCCAGCCCACCATGCCCTCTTGGCAACATCAACTGGAATCTCTGCATAGCGACTAGCCCCAAGCTTCTATCCATTATCGGAGCCTGCCCCATGTACAACATCTTCATTGTTGAAGATCACCCTATTATTCGCCAGGGTTACGCCGCTTTGATCAACCGGGAAAGCGACATGACAGTCTGTGGAGAAGCGACTTCCGTCGAAGACGCCATCCAACGCTTGCCAGAGATCAACCCAGATCTGGTGATTGTGGACATTTCGCTGGGCGAAAGTAGTGGGCTGGAGCTGTTAAAGCAGCTTCAACGCGTTGCGCCCCAGTTGCCTACGTTGGTCGTCTCGGGGCACGATGAATCAGTCTATGGCGAAACAGTCTATCGACTGGGGGCCAAAGGCTACATCACCAAAGAAAGTCCCCACTTGTTTATTGATACGATTCGGCGGGTTCTCGGCAATGAACCGCATACCAGTCAAGTTGAAGGGTAAGCAAGGGCGCAACCATGACCGACGAAAATTACAACTGGCAAGAGCAGATGCGAGAGAAGGCAATTGACGTGCGCAACGAGGCCATTATGCAGGGCGTGTCGCTCTATTTGCTGGCCCGGCGTGTGCTATTGGCCGGGTTGGGGGCAGTGGCCTTGAGCATGGAAGAAGCAGAGGCGTTTGTGGATAGGTTGGTGGAGCGGGGCGAGATTGCCGAAGTGGAGGCCCAAAAGCTGCTACAAGACTTCCGCGAACGCATGAAAAGCAACGAGACACAGCTTCAGGGTGTGGGCCAACAGGGGGCAAAACAGGCCGAATCCTTGGTGGAGGAGCATATTTCCGCTGTGTTACACCGCATGAATGTGCCCACCAAACGCGATATCGATGAGCTAAGCGGGCAAATTGAACAACTGAGTGCCAAGATCGATGCGCTGCGGGAGCGTAACGCCTAGGTTGCTGATCTAGGCATTACGCTTCTCCACTTTTGCGGGAAGAGGCCGTCTTGGCGCGCCAGCCTGTTTCTGTGGCAATGGGCCGCTCCAGCGCATTCGTGCTGTTCTGGCCCGCTGGCGCACGGCGGGGATGCGTAGAATGAGCAACACAGCCAGGATTCCGCCCCAGATCAGCGGCTCGCGCACGTCGGCTTTCACCACCCAAACGTAGTGGAAGATTGCCAGAATGCCAGCAGCATAGACCCAGCGATGCAGCGCTTTCCAGCGTTTACCCAAGCGGCGCATCCAGCCCTTGGTAGAGGTCAACGCCAACGGTAACAAGATCAGGAAAGCGGCGAAGCCAACCAAGGCATAGCGCTTTTCAAAAATGGCTTCATAGAGCAGCCCCCAATCGAAGCCATAATCGAGCCCGATGAAGATCAGAAAGTGGGCAGCCACATAGAAAAAGGCATAGAGGCCCAACCATTTACGCGTGGGGATCACTTCGCTCCAGCCCAGGATCGAGCTGGCCGGGGTCACGGCCAACGAAAGGATCAGCAAGATCAGAGCGGGCTTGCCTGTGCGAAAGGTAATGTCCTGGATGGGGTTGATGCTAAGATTGCCCATGATGACATCCCAGATCAGCCACGTGATGGGAATCAGGGCGCCAATGTGCGTGGCCCAGAGCAAGGTACGTTTGGTGATAAATTTGGACAGTGACATAGGGGGCCTCGAGGGTGGACCAGAAGTCGCCCTTTTTTCAAAAGATCGACTTCTGGTTAAATGCGAATTTGTATCTCAGGTCTAGGGTGCGACGCACTCGCCACACACGCTTTTCACAGCCACTTTACCCTGGCGAGTGCGTCGTACCTGTATCGGTACGCGAATTTTATACCTAAAAGTTCTTCGTCAGATCCATGCCCGCATAGAGTGCAGCCACCTGCTCCTCATAGCCGTTAAACATAAGCGTATCGCGTCGCCCCAATTCGCCGATACGCCGCTCCGATCCCTGTGACCAGCGTGGGTGGTTGACCGTGGGGTTGACGTTGGCATAAAAGCCATATTCGTTGGAGGCCGCGGCCATCCACAACGATGTAGGCATCTCGGCCACAAGGTCGATCTTAACAATCGATTTAATACTCTTAAAGCCATATTTCCAGGGGACAACCAGGCGCACGGGTGCGCCGTTTTGCGGGAGCAGTTCCTTGCCATACAGTCCAGTTGCCAGCAGAGTGAGGTCATTCATGGCTTCGTCCACTCGCAGCCCCTCAACATAGGGCCAGGTATACCATGAACTGCTTTGGCCCGGCATTTCCTCTGGGCGGAGGACGGTTTCGAAGCGTACATACTTGGCTTCGGCGGTGGGTTCCACGGTTTCCAACAGTTTACGCAACGGAAAGCCCATCCACGGGATCACCATCGACCAGGCTTCCACACAGCGCAGCCGATAGATGCGCTCTTCAATGTCATACTTGCTTTTGAGATCATCAAGATCGTAGATACCTGGGTTAGTGACCAACCCGCCCACCTCGATCTGCCAGGGCGAGGTAGTAAAGCCCTGGGCCAGCCGCGCCACGCCTTGCTTGTCCACGGTGAACTCGTAGTAGTTGTTGTAGTTCGTGATCTCCTCGAAGCTGTTGAGAGGATCGCCCAACTCGTCGGCGGTGGTGCTGGCAACGGGTGGCGTGCCGTCGTCGGGGAGCGCCGCCGCGGGGGCACTCTCGTTGCTGGCAGCGGGACTGCTGGGTCCACACGCCGCCAATGCCAGCGCGCTGGCCGCCAACACGCCAGCCCCTTGCATAAACGTGCGCCGATTTAGATAGACCTGTTCGGGTGTAATCTCAGACGATGGAATTTTGGGGAAATTGCTCATGAGTTCCTTCCTCACCAATATGGGTTACGTTGCGATAAGCATCGCGCACAAATGTAGCCGTGTACTTGTGAAAGTCTTATAAAACTATTATGGGAAAGCCCAATACAATCACTCTACCCTTGTTCTGGGTCCGCCGTCTGTGATGTGGGTTTCGCTCCACTTTTTCAAATGCTCCTTTTATTCAAAGGCACAAGCCTATGCTGCTTCACATGCTCCATCCGGCGTTGGTTCATTTTCCCATTGCATTTCTGATGGGGGCCAGTGTGTGTGGGCTGGCCTCTCTGCATTGGCGAGCACTGCCCCCGCTGCTGATCTTGACATGGTGGCTGATGGCGGCGGGGTGGGTTTCGTTGGTGGCGGCAATTATCAGCGGGATCATCGCCCAGGGCGGATTGCCGCCGCAGGCGCCCTATCGCAGTGTTTTGAATTGGCACACCACAAGCGGTCTCATTTTAGCGCTCTTGTACGGCGATCTGCTCTATCGAAGTTGGATTCATAGCCTGGGGGAACGCAAAAAAGCGCCAGCCGACCGTGTAGAATTTATACACCATCCGCGGCAAAAATGGCTGCTGACCACGGAACTGGTTCTGGGAATTGCGCTGGTTATCTTAAGCGGCTGGCTGGGCGGGGAGTTGGTCTATACGTGGGGGGTAAATGTGAAACTGGGAGAGTAGGGAATAGGGGAATTGGTTCAAGTATCCAATCGCCCCATCCCCCATACGCTCTCTACTATATCACCTCTAGCCCATTCAACCCCGGCAACGCCGGGAAGCTCGCGTGCGGCTCCGTTTGATACCAAAAGGCGGTGGAGGCGATGTCATCTTGTAGGGGCAGATAGCGCGACTTGCCTTCAAGCTGTGAGCGCCACCCCAGCGCCTGGATGGTGACACGCAGATCTTGCTGAAAGCGGATTGGGTCCATGACGTGCCAGCGGTACATCCCAAAGCGCTGCTGGCTGCGATAGAGTCCGTCCGGTTTGATCACCTGGGGCATGCCCAAGAAGGGTGTGGAAAAGACGCCATACTCCCCTTTGGGATGTTCAAAATTCCACGCCCCGCCAAAGTAATCCTCGGTCCCCGTACCGGCAATTGTGGGCCAGTCAGTGTCACCGTCCATGTAAAACTTAATCTCGCCTTCGCCCCACCAACCTGTGTTGTTCACCCCCCAAGCAATGTAGGTTCCCACATAGTGTCCCTGCCCGTTGACACCCTCCAACAGGGTGTGGACTTCGCCATAGGGCAGCGGATTGTCGCGCCGCCATTGGGCGTGGAAATAGGCGCGGTCGTCTGGCACGTCGGTCAGCGCATAGGTGATCTGATAGTAAAAGCCGCGCACCTCGTCGGGCGCGAGGTTCTCCACGGTGATGCGGGCGTGCCGCCGAAAAGGCATCTCCCAATAGCTGTTGAAGCCACCTGCCGGGTTCACCGCCACGGGCAACGAGGCAATGTTACAACGTTCGCCCCAGCCGTTACAGAAGAAATCGCCAATCGGCGTCTCCACCGAGGGCGTCTCCTCGTGATCCCAATAGATGCGCAGCACCAAGCGCCGCCAATGTTGCGGATGCACCGTCAGCCAGATGTGTTGAACTGCGCCCGGCCCGTCAATCTCGGCCAGGGTCACGAGTTCGTGCGGGCCAATGTGGATCGAGGGCGAGAGCTTCCAGCCCTGGCCCAGTTCACGCGCGGCCACGGCTCCGGTTCCCTCGGTTGCCATGCCGCCCCTGCCTTTTGCGCCGTCAAAGTTCTCTGCCGAGATCGAGCGCGTCTGCGCGTTAGAAAGCTGTGCCAGATTGCCCAGGTGCATGCCCAGGCCGTTGAACGAAAGCGACATGTGTAGGTTTCTCCTTGATTCGTCATTCGTGAACCGTGATGCGTAATTCGTGTTTACGCTTCACAGTTCAGCCAACATAGGGCGCGACACATTCGCGCAGGGCAACCAGATTATCCCACTCGGTTTCGTTGCCACGCAGCGGTGCATCAAAGATCAGCGAAAGCGGCCCGTCAAACCCGGTCTCGGCCAGCAGATCCATGCCCTGTTTGAGTTCGCTTAAATCGAGCACACCCTCGGTGTCATAGTTGGCTTTGACATGGGCAGAGTCGGCACGCGGGAAGATAGCAGCCAGATCCATATGTTTGCTCGACCCTTTGAAATTGCCGAAGTCCGCGCACAGCCCCACCTTTCCTTCGCACAGATCAAGCAGCGCCAAGACGGCCTCAGGCTGGCTGGCCGTTTCGCGGAAGTTTTCGGTAATAATGCGCACGCCCTGCGCTGTGGCTTCGTCGGCCAGTTGCCGCAGATGCCGAGCGCTGCGCTGCAAAACCGGATCGTCGCGGAGATTGGCGTTGAGCGTATCCACCAGCGTATACCCGGCTACCACCCGTGCATGGGACGCCCCGCAGTGGGCGGCAATGCCGATCCAATCGCGAATCCAGGCCAGATGTTCCGCCCGTTTCGTTTCGTCGGGCTGGGTAATATCGCCAGCGTCAATCAAAATGCTAAAGAGTTCGGTGCCGCTTTCGGCCAGCGCCGCGCGGAGATCGTCTAAAAAGGCGGGATCGGTGCTGGGGAAATGAAAGTGAACGATCTCTAGCGTGCCAATGCCGATCTGGGCCAAACGAGAGGGCAGATCCAGCAACGATGACGGATCAGGATCCGCTGCACGTGTAGCGGGCGGCGGGGCGTCTGGCCCCCACAGCGGCGGGCGACCCAATGCCCGGTGCAAACTCCAAGAGGAAGTAGAAAGGCGTGGCATGGGGGAAACTCCTTTGATAGATCAGGAAAAGTGGGAAAGTGGGAAACCGGGTTGCGTGCTGCGTGTTGCCTGTTTTGGATTCACGCAACACGCAGCACGCACTACAGGTCACATCTTTTGTCCGCCACCCATTGCCGGGTCACCCATTGCCGGGCCACCCATTGCCGGACCGCCCATCGCCGGGCCACCCATTGCTGGGCCACCCATCGCCGGACCACCCATCGTACCTTCGGCCTTCTTGCCTTCGACACCACTGCCCATGTCGGCGGTGGGATCAATGCCGCGCAGCATCATGCCCTGGCCGCGCGAAAGGTGCGTCTGGATGGTGGGCGGATCTTCGGGATCGCGCAGTTGCACTAGAATTGTGGTGCGCGCTTCGTTGCTGGTGTTGATCCCGGAGCCGTGGATGGTAAGATAGCTGAAGAAAAGCACGTCGCCGGCTTTGGCCGGGCACGCCACCGACGATTCTAGCGGGTACTGATCAAAGGGCAGATGCCAACCGCCGTCGTTCTCGTGCGGGATGGGTCCGTTTTTGTGGCTGCCCGGTACCACGCGAATGCAGCCTTTTTCCAACGGCGCGTTATCAAAATGGACCACGGCGGCGATCATCGAGTGTTTGTCGTGGGGGAAAAAGGGCACATCTTGGTGCATGGGGAACGGTGACCCCTTTTCCGGCGGCTTGATGAAGAGCTTGTTGTGGTGCAGTTGCACATTGGG
Organism: uncultured Chloroflexia bacterium; assembly: GCA_963721725.1. GTDB lineage: Bacteria > Chloroflexota > Anaerolineae > Caldilineales > Caldilineaceae > RI-153. The sequence continues at coordinate 559,844 of CAVRLX010000003.1, forward strand.
CGAGCCGATAATGTCGGCGGCAGCGCCCGTGAGGCGTTCGTCCACCAGCAGCCGTGTCAGCGCCGCCGAGTGAAATTGTACGTTGTGGCAGTGTAACAGTGAGGTTTTTTCCATGGTCACGCCCTGGGCGCTTTTCCATGTGGCATCCACGCTTTTATACCGTTGCAACCGCTCAATCAGCGCGTGGGCTTCTTGGCGGAATTGGGCGGCTTCTTCGGCGGAAAACATACCCTCCACCAGCAAATAGCCATTTTCCTTGTAAAAATCGACCTGTTCCTGGCTCAGCATGATTGGCTCCTTGATGGATAAAAAGAAAGAGATTCGGGGAGTAGGGGATAAGAGATTGGGAAATTGACAGTGATAGCCAATCTCCCAATCTCTTATCCCCTAGTCACCAATACCTGTTGCCCCTGTCAGAATTGTGTCTGTCAAATCCGCATCGGTGAGATCAGCGCTGTCTAGCCTGGCCCCACTTAGATCGGCCCCGCTCAGATCCGCCCCACTGAGAAGCGCCCCTTGCAGATTGGCATTTTGCAAGTTAGCCCCCCGCAGATCCACACCCGAGAGATTGGTAAAACTGAGATTGCGCCCGGCCAAATTCGCCTCTTGACCGCCTTCAGTCACCAAATCGCGGGTTGTGCGCCATTTGCGGGCCACCTGCGTAGTGCCGTCCCAGCGTACACCCCGCAGTTGTGCTAGCGAAAGATCTGCGCCGTCCAGATCCGCGCCGATGAAGTTGGCCCCGCTCAGATCTGCCCCGCGCAGCGAAGCATCGGCTAGACTAGCATTTTGCACCATGGCATCGGTCAGCGTGGCGCCGCGCAGATCGGCTTCATGCAAAATCGCACGTTGCAAGGTTGCCCCTTGCAGATCCGCCCCGTTTAAGATCACGCCGCTTAGGTTAGCTTCGCTTAGATCAGCCCCGGCCAGTGCCCGCCCCTGGCGCACATTGTTGAGGATTTCCCACACAGCGCGCCACTTGTCGGCGATCTGCGTGGTTTCATCGAAGACTGTCCCGCGCAGCGACGTTCGGATCAAGAGGGCCTCGTGCAGGGTTGCCCCGCGCAGATCGGCGTTGTCCAACCGCGCATCGGTGAGATCCGCACCGCTGAGATCGACGTTACGCAGATCAGCCTCGCGCAGATCGGCCTTTTGCAAATCGCGCCCTTGCCCGCCTTCGTTAACCAGCGCCCAGACCAGACGCCACTTTTCAGTGAGCTTTGTGCTCTGGTCAAGGATAGTTCCGCGCAGATCCGCCCCTTCCAACGAGGCTGTGGTGAGGTCAGCCCCGCGCAGATCAGCGTTGGCAAAGCTGGCGTTTTGGACACGCGCCCCACCGAAATCTGCCCCTTGCAGCATGGCCCCACTCAGGTTCGCCCCTTGCAGCGTAGCCCCGCGCAGGCTGGCCCCCGTGAGATTGGCCCCGCGCAGATCCGCACCGCGCAGATCGGTAAAGGTGAGCATTGCCCCTGACAGATCTGCGCCTTGTAGATTGGCTTCAACCAAGTTGGCCTCTCGGAAATCGGCCCCGGCAAAGCGCCGCGCCGAGAGGTCGGCCCCTTGATACTCAACCTGCACACAATCTGACGGACAGCGGGAAAACCAATTGCGCCCGCCGAAGATGTAGATGCCGTAGAGCAGCATCAACAGCAGGGGTAGGCCGATTACCAAAATCAGCCAGAGGCGGGCACGCTGTGCAGCGTCGAGGTGAGCCATTGAAGTTAGAGATCGGCCAGTTTCACGGTTTGCCCGGTCGCTACCGAACGATAGGCCGCCATAATCACACGCAGCGTATCGGTGGCTTCGGCCACTGAGTGCAGCGTTTGATGGCCGCCCTCAATGGCGCTGACAAAGTGGGCGATCTCGTCGGTAAAGGTCTGTGTGCCCACATAGCCCGGATATTCCATGACGGCTGGCTCTTTGAAATTGACCGGCTTGTAATAGAGTTTGTCCGGCTCGCCCCAAAGCTGGCCGCGCTCGGCCATGATGTAAAAGAGCGCGTTGCGTGCGCCCGGTGCACGCATGGCCCAGCTCGACAAAATCTGGCCCATACTGCCGTCGCCAAACTTGAGCATCACCTGTGCCGAGTCCTCTTGTTCCATGTCCATGCGATAGGTTCCCAGCATGGCCGAGACCTCGGTGGGCAGTTGCCCGGCCAAAAAGAGCAGTCGATAGGTGGGATGATAGCCAGTGTCGATGAGTTCGCCGCCGCCCATTTTGGCCCGATCCAGCCGCCAGCCGCCCAGGCTTGGCTTTTTCATGGCCGCCCATGTGGACTTGTCCAAGTTCAGTCCGCCGCGGCGAGCGTCGCAATCCAGCGAGTGGATGGCATAAATTTGGCCCAAATCGCCGTGCAATAGCATCTGTTTGGCCTGGAGCACTGCCGGGAAGAAGAGTTGATTGTGCGCCGCCATCATCACAATACCGCTGCTTTCCACAGCACTGCGGATCTGCTCGGCCTCTTCGAGGCTCAGGCAAAGCGGTTTTTCGGTCATCAAATGTTTGCCCGCCTGGGCCGCCGCCACAATCGATTCACAGTGCAGATGATGTGGCAGGGCCAGATCCACGACGTCGATACTGTCATCGGCCAGCAGATCGTGATAGTCGCTGTAGACCTTGACGTCGTGGCCGATCTCGGCGGTGCGGGCGCGGATATTCGCCTCGGAAACATCGGCCACAGCCACAATTTCGGCGCGGTGGGCAATGGCGTTCCAGCCGCGAATGTGCGGGCGCATGATGCCGCCACAGCCGATCAGTCCAACTTTGAGCGTCATAGAGGATTCCTTTCGTGGGTGGGGACGTTGTCGCCCCTATTGTACCGCTTGTGATCGAAAGTGTCACAGACGGGGAGCAGACAGTCGTCCAGCGCTGGACTCTGCGCTCTATGACCTTGGCGGTGAAACTCTCTGTAAAAGAAAATCCAGCACAGCCCTGTGCCGGATTTAGTCATGCCAGAAACCATTGCGCCTTTGCCTTTTGCAACTTGCCTTAAGCCGTCGCTTTTTCTCGAGATGTTGTGGCAACGTTGGGTTTATCGTCATACAGATAACAGGTCGCTTCATGGCCGTTCGGTCCCACGGTGTAGAGCGGCGGGCGCTTGGTCAGGCAGCGCTCCATGTGATATTGACAGCGCGGATAAAAACGACAGCCGCTTTCTGTGCTGACCCGCATTTCCTCGTCGTCCACGCTGGTGGCCTCGGTGTCGCCGCCCCAGCGCACGCGCGGATCGGGCACAGGGATCGAGTTGATCAACAACTGCACATAGGGATGTTTGGGGTTTTCGATCACCTGCATGGTCTGGCCGCGCTCGGCAATACTGCCCTGATAGAGCAGATAGATCTGGTCGCCGATCTGATACGCTGTGCTGAGGTCGTGGGTGATGTAGAGAAACGAGATATTGTGTTCATCGCGCAGGCGCAGCATGATGTCGAGGATCATGGCCCGCAGCGAAGCATCCACCATAGAAACCGGTTCGTCGGCCACAATCAACCGCGGCTTCAGCAGATAGGCACGCGCCACCATCATACGCTGGCGCTGACCGCCGCTAAGCTGGTGCGGGTACTTTTCCAATACCTCTTCGCCGCGCATGCCCACCACGTTGAGCGCATCTTCCACAAGTTCGCGCGCATCGCGCTTGTTGTTCGCCATCTTAAAGTTGTTGATCACCATGTCGAAAACATGCTTCACCCGGTAAAACGGGTTGTAAACGGCATAAGGATCTTGAAAGACCGCCTGTACCTCGCGCCGATATTCCATCAACTGGCCCCGGTCCATGGCGCTGACGTCGTTGCCTTTATACAAAATCTGGCCCGATGAAAGCGTGATAAACCCAAGGACAAGATTCGCCAGCGTGGTCTTGCCGCTGCCGCTCTCGCCGGCAATCGTGGTAATCGTCGCCGGTTTGGATTCGACGGTGAGGTTAAAATCCTGCAACGCCACTGTCACCGGGCTGGTGTGCAAAAATCCACCGCCATAGACTTTGGTGGCATCTTTAATTTCGAGCAGGGGTTGGGACATGAGGGTTCTTCCTCGCTTGAAACGGTTGTATCTTGTAGTGGGCGCTACCTATTTAATCGGTCCAAATTCTTCGCGACTAAGTCCAAGTTGACGGATTCCTATACATCATAGTACAGATGACAGGCTACATGATGATTGGGGCGCACTTCCAGCAGTGGCGGATCGATGGCCAGACATTTGTCATGAACATGCGGGCAGCGCAACTGGAAGATGCAGCCCGGCGGCGGGTTGCGCAGATCATGGGTGATGCCCTCGGTGAGGCGCAACGGTTTGCGCTCTTTAATCGACGGGATCGACTCAATCAGCAGTTGGGTGTAGGGATGCAGCGGTTCATCAAAGACCGTGCCCACGGGCGAGATCTCCACCATGCGCCCGGCATACATCACCGCCAGCCGATCCACCAACTGGGCCATCAGCCCCATGTCGTGGCCGATGATGATCATCGAGACCCCGAGCCGTTTTTTGACGTCGAGCAGCGTCTCGCCCACCACGCGCTGCACCACCACATCCAGCGCGCTGGTTGGTTCGTCGGCGATGACCAGTTTGGGGTGCAACACAATCGCCATGGCAATACAGACACGCTGCTTCATGCCGCCGCTGAGTTCGTGCGGGTACATGCTATAGACCCGGCTGGGCAGCCCTACCATTGTCAGCAGGTTCAGAATGCGTTCCTTCAACTCGCCGCGGGGTAGTTTACCTTCGTGGCTTTCAATGGCATCCGCGATCTGGCTGTTAATGCGCATCACCGGGTTGAGCGAGTTCATGGCCCCTTGCGGGATCAGCGCCAGTTTGTCCCACCGCACAGCGCGTAACGCCGACCCTTGCACCGAGGCCAGATTTGTGCCGTCCAACAAAATTTCGCCGCCCACAATGCGACCGGGCGGTTGTACCAGCCGCAGGATCGCCATAGCGGTTGTCGTCTTGCCACAACCGGACTCCCCTACCAGCCCCACGATTTCCCCTTCATAGACTTTGAAGCTAACGTTATCCACGGCGCGCACATCCCCTGTGGGCGTGGCGTAATAGACTTTGAGATTGTTTACATCCAAAACGACATTGCGATTTTTTGCGCCGCTGGTGTCGTCTACCACATGCGTCATCGACACACTCATTGCTGTTGCGCTCCTCTCAGGCGGGGATTGGCGATCTCGTCTAGCCCCACGGTCATCAGAAACAAGCCGGTAAAGATCACCACAAGCAGGGCAATCGGCAATCCCCACCACCACCACATGCCACGCAAGATGGCAGCGGCGCGGATGGCGTAGAAGATGGTCATGCCCAGCGTGGGGATGCGCGTCGGCCCCAGCCCCAGCGCTTCCAGCCCCGTGGCGGCGAGAATCGCACCGGAGACGTTGCCCGTGAAACTGGCGGCCAAGTAGGGCAGCAGATTGGGCATCATCTCTTTGAACATGATGTCAAAGCGAGACGCACCGGAAAGCCGCGCCATTTGCACATAACCGCGCTCGCGCATGGTCAGCACCTGCGAGCGGATCAAACGGGTTGGCCCAGGCCAAGCGAACAAGGCCAGCAGCAGCGCCATATTTTCCACGCTCACCGAGCGCACATAGGCCGAGATCACAATTAGCACCGCCAGCGAGGGGATGGTGATAAAGGCATCGGAGATGGTGCGGATCAGGTTATCGACCCAGCCGCCCACAAACCCCGCTGTAAAGCCCAGAAAGATCCCCACGAACATCCCAATGCCGGCGGCGATTAGACCCACACGCAGCGAACGCGGCGCGCCCACAATTAACACAGCCAGCATATCGCGCCCGTTGCTTTCCGTGCCCATAGGATGATCCCAACTGGGCTGACCGAAGCCATAGGGATTGGTGCGTACAGGGGCGGCAACAGGCGCAGCGACTGTGGGTTGGGCAGCGCTTTCAGTGGAGGTCTCGGCGGCGGGGGTGGCAGCACTGGCAAAGGGATTGCCGCCCGTCACGGAGCCGCTGCTACTGCTGCCGCCAGAAGGGGCGCTGGTGGCAAAGGGGTTGCCACCCGTCACAGATCCGCTGCTGGCCGGGCGCTCGGTGGCAGCAACAGAGGGGGCAGCAACTGTGGGCTGCACCACCACGGCGGGGGCGGGTTCTGCGGCCAGTTCATAGCCCGGTGCCCAGGGTGGCGGTAGGTTTTGCAGAGAACTGGCAACACGCGCCAAATTTTCATTCCAAAACAAAGGGCCAATCACCCCCATCAGGGCCACAATCAACACCATGCTGAAGCCGATGAGAAATTTGGGGTTGAGCCAGGGCGAGTCCCAGCGCTTCACCTTCAAGGTGCTGGTTGGTTGGGGAGTGGGGTCTGCGCTTGTAGCAGATGCAGTCATGGGTTAGCCCCTTCCATAGGTGATACGTGGGTCGATGAGCGGGTAGAGCAGGTCCAAAATCAGCACAGCCGTGGAGGTGCCAACAATTAACATAAAGACAATGCCCTGAATCAATGTGTAATCCGAGTTGACAATGCCCAGGTAGAGCAGATAGCCCATGCCGGGGTAGGCAAAGATATATTCAACCAGGGTCGAACCGCCGGCAATCGAGCCGAGGCTCAGCGCCAGCGCCGTCACCTGGGGCAGAATCGAATTTCTCATGCCATAGGACCAGAAGACCCGGCTCGGGGGCAGCCCTTTGGCTTCGGCCAGGATCATATAATCCTCGCCGTCGTTGGTGATCATCATGCCGCGGATGCCCAGCGCCCAAAAGCCCATGGAGGTGATGACAATCGCTAGGGCCGGTAATGTGCCATACCGAATCACGCTCATGATAAATTCCAGATTCAATCCTACGGTGACACCACTGGCATAGGCCCCAGAAGGCGGCAACCAACGCAGCCCAAAGGCAAAAATATAGATCAGCAAGATACCAAACATAAAAAAGGGAATCGAGGTAAAGGTCAAGGTAACCGGAAGCAGGCTGCGGAACCAGTTGGGAACCCGGCGCCATGCCATCAAGGCGCCGATGAGATTGCCCAACACAAACGACAAGAGCGTGGCAATCGAGAGCAGACCCACCGTCCACGGTAATGCTTGAATCACCATATCATCTACACGGCTGGGAAAAGAGGAGAGCGAATAGCCTAGATCAAAGGTGAGTACGCTGCGCAGATAGGAAAAGTATTGCACCAGAATGGGACCATCCAGACCAAAGCGGGCACGCCAGGCTTCGATGATAGCGCCGCTGTTTTCAATGTAGCCGGCCTGTGCCGTGAGACGGCTGACCATGGCCGCCACCGGATCGCCAGGGGCCAGGCGCGGGATAATAAAGATAATGGTTGCGCCCAGCCAGACCGTGAGCAGCCACATGCCCAGGCGGCGTAATACATAGTTTGGCGTTAACCCAGCCATAGTCTCTCCTCCGTTAACGGCCCTACGGTGACACACAAAGCGGTCTTTGTGTGGGAAACAAATAACGAGTAATGAGTAAGGCAGGGAAGCGAATCATGGTTACTCATTACTCGTTACTGTACGGGCGTGATAAATCACGCCCGTACAAACTTCTCAATTGCCAACGATTACTGTGCAGGCTCCAGGTTGTGAATGATCACGTGGGTGCTCTGCCACCATGTGGGCGGATGGATGTAGTCATTCTCAAATGTCGGCCAACCGGTCCAGTAGGTGGTGTCGAACGGAATGATCTTCTTGGCCTGGGTGATCGGAATCACAGGCAGTTCGTCCATATAGATCTGCGAGGCCTCGTTGAAGAGTTCCGCCACACGCGGATCGCCCAGGGGCAACGAACCCATTTCGTCGATCAGCGCGCCATAGGCTTCGGCAGCTTCGCCCGACCAGCGCGGGTAGTTGCCGCTCTGGCGTTCGCCTTCGGGCAGGGTCCAGCGCACGTTGATGCGATCACTGGAGTTCCACGGCTCGTTAACGGAACCGCACATTTCCCAGTTCATCTGGGCTTCGTATTCACCAAAAGCCCGGTTCTCGCCCCAGGTGCCGCCCGCTTCGTTGCGAGTGGTGGCGTTGATGCCGATGGCCTGGAATTGCTCGACCAGCACGGCGGCGATGCGCTGCTTCTCGATAAAGGCTTCGTGCGTGGTAATGTCAATCGACAGTTCCTCGCCGTCCTTTTCATAGTAGCCGTTGCTGTTCAGTTCATAGCCCTTGGATTCGATGATCTCCTTCGCCATTGTCAGGATCATAGGTCCACAGTTTGTCCAGATCCCAGGCAGCCAGCTTCAATGGCGGCCGTCCACATAGGCATCCAGCGGCGGGTAGGCCGGGAAGAAGTGGCGGGATTTAAGCGTGGTGCCTTCATAGGCGATCTGCACAATCTGATCGCGGTCGATGGCGTAGTTCAGCGCCCAGCGCATTTCGGCATCGCCCCACGGCTCCACCTCATGGTTGACCATGAAGGTGCGCGAGCAGGGATCGGGAACCCAGGCCATGGGCATCTCATTGAACCAGGTCTGGACGTTGGGGTTGCGGGCTTGCAGGGCTTGCAGCGCGCCCAGGGTCACGTCCATCAGGCTGTCCAGTTGACCGTCGGCCATGAGAGCGGCGCGGGTCTCTTCGGGGCCAGCCCAGGTCCAGACCATCTTCTTGGGGGCAGGCAGATCCATGAAGCCGGTCTTCGGCACCCCACCAGTTGTCGTTGCGCACATAGGTGATCTCGGTGGGGCCGACGCTGGCAAGCGTGTAGGGGCCAGTGCCAATCGGCAAGCCCAGCTCGGTATCGTAGTTTTTGAAGGTCAGCGGATCTTGCTGGCTCCAGATGTGTTCCGGCATGATGGTGATGCCGCCCCAGATGCGCACCGAGAAGTAATCCAATTGGAAGCGTGGGTTCGGGCGGGTCAGGTTGAATTGAATCGTCAGATCGTCGATCTTTTCGACGCTGGCGACCCAGTCCTGCATACTGGCAGAATCGCCCAGTTCGGGAGCATTGTCCAGCAACATCTGGATGGTAAAGACCACATCGTCGGCGTTGAAGGCCTCGCCGTCGCTCCACTCCACGCCCTCGCGTAGGGTCAACGTCCAGACATCATTCGTCTCGTTGGCGGTAAAGCTGGTGCCCAACCAGGGAATGAACTCACCGTTCTGGTAGTTGAGGATGAAGAGTGGTTCCAGGATGACCTGATGGAAACCATGATCGCGGCGGTTGCCGGGAACAAAGGGGTTCCACAGTTCGGGATCGGCCACGCGGCCACCGTCAATGTCCCAGATCACCGTTTCTTCGCGCGTGGCGTTGGTGTAATCCTCAGCAGCGGCGGGTTCCTCGGCTGCCGGTTCTTCGGCAGGTTCCTCGGTGGCTTCAGGTTCGGCTTCTTCCGCCGCGGGTGCTTCCGTCGGCGCAGCCGTGGGTTCAGCGGCGGCGGGGGCTGTGGTTGGCGCGGCGGCTGGCTCGTCTGCCGGACAGGCAACGAGAAGCAACGCGGCCATCATCAGCACGGCAATCAGCCAATAGAGTCTGATTTTTGGGGTGTGCATTCCTCTTTCTTCCTTTCCTAACTGTGTTGAAAGACTTTATGTTGATGGAAACCAAAATAGGGATGGGAAACTGAGTAAAATAGGGATACAGAATTTTTTGAATTCTGAGCACCTTTTGGGGGGCTACAGATAAAAGTCAGTATCTCTCTGGTCAGCCACAGACGCTCATGTCAACTCTATGCACATGAAAAGCAAGACAAGAGTCGTTCGCCGTCGAGATCAACGGCAAAGACGCGGAAGATCGGCAGGGCCAATGTAGCTAGGCAAACCAGCGTGCAAACCAATACAGGGGATATAGAGATTTAATTAATTGTGAGTTTCCTCAACAGACGCGTAGATTTGGGTGGCGTTGTTGAGTTAAAGATTTCTCGGTGGCAGCATTATAGAATCGATGAAAATGGATGTCAAACGCCTTAAATCACACAATTATTCTCCCATCCGGCTTGACAGTCTCTCAACTCTTGGCACAATACAGAAAGCCAACCGCTACTCTCAAGGAGAATCCATGAATTCCATGTCTGTTACCCGTACTGTCGATCTGCTCTGTGTTGGCGTGGCCTGTTATGATCTCATTTTCAGCATCGAGCATCACCCAGGGCCAGACGAAAAGATCACCGCCCACAGCTTTGCCCAATGTGGCGGAGGCACCGCTGCCAACGCAGCCGTGGCGGCGGCGCGGCTCGGTCACCGCGTGGCCTATGCTGGCTATTTGGGCAATGATCTTTATGGACAACGCCACATGGACGAATTCGCCGCCGAGGGTGTGGATACAACGCTGGTCACGCGTGGCGAAGCCGCGACATCGCTCTCGTCAATTCTGGTCAAGACCGATGGCAGCCGCACGATTGTCAACTACAAAGAGAGAGCGACCGTCCCCCCCGAAGCTGTGGACCTCACAGGCTGGCAGAGTGGTGCCGTGCTCTTTGACGGTCATCACCTGCCGCTGGCGTTGAAAGTGGCGGATTGGGCCGCGGCCCGCGGCATCCCCACCGTGTTGGACGCCGACCGCGAGCACCCCGGCAGTATGGCGCTCGCCAATCGTGTGGATTACCTGGTGGCGTCGGAGCGCTTCGCCCACGAAGTTACCGGGGAGCGTGACGATCCCCCTGCCGCAGCCCAAAAACTTCTTGAACTCGCCCCCACGGTTGTGATCACTCTGGGCGAACGCGGACTGGTCTGGGCCAACCGCACAACAAGCGGCCATCTCCCTGCTTTTACCGTCGAAGCGGTGGATACCACAGGCGTGGGCGACGCCTTTCACGGGGCCTTTGCGGCGGGGGTTGCCGCAGGCTACGCATGGGAGCATCTCCTGGCCTATGCCAGCGCTACCGGCGCGCTCTGTGCCACGGTTGTGGGCGGGCGACCGGGCTTGCCCAACGATGAAGAATTGAAAGCATTCCTGGCCGCGCACTGGAAAGCATAAAGTAAAACACAAAGCTCGCGGAGAACGTAGTCAAGATAGCTGAGGCGGGTAAAAAGAGACGCCTGAAAAGGCAGTATAGACTCGAATCCTTTTGCAATTTGCCTTTATCTCTCTGCGTTGAAATCTCTTTCGCCTGCTTTTGTTCCTGCTTTCCCATCATGATAGACTGCACACAATACCCCTAAACCGCTCTACATTTGTTTTTAGCCATCATCATTGCAGGAGAATAGATCATGTCTGATACATTAAAGGTGGGTGTGATTGGCGTTGGCGGTATTTTACGCACCCACATGCCTGGGTGGGCCGCCTCGGATCATGCCGAAGTGGTCGCGGCCAGTGATATTAATCCGGCGGCGCTGCAAGTGTGGGGGCAAAGCTACAACATCCCCAAACTGACCACGGATCCGGGTGAGCTTTTCTCTGATCCTGATATCGATATTATTGATCTGTGCGTGCCCAACATGTACCACGCGCCGCTGGCGATTGCCGCCCTCAACGCTGGCAAACATGTAATCTGCGAGAAGCCGCTCGCCCCCACCCCCGGCGCCATTCGCGACATGATCGACGCGCGCGACAAATCGGGCAAGCTGTTGATGACCGCCCAGCACTTCCGCTTCAAGGGCAACTCCCAGGCCATGAAAGCTGAGATCGAACAGGGCACGATGGGCGATATCTATCACGCCCGCAGTTGGATGTTGCGCCGCAATGGCTTGATCTCCACCCCCACCTTTGTGCACAAAAAGCATAGCGGCGGCGGCCCTTGCATTGACATTGGCGTGCATGTGCTCGATCTCACGCTCTGGCTCATGGGCAATCCGCAACCTGTGGCCGTGAGTGGCGTCGCCAAAGCGCCCCTGGCCCACAAAGAAGGGTCGTTTGCCGTCTGGCGCGGCGGGGAACTGATCCCACGTGATTTTGACGTGGAAGATTTCGCGGCTGCCTTTGTGCGCTTCGCCGATGGGCAAACGCTCATGCTTGAAGTAAGCTGGCTGTTGCACCACGAAACCGAGGGCGAAGATATGCAAATCTGGCTCTATGGCACGGATGCCGGTTGCCACTGGCCCTCTGCCAACTTCCACAGCACCAACTACACCACCAAGCAGCTCTACACGAACCGCCTGCGTCTGGTCAACGACGTCATGGAACCCCACGCCCTGGAATGTGTCGCCTTTGCCAAAGCCATCGCCGAAGGTGCACCTTCGCCCGTCCCCGCCGAACACTCGCTGCAAGTACTCTCGATCCTCGATGGCATCTATCGCAGCCAGACCGAGGGGCGCGAAGTGGCGATTGAAATCTAAACGAGTAATGAGTAACGAGTAATGAGTAGAATTGTTCTACTCATTACTCGTTACTCATACTGCTTCACAAAAAGGAGAGATTCTATGACCACCCCTCACCTCACCCTCTGCGCCAACTATGCCTGCGAGACCGGTGAAGGTCCGCTCTGGCACTCTGACGAAAAGACAGTCTATTGGGTGGACATTCCGCCCGGCAAACTCTTTCGCTATGATCCCGCCACGGGTGAACATGAGCAGGTCTTTCAAGGCGATTCCCCGCTGGGGGGCTACACGATTCAAGAAGACGGCTCGTTGCTTTTCTTTATGGGGCGCGGCCACGTTGCCAACTGGCACAAGGGCACGCTCACGACGGTGGTCGAGTCGATTGAAGCGGAACTCGACGGACGATTTAACGATGTTATCGCCGACCCTGAAGGGCGTGTCTTTTGCGGAACCATGCCGATTGGCGACCGTGGCGGCAAACTCTATCGGCTTGATCTCGATGGCGCGCTGACTGTCGTCATCGAAGATGCAGGTACCTCGAATGGCATGGGCTTTAGTCGAGATCTGAAAACGTTTTATCATACGGATTCCAAACGGCGCACCATCACCCGCTTCGACTATGATCGTGCCAGTGGCGAGATCAGCAACCCGCGTGTCATCGTCCACGAAACGGACCCGGCACGCGGCATTCCCGATGGCATGACGATGGACGCCGCCGACACGATCTGGTCGGCACGCTGGGATGGCTATCGCATGGTTCAACATGACGGGGATGGGAATGTCCTGAGTGAAGTCAGCTTCCCCACCAAAAAGGTCTCCAGCGTCACTTTTGGCGGCGACGACTACACCGACATGTATGTCACCACGGCGGGTGGCCACAACACCGCCGAAAATGGCGAAACCGCCGGCGCACTCTATCACCTGAACCTGGGTGTGCAGGGCAAACCGCCGTTCCGTTCGAGGATTCAAGTCAAATAGATCCGCAGATTACGCAGATGCCGCAGATTTCCAGAGATAGAACGCAGATAACGCGGATTGAACGGATTTACACAGATTCCAGAAGCTTTCTTTCGCTGCTCTTTGCGTTCTCTGTGGTAAAGCCTCTGGAAATCTGCGGATAAACTCCCATAAAAGAGGTTCACTATGCAAGCAACTTCAGACTTAAAAATTACCGACATCAAAAGTGTCCGTCTCAAGACCGTCAAAGAGCTAGGTACGATTGAACCGGCCTGGGATGTGGGCGGGGCGATGCCTTTTGCGATTGGCGGCGGCTCGTTTGTGGAGATCCACACCGACGCCGGGCTAGTCGGCATTGGCCCGGCTATGGAAGAAGGACAACTTGCCAGCGCCAAACGGGCGCTGGTCGGGCAAGATCCCTTTGCCATGGAGCGCCACGAGGGCGCGCTGCGCTACTACGTGGGCGGCGCACACTATCGTGGCCGCGCCGGGCTAGACATCGCCCTGTGGGATCTCATCGGCAAGGCTTGCGGCCAGCCACTCTACAAGCTGTGGGGCGGGGCCAAAGACAAAGTGCCCGCCTATGCCAGCATGGTTCGCCTTTCCACGCCGCAAGAGCGCGCCGAACTGGCCGCCACTCTCATGAAGCAAGGCTGGAAGGCGATCAAGCTGCGCCTGCATTATCAAACCATGAAGGAAGATCTTGCTCTGGTGGAAGCCGTGCGCAAGGCTGTGGGCAACAAGATGGAGATCATGGTGGACGCCAATCAGGCCCAATCCAGCGGAAACTGGCAGCCCGGCCTGATGTGGGATTACCGGCGGGCGTTGGAAACAGCGCGCGAGTTGGATCAGTTGGGCGTCTGATTGGCTGGAAGAGCCGCTGCCCCGCTACGCCTTCAAAGATCTGGCCCGGCTCAACGCCGAGGTGGCCATGCCCATTGCCGGTGGCGAAAACAATCCGGGCATGCACGAGTTTGTACAAATGTTGGAGATGAACACCTACGACATTCTGCAACCGGAAGGCATGGTGCTGGGTGGCATGTCTGCGGTGAAAAAGGTGGCAACGCTGGCCGAAGCCTATGGCAAACGCGTGATCCCGCACCATGGCGGGCGCGGCCTGGGCACGATTGCCCATCTGCACATGGTCTGCGCCCTGCCTCACTCGCCCTATCTCGAACTGCTCAACGATCCGCCCATCGGTGAATACGAGCACGGCTGGTCGATCCTCACCGAAGTGCCCACCGTGGACAGTGACGGCAATATCGCCGCTCCCCAAGGGCCGGGACTAGGTGTGGAGATCGATCCGGCGTTGATTATCCAAGACTGACGAGGACGATAGACCGCAGACGATGGACGCCCGTCAAACCGGATCATGTTTTACGTTCGTCTGTCGTCTGTCGTCTTTCGTATAATTCAACCACGCACTAGGTCTAGCATGCCACTACGCCCCCCTATCGCATTGAGACCCGCCGCACGGTGATCCGCTGTTGGAATCCGACGGATGCGCCGATCTTCAAAGCCGCCATTGATGCCAGTATTGACCATCTGCGCGGTTGGATGGCCTGGGCCACGGACGAGCCGGAGCCGCTAGAACACAAAGTACATCGATTGCGGCGCAACCGTTTCCTTTTCGACAGCGACAAAGACTACATCTACGGCATCTTTTCGCCCAACGAGCGCGCTGTGCTGGGCGGCACAGGGCTGCACCCACGGGTGGGCAAAAATGCCTTTGAGATCGGCTATTGGATTCACGCCGATTACATTAACCAGGGGCTGGCAACGGAGATTTCGGCGGCACTGACGCGTGTGGCCTTTGAAGTTTGCGACGTGGATCGCATGGAAATCCACTGTGATCCGCACAACGTGCGCAGCGCTGCCGTGCCGCGGAAACTGGGTTATACCCACGACGCTACCCTGCGCCGCCGCACCGTCACCCCCCAGGGCGAGCCGCGCGACACCATGCTCTGGACCCTGTTCGCCGATGAATTCGCCCATTCCCCCGCCGCATCGGCCACACTGCGCGCCTATGACGCCATGGGCCAGCGTGTGCTCTGAGAAAAGGATGATAGACCCATGACGATAGACGACGTTAAAAGCCGTCAGACACAGTTCATTCGTCCATCGTCCTCCGTCTTCCGTCAATCTGCAACAACAAAGGAAACCCATCATGGATGCAAAAGAACAACTACGCGCCGAGATCCACGCTCTCTATGCGCGGGAACATGCGGAATTGGGCGAAAGTGGCACGCTGCGCCTGCTCGACGAGGCGCGCCAATGGGATCTGTCGAAATCACTCGCCGCGGGTGGGGTGTTGGTCTTTCCGCACGCCGGGGTGAAGGAGTGCGGACAGCAGATCGCCGCTGTGGTCAACGCCTGCCTGGACAGCGGCGCGGATCGGGTGGTGGTGATCAGTGTGCTGCACTCGTTCAGTGAGGAGATGGAAAACGCCCGCATTCGGGTCAGCCGCGGCGGTGATCCAGCCCGTGAGGCGCAATGGGGCATTCAAGGGCCGGGGATTGACGGCCCCGACACCTGGACCGGGGATCACGCGCTAATTAGCTGGCGCCATTTTTGGAAGGCCGAGATCGAGCGGCGCGGTATTCGCGGGCCAGAAGTCATCGAACGCTATCCCTGGCTGGCGGGTGGCGAGCCGGAACGCTTGCCTGGCATCGCTCAACTGGCGCGGCTTTGCGAAAACGCTGTGGTCGTCTCCACCGAAGATCCCTTTCACCACGGCCTGGGCTATGGCGATTCGGCGGCAATTGCACGCCATCCCCACGAGGGCGGGTTGGCGATGGCCCGGCGCAGTATTGAGCACGGCATCAGCACGTTGGAAAAAGGCGATTATTGGGGCTGGAATCAGCACTGTGTCGTCGCCAAAAGCGACGCCCGCGACGCCGGTGCGGTCTATCGCCACATTCGCGGCCCCATGCATGGGCGGATTGTTGATCTCACTTATAGCGACGCCACCGAACTCTATAAACAGCCCGCGCCGACATGGGTGGGGACGGCCTTGATTGAGTGGACGTAACTCCACAGGTGCGATGCACTCGCCAAAGGAAGATTGGGTATAAACGCTTGTGCGGCGAGTGCGTCGCATCCGAGACCTGCATAGGTACGAGTCGAAACCGTAAGTCACCACATTCGCGACTATAAAGCTATGTATCGTACATCCTCAGCAGCCCACAAGAATGGGATACAGTTCCATGCGTATCATCGACGCCCACAACCATCCTGACTGGCACGGCCACGATCTTCACAAGTTTCTTGCCAACATGGCGCAATACAACATCGAAAAGACATGGCTTCTCTCGTGGGAGTCACCGCCAGGTGAGTACGATCCCACCTACAATTATGTCTCTATCCTCGGCGAGCAAGGCTACCCCATCCCCTTTGCCCGTTGCCTTGCCTATAAACAGGCAGCGCCAGACAAATTCGTGCTTTGTTATGGCCCGGATCCACGCCGACCTGAGGCTATTGACCAATTGCAGGCGGCCATAGAGATTTACGGCGTACAGGTCTACGGCGAACTCAAACTGCGCATGATGTACGACAATCTGGATGCCCTGCGCCTTTTTCGTTTTTGTGGCGAGAAGAAGCTCCCGGTCACTGTTCACATCGACTATGAGTTCGACCGCGGCCACCCCTATCCTCGCCCCAATTGGTGGTACGGCGGCGGCATTGATCCCTTCGAGCGGGCCGTGCGGGCCTGCCCGGAAACCCGTTTTATCGGCCATGCCCCAGGCTTTTGGGCGCATATTTCAGGCGATGATCAGTACAACAAAGTGCTCTATCCCACAGGCAAAGTACAGCCTGGGGGTCAGGTTCCGCAGATGTTGCGTCAATATCCCAACCTCTACGCCGACCTCTCGGCTGGCTCCGCCCTGGTTGCTTTGACCCGCGACCCTGAATTTGCCAAAGATTTTCTCATCGAATTTCAAGACCGATTGCTCTATGGGCGCGATTATTTTGACAATCGCCTACAGGAATTTCTCAATTCGTTGGGATTGCCAGAGGATGTGCTGATGAAAATCTATGCTAAGAACGCGCTCCACTTAGTGCCAGAGAATTAGCCAGACTCCGTTCTCGTCTCCCATTGATTTATCGCTGTAACGATACAGGTCTAGGGTGCGACGCAGCGGTATCGTTACGTACCCCTGATCTTCTTGTTGCTATCTCTGACAAATCCACATATGATAGAGGGAAAATACCCTACAGCAAACTAACGAAGCCTACATAGATGCCATGCCTGCAAGGGGATTTAGAGGATTGATGTGTGACAGAAGCCCAGTATGGTTTGCTTAGGCTACTATACTCAACTCGGCATTTCTCTCCGACACAATCGTCCTCTAAGAATTGACCCATTGATTGCTATTCTGGTATGAGTGCATTGATGAAAAAGTTTTTTCAGCGTCGGGCGACGGTGGTTACGTCTATCTATTTTCTGGCGGCAGGGGCATGGATTGCAGGTTCTGATCTTCTGGTGGCTGGATTTGTGCAAGAGGAATCGGCGCGAGTCAGCTTGGGTATTGTGAAAGGACTAGTTTTCGTTCTGGTAACGGGGCTACTGCTCTTTTGGGAACGTGTGAATTCAGATCGGCGCTATCAACAGAGTGTGGATGACCTGCGCGCAAGCGAGGAGCGCTATCGCACTGTGGTGGAACAGGCCGCCGATGGAATCGCGTTGTGCGATCAAGAGGGAAACCTGTTCGAGATGAACCAGGCAGGCGCGACCATGATTGGCTATGCGCCCGAAGATCTGATTGGCAGCAACGTCAGCACCTTGATAGTGCCCGAAGATCTGATAAAACTGCCCTTACAAATTCAGAGACTACAGAGCCAAGAAAGCCTACGCCTAA
Organism: uncultured Chloroflexia bacterium; assembly: GCA_963721725.1. Taxonomy (GTDB): domain Bacteria; phylum Chloroflexota; class Anaerolineae; order Caldilineales; family Caldilineaceae; genus RI-153. Next base: position 577,808 of record CAVRLX010000003.1, read on the forward strand.
TCCGCAAACTCCGACATCACCGTGGTAAAGAGGTAATGGTTGAGATCAATAGTCAACTTCTGCGTGATGGATCAGTGTTGACCATCTTTCGCGATGTGAGCGAGCATATCCAGCGTACTGAGGAATTGGCGCAGCGTGTCGAAGAGCGCACCACCGAGCTAAGAGCGGCCAATCTGCAACTGCGCGAATTAGATCGGCTCAAAAGCCGCTTCATCCGCGATGTCTCCCATGAGCTTCGCCATCCCCTTGCCAATCTTGTGCTTTATACCCATTTGCTGAATAAAACGCCGCGAGACAAATACGCTTATTATATCGAAGTCATTAATAGTCAGGTCGAGGTATTGCGTACCTTGGTGGAGGGAATTCTGGACTTTAGCCGCGAAGATCATCAGCCGTTGATCTCCACCCAGATCGATTTCAACAACTTAATCGAGCAGATCTTAAGTACACATATCTCATCCCCTCAGCTCAGTTTTCGCTTTTACCCCACCTCTACGCTGCCGCCTTTGTGGGCGATCAGGCCACACATTAGCCAGATATTGTCCCACCTTCTCCAAAATGCACAACGCTATACAGTGGCGGGGACAGTGACCGTTACAACCCTCTACCAGGCGAAGGAGCAGCGGGTTGGCGTTACGATTGTGGACAGCGGCATTGGCATCCCCACCGACGATCTGCCCCATATTTTCGATGAATTCTACCGAGGCTCAAACGTGGATCAGGTCCAAGCCGTGGGCGCTGGGCTAGGATTAAGCCAGGTGCGTAAACTCTTGATCCAAGCCCAGGGGACCATTGAAGTGACAAGCACTGAGGGCGAAGGGACGGCTGTTACGCTCTGGCTACCGTTGCGGATGGAAGAAATCGCCCCTACGGAAGCCTAAAACCAACGGAGATCAAAAGTAACGATACCGGTGCGTCGCGCCTGTATCGTTACGCTGATTTTGCGAGGGAGAGCTATGCGGCAACCACCACTTTAGAAGAATCGGCGGCGCTGGCCCGCTGGCGCTTATGGGCATCGATCATGGCCGGGCGCAGCCGATGGCCCAGTCCCGGTTCCTGCGAAAGCATGAGATAGCCGTCTTCGATCTTCTCGGCGGGTTCAAGCAAATCGGCCCGCCAATCCACTTCTCCCCAGGCATATTCAAGAATATAGAAGTTGCTCCAGGTGCTGGCAACCTGGGCTGTGGCCGCGGTGGAAAGTGGCCCCGCCGGGTTATGGGGGGCAACCAGAATATCCGTCATGCGGGCGGCAGCGGCGATTTCGGCCAGTTCCAAAACGCCGCCACAGTGTTTCACGTCGGGCATGATCACATCAACAATATGCTCGGTGAGAAAGGGGCGAAAGCCCTCCATGCCAAAGATGCTTTCCGCCGAGGCTGTGGGCATAGAGACCGCTTCGGTGACACGGCGCAGATCGGCGGGCTGGGTATGGGCTACGGCTTCTTCGTACCAAAAGAGATTGCAATCGGCCAGAGCTTGCCCCACGATCAGCGCTTCGGGCACGTCCATGCGCCCGTGGCAATCCACGGCCAATTCGACATCATCACCAATGGCGGCGCGCACGGCACGCACCCGCTCCACGCCAGTTCGCCACGCAGCTTTGGGGCCAGTGCGAATGTGATCGGGGCCGCGCAGTTCGTCAAACGGGGCCAGTTTGATGGCGGTGAAGCCTTCATCCACGGCCTGGCGTGCGGCCAGTGCAAAGCCTTCGGGCGTGCGCGTTTTAACATGGCGATTGATGTTGGCGTAGAGACGCAGCCGATCACGCACGGCTCCGCCGAAGAGGGTATGCACCGGCACGCCCAGCGACTGCCCCAACAGATCCCACAACGCCTGCTCCAACCCGCTGAGTGCCGTGTTATAGACGCGCCCGCCGTCGATCTGGCGCAACATTTGGCGGACGGCGGCAATCTGGCGCGCATTTTTGCCACTGAGTTTGGTATGGAATTGCTCAATCACAGCCGCGCACAGGGCGTCGTTGCCGCTGTGGCTGGCCTCCCCCGCGCCGGTCAGCCCCTCTTCAGTATGGACCAATACAAAGAGCCAGTCGCCGCGGTGGTTGACGTGAATGACAAGGGGTTCGATGGAAGTAATTTTCATGGAAGGTTTCCTTTGGGGAGATTTAGAGATTGGAAGATTAGAGATTAGGAGATTGACAGAACTGCTCTAATCTCCCAATCTCTTCCTCTCGTCACAGAGGGCTTACCTGAATGACACTTACTCGTTACTCTTGATTCCTTGCCGATCTGTATGCGCCCGCAACAGATGGCCTTCAATCGTGGTCACATAAAGATCGCGCAGGTCTGGCCCGCCAAAGGTGCAGTTGCTGGGACGTTCACACGGCACGGGATGAGTCTCTAGCACACGCCCGTTGGGGGCAAAGACGTAGATCATGCCGCCGGGGCCGCTGAGTTCCCAGCCCGCGGTGGCGACAATGTTGCCTTGGCTGTCCAGGCACATGCCGTCGATGCCGCGGTGCGGATAAAAGTTGTGCAGCACGTCATATTGGCCCAGCGTGCCATCATCCAACACGGGATAGGCACGCAGTTCGCGCTTTTGGCCGTCGCCATATTTGCTCTGGGCCACATAGAGCGTGCGGTTATCTTGTGAAAGCAACAACCCATTGGGCGCGGTGGTGTCAAAGGTCATGCGGGTAATTGCCCAGCTTCCATCGGCCTGCGGATCGAGCCGATAGATCGACTCTTGGTCCAGCTCCATGTCGTCGCGGAAATCGCCATAACGAGGATCGGTAAACCAGATGCGCCCGGCGTTGTCAACAATAATATCGTTGGGGCTGTTGAGCCGGTTGCCCTCAAAGTGCTCGGCAATAATTACAGACTCTTGGCCCGGTTCATAGCGCGCAATGGCGCGGCGGCCACTTTCACAGGCATAGAGCGTGCCGTTTTTGTCCAACACCAGCCCGTTGGCTTTGTTGGTTTCTGTGCGAAAGACGCTGATCTCGCCGCTGTCGGCGTCATAACGCATGACGCGGCTGTTGGGCAGATTGGTAAAAAGCAGCCCGCTACCATCCCAGGCTGGCCCTTCGGTTAGCCCCATGGGCGCGGCCAAAATTTCAAATTCCCAGGTCATGAGAGATCTCCCGTCGATTCTGTGTAGGGTGGATTTATGATAGAATGGGTGTAACTGTTCAGATGCGACGCACTCGCCAGGACAAGATCGGGCGAGACATTCTGTGTGGCGAGTGCGTCGCACCCTGGACCTGAATAGATACGAATGGGTGATGAATAGGTATTCTACGCTACCCCAGGATCAGGGACAAGTGGAGGGCAGAATGGGCGTCGTCATGACTCACAGGTTGAAAACCCTCGCAAATCCCCAAAAGCAAGGCCCCCACCCGTGATCCCATTTATCAAACATGCTCACTGTTCCTATTGTGGCACGGCGTTTGCGCCAGATCTGGCGTGGCCGCGCCGCTGCGACCATTGCCATCATACGAGTTTTATCAACCCTTTGCCTGTGGCGGTGCTGCTCTTGCCCGTGGATGATGGCTTGTTGGCTGTGCGCCGTGGGATTCCGCCAGGAATGGGCAAATTGGCGCTGCCGGGCGGCTATATTGATGTGGGCGAAAGCTGGCAAGCGGCCTGTGCCCGCGAACTGATCGAAGAGACGGACATTGCTGTGGATGCCGCCGAGGTCGAGGAATTTATGGTGCGCAGCGCGCCCGATGGCACGCTGCTTATCTTTGGGCTGGCCCGTCCCCGCCGAGAAGCCGATCTGCCCCTGTTCGCGCCCCGTCCCGAAGCCAGCGAGCGTTTGATCGTGACGCAGCCCCAGCCGATGGCTTTTTCCACTCACACCGAAGCTGTGGATCGATTTTTCCGTCTTCACCCACGTTAGGATACAAAAGTTCATGTCAACTGAGCCTATGGGCACGCCCGCCGCCACACGTGCCAAAGTTACCATCCGCACGCTGCAACAACGCAAAGAGGCCAGTCAGCCCATCACCATGATCACGGCCTATGACTATACCAGCGCGCTGATCATCGAGCGCTGCGAAATGGATGTGATCTTGGTGGGCGATTCGCTGGGCATGGTGATGCTGGGCTATGAGAGCACGCTGCAAGTGACTATGGACGAGATGCTCCACCATTGCCGGGCCGTGGCCCGTGGATCACACACGCCGCTCTTGGTGGGCGATCTGCCCTTTCTGTCATACCAGATCACGCCTGAAGAGGCCCTGCGCAATGCCGGGCGGCTCCTCTCTGAAGGGCACATGGAGGCAGTCAAACTAGAGGGCGGGCAGACCCTGGCCGCCACTGTGGAACGACTGGTCAACGCTGGCATCCCCGTCATCGGCCATATTGGGCTGACGCCCCAATCGGTCAACCTGTTGGGCTATCGTGCCCAGGGCCGCACGGCGCAAGCCGCCCGTGGTCTACTGCAAGATGCACTGGCTTTGCAAGAGAGCGGCTGCTCGGCGCTGGTTCTGGAAGCCGTGCCGGATCGGCTGGCAAGCTACATCAGCCAGGCGCTGACCATCCCTACGATTGGGATTGGCGCGGGCAATGGCTGCGACGGGCAGGTGCTTGTCCTCCACGACATGCTGGGGATGTTTGATCGCTTGCAGCCGCGCTTTGTCAAACGCTATGCGGCGGTGGGGCAAGCGATGCAGACAGCGATTGGGCAATATGCTGCCGAGGTACACGCGCGTGCGTTCCCGGCCAGCGAACACGTTTATACCATACCCAATAGTGAATGGACCGCTTTTCTTGCCGAGACGCAAAAGGAATTCTAAGCAATGCAAGTGGTTGAAACATCTTCCCAACTTCACAATGTACGCACCACTTTTTTCAGCGGCAGTATGGGATTGGTCCCCACTATGGGGGCACTACACGAGGGTCATCTGGCGCTGATAGAGCGTGCGCGTGCCGAAAATGACCATGTTGGCGTCAGCATCTTTGTCAATCCCACACAGTTCAGCTCCGCAGCCGATCTTGCCGCCTACCCCCGCGTCTTGGAGCAAGATCTGCTGATGTTGCGCACGGCCGGTGTGGATCTGGTGTGGACGCCAAACGCCGAAGAAGTCTACCCACCTCACTTTCAGACGTGGATCGACGTGACCGAGATCAGCCTCCCGCTGGAAGGCGTCCACCGCCCCGGCCATTTCCGCGCCGTTGCCACGGTTGTTGCCAAACTTTTCAACGCCTTTACGCCCAACCGGGCCTATTTTGGGCAAAAGGACGCGCAACAGGTCGCTGTGATCCAGCGCATGGTGACGGATCTAACCTTCCCCATTGAGGTGATCGTCTGCGCCACCGTGCGCGAGGCCGACGGGCTGGCGCTAAGTTCGCGCAACCGCCGCCTAAGCGCCGTTGAGCGCGCTGCCGCTACGGTGCTCTATCAGGCGCTCTCCGCCGCCGCCAGCGCTTATGTCGCGGGCGAACGCCACGGTGATCGGCTGCGGGCGATCATGGCCGAAGTGCTGACAAGCGAACCATTGGCCCGCCCCGATTATGTCAGCGCCGCCGATCCCGAAACGCTACAAGAAGTGGCTCACGTAGAGGCCGGCGTGCTGCTCAGCCTCGCTGTCTATATTGGCGAAGTGCGCCTTATCGACAACATTCTTCTGTCAAAGTAGCCCCCTATGCACAATACACTGACTGATGTTCCCGGCTTGGCCGTAGGTCACTGGACCGATCTGGAAGCGGCCACAGGCTGCACCGTAATCCTTTGTCCACCCCAAGGCGCAGTGGCCGGTGTGGATGTGCGTGGCTTTGCCCCTGGCACACGCGAGATCGTCTTGCTCGATCCGGTCTACACCGTGGATCGGGTTCATGCCATTTTGCTCAGCGGGGGCAGTGCCTTTGGTCTGGCCGCGGCGGATGGCGTCATGCGCTGGCTGGAAGAGCGCGGGCGCGGCTTTGAAACCGGCGTTGCCAAGGTTCCCATTGTGCCCGCGGCGATCCTCTTTGATCTGGCTATAGGCCGGGCCGACGTACGCCCGGATGGGGCGGCGGGCTATGCCGCCTGTGGCGCGGCCACAACACAACCAGTGGTGCAAGGGTGTGTGGGGGCAGGGACGGGGGCCACGGTGGGCAAGTTGTTGGGGTTACCCAACGCTACCAAAGGCGGCATCGGCAGCGCCAGCCGTCGGCTTGAAAACGGCGTGATGATTGGCGCGCTGGTGGCTGTCAACCCAGTGGGGGATGTGGTGAACCCAGAAAGTGGACGGATTTTGGCCGGGGCGCGCCGTCCCGATGGCGGCTTTGCCAACTCTATGACACTGATTGAAGCGCGGCTGGGCCAGAGTTTTCCTGACATTGTGAGCAGCAACACGACGCTGGCGGTGGTGGCAACCAATGCCACGCTTACCAAAGCAGGGGCGACCAAAGTGGCGCGCATGGCCCACGATGGGCTAGCCCGCGCCATCCGGCCCATTCACACTTCGTTTGACGGTGATACGGTTTTTGCGCTTTCGGTGGGGGATCTGGCCGCAGATGCCGGACTGGTGGGGGCGCTGGCCGCCGATGTGCTGGCCGAGGCGGTGATCAACGCGGTGCGCGCCGCCCAGAGCCTACATGGCATCCCAGCGACGCGCGATCTATGACAGTTCACCTCAATCAGCGCGCCGCCTGCTATGGTATAGGCTGTGCTTGACGTGGTGGGATTGGGCATGATGATCTGGCCTTCATAGGCTGGATCAAGCAAGGTCGCCCAACTAGTGTGGACGGCAAGGCCCAGGTTGGCTAACTTCTCTGGGTTGACGCAAAAGACGGACATATAGGCCCCAAACCCGACCCAATACGGGCGTTGTTGGTATCTCGAACGCTGGGCAAGACACGATCCGCGCCAACGGGGGCATTGGGTTCAAGCCCATTCTTCCACGCCAGCACGCTCAAATTGGTCACCAACATGCCCCAGCCGATAGTAGCCTGGGATCATCGTGCTCGACCCATCGCTGTTCCGTAAACATGCCTGTGCCGCTTGACTCAACTCGAGCCTCCGCCGTGGCGATGGCCGACGATCTGCTCAACGATTATCTTTTTACATCAACACTGAACGGACGAAGGAAGTGACAACGCTGGGCCAATACAGAGATATTGGCAGGCTTTGATTACACAGATCCAGCCCTCGACCCCGGAAAGGTAGCTGTGGAACTGCGATGACATTAGAAATGCAAACCTTTGATATTTTACAAGAAGCGGTGGCCCGGCTAGATGCTGGCTTCGACCACCTGCCGGCCTTCCAAACCGAGACCGACCACGCGGCGCTGCGCGCCGTTCTGCTGGAAGTAGCCGACCGGATGCAGGACAACTATCCGTATCCGCACCCACTCTATGCCGGGCAGATGCTCAAGCCGCCCCACCCGGTGGCCCGGCTGGCCTATGCCCTCTCGCTCTGGATCAACCCCAACAACCATGCATTGGATGGTGGACGCGCCAGTTCGGCGCTGGAGAAAGAAGCCGTGGCCGAGATCGCCCGTATTTTTGGCTGGGAGACGCACCTGGGTCATCTGTGCGGCGGCGGCACCCTGGCGAATCTAGAAGCGCTGTGGGTGGCTGGTCGCTTGAACCCCGGCAAAAAAGTGGTGGCGTCGCAACAGGCCCACTATACCCACAGCCGCATCTCCGAAGTGCTGCACCTGCCCTTTGCGGCCGTGCCTGTGGATAACCGCGCCCGCATGGATCTGACGGCGTTGGAAGGGATGTTAAAGGCGGGTGACGTGGGCACAGTGGTTGCCAGCATGGGGACCACGGCCAGCGGCTCGGTGGATCCGTTGCCGGCGCTGCTTGATCTCCAGGCAACCTATGGCTTTCGCATCCACGCCGACGCTGCTTATGGCGGTTATTTTGCCCTTGTGGACAACTTGGATGCTCGAGGCAACCGCCGCCTTTGCAGCGCTGGGGCAGGTCGATTCGATTGTAATCGATCCGCACAAACATGGATTGCAGCCCTATGGGTGCGGCTGTGTGCTGTTCAAGGATCCGACAGTGGGCGCGCTCTATAAACACGATTCGCCCTACACCTACTTTAGCTCGGCGGAACTGCACCTGGGCGAGATTAGCCTGGAATGTTCACGAGCGGGGGCCGCAGCCGTGGCGCTGTGGGCCACGCAACAGCTTTTGCCCATGCAGCGCAATGGCAAGTTTGCCGGAATGCTCTCACAGACCCGCCAGGCTGCGCTGGCATTGGCCGCAAAAATCGACGCCGATCTAGATTGGATGCTGGCCTTTGATCCACAACTGGACATTGTGGTCTGGGTGCGGCGCGGAACGCGCGCCAGCGAGATTTCACGACATTCGCGGGCAATCTTTGAGGCGGCGGCAGCCCACGATCTACATTTGGCCGTGGCAACCTTTCCGGCGACGCTGTTGCGCGGACGCTGGCCCCAGGTTGAGTGGGATCAGGAAAGCGTGGCTTGCCTGCGCTCGTGTCTGATGAAACCCGAACACCTGGAGTGGATCGATGAAATTTGGGCACGATTGGAGCGCGCTGCCGCTGCGGCACGTTGATCTGGGAGGTGGGGCTGCTGGCCGGGTTGGGCATTGCCATATTGCCGCTGCGCGCAGGCCGCAAACAGATCGAGGTCAAAGGGTGAAACAGATGGATAGCGCCGGGGTCACCGTTGTATGGCTACGTTTGTCCCTGGTTTCGCTGGCGACGGTGGAAATCCTGGATACACTACTGAATAGAGACGAACACGCACGGGCGGCGCGCTTTGTCTTTCCCGTGCATCGGCAGCGCTTTGTCGTGGCGCGGGGGATGTTGCGGCGTTGGCTGGGCGCGCAGATCGGGCGCGATCCGGCGGCGCTGCGATTCGTCTATAACGCCTATGGCAAGCCTGCGCTGGCCGATGATCCAGATCTGCACTTTAACCTTTCGCACGCCGGGGACTGGATTGTGTATGCCTTTGCCCGCCAGCGTCGGGTGGGCGTAGACGTGGAGGTCATGCGCGACGATGTAGAGATCAAGTCGCTGGCAAGACATGTTTTTTCTCCGGCAGAACAGGCCATTTTCTATAGCCTGCCCGCAGCGCAACAGAGGGAGGCTTTTTTCAACGGATGGACGCGCAAAGAAGCCTATGTCAAAGCCCAGGGCATGGGCATGTCGTTGCCGTTGGATAGCTTTGACGTCTCGCTGCGTCCTGGCATCTCGGCGGCGATAGTCGAGACACGGCCCCAGGCGGCAGAAGCGGAGCGCTGGTCGATCTGTACACTGGAGCGGGGTGCGCTCTACAAAGCGGCACTGGTGATAGAAGGTCAGGGTTGGCAGTTGCGTCAGCTCGAAGCCACAGAATGGTGCTGATCCGTCTCTTTTCGTTTCGTCTGCTCATCCCCTTGCTGTTAGTGTTGATCATCCAATTGATCAGCTTGGCCCTGGTCTTTATTCAGCCCCAAAATGTCGGCGTCGTAGTCTCGTGCGCTCACTGCCATCACCGACACGGCAGCGCTCACCCCCACCGCTGAGATGACGCCGACAGTTAGGGCAATAGAGCCAGGACTTACGCAAAGACTGTTAGAAACCGAGTTTTTGCCAGTGTAGTAGCGCATATACTATTCCTGTTCAAAAAACTCGGTTTCTCCTCACGTGCGTAAGTCCTGAGAGCATAATTAACACGCCCGGGCCAGAGAAGAGACTACGTCAACTGCAAATGTCTCAGAGTGACAAGGCTCAGGAGGATACCCTGTGGTCGTGACCCCGGGGATTTTAAGTGGCGATGGCCCGTCAACCGTGCTGGGCAAGTCAGATAATTCTAGCTATACTATCCGTAAGGCGCGATTGGCTGCGGCCCAGCAAGCAAAACCCAAGAAAATCTAGCGACCGCACGAACTCCCCCCGCCATCCATACACCACAGGAGGAAAGAGCATGTACACAACCGATCAGTACGAAGGCATGATAGCAGAGACCGTGATCATACCGGGGGCAGGCGGTGAGTTGATCAATGCCTACCTGGCCCGCCCACTGGGGCCGGGACCCTTTCCGGGCATGGTCTTGGTCCATCATTTCCCCGGCTGGGATGAATGGTATCGGGAAGCGACGCGCAAGTTTGCCCATCACGGCTATGTCACGATCTCGCCCAATCTCTACTTTCGCAACGGCCACGGCACGCCCGAAGACATGGGCGCGCAGGTGCGCGCCGAGGGCGGCATCCCCGACGAGCAAGTGATGGGCGATCTGGCGGGGGCCATGCGCTCTCTGCGCGCGCTGCCCATCCTCAACGGCAAAGTGGGGATCTTTGGCACGTGTTCCGGCGGACGCCACGCCTATCTGGCGGCCTGTCGCGTGCCGGGGTTTGATGCGGTGATCGACTGCTGGGGCGGGCGCGTGGTCATGGCCGACGCCGATCTCAACGCCAACTATCCCGTGGCCCCGCTTGATTACACAGCGGATCTCCAATGCCCAGTGCTGGGTCTCTTTGGCGAAGAAGATCGCAGCCCCACGCCAGAGCAGGTGGCGCAACACGAGGCTGCGCTTCAGCAACATGGCAAACCCTATGAATTTCACATGTATCCCAACGCCGGTCACGGTTTCTTCTATTATGATCGCCCTAACTATCGCCAGGCCCAGACTGTGGATGGCTGGAAAAAGATCTTCGCCTTTTTAGAGACCCATCTCAGCGGCGCATAGATTGAGGGTGACGTTGACGACAGACGAATTCGTTTTAGCCAAGAGGAGTAAGAATATGTGTACCATGATCGTTGAAAAAGTGGAGATCGAAGGGTGTGGCAAGGGAACATCAGGCTGGTTTGATGTGCGACAGGCCAACGTCTCCTATGACCACCCTTTTAACGCAGCGTTGGAACACGCGCTGAACATTGACTTTGTGGACACGCAGCAAGGGCCTGGCGCACGCGTCGCCGTGGAACTCAGCGCCGACTCGGCCCGGGCGCTGGTGAATACGATCCTGGCCGTGCTGGATCGCGCCGAGGCGGGGGGCTATTTGGAGGAGTAAGCGACATCAGCGGTGTATAAAAAGAGCGTGCGTCGGCAACCCCATTGTTGCCGACGCACGCTCTCATGAGATGGGCGTTGAAATTTTACGCCTGGGTTTGGTATCTATTCAGGTCCAGGGTGCGACGCACTCGCCACGTAGCATTTCTAGCCAGATCTTATCCTGGCGAGTGCGTCGTACCTGAACAGTTACTGGGTTTGTTCAATCTCTTTTTCGGTTTTGGGCGTTTCGTCGGGGCTGGCCTCTTTGCGGAATTCGCGCAGACCTTTTCCCACCGACCCAAAGACTTCGGGCAGACGACCCACCCCAAAGAAGATCACGACAATGACCAAAATCAGAATCAATTCAGTCGGTCCAAGTTGAAACGGCATCAGAGTTTCCTTTCATCAAATCGTATCGAATGTTCACGTTGTGTACTAAAATAATTGTGTACTAAAATAACTGTGTACTAAAAGAGCTGTTTGGCCACCAGGGCCAGTAATTGACGTTGAGCCGCCGAGAGCGGCGCACCACCCACTTCGGTCATCATTTCGTCCCAGGCATTGGGCGCAAACTCCGGCGTAAAAAAGCCCTCGGTCAGTTGGGCAAAAAGTGGATTTTGGCGATAGGAGCGGACGATTTCCGCCGCCAGCTCGGTAACCACAGGCGAATCTGCATCGTGGCTGGCAAGGGCGGCAATCTGCGCCATCAATCCCAAGATTGGGCGCAATTCTTGGGGGTTGGCGCTAATCTGGTCAATCAGTGCGCGCTGTTGTTCCTGATAATCAGCCTGGCTCCAGAGCAGGCTGTCCAATTGGGCAAAGGGTTTGGTACGACCATCCCACGTCGTCCAATCGATCTGCAAGGTCTCGCCCAGTTGCTCTTGCAATAGTTTTAGCGTTGGCGGCTCGCCTGCCATTGGTTCCAACAGATCGGCATTTTCCTGTCTCAAGAGCGTTTCAATCTGCTCACGGCGCTGTTGCAATTCCTCAATCTGTGCCACAATCTCAGCGTGTAAGACACGCAATACATCGGCAATCGAATCGCCCCGAATCGCTTCGCCCAAAATTTTGCTGATCTGATGCAATGAGAAGCCCAGGCTTTGCAGTTGTTTGATCTGGTGTAAGCGCAACAAATGGCTGGCCGTGTAGAGCCGATAGCCGGACTCTGTCCGCTCTGGTTCAATCAGCAGCCCCAGTTTGTGATAGTGTCGGATAGTTTTGGTGGTGACACCCGCCAACTTGGCCGCATCGCCGATTAACAATTGTGCGTTCACAGCGCTCTCTTTCTATCTGCACCCAGTGTAAACCTTGCCCTAAGGTCAATGTCAAGCCCCAATTTCGCCAATCGTAGAATGCACTTTCCCCACATCGTGGGTATAATGGCAAACATCACGAGTTATTTACCTTCATTTACCGTTCCGGCTCTGGCATTCCCCGGCGTGCAGCAGATCTGCACCGCATGCCCGATGCTGCATTTACCCAAAGGATGTTGCTGTGGCTGCGATTCAATTCAACTTCTTTTCCGAAACACTCCAACTTGCCACAGGCATGAACGTGCTCATGCCCCGCCTCACTGCCGCCCAGCGCGCCGCCCTGGGACCGGATCACCGCTTCCCGGTGCTTTTTTTGCTGCACGGCATGAGCGATGACCAGAGCGGCTGGACTCGCTATACCGCGATTGAACGCTACACCCGCTATCTTAACTTGGCTGTGGTGATGCCTGCGGTGCAGCGCAGCTTCTACACCGACATGGCCCAGGGGCTACGCTTCTGGTCGTTTGTCAGCGAAGAAGTGCCCGCCGTGGCCCGCTTTTATTTCCCGCTTTCCGGCCAGCGTGAAGAAAGCTTTGTGGCGGGATTGTCCATGGGCGGTTATGGCGCGTTTAAAATGGGCCTGCGCCACCCGGAACGCTATGCCTACGTTGCCAGTTTTTCTGGCGCGCTGGACATGGTGGAACGCTTCGAGGAGATGCCGCAAGATCGCCAGACAGAATTCCATTGGATGTTTGGTTCACCGGCACAACTACGCGGCAGCGACAACGACCTGATTCACTTGGCGAGCCAGCTTGCCGACAGCCCAGGCCAACAACCTCACTTCTACATCTCCTGTGGCACCGAGGATTTCCTCTACCAGAACAACGTCCGTTTTCGGGATCACATGGAGTCGCTGGGATTGGATCTCGTCTATGACGAGCGCCCTGGCGAGCACGAATGGGGCTATTGGGATACGCAGATTGAGGAAATTCTCCGTTGGCTGCCCGTTCAGACTCTTGAAGAAACCATCAACACAAAATCCAACGCCTAGAGAGCCGCTCATGCCCAACGTACTCTTTTTCACCAGTCTTGCCCCCGACATTGTGCCGCTGTTGACCCAGTTTGCGCCGCCCGATTTCAACGTGGACGTCCATTCCACCGATCTGCCCGAAGCCGAAAAATGCCGCTTGGTCGCCGACGCCGATTTCATGATCCTCTTCCCCGGTGCAATCGAAGCCTCGGTAATTCAGGCTGCGCCCCGGCTGAAATTGGTGCAACTGGTCAGCGCGGGCTTTGACAAGATGCCCATGACACTGCTGGCCGAACGTGGTATTCCCGTTGCCAACAATGGCGGCACCAACTCGATTGACGTGGCAGAACATACCCTGGCGATGATCTTGGGGTTGTATCGCCACCTGCCCCAGATGGATCAAAACGTGCGCAACGCGGCCTGGAGCGCGCTGGATTCGGGCGCAACCACCTATACCATCCACGGCAAAACCGTGGGCATTGTGGGTCTGGGTAACATTGGGCGGCGCGTGGCGGCGCTGTTGCGTCCCTTTGGCGCGAAGTTGCTCTATTATGATGCCTTCCCGGCGTCGGCGGAAACTGAAGCCGTCCTGGGCATTGAACGTGTCACCCTGGACGATCTGCTGCGGCGATCTGATATTATCACCATTCATGTGCCGCTTAACAAGGATACCCACGGACTTATCGGCGCGGCGGAACTGGCGCTGATGCAGCCCACGGCGATCCTCGTCAACACCTGTCGAGGTCCCGTAGTGCAAGAGGCGGCGCTGGTCGAAGCATTGCAGGCGCGGCGCATCCGCGGTGCAGCGCTGGACGTGTTGGAAAAAGAGCCGCCAGCGCCACACAATCCCATCCTGACGCTGGATAATGTGTTGTTAACCCCCCACACGGCGGGCGTCACACGTGATACCTGGAGCCGGCGCGGACAGTTTATCTTTGAGAACTTGCAGCGTGTGTGGAATGGGGAGCAGGCGCTGGCCTGTGTACCATAGCGCACGGTGAATATGCGAAGGATTAATTGAAGCTTGACACAATGCATCTTTTCCGTTACTATTCCGCTCCACCCCTATTAACCCAGCCTCTTTATACTACTCTCCCTGGAGGCATTAATGATTTCATCGAGACGTGCGCGAGTTTCGCTGGCCGAACGGCGCGAATGGCTGCTGTTTGCCCTGTTGGTGGGTCCCAATCTTTTTCTGTTTGCAGTCTTCACCTATTGGCCGCTGCTCTACAACGGCTATCTTAGCTTTGTGCGCTGGGATATGCTTGCGCCCATCAAAATCTGGGTGGGCTGGGGCAATTATACACAGTTGTTCAACTCGGCGACTTTTGGCGAAATTTTGCTCAATACTGTGGTCTTCACTTTTGGCTCGGTGATCGCCATCTGCACAATTGGCCTGGGGATTGCCCTCTTGCTCAACCAGAAGCTTGTTGGGCGGAATGTGGTGCGCGGCGTGGTCTTTAGCCCGGTGATGTTGAGCGGGGCGGCGATTGGCATTGTATGGATCTATATCTTTGACCCACGTTATGGGCTGCTGGATATCCCGATCCGGGCGATGGGGTTGCGCTCGCCCAACTGGCTGCTGGACACAAGTTGGGCCATGCTGGCGGTGATTATTGTCCACGTGTGGAAGAATCTAGGCTACGCCGTGGTCATCTATCTGGCCGGTCTCCAAGCTATCCCCAAAGAGCTATACGAGGCGGCGCTGGTGGATGGGGCTGGCAGTTGGGCACGCTTCCGGGCGGTCACCCTGCCGGGACTTTCGCCTGTGGTTTTCTTTCTGGTGCTCACCACCATTCTCGCAGGGTTTCAATCGTTCGATATTATCAAAGTCATGACAGATGGCGGGCCAGTGGACGCGACGACAACCTTAATCTACTACCTGTATGAAGAGGGCTTTGTGGCGTTTAATGCCGGGCGCGCCGGCGTATCGGCGGTGATCCTCTTCCTGGCGATGTTGATCTTTACAGTGATACAGATGATCTATAGCGAACGTAACGTTCACTACGCCTAAGAGGGAGAGACGATGGCAAAAGCAACGATTAGCAGCGATCTCGAGCCGATGCCCACCGCCGCCCACAGCGATGAGTCTAGCGGCTGGGCCGGGCAACAGAATAACATATTTTACCAAGTAGCCGGCTATCTGGGCATGATCTTTTGCCTGATCCTAATCGGGATGCCGATTTATTGGATGATTATCGGCTCGTTCAAAATCTCACAGGAGATATATCGAGTTCCCCCCACATGGATCCCCATGGAACCCACCCTGGAGAATTTCGGCGAAGCCTGGCGCTCTGCGCCCTTTGGCCGCTACTATATTAACACGCTCATCACCACCATTTTTGGCAGCGGGTTTGAAATCTTGTTTGCGGTAACGTCGGCCTTTGCGTTTGCCTTTCTGCGCTTCCCCAAAAAAGATTGGCTCTTTCTGATCCTGTTGGCGGCGCTGATGGTTCCAGGGCAGGTGACGATTCTGCCCAACTATCTGACTATTGCCGAACTGGGCTGGATCAACACCTATCAGGGCATCGTCGTTCCCGGTGCTTCGGTAGCCTATGGCACGTTTTTGTTGCGTCAATACTTCAAGACCTTGCCGGTGGAGGTTCTCGACGCCGCCAAAGTCGATGGAGCCAGTTATATGCTCACACTGTGGGCCATTGTGATTCCGCTGGCAAAGCCCGCGATTATTACCATGGCGCTGATCAGCGTCGTCTCTAAATGGAACGACTTCCTTTGGCCGCTGATCGTCACCAATACACGCGATATGCGTGTGTTGCCCATTGGCATTTTCTGGCTAATGGTGGAGGAAGGAAACATCCAGTGGGGCGTGGTCATGTCTGGCACGCTCTTTGTTGTGGTTCCCGTGGTCATCGTCTTTCTCTATGCCCAGCGCTATATTGTAGACGGCATCGCTGCTGGGGCTGTTAAGGGATAAGCGATTGGGGATTAGAGATTGGATATTGGGTCACAACACTCAATATCCAATCTCTAATCCCCGATCTTCAATTAGGCTTTACAATCGAATCGTTTTCATATCAAAAGGAGATTTTCATGTCGCAAACTATGGTAAGCCGCCGTCGATTTTTAATGGGCATGGGGGCCGGGGCCGGAATGCTGGCACTGGCCGCCTGTGCACCTGTGGCTACGCCGGGCGGTGCGCCGGCAGCCAGTGGGGGCGGCAGCGCGGCCCCGGCGGCAGAGCCGCAGACGGTCACGCTGTGGAGCAGTTTCACCGGCAAGAATGGAGAAGCCGAAACCGAGCTTGTCAAACGCTTTAACGAAAGCCAGAGCGATGTCGTCCTCGACTATCAGTTCCAGGGCACGTATGAAGAGACCGCCCAAAAGGTCACGGCAGCGCTCCAGGCCCGCACGGCCCCCGATGTTTCGCTGTTGAGCGATGTCTGGTGGTTCAAGTTCTATCTGAACAACGCCCTTCTGCCGCTGGATGATCTGATCGCGGCGCACAGTGTCGATCTGACCGATTATCAGGATTCGCTGATCAACGAAGGCGTGCGCAAGGGTCAACATTTCTGGATTCCCTTTGCGCGCAGCACGCCCCTTTTCTATTACAACAAAGAGAAGTGGGCTGCCGCTGGCCTGCCCGACCGTGGCCCCGAAACCTGGGACGAATTCATGGAATGGGCACCCCAATTGGTCGAAAAGAATGGCGATGAAATTGTCACCTCGGCCTTTGCCCATCCCGATGGAGCCAGCTATATTGCATGGCTTTTCCAGGGCGTGGCGTGGCAGTTTAATGGAGCCTACAGCACCCCCGAATTTGAGATGTTAATGACCAGCGATGGCACAATTGAAGCGGGACAGTTCTATAAAGACACCGTCCACAGCTTGGGATGGGCCGTGCCGAGCAAAGACATTCAGTCTGATTTCATCAACGGCCTGACGGCTGCGTCGATGATGTCCACAGGCTCAATGGGTGGCGTCAAGGCCAATGCCCAGTTTGAATTCGGCACCGCCTTCTTGCCCCAGAAATATCAGTTCGGCTGTTGCACAGGTGGGGCGGGGTTGGCTGTCCTCTCCAGCGCGCCGGCAGAGAAACACAGCGCCGCTTTCGAGTATATTGCCTTTGCCTCTAACCCCGAAAACACCACGTTTTGGTCGCAGAATACGGGCTATATGCCTGTGCGCAAGAGTGCGCTTGCCAGCCCTGAAATGCAAGCCTATTTCGAGGAGTTCCCCCAATTCAAGACGGCCACGGAACAACTGGCGCTGACCAAGCCGCAGGATTCGGCGCGTGTCTTTGTGCCAAATGGCGATCAGATCATCGGCAAGGGGCTGGAGCGCATCACCGTCCAGTCGGAAGATGTTGCCACGGTCTTTGCCGAAGTTAACGCCATCCTGGAGCAAGAAGCCGCCCCCGTAATAGAAACCTTGCAGACGGTGGAAGGCTAAGCCTTTTTTTCGACCCGGATAATGGCAATCAAAGGAAAGGGGCAGGCGAAAATCGTCTGCCCCTTTCCTTTGATCTTAGCAAGCCACTCGGCAAGGCTCCCTCTTTATGCCAAGAGCTTTTTATCCTGCAAAAAATAGACAATGGTCTCTTCTAATTCCATCTTCGTAAAAGGTTTGCTCAAGTAGCCATCAAAGCCCGCGGCCAGAAAGCGTTCCCGGTCGGCGGGCAACGCATACGCGGTGCAAGCCACCAAAGGCACGTGGGCATAGGTGGGATTATCTCGCAAAATCTGGGCCAAATCTGTACCTGTGCGCATCTCGCCCATATGAATGTCAATCACCACCAGATCATAGCGTTGTCGGTTGCTTTCGGCGATTCCTTCATCAATGGTCGCAACCGATTTAATCTCAAAACGGTTGCGCAGAAAAAGCTCAACCAATATACGAACTTCAACCTGATCCTCTACAAAAAGAATTGTGTGGCGTACATCTGTCATAGTCCCGCTCCTATTATTAGCTACCGGCACCAAGGGCGCTTCGGTACTTATACGATTTTGATAGCGAAGGGGAATGCACACATGGAACTCTGTACCCACGCCTTTTGTACTTTCTACATCAATCTGTCCACCCATTAACGCAACCAGATGCTTCGTTATGGTTAATCCTAGCCCGACCCCTTCAAAGCTGCGGCGCATGCCCTGTGACTCTTGTTTGAATTCATCAAAGATATAGGGCAGAAATGTGGCATCAATCCCAATCCCGGTATCTTTAACGCTGATTTTCATCTCGTGGGGGTTTGACTGCAATGTCACCGTCACCGCGCCTGTTGTGGTAAATTTAAGGGCATTGGAAAGCAAATTATTTAGCACCCGATTGAGTGCAGCCGGATCGATTTCGGCAAAGAGAGGTGCTGAAGGCAGATTACACTGCAAAGTCACCGCGCTTGACCTTGACTGGGGGGCAAAAAGTTGCACAGTCTCGCCTACCATCGCGCGCACATCCAGCATGGTTGGATTTAAGCGCATGGTCCCACTCTCAAAGCGCGCCAGATCGAGCACAGAATCCAGCGTGGACATTAAACGCCGCCCAGCTTTGCGCACCAATTCAACATGCGGCCTGCCCACTCCGTCCACCTCTTCGGCCAACACATCGGAAAAGCCCAAGATGGTCACCAATGGCGTGCGGATTTCGTGACTCATGCTGGCGAGAAAAGCCGATTTAAGCCGGTTCATCTCCTCAGCCTGCTCTTTTGCCTGCACCAGATCGCGCTGATAGCGGTCTTGGCGCATGGCAACCGCCAGCATGTCGGCCACCTCTTGCACGATAGAAATATCGTTTTTATCAAAGGCGTTGGGCTGCTCACCAATCACATCGACAACCCCGACCACATGGGCATCCACAAGAATCGGCGCGGCCAGATAAGAACGCAGCCCTCGCCTTAAAAAAAGTTGTTCCCTATCCGAAGGGTTCTCAATCTCGGTCAAATCAGGCACATAGTACACGCCAGATCCATCAAGCACCGCCCCATTGAGCATGGCAAGCGGAATGTGAGTGCCGACTTCGCCAATACCCGCTTGAGGCGGATACATTGAGAGCAAATCCATTTCTCCTGCGTTCGGATCAATCTCAATAATGGCGGAAATATGACTCGCCACCAATCGATCAAGATGCATCAAAGCCGCCTGGGCACTCTCTTGCACTGAGCGAGATCGGGCGATGGTGCGGCTGATTCCGTGTAGGGCGGCAATGCGCTTGTGCGATTCTTCCAATTTCCGCGCGCGGCCTCTTTGCGCTCGGTAACATCCATGTGCAAGCCTGCAAAGCCCAGCAGGGTGCCCTCTTCGTTATAGAAAGGCTCGCCCTGTACCGACATCCAAAATGGCTCACCATTTTTGCGATAGTTAAGCAGTTCGACGGCGAAGGGTTGTTGGGTTGCATTTTGGCAAGCCAAATAAGCCAGTGCCGCTGGATCAGTCTGCGGGCCAGCCAGGAAATCATCGTGGTAGCGACCTTGAATCTCATCCAGTCGATACCCAGTCAGGCTCGTAAAGCTATCGTTCACCCATTCAATGCGTCCATCGGGACCTGTCATCGAAATCCCATTGCTGGTGCGGCTGACCACCAGGGCCAGCCGCTGGGCGTGGGCCTGGCTACTGCGCAGTCCGATCTCCATCTCTTTAAGATCGGTAACCTCCAGGGCGCTAATGATAAAATTTTTGACTTGGCTGTGTTCGTCAAAGACAGGGCTATGGGTCACTTGATACCAAACACGACGATGACCCAAATCGCGCGAGAATTCATAGCTGAAGGTTTCGCCGCGTATTATACGTGCCATACGCTCCTCTATCACCGCTATATCTTCAATCTCAGCAAATACTGCCATTGAGTCCCCTTCACGAATGGGATACCCTAGGGCTGCTTCGGCATGTTGATTGGCAACTTTGTTGGTTTTGATCACTGTACCATCTCGCGACAAGAGCAAGAAAGACTGGGGGCTGTTGTCGAAAATCGTCTGCAAATTCGCTTCCGAGGTACGCAGGGCATCTTCGGCGCGTTTGCGTTCGCTAATATCCGCTTCAATCGAGATGTACCCGGAAAAGTCTCCGTTAGCCTCAATTAACGGTTCGGCGCTCGTCTCCACCCAAATGGGCGTGCCATCTTTGCGATAGTTGATTAATTCGCGGTGGAAAGGAAGCTGGTTGGCAATAGCCTGCTGAATATAATCCAAGGTCTCCAGATCCTGATGAGGGCCAGACAGTAGATCGCTGGGCCGCCGCCCCTGCATCTCTTCCAATGTATAGCCTGTGAGCCGTGTGTAGCCCTCGTTGATCCACTCGGTATACCCCAACGCATTGGCGATCAAGACTCCGTTGCTTGTATGCTTCGCCACCAACGCCAGTCGCCGTGACTGCGCTTCACTGGTGATCAGGGCTTGGCGAGCGCGCTCCTGCTGAATGGCAATGCCCGCAATATAGGTGATCCTTGCAATCAGATCCCACTCCGCTGTCTGCGGAGTCATGGGTGCGGGTGGGAAAACGGCAAATGTACCCAACACCTGCCCTTTGGCGCTAAAGATCGGGATTGCCCAACAGGCATTGATGCCATGTTTTTCCAACAATTTATGCACATAGGGTGCAGGCGACCAAGCTTTTAACCCAATCGCCGTTTCCACCCGCAGCGAGCCAGGCCGGGAATCGCTGACAATCACCGGCTGGCCCAAAAACGCAGCCGCCCCACAAGGGCCGTGCGTCAAACTAATCGGCGATGTCATAAAAAGGTCTATAAACTCTTGTGGCAAACTGGGGGAAACGGCACGTTCAAAACGCGGGTATAGCTCACTGGTCACCAGAAACCCACTCGTCGCACCGGGCAGATGGCGCTCGGCCATGCGACACAGAAAATCTAATACCTGCTCCGTGGGGCTACCTTGTGCGATCAAATCTAGGGCATGGGTCTGATCAATCAGCAACTTTTCAGCGCGTTTGCGCTCGATAATCTCACGGCGCAGTTCAATCTCGGCCATCACAAATGTAGCCAGTTCTTGCAATGTCTCGACCTGGGTCTGGCTAAAAAGGCGCGGGCTGGGTATCAATCACACACAGCGCGCCCAGGTGATAGCCCTCTGATGTTGCCAGCGGCGCGCCCGCATAAAAGATCACCGATCCATCCAACACCAGAGGATTTTGAGCAAAGCGCGGATCCAACCGCGCATCTTCCACCACCAGCACCTCTTTTTGAACAATGGTATGTGTACAAAAGGAGTGGGCGCGTGGGATGACAGTTGCGTCTACGCCAAAGCGCGCTTTGGTCCACTGGCGATCTATATCGATTAAATTGATCAACGAAGCAGGAATGTTCAGTAGCCGCGCCGCCAGCCGCGTGATGCGGTCAAAGGCATCTTCATCAGGCGTGTCTAAAATATTGTAGCTATACAGCGCTTGCAGCCGCACGTCTTCATCAATCGGGGTTGGATAGGGGAGTGGGGCAGGGTCAACGGATCGGGCTGTAGGCTCTATAGCGTTCAGCTGAGCTGGGTGTTGAACACTCATAGATCATCCTTTGAAACAGAATAACGCCTATCATATCTATAGCAATCTCTAGCTTTCCATTGTATTACGATTCTTTACAGATGTAAAAGGATGTTTTCTGCAGAAAGTAAGTGAATTTTTTCCCACAATTTCTCGCTACTTGCAAGCTTCCGAGGCAACCGCTACACTTTGCACAGAAGCTTACCATCACGTCGTTTATCCGATTCCATTTTGATAACAGGCAAATTTAGATATGCAGATCCTTGTCTTACGTTTTCTTGCATTTGCGATCAGTTTGTGGGGCGTGTCGATGATAGACGCCGCCCAGCCCACCGCTGCCGTTGCCCTGCGCGATGGTCTGTTGCTGCTGCTGATTGGCAGCGTCCTGTTTGCGGCTTCGCTGTGGCCCCCTTTGGCTCGAAAAAGTTCCCGCGCTTCGGCAAGGGGAATGGCCCGGCTTTGCGGTGTGGATGTTTGGCCTGGGGCTGCTATTCGCCAGCGTGGGCGGTGGTCTGCTCTGGTTTGCCGAGGGTGACTGGAGGCTCTGGGCAGGATTACTCTGGATGGTCGCTCTAGGGTTGATGGGAATAGCTCTGCTCTGGCCCTATGTGCCCCCGGTTTCGCCCGTTTGGTCATTCTCGGCGGCGCGCACACTGCTTGCCGTTAAGGGTGATGCGACATGGGCAGACCGGCAACGCGCAACCAGAAATTACGGGGAAGTCGCTGGCAATAGCCGTAACGCTGCTGGGACTGCTGGCTTTGGTCATCCGTATTTGGAACTTTGCCGGGCTGCCCACTGGCTGTAGTGACTATGGATGCCAGACCGCCACCACCGTGTTAACCATCTTGCGCGAGGACAATTGGTCTGCGCTGCTCTCGTCTGTACCGCCTGCCTATGGTCTGATTTTGGCCGCCATCTTTGGTCTCTTTGGTCCTGGGTTGGCACCCTTGCAATGGCTGGGGATTGTATTGGGCAGCCTCACCATTCCGCTGCTCTATTGGGCGGCCAGCCGTTTCTTGCCCCGTGCCAGCGCGCTCTTGGGCGCTCTATTGCTGGCATTTCTGCCCTGGCACATTCAACTAAGTCGCTATCCAGAACCCGGCACACTTCTATTACCGCTGCTTTTATTGAGCGTCTGGGCACGCTTTGACGCCAACCAAACGGGCAACAGTCGTCGCTGGCTGCTAGCCGGGCTGCTGGCTGGGAGCGCGCTCTTGGCTGCGCCGCTGCCGCTTATCCCCGCATTGTTGCTCTGGGCGCTGCTCTTCCCGCCGCTCCGCCATTGGCGTGTGACGCTGCTTTATTGGCTGGTAGTAATGGTGGGCGGGCTGCCCCGGCTGGCAACATTGCAGAGCGTAGACTTTCTCGCCGCCGATCTCTCTTTGCTTGAGCGTCAATTCCAGTCAATCGTTGGTCAGATCTTACAAGTACACACACCGGCGGCTCTGATCTTTCTTCTGTTAGCCCTTTTTGGCCTGATTTATCTGATACGTTTTCTGCGTTGGCCGCTTTCCTCTTTTTTGTGGGTTGGCCTCCTCTTGACCCTGCTTTTTGCCGCGCTGGATGGCGCGGCTATCAGCCTCTCCACCCTGACCCCACTGCTGCTGATCCTCTGCTTGGCCGCGACTGTGGCACTAGATCAATTCTGGAGCGCGCTGACCCGTTTCTGGTCACCCCTGATCCGCCCTGTGCCCTTTTTGGCGGGCGCTAGTCTGCTGCTGCTTGTGGTGCTGGGATTTTCTACGCGGTCAGGATTGGCGGCCTCCGTCGAGGAGGGGAATTTTGCCACAGCTTATAGCGGCGCGGAGATCGCCATCGGCCAGTTTCTTTATGAACGTTTCCAAACGTCTGTGGACAACGGCGGCGTGGACAACACACTGATTCTGGCTCCACACGCCGTTCTGGCAAACCCCACCACCCAGTTAGCGGCGCGCGGTGTGCTGGCCTATGCCAAACGCATTGCCCCCCTGGATGCCGTTGAACATTTCCCCTTTGTGGGTTCGCCCTTTAACGCACTGCCCACAGATAGCGATCTTCTCTATGTCCTGCCCAGCAGCAACCCGGAGATTCTGCGCCTGCTCTTTGATCTCTATGAAAGTGTCAGCGCCGAGCCGCTTACCGATGGCCCTGGGGGGAAGATCCTTGCCTTTGTGATCCGTGTGCCTCTCGACCGGGTGGAGACCATGCGCGGTCTCCCCACCCTCTACTTTGCCGGAGAGCAGGCTGGCCCACCCGAAAGCGCCACAATCACCACGCCGGGTGATGCGCTGGACCTGGATTGGCGAAACGAGCAGCCCTTGCCCTTGCCCTTCACGCTTCAAAATCAGGGCGCGCTTTATGTGCCAGAAAGCGGACTCTATCGCTTTGAGGTAGAGATGAACGAGGACGCCACCCTGCGCCTTCTCCTGGGGGACGAAGCGCAGCCCTTCATTGCACTCGATACAGAGGCAGGGCTTAGCGCCAATCAACTTGAACTCGTGCAGGGTTTCTATCCACTCACGCTAACCTATCAAAGCGGTACGGCGGACGCCCATCTCTCTGTGCGCTGGCAACGCCCCGGCGGCAAGACAGAGCCGATCCCGCGCCAAGCACTGTATAGCCGTGCCGTGCCGGCGGGCCTGCTTGCCAAATACTATATGGGCAACGTGGATTGGCCGTGGTTGGAGAGCGAAATCCCAGCGCAGATCCGACGCGAGCCGTTTATCATGCCTGGCCCGCTGGCCGAACGCGCCAGCGCTCTCCTCTGGCAGGGGAAGCTGGCCGCGCCCGTAGATGGATCTTACACGCTAACCGTCATGGCGGCGGGTCCGCAGCGGCTCTATGTGGACAATGCCCTGGTGCTGGAAGATGACGAAGGGGCCACAACTGAGGCCGTTACACTCGCACTGGCCCGCGGCTGGCATGATCTGCGCTTGCACTATCGTCCGCTCCCTGGTCACGCAGAGATGCAACTGACTTGGCAACCGGCAGGCCTACAGGGTGGCCCCATTCCACCCCAGTACTTCGCTGCCTATCTGCCCGATGTGGATACCGCGGCACTGACCTTGCCCGATCTGCCAGAATCCGTGCCGTTGCCCATTGCCACAGCGCCCCTGGCAATTCAGGAAAATTTCCAAACGGCGTCCGATACCTTGCCCACGGGATTACCCGAATTGCCGCTTGAGCTGCGCTGGCAGGTGGGGAACTGCGGGGCTGGGGATGGGCAACTCTCCGAGCCGCGCGGCGCATTGCTCATGGTCGAAGAGAATCGCATCTACGTGGCCGACACGGGCAACCGGCGGCTGGTGGCCTATGATCTGGGCGACGGTACGCCCCTTCAAGTCTACAGCGATCCACAATTGGAAGAGCCGTTTGATCTGGGCCGCACGGTGACCGGTGAGATCTTTTTACTCGACGCCACGGTACAGCAGATCTTCAAGTTAGATGGGGAAACCTTGACTGCGATTGCCCAGGACACAAGCTTCTATCGTCCGCGCGGGTTGGGCGTAGACGGAGGAGGGACGTTGCTTGTGGCAGACACAGGCGGGGCAAGGGTCGTCATCCTTTCCGCATTGGGCGAGGTGCTTGATCAGATTGGCGGGCCGGATACGGAGATCGGCAAAGGTCAACCTGTGGATGTGATGACCCTGCCCAACGGCACGATCTGGGTGATTACCAGCGAAAACGGCACGCTTTGGCGGCTAGATCGCGGCCAGGGGCAGGTCGCCATTGCCCCGGTGAACACAGTTTTTGGCCCCCACTTGGCCGGGCTGTTTGATAGTTCATTCTTTGTCACCGATCCCGAGCGGCGACTGCTACTTTATTACAGTGCCGACGGGCAGCCAATGGCGCAATTCCAGAGCAACTTGGCCCGCCCCGCCGGGATCGACGCGGCTACGGCTGAGGGCAATCTGCTTGTAACCGTCACCGATAGCACAACTTGCACGCTTTCCCTCTGGCAAATGCCGTTGGATGCCCTGCCCTAACGGCGCAATTGCCGTCTCATCCTATGGAGTGTCTTATGACCTTTCCCAATCGCCCTCGGCGTTTGGTGCGCTTACTGCTGTTTTTGTCTGTTGCGTTTGTAGTCATCACATGGCTGGCCGGGTGTGCAGATCGATTGCGCCCAAGCGAAAGCGGGCAAGTGCCAACAACACCCGCCATCCAAATTACGCCTGTGCGCAGATCTACGCCTATCCCCTCCCCCACGCCGCGCACCTTTACCGAAGCGCAACTGGCCCTGGCGGCCATCCCCACGCGCGATCTACGCGATCTGGCCCTGCGGCTGCGACCCGACATTGAAGAGATCCCTTTGATGGTCAACGCCACGACGCCAACCTATGCCGTGGGCGACGAAATCGAGTTCTGGGCATCTAACGTGGAGACCAACGAGCGCTTTCGCTTCACAGCCCGGCTGATCCACAAAACAGCGGTGGCCTACGCCTGGGTGCAGGTCGATCAGCCCTATGAGAGCGAGCGAATTATGCAGGCCGTAGACCAATTTAGCGAGGTCATCTATCCCACGGTGCGGCAGTTTTTCGGCAGTGAGTGGCTCCCCGGCGTGGACAACGATCCACGGCTACACATTCTCCACGTCACAAACTTGGGCGGGCCCATTGCGGGCTACTATAGCAGCGCCGATCAGTTTAGCCGTCTGGCGAACCCCTATTCCAACGAAAAAGAGATGTTCTATATCAGCCTGGATTGGCTCAACCGTACCAATGATTATGTAGAGTATGAGACTGTTTTGGCCCATGAATTTCAGCATATGATCCACTGGCATATTGACCGGGACGAAACAGCCTGGGTCAACGAAGGGCTGAGC
Organism: uncultured Chloroflexia bacterium; assembly: GCA_963721725.1. Taxonomy (GTDB): domain Bacteria; phylum Chloroflexota; class Anaerolineae; order Caldilineales; family Caldilineaceae; genus RI-153. The sequence goes on from CAVRLX010000003.1 coordinate 604,231, forward strand.
GAGCTGGCCCAAGATATTGTGGGCTATGAGGCGGCCAACTATTTCCCCAGCCTCTATGCCAGCCAGCCCGATACCCAATTGACCACGTGGGGCGATGTGGTGGGGTCCAATGGCCCGCACTATGGCGGTGCCTATTTGTTCATGGCCTATCTCTATCAGCGCTTTGGCGAAGCGGTGACCAAAGCGGTGGTGGCAAGTCCCGCCAACAGTGTGCGCGGCATCGAACTGGCCTTGCAGCAGACCGGCAATGCCCAATCGTTTGTGGATCTCTTCGCGGATCGGACTGTGGCAAACTTTGTGGATGATCCCGACGCGCTGGGGCTACCCGGTATCTATGGCTATGCACAGATGAATGTGCCCCAGCCGATTGCAGTCCATCAGTATGGGAGCTATCCGGTGGGGCCGTTGCAGAGTGATGTACGCAACTTTGGCGTGGACTATGTGCAACTAACCGGCGGGCGCGATCTTGTGATCACCTTCGCAGGGGAAGTGCAGACCCGCCTCGCCCCCACCTCGCCCCACAGTGGAGATCGGATGTGGTGGAGCAACCGCGCCGATCATGCGGATACACGGCTGACACGCCGTTTTGATCTGTCGGCTCTGGCTCCCGGCACAGCCGTGGAGATGGAGGTTGCCCTGTGGTATGTGATCGAGGCGGATTATGACTATGGCTATGTGCTTGCCAGCCGGGATGGGATCAAGTGGCAAGTTTTGCAGGGGCAATTTACCACGGATACCAATCCCAACGGCAACAGCTTTGGCTCGGCCTACACGGGCGATAGCGGTTCGGATCTCGCCACAGAAGCGCAGTGGATCAACGACCGTTTTGATCTCAGCGACTATGCCGGTGAGACGATCTGGGTGCGCTTCGAGTATGTGACCGACGATGTGACCAATACACCCGGTTGGTTTATCGACGATGTCCGCATTGCCGCGCTTGGCTACGCGGCGGATTTCGAAGCGGAGAGCGAGGGCTGGCTGAGTGAGGGGTGGGTGTTGACCGACAATCGGCTGACCCAGGATTGGTTGTTACAATTATTGATCCTGCAAAACGACGATCTTCTTTCTGTGCAGACGATTCCGGTGGATGGCGCTGGGCAGGCCACGATTCCGGTGGCAATCGCAGACCGCAACCGTAGCGCTGTGCTCACGATCAGCGGCACAACCCCCGTCACCACCGAAGTTGCCCAATACGAATTTAGCATTGAGGCACGCTGATGATCGTGCGTAGGCAAAGAAAAAGGGGAATCGACCCTGTGTCGATTCCCCTTTTTCTTTGCCTGGGAGAACAATTAGTTGCTCACCTCAGCGAAAAGCGTTGATGCAAATGTCTCCATACCTGCCTGGATTTCAGCGCTGGCAGGTATTTCGCCCGCCCCGGAAAAGACCATGCGAATGGTCATGGCATCTGCCACAGATGGATCGCGCTGCTCAAATTCAAAGCTCTGGAGCGTATCCACCCAGTCATAAAGTTGCGCCAGTTGAGCGGCATCCAGGCGTGCTTTGCCCAGAGTTTGCGGCTCGTTGCCCCGACACGAACTCGCATAAACGCGCCCCGTCACATAGACCGTGAGATCGTCACAGAAACCGGCAATGCCACCTTCCCGATGCCAGGCAAAGGCCAATCCCCAGCTTGCGCCAGAACGCCCTGCGCTGGCCTCGTGATAAGCCAACTGCGCCCACTCTGCCAACATGCGCTCTTCAGCCGGGGTGGCGGTCTGCGTTCCCGTACCGTTGAAAAGCAGATGCCCGGCGGCGGTCTCTGCTTCAAAAGGGGCATAGGTGTTCACAAACCAGCCCAGATCATGAGCGTAATCGGGGCTTGCCACCTGTAGACCCAACAGCGGTCCACCACACAGGCCAAAGGCTGCACCTTCGACTCCCAACTGCGCCGTAGCACAGACCCCAGCATCAGCATTCTGGGTCCATTCCATAGCCACAGCGCCCATATCAGTCGCAGGGGCCTCAGCCAGACGAATGGTGGATGCATCGGCATTGCTTCGATAGACATACATCTCGCTATTCACCGCCAGCGTCACCTCATACCCCGGCACAATCGCCAACGTACAGGCTTCGTCTGGAGTGGGGAGTCCCAAGCAGCCGTCCGGCCATTCTTTTGCCTCAACTGACACAATTTCAATGGCCTCGAAATTGGCCCCTAACTGTTGCATGAGCATTTGGCGAAGGGACATAGCAACAGCTTCAGCCTGGGCACTCTCTATTTCTGGCAATTCTGGGGATGGCTGCACCTCGGTAGGTCTCCCCGGAGGCAAAGGTATCGGCACACACGCCGAAACCAAAAGCATTATCCCCAAGGCAAACGTAATCATAAATTGACGTTTCATGAGACAAAAGTCCTTCCTAAATTTTTTAGTAACGATTCAGGTGCGACGCACTCGCCAGGAGTAGAACGGTTGTGAAACGCTTGTGTGGCGAGTGCGTCGCACCAGTACCTTTTAATAGCTTTTAGCTGCTCTTGTAGGACGCCTACAATGGCGTGATTGTTCATTTCTACGTACAATGACCTGAGTCTTTTTTAAATCCAGCCGCACACGGAGATCATAATGCACGAACAGATAGCGCTACGAAGTGATCCATTCTGGCTGGCACAACAGTTAGAGGAATCCTATGCAGAATTTGGGCGTATATTGGTTCTGCTAGAAACTTCTGAGCATGAAAAGCCTTGTCTCCACAGCGGATGGTCGCCCAAAATGGTGGTGGGCCATGTTGCCTATTGGGACGACTACCAATTGCGCCGAATGCAGGCTGCGCTTGTTGGCGAGTGGGCCGAACGTGTGCCATCTCACCTTGTCACTAATGACGAGCGCGCGCGCCATGACAAACACCGTAGTTGGGCAGAAGTCACATCCGCAGCAGAGCGCGCTCGGAGGGATTTGATCCATTTTGCCCGCGCCTGCACCCCGGCGCAAATTGAAGCAATCTACCGTGAAGCAGGCGAAGACCGCCAGATCCTGTATCAGTTGCTCCATCACATGAGCCGACATGTGGCCGAACATGGCGCTGAAATTTTCCGCTACTGTGGATCGATGGAGCGTTGGGGCAGGGCAGGGTTGCGCCGCTTTATCAGCAAGCAGCACGAAAATCTGTTGGATGGGATTGGTGGATTACACGAGCAAGTGGTCACAACCGAGGCAATTTCAGGCAGTTGGACAGTGCGCGATCTATTGGCGCATGTGCTGGCCTGGGAGGAATACATGGTGGCTTTGATGCGAGGCTGGCCTCAGCCGGAACCAACATCGCTTGAACGCTGGTTGACCGGAGATACACTTGAGGAAGCGAATGCCCGGTTATACGCCGAAACCAAGCATCTCGATATGATTACGCTTTTAGATGCACTGGCAACAGCGCATCGCCGCCTAATCTCGCACTACAACCGGTTGCCCGATAGTGCCTTTGCTCAGGAAGGCGCATACGCCTGGGGCACGCCTGGGCGGTTAGACGAACTGCTCTTTCGCATGGCCCGACACACAGCCGAACACGCCGCTGAGATTTGGGAAGCCAGAATCCAGGGGCGATTACAGGATTCAATAATCGAATAGACTCACATGACACTATCCCACATGAGCGTAGCGCAAACTTACATCCTGATTGCTAAGATGGGAGACATCTGCAATGCCGACCAGTTCCCAATCATCCTCGGTGCTGCGCCGCTTGAGGGTGAATAGTCCACACAGCGGCACGCGTATCTTCTCCTGCATTCCCGTCAAATGCCGTACAATCCCCACAATGGGCGAAGCATGGGTCACGAGCAACAAATTTTCGCCGGGAAATTGATCCGCCAATTGCTGGACAGTCTCGGCAGCGCGTTTATGCGCAACAGCTTCACCCTCTGGAAAAGTTGGCTGATAACAGGCCGTGTGTTCGCTGATACGCACAAAACGTATAGCGCGGTCTTCTTCAGAAATAATTTGTGGAGTCTCTGCCACAGTTGGCAAACATTCACCAATACCCGGTTCGGGATAGATGGGGAGATCCAACGCATCAGCGATGTGGCTGGCAGTTTGCAAGGTACGCAAATAGGGCGAAGCAAAAATTCGATCTACTGACTGACCACGCAAACTTGCTCCTAATTCGCGCGCTTGGTCTTCGCCATCGGGTGAAAGTGCAGGATCGTGAGGGCGTTCTGCAGTTTTGGCCCATCCGGTATTATGAAAATCTTCCCGGTTGCCGTGTCGGACAATCCAAATTATTTGTTCCATAAATTTCTCCCATATATTTTCATGAAAATTGGTTCTATTCATTCTGAAATCTGGAATTTTAGCCCGCAGAAGCGTGTTATTTCAGGGTCTATACAAAAGTCCATTATTGACTTTCTCTCTTACCCAATCTGTAAATATATTCACACAAAAACAGCCGCAACCATCAGACTTAGTGAATGATAAACAGAACAAATAAAGTGTTATGGGATAGCTCTAGTGGAAAAACTATTGAGGGATACTTACTATAGAGTAAAGGGGCCACGATGAGGAGTGTGTGGTGAGGGGATGAAGGAAAAGGAAGCCAGTGGGGGGATGTGAGGTTGGAGTTGGCGACGGTCTACTCTTGCAGAGGTGCAGACCCCTACTACCATCGACGCTGGCGGGCTTAACTGCCGGGTTCGGGAAGGGACCGGGTGTACCCCCACCGCTCTTGCCACCAACACCACGCTCACCACACCACCCACTGGCTCACTTACACAGGAACGAATCAAGAACAATCGTCATGATTCTCGTGGTCAAATCAACAATTTCTCGTGTCTGACGCACTAAAAACTGAATAGGATAGAAGCAGAAGAATGATTCAATGGTTAAGCCCTCGTGCATTAGTACGGCTACGCTTCAGACCTCTCAGCCTGTCCACCTGCCGCCTATCAAACTGGTCGTCTACCAGCGCACTTACCAGGTTACCCTGTGAGGGAATTCATCTTGGGGCTGGCTTCCCACTTAGATGCTTTCAGCGGTTATCCATCCCAGACATGGCTACCCAGCGATGCTCCTGGCGGAACAACTGGCACACCAGCGGTCTGTCCATCCCGGTCCTCTCGTACTAGGGACAGCCCCCCTCAATTCCCTTGCGCCCACAGCGGATAGAGACCGACCTGTCTCACGACGGTCTGAACCCAGCTCGCGTACCACTTTAATGGGCGAACAGCCCAACCCTTGGGACCTACTCCAGCCCCAGGATGTGACGAGCCGACATCGAGGTGCCGAACCTTCCCGTCGATGTGAACTCTTGGGGAAGACTAGCCTGTTATCCCCGGGGTAGCTTTTATCCGTTGAGCCATGGCCCTTCCACTCGGTGCCATAGGATCACTAACGCCGACTTTCGTCTCTGCTCGAGTTGTAGCTCTCACAGTCAAGCTCCCTTATGCGTTTGCACTCTCTGACTGGTTTCCATTCAGCCTGAGGGAACCGTTGCGCGCCTCCGTTACCTTTTGGGAGGCGACCGCCCCAGTCAAACTGCCCACCTGACACTGTCTCATAACCGGATTACGGTTATCGTTAGAGGCAAGACTCCGACAGGGTGGTATTTCACCAAAGACTCCACCGAACCTGGCGGCCCGATTTCTCAGTCTCCCACCTATCCTACACAGTCGAAGCCCTACCCCAATATCAAGCTACAGTAAAGCTCCACGGGGTCTTTTTGTCCTGCTGCGGGTAAGACGCATCTTCACGCCTATTTCAATTTCACCGGGTCCTTCGTTGAGACAGCGCCCCACTCGTTACGCCTTTCGTGCGGGTCGGAACTTACCCGACAAGGAATTTCGCTA
>CAVRLX010000003.1:615000-653162 GCA_963721725.1 uncultured Chloroflexia bacterium
TGACAAGAGGTTGATCTTCGTTAATTTCTTCTCCCTCGCGCACCAGTATTTTAACCACAAGGCCAGGAATAGGCGCCCTAATGGTTAACTCCCCTTTGGGGACTTCGGGGCCTTTGCGTCCCATATTGAGACGGCGTGAACGTTCATCTTCTACGTGTACGTGATATTGCTCACCGCGCAATGTTACCGCGTAGTTTTGACGATTTTCTTCGACCAAAACTTCAAAACTTTTTCCATTTAAGAGAAGGCTATACAGTTCCGGCACGCCACTCTGAGAGAGATCAACCTCTAGAGGCTCACCATTGATGGAGATTTCGTCGCCTTCGATCTCAATCTCATATTCTTGTTCGCCGATTTGAGCAAAGTATTTCACCAGCGACCTCCTGCGGAGCGCACACGGCTGGCCTCTTTCCAGAGGCTACGTTGTTGGTTACTGGCCTGAGTATCACCAATGTGGACGGCACGTCGCCCAGCTTCGTGGGCGATCAGTGTGGCGGCCACAGCAGCAATTTTGGCGTGTTCATCGGACGTGCGCTCGGTGGACATTAAACGGCGGCGGCTAAGAAAACTAGTATCGAATGTTCCCCAGATGAATTCAGTACTGTCCATCATCTCTTGATGGAAAGGAATTGACGTTTTGATGCCACCGATACGATATTCATTGAGTGCCCGCCGCATACGCAGAATGGCCTCGGCCCGACGTTTCACCCCAAACGATTAGCTTGGCAACCATGGGATCATAAAAAAGGCTAACCTCATAGCCACGATAGAGCGCGCTTTCGACACGCACGCCCGGCCCAGTCGGCTCTTTCAGATAGGTGACAATACCGCTATTGGGCATAAAATTGTTGAACGGATCTTCCGCCGTGATACGACATTCAATTGACCAGCCTTTGGAGACAATATCTTGTTGTCGATAGCGCAGACGCCGACCAGCGGCGATAGTAATTTGCTCTTTAACAATATCAACGCCGGTGACCATTTCGGTGACCGGATGCTCTACTTGAAGACGGGTGTTCATCTCTAAGAAAGTAGTACTGATTTTCTTTGCTGTCGTATAGAAATTCAATGGTGCCGGCATTCACATAATTGACAGACTCGGCAGCAGAGATGCCGATTTTGCCCATCTCTCGGCGCATTTTGGCCTCGCTGATCGCGACACTAGGCGACTTCTTCAATCAGCTTTTGATGACGGCGCTGGATGCTACATTCACGCTCGCCCAAGTGAATGGTATTGCCATGGCTATCCGCCAGGATCTGCATTTCAATGTGGCGGGCCGAGGGGATGTAACTTTTCCAAATAAACTTCATCATTGCCAAAAGCACTCACAGCCTCGCGCCGGGCAGCTGCCAGCGAACTTGGTCAAATTCCGCCGGATCGTGGACAGCCCTCATGCCTTTGCCACCGCCACCAGCAGTGGCTTTGATCATCAGAGGGAAAGCCAGATCGCAAGGCTGCCGACAGCAACTCATCGTCGCGCAGACCTTTTTCCGAACCTGGAACGAGGGGCACGCCACTGTTGGCGACAGTGGCGCGGGCCGTCTGTTTGTCACCCATTTTTTCGATGGCGTCTGGACCGGGGCCGATAAAGGTGATCCCAGCATCGCGGCAGGCGGCGGAGAACGCTGCATTCTCGGCAAGAAAGCCATAGCCAGGATGGATGGCGTCTACACCTGCTTTGCGCGCCACATCAATAATTTTGTCGATACATAAATAGCTTTCACGGCTGGGCGAAGGGCCGATGTAATAGGCTTCATCGGCGTAGCGTACATGGAGCGAGGTGCGGTCAGCTCCGGAAAAGACAGCCACAGCGGGAATGCCGCGTTCTTCGCAGGCGCGGATGCACACGGACGGCAATTTCACCACGATTGGCAATGAGATACTTTTTTGAACACGGATATCTCCGGCTGCGTGGTAAGTGGTAACTGGTAAATGGTCATTGATAAGCCACAGCGTTTCGGCATCAATTTGCCACTACTAATTACCACTTACTCAATAGTAGATTTTCGATTTATGGATGTGCGCAGTAATCAGCACGCGATCATATAAATAAGGTGCGGATGGTAATTCTTCTGTCGTGCACCATTCGCCAAAGACGGCATCACCGGGTGAGCACCAAGCGGCGAAAATGCCAGATGGTAACGCCAATCGGATTTACCAATCGCCGTATTGAACTCTCCTCGACAATGCCTTGTAAGTGAGCATAGCCGGTAGATAAGCGGGTTTCCCAGGTGCCATCGGGAAACATGCCATCTGCTTCGGCGCGCAGGTAACACGCACGGAAAAGGTCACCACAGTCAATGGAACAGACTGGCCACTTTCGCCGTTTCCATCTTCAGATTTCGGCTTCTTCAATCTGCCCCCTAAAAGCGTAGGTTGCTGTGCCAATGCGTTGAAAAGTCGTTGGAGCGGAGCTTTTAGGCTGTACAGACAAACCAGTTAACGGCCGCCGCGATCGGGCAAAAGAACCCCGCCGTCAAGTGTCAAGTGCAATCGATTCACCCTGTTGCAGGCCAGAATAACCCATTGCCTTGTGTTGCACCGCCGGCAGTTCAAATTCGATTTCGTTGAGGGAATGTCATAAACGACATGGACAGGTCCGTTTCCTATTTTTTAAGCGGAATGTTGCCATGCTTTTTGGCAGGCAAACGTCTCTCGTTTATTCTGGAGCATCTCCAACGTGTTGATCAGCCGGGGACGGGTTTCGTGCGGCTCGATTACATTGTCGATAAAGCCAGGCCGCGGCGATATAGGGATTGGCAAAGCGTTCGCGGTATTCCTCCACCAATTGGTTTTTGCGAACCACAGGATCATCAGCGCTGGAAATATCGCGGCGAAAGATCACATTGACCGCGCCTTCCGGTCCCATCACAGCGATTTCGGCGCTGGGCCAAGCCAAGACCAGATCGGCACCGATGTGGCGCGGATTCATGACACAATAGGCGCCGCCATAGGCTTTGCGCACAATTACGGTCAGCTTTGGGCACGGTGGCTTCGGAAAACGCGTAGAGCAACTTGGCCCCGTGGCGGATGATGCCGCCATGTTCTTGGGTGAGGCCGGGCATGAAGCCAGGGACATCTTCTAGCACCACCAACGGAATATTAAACGAATCGCAAAAGCGCACAAAGCGAGCGGCTTTCTGACTGGCTTCGACATCCAACACACCAGCCAGTACCAGCAGGTTGCTGGGCGACGATGCCCACAGAGCGTCCACCCAGGCGGGCAAAGCCGACAAGAATATTCATGCGCCCAATGTTCATGCACTTCGAGAAATTGGCCATCATCGACAATGCGGCGCATGATCTCTTTCATGTCATAGGGGCGGTTGGGGTTATCGGGGACCATGGTGTCCAACTCCTCGTCCTGGCGCAGCGGATCGTCTGTGCTGGGGACAAAGGGTGGATCGTCCATGTTGTTGCTGGGGAGATAACTCATTACCTGTTGAATGAGGAAGAGGGCATCCTCTTCGTTTTCGGCGGCAAAGTGGGCTACGCCAGATTTGCTGGCATGGACAGACGCACCGCCGAGTTCTTCAAAGGTGACATCTTCGTGGGTGACCGTTTTGACCACTTCGGGGCCAGTCACAAACATATGGCTGGTGTTTTTGACCATGACAACGAAATCTGTGATGGCCGGGCTATAGACTGCGCCACCGGCACATGGCCCCATGATCACACTGATCTGCGGGACGACACCCGAGGCCATGACATTTCGATAAAAGATTTCGGCATAGCCCGCCAGACTCAGCACCCCTTCTTGAATGCGTGCGCCGCCAGAATCGTTAAGACCGATGACCGGCGCACCGTTTTTCATTGCCATGTCCATGATCTTGCAGATCTTTAGGGCATGGGCACGGCTGACACTACCGCCAAAAATTGTGAAGTCCTGGGCATAGACGTATATAAGACGGCCATCCACGGTGCCGTAGCCAGTGACCACGCCATCGCCAGGGTACTTTTGATCGGCCAGTCCAAAATCCGTAGAGTTATGGGTGACAAAGACATCCATTTCGCGAAAACTGCCTTTGTCCAGCAAGAGATCGAGCCGCTCACGGGCGGTCATTTTGCCTTTTTCGTGCTGGGACTGAACTCTGGCTTCGCCGCCGCCTTGTTTGGCAGCGCTTTTCTTTTCGCGCAATTCGAGAATGCGTGGATCAGTATGATTATTGCTCAAGAGATTCACCTCTGATGGACCACGGGTTGATGATTGATGGAAAAGCCGCGTCATCCACTGCCGTTAGATGCCGGCGTTGCCCACGCTCAGGGCATACAGAATGGCATACAGAAGCGGTTGATGGACAACGTAGATCAGTAATGAATGACGTCCTAAAAATTGCAAAAGATTCAAGGGAAAGAAAATGGAAAAATCTGGCAAGAGAAATTGACGTTTGCCATCGGCATAGAGCGTGTTGCCGATAAAGATCCCGATGAGCACTACGGCAAACCAATGGACCAATGGGAAATAGTCAAGATAAAAATAATTGGGTGGCTCGAACCCTAGCCAGACCAACAGATAGCTCTCCACTTGAATGTCGCGGATCACATAGCTGGCGGCAAACAAGAGGGCGGCAAAGAGCAAGTTCAAACGGCGAAAGCGCAGAAACGGATAGGCAATGATAATGGCGGTGCCGATAAAGTGTAGCACACCAAAATCAATTCGTCCCTGGCCTTGTAGCCGCACCACAAGACTAATCACCAAAGCAATGGCTAAAATTTTAAGCCCGCGCACCAAAAATTTTTGATACAATCCAGCCGTGCCGTTTGGGCGTTGACGAGCGCGGTTATAGCTGATCACCAGCGAAATGCCCACAAGCAGGATAAAGGATGTGGCGGTGAAGCGCTGAAAGTAAAACCAGAACCCTCGCCCCAGAGGAACATTGACGACACCGAAAATTACCAGATCCCACATGAGGTGAAAGATCACCATCATCACAATTGCCACCCCACGCCAGCTATCCACTTCCCAAATCCGTTGCGAGGTGGCGAGTGCTTTGGCCGGGCTGGATTCGGATTTTTTGGATGCACTAGCTATGCGTTGAGACATGCGTTGACTCGTTCTGGTATCATAAGGCTGGTCATCTCACGAAAAGAGCGCCAGCGTGGCGGCGAAAATCCCCACCACAAGACAAAATCCAGTAAAGGTTACCAATAAGAGCGTCAGTGCACAGCTAAACCCAACATTCATGCCGATGGTGCGCCGATCATGCAGGGACGAGAGAAATGCCGCAGCTCCGCTCACGGCAGCCACTAAACCAAGCGTAGCAATGCCAGCACTCCAGGGCGCTGTTAGGTGGAAAACTGCATAGCTAAGATAGAATGCGACTATCCCAGAGCCAGTTCCAACCACGAGGCTGATTAAGATAATAGGCAGGGTTGGCGTTGGTGCAGAAAGCTGAGCATCAATAAACGCACTCGAAATCGGCTTGGGTAGGTGGGTCGATGCCTGAATGAGCGGTGGGATAGATCTAGGGTTCAAAATCAACGCTCTTCCGGTATCACAGGAAAATCCACTGCAACTAGCTCTCCAGGTTTAGCGGCACGCAATGGACCCATATTTCTGAGCCTAAGTGAGACAATTCTACACGATTGATCTGGAGAGTACAAGCAAAACCGTTCGTGTCAGGAATTCACCATGCCGCCCGACTCTACGTTGCTTTACGCCAACACGAATCCATCTCGCCATTCTTTTTTTGGCCGCATCTTTCAGCATCATCAACAGGTCCACAGCACCATGCCGCTGGCTCATGATCTGGTGCGCCAAGCCGAAACGCCAGCGGCGTCTGCCGGCGCGCTGATTGTGGCCGAAGAACAAACCCTGGGACGCGGACGGCTGGATCGTCGTTGGGATGCCCCGCCTGGCCGCGCCCTCTTGAGCAGTTTTGTAGTGGCCGATCCAGTTTTGCCCGCACAGCCTGCCCAACTGCCTATGATTGCGGGGCTGGCCGTGCTGCTTGCCCTGCGCCAAACTGTGCCGATACTCGCCCGCCAGATCTGGCTGAAATGGCCCAACGATCTCATCGTCGTGGGCGATGGGGCGATTGCCAAACTAGCGGGGATTCTTATTGAAAGTGCCTATGGTCCCCAGGGCATGGACTATGCTGTACTGGGTATCGGCATCAACGTCAACCAGCGTGCCGCTGATCTTCCTGCACCGCGGCCTGGGGGGATTCGTCCGGTCAGCCTATATGCGCTTTTGCACCGAGAGACCAATCGCGCCGATCTGCTGCTGGCCTTGTGCCAAACGCTGGATCGCCTCCTGGTTAAGCCGTCCCGCCCCACGCCAGAAGCGCTACATCAGCAGTGGCAAGCCAATCTCATGGGCCTGAATCGCCCGGTGACCGTAGTCAATCACGATACCCGCCTCTCGGGTCATGTGGTCGGCACAACGCTGGAGGGAAGTCTGATTCTGACCGACAGCGGCAACAAGCGCTACGTCGTCGAGGCAGGCGACGCTGAGTTCCTCTGGCAACGCCCCGAATAAACGCCAGATTTGCTCTTGATTGTTCAATTCATCGGCGCGCATGTATAATCCAACAGATTTGGGGTTCCACCCACTCAGCCTTTTCATATCCGACTACGGAATTTTTCGATGATCTTATTGTACTTGACACCATTCCTGCGCCAGGGGCTGTTGCTGGCCTGTCTGCTTCTTACGCTAGGTCTATTCTTGAGCGTTGAAACCGGACCGCACTCTGTGCTGGCCCAGGAATCGCCACTATCCCCCTTGCAAGCCACCCAAGAGCCGCCATTGGAGGCGACTCCCACCGATCCATTAGCACCACTTTCACCGTCTGTCGATCGCGCACCGCTCCCCACTGTTTACCCTGCGCCATCCTCCAATTTGCCACTAGGCGAGCCGCTTCAGGCGCAGACCAGTCTACTTTTGGTAGGGTTGGTTCTGGCGGGCTTGGTCGTATCGGTGCTTTTGATTGGTGTGCGCTGGCGCTCATGAAAAGTGTGCAAGCGCCTGCTCCCCGCCATCGCCACGCCTGGGGCTGGCTATTTTTGGCGATAGTTGTTGGTCTTCTCTCGGCCCACAGTGTGGGCCGAGCCGAATTTGCCGCACAGCTATCACCGCTGGAGACGCCCACAGAAACACCCTTTTTTGTGCCCACGGATACGCCGTTTGCAGTTGCCACCGAAACCCCCATTATCTTTCCCGTGGAGCCATCTGCGTTCGATACGCCCACGCCAGAGGGTGGCCTCCCGGTGGACGAAAACAACAATTTACCTTTGGAAACGCCCACACCGCTGCTCATCTTGCCGCCCATAGATCGGCCCATTGTGTTGGTTGAACCGACTACTTCCCCCGAATTTGCCGATTTATTAGGCGTGATCCTACACAGCGCAGCCGCCGCCACGGCGTGGATTTGGTTTGCGTGTGGTTCACTGATTTTCTTTATTGTGGCTGGGATCGTCGCCGGGCTATACTTGTCCCAACAGCACCGCAATCGCTATCAAATCTACACAGTCGTGCCAGAGGATCGGCCCAACATTGCGTTGCAAAAACCAGAAAAACCCGCCCGACCCGTCCCAGATGATGACATCTGGCCGGCGTCGCTTCCGTAACAAGTGATTTAGACAGCAAAGCGTATGAATGTATCACCTGAGTTGCCACCTGTAGTTTTCCGCGAGAAAGAGATTGCGCCCCCCTCAACCTCTCCCCTTGCCGAGATCAGCATTATCCAAGCCACGGCTCCCCTGCCCCGCCAGCGGTTCGCAACCACGATGACGCTGCTGGGGATGACGATCCTAGCCTTTGCCTGGCGGTTGGTCGGGTTGACCGAACAGAGTCTTTGGCGTGATGAAATTGATGTGATCTATCTGGCGCTGCGTCCGCTTTCCGAAACGGCCAGCATGTTTATCTCGCCTGCCCAAAATGGCCCGCTCTACTACTTTTTCATTCGGCTCTGGGTATCTTTGACTGGCAGCAGTGAATTTGCCTTGCGCTATTCATCAGTACTCTTTGGCACGCTTGCGATTCTCCTTTTTTGGCAAACGGCACGGCGCTTGCTTCCCAGCAGTGGGCGGCTGGATTGGGGCAACGTTCCATTGTTGGCAACGCTTTTGCTGGCCTTTAATCCCTATCAGGTCTGGTATAGCCAAGAAGGCAAGATGTACGCGCTGGTCATGTGTACGGCGCTGCTTTCGTGCTGGAGTTGGATAGAGGCCATGCGCTTGGGCGGGCGAGGACGCTGGTTTCGCTATCTCATCCTGACCACGCTTTCCATCTATACCCACCTCATGACGGCGCTGCTCTTGCCGCTGCATCTTGTCTGGTTTATGCTCTGTTGGCCGCTGAACAAAACGCGCTGGCGCGGCTATCTGGCTACGCTTAGCGGCTTTGTCTTGCCCTATGTGCCCCTGGTCTGGTGGCAATGGCACTATCTCACCAGTCTGGATTATCAAAGCGGCTATCGTTTTACGCCCTTTGCCGAGGTGTTGCGCATCCTGTTGTTGGATCACACCCGCGGCGCGCTGGTGAGTATGAACAATCTATGGCTGATACCGCTCTTCTTTCTCGGGTTGGCAGGGGTATTGGTCGGCTATAGCGAGATCCAAACCCAAGCGTCTATAAACCATCCATCTCAGAGCGTTGGGTTACTTCCTGTGCGCGGCGAATTTCGTATGGCAATGATCGTAGCATGGCTTGTCGTGCCCGTGCTTTTGCTGCATGGTGTAAGCTTAATCAAGCCCGTCTTTGTGGATCGCTACGTGATCTGGATTGCGTCCGCTGTGGCAATGATCGTTGCCCTGGGCCTCCAAGTGATGCGTCACAGCCACCCGCGCTGGGGAACACTCCTGGCGGGGATACTTTTAAGCTATACGCTTGTGCTTTGGGGATGGACAAGTTGGCAACAGACATACACACCCAACAAGACCCAATTACGACAGGCAATTACGTATGTGAACCAATCGCGCCAGGCCGGCGAACTGCTGATCTTGCAGATTCCCCACACGCACTATGCCTATCGCTACTATACCAGCGATTTTGGCGATGATCCTTTTGCCGATAGCGACGCCCGCCTGCATCCGTGGACTGAAGGGCTGTGGACGCATAATGCGCTCTCTGACACAGACGCCAGCCTAGCGGTGGATCAGATGATGCAGCAACGTACCGACGGATTTGATCGGGCGTGGGTGGTGCTGGTAGAGTCTACCTCTTGGGATCCGCGCCGTTTGATGGAGATCTGGCTGGATACCCAGGGTGAATTGTTGGACCGTCAACTCTTTCATGGCATTGAAGTTCGCCATTATCAACTGCCAGAGTAGCGTCTGGACTGGAGAAGATATGTATCGCAGACCGTCTGGCTATGGCTGGAACGCACTGAGTCGTAATCAACAGATCGCCGTCATCGTTGTGGGCGTATTGGTTATTTTGGGCCTCTTTAGTGGAGGCGGCAGCCTGGGCAGGTTAGGCGATCCAAGCTGGATTGTAGCCGCTGCCGCCATTGTCTTTATTGCCTTTCCTGTGCATGAAATGGCGCACGCCGCCGCAGCCGTGGCGTTGGGCGATCCCACGCCGCGCAACCAGGGGCGATTTACCTTCAACCCGCTGGCCCATATTGACCCCATGGGCGCGCTGTTGATCTTTCTCACCGGCTTTGGCTGGGCCAAACCCGTGATGTGGAATCCGCGCAACATTACCATCGACCAAAGACTGGGAGCGATTATCGTGGCCCTGGCTGGCCCCGTGAGCAATCTGGTGTTGGCGGCGCTACTCTTGCTGGTCATTCGCTTTGTGCCCGTGCCCAGTGGAACAGTGGAACGTAGCACGGTCGTCTTCTTTCTACAGAGCATACAGACATTTGTCTACATCAACGTGCTGCTCTTTGTCTTTAACCTGATTCCTGTCCCGCCGCTGGACGGTTCGCACATTCTTTTTGCCCTGCTGCCAGGGGATAATTTCCAGTTACAGATGCAGTTGGGACGGTATGGCTTTTTGTTCCTTTTCCTGATCATCTTCCTGGCCCCCCAGATTATCACTGGGCCGGTGAGCGCGATCATGCAAGCCATGACGTCGCTTTTGCTTTAACGCCTGGATTTGTGATAGTTAGACTACGATTGGATTGCACCTTCTATACGAAGCAGCGCCACAAAGGAACAGTTTCTGCTCGTTCAAAAATCTCCTTGTGTGCAACTGCGGAGTATATCTTAGTGAGAATTGGCGGAGATATGAGTATTGAACTTAATTTTCAACCCGGCTCATCAAGCGCAATTGTCGAAATGAAGCCCCAGATTGATGCACAGCGGGTCTCGAGAAAACCGGCGTGGCCTTTCCGCATCTATCACCGTGTGCGCCAGTTTGCCAACGGCGCGCTGGCCTATGTGCATCCCGACGAGATGCTCATCGCCGCCCATCTTCTCCCCAAACCGGCACTGGCACGCTTTTGTCATTTACCCCTAGATGCCCAACGCCACAGTTTTAATGTGCTATACAGCCTACAAGATGCGGCATGGATTGACCCCGATCTGGCCGCAGCAGCGCTGTTACACGATGTCGGCAAGATGGCCTGCGACGACGGCAACCTGCACTATTCCGTGTGGGCGCGCGTATTGCTTGTCCTGTTGGATGTTGTTTGCCCGCACAAGGTCAACCACCTTTCGTCGCCCGATCCGCGGAGTGGCTGGCGCTATTTACTACATGTTCACCGTGCCCATCCTGAAATTGGGGCAGCCTGGGCCAAAAACGATGAATGCAGCGAATTGACCTGTTGGCTGATTGCCCATCATCAGGACGAACTTACCGTGCCCCCGCAGAGCAATCCCCAAGAATTGCTCACCATGCTCCAATGGGCCGACAACCGCAACTAATCGAAATCGTATCGATACAGGTGCGACGCACTCGCCAAGAGTAAAATGGTTGTAAAAGCGTGTGTGGCGAGTGCGTCGCACTATAGACCTTTCATACTCCGCAGCACACAAGGGCATTTTTCAAAGAGCAGTCAATGTTCCTTTGGGGCGCTGCTTGTGTAGTTACTCGGAATCAAGGAGTTTCACATGGCAAAATCCAAAATAGCTATCATCGGGCTTGGCCTCACCGGCAGCAGTATGGGCATGGCGATGCAGCGCGAGCCAATTGACTTTGAGATTGTCGGCCATGATCGCGATCCAGAAGTGGCGGCAGCGGCCAAACGCCAGGGGAGCGTAGGGCGCACCGAATGGAATTTGCACAATGCCTGTGCTGGAGCCAGCCTGATTATTATAGCCATCCCGCTGGATCAGATCCCCGAAGTGCTGGAACAGATCGCCGATGATATGGCTCCTGGCAGCGTACTCTTTGCCATGAGCGATGTGATGCAGCCTATGTTGGATTTTGCCCAGCGTGTGCTGCCGGAGCGTGTCCATTTTGTGGTGGGACATCCCATCTACACGGGCGTGGGTATGTTGTTGGATGCACGGGCGGATCTCTTTGATGGCATTCAGTTTTGTATCGGATCGAATGCAGCTACCGCCGCCGAAGCGCTGGATCTGGTCAACAATCTGGTAATACGTGTGGGAGCCACACCGCTCTACATGGACGTTGCCGAACATGATGGCATTGCCTCGTTGGTCGAACATCTTCCCCAACTTTTGGGCGCGGCGCTCATGAGCACCGCTGCCGCTGCGCCGGGCTGGCAAGATAGCCGCAAAGTGGCGGGCAAATACTTTGCCAATGCCACCAAGGTGGGTGAGAACGGCAGCGCGCTGGCGCGCACGCTCTTCGTGAATCGGGAAAATCTGTTGCGCAGTCTGGAGCGTTATCAAGCCGTCCTGGATACGTGGCGGGAATTTTTAAGCAGCGAAGATGAAACAAAGTTGACCAAAGCGTTAATAACAGCAAGCGAGGAACGTCTGCGCTGGGAAACCCAGGCCCAGTTGAAAGATTGGGATCGTGTGGTGGAGATGCCCAAAGAGGATCAGCCAGGATTGCTGCGGCAGATGTTTTTTGGTGGGTTGAGGGGCAATCGCAACCGTGCCCAGAAGCCCAGCCAAGAGTAGGGCAGGGCCAGGGGAAATCTGGCAAAAGGATAGGGCCTTGAGATTCAAGGCCCTATCCTTTGGAACCGTGTAACGATTGTCAGCCCTGGCTTTATCGCAACTGTGGATAGGCCGCTGCAATTGCCAGCCCTGTAAAGAGCAGCATGGGCAGGCTAAAAAGCGGAAATATACCCATGAAAAGTAGAAAAACAAAACTCCCAATGAGCACGCCCAATACGATCCCAACGAGGGCAAACATGGGGAGATAGCGACCACGACGGCGGCCCACCGAACGCCGGATAATCTGGGCCAAAGCACTGCCAGCCCCCGACCCTGCCACAAAAGCGATAATCAGCCCCCAGAAGCCAAAGCCGCCAATCAGCAACCCCACAAACGGCGCGGCAATCGCCGAGACCGCAAAGCCCACGCCAAAAGCAATCACATTGTCCGACCCTACGGCGTTGAAATAGCTCTTCTGTTGTTCGCGCACACAATCTTTGCAGCGATAGCCCACCGGCGTCTGCACAGCACACTTCATGCAGATCGGTTTGTTACAGCGGTTGCAGCGCAGCAACGTCTCCACATCGGGATGGTTGGCGCAATAGAGCACGGCGCTCTCACCGCCAACAGTGGGCAGCGGATCGCCATCATACACTGCCCGTTTCAGCGGATCTGACAGCACGGCATAAGCTTCTTCCACTTCGGCCAATTTAGCCGCGGCATAGGCCCGATCCTCACCATCCTCCATGCGCTCTGGCTGATAGAGCCGCTGCAATCGCTCGTACTGACGCTCAATGTCGGCGGGCAGGGCATTTTCGGTCAAATCTAACACTTGATAATATTCTTTGGCGCGCTCGGCGCTCTTTGAATTTGTCATCACAATGGACACTCTCTTGAATCAAGCGGCTTCACAAAAGTAGTTTCTCTTTGGCAGGCCATAAGCAATTCTACCCAGTTGGTTTTGCGCGGGCTGTCAGGAAAATTGCACTTTGGCTCATCCGCTCCACTGAAGTTTTTCCATCAAGGTCTGATAAAAATAACTTCGGCTGCGCATCCGAATAAAGCGGGCCAGATAGGGACTGCCCACAACGATGACCTCATCAGAGTCGTCCACCTCCACCTCAAACTGGCCGTCCACAGTGAGCATGGCCGTATGATCACTATAAGCGCGCAGCCGGATTTCGGCTCCTTCGGCCAGCACCACGGCCCGATCCATACTCATGTGAGGTGCAACCGGAATGATCAGAATATTACGCAGATCAGGCGGCAGAATCGGCCCTCCAGCAGCCAGGGCATAGGCTGTGCTGCCCGTGGCGGTACTCACAATTAGCCCATCACATGTATAAGTGGTCAGGTAACCACCGTCCAGATTGGCACTGATCTGGACAATGCGCGCCAGACTGCCCCGGCTAAGGACGACATCATTCAGCGCATCATATTCGCAGCGTATCACACGTCCGCCATCGTTGGGTTCGCAATGTTCCACACGCACGCGCACCATCAGCCGCTCTTCCACCCAATAGTTGCCGTCCACCATTTTTGCCAGTGGACCCTGCCAATCCTGCGGGAAAACCTCGGCCAAAAAGCCCAATCGCCCCATTTTGACGCCCAGCATCGGCACATCGTAGGCAGCGCCCAAGCGGGCAGCGCGCAACATGGTTCCATCCCCCCCCAGCGTGATCAGCAGATCGACTTCGGGCAGCTTTTCGCCGATGGCCTGCGAATCCCAGGCCGAATGACGCCAGATATCGGGAATGCCGCGCTCGTGCAGAAAGTTCTCCATTTTGGCGGCGAGTTCCAACGATTCGGGCTTTTTAGGATGATGCAGAATGCCAATGTGGCGAAAAGGCGGGGGCCGGAATGACTCATCGGCGGGGAAATTTGCAGATCGGGGAACAAGGTTTGCGTCGGTCATGCCGCTCTTCCTGATGTCAGAAATGGAAACAGGGGCTGGCGGGCGATGGCTCGCGACAGCCCAGAAATCATAGACGAGGGTCACCGTTCCGTCAAATGAACCGGATAAGCCTTTCTGGCTCGCCCCAGCCCTATGCTATGATGGGGCAATGAATTATCTCTCCATCATACGAGAAGGTGAGCGAGTCGATGCGGGTATTGGTGCTGTCCGACATTCATGGCAACTTTGCCGCTTTGGAAACTGTGGTCAATGAGGCCGCAGGTCACTACGATACGGTCTGGTGTCTGGGCGATCTGGTGGGCTATGGTCCTTCGCCCAACGAGTGTGTGGAATGGATCCAGGAACATGCCGAATTGTGCGTCATCGGCAACCATGATTGGGCAGTACTAGGGCGAGCCGGAATTGACGTGGATGATTTCAACCCCATGGCACGGCAGGCGGTGATGTGGACACGAGAACAACTGCACGAGCCAAATCGCGCCTTTCTCGACAGTCTCTACGACGAACCTGTGCAGCCTGCACACGCGCCGGATCTACTGCTCACCCATGCCAGCCCGCGCCAGCCGGTGTGGGAATATATCCTCACCCCCGGCATCGCCCTGGACAACTTCGCCAGTTTCGAGCAGAGCATCTGTCTGGTGGGGCATACCCACAAACCGGCCATCTATCGCTGGCAGCTTTCGCCCATGCTGGAAGATATGGGTAGTGGAAATGTCACCGTGGATTATCTGGTGCCAGAGCCAGATGTACGCCTTCTTCTCGATCACTCCGAAACCCATCGCTTGATCTTGAATCCAGGGAGTGTGGGCCAGCCGCGTGATAATGATCCGCGGGCGGCCTATGCTTTGCTCGATCTGGATCAAATGACATGGCAGCAAAAGCGTGTCACTTATCCCGTGGAGTTGACCCAAAGTCGGATGCGGGCGGCCAATCTGCCGCGCCGTCTTATTGACCGCCTCAACTATGGCTGGTAGGCGGATGATGCCCGGAAGGGGCATTGGGGTTTTCTTCCTCACGTACCAGGCGGGTGGGTTCCTGGCCTGCCTCCAAACGGTTGTACAGTTCAAACCGATCAGGCAGATAGCGTGTCTGATCGCGCACCTTTTGTAGCTCGTTTTGGCGCTTCCATTCTACCAAACGCCGGTTGATCTCCTCTTTGACAGCGCGCGGGTTGGGTACATGAGCAAAAGTAAAGCCCCCCTGAGAAGCGGCTGTCTGTACGAACACGTTGCCATAATTCAGGATCATCTCCACGGGAGACGACATGCGATAGGTTACATCCTGAATTTGGCCCAGTTGTGCCTCCCGTCGTACCTCGCTTAGAAAGAGTGGCAGCTTTTCAATATCAATAATACGGTCATTGGTGATCTCATAGCGATCATTCCACCAATCCGCCGTTTGATACAACGCCCATCCCAGCAAAGCAAGAAAAGGCACGGCCAACAGAATTTCCAGGCCGAGGATCATCGTGCGGACCTGACTAACCCAGGGCAAACTTACCGTTGCCACCCCACCCGCCACCATGAGAACCGAAAGCGAAATCAGCAACGAAAAGGGCAATGCTGTCCGTTGCAACAGCACGACCCAGTGTTTACGCCAGACCACACGGTCGGTGGATTCCCAGTGCGGCTGGCTGACGTTGACCAACTGTCCCCAGCCTTGCCAGGGGCGGCGCGGATTGCGCTTTACCACGGGCGCAACGCGGGGCGGCAGGACACGACTAGGCAGATCCATAGTTGTGCCGAGGCGCGATTCTGACGCGTTTTGAATCTCCAGTTTGCCCTCGGCCCGATACCGTTGAATGCGCAGCGTGCGCTCACGAAAAATCTTGGTACGCAGCGAATCAGGGTTGGGAACCAGATCAAACATAATAAAGCCAGAGCGCCCAGCAGTGAAGACTTTTAATGTGCCATAGCCAAGCATATTGCCCCAAAATGAGGTAAAAATGTCGATGCTCTCGACCTGTTCCAGCAGCGCTTCCCGGCGATATTCCGTGGCTAAAATTACCTTCTCCTGTTGGATCACGCGCTGATTGGTGACGATGAAAAAGTCGTTGAGATAATCTAATACTCCCCATGCCGCCACGGGCAAAAAAACGAGCAGAAAAAGAGAAGTTGCCCATACCAACAGACCAGGAACCGACCTTGAGAGCACCATTGCCACTATCCCGATTACGAGCATAATCAGGGTAAGCTGTGATTTTTGAATCAATGCAATCCAATGGCGTTGGGTCAGCACCACCAATAGTTCGCCGCGTCCCAGCCAACTGTAATCTTGGGGCGGCGCAGATCGCACGTTAGTCTCCCCTTTAGGAACTTTAATGTTGAGTTTGTCGCGCAGATCCTCCCCCTCTTGCTCCACAAAGCGGCGGAAATCTTGCCAGTGTAGCCGCAGCCAGGGACTACCGGGTTCTGTCTCCACAGTGGAGTGCACATTCTGGGCTGCTTTCAGCGCAATCTCATGAAAGTAGACCACACCATCCACAGGAGTACGCGGCAAAGCACGGTCACCACGATCTAGCGCACTGATAATCGCCTTGCCGCCGCGCATCAAAATCCACATGCTATCGCCCAGATCGCCTTGCTGCATGATCAGATGATGTTGCGGGATGGAATGGAAGCTGCAAAAACCCGCCAGTTTGCGTTTATGGGCATCGCTGTATTGATCAAAGACCGCCACTTGCTTCAGGGTTTCATACGGTTCAAATTGGCTCTGGGCATTGGTGAGTTCCGGGAAGCGCAACGCCACCCGCCGCACGCTTTCCCACGGCAAAACATAGACTTCCGTGGCACAGGTAGCAACAGCCCAATGATCATAGGTTGTGGTGGTGGCTGGCTGAGGATTCATGCCGCCAGGGAAGCCAAAAGGCGCGCCTGTGCCCAGCCAAAAGCGATAGTCCGAATGGCGCGGGCGATAGATTGCTACCTGCCCTTTGTTGATCAAGTAGAGGTGTTGCGCCGGACGATCTTGCGTGTAAATCACTTGTTCTGCGGTGAAGGTCTTGACCTGTACATCTTCGGCCAAATAGCTCAGGGTCACCAGCCCCATGCCCGCCATCAGCGGCATAGTGCGCAGGCGGTTAATAACCGATTGGCGCACTATTTGCGGGCGAATTTCGGGGAAGCGAAAGAGCAACCGTTCCAGGGCCGAGGTCTCGAATTGCAGAGTCAGTACCGACGTCTGTGCGGTGACACTGCTGGTATGGCGCAGGTTATAGATTAGCGCATAGGAGCCAATCAGCGTCTCCACTTTGAGATCACGGTCGATAACAGCGACAGGGTGGCCCTGGGCGGTGGGGCGCACACGCAGCATATGCGCCGTACCACTCACAAGATAGAAGAGATGAGTCGCCTCGTCATCCTGATGAACAATGGTCTCACCCGGCTGAAAATTGCGAAATACAGCATCATGGCCCAGCACCTCAATCATCTCCGCGGCGGGCAATCCACGCAGAAACGAAATCGTGCGCAATAGGTCATTGACCGATGTGGGCGGTGGGTTATTGACAGCGGTAGGGGAAGTTGGCATACGCTATAAATGTTCCTTCACAGCCTGGGCGGCTTTGCGTGTCATGCCAGGAACGGCCAAAAGATCTTCAATCGTGGCTTGACGGACTTTGTCCAGATCGCCACCAAAATATTGTAGCAGCGCTTTACGCCGCGTTGGTCCAATCCCTGGCACGTCATCCAACAGCGAGCGTGTCTGGCTGCTACTGCGCAGGCTGCGGTGATAAGTGATGGCGAAACGATGGGCTTCATCGCGTATACGCTGCACCAAATAGAGTGCTTGACTGCCCCGTTTCAACCAGACGGGATGAGGCTGGCCCGGCAAAAAGATCTCCTCTTCACGCTTTGCCAAGCCCACTACAGGAATCCGCGCCAAAAGGTCAAACTCTTGCAAAACCTCCACAGCCACCCCCAGTTGTCCTTTGCCCCCGTCAATAATCACCAAGTCGGGCAGAATTTTCCACTGTTCATCACTTTTGCGCGCCTTCTCGCCTGGGTCTGCCGGAACATCTTCCACCACACGCCGGAAACGGCGGCGCAGCACCTCGCGCATGCTGGCAAAGTCATCAGGTTCGCCCTGGCTGCCTTTGCCGCGAATTTTGAAACGTTTGTAAGCAGCTTTCAGCGGCGCACCTTTGGCAAAGACCACCATCGAGGCCACGGTGTTCGTCCCCTGTAATGTACTAATATCGAAGCACTCAATACGCGCTGG
This sequence comes from uncultured Chloroflexia bacterium, assembly GCA_963721725.1. Lineage (GTDB taxonomy): Bacteria > Chloroflexota > Anaerolineae > Caldilineales > Caldilineaceae > RI-153. Next base: position 633,096 of record CAVRLX010000003.1, read on the forward strand.
CGGCTGTGGCAAATTCAACGCTGCTTGGAGTTCGCTCAAGGATTGGGTCTGGCGGTTGGTATCGACAGCCCATTCGGCCTGTTGCACCCGCAGATATTCATCGGCGTTCTGCTGGGCCAGTTCCATAAGTTTGCGTTTTTTGCCGCGCTGGGGCATACGAATTTTGATGGGTTGGTCACATTTCTGGCGCAGCCACGCTTCCAATACTTTTGCATTGCTGGGGATGTACTGCACCAATATACGCGGCGGAATATTGGCCGCATCGTCATAAAATTGCTGCATAAATGTGCCAATTAGATCACCCAGCGTCTCATCGTCCGATTCGACTACATGAACTCCTTCCAACACAAAATTTTCGCGGCCAATCAACCGGCCATGCCGAACCATCATCACCTGTACCACGGTGTCAGCGGTCTGCAAATCCTGAGTAATCGCCACCACGTCTTCGTCATCCTGCGAGACGCCGACGATCTGCTGTTGATCAACAATCCTCTGCGCCGATTTGATCCGATCGCGATAGACCGCGGCGCGCTCAAATTGAAAAGTCTCGGCGGCGCGCGCCATCTGCGCTTCAAGCTGATCCATCACCGTAGCGGTGTCGCCTTCCAAAAAGCCCATAAACTGCTTCAATATATCGCGATATTCATGACGGGATTGTGCGCCGATGCAGGGACCGCCACAAAGTTTCAAATGATAATAGAGACAGGGGCGGTCATCTTTGCCGTCGATGGTGCGATCACAGTCGAGATACGGAAAGACCCGCCGCAGTGCATCCAATGTCTGCCCCACAGCGCGGCCACTGGTAAACGGCCCAAAATAACGTGCGCCATCTTTGAGCATCTGGCGCACAATCTCCACTTTAGGGAAATCATCCTGCCAGTTGATCTTGATGTAGGGATATTGTTTATCGTCCTTCAAGCGCACATTGTATTGGGGCTTGTAGCGCTTGATCAGATCGTTTTCCAGAACCAGCGCTTCCAGTTCGCTGCGCGTCACCCACCAGCTAAGATCGACGACTTCATCCACTAATTGTTGGATGCGCGGCGGATGGTTAGCGGCAGCCTGAAAATAACTGCGGACACGATTGCGCAGCACAATCGCCTTGCCCACATAGATCACTTTGTCAGCCTGATTGCGCATCAAATAGCAACCCGGCGAAGTGGGCAACTCATCTAATTTTTGTTTAACCCGGTCAGGGAGATTGGTTTTCATACGTTCTATTTTACCATAAATAGCCTCCAGGACTCTAGATTTTAATGCTTTATTAAGACTTCGGTGAAAACAAACCGTTGCCAGATTTGACCGGTTTGTGATGTATGATATAATCTTTTTGGTGTCAGGCAGTTATGCCGACGTAGCTCAATTCGGCAGAGCAGCTGTCTTGTAAACAGCAGGTTACCGGTTCAAGTCCGGTCGTCGGCTTTGACCGGCTGCGCACAGAGCAACGTCGGTATGCCATACACGGCAACACTACAAGCGTCGAAGGCATCAGTGCTCGAGACACAGATTCTGGTTTTTGGGCGGGTGCCCGAGTGGACAAAGGGAACTGACTGTAAATCAGTCGGCTGACGCCTACGGTGGTTCGAATCCGCCCCCGCCCACTCAAGCCCACATAGCTCAGTCGGTAGAGCACATTCTTGGTAAGAATGAGGTCATCGGTTCAAGTCCGATTGTGGGCTCCTGCCAGAAACGTGGATGTTACCCCATGATTTTGGGGCTGACAAACGCAGTAGTGTTATCGAGATAGACCGCCCACCACACAAGTTGTAGGGTGGGCGGTTTCGTGACGATCTCAGAACATGAAGGTCACTATTTCGATTGGATTACTTGCTGTTCACCGTTGAACAAAATTTTTCAGGAGGCACCCAAGCAATGGCAAAGGCAGTATTTCAGAGGACGAAGCCCCATGTGAACGTGGGGACAATTGGACACGTCGATCATGGGAAGACCACGCTGACGGCGGCGATCACGAAAGTGTTGAGCCTGAAGGGGTGGGCGGACTTTTCTGCGTTCGACCAGATTGACAATGCGCCGGAAGAAAAAGCGCGTGGCATTACGATTGCGATTAGCCACGTGGAATACCAGACAGAAGACCGGCACTATGCCCACGTCGACTGCCCCGGTCACGCCGACTACATCAAGAACATGATTACCGGTGCGGCGCAGATGGACGGTGCGATTCTGGTGGTGGCTGCGCCCGATGGGCCGATGCCGCAGACGCGTGAGCACATTCTGCTGGCTCGCCAAGTGGAAGTGCCGGCCATGGTCGTCTTCATGAACAAAGTGGACATGATGGACGACGAGGAACTGTTGGAACTGGTGGAGATGGAACTGCGCGAGTTGCTCGACAGCTACGACTTCCCCGGCGATGACATTCCGATTATCCGGGGCAGTGCGCTCAAGGCGCTGGAATCGACCAGCACCAATGCGGATGCGCCGGAATTTGCGCCGATTTGGGAGCTGATGCGGGCGGTGGATGAATACATCCCCACGCCTATCCGCGAGACCGAGAAACCCTTCCTGATGCCGATTGAAGATGTGTTCAGCATCAAAGGTCGTGGCACAGTGGTGACGGGTCGTATCGAGCGCGGTGTGATTCACCCGATGGAAGAAGTGGAAATCGTGGGTCTCAGCCCCACCCGCCGCACCACGGTGACCGGCGTGGAGATGTTCCGCAAGCTGCTGGACGAAGGGCAAGCGGGCGACAATGTGGGTTGTCTGTTGCGCGGTATCACACGTGAGGATGTGGAGCGTGGTCAAGTGCTTGCCAAGCCTGGCAGCATCACCCCCCACACCCGGTTTGACTGCGAAGTCTATGTGCTCAAGAAGGAAGAGGGTGGACGCCATACTCCGTTCTTCAAGGGCTATCGTCCGCAGTTCTACATCCGTACCATGGATATCACGGGCAACATTGACCTGCCTGAGGGTGTCGAGATGGTGATGCCGGGTGACAACATTACCATGACCGTGGAGTTGATTTCCCCGGTGGCGCTGGAAAATGGCGGTCGTTTCGCTATCCGCGAGGGTGGCCGCACCGTTGCCGCTGGCGTTATCACCAAGATTATTCAGTAAAACGCTGATAGGCTAGCACAAAGTTTTGTACCGGGAGTGGCTTTCTAGTCTATTCCCGGTTTCAAAGGCGAGTAGCTCAAATGGCAGAGCAGCGGTCTCCAAAACCGCAGGTTGCAGGTTCAAGTCCTGTCTCGCCTGCCTTGTTGTGAATGACCACCGGCGGGTGTCGGTGGTCATTTTCCGCCAGGAAACCGTCGGTCTGGTTGGCTGGCGTTACCACAGGTCTGTGTTGAGGTGGATCGCTTTGGGCGGTCCACCTTTAGAAATGAGGGTCATGTGAGCCGTTCTCCGTCTGTGCCAAGAAGTGAAAACGCCCTGGTTCGTTATGTCAAAGATACGCGGGCTGAGTTGGCGAAGGTAACCTGGCCCACCCGCGAGGAAGGGATTCGCCTGACCCTCGTTGTGATGGCAGTTACGATGGTTGCATCACTGGTGTTGTTTACCGTTGACTCCTTGTTCAGCTATTTGATCAGCTTGTTTATTCAGGCGTTCTAAGCTTAGGCAGGCTCAATTGGAGATTCTGCTAAGCGTAAATTAGCTGACAGCACGCAAAGAGAATTGTGTCGCGTTGGCTTAGGAAGAAGGCACTTATGGACAAGTTATCAAACAAACCTGAGTGGGATCCCGAGGCCGCAGAGACTTCTCTGGATGCAAACGACGACATCATCAATATTGATGATGAAGAGCCAAAAGACGAGGGTCCGAAGGCTGAGTGGTTTGTTATTCACAGTTACTCCGGCATGGAGAACAAGGTTAAGCGCAATCTAGAACACCGCGCGGAATCGATGAGGATGACCGACCGTATTTTGCAGGTGGTCGTTCCCACAGAGACCGAGATTGAAATTAAAGACGGTGTACGCCGCGAAGTAGAACGGCGCGTATTCCCTGGCTATATTCTGATCCAGATGATTATGGACGAAGATAGCTGGTATGTGGTGCGCAATACACCGGGAGTCACGAGTTTTGTGGGCATGGGCAACAAACCCAGCCCGCTCAGCCCGGATGAAGTGGAACGGATCATGAGCCGCATTGAGGCAGATGAACCGCGCGTCAAGGTGAGCTTTAGTGTGGGCGAGCGGGTGCGCATTACCGAAGGCCCATTTGCCGAGTTTACAGGTCTGGTCGACACGATTGATGCCGATAAGGGCAAGGCGCGTGTAATGGTCAGTTTCTTTAATCGTGAAACACCCGTTGAGGTGGACTTTCTCCAATTGGAACGGGAAATATAAGGAGCATATCCCATGGCTAAGAAAATTAAGGCAATTGTGAAATTGCAGATCCCGGCGGGCAAGGCCAATCCAGCGCCGCCCGTGGGCACGGCGCTTGGCCCGCATGGTGTGAACATCATGGGCTTTTGCAAAGAGTACAACGCTCGTACCCAGGCGCAGATTGGTCAGATTATCCCGGTTGACATCACCATCTTTCAAGATGGCTCGTTCAACTTTGTCACAAAGACGCCGCCGGCTGGTGATTTGATCAAGAAGGCGGCTGGCGTGCCGCGTGGCAGTGCCGAACCGAACAAGAGCAAAGTAGGGCAGATTACCCGCCAACAGGTGCGCGAGATCGCCGAGATCAAGCTAAAAGACCTGGGCGACCTACCTTTGGACAGCGCCATGCGCATGATTGAAGGTACAGCCCGCAGCATGGGCGTTACAGTTGTTGAATAAATTTTTATTTTAGAATGAACGTGGGAGGGGAGCTACCCCGCCTGCACCACGGAGGAAACCATGCCAAAGCATAGCAAACGTTACAATGCAGTACGGTCGCAGATTGAACGAGAGACCATCTATTCGCCGGAAGAGGCGATTGCCCTGGTCAAGTCTACCTCGACGGCCAAGTTTGATGAAACGATCGAAGTTCACATGAACACCGGGGTCGATCCCCGCCACGCCGATCAACAGGTGCGTGGGGTGGTGACTCTGCCCAACGGCACAGGCCGCGAAGTGAAGATCCTGGTTTTCGCGGGGGCCGATGGTATTTCACGTGCCCAAGAAGCCGGTGCAGATTTCGTGGGCGGTGATGATTTGGCCCAGCGTATTCAAGAGGGCTGGATTGATTTTGATGTGGTCTTGGCAACGCCAGACATGATGCGTGTGGTCGGTCGCTTGGGCCGTGTCTTGGGTCCGCGTGGCTTGATGCCTAGCCCCAAGGCTGGCACAATTGTCAACGCCGAAGATTTGCCCCGCGTGATCAACGAAACCCGCTTGGGCCGTGTCGAATTCCGGGTGGACAAGACCAGCAATATCCACGCTCCTATCGGCAAATCCAGCTTCAGCCAGGAAAAGCTGATGGGCAATTTCACGGCGTTGATGGAAGCCGTAAGCGCCGCTCGACCTGCGGCGATTAAAGGCCACTACCTGAAAAAAGTAACCCTGACCAGCACCATGGGGCCAGGAATCAAGGTAGACACGAACGCGGCAGGCAGTCTGCGCCAAGAAAATTAACGCAATTAGATAGGTGTTATTTGGCGAATCATGGCTGTGCGTGTAGGATAGAGAACGCTTGTAATTAAATATTTCGACTGCTTGTCAATACTGAAGACAGCGGGTGCGTTTGCATAAGTGCGATTTTCGCCGCCCGCCGAGGTGATACAGAGCGATGTCGGTTTGCTATTGAGCAGCCTTCTTGCGCAATGTTTACGCCCCTGTCTTTTCAAAGCAGGGGTTTTTCTTTGCCCCTGGGTTTGTGAACTATCCATTATGTGGCTACTAGTAGCGGCATGGCGGTTTTGGCGACGATATCCAAACGTTGCCTTTAAATTCTTGTGGAAAGGAGGAAACAGCTTTGGCAATTACCCGAGAGAAGAAAGAAGAACTGGTTCACCTGTACCGGCAACAGATCGAACGCTCGACTGCGATGGTCTTTACTGACTATCGCGGGGCCAGTGTTGGGCAGATTAAGGCCCTGCGTGATCGTCTGCGCGCGAATGACACCACGTATATGGTAACCAAAAACAAGCTCATCCAGATTGCACTTCAGCAAAGTGGTCGAGACTTGGAATTGACTGAGTTGCTGGCTGGCCCGAATGCAGTTGCGTTTGTGGGCGAGGACATCGGCAAAGGCGTGAAAGCGCTAAACGATTGGATTCGCGAAACTGGCGGCGAGTTGGTGAAGGTGAAAGGCGCAGTCTTACAGGACAACGTCCTGGATTCGACTCGTGCAGCAGCGTTGGCCGAACTGCCAACACGCGAAGAAATGCTGGCAAAGTTGCTCGGCACCATCATCGCCCCGGCCAGCAAGCTTGTCCGTGTCATCAACGAGCCTGGTGCAAGCCTGGCCCGTGTGCTCAAGGCCCATGCCGACAAACAGCAAGAAGCTGCGTAGTCGTCAATGGCTCTACTTGGTATGACTTTTTTCAAAAACGCTGTCGGCTTTCTGGCCGATGATGTACGTACTGTTTACTATTTTGTTCTTACTGGAGGAACATTCAAATGGCTGATTTGCAAACTATCAAGGAACAACTGGACGGCCTGACCCTGTTGGAAGCCGCCGAACTCGTGAAGATGTTGGAATCGGCGTGGGGCGTTAGCGCTGCCGCTCCAGTCGCTATGATGGCTGCGGGTGGTGCGGCCCCGGCTGAGGAAGTCGAAGAGCAGACCGAATTCGACGTGATCCTTAAAGACGTGGGCGCCAAGAAGATCAACGTGATTAAGGCTGTGCGCGCTGTCACCAACCTGGGCCTGAAAGAAGCCAAGGACCTGGTCGAAAGCGCCCCCACCCCCGTGGTGCAGGGTGTGACCAAAGAACAGGCCGCTGATGTGAAGAAGCAGCTTGAAGAAGAAGGCGCAACCGTCGAGGTCAAGTAAGACTCGATAGGTGGCTTGTAAAGCAAAAAGGCGGCGATGCCCATGGGCATCGCCGCCTTTTTTATTGCCTCTAAGAAATTAGATTGGAATGCGCCACAACAAAAATCAGGAAATAGCGACTGAATCGAAAAGACATGGCGTTCTCCGTACCATACTCCGCAGCAGCACACAAAAACATTTTTCAAAGAGCAGAAAAGGTTCCTTTGTGGCGCCGCTTCATATAGAACACAATTGTGAGGGAAAAGGCGAGGCGATGCATGGCAAGCGACGAGGTTGAATCTCGGTGCATTATATCATCGGACGCTTGGTCTACAGTCTGAGTGTGTGATAAAATTGGGCGACCAATGAGCACAACATATGCCCACCTTGCGCCTAATCCCACACGCACAGCCGCTTGGCCCCTCTTCGGCCACGAATGGGCTGTCCATCTATTGCAACATGCGATTGAGACAGGCAACGGCGTGCGCCACGCGTACCTTTTCCTCGGGCCGCCGCAAATTGGCAAGACAACCCTGGCAAAGGTTTTTGCTCGTGCGCTGATGTGTACAGCCGAGGGCAACAAACCGTGTGGCGAGTGCCGAGCGTGCTGGCTTATGGAAAAGGGCGGTCATCCTGATTTCCGCATGATTCAACCTAGAGATCGGGATGGTAACCCTGAGCGTGTCAATGGATTGTTGCGCGTTGAACAGGCGGCCGACATTATCCATGAATCGTTGTTGCACCCGATTGAAGGGCGCTACAAAATTTTTCTGCTCCAGGATATGCATCGGGCCAACGATAGCTTCTCCAACAAGTTGCTCAAAACGCTGGAGGAGCCACCGGCCAATGTAGTACTCTGCCTGACTGCCCACGACCGTAGCGGCCTGTTGCCCACCATTGTGAGCCGCTGTCAGGTGATGGAATTGCGCCCGCTGGACACACGCACGATTGACTATGCGCTGCACAGCCGCTGGCAAGTTCCCCCCACCGAAGCAACGCTGTGGGCCAGGCTGGCGAATGGACGTTTGGGCTGGGCCGTTGCCCAGATCAGCGGAGCGACCAAAGGCAATGAGCGGCGGGATCTGCTGCAAGATCTACGCCAACTTGCCAGCGCCAACCGGGTTGAGCGTCTGCACTTTGCCCAGAAGCTGGCAACCAATCGGGAGAACGAGACACTTTTTGCACTGCTGGCAACATGGGTAAGTTGGTGGCGCGATCTGCTGCTCGCCCAATCTGGTTGTGCGGAAAGTTGCAGCAATGTAGACTTGATAGATATCCTTCAAAGCGATGCCCAACGCTTTGACCCCACAGAAGTCCGTGAATACTTACATACTTTGGGCCGTATTGAAGGCTATTTGCATCACACCGTCAATACTGGGCTGGCGCTGGATGTGCTGCTATTACAAATGCCCAGACCCCACCGTGATTCGTCCTAGCGTTTGGCCTCCGGCCCTGCGCTTATTATAGGAGTAACCATGCAACTTGTTATCGGCGCTCAATTTAAGCCAGTGACCAAGGTCTATTACTTTGACCCGCGGGAGAATCTGGATTTGATGATGGGCGATTATGTGATTGTTGATACCGCCAAAGGCAGCGAACTTTCGCAGATTGTCCAGGCTCCCCACCACGTGCCGCAAGAAGAGGTGGTGGGTGAACTCAAACCTGTGTTGCGGCGTGCCACGCCCTGGGATCTGCTACAAAGCAACCTGTGGGCACACAAAGAACAAGAGGCGCTGGCCGTCTCTCGGCAGAAAGCCGCCGAACATGAATTAGACATGAAGGTTATCCACTGTGAATACAACTTTGAGGGTGGCCGTCTGACCGTCTATTTTGCCTCGGAACAGCGTGTCGACTTCCGCGGCTTGGTGCGCGATCTGGCGCGTCATCTGCAAACCCGCATTGAGATGCGCCAGATCGGCGTGCGCGACGAAGCCAAACTGCTTGATGGTGTAGGCAAGTGTGGGCGTCAACTTTGTTGCACAAGCTGGCTACGCGAATTTGCTCCGGTGAGCATCCGCATGGCGAAAAATCAACAATTGCCCCTCAACCCCGATGAGATCAGTGGTGTGTGTGGACGCCTGCTTTGCTGTCTCTCCTACGAAGATGACACCTATAAAGACGCCAACAAAAAGATGCCCAAGATCGGCTCCGAAGTCACCACGCCACAGGGCCAGGGGCGTGTGCGCCATCTGCACCCGCTCAAAGAATCGGTAACAGTGATGTTGGAGAACAACGTATTCGCCGAATTTTCAATTGAAGAGCTGATCACCGGCAAAAAGACAGGGGGCAGTTGTGGAACCTGTGGCGGCTGCACTGTGAAACGGCGCTCAACAGCCGAGGAAGATAACGCTAAGATGTTGGCAGAACGCGCAGCCCTGGCCGAAGCCGCCGCCGCTGCTGCTGAAAGTGAAGAGGAAGAACCTGATAACGACAGCCAAAACAGTGTTGGATCGTCTGAACCCACAGCCCGCTCTGGCCGTCGCCGCCGTCGTCGCCGTTCCAATCGGAGTGGTAGCGCCTCCTAGTTGACGCCAATCAAAAAGGCCCCGTGACTTATCGTCACGGGGCCTTTTTTGCCACGTTTGCCTATTTGGCGTGGGTTACAGAGCGGGTCTCGCGGATCACAGTCACACGAATCTGTCCCGGATATTCCAAATTGTCTTCGATCTTGCTGGCAATCTGCTTGCTCAGTTCCATCACTTCCAAATCATCCACATCTTCCGGGCGCACAATCACCCGAATTTCACGGCCAGCCTGAATGGCGTACGTCTGGCTGACGCCTGCAAAGCTATTGCCAATATCTTCCAGCGCAGTGACACGTTTGATGTAGGCTTCCAAACTTTCACGACGAGCGCCTGGACGCGCCCCGCTGATGGCATCGGCAGCCGCCACAATCACGGCTTCAATGCTCTCTGGCTCCACTTCGCCATGATGGCTGGCGATACAGTTGATCACTTTGCTGTTCACGTTGTAGCGCTTGGCAATTTCTGCCCCAACGATGGCATGGGGACCATCTACCTCATGGCTAACCGCCTTGCCAATGTCATGCAGCAACCCACCCAGCCGCGCCGTTTTCACATCGGCGTGGAGTTCGCTTGCAATCACAGCGGCCAGATGGGCCGTTTCAATCGCATGGTAATATTGATTCTGGCCGTAGCTAGTGCGATATTTTAACCGACCAATCAGTTTTTGGATCTCCCGGTGTAGCCCTTGAGTATTGGTCTCAATCAGCGCTTGCTCGCCCGCTTCCAGAATCACTTGCTCTACTTCTTGCTGCGCCTTCTCCACTTCTTTCTCGATGCGTGCCGGGTGAATCCGTCCATCGGCCACCAGTTTACTCAAAGCGATACGGGCAACCTCGCGCCGCACCGGATCAAAACTGCTGATTAGAATAGCCTCTGGCGTATCGTCCACCACCAGATCGACACCCGTCGCTTGCTCAATCGAGCGAATATTACGCCCTTGCCGCCCGATAATGCGCCCCTTCATTTCGTCTGAGGGGAGGCTAACCGTGCTGACGGCATACTCGGTTACATGCTCGCTGGCGACACGCTCTACAGCCAGCGTCACGATTTCACGGGCGCGGCGCTCGGCCATTTCCTGGGCTTCTGCCTCGACTTCGCGAATCGTACGCGCCATTTCGTGGCGTGTTTTCTTCTCCACATCACGCAACAACTCTGCGCGGGCCTCTTCTTCGGTCATACGTGCCACACGCTGAAGTTCCGTGTCGCGTTCTTCCTCTGCCTTGGTTAACTCCTCTTCTTTCTGGGTGAGGCGCTTCTCCCGCTGATTCTGCTTGCGTTCGCGCGCCTCTAGTTGATCCATCCGTTTTTCTACATTTTCCTGCCGGCTCTGTAGTCGCTCTTCGATGCGGTCCAGGTCTTTGCGGCGACGGGTCATCTCTGCGTCTACTTCATCACGCAGGCGTACCTCGTCCTCTTTCAGTTGCAGTTCTTTGCGGCGAGTTTCGGCTTCAGCTTCCGTAAGAATCTGGGCCGCGCGCTGCTCTGCACTCTGCACAATCGTCTTTTGGCGTTCAATTTCCGCTTGAACCCCTGTTTCGCGTCCGCGTCGATAAGCAACGTAACCGGCGATGGCTGCGCCTGTTAACGCAGCAACGATAATCAAAATTATCGATACTACAATTTCCATCTCCGGGTCCTCTGTTGGATTGAGTAACAACAATAAAAAACTGGGGATCGAATTGATCCCAGGATAAAGGCTTGGTTATGGCTGCTCACGCTCTTGCCAGACACGCGCCACCACCTCTTGAACAACATCCCAGCCAAAGCCGCGGCGTTGCAAAAAAGCCACCATCTTTTTGTGAAACTCCTGCTCAGGCAGATCATACCAACGATAGGCACGCTGCCGGGCGGCATCTAATGCAGCGGTGACAGGCTCGGTTTCGGCGTTGATTACAGCCTCGATAATCGTCACCGCCACCCCTTTGCGGCGTAGCTCATACTGAAGCGCTCGCGGCGATTTGGGCTTAAAACGGTTGCGCTGATCCACCCAGTATTGGGCAAAGGCTTCATCATCAACATAGTTCTGTGCCTTCAAGCGTTCGATGATAGCCGTAGTCTGGTCTTCGTCCAATGGGTGACCATCCCGGGACTGATAGCCCTCTAATTTGCGGCGTATCTCCCATTCGCTGCGGGGGCGAGCCGCCAAAAAATGTAACGCTCGATCATAGGCTTTGGCTTCCAGATCCAGCATACGCAACTGGGCAATCTCACCATCATCCAAAAACTGACCTCTGCGCAACTGGGCAGCGGTGAGAACGGGAAGAGCAAACGCATACTCATCGTCCAGATAAACATTCACCCGTTCTTTATTCTTTTTCTGAAAGCGCAGGCTGGTAATGTGTCCTGCCAAGATGAGTCCCTTGTAAAAAACAAAAAGCGTTGCGGCGGCTGCCACAACGCACCATTGGCTCATCAAGCCCTGCCCTGTTTTGGAAGTTCGTTTACCGAACACGCCGAAAGGCCAGGATGAGTTCAGACTGGTCAATTGCTGTGTTACACAGGCTGTTTTATTTGCCTTTCAAAGAACACGGATATTGTATAGAGGAATGCGCAGAAATCGACGAGAATTCTATAAAAACGCCGGTTTTGTGCAGACAAACAGCATCCCATGCCTACGCTCGGCAGCACACAGGATGCTACGCTTTGTCCGCCCAACCAACATACCTGAAATTTGATGCGCCCAGTAGCGCATATTTCTTATGTCAATCGATCTCTAGATCTTTTCACTTCTAGGGATGTATCCACTCGCCCCAGAAACGTTCCTCTACACGCTACACATATGTGTACACTGTGCTTGTTATACAGGCGCTAAAACAGTACCGATCCCTATAGACCGATTGCCTGGTTCCACTTGCCAATCCCTGATTGTGGCAAAATTTTAGTTGTAATTAAATGTTTCTATAGTATACCGGCAGAAGAGATTTTGGTAAAATTGCACCTAAAATCTAGACAAATCGCTAGCTCTTCTCTACGCCTGCCAATACAGGAAGCGCAGCCCGTTCGCGAAGCAGACGATCAATGGCCTGGGCAGTTTGTGGGTTTCCTTGCAAGAAGACTTTGGCGTTCTCGCGGCCCTGGCCGATCATTTCATCATTGAAGCGATAGTAGGCACCGCGCTTCTCCACCACATCGTGTTCGACGCCCAAGTCGAGCAGGTCGCCCTCGGTGCTGATGCCTTCGTTGTACATAATGTCGAACTCGGCCACCTTGAAAGGCGCAGCCACCTTGTTCTTACGCACGGTCACGCGTGTGCGATTACCGATGACATCGTTGCCCTGTTTGATGGACTGAATACGCCGAATGTCCAGCCGCACGCTGGCATAGAACTTCAACGCCATCCCCCCCGAAGTCGTCTCTGGGTTGCCAAACATCACGCCAATTTTCTGGCGCAACTGATTCGTGAAGATCATACATGTGCCACTGGTCTTGACCGCGCCCACCAGTTTACGCAATGCCTGGCTCATCAAACGCGCCTGCAAACCCATGTGGCTATCGCCCATCTCGCCTTCGATTTCGGCACGCGGCACCAGCGCCGCCACGCTATCCACCACCACCACATCCATCGCCCCAGAGCGCACCAACGCTTCGGTGATCTCCAATGCTTGCTCGCCGGTGTCTGGCTGGCTCACATAGAGATTGGTAACATCCACGCCGATCTTGCGGGCATAGGCCGGGTCCAGCGCATGTTCCACATCCACAAAGCCACACACCCCGCCGCGCTGTTGTGCTTCGGCAATAATATGCAGGCAAATCGTCGTCTTGCCCGAACTTTCCGGCCCATAGACTTCGATGATACGGCCACGCGGCACGCCACCCACGCCCAAGGCAATGTCCAGGCTCAAGCTGCCGGTGGGGATTGTCTCCACATCCATCTTTGTGGCATCGCCCAACTTCATGATGATGCCATCACCATAGCGCTTGGTCAGCGTTGCAAGGGTGGTATCTAGTGCTTTTTGGCGGCCATCTTTAGGCATACTAATGCTCCCGATGCTATCTCTCCGACTCTCTGCCGGGATATCCAACAAGGAGAGCAATGGCGAACGTTGTCAGCAAATGTGGTGTTCCGGCTTAAGAAGTAGCCACTATCATAAAGTGGCCCCATGGTTGCCGACGAATTTCCCCTGAGTCTCATGTGGTTTGCATACGTTAGTGTACTTTACCCACTCTGAATATGCAAACGAATTGTTAAACCCCACCATGCGGCTTAACTACTGGCAGGTGGTGCATAGACCCGTTCGCGCAAAACCAACACATGTCGCCGGATTTCTTCATCTTCTTCCAAATCCTGAGTCACCTTTTCCACGCCGTAGCGCACCGTGCTGTGATCGCGCCCGCCCAACAGGTGACCGATATTGGGCAAGGATAAGCTGTTTTCTTCACGCAGCAAGTACATGGCAATCTGGCGGGCGTAGGCAATATCCTTTGTACGCAGCCGCCCGGTCAGGTCCGCTGCCTCCATGCGAAAATAGTCGGCCACAATCTCAATCACGCTGCTTGCCTCACGCGGGCGACGCTGTGGCATCAAGTTGTTTAAAATCTCCTCAGCCGCTCTGCGATCCAGGCCATTTTCATAGAGCGGCGATTGGATGATCAGCCGGTTGAGCGCCCCCTCTAGCTCGCGGATATTGCTCTCCACGCGCTCAGCAATCAACATGAGCACATCCATAGACACAACCGCTTTCATCACCGCAGCTTTGGTCTGTAAAATCGCCACCCGGGTCTCCAGATCTGGCTGTGAGATGTCGGTCTGGAGACCGCCCTCAAAGCGGCTGCGCAGGCGAGCTTCTAGCGTGGCGATCTCTTTGGGCGGGCGATCACTGCTGATGACCACCTGTCGCCCGGCGGCGTGCAAATGGTTAAAGGTATGGAAGAACTCTTCCTGGGTGCTCTCTTTGCCGCCAATAAATTGGATGTCGTCGATCAGTAAAAGATCAACTTGGCGGTATTTATTGCGAAACTCCTCGGTGCTTTGGCTACGGATAGCGCTAATCAGATCGTTGGTAAATTGCTCAGACGAGCAATAGAGCACTTGTAGCCCACGGTCCAATACTTGATTGCCAATTGCGTGCAACAGATGAGTTTTTCCCAACCCAACTCCGCCATAGATAAAGAGCGGGTTAAACCGTTGACCCAAATGATCGGCCACCGAGAGCGCTGCGGCGTGGGCCAACCGGTTGTGACTTCCCACCACAAAAGTATCAAAAATATAGCGCGGATTAAGCGGCATGCTGTGAACTTCCGAGCGCCCTGTCCACTGTGAACGCTGGGTGTCGGCGCTAATCTGTGCGTCGCTCCAGGCCCGATTTCCCCACCCTTGCTGCACTGGAGCCGCAGATTCTGGCTGGGCAGGCGGCTGCGCCCGACGTCCCTGTTCACGCACCTCTGGAGGGCGTTCCACGAAGACGGACGGCGGCACGATTGGCTCATCTTCACGATCAGCCTGAGCGCTCATGGGCAGCACCTGTCGGCTTTCTGTACTTTCATAGCTCTGATAAAGCGGTGTCATTTCCGCGGCGGCCATTTCATGCGAGGCTTGCGTGCGCACGCGAAAAGTCACCTGAACCGACCGCTGCAAAATTTTGCCCAAAATCCGTTTGATGTTCACATGCAGCCGATCGGCTAGCCAATCACGCGCATAGGGGTTGGGCGTCCCTACAATAAATTCACCATCCTCATACGCCACCACCGATGTATCGCGTACCCACGTTTCATAAGTGGCCGAAGGCATCTGCAGAGCCAACTCGCTGAGGACCATTTGCCAGACATCGCTGGCGCGCACCGCTGGCGTAGGCACAGATTGTGGATTGGATTCACCATTGTTGTAATGGAGACCATTGCCGTTAGCCATGGGGGCCGCATCTGCCCTCTGTTGTCCAGATGCCCCTTGTTGTCCAGATATGGACGGAGACTCTGCTTGTGATCGTGACCAAGAAAAATGATTATTCAATGATTCGCCCTCCTATCCGCAGATTTTATCACCCGGCAGCAAGAAAGGCGCGTCAATGCGCTGCCACGGTGTCCAAGTGAATAACTCACAAATGCACCTATGCATCACGGAAGAAACCTATAAACTGTGAGTGCAACCGAGGTTGGATCGCCTCTCCGTTGTTCAACACACCAAAGGTCAAGCAGGGGTGTGGGTAGGCGTGTTTGCGAGCGAGGAATGAACAGTTGCAAAGCGCACAAACACAATTTGTGTGTGATCGGAACCTTCCCCCGGGCGATCCGGTACGGGACAGTTTATCAGAAAAGGGGTAAATTGCCAATCGACACAAAGCGATCTTGGCAACGGTTTTTACTAAATAGAGGGCACAAAACAAGTGTTCTACACAACATATAGAGGGTCCTTGCTCCCTATCCCCGATATACCTATCGAAGCTTATCGGATAGCTCCATGAATTTCTTCCAAAATTTAAGGTTATGGGAGCACTTCTCAAATGGCGATCTGTAGACCCCAAAATCTATCCCGCTTCGCTTCAACTTATCCCAAGTTATCCAAAGTTATCCCCATTTTTATCCCCAGGTCTCTAAAGGAGTTTTTGCTCGTTTACCTAAATCGCAAGTTTCTATGGCGGATTTGGCTACATTGGCGCAGTCAACGGACGGTCAATCAGGGGCACATCCTCTGGGGTGGGGTACTGCCCGGCTACCGTCGCCAGGGGATTGGACGGCAGTTGTGGCAGAAAGCTATCCAGCGCGGTATCGAGCAGAGTTGGAAAATGCTTACCATCGGTCCGCTGCCCACCAGTGCCGAAGGCAACGGATTTTTACAGGCCATGGGCGCGAAGGTGCAGCAGATAGCTATCTGCTGCACCGATACGAGTTTTAGAGGTTGAGCCGACGTTTTACGAGCTATTGAACAGAGAGTGAGGGGAGGTAAAGCGGAAGAAGCGGGTAGTCCAGGGTTCCGGTTATGGGCAACGAAATCGAGTTCACCGTTGTGTTGGGTGACAAATCAAGCGTTTGAGTTAACACTCGCGTCTCCCCATTCTGGCTCCACAGTTGATAACGTCCACACGACAGTTGATCCAGTTGAAAGAGACCCGTTTCGGTGGAGACGCCCATTTGTTTTAGCCCAACCGGGGTGATATTCAGGCGTTGAACGAAGACAGGCCAATGGATTAACCCAGGTTCGTTGGCGTTTTTGCTACCATTCTGATCAATGTCATGGAATATTGTGCCGCGAACCCCGCTATTGGCATCTGCTGTGCCGCTGGAAACGCTTCCCGCTGCCAATGGTGCGTAGGGGATCGATTCGCCATTTTGGTTGGAGAGTATAACGTCCATCAATTTGAGTGGACTGGTCCCCAGACAATTTGTTTTGCGCACCACCAAAACCACAATTGTTCCATTTCCGCTCTTCGCATCTTTGGCAATCTGGGTATAGGCTAACGAAGCACGCCCAGTCTGATTATCAATTTTTTGCTCGGCCACAAAATCTGCGCTAAGAAAGTTGCCAGGGGCGATTTTTTCCACCATGACCACCGTTGGATCAAACAGAATATCCAATTCGAGACCGTACAGATTTTCTACAGTGTCGATCTGAACGGTGATGGTGGTGGATCGACCCGACGAGATGTCTGTCGATACCGGATTAAAATGTAGAGAAGCCTCGACAGCGGCCGAGCGGGCAGGCAAAACAGAAAAGAAAATTAGACAAACCAGCCCGCTTACCCAAAGGCTTGCCAACAGAATTATATTGGTTATCCGTACCATGAGAAATTCACACAATTTCTATCTATTTGGAAGAAGACGATTGTAAGA
Source organism: uncultured Chloroflexia bacterium (assembly GCA_963721725.1). Lineage (GTDB taxonomy): Bacteria > Chloroflexota > Anaerolineae > Caldilineales > Caldilineaceae > RI-153. The sequence continues at coordinate 650,242 of CAVRLX010000003.1, forward strand.
ATGACGTTGCTTCGCTGGGAGATGTTGCGATTTGTAGGCAGAAAAATTTTCTATTCTTCCCCAACTCCAACGGAACCACAGTTGCATCTAACACCAGCGACCGGTAAAAAAAAATTCCAAATACTAGGCCCATTGAAAGGGAAATCAGCAACAGCACCTAGAGAGAACTCGTTCAATATAACAATTTGTGGACGAGGGTTAAAATAATTACCACTAAAAGGTGTAACTTCAATAACATAGGTACCCAACGGAAGCAAAGTAAACGCGTAGGTCCCGTCCTCTGCTGTAATAATCGACCAATGGCGCTCACTATCCGACAGGTAAAGTTTAACTAGACTCCTAATTCCTACTTCGTTACCTGATTGCCCTCCATCATTATTAATATCATCAAACACCGAACCACTAATACTTCCTGTACCAGGAACTGTCGTGGTCGGAGTCGGAGTAGCTGTGGGCGTTTCGGTGGCAGGTGTCGTGGTCACAGTTGGAGTAGCAGTTGCCATTGGGGTTGCGGTTGTTGTGGATGTTGCTGTTTCTTCAACCCCTGTGATCTCAAGCGTACAGCCGGTTAACCGTGTGGTAATCGCCTTGCCCGTGGGATCAGAAAGGATCACATCGGCAAATGAGAATTGAATAATGCCCGGTCTTGTGGCTTCAAGCGTAGCTCTCGCCAATTCTCCCGATCCATCAACAGCAACGCTAGGGCTAAGTTGGGTCACGACCAACAAAACTTCCCCTTTGCTGTTATCCGCCACATTGGAAAAGACAAAATCTGGTTTCAGGAAGGTTCCGATAGCTAGATTAACGTCTGGTTTGGCAGCATCCGCATCTTGAAATTGAACGCGCGAGGCGTTGTACTTTAAGCGCAGCTCGTACCCATATAACTGCGAAACGTTCAACACCTCAATAAAGAGCGTCGTAGTTTGTCCCACATCAAGGGTCGTATTTTCCACGCGGCAACGAACAGTAGTTGGATCTTGCGCAAAGGATCGCTGGCTCATCAGTGAAACGGCAAGCAAAATTAGGAGAACAACGCTTGTCATAACAGCTCGCTGTCTTGCTCCACTCGATGCCGTTTGACCCTCATTCCATGCATTCGGAAAGTTTTTTGGTTGCATACGTGCTCTATTTTCTCGACTTTTCTTGAATCGCTTTAATCAGCGAGATTTACGGTTGCGCAATTGCCACGCCACAGCCAAAGAGATGGTTGCCACCCCTAGCGCTATCCATCCCCACACCCCAGTTTGATAAGGAAAGATGGACCGTGAAACGTCCGGTTGCACAACGAATTCTGGTTCGTTCATGCGTTCAGCGCTTATGGACGGTTCCGATTGTAGCATTGAAATCGATACACTTTCATCCGTCGGCGCTGACACTTTGCTTACGTCAACTTGGGGAGGGGAAAGAATCTCAACGCCCATCAACGAAGATGGGTTACTGACAGCGTCAAAAGCAACCAATGTGGGTGTTCCTGATGGGAAGCCAGTGCCTTCGGTAAAGGCTAACGGAGTAGAAGTGGCGGAAACGTTTACCACAATCATGGGAGTGGGGGTTGACAATGTGGAAGGCAATTGGCCCTGCTGATTGCCATTTCCCCCAGCCAATGCAGGGTCAGTGGTGGGCGTGATAATCATGACTACCGTTGTCGTAGGCGATGAAGTCGGCACTGTGGTGAGTGTTGGCTGCCCTGTTTCCACAGGAACTGGCGTCCATGTAGCTGTTGGCACGCCAGGAACTGGTGTAGAGCTTGCTGTTGCTGGCAATGGCGTAAAGGTTGCTGTCGGCGGAATCGGTGTAAAGGTGGCCGTCGACGCAGACGTGTTTACCAACGTGGCTGTCGGTGTTGCCGTGGGGGCTTGTGTAAAGGTGGCTGTTGGGGTAGGTTGCCCCGTGTTGCCGATATCTACCGAGCACCCCTGTACCGTGATCGGAATGGCGATGCCATTAGAATTTGAGAACACAACATCGGAAAAACTGATATTAGCAATGCCGCTGACGATCCCCTGCACGGGTATTTGCGCGAGTTGCCCTGTGCCGCTTTTAGGTTCACTTGGTGCTAATTGCGCCACCACCAGTTGAATTCCTCCTGTCCCGCTGTTAACAATATTGTGGACAGTAAAATCTGGGCGGAGAAACTCGCCAAGTTTCAGATTGATGCCCTCTTTGCTTGTATCCGTATCTTGAAATTGCAATCGGCTTGCTTCATAGGCAGCTTTAAGTTCATACCCATACAGATTTTGAACGTTAGAAACTTCTATGATAAATGTCCCCTGTTGATTCAATCCCAAAGGCGCTGGATCAAAACGGCAGGCAAGAATTGCATTGTTGGTTTGAGCGTACCCTGGCTTTGCCACCAGCAGGGAGAGCAAAGCCATTACACTCAAACCACGAATCAATCGGTTCATAGCAGCAATAAACTTTCTACACAAAAAAGTAAACAGAAGCTGACGTCAAGGATGACAAGATGATCGTTTATCTTGTCATCCTTACCGGTAACTAGGCACAAATCAAGCTTAGGGCCAAGTTGTGGGGCCTGTCAGGCCATAGTTGCTGGCAGCTCGGCTCAAATCAAGAATATTGACTGTGCCGTTCTCATCCAGATCGGTGCAGAGTTGCGCAGCTAGGGGTGTCAGTCCAAAGCGATTTCCAATCGCCGCCAGGTCTTGAATGTTGATGCGGTTGTCGCTATTAATATCTCCCGCCACCAATGTCGTAGCGTGCCCGGTGGATGGCGAGGAGACATTTTCCTTTTTCGCCGTAAGATGGCAGGCAGCCGTCGCCGTCAGTTCATAGGCACCAATCGAACCGGTGGTTGTGGGTAAATCCAGGCCAAATGAATTTCCAGAAGCAATCTGGAGGCTATCTTGTCCCGAAAGGTTAGCGCCCACCGTGTTGATCAAACGGCCTGCCCCTGGAGATTG
>CAVRLX010000004.1:0-72319 GCA_963721725.1 uncultured Chloroflexia bacterium
CAACCAAAAGGGCCTTCCGAGATTCATCGGAAGGCCCTCATCATTTGGCAACACTGCCAACGATTTTCAATTGTTATGCAGTTTTAACGTGCGCTGGCAACGGGCAGCTTTGCCGCATCGCGGGCCTCAACACGCTGGTGCTTAAGCTGCTCGCCAGCGGCAATCAGCAGATCGCCCAGGCGAAAGCTGGTGCGCTCCCACAGATTAGGACCTTCAACATGCATGTGCATGTGGCGGTATTGGCGTTCTGCCTGTAAGATGCGCGCCTTGTACTCTTCACGGCCACTAATAATTACTTCATACGGAAACATAGGTCATACTCCCACACATTGGACCAGCAAATTCAAATACTACTGGTCAAGATTCTCTACTTCTGGTTGTGTACATCACACAACAAGCTTCACGGTAACACGGGGCCAAACCCATGTATGTAGGTAGTCTACTAATTTGTGAAGAAATGCACAACAGGCAAATAGTGTAGGGAACTCAGCGAATTGTGGAGGATAGATGGGGGATTACCCTACCAACCACATGACCTGATATGGCTCTAGCGACAGATCTTTTTCTGAGGTGATGGTCTTGTCGGTCAGCAGATCACAGAAGTGATAGCCGACGCCATGCAGGCGTAGCGTGTTGGCGTCCACGGGCTGGGGGTGCTCGGTGAAGTTGGCCAGCACAAGCAGGCGTCCATGTTCATTGGCACGCGTAAAGGCGAAAACATGGTCGTTGGGCAGGTAGACCACATCCATTTCGTGTCCGCTGAAAATGGGGGTGTCGCGGCGAAGGTGGAGGATTTTCTGAATACCGCTGTAGATGCGCCCCTCGACACTCTCGTCGTCGTGTCGCCGCTCGACCTGTGCCCAATCAATCTGCGGGCGATGCACCCAGCGGCTATCTTCGGCCTTGTGCGGATCGGTGCGATAGCCATAATCGTTGAGCGTGCCGATTTCGTCGCCCAGGTAGATCAGCGGGATGCCGCCGAGGCTGGCTAGCACGGCATAAAAGAGGTGGATGCGCCGAATGGCAAGGTCAATGAGCGCGGGATCGTCCTGATGCAGCGCGGCTTCCAACCCGACCAGCGAGGCCAGCGTGCCGGAGATACGCGCATCGCCGGTGCGCGGATTTTCTTGGAAGGGCAGGCCACGCGCAAAGCTGCCCGCAAAGCGCCCAGTGTAAAAAGTGTTGAGGAAGCGGCGATGATCATAGCCGTTGATGCCCAGGGCGTTGGCGTCGCCGTCGTCAAAGGTCCAGCCGATGTCGTCGTGGACGCGGATGTAGTTGACCCAGGCACAGTCGGCGGGGATGGCAAGACGATAGCTTAGCGAGTGACGCAACAGGCGAATTTCACGCGTGGCGAGGCTGTTCCAGAGCAGCGCCATGAGCAGCGGGTTGTACGAAAGCTGGCACTCTTCGCGGCTGATATACTTGTTCACCTCGTCGGGATGCACAATGGCCTCGGATTTGAAGAGCAGCGACGGCGCAGCAATGCGGGCCACGGCGTTAAAGGCTTGCACCAGGGCGTGGGCTTCGGGCAGATTTTCGCAGTCGGTCCCCTCCCGTTTCCACGTAAAAGCCAGGGCATCCAGCCGCAAAATTTCGGTGCCGACGTTGGCAATGAAGAGCATTTCCCCGGCCATGGCCCGAAAGACTTCGGGGTTGGCGTAATTGAGATCCCATTGGAAGCTGTTGAAAGTGGTCCACACCCACTGTCCCACATCGGCGCGATAGGTGAAGCTGCCGGGGCGGGCATCGGGGAAGATCTCGCGCAGCGTGCGCTCGTAGCGGTCGGGCATTTCGCGGTCGGGGAAGAAGAAGTAATAGTCGCGGAACTGGGCATCGCCCGCCAGCGCGTTCAAGGCCCAGGGGTGCTCGTCGGAGGTGTGGTTAAAGACAAAGTCCAGGCAGAGGCTGATGCCCACGGCGCGCAGATCGTCGGCCAGTTCGATGAGTTGTGCCATTGTGCCCAAGCGCTCGTCTACAATGCGGTAATCGCTGATGGCATAGCCGCCATCGCTGTCCCCGGCGGGCACTTTGAAGAGCGGCATCAGGTGCAGGTAGGTCAAGCCCAGTTCTTGAAAATAGGGAATTTTGGCGCGCACGCCTGCCAGATCCCCAGCCAGCAGATCGACATAATAGACCGCGCCCAGTTGATCTGAGCGCTGGAACCATTGGGGGTCGGCAGCACGGTGTGCATCCAATCCACGCAGGGCCGGCGAACGGTTCAGCCAGCTTTGCGCCATCTCGTGCAGCAGTTGCTCTACGTGAAAATAGAAATCGTAGTGGTGACCATAGAGCAGTGCCAGCCGGGAGAAAAGTTGTGGAAAGTGTTGGTGTAGCCGCCCGCGGAAAGCTCGCCAGATTTCCGGTTCGGCAGCCGCAAAGCGGGCTTCGACGCCGGGCAACAGGCGGGCCAGGGTGCGTTGGGATTCAAGGGCGAGTCGGCTTTCGTCGAGAACTTTCAGGTCAGTCATGCATGGCTCCGTGGGTTACTGCGATTGAGTTTTGCGGGCAAGAAAGATCAGGCGTTCGCTGCTGTCATCATAGGGGTTGCCGTCAAAGTCGCCGTAGAGGGCCTCGATCTCGAAGCCAGCCATGCGTAACAACAACTGGCCTTCGCTGGCCCACAAAAAGCGCAGTGTAAACGGAATCGCCCGCTTCTGTACACGGCCATCGGGGAAGATGGTTTCATAGAGAAAGAGCGTCTCTTGCACTTGGTTGGCGACATCCACGCGGCGCACGCTCCACTTAAAGACGGTTGCGCCATTTTCATCGTCTACCCAGTGGTCAGCCAACTCTTGCAGGCCAGAGACCTCGGTGAGGCGCACAATGTCGGGGTTGAAGAGATCGATGAGGAGTAGGCCACCGGGGCGCAAATGGCGGGCAGCGTTACCCAGTACAGCCAGTTGATCGTCCTGGGTGGGCAGGTGCATCAACGTGTTGCTGACACAATAGGCGAAGTCAAACGGCGGCGCATCCAGCCGAAAAGTGCGTAGATCGTCCTGCACCAATGTGACGTGCCCTGAAAGATGGGCGGCGTGGGTTTTTGCTTGGGCGATTTCAAGCAAGGCCGGGCTGGCATCCACGCCGGTGACAAGATGCCCTACGGCAGCGAGCGGGAGCAAGGCCCGCCCCGTGCCGCAGCCCAATTCCAGCGCCCGCTCGCCGGCCATGTAGGCCAGGTCCACGATCATTTGCAGATCATCGGTGTAGTCTCGATAGTCGTGGTCATAAAAAGGGGCAAAGGCATCAAAATCAACCACATCGACAATCTCTTCGTCGGACACAAGCGGCATCCTTCCCGGATTGGGGCGGCGTTGGCAGAGGGTTGGCTGGCAAGGGTCGCTCTTGTCAGCGTGATTCTATTATACCAACTTTTGTCAAAATCTACTCGGATCAACGTTTTACAAACTGGAACGTCTGGGCTATAATAGGGTCTTATGAGGGCCGACCCCGACAGATCTGGGTCGGCGCTTGTATTGATTAGGCAACTCCACTTGCCAAGTTGTCTATGGAGAAAGCGTGTTTGGCAGCACTGCTCTTTGACGGGCCGAATTCCTGGCCGATGCAGACCCCACTGTGAGAAGGAACCATGAGTAACAACACTGTCTATTTGACCAAAGAAGGGCTGGAAAAGCTCGAAACTGAGCTGGATTATTTGGTGAACGTGCGGCGCAAAGAAGTGGCCGATCAGATTGCCGAGGCCAAAGCCGAAGGCGACATTAGCGAAAATGCCGGCTATGACGAGGCCAAGAATGCCCAGGCCTTTCTCGAAGGCCGCATCCGCGAGGTCGAAAACAAAGTCCGCAACGCACACATCATCGACGAGAGCGAATCCCCCGCCAATATTGTGGCGCTGGGCCGCACAGTCGTCGTCCAGGAAGTGGGCACGGATCTGGAAGAGACCTATGCCATTGTCGGCTCTGTGGAAGTGGACCCCAAGAACGGACGTATCTCCAACGAAAGCCCCATGGGCAAGTCGTTGTTGGGGAAACGTGTCGGTGATAAAGTGACCGTGAAAACCCCCGCAGGCGAGATTTACTTCAAGCTGCTGAGAATTGAATAGACCATATCCAACTGGTATTCGCACCAAGCGCTGAAATGACTTCCCAAAGCACCCTATCCACGAAGACCACAAAAAACACGAATGATCGCTTTATACTAAGCAGCGCCACAAAGCAACATTTTCTGCTCTTTGAAAAATCTCCTTGTGTGCTGCTGCGGCGTATATTTTCGTGTCGCTTTGTGTGGCTTCGTGGAACATTATTTTGACCGCTTCCATTGGGAATCACTTCTGGCAGGAATGACGAGGCTCCGTATGAGTATGACCGACGCAACCACCCTCTTCGCCCCAGAGAGTTTAACCGATCAAGAACAAATTCGACTGCAAAAAGTGGTGGATCTGCGCGCCGCCGGCATTGATCCCTATCCGGCACGGGTAAAGCGAACCCACACCATTGCCGACGCGCGCGCGCTCTATGCTCCCGACGCCGAAACGCCGTCTATGGTGAGCGTGGCGGGGCGGCTGCGCGCCATTCGGGTCATGGGCAAGGTCAGCTTTGCCGATATTGAAGACGGCACGGGCAAGATTCAGCTTTTACTGCGCCGCGATAGCTTGCCTGACGGCTGGTATAACGAGGTTTGGAAAAAGCTCATCGACTTGGGCGACTTTGTGGGCGCCACAGGCACACTTACCACCACCAAGACCGGCGAAATTAGCGTTGACGTGAGCGAAGTTCAGTTTCTCTCGAAAACGCTGAAGCCCATGCCCGACAAGTGGCACGGCGTGCGCGATGCCGAGGTGCGCTATCGCCGCCGCTATGTGGATCTGCTGGCGAACGAAGAGGTGCGCGATCTCTTTCGCACGCGGGCAGCGATTACGCGTGCCCTGCGCGATTATCTGGACGGCGAAGGATTTTTGGAGGTGGAGACGCCGATTTTGCAGCCGATCTATGGCGGCGCGGCGGCCAAGCCCTTTGTCACCCATCACAACCAGCTTCATCAAGATCTTTACCTGCGCATTAGCTTTGAGCTTTATCTCAAGCGGCTGATTGCCGGTGGCTATGACAAGGTCTATGAGATCGGGCGCGACTTTCGCAACGAAGGGGTTAGTTTCAAGCACAATCCAGAGTTTACGCAGCTTGAATTTTACGAAGCCTACGCCGACTATGCCGATGTCATGCGCCGCACCGAAGAGATGATCGCGCATGTGGCCCAAGCGGTGACCGGCTCGTTGCAGATCACGTGGCAGGAACATACCATTGACCTGACGCCGCCGTGGAAGCGCATTCCGCTGCGTCAGGCTATTCTGGACGCCTCGGACATTGACTATGGCGATTTCCCCGATGCCGATTCGCTGCGCGCCGAGATGCGCCGTAACGCGATTGACGCCCCCGCCGACGCCAACTGGGGCAAGCTCGTGGATACGCTGCTCAGCAAGTTTGTGGAGCCGACTCTAATCCAGCCTACCTTTTTAATCGACTACCCGAAGGATGTCAGCCCGTTGGCGAAAAGCTCGCCGGATGATCTGAATTTGGTGGAGCGCTTCGAGGGGTTTATGGGTGGCTTCGAGGTGTGCAATGCCTTCTCCGAGTTGAACGATCCGCAAGATCAGCTTCAACGCTTTGTGGACGAAAACTATCGCGCCCGCCACGGTGACGAAGAAGCCCATCCCATTGACATCGATTACATCGAGTCGATGAGCTACGGGATGCCGCCCACCGGTGGCTTTGGCATGGGCGTGGATCGGCTGACCATGTTGCTCACCAACCGCAATACCATCCGCGAAGTGATCCTCTTCCCCCATCTGCGCGAGGTCCGCGAAGGGGACGGCGCAGTGGACAACGACGGGCAGCCCACGTAGGCTATACCACAGCAATCTCTGTCAGAAGGCGCACGAAGGTACCGATACAGGTCTAGGGTGCGACATACCTATATAGTTACAAAAGTTGTAGGATTGCCGCTCATGACGGCCACGAATGCTAAATTCTGTACAGATTGGGTCACGGGAAAACACGTAGTAAACCGTTTGCGGATCAGAGAGCGAGGAGGGCAGTGAAGTCGTCGGCAAACGTGAGGAAAGAGTATGGTGATTAATGTTAGGCGGAGTTTAGCACAGAAAATTTTGTCACACAATGATTTGGGGGAAACTATGCGACTTTCAAGCTTGGACAAACAATAGGGTCACCATTCCCGGAATGCTCACCCTCATTTGACGCCCGCTCCCCCCTCTGCCATAATGGAAACAATTGAATCAATAACCTTCGGGGCAGGGTGAGAGGAAACTCAATTCCCGATCGACGGTAATCCGGGACAATCCCGGTCAGCCCGTGAGCCGCAAGGCAGGAGTTCGGTGTAAATCCGACGCCGACGGTATAGTCCGGATGGGAGAAGGTTGAGCCTGGATGAATGGCGCTTTGCCATGCATTCGGCTTGTCGATCCGTGCATCGCCCCGAAGCGCCGTTAAGGTGCTTCGGGGTTTTTGTCGGGTGGAGGGGCGTGCCCATGCACACCCTGGTTTTGGCTACCCAGCAACACGGCGTCTTTGCCCCCGAAACAGCGCGCTGTTTCGGGCTTTTTATGCAACGCCGCGGATCGACACTGTGGGCAGCACGTCTTTTGCAGAGACGTGCCATTCCCCTGCGCCTGCTCCCCATCCCTGCCGCGGACGACAAGGAGCAAGCCGTATGAAATCAACGCTTCCCGCTTTTTCCATCTCAAGCCAACCCGCGCCGATCTCCAATTCGGCTAGACGTCTCTCTATACGCACCGATTGGATCTCAATTCCGTTTGTGTTGCTTGGGCTGCTCTGGCTGTGGGATGCCGTGGTGCGCTGGCAAGGCTACCCAGCCTTCCTTCTGCCCTCGCCTGGTCTGGTCTGGCAAAAAGCCGTGACGCTGACCTTGAATGGCACGCTTTGGAAACACGCCCAGGTGACCCTGCTCGAAATCACCCTGGGGCTGGCGCTGGGGCTGAGCGTAGCCCTGGTCACAGGCTATGGCTTGGGCAAAAGCCGCACGCTGGATCGGCTGCTCTCGCCCTATATTGTCGCCAGCCAGACCATCCCCATTGTGGCCGTGGCCCCGCTGCTGATGATCTGGTTCGGCAGTGGGCTGCTGAGCAAGATTTTGATCACGGCGCTGATTGTCTTTTTCCCCACCCTGATTAGCACGATTGTGGGCATCCGCAATGTGGACCCGGATCTGCGTGATCTGATGCGCAGCCTGCGCGCCACGCCCTGGCAGATTTTTGCCAAGCTTGATCTGCCCGCGGCGCTGCCTGTCCTCTTTGGCGGTCTCAAACTCAGCGTGATTCTGTCGGTGGTGGGGGCCGTGGTGGGCGAATTTGTGGGGGCTTCCGTGGGGCTGGGCTTTTTGATCAATCTGGGCCGCGGCGTGTTGGATACGCCCATGATCTTCGTGGCTGTCTTTGCGCTGGTGATCATCGCCCAAAGTCTTTATTTTGTGGTTTCACTCGTCGAACGTCATGCCCTGCGCTGGCAAAAGTGAGAAATTTAGCTATCTACAGTCTAGGTGCGACGCACTCGCCAGAGGTAGATGGGTTGTGAAAAGCGTGTGTGGCGAGTACGTCACACCTGCATCGCTACAAAAATTATTTTGAAACACCCAAGTGGTTAGTAGAAAAGGTAGGGTTTTATGCGTAAGTTGATTGGATTTGGATGGATTCTCTGGCTGTTGGCTGGCTGTGTGGCGCTGCCGACTGCGCCCGCTGCCCAGTCCCAAACCGCGGCGGTCAAACTGGGCGTGGGCTTTATCCCCAACGTGCAGTTTGCGCCTTTTTATGTGGGTATGGAGAAAGGCTTTTTTGCCGCCGAAGGCATTGATCTCAGCCTGGACTATGGCTTTGAGAACGATTATCTTAAACTGGTGGGGACCAACGACTTTCAGTTTATGATCGGCAGCGGCGATCAGGTGGTGCTGGGCCGGGCACAGGGCTTGCCCGTGGTCTACGTGGCAAACTGGTACAGTCGTTATCCGGTGACGATCTTTGCGCTTGCCGAGGCCAACATTACCGAGCCAGCCGATCTGGCGGGCAAAGCCATCGGCGTGCCTGGTCCGTTTGGAGCAACCTACATTGCGCTGCGCGCGCTGCTGGAGACGGCGGGTCTCAGCGAAGATGACATCCGCATGGAGAGCATTGGCTTTACACAGGCCGCCGCCGTCAGCGAGGGGCTGGTGGATGCCGCCGCCGACTATGCTGTGAACGGGCCTGTGGTGCTGGCGCAAGAGGGCATCGAGACCACGCAGATCGGGCTGGACGACTATGTGCAGATCCCGGCCAACGGGCTGGTGACCAACGAGGCCACGCTGGCCGACCACCCGGCGTTGGTGGCGAGTATGGTGCGCGCCATGATGCAATCTGTTCAATATACATTGGATCACCCGGACGAGGCGTTTGAGATTGCGCTGAAATTTGTGCCCGAAGCAGGCGGCGAGAATGCCCCGGTCAACCGCGCCGTCTTTGATGCCTCACTGCCCTATTGGCAGCCGCGGCCCGACGGGATATTGGGCATTTCCACAGCCGCGGAATGGGAAAACGTGGCCGAGTTAATGGTGCAGATTGGCCTGAGCGAGACCCTAGTCGATCCAGCCACGCTCTACACCAACCAATTCGTCGAGGATGCCGCCCCGTGAGCGCAGCGCAGCATCCAGCGCCGTTTTTGCGGGTACAGACCGTCTGCCACGATTACGCGGCGGGCGAACAGCCCTTCCCCGCCCTGCACAACATCAGCTTTGAAGTCGCTGCCGGGGAATTCGTCTGTATCGTGGGCACAAGCGGCAGCGGCAAAAGTACATTGCTGCGCATCCTCGGCGGCCTGATTCGCCCCAGCAGCGGCACAGTCTGGCTGGGCAGTGAACCGGTGACTGAACCGCCGCCTGCGATTGGCTTTGTCTTTCAAAAAAGTAACCTGATGCCCTGGCGCACTGTGTGGGAAAACGTGCTGCTGCCGCTGGAGATGCGCGGCAAAATCGACGAATCCGCCCAGCAGCAGGCCCAGGATCTGCTGGCAACTGTGGGCTTGCTCGATTTTGCCCATAGCTACCCGGCGCAGCTTTCCGGCGGCATGGCGCAACGGCTCGCCCTGGCGCGGGCGCTGATCCAACGACCGCACTTGCTCTTGCTAGACGAACCCTTTGGCGCGCTGGATGCCCTGACCCGTGAGCGGCTCAATCTGGAATTGCTAGAAATTCAACGCCGCTACCACCAGACCGTGGTCATGGTGACCCACAGCCTTGATGAAGCGGTCTTTCTGGCCGACAGGGTGCTGGTATTGGGTGGGCAACCCGGTGAAATCGTAGGGCAAGTGGCGGTAGATCTGCCTCGTCCACGCACGCTGGAGACCATTGCCGATCCACGCTATGGGCAGGTGCGGGTACGGGTGCGTCAGCAGATTGGTTGATCAGCGCGGGGATAAAAGTGGATCAAAAAGGCCGCCAGTGAGTTCGCTGGCGGCCTTTTTGATCCACTCAAAATTTATAGCCCAGAGGGCAACTTGGCGTTCAAGTCTGTGGGGCGTTCAATGTCCAAAGTCAAGGTCTGCTCTTGGAGCCACGCATCAAAAGCCGTGACCCGCTCTTGTTGCAGTTGGCTTTCCTCTTTAGCGCGATTTTCATCCCGGTCGGTCACCTCGATCAGGTGATATCCAAAATCGGTCTTTACTGGCTGGCTAAGCTCGCCGATGGGCAGCGCAAAGGCCGTTTCTTCAAACTCAGCCACAAAGGCACCGCGCCCCACCCAACCCAGATCCCCACCATTGGCTCCGCTGCCAGTATCGTCGCTGTATTCCTGGGCCAGTTGGGCAAAATCCTCACCGTCAAGAATACGTTGACGCAGCTCTTCGGCCAGGGCCAACGCCTCGGCCTCGTTCAGCGTATCCGCCGCGGGCACAGTATCGGTCAGGGTCTCGCCCGCCGCCAGATCCGGCGTGATCACCGCGCTACTGGTAATCTCGCTTGTGCTGGTGATTTCACCTGTGCCCGTGATCTCGGCACTTTCGGTGAGTTCGGGGGTATCGGTGATCTCAGCACTCTCGGTGATTTCGTTGGTGCTAGTGATATCGCTAGTGTCAGCAACATCAGCAGCCTCGGTAACCTCACTCGTCGCCGTGATTTCGGCAGCGTCGGTGAGTGCGGGGGTATCGGTGATCTCAGCCGTGCCGGTGATCTCGGCGGTGTCAGTCAACGGCTCGGTTTCATCAACCCGGATCAGAATGTGGCGCACCTCGATCTGCGCTTCGGTGGTTTCCACACCCTCGTTGCCGATAGTTTCCTGCATTTTCTCTCTGAGCAAGCGGGCACGGATGATCTCGCGATATTCGGCCACCGACAGCCCGGCCTGCTCTTCCAGACGCTCGGAAAGGGTCTGTAGCCCTTCTTCATATTGAACGTCATCCAGAATGGGCAACGGCTCTGGCGTGGGCGCATCCACCGTTTCCGTCAATGTGCCGGTCTCGCTCACCACTTCGGTTTCGGTAATCGCCGATTGAGCTTCCAGCGTGGGCGTCGGGGTGAAGAGTTCCGCCGTAGCGGTGGCGGCCACGCCGGCTTCCGCCGTGGCTGTCGCTTGCGGCACGGTCAGCGCGCCCAACGAGCGGGCGATCTCATCGCGCAGGGCTTCGTCCACCTCTTCATCACTGACGCTAATCCCCATTTCAGCCGCCTTGAGGGCAACCACTTTTTCCTCGATCATCTGGTTGACAACCTGGGTTCCCAGCGACAGCGGGCTGCTCAAGGTAGCTTGGATCTGGGCAATCTGCGATTGGAAGAAGCTCTGTTCGCCGAACTGCTGCGAAAAGAGCTGCAACTGCTGTAATTGATTTTCTAACTGGCTTTTTTGCAGGCGAGTGCGCTGCCAGAATTCGCGTGTGATAATGGGCTGGCCTTCCACACGGGCCAACACACTGCGCGGCTTGATCACAGCCTCGCTAATAATCCCCGCAAAGACGAGTAAGAGCGCCAACAAAATGGCGGCACCGCCCACCAACACAACCCGACGATTCCGATCCTGATCACGCAGACGCAGGCGCGTCTGTTTGCGATTTTCGGCCTTAGGTTCTTGGGGTAGATTTCGTTTTCGTTCTGCCATCGAAGTTTCCTTCTGCTAACCAAGATGATTCGGGGTCAAGATGGCAAATAGGGGCATAGGATAATTCCTAGGCCCCTATTTCATCTCACACGGTCAATAAGCGATGGCGCTATGAGCGGCGGCGGGTGACGCGCACATGCTCACGGGTATAGGGCATGAGGGCCAAATGGCGAGCACGTTTGATCTCCCGTGTAATCTTGCGCTGCATGCGTGCGCTGATGCGGCTCTTGCGTCGCGACAAAATGCGCCCATGTCGATCCACAAAGCGGCTCAGAACTTGCACACGCTTGTAGTCAATATCGTCCATGCTCACTTCGCGGGCCAGACTGCGCAAATTGCGCCGTCCCCCCACCGCCGCCGCCACCACCGCCGCCGCTACCACCGCGACCGCCGCCCCCCGAACCGCCGCTCGACTCCTTCGTGCGCGAGAAAACGGCCGGCCCCTCAGAATAGGTTACGCCCCCGTCATCATCGTCATAGTCATCGTTATCGTCGGCAGCGGGGACATCTTCGTCAAATTCGTCGTCGCCGCTATAATCGTCGTCGTAGTCGTTGTCGACTTCTTCAATCTCTTCAGATTCGTTCATCAACTCTGCACTCATATAAAGTCTCCTTCATTTGTCCGGGACAATGCCGGACGCCTAGTATTGGCCACACGCTTCCTACCAGATGAACATGGACCCTGCGAATTGTTGGTATCCATCCGCTGTCAGCGTGCGGCCCTGTTTCGTTCTTAGAACAGGGCTACTGGGATACGAGAAACGTTCTCGTCCTCTAGGAATTTCTTGCAGGCGCAGCTATTCGCCTGTACGCACCACAAGAAATCGAATCACGTTCTCGTTCAGGCGCAAGATGCGCTCCACTTCGGTCACCGCTTTGGGCGGCATTTCCACGTTGTGGAGGATGTAATAGCCTTCAAAGAAATTCTTGATGGGGTAGGCCAGCTTGCGTTGCCCCCAGATTTCGGTGCTTACAATCTGACCCTTGTTGGCGGTAATCACCTGGGATACGCGCTCGTCTAATGCTTTGGTCGCATCGTTGTCCATCTCTGGCTGGATGATGTAGACCAGTTCATACTGATTCATCGCTAATTCTGCTGTCATGCCCGCGTTTCTCCTTTTACGTCTTTCCATGGGCTTGCCCACAGCACACGCTGTGAACAGAAAGAGCAAGGCTGACCTCCATATTCAAGATCTCGTTATGCCTTGCCGCAGGTCCAATCGTGAATGTTAGCACAAGGCTAGGCGACACGCAAAAATGAGGCTTGTCAATTTGATGCCTTTCCTTTGCACAAGTGACTTTCATCAGCGCGTCCCACCAATTTTGTACTTTTGCCAAAATCAGCTATACTCACATCCAATCGGGGCGTAGCGCAGCTCGGTAGCGCGCATCGTTCGGGTCGATGAGGTCGGAGGTTCGAATCCTCTCGCCCCGACACAGAAAAACAAAGAGCGCAGTGCCAACAATGTTGGCACTGCGCTCTTTTGTGATTGGCGTTGTAATTAGCAGTTCTTACGCCGCTGGCTTCAACTGCAACATCTCGTCCCAGGTTGCCAGATCGAGGCGATCCACAAAGCCGCTGTGGAACTCCTCCATGTAGACCTGATCCCACACGGGGACGACGGTTTTGATCTCCGGCGGCAGCTTTTGGATGATCTCGGCGTAGGCGTGTTCCATGATGCGGTAGCCCGATGTGGCAGAGGGCTGGAACGTGGGGTGCGGGGCGATGATGCCATCTTCCACCAGGGTAGCGTCGAGCACGTCGGCGATGGCGTGCAGCAGATCCAGTTTACGTTCCCACGGCGTGGAGAGTTTTACGGCTTCGTGCACGTAGTCGCCCATGCGGTCATACATGCGCGGCAGTCGTTCAAAGAAGGCCATCAGCCACTTGTCATAAGGGAAATATTGCTTGTCCAAAAGGAAGGCCAGATGAATGCCCAGGCGGATGGCATTGCTGAAGCGGGTGGTGGCGTAAAATTCGTTGTCGCGCAAGAGGGCACGCTTGAGCGCGTAGGTTCCCATACCAGAGAAAAAACGGCTCCAATGGGCAATGCGGCGCAAACGCACCGGCTCTGGATAGTAGCCCTTGAAAACCTGGCGAATAGCGCTAAATTCGCCCAGTGGATCGTACCAGACCTCGCCGTTGACAATGTGAATAATGTCCTCTTCGGGGATGCGCAGCCACTCTTGCCAGCTTTGTGGCGCATGGTCCAGGCCCACGGTGCGGCGCAAAAAGGCGCTTAAATTGTCTGGGGCCAGCCCCGCCCCCACCAAATGGGCCTCGCGCAGCGAGTGTCCGCGATATGAGGCGGGAAGGTGCCTCCCCAGCGTCTCCAGGATCGCCTGTCGCTTTGTCTCGAAGACCGCTTCCGGCATCAACGCATCAATGCGCAATCCCCAGTGGTGATCACGCGAATACTCGTCATCCAAGCGCAGCGCCTCGGAGCCATAGCCAAAGACGCCGAAAGCAGTACGCTCCGTCTCGGCGGGGAAGTGTTCTGCTAAAATTGGCTTCACAACCTCTTCAAAGAAGGCCCGGCTAACGTCGATAATTGAATCACTCATCATCATAGCTTTCTGCCAAACGAGTAACGAGTAATGAGTAAAGGCCAGCCACGTTGCTGAACCCTTTACTCATTACTCGTTACTTATTTACTCGTTATTCGTTACTCCGCGGCGGCTTCCACATTCTCCGCCGTGTAGACCGTGAACGGCCCCATCAAGACGCGCAGACCGGCGTCCCGTGTGGGATCTTTCTCAATGGTGTAGGTTCCCATGCGCCCGGCCTCGAAGGTCTGGCCTTCTTCCGCGGTGATGGCGCCGGTTGCCAGCAGATAGGTGGTGTAATAGCTCAGGTAGCCCAGATCCACGAAACTCCACAGGGCGAACTCCGGCGCGCAGCCGTTGAGCGTGTACGAGACCATTTCGGCGGGCAAGCCCAAACCGCTGATCTTGACCTGTTCGCACAGACCTTCATCCTGCATGGCCTTGGCAGCAGCCGCAATGCCCACGCTGGTGGGAGCCATGATCAGCTTCAGATCGGGGTATTTGTCCACCAGGGCCAGGGCTTGGTTGTAGCTGTCCTCGGATTGGTCGTTGCCATAGACCAGATCGACCAATTCCAGGTTGGCATATTTGGCATCTTCGGCCAGCACTTTCTGGAAGGCGGCGTTCCAGGCATTCTGGTTGGCGGCGTCGGGCGAGGCCGAGAGAATCGCCAGTTGGCCGCCCTCTTCGCCCATGATGCTCAGCGACATATCGGCCATGACGGTGCCGATCTCGGCGAAGTCTACCTGGGCCACGAAGACATCTTCACCCTCGGCCGACGGAATCGGCGAATCCCAGGTGACGACGGTCAACCCGGCTGCTTTGGCCGCCTGCACCGCCGGCACCAGTTGATCGCCAGCGTTGTTGGAGATCATAATGGCGTCTATGCCCTGGGTGGTGGCGGTGGTGATGATCTCGATCTGGCCTTGTACGCTGTTATCGGCGGTTGGCCCCAGGAATTCGGGGGCAGGTGCGCCTAGTTCAGCGGCGGCTTCGGCAGCGCCCTGGTTGGCCTGATCAAAGACGAGAATGCCCAGGAATTTGGGCAACAGTACCGTGCTGATCTCCTGGCCCGGCTCGGCCACCACGGCCTCGCCCGCAGCCGCTTCTTCTTCGGCCACTTCTTCTTCGGCAGGTTCTTCCGTGGCTTCCGCTTCGGCGGGTTCCTCGGTCGCTTCTGCCTCGGCGGCCTCTGTAGGGGCAGCGGTCGGTTCGGCCGGGGCTTCCGTGGGCGCGGCGGCTGGTTCGGCCGGGGCTGGCGTGCTACTTCCACACGCAGCCAGCATCAGCGACGCCAACATCAATAGTGTAATCAACAACGACGAAGTCTTGCGCATACATCTCTCCTTTTGGAATAAATGAGTATATAGAAGTGGCCGGGCGCAAGCAATCTACCGGCAACCGGCCACCTTTTACCGCCGAAAAACGCTGCTGATCCGCCGCAGCCAGTTGGGAACCAGCACAGAGAGGATCAGCAGGCTGCCGATCACGCCGGTTTGGATGTTGCCGGTGACGTTGAGCAGCGACATGCCGTTGCGCAGGTTGAGGATCAATAGGATCGCCAGCCCCACGCCCACCAGTGTGCCAGAGCCGCCGAAGATGCTGACGCCGCCCAGCAAGACCATGGTGATAATGTCCAACTCGAAGCCCTCTGCCGTGTTGCCGCGCACTGCGCCCAGGCGCGCCGCCGATCGAATGCCCGCCAGCGCCGAGACAAAGCCCGATGCTACAAAGAGCCAAAATTTAACCCGCTCGACGCGCACGCCAGAATAGCGGGCCACGTCGCGGCTGTTGCCGATGACGTAGACCGTGCGGCCAAAGCCTGACAGTTGCAGCACAATCAGGGTAACGATTAGCAGCACAAAGAAGACCACCAAACTCAACGGAAACGGCCCCACAATCGGCTGTTGCCCCAGGCGGTTGAACCAGTCGGGGAAGCCAGTAATCGAACGATCTTCCAGCAAGATGCGGGCTATGCCACGAAAGCCGATTAGCCCGGCCAGGGTCACCGCCAGCGAAGGCAAACCGATGCGGGCAATCCAGAAGCCGTTGAATGCGCCGCACAGCACGCCCACGCCCAGCCCGGCCAGAATGCCCAGCGGCACGGGTACGCCCATCTCAAAGAGCGCGGCCAACGTACACGCGGCCAGCGCCATAATCGACGCCACCGAAAGGTCGATCTCGGCGTTGATGATGATCAGCGTCATGGTCAGCGCCACGATGATCTTTTCAATGGAAAGCTGGAAGAGATTGATCTGGTTGGCTGGTTGCAGATAGAAAGGCGAGCGGATCACGTTGAAGAGGATCACCGCCAGCAGCAGCAAAAAGAGCAATCCTTCCCAACTGCGCAGGCGCGCCCACATTGCCGTCCAGTTGGGCGATTGTAGAGCCAGTTGATCCGCAGATGATGCAGGTTTCACAGATTTCATAGTCGTGATTTCTAAAGGGAGACGAAGGACGATGGACGGAGGACGTTAGAACGAAATCACGTTCGTCTATCGTCCCCCGTCCATCGTCCTCTCTCTTGCTTCCTGCACCTTCTTCGCCACATCGCCCACGCGGATCGTGCCCGCTTTTACGACCCGTGCGTTAATGCCGCGTAGGTGCAGTTCTTTGCCCACGGGGGAGTTGACGAAGAGCATGGCATCCAGCCCGAAGCGCGAAACGAACTTTTTGCAACCCGTGTGCGGTTCGGCGGTAACCTCGATCACGGCGTCGCCAAGGGCCAGTTGTGTACCCGGCGGCAAATTATCGGCGCTCAAGTCAAGATCGAGAAAAAGTTGATCCCCGGCCAGATGCCAGCGATCTTTGTCCTGGGCAACGAGATCGATGAGGCGCGCATTGATAATGTTGAGTTGCATGTCCGGGTGCGCCGATCCGTCTGCTGTGCGCGAACTGCCTCGCGCCCGCCAGTTGTCGCCCACCACGCCTTCTGTCAATGAAAGCTCGGCTTCTTCCAATATTTCGCGTTCTTCCACCTGGGGGCGGCGCACAATCAGCGCCAGTATGCCCTCGTCTTTGGGCGATTGGCGGATGTGATCCAGCCCGGCTTCCAGTTCGGCGGTGGTCAAGTGTTTTACAGCTGTGAGTGTCATGGTTTGTTTTTCCTTTGTTGGACTAAAATTGACCAATAATACTGAATGTCCGATTTGTGTGATTGATTGTTCACAAGGGGTCGTACACACTGACTTCGTGTTCTAGTCGTCCCGCCAGTCGATCTTTTTCCATCTCTAAATCATATCGAGTTTGTAAATTCATCCAGAATCGTTCGGAAAGCCCAAAATAGCGGGAGAGGCGTAGCGCTGTATCCGGCGTAATGGCGCGTTTTCCCTGCACGATCTCGTTGATGCGCCGCCGAGGGACGCCAATCTCCTTTGCCAACCGATACTGACTTAACTCCATGGGTTTGAGAAACTCTTCAGAGAGAATCTCGCCAGGATGAATGGGCTGTAACTTTTCTTCACTCATTGGAGATCCTTTCAGTGATAGTCCACGATCTCAACCTCATAAACATCGCCCTCGCGCCATTTGAAACAAATTCTCCACTGGCGGTTAATGCGAATGCTATGCTGCCCTTCCCGATCTCCAAAGAGACGTTCAAGATGGTTGGAGGGTGGAATACGCAGATCGTCAATCACCTCTGCTGCGTCCAACACTTCAAGCTTGATCCTGGCTCTGTGTTGAATGTCATGAGGCAGACGTCGTGAAAACTCACGATGAAAGATACGTTCGGTCTCTCGATCCGCAAAACTCTTGATCATGGCAAAAGCGTAACGCCAAACGTCACCAAATGCAAGCAGAATTTCTACCTCTCCGCAGCGGTCTGCGGTCGGTCGTCCGCCGTCCGTCTGCACGCCCACAGCGTGCGCAGCCGCTCCAGGATCACGGCATCGCTGGCAACGGCGATCAGGATCAGCAGCCCCAAAATGGCATCGCGCCAGAACTCGCTGATCTCGGCCCAGCGCAGCAGGCTCTGCTCCAGCGTGGCGATCAACACCGTGCCTAACAGCGCGCCAAACATGGTTCCGGAGCCGCCGAAAATGTTGACCCCGCCCACCACCACCGCCGCCACCACTTGTAGTTCCAGCCCCTGCCCGGCCACCACGGTGATGTTACCAAAGCGGGCCAGGAACATAAACCCGGCCAGCCCCGCCAACGCGCCGTTGATGCCATAGGCCAGCAACACCGTGCGCTGCACCGGCAGCCCGGCAAAGACGGCCCCCTCCGGGTTGGATCCAATCGCATAGAGCCGACGGCCAAAGGGCAGATAGGTGAGCAAAAGCTGAAAGATCACCACCACCGCAATTGCCACGCCCACCATCAGCCGAATATCCACACCGCCAATGGAGACGAGATTTTGCTGCGGCATGTTGATGATCCACTCTGGCAGCGAAGCCGTGATCACCGTCTGCGCGCCGGAATAGCTTACCAGCAAGGTGCGATAGATTGCCAGCGTGCCCAGCGTGGTGATAATGGCGGGCACACGCCCATAGGCGATCAACAGCCCGTTGATCCCGCCCATAAGCGCGCCCACGACGACAGCCAACAGGATAACCACAGTCCAGTGCAGATCGTTATTGGCGGCCAGTTGTGTGCCCACGAAATAGGCAGTGAAGCCCACAATCGACCCCACCGAGAGATCGATATTGCGGGTCAGCACAATCAAGGTCTGCCCCACGGCCATCACCGCCAGGATCGCCACGCTGGTGGAGATGCGCGTAAAGGTGCGCGCTTGAAAGTAATTGTCGATCTGCGAGCCAAAAAAGAGCACGGCCAGCCCGATCAAGAGCACCAGACTCAGTTCCCGCACCTGCTCCGGGCGCATGCGCCGCCGTAACCAGTCCATAGATTCCCCCAAATTTTCCAGAAGTGATCCGCAGATTTCGCAGATTGCGCAGATTTCAGAGAGCAGATGTTTGCCATTTGGTATTGGCAAATCGCTTGTATTCGAGTGAGCGTTTGCCAAAATTGAGCAACAGACCAACCTCCAGAAGTGATCCGCAGATTTCGCAGATTGCGCAGATTTCAGAGAGCAGAAGATTGCCATTTGGTATTGGCAAATCGCTTGTATTCGAGTGAACTTTTGCCAAAATTGAGCAAGAGACCAACCTCAAATCGGGTTGCTTTGAGATAATTGAGGATTTGGGCATCCTCGACCCCGCTTAAGGCGGAGATGGCTTTGAGTTCAACAATGACAGAGTCAAAACAGATGAAATCGGCTCGATAGAGGGTCGCAAGTTGTGTGCCTTTGTAAGAAATTGGAATCGCCGACTCATGCACAAAAGGAATGCTGCGAGCGGCAAGCTCCACAGCCAGCGCTTCATGATAGACCGCTTCCAAAAATCCGCTGCCCAACTCCCGATGAACCTCCATCGCCGCCCCGATAATCGCAAACGTTCTTGGATCTCGTATCTGGTTCATCTTTTAAAGCTTCTGAAAAAATCTGCGGAATCTGCGAAATCTGCGGATAAAGACTCTGGAAAAATCTGCGGTTACCCCATCGCCGCCGTGAGGATGCGCTCTTGCGTGGCCTCGGCGCGGTCGAAGATGCCCATCTGCCGCCCTTCGCGCATCACCAGAATGCGGTCGCTCATGGCGAGCACTTCGGGCATGTCCGACGAGATCAGGATGATGCCCAGCCCTTCTTCGGCCAGGTCGGCGATCATCTGATGGACCTCGGCCTTTGCGCCCACGTCGATGCCCCGTGTCGGTTCGTCCAAAATGAGCAACTTGGGATGGGTATTGAGCCACTTGCTCAGCACTACTTTTTGCTGATTGCCGCCAGAGAGCTTGCCCGCCTCCAAATGCACCGACGGGGCACGGATGGAGAGTCGCTGCCGATACTTTTCGGCGGTGGCGATCTCGGCGCGGCGGTTGATCAGCCCCAGGCCCGACGTGTATTGGCGTAACATGGGCAGTGTGATGTTGGTGGCAATCGACATGGGCAGTGTCAGTCCCAAGTGGCGGCGATCTTCGGTGACATAGGCGATGCCCAGGCGCATGGCCTCTTGGGGCGAGCGAATCGAGACCGACTGCCCGTGCAAATCGACCGTGCCCGCGTCTGCCGGTTCCACGCCAAAGAGCGCCAGCCCCACATCTGTGCGCCGCGCCCCCACCAGCCCGGCAAAGCCCAACACCTCGCCGGCGTGGACGTCGAAACTGACATCCCGAAATGCGCCGCTTTTGCCCAAGCCCTGCACGGCCAAAATGCGCTGGCCGCGTTCCGTGTGCGGGCGCACGAAAAACTCGCCCAGTTGCCGCCCCACCATGTCGCGGATGGCGCTTTCCGCCGTCACCTCGGCGCGCAGTTTGGACGAGATAAACTGCCCGTCGCGCAGCACCGTCACCCGATCCGAGATGGCAAAGACCTCTTCCATGCGGTGGCTGATGAAGAGAATGGCGACGCCCTGGCTGCGCAGTGTATGGGCCAGTTTGAAAAGTTGCTCCACCTCGTGGGCCGAAAGCGACGCCGTCGGCTCGTCCATAATCAAGACCCGCACTTGTAACGAAATCGCTTTGGCGATCTCCACGGCCTGTTGCTGGGCCAACGTCAGCCCGCGCGCCGGACTGCGCACATCGAGATGCACATCCAGCTTGTCCAGGATGGCCTCGGCCTCGCGGATCATCTGTCCCCAGTTGACGAAGATCCCGCGCTGGCGGTGGCTGATGAAGATATTTTCGGCTACGTTGAGATCCGGGAAGATCATCGGCTCTTGGTGAATGGCGGCGATGCCGTGGGCCTGGGCTTCAATCGGGCTGTTAATATGGATGGGCTGACCATCAAGCAGCATCTCGCCTGTGTCCGGCTTGTGGATGCCGGTCATGATCTTGATCAGGGTGGATTTGCCCGCGCCGTTCTCGCCCAAGAGCGCGTGGATCTCGCCGGGATAGAGCGTCAGATCGACGCCATCCAGCGCCTGGGTCATATCGAAACGTTTAGAGACGCCGCGCATCTCCAATACAGGGAGCGAGTCTGGCATGGTCACCGTCCACAAGAAAAGGGGTAGAGCGTTCAGTATAGAGGCAAGGCAAGGGCGGGCGCAAGTTGCTTTGCGCCAAAGGATATAGGTTCCTCCCATCGCCATAATTTCGTACCCGGCTTGGGAGAATGGGCGGGCCGTGATAGGATGGGCAGGCCAACATTGATCCTTCCCCTTCCGTGAAAGGAAAAGCCGATGCGTGCCATTATGGTCATGTTCGATTCTCTTAACCGGCGCATGTTGCCGCCCTATGGCTGCGCGCCCAGCGAGCACCCAATCCACGCCCCGAATTTTACCCGGCTGGCCGAGCGCACTGTCACCTTTGACAACTGCTACGTGGGCAGTATGCCGTGTATGCCCGCCCGCCGCGAATTGCACACGGGGCGCTACAATTTTCTGCACCGCAGTTGGGGGCCTATCGAGCCGTTTGATCAATCCATGCCGCAACTATTGCAAGAGAACGGCGTCTACACCCATTTAAGCACCGACCATTATCACTATTTCGAAGATGGCGGGGCCACTTATCACAACCGCTACACCACATGGGATTTTCACCGCGGCCAGGAGGGTGATCCCTGGTGGGGACAGGTGGCGGAGCCGGAGATCCCCGAAAGCGTGGCCCCGCGCCAGACCAAAATGTGGCGGCAGGATTGGGTGAACCGCGCCTTCATGCGCCGCGAAGAAGAGCAGCCACAGCCGCGCACCTTCGCCGCTGGCGTCGACTTCATCCGCCGCAACGCCAACGAGGACAACTGGTATCTTCAGATCGAGACGTTCGATCCGCACGAGCCGTTCTTCAGCCAGCAGCACTATAAAGATCTCTATCCCCACGACTACACCGGACGCCACTTTGATTGGCCGCTCTATCGTAAAGTGGAGGAATCGCCCGACGAGGCGGCCCATCTGCGCTATGAATACATGGCGCTGCTGAGCATGTGTGATCATTATATGGGGGTGATTCTCAACCTCATGGACACGCTCAATTTGTGGGAAGATACCATGCTGATTGTCTGCACGGATCATGGCTTCTTTTTGGGCGAGCATGATTGGTGGGCCAAAAATAACATGCCACTGTGGAGCGAAGTCGCCAACACGCCGCTCTTTGTCTGGGACCCACGCAGCCGCAAAGCCGGCGAACGCCGCGATCAACTGGTGCAGATGATCGATTTTCCGGCCACGGTGTTGGACTTTTTCGGCGTGGAGCAGCCAGCCGCTATGCGCGGCGTTCCCCTGGGCGAGACCATTGCCCACAATGCCCCCACACGGGAGGCTGCGCTCTTTGGCTATCATGGCGGCCCCGTCAACGTCACCGATGGGCGCTATGTCTACATGCGCGCCGCTGCCGACGACAATACACCGCTTTACGAGTACACACTGATGCCCACACATATGAACCGGCTGTTTGGCCCAGATGAGCTGCAAACGTGGAAGCAGCATCCCGGCTTTTCGTTTACTCAGGGCTGCCCGGTGATGCAGATCCCAGGGCGGGGCGCGCACGTGGCAAAGACGGTCCACGAACATGGCAATCTGCTCTATGATCTGGAGACCGACCCCGCCCAGAAAAATCCGCTGGCTGATGGTGAGGTCGAAGCGCGCATGATCGCGCACCTGCGTCGCTTGATGGAAGAAAATGAGTCCCCGGCGGAACAGTATACGCGACTGGGGTTGGTGGAGGAGACGGTGGGGAGCTAATCATGCGAGCGGGGGATTGGTTGCGCAACCAATCCCCCGCTCCTCTGTCTACGGTGTAAATTTATCCTCAAAAGCGCCAATGCGGTTGAGGGCACGCATGATCACAAAGATCGTGCCTGTGTTGGGATCGACCGCCAGCGTAAAGGGATCGGCTCCTGTGGAAATGGTACTAACCACCATGTTACGGTGGCTGCCGATGACGCTGACCGTATTGGCGGCGCTGTTGGCGTTAAAGACATTGCCCGTCAGCGGGTTGATTACCAGCCCCGTGCCGCCCACATCCGGGCTATGCAGCAGCCCGCCGCTATCCACAGGCACGCTGGCAAGCTTCACCAATCTGGAGCGCGCTTTCCTTTTGATAGACATTCACAAACCAGCCGTTGGGCGCGTGATAGACCACATAGAGCTTGCGATTGATGGGGTTATAGGCAGCCTCAAACGGCACGCCCCGATTGCCTATACTCCAGTTGACCCCGTCGGCGCGCCATTCTCCGCTCTGGCGAGTGAGTACGCGAACTGTTGCCAGCATCGCGGTGGGTCGCGATGACCTGATTATTGACCGTATCTACGGCCAAGCCATACACCCCCGGCCCCGTGGACACAAGCTGGCGGAATGATGTGCCTTGAATAAAGGCGACCCCGCCCGCACTGCGCACAACCACGGCCACGGTGTCCAGATCGGGCAATAGCGCCATAATCGCAGCTTGGCTGCCCACGCCGATCTGGGCTATTACATCCAGGGTGGTGGCATCATAGACCCAGACATCCCCGCTGCTGAAGTTACTCACATAGATGCGGTTGGTAGCTTCGTTGATCACTACGTCCCAGGGTTCCGCCCCGGTGGGTGCGGTCTGCACCGTGTGGGCATCTGCCCCATCCAATTTGAGCAGTTGGTTGGTATCCCGGCTTACCATGTACAGCGCCTTCTGGCCGCTGTGATACGCGATCCCCTTGGGATGGCGGGCGTCCACTGCACAGCCATCCGGCAACCCGCACAACGAAACCGGCAAGTTCACCACAGGCGGGGTTGGCGTCACTGTTGGAACCGGTGTCGGGACCGGGGTTGAGGCTGGCTGATCGGAGCCAAGTGGTTTGCCCTGAATCAAAGGCAGATAGATCATCTGCGTACTGGACGAGACGACGACAGCCTCGGAGTCGCCCGGAATCACATGCTCATTGCCTGCCCCGTCGATAACGGTGCCCAACGTTGCTACATTGCTAATCGTCCCTTCGTCGAGAATGCGGAACTCCACATTGAAGCTGACCGTTTGGCCGGGGGCAATATCGCCCAGGTCCAGCGTAATATCGTCCCAGTAAAGATAGCCCTTGTCCGCAATCTTGGTCTGTTCTGGAGTGCGTAGATCGGACGAGACAAATTCCATCGCGTTGCTAGGATAGATATCATAGACAGGTACTTTGGTGAGCGGTGTGTTACCCTCGTTGGTCACCTCAATCACAAAACTGAGTAAGGAGTTGCGCATTACACGCGCCTCCATGCCGGCGGGGGCGCCATTCACTTTCTTGACCAGATGCGCAATGGGCGTAGATGTTGTCATGGGTGTGGCCGTGACAGATGGTGTTGCGGTTGCCGTTGGCGTCCTCGTTGCGGTTGCCGTTGGCGTTTTCGTCACGGTTGCTGTCGGTGTAGCTGTAAATGTCGGCGTCGGCGTAAACGTCGGTGTAAACGTCGGCGTAGCCGTTGGCACAGGCACTAGGCCCGCGTCCAAGTGAACATGCTGTCCATATGGTGAAACTTGGATCATGCCGACAATGCCGCTGGTCGGATCAGCATCGCTATCGAGTGTATCTTCTGTCTTATTCATAGGAGAGAAGACATAACCACTCGGCGCTTCAAAGCGTAACAGATAGTCACCAGGCGCTAGGTTGTCAAACCGATAGGAGCCATCGCTACCGCTTTGTACATGCAGGACAGAGCGCTCAGGCTGCCGTTCCAAATAGACATCTACTCCGGCCATCCCCGACTCGTTCTCATCCTGAATCCCGTTACCGTTAGCATCGAACCAGGTCCTGTCGCCCACCATCCCCACCGGGATAGGCGTGGCCGTCGGCGTAGGCGTTACCGTCGGTGTGGCAGAGCTGGTCATGGTTACCGTCGGCGTGGCCGTGGGGGTACGGGTTGCCGTCGGTGTAGCAGAACTAGTCATGGTTACCGTCGGCGTCGCAGTTGGCGTATGTGTCGGCGTGGACGTGGCCGTCGACGTATGCGTTACCGTTGGTGTGGCAGAGCTAGTCATGGTTACCGTCGGCGTGACCGTCGGAACCGGTGTGTTGGTCGGCGTGTTCGTCGGCGTGTTTGTCACCGTCGGCGTGGCCGTCGGAACCGCTGTGTTGGTCGGCGTGTTCGTCGGCGTGTTGGTAACCGTCGGCGTGTCCGTTGGGACCGGTGTGTTGGTCGGCGTGTTCGTCGGCGTGTTTGTAATCGTCGGCGTGGCCGTCGGCACCGCTGTGTTGGTCGGCGTGTTCGTCGGCGTGTTGGTAACCGTCGGCGTGGCTGTTGGAACCGCTGTGTTGGTCGGCGTATTCGTCGGTGTATTGGTCACCGTCGGCGTGGCTGTCGGCACCGCTGTGTTGGTCGGCGTGTTCGTCGGCGTGTTGTCACCGTCGGCGTATTCGTCGGCGTGTTGGTCACCGTCGGCGTGGCCGTCGGCACCGCTGTGTTGGTCGGCGTATTCGTCGGCGTGTTCGTAATCGTCGGCGTAGCCGTCGGCACCGCTGTGTTGGTCGGCGTGTTCGTCGGCGTGTTTGTAATCGTCGGCGTGGCCGTCGGCGTATCGTCGGCGTATTGGTCACCGTCGGCGTGGCCGTCGGCACCGCTCGTGTTGGTCGGCGTGTTCGTCGGCGTATTGGTCACCGTCGGCGTATCCGTCGGCGTCGTTGCGTTGACCGTCGGCGTGTCCGTCGGCGTGTTGGTAACCGTCGGCGTATCCGTCGGCGTGTTCGTCACCGTCGGCGTGTCCGTCGGCGTGTTCGTGACCGTCGGCGTGTCCGTCGGCGTGTTGCGTAACCGTCGGCGTGGCCGTCGGCGTACGTCGGCGTGTTGGTTACCGTCGGCGTATCCGTCGGCGTGTTCGTAACCGTCGGCGTATCCGTCGGCGTGTTGGTCACCGTCGGCGTGGCCGTCGGTACCGTCTCTGTCGGATCGGCGTGTTCGGTTACCGTCGGCGTGTCCGTCGGCGTGTTCGTGACCGTCGGCGTAT
This sequence comes from uncultured Chloroflexia bacterium, assembly GCA_963721725.1. Taxonomy (GTDB): domain Bacteria; phylum Chloroflexota; class Anaerolineae; order Caldilineales; family Caldilineaceae; genus RI-153. Next base: position 25,542 of record CAVRLX010000004.1, read on the forward strand.
CCGTCGGCGTGTTCGTCACCGTCGGCGTATCCGTGGCGTGTTGCGTCACCGTCGGCGTGTCCGTCGGCGTGTTCGTAACCGTCGGCGTGTGTCGGTCGGCGTGTTCGTTACCGTCGGCGTATCCGTGGGCGTGTTGGTCACCGTCGGCGTTTCCGTCGGCGTGTTGCGTGACCGTCGGCGTCTCCGTCGGGCGTGTTTCGGTTGACCGTCGGCGTGTCCGTCGGCGTGTTCGTCACCGTCGGCGTATCGTCGGCGTGTTCGGTCACCGTCGGCGTGTCCGTCGGTGTGCTCGTATCCGTCGGCGTATTCGTCGGCGTGTTGGTAACCGTCGGCGTATCCGTGGGCGTGTTGCGTAATCGTCGGCGTGTTCGTCGGCGTGTTCGTAACCGTCGGCGTGTCCGTCGGCGTGTTGGTAACCGTCGGCGTATCGGTCGGCGTGTTCGTCACCGTCGGCGTGTCCGTCGGCGTGTTCGTAACCGTCGGCGTATCCGTCGGCGTGTTCGGTGACCGTCGGCGTGTTCCGTCGGTGTGTTGGTCACCGTCGGCGTGTCCGTTGGCGTGTTGCGTACCGTCGGCGTGTTCGTCGGCGTGTTGGTCACCGTCGGCGTGTCCGTCGGCGTGTTGGTCATCGTCGGCGTATTCGTCGGCGTGTTTGTAATCGTCGGCGTGGCCGTCGGCGCGCTGTGTCCGTCGGCGTATTCGTCGGCGTGTTGGTAACCGTCGGTGTGGCCGTCGGGACCGCTGTGTTGGTCGGCGTGTTCGTCGGTGTATTGGTCACCGTCGGCGTGTCCGTCGGCGTGTTGGTGACCGTCGGCGTATCCGTCGGTGTGTTGGTCACCGTCGGCGTGTGCCGTCGGCGTATCGTTGGTAACCGTCGGCGTGTCCGTCGGCGTGTTCGTAACCGTCGGCGTATCCGTCGGCGTGTTGGTAACCGTCGGCGTATTCGTCGGCGTGTTGGTAACCGTCGGCGTATTCGTCGGCGTGTTCGTCACCGTCGGCGTGGCCGTCGGCACCGCTGTGTTGGTCGGCGTATTCGTCGGCGTGTTTGTAATCGTCGGCGTTTCCGTCGGCGTGTTGGTCACCGTCGGCGTGTTCGTCGGCGTGTTGGTAACCGTCGGCGTATCCGTCGGCGTGTTGGTCACCGTCGGCGTGTCCGTCGGCGTGTTCGTAACCGTCGGCGTATCCGTCGGCGTGTTGGTCACTGTCGCCGTATTCGTTGGCGTATTGGTGACCGTCGGTGTCTCGGTCGGCGTATTCGTTGGCGTATTGGTGACCGTCGGCGTGTTCGTCGGCGTGTTGGTCACCGTCGGCGTATCCGTCGGCGTATTCGTCGGCGTGTTGGTCACCGTCGGCGTTTCCGTCGGCGTGTTCGTCGGCGTCGGGGTTGACGTATAGGTTGGCGTGACGGTGGGCGTGTTTGTGGGCGTAGCCGTCGGCGTGGGTGTGGGCAACGCCTCGACTGCAATGACAAACGGCTGTTGCGCGCTTCTATGCGAGCCATCGGTGATCCAAAGGGTCACGGGGTTGGCCCCGGCGTTGCCCGCCGAAGGTGTACCGCTGAGGGTGGCTGTGCCATCACCGTGATCGGTCAAGATGAGCCAACCCGGCACAGTCCCCGTGATCTGCCAAGATTCGCCCAGATCTGGATCTTGGGTCGTGATGGTATAAATGTAGGCGCTTGCTTCCTGGGCGGTGGTAACGGGCGTACTTGTGAAACTGGGTGCGGTGTTGGTAAAGCTGAAGCTGACGGTGGCGCTGTGGCACAGGCCGTCGTCGTCGCAGATCTGATAATTAAAGGAATCTGTCCCCACAAAATGGCTGGCTGGCGTATAGGTGATCACACCGCTGGCCGGGGAAATCATAATCGTGCCCGTCATGGGGGCGGTGAGGCTGATCAGCGTGCTGGCATCGAGGGAGCCGTCGACATCACTGTCATTTGCCAGCACGTTAATCACGACAGACTGATTTTTCCCCTGGCTGCGCGAATCGTCCACAGCCACAGGCGGCAACAAGGGGCGAATGCCAAAATTGATGGCGGTAACCGGCTGGCCGCTGGTAATCAGAGCAGAGCGGCTCAATGAAGTCGTGTTGGTATAGGCCGAGGGCAATGTCAGCGTTACGGCATAGCTGCCGGGCAGCACGTTTGTGAAGGTATACAAGCCGCTGGCGCTGCTGGTGGTGGTGATGCCATTGCTCAGCCAAAGAATGCCGCCGCCATAGCCATTCTCACCGCCATTGTGAAGGCCATTGCGGTTGCTATCCACAAAGACCGTGCCGGAAAGAGTGACGGGGTAGGCATCGAAGAAATTGTTGCCGCTGCTGACTTCGGCATTGCCCAGGGTCAAGCTGATGCTATTGGCATTGTTCACACTGCCGCTGACCGTCTCCGCCCCGATGCTGACAGTGCCGTTGGGATCGCTTTCGCTGATGGTATAGGTTCCCGAAAGCACACGGAAACTGTATAGCCCGCTGCTGTCCGTGGTGGTAGTCATGCCGTTGGAAAGCGAGATCAGCACACCACTCAGGGCCGGTTCGCCGCTGTCGTGGGTGACGTTGCCGTTGCGATCTTCATAAACACCGCCGCTGATGGTGGACCACAGGCTGCTCACTTCAAAATCACGTCCAGCCAAATTCTGGCCCACGCCCAGGTTAACGCTGATCAACGCCGGATTGCCGCCGTCGCGGTCGGCTAGGCTGGCATAGCCGGGCAGGTTGGCCGATGTGATGCGATGTAGCCCGGGATAGAGGGCCGGAAAGGTATAGACGCCGCTGGCGTTGGTCTGGGTTGTGGTCACCCCATCGTCGCCTGTGTCCAACACATTGTCGTTGCCCGCATAGCGCAGCGTAACCGTCACGCCTTGCATGGGTGCTTCGCCACCGTCGGCGATGCCATTGCCATTGCCCAGGACTACGCTGCCGCTGATGCTGCCCCGTTGCTCTTGATAGCCGAAGGCTTGGCCGCTGACGGCGGCGCCATTCACGGTAATGGTGGTGCGATTGTCCAGCGTGCCGTCGGGATCGCCCGTTTGTACAAAGGCCACGGGCAGCGACGTTGTGTCCACAGCAATGCGATAGCTGCCATTCTCAACGCCGTCAAAGCTGTAGCTGCCATTCCCCGCCGTGTTTGTCGTGGCGAGGATCGTGCTGCCGCTGCTGTTATAGAGGTTGACTGTGATATTGGCGAGGCCATTTTCGCCGTTGTTGGCAGCGTTGCCGTCGGCGTCGTTCCAGACTGTGCCGCTGACGGTGTAGGTGGGGGCGGGTGAGATGTAGCCAAAGTTGCCGTTGCTGTCGCTGCCGCCGCCGGCCACGTTGGCACTGTACGGATTATTAGCCGTGGTCAGTGTCATCCCCGCGGGGATGGTGGAAGCGTCTGGGCGCACGACATATCCGGCATCGGGCAGGCCAGCAAAGCTGTAGTTGCCATTGGGGCCAGTGGCAACACTCTCAAGCAAGGTGGTGCCATTGCTGGCATAGAGATTCACTGTGACACTCGGCAGCCCGGATTCACCGGCGCTGCGTGTTTGGCTGTTATTGGCATCTTGATAGACGCTGCCGCTGATCACACCGGCATGGTCGCGGCCAAAATCGGCGTCTTCATATTCCTGCCCAGAGGTGACCACCGTGCCAATACTTGTAGGCGTAGTGGCTGTGCTTAATGCGGCTGGCACATCAGCAGCGTTGTAGGTCAGGGTGTAACTGCCCGGCGGCACAACAAACTCATAGTCGCCGCTGCCGTTGGTAACACCGCTACGATTGACGGGGTTGCCACTAATATCGTTGCCGGTCAGGGTCACTGTGACGCCAGACAACCCCGGCTCGCCGCTATCTTTCACGCCGTTGTGGTTCACATCATGGAAAACGCTGCCCCCCACCAAGGCCCCCTCTACCCAGCCAAAATCGGCGTTGGTATCGTGCTGCCCGGCAGTCAGGGTGACGGCGCGCTTATCGCCTGTGGTGGCGATCATCTTGTCAAACGAGCCGTCGGAGGGGCTGGGCACCGTACTTTCGTCCACATCCACCACATAGCTGCCCGGTGCCAGGTTGTCAAAGAGGTAAAGACCGTTGCCATCGGTGACGGTGAAAGCATGGATTGGTTCGGTTACATCCTTTTTGCCGTTGGCGTTGGTGTCCGTATAGAGCAGCAGGGTTACGCCGACAATCGGCCCTTCGCCGCCATCAATGATCTCATTCGCGTTGTTGTCGTACCAGAGCCTGTCACCGATGGAACTGGACCAGTTGTAGCCCAGATCCGCCGTGGTGATGATCTGGCCGTTGCTCAGATCCACGTTGACGGGATCGCTGCCGCTGACCCGTTCCAGCCCGTTTGCCAGCCCCGATTCCACGGTGACGAGATAGGTGCCCGTGTTAAGACCGGTGAAGGTATAGAGGCCACTGCTGCCAATGGTGGCGGTGATCAGGCGCACGTCGTTCACATCCAACGTGTTGCTGTTGTTAGTATCGCGATAGAGCGCAACCACAGCGTTGACTGCGCCGCTTTCGTCGGCGTCAAAGAGTCCGTCCTCGTCGGCGTCGATCCAGATCGCATCACCCACACGCGCGGTGCCAGCCGGTTGGAAGCCAAAATCGGCGGTATCGTGCTGGGTGGTGCTGGTCGCCAACGTTACCGAACGGCTGGTCTGCGTGGTGGGCCAATAGCCTGTGGGTACAGGACTGGTGACAGTCCATGTGCCAGCGCTCAGGCCGTAGATGCGATAGACCCCGTTACTGTCGGTGACATCACACAGGGGCGCTCGCCGTTGCTGGCACAGATCAGACACGCCGGCCAGCCCCACCTCGCCGGTATCCTTGACGCCGTTGGCGTTCGCGTCGGCCCATACCGTGTCACCGATGCTGGCTGTGAGAGCGGTTTCTACTTCGTTGCTGCGGGCCAGGGAGAGGCCGCTGCTACTGGTGAGGAAAGCACGATTGGCAACGTAATTTGGTGGTGTCGGGTTGTTGACCTTGGCCTGGAAGGTCAGTGGCGGGGCCACGATAACACTGGCCGATTGGGCTGTAGGCCAGGTCAGGCTGCCATTGCCAGCCGCGCCGCTAAAGGTCAGGTTGCCCGGCTGGCTACCCGCTGTGGCTTGGTAGACCCAGGTAAAGGTGGTGCCAGCCAGGTTGACGGCGGCGCTGGCCGGGGTGGGTCCACTGACCCGTGAAGCCGAAGCGCCGTTGGTCCCAACGAAATTTAAGGTGGGTGTAACGAGCGTACTTGATGGTGTGCCGGCTACTTGCCAGTCGATGTGCAGTAAGGGAGCCGTAGACGGGCTGCCATCGAAGCTATCCGCCGAGCGCGAGCCGCAATTGCTCAAAGGCGTTACGCCTGTGCGGCAGCGGATGATCAAAACGCATACTATTGCCGCTGGACCATCCTCCCCGGTTGACGATCTCCTGCACAATGCCGGAGAGATTAGGCGTGTCGTAGTTCTGTCCCACGGTCCAGCTTGTGGCGAACCGAATTGACCGCACTGGCGGCGCTGGTGCGGGTGCGGCCCGAAATGTTACTGGCGGTGCTGGTAAAGGTCGTGGGGTTGTCGGCGGCCTGGCCTTCGATGGTGAGATCGGCGGCATTGCTGTTGGTCATGCTACCGTCGGGAGTGATGGCGCGGAAGCGCACATAGGCGTTGGTCACCGTGGCCCCTGGCGGAATGTTGACACTGGTAAAGCGCAGACCGATCTGTTGCGCGCCAGAGGTGGGGGCTTCGTCGTCGCGCACCAGTTCCAGATCGCTGCTGATCAAATACATGCCATTGGGCGTGCTGCCATCTGTCCCTTGCTGTTCCGCATCGTCGCTGCTGACGTTGATGCGCACATCCACCGAACCGCTAGCCCCAATATCATTGCTGCGGGTCAGAATTTGGGTTACCACAATCTGGTCGCCTGTGCCGACCAAGGCGCGGTTGGTGCTCAGGGCTGTGCCAGTACTGGCGCTGGGCGGCATCACCCAATCCACGACCAAGGTAGCGGGTTTGCCACCTTCTCTGCTGCCCCAGTCTGCCTGACCAGTATCCGTGCCCGTGGCGATCATGGCGAATCCGAGATTGGTCTTGGTGCCGTTGATCCAATCCTGCACCAGCGCGGTGACGGTTGCATTCTGCACGGTGCTCCCGCCCACCGGTGTGACCGTTGCATAGACCGCTGATCCCCAGGGGGACGGTGTGCTGCGGAAGTTGCCGCCACTGCCATTCCAGGCTGTGCTGGTATCTGTACAATTGGGAGCGAGCCAAGTTGCGCCAATAACACAGGTGCTGTTGTCCGAACCCCCTTCGGCCCAACTGCGTGTGGCCTCGCGGATCTCGACAACGTGGTTGGAACGGCTGCTTTCGCTGACCAGTTTCAGGGTGGCGCTGTTGATGGTTGCGCCGGGGGGAATCATGGACAGGTCGAAGCGCAACAGACCGTGGTATTCGCTAGTGCCAGCGGCATTATTGGACGGGTTGGTCTCGATTTTATTTGCAATGCCAAAGTTTTTATCGACGGCATCTTCACGCACATGGGTATCGGCGGAGACGGTTACCGTATTGACACCGCTGGCCGTCGTGTTTTGGGGAACCAGATAGGTCAAGACCACGGAGGGCAATTTACCCGCCACGCCCGAATCCTTGGCGTGAAATTTGACCTCGCCTAGATCCGAGCCATTCGCCAACATCACAAAACCATAGTTGCTGCCGCCGTTTAACCAGTTGTTGACCACACTGGATACGTTCGCCGTGTAGGCAGTTTCATCGACCGCAGGGTAGATCGTACCCAAAGAACTACCGTAGGGCATGGCTGTGCCGAAATTGCCGCCGCTGCCGTTCCAACCGGTGCTGGTGTCGGTGCATTTGGGTGCATTCCAGGTGACGCCAGTCACACATGTAGTATTGGATCCTGTGCCTTCGTTCCACGGGCCATAGGTCAATTCACGCACGCTGAGCGAGCGGCTGGTGGCCTGACCACTTTCGACGGTGACCGAAAGCATCGCGCTTTGCAACACAGATCCGGCGGGCAGGGTACTGGCCGAGATGGGGAAGTAGAGCAGGCCATGTTCGATCTTGTCTACATCAATATTGATCTGGGCATTTACGCCCCAGTTTTTCCCTGCATCTGCCCCAGAGGTAATGAACGCATCCTTGCTGGCCGTCACCACCATTCTCATGGGTTGATAGGCTGTTCCCTTTTTGCTGGCCGGAACGGCGGCGGCGTTGCTCCCGACATTCCAGGTGACCGTATTGGCATGATTGGCGGCCAACACCTGAACGTTATCCGAAGAGGACTGCGCGAACGCGTAACCGGCGGCCCCGCTGGCATTGCCCAAAAAGCGCAGTGTGCCTGCCCCACTGGCGGTACAATTCCAGGTAAAGGTGGTAGTGCTGCCTGCCGCCACCGTTTGCGGCGAGGCCGAGGTGAGCGAACAAACCGCCGATGCTGTGCCCGACAGCGTAACCGGCGAGATCGTGGGGGTCACGTTATTGACAGTCTGGGTGGCCGTGAGCGCCATACTCGTCTGGATCGTGGCTCCTGTGGTAAGGCTGGCGGGCGTCACGCTCAATCGGTTGCCTGAACCGGTGGTAGTGGTGGTGTAGGAAACCACCAGTTGGGGGCGACTCGATGCTGTGGCATGTTCTGAGGATGCCCAGTTTTGCACCCGGTTGCCGCCGCCATCGGGCGAATAGATGACGAACCCATAATTGGGATTTGTATTGTTGACCCAGTTGGCAACAGCCGAGGTGACGTTCCAGTTATATTGACCGGCGGCAGTCACGTTGGCACTATCGATGGCCGTGGCGTTGAAATCCCCCCCAGCCGTCGTCCAAGCCGTGGCAGACTGGCGGTTATTCCAACTGGCTGTGCCCGCCGCGCCACACTGCGTACCCTCATCCCAGGCAGAGGTCACCCGGTAGACGGCGTTGTTCATGGAATAGCCGCCGCCGGTGTTAGTCATCTTCAACTGCGCCGAGGTAATCGTGGCCCCGGCCGGAATATCGGCAAGGTTAAAACGGACGAGGATACGATTTTCGCCGCCGTTCTCCCGATCTGTGTCCAGCGTGGTACAAGTGCCGTAGTTAAAGGTGGGACTTGCAGCATTGATCCAGGTATCGTCTACTTTGGCGGCATCACTAATGGTGACCGAGTTGGCAACCGTACCGCCTGTGACAAGACCGGCGGCTCCGGGGCTTGCCACAAAGCCGTTCAAGACACCGCCCTGCCCCGCGCTCTGGAAAGTGGTTCCCGTGGGCACGGTGTCGGTGATGATCACGCCGTTGAGCAGACTGCCCCCCAGATAATTGACGCTTACCGTATAGGTCAACGAGTCGCCGGCATTGGCGATGCTCTTATTCACTGCTTTGCTCAGCCGCCGCACCAGACCGAAATCGATGTCGGTGCGGTTCTGGCCCACAGTCAGCGTCACCGCTTTGGGGTCCTGGCTGGGGCTGTAGCCGTCGGGGATGGCCGGGGCGCTTTCATCCAGATCGACAATATAGGCACCTGGCCCCAGGGTGTTAAAGGTGTAGGTTCCCGTCAGGCTTGTGCTTGTGCTCTGTAACAGCGGCTCGCCGCCGTCCAAAAGGCCGTTGGCGTTGCTGTCTTTATAAAGGCGCAGGGTGACATTGGGAACCAGGGTTTCGCCGCTGTCCTTGATGCCGTTGGCGTTGATGTCCAAAAAGACCTGATCCCCAATCGAGCCGGGCACCAGTTTGAAATAGCCAAAGCGAACCGTGCTGACACTGCCGCTGAGATTGGGCACGGCCTGCGGATCGCTGGTGGTAAGTAGGAAGCTCTGCGGCGCAAAGTAGGTGGTCAGATCGCTGTCCGCGCCGTCGGCGTCCACAAGGTAACTGATGCCAGTGGCGAGGCTGCCAAAGCTGTAGGCCCCGCTGCCGTTGCTGGCCGTTGTGGCAATCAGCGCGTCTTCTGCGCCAATCAAGCCGTTGCCGTTGGTATCCTCATACAGATTGACAGTGACATTGGCGATTAGCGCATCTGTGCCACTGTCATAAGTGCTATCGTTGCCCTTGTCTTCAAAAATCAGGCCGCTAATGCTGCCACTGCCCCCAGGTCGATAGCCAAAGGTGATGCCTGTGCGGTTTTGACCTTCGGCCAAACCGTTGATTGCCGTGGGATTCGCCCCCGCAGTCAGCGTATAGCCAGCCGGAATGCCGCCAGTCACGGCGACGCTATGGTTGCCCGCCGCCACATTGTTAAATAAATAGCTGCCATCACTGCCCGTCACCGTGGTTACACTGCCATCCAATGTGAGGGTGACCCCGGGAATACCCTCTTCGCTGGCATTCTGCACGCCGTTATTATTCCAATCGCGGAAGATGACCCCGGCAATGCTGGCCCCGCCCACCGTAACTTCAGCCAACGTGCCTGTGGCGAGGGTGGTATCTTTGCCCAAAACAGGGTCGCGGTGATTCGTGGAAAAGGTATTAAAATAGCGGCCGGCGGTGACGTTATTTCCCACCCGTGCTGTAAAAGTCAAGAGAAGCTTCTGATCGGCGTTAACAGCCTTGCCCACCGTGAAGACAGGCCGATTTAGGTTGCTGCTATTTACCGTGGTGGAGGCCAGAGCATTGGCCCCGTTGACGGTCACGCTGTTGAGGCTGACATAACTAAAGCCAGTGGGGAGATATTCGGTCAGTTGAAGCGGATTGCCGCTGGGGCCGGCCCCGTCGTTGTCGATCTCCAAGGTGTATTGAATGGTACCGCCCGGAGAGACGGCACTGGGCGACGCGCGCTTGCTGGGGATCAGCACCGGGTTCGAGCCAAGCCAGACGCCTTCATTAACTTGACTAACATAGCCCTGGGCGGTGGATGCGTTGACGGTGTTAATCGAGAGCGTGCCGCTGGATTTGGCCTTGACGCTCACCGTCGCTGTCCACTTTTCGCCGGGGGCCATGCTGGGGATGGTCCAGCGCAGGGGGCTGGGGCCGCTGGTCTGTTGCGGAAAGGCGCTGATAAATTCCACATTGCCGGGCAATAGATCCTGAATTTGGATGCCGGTTTGGGTGCTGGCACTGATGTTCCAAAAGTCGATGGTGTAGTTAAAGGTGCTGCCGTTGGCAACCACATTGTTCGAGGCCCGCTTCACCAACAGCGCACAAGGGTTCAGGGTGGAGGTTGTGGGATCGTAGTAGCGCCACAGGTGATCTTTGCCGCCCTGTTCGCCGCCAGCATCGCCGCCGAAAACATCGGCGTGGGCATTGAAACAGCCGTTGGCATCGCGTGGGTCGGGGCTGCTCAGCACTTTGAGCTTGACGCGGGCATATTCAAAACGGCCCGCGGTGAGCACACCCACACTCCAGCGAAGGGCTTTGGGGCTGGTGCTATCGCTTAAACTTGTGGTGGGGGGGAGGGGAGTGGCCGGGCTAAGGGCATAGCCCATTGTGCTGGCGTCCTGATAGGCATAGCCAATGCTTTGATCAGGATTGCCAGGAATATCATCGGCAATCGTGCTGCCTTCATATTGGATGCGCTGCCACGGCCCCATGCTGCTCACCGCGCTCTTCATGTTGCCTGTGCTGTCATACACATTCTTATCAAAGGCCCAGGCATAGCCGCTGTGCGGGCCAGCCACACTACTGCCCAAGCCCCACGGTGTGCTGCCGCGGCCATCGGGATCGATGATAGCCGAGCTAGGACTCTTGCTGCCATAGGCCAGCAATTGTTCTGCATCCCACCGGTTATTGGGCGTCACCACTTCGCCGCGGTTGTTGGTAATCGTGCCGCCGTTCCAGCTTTTCCAGGCCGTCTCTGGATCGGTAGCATAGAAAATGCCCACGTCCCCATAGACGCCAGCCAACGTACCTCTATGTTTGCCTGTGCTATCCACGGCTGTGTTTGTGCGCCCAATGGCATTCGGTCCCAGCGTCAAGCCCGTGAGCGCGCTGGTGGATTTGGCCCCCACAGGCCCTGCTCCCTGCGAAATAATGGCCTGCCCTTTCATGGGCATATCTGTATAACCGCCGTTGCCGTCGGGGAAGACATAGCCAGCGTCGATCACCTGTGTGCCCACAGGGACGTAAAAGTCAATGTAACCACCCACGCCTGTGGTTGCCCCGCTGGGCTGCGGAGAGGATTTTACGATGATCCCCAGTTCATCATTTGGGCGGATCAGCGGCAGATCGTTGGCACTGGCACGCGCCAGAATCATTTGGAGTGTAGCGTCATCAAAATAAAGCCAGGCCATGCGTTGGTCCACGTTGTGGGCCGATGCGGAGCGCGTCAACGGCTCTGATCCAGCCTGGGGCAGCAGTCCCCCCAGCAAGATCAGACCCCAGCACACAAACAAGATGCGTAGTGTTTGATAACGCCATCCCTGACGTGTCCCTTTCAGCGATTTCATATCATGCATAGGTTCCGTCTTGTCTTTTGATCGCTGTCGTCCAATCACGTCTATCACTGCCTTGCGTATTTTCATGCTATTTATTAGATATCTCTTCTGATTATTGAAGGGCAACAGATAAAAGTGTATCGCTCTAAAGTCCTACAACCGGGGTTTTAAGCTTACAATTTGCACAGGTGCAAGATCTGTGGCTATTTCCAGAAACCCTGCCTAGGCAATTGCTCGAAAATAAGCGATGCGGCCAGATCCCCGGCACTTTCTGAGTCCGTGAAGGGCCGGGGACGTGGCCGCACAGGCGGAGGCTACACTGAGCAGCGCCACGAAGGGAGAGTTTCTGCTTCTGGGAAAAGGGTTTTGTGTGCGGCTGCGGTGTATAAAATGAGGTGACTTTGCCGGGAGCGCCGGGTCTGAGTGGGGGTGCGGAGGCAAGCGCTGCCTGTTGCAAACGGCGACAAAGTGACGGTGTAGCTTCACAGTCCATCGCTGGCGGAAGCTACACCGTTGGACGTTTAATAGGCCATGAGGGGACGCAATTCAGAGGGGGAAGGGAAAGTCAGGGGGGATTGAGGGGCAATCTGTCCAGAGCCGACGGTTAGCGCCGAGTTCACGATCCACTGGGGGCCGGCCTGTTCAACTGTCTGCATAAAGCCCGCCACAATGGTGGGATCGAATTGAGAGCCTGCGCCTGATTCCAGTTCGGATAGGATGGCCGGAAGCGGCATGGCCCGATGATAGGGGCGATCGGAGGCCATGGCTTCGACGGCATCACAAACGGCCAGGATACGCGCCGGCAGCGGAATGTTGCTGCCTTGCAGCCGATCCGGATAGCCTTTGCCATCCCATCGCTCGTGATGGTGGCGAACGGCGGGGGCCAGGTGACATAGACCGTGGCTGGATTGAAGGAAGTCTGCGCCCAGCACCGCATGTTTTTTCACCTGTTCATATTCTTGGTCGGTCAAGCGGGCCGGCTTGTGCAAAATGGCTTCGGGGATGCCCAGTTTGCCAATGTCGTGTAACAACCCGGCTTGATAGATCTCTTCAACCTGGACAGACGAGAGGTCGAGATGTTGTGCAATCGCTCTGGCATAGTCGGCAACTTTGGTGGCGTGGCCCGACACATAGGGATCACGGGCGTCGATGATTTTCGCCAGCGTCATAAAGAGTTCCTCATTCAGTTGTTCAATGGCAAATTTAGCACTTTGGATCTCTGCGTTGGCCTGGGAAAGTTCTTTGTTCATGCGGCGCAGTTCGCGCACACTATCGGTGGTGCGCGCCACATATTCTTTCTGGGTCAGGTGCATGATCACCGCCGGAAGCAGAAAGACAAAAAATCCAAAGAAGCCCATGACCATATAGGCAAGCGCCAAAAAGAAGCCCATGATGCCCATGACAATGTATTGGCGCGCCAGCCATTGGAATTGTTCGCGCCAGCCAGCCAGAATCGAGCTACGCTCAGAGAGGCCAATCGCAATGGCAATCAGCCCGGTTTCGCACAGATAATAATAGAGGGTTGCCACAAGCACAGGCACAATCCACCAAGCGAAGGTCTCGAACGTAAAAGGAAGCGGGTGAGCGTGGATGGGCAGGTGGATAAAAATCACAGCACCCAGCCCTGCCAGCGAATGATTGGCCCAGTTGAAGAGCAATTTGTAAAATTTGGGGCGGCTGCGGATGGCATGAACGAGAGCCACGGCAACACTGGTTGCCAATATGCCAGCGCTGCCACACACGACGCCTGCCGCAAAAACAATGGTCATCGAGATGGAAACTGCGCTCTTCTCGTATAGCTGAATTTGGAAAAATTGGGCGGCAACGGCCAAGGCTGTAAAGAGCAACAATGAGCTGGGGACCACACTCGTACTGGTCAGAATGCCCGAAACCGTTGTTCCCACAGCCAGGGTGATCACAGCGGCCAGAAAGATCCATAGTCCCCGTGGTGTCGAAGCTGGCGCAGGGATGTCTTGGGGTATGGCGGGGACAGCCGCGGACGGCGCGCTGGGGGATTCTGGCTCCAGCGTCGGACCTTGGGCGGAAGCGGTGATCCGTTCCGGCGTGGGCTGCCCGATGCCAAGATGGGTGGATTGGGGCAGTTCGACTGTACTGATGATGCGATTGCGCCCCTGGATTTTGGCCTGATAGAGTGCGATATCGGCCTGGCTAATCAGGGCTTCCCGGGTCGTGCCATCCTGTGGAAAGCAGGCAATGCCTATGCTCATGGTGGCGTGGATAGAATCCGTTGAAGGCGCAAGTTGAAACAGGGTGTTGTCTAGGCCATGGCGGATGCGTTCGGCAATGGCGGCAGCGGTTTTATGATCTACATTGGGCAGCAGTATGGCATATTCTTCACCGCCAAAGCGACAGGCAATATCGCTTTTGTGTACAGTGTCTTGGATGATCTTGCCTACGCCAGCAATGACCATGTCGCCGGCCAAATGACCGTAGGTGTTGTTGATGTTGCGCAGGAGATCCAGATCCGCCATGATCACCGAAAGCGGCTGTTGGAGTTGCTGGGCTTGGGCCAGTTCTATGCCAAAGCGTTCTTCAAAATAGTGAATGTTCCAGAGGCCGGTCTTACCATCGATCTGGGCTTGCTTTTCCAAGTAGGGCACACGCAAAGCGCGTTCGATTGCGATAAAGGGCGCGGCGACCAAGAGGAGAAGCCAGGGGGAGAGGATCCAGAGCAGGGTGGTGATGTAGCCCAGGCTCATCATGACACTGTCGGTTGCCAATGGCTCTGGGTCCAAAATGCCCGATTCTTTCCAAGAGATCTGGCGGGCCAAAACCAGGATCTGGCCGACCAACACATGATTGATCAGCGTGTAGATGGCAATTGCACCCAGCGAGGCCAAGACAGTGGATTGTAGTGTGAAAACTTCCAGACTGCCGCCCAGCCGATAGAAGATTTGTTGGGCAAGCAAGCCTGAGATGACATGGGTGGCGATGTTAAAAGGCTGAATATACCAGGGATAGGGATTAGCGTCGAGTCCTTTTTTGATCCATTCAACCAGATGCGGGATCGTGATCAACAGGAAAAAAGGCAGCGGTTGCAACAAAATCACGCCGGCAAAAAAGGGGACAAAGTGAGGATAATAGGACTGGCGTCCATACTTCACTTCAAGAAGCTGCCCAAAAACGGCCAATGTCAGAAGGACAACAAAGGTTAACGGATCTGGTGATAAGGCAGGCGACATCTGATGGATGAAGAGGGTAAGAGATGTTGCGCCTAATAAAACAGCAAAAAGGTAGATCCAAGCTAACCGTGACATTGACTGCCTCCCATCCTCACTTTCAAATGCTAGATTGACTGGGTTAATGCAACATAAAACGTGCTGCCCTGCCCTGCGCCGGCGCTTTGCATCCACAGCCGCCCTTTGTGGGCCTGAATGATCTTCTGGCAAAGGGCTAGCCCGATGCCCATCCCTCCAAAAAGGCGGGTGGATGAGCCGTTGAGTTGGTGAAAGTTTTCAAAGATCTGATCTTGTTGCTCACATGGAATACCGATGCCCTGATCCTGAATGGTAATCACAAGATCCTGGGCTTCGGCTTCCAAGCCGACGGTGACGGTGGTGCGGGCCGCGCTGAACTTGATGGCATTCTCCAGTAGATTCCCCAACACTTGGCGCATGAGGAGAGGATCGGCCTGAATATGAGGGAGATCCACCTGTGGCAAGGCCACGGTTAGTGTCACGCCCTGTTCCGTGGCCCTGGGCTGCCATTCGTCCACCGCTTGGCGCACCAGTAACAACGGTTCACAATCTACAGGGCGGAGCTGTGCTTTTTCCACAGTTTGTAAGAGGAGCAAGCGTTCGATCATCTCCTGTAGATATTGACTGCGTTGCGACAGAATGACCAGTGCCTCATGTTGATCTTCGTTCAACGGCCCCAGGGTTTCGTCGCGCAGCAGGTGGGTATACCCCAGAATCAGCGCCAGCGGTGTGCGTAATTCATGCGACACATTTTGTAACATCTCTTGCTTGGCGTGTACGGCGAGTTTCAAGGCTTCGTTGGTCTGGTGCAGTTGGGCTTCGGCAGCCTTGCTCAGGGTAATGTCTTGTACAATGATGGCGCTAATCGGCTCGGTAATGCGCCGTCGATCCTGGATGGGGCGGCTTTTGATTTGTAGATAACGCTGCAAATGCACATCGTTCAGTTCGATCTCGCTAGGCTGGTTGGTCGCCAATGAGCGGCGCACAAACGCGGCCAGTTCACACGATTGATCGGTACAACTGGGATGGAGCAACAGATGCAGATGGCTGCCTTTCACCGAGTGAACGCTGCCCAGATTCCAGCTTTCCAACGTGCGGTTGGCCCGCAAGATCTGGCCTGCGCTATCCACCAAACAGATCAACTGCGGAAGCGCATCCAGCGTGGCTTCCCATTCTTGTTTGGCCTGCTCGACTTTGCCAAAGACTTCCCAAAACAAATTCTCGGATATTGAATTTTCTGTCATCTCATGCAAAGGCAGCATACCTGGGTAACGTCCCCCATCTGTCGGCCATTGAGTGCTTACTTTTATTTGAGGTAGCGCCATGATTGACTCCAGTCTATTGTATCTATTCAGCTCCAGGGTGCGACGCACTCGCCAGCACACGCTTTCAGGCGAGACCATTCTGTCGTGGCGAGTGCGTCGCACCTGAACAGTTACAGTTTATTGAGGAAAGGTGCAAATCGGGACAACCTCATGTGCGATTACGGATTGGTGAGGATGGTGGGCAAGAAGATCTTGCGTACCGCCTCTACTTCAACCAAGGGCACTTGTTGGTTTTCCACAACCATGCGTGTTGTGTCAGTGGAATTGTCCCAATAGTCACTATTCCAGTTTACCGAATTCCAGTTCACCGAGTTCCAATTGACGCTGTTCCAGTTCACCGAATTCCAGTTCACCGAGTTCCAATTAACGCTGTTCCAGTTCACCGAATTCCAGTTCACCGAGTTCCAGTTCACCGTATTGAAGTTGACATCCTCTGACAAGGCCTGGGCCAGGAAGGGACGCAACAATTCACTGGGCGGGGCATCGGTTCGCGCCGAGTCGGTGGTGGGCGTATAAATAGCAGCAAAGATATTCAGGTAGCCTGCACCCGCCTGGGCAGCGTTATAGCCCGGCCAGTTCTTATCGGCTGTGGCTTGCAGCCGGTACTTTACCTGATCCGGCGTTAGCGTTGGTTCTGCCTCCAACAGCAAGGCCACCGCACCGCTGACCACAGGCGCAGCCATCGAGGTGCCGGACATACGGAAGGCATCGTTGCCCACGCGATGGGCCGGGTGCTCGCTGCCCATGGTGACATTCTTGTTATCGGGCAAGACGCCGATAATGTTGGTGCCGGGGGCCACCAGATCCGGTTTCACGGCACCGGTTTCAGTGAGACCATAGGCCGAGAAGTGAGCCACCGTGTCATCAGACAGGCGCATTGTTCCCCGGTCGTCGATGGCACCTACCGTGATCACAAAGGGATCGTTGGCGGGCGGGAAGAGTTGCGCCGTGCCATTGTTCCGGCCGAAACCACAACCACCACCCCACGGAACCAGAGCATCTCTACGGCCGCGTTCATGGGGCTGGTATGGTATGACTGAGCCACGCTGGAGTTAAGCGAAAGATTGACTACCCGAATATTAAAGGCATCTTTATTTTCCCAAACCCATTGCAGCCCCGTAACCACATCGGATTCTGTCGCCATGCCCTTGTTGTCGCTCACCCGCACGTTGAGCAATTCGGCTTTGGGCGCAATGCCCAGATAGCGACCAGAATATTTCTCGCCATTGCCGGAGATCATCCCCGCCACAAACGTACCGTGGCCGTAGCGATCTGTAGAATCTTGGAAGTTCGGGTTGAAGTTGACACTTAAAAGTCGATCGGCAGCCAGCAGATCTTTGGCGTTGGCAATGCCACTATCGACGACAGCCACCCCCACATCTTCACCCATCAATTTAATGCCACTTTGCCAGAGGGTCACAGCCCCCACCGCCCAGTTATAGACATTCTGCGATGTGCTGGGATTGTAGGGAATATCGGGCAGATCGCGTGGTATACATGGACATCCACGAGAGATCCGCGCCGGGCACGCTGGTGATGCGCAGACCCACCGCATTGTAGTGAACAATGGCCTCTTCAGGCTTTTTCTGCTCGAACTCCAGCTCCAACCCCCCAATCAGATCTTTCCACATCCAGGGGTAAACTGAGGTGATATCAATATAGATAACCTTGGCGTTGGCCGGCCCCACTGCATCATTAAAGATGGGATTTTTCGTTACAAATTGCTCGATCTCAACCTGCTTCACTTCACCATCGATAGCCTTTTGCACACTGTAGACCTTGCCCTTAATTTCAACTCCTGTGGGCACCTTATCCACATAGGCAGAGAGCGCAATCTCCACTTTCTTAATGGCATGGCCTGGCGTAACCGCTACGGAAAATCCCCCCAACACATCCTTCATTTTGCCCAGTGCGATCTGTTCCTCATCGGGCCCCAGATCGGACGAAAGCATGCGTTGGATATTGGGGATCTGAGGGGTAACCCCGGTGTCTTTGTAATCACCGGTGTAGTTGCCAGCCTTGTCGCCTGTGCCGCCGGGGATCAACGCCGCTTTGTAGGCCACGGGCGTACCGGCATTATCGCCTAAAGCCAGGTTATTTTTGACGTCCCCCTTGAAGGGGCGCACCTGTAGGCTATTGTAGTTTTGGTCAAAGCTGGTATAAACCGCAGCCGCCGTGCGCCATTTGATCTTCAGCGAAGGATCACTGCTCTCAAAACGCCCGGTCCAATAGACGTTTTGAATCTTGGCCGGAAGTCCATTAACCACAGGGAAGGCCAGCCCTGTCAAAAATGTCTCCTGGGTGGCATAGAGTGTATTAAGCACCGAGGAACTGTAAATGGCCGAGGGCGATTGTGTCTCCCAGCGCTCATCCACGGTGTTATAAAAAGTCATCGGCTCCGCAAACGATGCCCCAATCGTAAAGAGCGCATCGGGCACATCCAAATGATACTCGACACCGGCGGCCGTGAAGTGAACCTGACCTTGCATGAAGCGAACCGTGGCAGGCAGCGTGCTCCACTTTTCCGGCACAATCGCGCTGTTAAACCAGATCGTCGAACCAGCCGGGATGGGTTTGTCTTTGAAATGTGTCTTGGTCACCGCCGTTGCCGAGCTTTTCCAGCCAAACTCAGTGGCCCAGGCTGTGGCAACCATTTCTGTCCCCAGCAGAGCCGTTTCCTGCACCGGGGCATCCAGGCTAATCCAGCGTACCGTATCTTCCTTAGCCAGGGCAGGGATGGCGTGGGCCGCCAATTGCGCGGTGAATGCATTGATAATATGCAAATCCCGGGTCACGTTGCCGCCCAGCCGTGCCACCGCAGCCATGATCTCCTCGCGGGGTCCGGCCACCTGTACAATCACCGGTACAATGGCATTCGGCTCACGATTCGCCATCTCTAACAGCAACGGTTGCACAACCATCGGCTGTATGGCTGGAGCCGAGGCCCCCAACAACGCGGGGAAAAGTAGCCCGATAACAAGGATCATTTGGCAAAACGTCTGCCGGGGAGAAAGTTTCCGATTGACCATGTTCTGACCTCCTCAGGGGAAAACCATTATACTTTGTGCAAGCATGGGACCACCGCTTGCACCCATTGCTTACAATTTCTGACAAATTGATGGGAGTTAAAAAGTTCTGGCGAAGAAAAAATCTCTTCCACACAAAGCACGAGAGCCAGAAATGCACTCGTCCTTCCCTGTGTATTCTTCCCTGTGTACTAGAGAAGAAATTGACCGAAAAATCTGGCAATCCTGGCTTTTCGTCATCACCGTTGGGTGACCTAGCCTTTTAGATTTAGAAGTAAGGCAGCTATCAAAACCTTTACGTATAGAAGTTCGCTCGCTGAAATATACGCCAACTCTACGCAAATTTTGTGATTTTTCATTTAGTACCGTAGTACCGACAGGAAGAATTGTAAGCTTGCGCATATAGCAATTACTGGTTATGAGAGGTGGGTAGGGGGAAAGGCGTACTTTCCGAGGAAAAATGCAAAAAATCTGTCTTTATCGACGCCAGGCTGAATGATAAATTGCACCGCAAAGAAACAAAGGTGCAAAGGAGCCAGGAGGTATTTTTACCTTTAGGGTAACTCTTTGTATCTATCCAGGTCTAGGCTGCGACGCACGCGCCACACAAGCTTTCACAACCGAGTTACCTCTGGCGAGTGCGTCGCACCTAAACAGTGAGAAGATTTTAATCATATCGCTAGCCCCGGCCCCCAGGTTGAGAAGCATCTCATGCTGGCTGCGGGTTCAGCCAGCAGCATCCCTACCGTCTGTTGGATTTCCCAGTGGGTCTTGCAAGCGTAGGGAATGGCTGCTCTCTGTCTGCGCGGTGGAGGCGATGTGGAACTGCGATAGAGCGTTGCTCAAGGCGAGGAAAAAGGAGGCAGAGTAAAGTAGAAGCGGCTTCCGCCAGAACCGTTACTTTCAACACCCACGGTTCCGTGCAGGCGCTCGATAATCTGTTTCACAATGGAAAGGCCCAGGCCGTGGCCTTGCGTGTGTTCCTGTTGAAGCCGTGTAAATGGGGCAAAAAGCAAGGGTTGTTTATCAGCGGGGATGCCTGGCCCATTATCGCTGACCCAAAAACGAATCATCTCATCGGGCTGAATACAACTGTTCAGGTCCAGCCGGGGAGGGTTTCCCCCATATTTAATGCCATTGCTAATAAGATTTACCCAGACTTCCTCAATCCAGGGCGCGTAGCCGAGCACGAGCGGCCATGCTTGGGGAAGCGTAAACTCAACCTGAGCGCTGGTAATCATCTCGTGCAGGCGCGGCCAGACTTCGGCCAAAACGAGGGTCATGTCTACGGGAGCGAGCTGCACATCTTGTTTACGCACACTCGCCAGCAGCAGCAGCTCTTCAATGATCTGGATGGCTTTTTGGCTGCCCTGATAAATAACGCTTAACTCTGCGCGGAGTTCATCGGGCGTGAAAAGGTCGGGTGACTCCGCTAGAAATTCGGCCATCCCCATAATCACAGTCAGCGGACTCTTGAGATCGTGGGCCACTGTGTGCCCAAAAGCATCAAGTTCGGCATTGCGGGTTTCCAGCGCACTAGAATAGAGACGAAGCGATTCTTCATCTGCTTTTTGGCGTGTAATATCCTGAATAATGACGGCGCGGTTTTCCCCTTTCACCCGCTCGCGCCGATCCACCGGCTCTACACGCACCAAAAAGTAGCGGTTTAATTCGCCGTCCCTATATTCCAATTCGGAGGCACTCTCTTGAGCAGTCGCTAGATCCAAAAAATCTTTCAACCGACAATTGCTTACACAGTTGGGGTGCATCACTACATGTAACAAACAGCCGGGGGCTTCCGTCACCCGGCCCATTCCCCAGCGCTCCAACGTGCGATTTACACGCAGGATCCGCCCTTGTTGATCGAGCAAACAGACGAGTTGGGGGAGAGCATCTAAAGTGGCTTCCCACTCTTGTTTGGCCTGTTCGATCTGCTCAAACATCGCTTTCTTCTTTCTCCGACTGGCAAGAACCGCGGCTTGGTTTTTCCAAAGAACTTGTAGAATTTCTACTAACGTTTACGCTATCCACTCACTTCATCGTTTGCAGCATTCTTGCACAGAAAACTCTGTAAAGCTATCCGCAAAAGCAATGTCTATTCTCTCTGCCCGCATATTTATGCTTATTCCAGTCCTGGTCTGTAGTCCGTCGCCAACTGGAGCGCAAAGCGGGGAGATTGCTCCCTTGCGCCCATTTTTTACGCATCTGATACGCAACCGTGACTTACAAAAATGATGAGTATGGATAGAGTATAGCCACTGGATTCGCCACTCGCAACAATGAGACAAAGCTATGGCAGAAACAAGCTGGAACGCCTGGCAGCACAACCAGGGCTATGGAGACCTAATGTACCGGCGGGCCTTGGGCATTGAACCAGAGATGGAATCGGCCAAACAGTTGGTGCGCCTGATCAGACCCTTCTATCGCCCCGGCATGACCGTGCTGGATGTGGGCTGTGGTGGCGGCCATTTTGTGCGCTCGCTGCGCAGCATCGACCCGGCGCTGGCCTACACCGGCATGGATTTTACCGACTATTACTTGGCCCTGGCGCGCCAAGTCTGGAACGGCGATCCCCATATTCACTTTTTGCAAGGCGATCTTTTTCATATTCCAGCCGCCAACAACAGTTTTGACATGGTGACCTGTGTGACGGTGTTGCAGAATTTGCCCGAATATCGGCTTCCCCTGGCTGAAATGGTGCGGGTTAGCCGCAAGTATGTATTGATGCGGCTGCTCCTGGGCGAGATGACCCACGTGATCAAACGCTACGAACACGGGGATCGCGCCAGGAATTTACCTTTTACAACATTTGGAACAGCGTCGATCTGACGGACTATCTCTATGGATTGGGTGTCAAGCGCGTGGAAGTTCTCCCCGACGAATTCAACATTCAGCTTGCCAAAAATGGCCCGACCAGCACCTATACTTACGGCGATCTACAACTGAACGGCAACGTGTTGATGACCTGGAAATGGGTCCGAGTAACAAAATAGGGGATGCCATGTATCTCAATGTACCACTGCACCAACTCTGTGTAGCCCCACACACCACCTTTCGCAACGTTGTGGAAACGGTGGAACACGGAACCAAACAAATTGCGCTGGTTGTGAATGAATCGATGCATCTGCTGGGGACCATCACCGATGGCGATGTGCGCCGCGCCGTGTTACAGGGCGTCAACAACGAGACGCCCGCCTCGGCGATTATGGCAACCCACTTTATTGCCGGTACGGGTTCCATGTCGGCGGTGGCAATTTTGGATCTCATGCGCAAGCAGTCTGTGCGCCATGTGCCGCTTCTTAACAAAGCGGGGCAGTTGATCGATCTGGTCTGGATCACCGACCTGTTGCATCAGGACATTCCCGAATTTCAGGCGCTGATTATGGCCGGTGGTATGGGCACACGTCTGCGTCCACTCACCGACGACATCCCCAAACCGATGCTGCCCGTGGGCAACAAACCGATTATGGAACTGATCATCGAGCAACTGCGCCATGCCGGAACGCGCCAGTTCCATGTCTCCACCCACTACAAGGGGCACAAAATCGTCGAGCATTTTGGCGATGGCAGCCGCTATGGCGTCCACATTGACTATATCAGCGAGGAACACCCGCTGGGCACAGCCGGGGCCTTAAGCTTGATGGATCGTTTGAATCAACCCATCTTGGTGATGAACGGCGATATTCTGACCCAACTTGATTTTCGGGCCATGCACGCCTTTCACGAAGATCACAAAGCGTTGCTCACCGTGGCGGTGAAGGAATACACCGTTGAAGTGCCCTATGGCGTTTTGCAGACCGAGGATGTACATGTGCGCAGCCTGGCCGAAAAGCCCACCCTGCGCTTCTTCATCAATGCCGGGGTCTATCTCGTCAGCCCCGAAGCCCAGGCGATGGTCCCCGCTGGGCGACCGTATAACATGACCGATCTGATTGAAGATTTAATTGCCGCGGGCAAACCCGTGGTCAGCTTTCCGGTACAGGAATATTGGCTGGACATTGGAAAGCACGTGGATTATCAACAAGCACAGCATGATGTTTTGGAGGCAAAATGGGCACAACTCTTTGGCACGGCAGACGCGTCCTGGTCACAGGTGCCGCTGGTTTCATCGGTAGTCACCTAAGCGAACGGCTGGTGGAACTGGGCGCAGATGTGCGCGCCTTTGTCCACTATAACGCCTTGGGGACGTGGGGCTGGCTGGATCAATCGCCCGTGGCCGACCAGATGGAGGTGGTGGCCGGCGACATTGCCGACGCCGACAGTGTGCGAGCGGCTGTCCGCGATGTAGACGTAATCTTTCACTTGGCGGCGCTGATTGCCATTCCCTATTCCTATCAAGCGCCCCGCTCCTACGTGCGCACCAATATTGAAGGCACGATTAACCTGTTACAGGCCGCCAAAGACGAGGGCGTGGATCGGGTGGTCCACACCTCTACCAGCGAAGTCTATGGCTCGGCCCGCTACGTGCCCATTGACGAAGCCCATCCGCTCCAGGGGCAATCGCCCTATTCGGCCAGCAAGATCGGCGCGGACAAACTCGTAGAGGCGTTTCACTGCTCGTTTGATCTGCCCGTGGTCACCGTGCGCCCCTTCAACACATTTGGCCCGCGCCAATCGGCGCGAGCAATTATCCCCACGATTATCAGCCAGGCCCTGGCCGGTGACGAGATCCGCCTGGGCAACCTGCACCCGACGCGTGATCTTAACTACGTCGCCAACACCGTGGAAGGCTTTGTCAGCGCCGCCAGTGCGCCGGCTGCCGTGGGCGGCGTCTTCAACCTGGGCACAGGCCGCGAGATCAGCATTGGCGATCTGGCCGACGCTGATCAGCAAGCTGACAGGGCGCACTTTTCATTTGCAAAGCGACGAACAGCGACTGCGCCCGGAAAAGAGCGAAGTGGATCGGCTGTTGGCCGACAACACCCAGGCCCGCACCGTGCTGGGCTGGGAACCGCTGGTCTCGCTGGAAGATGGCCTCACCCGCACCATTGAATGGATGGCTGCCCACATGGAAAGGTATCGCCCCGGTGTCTACACAGTTTGAGCCTGGCGCACCTGTACTCGAAAATACCATCCCGCTCTGTGTACCACAGATCAGCGGCAACGAATGGCGCTATGTCAAAGAGTGCCTGGACAGCGGTTGGGTCTCGTCGGTGGGGAGCTATGTGGATCGCTTTGAGCGCGATCTGGCGGGCTATGTAGATGCTCGGCCATGCCGTCGCCACGGTGAACGGCACAGCCGCACTGCACACGGCGCTGCTGGTGGCGGGCGTTGGCCCCGACGACGAAGTGATCACCTCTAGCCTGAGTTTTATCGCCCCGGCCAACGCCATCCGCTATACAGGGGCATGGCCGATCTTTGCCGATGCGGAGCCGCAAACGTGGCAGATGGACCCCGCTTGGGTGGCCGATTTTTTGACGGAGCAGTGTGAGTGGCGCAGCGACGCGCTGATCAACCGCGCCACAGGACGCCGGGTGAGGGCGATTTTGCCGGTGCATATTTTGGGACACCCGGTGGACATGGACCCGATTCTGGACATGGCGCAACGCTACGACCTGCCGGTGATTGAGGATGCCACCGAGGGGCTGGGTGCACGCTACAAAGGCCGCGCGCTGGGCACGCTGGGCGATCTGGGCTGCTTTAGCTTTAACGGCAACAAGCTGATCACCACGGGCGGCGGCGGCATGATGGTGACGAACAACGAAGCGCTGGCGCGCGCCGCGCCCGCTATCTCACCACCCAGGCCAAAGACGATCCGCTGGAATATGTCCACAACGAGGTTGGCTACAACTATCGATTGACCAACGTGCAGGCGGCGATTGGGTGTGCCCAATTGGAGCAAATCGACGGCTACATTGCGGCCAAGCGACGCATTGCCGCGGCCTATGCCCAACAGTTGGCCGATCTGCCCGGCGTGACGGTGATGCCCATTGCACCCTGGGCCGAAAGCGTTTATTGGCTCTACACAGTGCTGATTGAGGGCGGCAGCCGCCATCTCTTAGGCGAACTCCAGGCCCGCAACATCCAAAGCCGCCCGCTTTGGCAACCGTTACACCAAAGCCCCGCCCACAGTCAGAGCCGATGCGGCGCGCTGCCAGTGGCCGAATCGCTGCACAGGCGCGGGCTGAGCCTGCCCTGCTCTGTAGGCCTTTCCACACAAGAGGTTCACTACGTCGCGGCGCAGATCGCACAGGTTTTACACGCCGAGATAGCGTAACAGAAGACGGATCGAGCGGATCGATTTGCGAAATTTCCATTATTTTGAAAGAGAGCCAGGCATGACTGCACTGCTTTTTGTGGATCAAGAACCCGTCGAACTGGGCGAACTGCCGCTGGAGCAAGTCATCCTCCAGATTCAAGACTATTTGGGCGAACAGGGACGGTTGATCCAACGGGTGGCGGTGAACGGCGCAGAGATTAGCGGCGATTGGCAAACGGCGCTGGCCGAGGCCGATATCCACGATCTCTCCCTGACCACTGTCTCGGCGCAACAGCTTTTGATCATTACCTTGCGCGAAACCGCCGATCAACTGCCCCATTTGTGCGACGGGCTAAACCTGGTGGCGCGGGCTTTCCGCACAGGCGAGGATCATCATGGCTTTGTGGCTTTTGGCGAAACTATCGCCGATCTACAGAGCTATCTGCTCTTTCTGAACACTGTCATGCCCCATTTGCCCCAACAGGGCAACGCCATCGAAACACAGATTGCCACGTTGGGCGAATGGCTCCAGGAGGTGATGAATGTCTGGGAGAAGGAAGATTATGTGCTGGTTGGCGACTATCTGCGCTACGAATTGGTGCCGCAGATAGAGGCGGGCGAAGCGTGGGTTCGGGCCGTGGCAAACGAGTTGGATCACTAACGGAGGTTAGATTGTGGCAAAGTTAAAGATCAAAAACGACGGGCGCAACCGGCTCTGGTCGCGCAATTTACAGGCCATGGAGCGCTCCATGCCGGTGGTGGCCGAGATGATGGCGAACCACACAGCCAAGCAGCCGCTGGCCCCGATCCCCACCCGCAGCGGACGCCCCAGTTTGCAAATTCAAACGGAACGTAGCCCCATTCACCTGCACAGCCGCTATGATCCTGTGGCGGAAGCCGACGAATGGCTGGACGCCGTCGGGAGCAGCAATTGGAAATTGGGTCTGGTGCTGGGCTTTGGCATGGGCTATCACATTGAGGCGTTGGTGCGCCGCTACCCCGAACGCCGTCTTGTGGTGTTGGAGCCAGATGCAGACAGCTTTGCCCAGGCGCTGCGTGTGCGCGATCTGCGCGCCGTGCTGCGTCACCCGAACCTGCGCGTGATGATTTTACATACAATGGATGCACGCCGCGTGGCTGCGGAATCGTTCACCTTTTGGCAGCAAAATTTGGATCGGGATGAGCTTGGCTTTCTGGCCTGGCCAGTCTATAAACGCCAATGGCCCGATTTCTGGCGCGAAGTTCAGCGACACCTGGGCGAACATTCGCGTCAAGAATTAATCAACCTGAGCACGTACAAAAAGTTTTCCATTCAATGGCAGACCAATAGCCTGACCAATCTGCACAAAGCCATTCTTGATCCGGGCGTGCCTGCGCTCTTTGAGACATTCAAGGGCAAACCGGCGATTTTGGTCTCGGCGGGTCCCTCGCTGGAGAAAAATATTCATCTTTTACACGAGGCCAAAGATCACGCCCTGATTGTGGCGGTTGGCTCGGCCATCGAAGCGCTGACCCGGCACAACATTCAGCCCGATCTCCTTGTCTCGTTTGACGCCAGCGCCGACAACTTCTTCCCCTTTGCCCGCCTGGACACACGCCATATCCCGTTAGTCTATTCGTCGGTGATGTACCCGCTGGTGATCACCGAATATCAAGGCCCGCGCTTCAGCATGGGCATTGACGTCTACCCCTATGAACGCTGGCTCTATGCCAACGTCGGCACAGACAAGGGCAACGTCAAGAGCGGTCCATCCACGGCCAACCTCGCCTGGGATCTACTGCGGCAAATGCAGTGTGATCCCATCGTCTTTATCGGGCAGGATCTGGCCTTCACCGACAACAAGACCCACGCTGCCGGTGTCTCGGCGGGCTATGATGTTTTGGATCGCGTGGAAAGCGCGCCCGCAGGCTATGAGATCGTCA
The DNA here is from genome assembly GCA_963721725.1 of uncultured Chloroflexia bacterium. Classification (GTDB taxonomy): domain Bacteria; phylum Chloroflexota; class Anaerolineae; order Caldilineales; family Caldilineaceae; genus RI-153. The sequence continues at coordinate 52,557 of CAVRLX010000004.1, forward strand.
AGGATATCCACGGCAATGCTGTGCTGACCACCAAAGTGATGCTCTCCATGAAGATCTGGTTCGAGCAACGCATGGCCCATCATCGAGACCGCACCTATATTAACGCCACCGAAGGCGGGGCGCGGCTCGAGGGCACACAGAATATGACGCTGCGCCAAGTGTTGGATGCCTATTGCCAGCAGCCCTTTTATGCCCACCAACAGATCATGCAGATCCACAAACAAGAACAGGACAGACTGGCGCAGCTCCATCTGGAAGCAGGGGTGCAAGCCCTCTTTGGGCGTATTCAGGACGACCTTGCCAAAGTCGAGAACCATTGCCAGAGCGCGCTGGTGCCGCTGCAAAGGTTGATGCAACTGAACGAGGCGGGTAAGATCACCCAGGCCACCCATGATATGTTGATGAACGATTTTGCCCGGCTGGATAATCAGATTAGCAGCATTGAGAGCTATCAGTACTTTGTCAAGCCCGCGCTGACCCATTACACGGTGGCCTTTGATAAACTTTCCAGCCAGCTTTTCACCGAGAGCGATGTGACCCAAAAAGGCCAACGGATGGCCGAACTCTATGCCGGCTTTTTTGGTACGGTTCGCGAAGTAACCGGGCAGATTCGGCAACTGGTCACACAGGCCAGCGAGAATCAGTCGCCCTACACACGGGCCATATTGCAGACAGAATTGGATGCGGTTTTGGCGCTGTGCGACAAACTGGATATAGTGGCGGCAGATCTGCGCGGCCATCTTGATGCAGGCACATTGGAGCCTATCCATCTGGCAGGAGTTGCCAATCATTTCCACTGGAACGATAAAGAATTACAGCACATAGAAGCCTATACGGGCTTTATTCACAATATGTTACAGCGAAGCTCGAACTTCAAACTGCCGATCTCTACGGCGGATTTGGGCAGCTTGATACAGCAGATTGACGCTACCCCGGAGTTCATCGCCAAGGCAGAGATCATGCACACACTCTATGCGAAGATGTCCGCAGCACTGCGCGCCGGCGTGGACCGTGTGCGCGAATTGGGCGGGATCGGGTGATTTGCAGAATGACCGCTGCAATTTCCCAATCCCCAGTCTCTCTCACTCAGTCTGCGAGAACCTTACCAAGGGCGATCAATTGGCAACTGTCAGTAGGCATGGTAACCTTGATGGGCAGTACGCCCCCCATCCAGACACCAACGAGGGATTTCCATGTCACCTGTACAACCGCTCTCCCCCGCCACGCTCTATACCAAAACCGATCCTGACCTGCTCGCGTTTGAGATGAGCAGCGAACTGCCGCCACTTACGGAGATCATCGGCCAGGATCGCGCCGTGGGCGCGGTAAAGTTTGGCATTGGCATTCGCCGCCCCGGCTATAACATCTTCGCTCTGGGCAGCACAGGCACAGGCCGCCACGAACTGGTGGAAGATTTTCTGCGCCACCACGCCGCCAGCCAACCCATCCCTTCTGATCGGTGCTACGTCTACAACTTTGCCGACAGCTATCATCCCCTGGCGCTGGAATTCCCGGCGGGGCAGGGTGTAGCCTTTTGCCAAGCGATGGAAGAGGTGGTGATAGAGTTACACGCCGTGATTCCGGCGGCCTTTGTTAGCGAAGACTATCGTATGCGGCGACAGACTCTTGAAAACACACTGCGCGAGCGCCAGGAAAGTGCCTATCGTGCCCTACAAACCGAGGCCAATCAAAAGGGACTCGACCTGCTGCGTACACAGTCGGGACTGGTCTTTGCGCCAGTGAACGAAAGCCAGGAGGTCATCGACCCAGAGGCTTTTCAAAAGCTGAGCGACGAAGAGAAAGACCTTATCCGCACAAGCATGGAGGAGATGCAACAAAAGCTCCAAGCGCTGCTCCAGCAAGCGCCCGATTGGGAAAGCGAAACTCGCCGGGGTCTGCGCGCCCTGGATGCCGAAACCGTGCGCGCCACGATTGCCCCGCTCTTTGCCCGCCTGCTGCTGGCCTATGCTGAAAATGGCGAAGTCCAGACCTATATTTCCGCCGTCCAAGAGGACGTGCAACACAATTTCGAGCTTTTTGGGGGGGCGGAATCGAAAGCGGAGGAGGGCGAAGAACCCAGCCACGCCGAAACACCACAGCCCATCACCCGTTATAGCGTCAATCTCATGGTGGATCGCAGCCATGCCCAGGGCGCGCCTGTGGTCTATGAAGACAACCCGGCCTATGGCAATCTGGTAGGGCGCGTGGAATATATGACGCGCATGGGTGGCATGGATACTGACTTTACGCTGATCCGCCCGGGCGCACTGCACCGGGCCAATGGCGGCTATTTGATGATCGACGCTCGCCGCCTGTTGCTCGAGCAATTCGCCTGGGAAGGGCTAAAGCGCACCCTGCGTGCCGGGCAGATCCGCATTGAAACCCCCAGCCAGATGATGAGCCAAGTGAATGTGATTACGCTGGAGCCAGAGCCGATTCCATTGGATATCAAAGTGGCGCTGGTGGGGGATCGTTCGCTCTACTACATGCTCAGCCAAAACGACCCGGACTTTGACGAACTCTTCAAAGTCGCAGCCGATTTTGAAGACGTCATGGAGCGCACACCGGAAGCGCAGCAGCTTTACGCCCAGCTAATTGCCTCGCTGGCGGCAGAACGCGATCTGCGCCCGCTGGATCGGGCAGCAACGGCGCGCGTGATTGAAGAGGGCGCGCGCATGGCCGAAGATGCTCACAAACTTTCGATGGCGGTGGCCTCCATCACCGATCTGTTGCAAGAGGCCGATTATTGGGCCGAGCAAGCGGGCGCAGATCTGGTGCGGCTGGCCCATGTGGAAGAAGCGTTGGCCGCCCAATATTATCGGTCGGCGCGGATTCCCGAACGCAGCCGCGAGATGATCTTCCAAGAGACCGTGCGTGTGCAGACTGAAGGCGCAGTGGTGGGGCAGATCAACGGCCTTTCAGTCATGCAGTTGGGCAAGATCCGTTTTGGGCAACCCTCACGGATTACGGCGCGCGTGCGCATGGGCCGCGGCGAAGTGGTGGACATTGAACGCGAGGTGGCGCTGAGCGGGCAGATTCATAGCAAAGGCGTGCTGATTCTGGCCTCTTTTCTCAGCAGCCGCTATGCTACGGACTATCCGCTTTCGCTGCAAGCCGATCTAGTCTTTGAGCAATCGTATGGCGGTGTGGATGGCGACAGCGCTTCGTCCACCGAACTCTACGCGCTGCTTTCGGCGCTTTCGGAACTGCCCATCCGCCAATCGTTCGCCGTCACTGGTTCAGTCGATCAATTTGGCAATGTGCAGGCAATTGGCGGCGTCAACGAAAAAATCGAAGGCTTTTTCGCCGTCTGTCAGGCGCGCGGGCTGACGGGCGAGCAAGGCGTGCTGATTCCGCAGGCCAATGTGCGCAATCTCATGTTGCGTCGAGAAGTAGTCGAAGCAGTGGAAGCCGGGCAATTTGCCGTCTATCCCATTGCCACAATTGACGAGGGCATCGAACTGCTCACCGGCACGCCCGCTGGCGTGGCCGACGAAGCGGGCATCTATCCCGAAGGCACAGTCAACCGCCGTGTGCAAGATCGGCTGCTGGCCTTTGCCCGCCGCTGGCTCTCGCTGCACTATCCCGCCCGGCCAGAACTTGAGAAAGACGAAAGATGATGGACGAAAGACGAACCTAAATTACTCACTTAACGTCAAGAGTAGTCTTTCGTCCATCGTCTTGCGTCCATCGTCTACCATTCAAAAACAGCCATCATTCCAAAACGAGACGCGATCATGACCCCCGACGAATTCAACAACTATCAACAGCGCTCTCGGCGCACATGGCAGCTTGTCCACACCGATCATCCCGTGGTCTATCCCACGCTGGGGCTTGTAAATGAGGCAGGCGAGGTGGCGGGCAAGATCAAAAAGATCTTTCGCGACAAGGGCGGGATGATTGGCGAGGCGGATCGGCAAGCGCTCAAAGGTGAGCTGGGCGACGTTCTCTGGTATCTGGCCCAGATCTGCACCGAACTGGATCTAAGCCTGGGGGATGTGGCTGAGGCCAACATTGAGAAGCTTTCCTCCCGCCTAGAGCGCGGCGTCATCGGCGGCGAGGGGGACAAGCGATAACGTGTCTGGCTCAGAAGTTGAACTTTTTGGAAAAGTTCAACTTCTGATGAACACCTATACGGCTGACACGATCCGTTCGCTTTCTGCCCATAAACGGCGGGCGCTTTCTTCGTCTTGAGCTTGGGACGCAGGGGCGACCGCCTTTTTGTTGGAGAAATATTGCCCACTCACACCGGCAACTTCAGGCGAGGTCGCAAGATAGATCGACGTCTCGGCCCCCTTCTCCGGGGAAATTGCAAAAAGACGGCTGAACAAACCAAAGAGGATTGCCAACAGCCCTGTGTTTGTTTTGCCAAAATTGGTGCGAACAAAACCGGGATGAAGCACATTCACCGTGACGCCGCTGCCCGCCAGCCGACGTGCCAGTTCCCGCGTAAACAGGATGTTGAGCAGTTTGCTTTCGGCATAGACCGGAAAGCCACTGTATTTTTGGCGATTTTGCAGATCGTCAAAATTCACACGCCCGGCCCGGTGCGCGTCTGACGAAACGTTGACAATACGCGCCGGGGCGCTGGCCTTGAGCCGATCTAACAAGAGCGTGGTGAGCAGAAAATAGCCCAAGTGGTTCAGTGCAAAGGTCTTTTCTAGCCCATCTGCCGTCTCCTGCCGTTCGTAGAAAACCGCCCCAGCATTGTTGACCAATACATCCAGCCGGTCATATTTTGCCAAAAACTGGGCGGCGACCGCTCGTGTCGATTGAATCGACCCCAGATCGGCCAGCAACAGATCCACAGCCTGATTTCCGCTGGCAGCTATGATCTCGCCTTGCGTCGCCTGTCCACGTTGCGGATCGCGGCAGATCATCACCACGTGGGCACCCTGCCTTGCCAATTCCAGCGCCGTCACCCTGCCGATGCCGGCGTTGGCCCCGGTCACCACACAAACTTTCCCCGCCATTGATTGTGCCATTGAATCCCCCAGTCAATAGAAAACATCGACCCTCAGCGTAAAGCCGGGCCTCATGAAAATCTGTGAGATGGCTACCCAGAAAAGATAACCTATAGTCAAGTTATTGCACAGAAAAATTCAACTTGACAAAAGATAGCTCTCCTCCTATAATCGAAAATTGAAAGCGCTTCCACGGCTCCCCAAACACCTCAATCATATCTTCCTAAAAAAAGATTTCCTGAAGAGTAATGCCGCTGTTGAAGCAAGTTTAGAGCCTTATTTTCGACAACCTACCACAACGAATTGCTTGATTTCTGTACATCCTGACCTAGCCATGCGGTGGTGATGTTCATCGCCTTTGCATAGTCTGTCGTGACTGATTCTCCCCGATAAAGAGCGCTGAATGGCTGTTACGATTTATGACGTAGCCCGGGTTGCCGGTGTCGGCATTAGCACAGTTTCCCGTGTGCTAAACGACAGCATTAACGTCAGCCCGCCTACCCGATATAAAGTGCTGGAGGCCATTGAAACCTTGGGCTACAAGCCCAACCTGATGGCCCGCAATCTATCGCGTACCCATGTGCGTACAGTGGGAGCCGTGCTAAGCTATCTCACCAATCCCTTTCAGGTAGCCGTGCTTCAGGGCATCGAGAGTACACTTTCCCAGGCAGGGATCAACTTGGCGATCTTTAATTTGGATTCACAGGGGCGTCGGGATGCGTTGTTGGAGAATCTATCGGAGGGACGCCGATCAGATGGCTTGATTGTGGTTTCGTTTGCCTTGCCGCCCGGCTTCCGCGAACGGTTTCAACGCTACAACATTCCGGTTGTGATGGCGGATAACTTCGATGAGCATCTGCCTTCGGTCTATGTAGACAACGTCCACGGCGGGTATATGGCAACGCAATTTCTGCTCTCCTTGGGGCATCGACGCGTCGCCTATATTCAGGATCATTTTCGAGCGCCCAACGGCCCGCGTGGCAACTGGCCCGGTCTGGATCGACGGCATGGCTATGGGCAGGCGCTGGCCGAGGCCGACATTGATCTTGACCCCAGCTTTGATCTATTACGGTGATGAGCATACACGCCGCCGGGGTTGGGAAGCCGCAGCCGTGTTGCTGGCCCAGGCCAAACCGCCCACGGCCATCTTTGCCGCCAGCGATATGTTGGCCCTGGGGACGCTTGAATATGCACGGCACAAAGGAATTCACATTCCTGATGATTTGTCAGTTGTCGGGTTTGATGATTTGGAACTCGCCTCTTTTGCCGATCTCACAACCATCCGTCAACCGATGCAACAATTGGGCAACCAAGCCGCACAGATGGTTTTGGATTTGATGGGCGGAAAATCCTTGGAACAACGACATTATCAACTGCCGCTAGAACTTGTGGTTCGGGGTTCGTGTGCCGTGCGCCATACACAAAACGCCTAGTCGCTACTGCTTTGCCTACAAGTTGCCCTGAGTTTGCATTACAGGATCGGCAGGTGACATGCTCTGCCAACGACGTTGAAAGGGGGTGATCTCCAAAGCGCAACCTATCATTTCATTGCTCACTGTCTGCTCGTTCCTCCCTGGAATCGAGTTATCTGTTCAAAGCGACAGGCAATTTACTTGTCGTTCTATCCATCTATCCACAGATTCAGCAAGGAGAAAATTCTAGATGAATCGAAAGAACCTCTCACTGTTTGCACTGATGTTCCTGCTTGCCATGTTGGTGGCCGCCTGCCCGGCTGGTGGCAGCGAAACCCCAGCAGCCGAAGCACCCGCCGCCGAAGCACCCGCTGCCGAAGCACCCGCCGCCGAAGCACCCGCCGGTGAACGCACCATCACTTTTATGGGACCAGACACCATACGCTCCCATGACGAAAATGCCCTGGCCTACTGTGAAGAAGAGACTGGCATTAATATTGAAGTGATAAACGGCCCTGAAAGCGCTACAGACCGCCTGGCCCTCTATCTCCAGTTCTTTGGCGCTGCCTCCGGCGATGTGGATGCGCTGATGATTGACGTGATCTGGCCGGGCATTCTGGCGGAACACCTGATCGATCTGCGCCCCTATCTGAGCGACGAGCAATACGCTTCTTACTTCGAGCGGATTGCCTTGAACAACACCGTCGATGGCGCGCTGGTGGGCATTCCGTGGTTCACCGATGCAGGTCTGCTCTACTATCGCACCGATCTGTTAGAGAAGTATGGCCTAGAAGCCCCTGAGACCTGGGCCGATCTGGAAGCCGCTGCCACCACCATCCAAGAAGGGGAACGGGCCGAAAATGCCGACTTCTGGGGCTATGTATGGCAGGGTGCAGCTTATGAAGGTCTGACCTGTGATGCACTGGAATGGCAGTTTAGCTGGAACGGCGGCAGCATTGTCGAACCGGACGGTACGGTTAGCATTAACAACCCTGAAGCTGCCGCCGCTTTGGACATGGCCGCCAGTTGGGTTGGCAACATCAGTCCTCCCGGCGTAGTCAGCTATATGGAAGAAGATGCCCGTGGTGTGTGGCAAGCCGGCAATGCTGCCTTTATGCGCAACTGGCCCTATGCATTTTCACTGGGGAATGCTGAAGGCAGCAACATCGCTGGCAAATTTGCCGTGGCTCCGCTGCCCAAGGGTGGCGAAGATGGTCAGAATGCCGATACGCTGGGTGGCTGGCAGATGGCTGTGAGCAAGTATAGTGACGATCTGGACGCTGCCGCCGAGTTCGCCGTCTGCATGACGGGCTACGAAGCCCAGAAGATCCGTGCCGTGGAAGGGAGCTTGCTGCCCACGATTGGCGATCTCTACTCCGACGCAGATGTCCTGGCTGCCCAGCCCTTCTTTGAACAACTGTATGATGTCTTTGCCGGCGGCGCTGTGGCTCGCCCCAGCACGGTGACAGGCGAAGATTATAACCAAGTTTCTACAATCTACTTTACCGAGGTTAACAAAGTCTTGACTGGTCAGCAGACCGGCCAGCAGGCTGTGGAATCCATCGAGCAGCAACTGCAAGGGCTGCTTCCCTAAATAGGCAGACCGTGTGGAGCAGAGAACTTCTCTGCTCCACACCTTTTTCTGCACACACTCTGCGTCTACTATCGTCAACACCAAAGGAGATGCGCGTTGGCAACCGGGGCACTATCCAAACCAAACCGACCGATTCCTGCACCCAAAAAGGGCGTCAGCGAACTGGGCAAACAACAAGAGCGCCTGGCCTATATGTTGTTGTTGCCTTCAATGCTTGTCGTCCTGGGGGTTGCATTCTACCCATTATTCAACACTGTGTATGTCACATTTTTCGATGCTAGGCTGGGTAGCTCACGTGCATGGGAATTTGTTGGCATTGACAACTACGTGCGTCTTCTGAGCAATACCCAGTGGTGGCAAGCGGTGTGGGCCACGATAAAATTTACCGTGGTCTCTGTGATTCTGGAGCTTATCCTGGGATTGGGCATTGCCCTGGTCGTGAACAGCAAGTTTCCGGGCCGCGGCCTGATGCGCACAGCGATGCTTGTGCCCTGGGCCATCCCCACCGCCATCTCTTCGCAGATGTGGAAGTGGATGTACCACGACGTGTTTGGCGTCATCAACGATTTCTTCACCCGGGTTGTGCCTATCCTGCCCACCAAAATTGCTTGGGTTGCCAGCGCATCAACCGCACTGTGGGCATTGGTTGCCGTAGACGTGTGGAAGACGACCCCCTTTATGGCCCTTCTTTTGCTGGCCGGTCTTCAATTGATCTCGGCAGATATTTACGAAGCGGCTTCAGTGGATGGGGCTACGGGCTGGCGGCAGTTCTGGACAATTACGCTGCCCCAACTTCGCCCCGCCATTGTGGTGGCGCTGATCTTCCGTACCCTGGATTCGTTGCGTGTCTTCGATCTGGTTTGGATTATGACCAGTGGGGCCTTTGGCACAGAGACCATGGCAACCCTCAACCAGCGCAATCTGGTTCAATTTCAGCAACTAGGCTATGGCTCCACGATTAGCGTCGCCATTTTCGTCGTGATCGGCATCTTTGTCGTTTTCTACGTCACCACCATTTTCCGCGACGAGGAGGCATAAGCATGAAGCGCACAGCCAGCCACTGGGTCCGTGACATTCTTTTCTGGTTTATCGTGATCTTTATCGCCATTTACACACTTTTCCCATTCTATTGGGCGATTGCCTCCTCGCTCACGCCAGCTAGCCAGTTATTTAACACCCCGGTTCGCTATTTCCCGACTTCGCCCACCGTGACTGCGTATGCCAGCGTTTTCAACAATCCTATCTTCCTGCGCTCATTGCTCAACTCTGCCTTTGTGGCGCTGACCACTGTAGCGTTGTCACTGGCGATTGGGTCGTTTGGAGCCTATGCGCTGGGACGCCTTAAATTCCGCGGGCGCACCCTCGTGCTCTACACCATTCTCTCTATGACTATGTTTCCCGCCATCGCGATCTTGGGGTCGCTCTTTACGATGGTGCGCGCCCTGGGGATCTATAACACCCCGTGGGCCTTGGTGCTGACCTACACCACTTTTACCTTGCCCTTTACCATTTGGGTCTTGACCAACTTCTTCAAAAGCTTGCCCACCGAGCTTGAACAGGCCGCCTATGTAGACGGAGCCACAGCTTGGCAGACGTTTTGGATGGTCCTCTTGCCGCTGACTGCTCCCGGTCTGGTGACTACGGGCCTGCTGGCCTTCATCAACGCCTGGAACGAATTTCTGTACGCGCTTACCTTTACAATTGATGAGCGCGCCCGCACTGTGCCTGTGGCGATTGCCTTTTTCTCTGGGGCACAACAGTTTGAAATTCCCTGGGCCGACATTATGGCCGCCTCAGTTGTGGTCACCATTCCCTTGGTGATCATGGTGCTCTTCTTCCAGCAACGGCTGGTTGAGGGTCTTACGGCTGGCGCTGTGAAGGGTTAAGGATGAGGAATGAAGCATAAAGAATGGGTGAAGATTGCATTATCTTCACCCATTCTTTATGCTTCATCCTTTGCTTTTTCCAACACCGCCAACGTCTCCCGAGCCGCCTTCTCCCACGAAAAGCGTTTGACGTTTTCATAGCCCGCCGCAATTAGTTTCTGGCGCAGCGCCTCGTCCTGGCTCAGGCGCAGCATGGCATCGGCCAGTGCATCCACATCACGGGGATCCACCAAAAGCGCGGCATTACCCGCCACTTCGGGCAGGGCAGAATTGTTCGCACACATTACCGGAACTCCTCTCTGTTGGGCCTCCAACACAGGCAGGCCAAAGCCTTCGAATAATGACGGAAATGCAAAAAAGAGCGCATTGTTCCACAGCGCCTCCACGTCGGCGTCGGGGACATAGCCGGAGAAATGCACCCGCTCGGCCACACCATGCCGGGCCGCCGCCGCGTAAAGTTCATCGCTCAACCAGCCCCGCTTCCCCGCCAACACCAGATCCCATTTCACACCATGTTGGGCCACCACTTTGCCATAAGCCTCAATTAAACGGGCCAGATTTTTGCGCGGCTGAATGGTTCCGAGGTAGAGGGCATAGGATGAATGGTAAATGGTGAATGGTGAATGGTGAATGGCAGACTTTTCACTTCGTCCTTCGTCTTCCGTCTTTCGTCCCGCTTCCGCCGCCTCGTGGATCACGCGAATCTTCGCCGCCGCTACGCCATAAAAGCGAGCCAGATCGGTTGCGGTGAAACGGCTGGGGGCGATAATACGGCGGGCAACGCGGGCGCTCCAGCGCGTGGATAGGTCGAGATAGAGCCGTTGGGCGCGGGTGTGGGCCTCGGGAAAGTAGCGATAGCCCACATCGTGCAGGGTGACCACGCTGGGCGGCAGCAGCGGCGGCGGCAACAGCGGAATCACATGGGCGGGGACAAAAAGCACATCCGGCGGGCGGCGCACGATCTCTGCGGCCAGCGCCCGGTGAGTCCACAGACGCCGGGCGGGCAGCACACAGATCTCCACGCCCGGCAGATCGGGGAAGCAATCCGGCGCGGGCGGCTGCGGCACATAGAGCCGCCAGCGCTGTTCCCCGGCATTGGGGAGCAAAAGCAAGTGGCGAATGATCTCCCGCGAATAACGCTCTGTGCCGGTCACCTGCCCACCCAGCGCGCGGGATGCGTCAATGCCGATGATCATAGGGCGGCGATCACAGTTTCAACACAGGATCCGCCGCCGCTCCATCATCGTGCTGAAAACGGTGCAGCCCAAAACAATCTCGCCACAGCGGCGAAGAGTAATCGCCTGCGGGCAAGGCAGCCAGATCGGCCAGCAGTTGCCCAATTAATATCGTGAACTTAAAGCCGCGTCCGGTGAATCCCCCCGCCAGCAAAATCTGGGGATGAGCGGGATGGCGGTCGATGATGAAATCCTGATCTGGCGAGTGGGTATAGAGACAGGCTTCGGCGGAGACCGCTTTGGGAATCACACCGACGAGATGGTTGGCGACCAGATCGCAGAGTTCAGCCACGGGTTTGGCCCACACGTCGCGCGGGTGTGTGTTGGGATCAACCCCGGCCCCGTCCAATTCCAGCCCGATCTTGATCTGCCCTGGCTGCTCCCAGATGGGGAAGCCGTAAAAGTGGGGCATGGGCAAACAGATGTAGACCGGGCAAAGCGCCGGATCATAGCGCGAACGCTGCTCTTTTTCCACTTCAAAATAGACCACTTGCTGATGGGTGACACGCAGCGGCGCAGGCAACAGCGCATTCAGCCCAAGCTGCGCAAAAAAGCCCCCGTTCCACGGGCCAGCGGCCAGCACCACCTGTTCGGCGTGGATGATCTCGCGGCCAGTGCGCCCGGCCAGTGCCAATGTCACGCCCGTTTTGTGTGGCTCCAGCGCCATCACCCGGCACTCTTCTTGCAGCGTTGCCCCGTGTACCACGGCCTGCCGCACCATTGTCTCCACGGCACGGCTGGCGGCAAGGATCCCCGCGCCGGGCTGATAGAGCGCCATCCAATCGGCGGGGAAACGAAATTGAGGATAAGCCGAGGCCAATGCACGTGCGTCCAAAAGTTGGTGCGGATAGCCCAACGCCTGCATGGTCTCGACCCGGGCTTGAAAGGCGGGGAAGTCCGCCGGGCCAAAATCCAGCCCGCCACACATTTTCAAGACCGTGACATCGCTTTCGCGTTCAAGCTCGCGCCAGCGCTCAAAGGCAATGGGGGCCAGCGTGGCATAATCGGCCTGGGCGTGGCTGTGACGAATGATGCGGCTGCCGCCGTGGCTGCTGCCCTGTTTGTGCCCCACGCGAAACTGATCCAAAAGCAGAACCCGACGCCCCGCCTTTGCCAGCGCATAGGCTGCGGCTGCGCCCATGCCCCCGGCTCCCACCACCACCGCCTCATATCGATTCACGTCGCCATTCCTCTGCCGCTCGCGGCTCTCTGATCCTTGCTGCCAAAGTTCCCACATCCCCCATGTCTGTGTATACTACAGGCACGACTTTAGCACGTCAATTCCGCCCCATAAGGAGGAACGGATGCCCCCTCAGAGACCTGATTTGGAAAGCCTCGCCCCAGAGGTACGCGCCTATATTGACTATTTGGAAGAAGCCCTGGACGCCGGGCCAGACGATGGCACATCTGCACGGGCCGTCTCCACGGAACCCAGCGAAGCCCCTACTACACGCGTGGTAGTGACGATTAGCCAGAGCGGCATGATCAAGCGCACGCCACGCCACCTCTACAGCCGCCAACGCCGCGGCGGCATGGGCGTCTTTGATCTGGAGACCGCCGAGAGTGATCCACCCGCGCTGCTAAGTATCCCTGACATTGGGGAGCGGCTGTTGATCTTCAGCGACCGCAGCCGCCTCTTCCCACTGCGTGTGAGCGAACTGCCTGAAACGCCTGTGCGTGCCCGCGGCCAGGCACTCACCCATTGGTTTCCGCTCCAGCCCGGCGAGCGCCCAGCCGTGGCAATTCCCGACAGCGGCGGAACCTATCTCTATCTGCTCAGCGACCGTGGCTGGGTGCGTCGTGTCGCCGGGAACCAACTCACGCGCCTCGCCGCAGGCACAGCGGTGGAGATCCGCCCCAGCCACAAGCCTGTAGCCGCCTGTTGGGGCAACGGTGACCGCGATCTGCTCGTGGTCACCCGCACCGGGCAGGCCATTCGCTTTGAAGAAAAGCAAGTGCCTATTCAAGGCGGCTGTCTGGGCATTCGGCTGGATGCCGACGACGAAGCGTTGGGCATTGCCGTCGCCGATGAGAATAGCAGCGTCTTTCTGCTGGGCGACGACGGCAAAGGCACAATTCGCCAGATGAGCGGCTTCCGTGCCAACAAATCCCCTGGCTCTGGCGGCAAAACAATTATGAAGGCGGAGCGCATGGTGGACGTGCGCGAAGTTGCCGCCGATCAAGATATTTTCATTATCTCGCGGCTAAGTAAACTGATCCGCTTTGGGGCCGACGAAGTGCCGCCCAAAGAGGGCGTGGTGCAAGGCGTCAACTGTATCAACCTGCGCGCCGACGAAGCTGTCGCCTTTGCCGTCAGCGACGCTGGCGCACCGGTGTAGTGAATCTATGCGATTTGACGACCTTTTCGTTGTAATTAAGGGCGCGGGTGATCTGGCAACCGGCATAGGTTGGCGGCTGCACCGCTGCGGCTTCCCTGTGCTAATGACAGAGATCGCGCAGCCGCTGACTGTGCGCCGCACTGTGGCCTTTGCCGAAGCCATCTTCCGCGGCGAGACCACGGTGGAGGGGATCACGGCGCGGCGCTGTCATGCGACGGATGTGCCGGACGTGCTGCGCGCCGGCGAAATCCCCGTGCTTGTCGATCCCGACGCCGCCATTCTCGCCGAGATCCGCCCTACGGTGCTGGTGGATGCGATTGTGGCAAAGCAGAACACCGGCACGCGCATTGAGCAGGCCCCGCTTGTGATCGGCCTGGGGCCGGGCTTCGGCGTGGGCGTGGACTGCCACGCCATTATCGAAACCCACCGCGGCCACACGTTGGGGCGCGTGCTCTGGCAGGGCAGCGCGCTGCCTGACACGGGCATCCCAGGGGCAATTTCTGGCGTGGGCGTAGAGGGTACGCGCGTGTTGCGCTCGCCCATTGGCGGGCAGTTAATCGCCCATGCCCGCATTGGGGATCTCGTCCCCAGCGGGGCCATGATTGCCACCATCCAATCGGCGGAGCAGACCGCTGCGCCTGTAATCGCACCCTTTACGGGCGTGTTGCGTGGGCTGATCCATGAAAGCGTGTCGGTGAGCGCTGGCCTCAAGATCGGTGATCTTGATCCGCGGCTTGATCCCGACGCCGTGTGGACCATTTCCGACAAGTCGCTGGCCGTGGGCGGCGGCGTCCTGGAGGCGATCTTGGGCTGGCAGGCCGACCAATCATCCAACCAATGATTCGATTTATTCGATTTTTAGACGAAAGCTATTTATGACTGAAGAGATGTGTTTGTTTGCTGTAAAGGATCTTCCGCTGATTCACCCCGGCGATGATCTGGCCCAATTGATTGTGGAGAAGCTGGCCGCGGCAGGGCGTGCGCTGCAAGCGGGCGACATTTTGGTGATTGCCCAAAAAGTGGTGAGCAAGGCCGAAAATCGACTGGTGCGTCTGGCCGATGTTGAACCGTCTGCCCAGGCGCTGGAAGTGGCCGAACTGACGCGCAAAGATCCCAAACGAGTGCAGGTGATCTTGGATGACAGCAACGAGATTGTGCGGGCGCGGCCAGGGCTGCTGATTGTGGAGCAAAAGGGCGGCTGGGTCTGTGCCCACGGCGGCATGGATCGCTCCAACGTGCCCACGGTGGGCGACGATCCCAACGACGAGGTGGTGGCGCTGCTCCCCGCCGATGGCGATGCCAGCGCCGAAGGGTTGCGCGCCCGCCTGTATGAATTAAGCGGGCAGCGTGTGGGCGTGATCATCAACGATAGCCACGGGCGCGCCTGGCGTGTGGGCACGGCGGGGATCTGCATTGGCTGTGCCGGGTTGCCGCCGCTGTGGAATCAGCGCGGCCTGCACGATCTTTATGGCTATGAACTGGTCGCCAGCGAAGAGTGTATTGTGGATGAACTGGCCGCCGCCGCCAGCCTGCTCATGGGCCAGAGCGACGAAGGCCGCCCTGTGGTGGTGATCCGCGGCTATCTCCCGCCGGATCTGCCGCCCGCCCCCGCCAAGATCCTGCAACGTGACAAGACGATGGATGTCTTCCGCTGAAGAATTTTTATCGCAGAGCACGCGGAGAGCGCAGAGAGGTTCAGAATAGAACGCAGATGACGCAGATTAAACAGATTTTCGCAGATCAGAAAAATTCTCTGGCATCCGCGGCAATCCGCTCCATCCGCCCAATCCGTGTTCTATTTCCTCTGCGTACTCTGCGTTAAATTTCTTCGCTCAGCAGCCCGTCGATCCGTTCCAGCACCAGCGTTGGCGCTAGACCGGAGGCCGCCAGTTTGGCGCGGTCGGCGTCGCCGGTGAGGACCAACGCCGTTGCCATCCCGGCGCGAATGCCCATTTCAATGTCGGTCTCCAGCCGGTCGCCCACCATGATGCAGCGTTCCGGTGGCAAATGGAGCAGCCCCATAATTGTCTCCACCATAATGGGCGAGGGCTTGCCCACAATCGGATCACAGACTGCGCCGGTACAGGCTTCAATCGCGGCAATCATGGCGGCGGCATCGGGTTCTCCGCCGCCGGGAACCGGACAATAGCGGTCCCCATTCGTGGCAACCAACCGCGCCCCTGCCCGCACAGCATCAAACGCGATCTGCAACTTGCGGTAATCGAAGGTGCGATCAAACGAGGCCACCACAAAATCTACGGCGGCATCCTCGGCAAGGACAAAGCCCGCCACGCGCAGATCGGCCTTGAGTGCGTCCTCTCCCACCACAAAGAGCCGTGCCCCCGGCGCATGGCGCAATAGCCACTGCACCAGTACAAACGAAGAGTTGACCACATCTTCCAGGGCGGCGACAATGCCCATGCGCGCCAGCTTTGCCACATATTGTTGGCGTGTTTTGGTGGGATTGTTGGAAAGAAAGACCGTGCGACAACCAGCGCGCTGAAGTTGTGTCACCGTCTCGACCGCGCCTGGCAGCGCATCGTCGCCCAAATAGATCGTGCCGTCGAGGTCAAAAAGATAGGCGCTGTACATGGGCTTTCCTTTTCAGGACGTACATACGCCCTACTTTTTGTGAAAATTACTTCTAGACCTGGCCCCAGTGTCAAGGTGAATGCAGCGTCTATTGGCGCTTTTCAATCCGATGATCCGCCAGTTTGTGGAGATCTACAGAGAGCCATCCTCAGCCGAGACCATGATGGGTAATTGATATTGGATAGTGGCTTGAGAGGGGAGGCTCTTCTCAAGCCACTATCCAATATCCGCCGTATCTATTCCCGTCTAGGGTGCGTCGGTACTATCCGCCTGTCCTTTACTTCGCCGAGATACGCACGTTGTAAAGAATATAACTGGCGTCGCCAAACTCACCCACAACTTTGACATCCTGGCCCACATAGGCCGAAAAATCGCCGTCAATGTGTTCACCGGGCGCGCCTGTGCTGAGCAAGAAATAGCGTCCCTTCTTCTCTTGATAGAGAAAACCGCCGGCCCCGTTGGCCTCTGGCGGCAAATTGGGCGCAGTGGCAACAATCGTCCCAGCACGGGTCGATTTACCGGCGATCTTCTCAACACTGGTCACTTCCGGGGAGAGAATGCTCTGATCTTCCACCGAGCCAGCTACCGTCAGCCAACTTCCCACCAAATCGCTCTCCAAACGCTTGCCCAGATGGTAACGCGTCCCTGAAATTGGCTCTAAAATCACTGAGTCACTTTCCAAAACACCATAAATTTTCTGCTTTGCCATAACGCAACTCCTCATAAAAAGGGTGGCAAATCAGCCACCTCAAGATTCAGTTTGAATTGTGCCCCCATATATGCCATCCAACCATTGCCGCCACAAGCTGGATTCGATGCCACCATGTTCATACGCGCGACAGCCTGCAACCGGTTGCACAAGCGTCAGCAAGAATATCACATTGGCTTTTGGCGGGCAATTCTACAAGGCGCTGGATGATTCAACGTTAGTGTAGCGCAACTTTTCTGGGGCTACAGTGTTTTCTCTTTACAAAGGATCTTTCTGATTTGTCGGCTAGTTTATACAAACGTAAAATGGATAAGATCCTGGGTTGATGTCAATTTCGCTTGGTCCGCCAGGCTGCATTTATCATTTTTATTGATTCAGATTTATTGATTCAGAAGGAAGAGGTATGACCGAGCAATTCAAGCGCCATTCCAACGGACACCCCCCGCGCGTCGTGATCACAGGGGTGGGCGCGCTAACTCCTGTGGGGCTGAGTCTGCCGGAGACGTGGCAAAATTTATTGGCCGGGCGTTCTGGCATTGATCATATTTCGCGCTTTGATACCAGCGATCTCAAGACCACCTTTGCCGGTGAACTGAAAGGCTTTGACCCAGCCAACTACATGGATCGCAAAGAGGCGCGTCGGTTGGACCCTTATATCCAATACGCGCTGGTTGCCACAGCAGAGGCGGTGCGCGACGCCGGGATTGACTTTACCCAGGAACAATCTGACCGTGTCGGCGTGATTATGGCAAGCGGCGTGGGCGGCATTCAGACAATTCTGGAGAGCCAGAGCATTGCCAACGAAAAAGGCTTGCACCGCATTAGCCCCTTTGCCATCCCCAACCTGCTGATCGACAGCGCCGCTGGCCGCATTGCCATTGACTATAATCTGCATGGCCCCAATTTTTCCGTGGTCAACGCCTGTGCCAGCGGAACGGCTGCCACCGGGGAGGCGTTTGAGTTGATCCGACGTGGCGACGCCGATGTGATGGTGGTGGGCGGGGCCGAAGCCGGCCTTGGTGCCGATTATTGTGGGCGGCTTTGATGTGCAAAATGCCATGAGCCGGCGCAACGATAACCCAGCGGCTGCCTGTCGCCCCTTTGACGCTGACCGCGATGGCTTTGTCATGAGCGAGGGCAGCGCGGTGATGATCCTGGAGACGTTGGATCACGCCCAGGCGCGCGGGGCGCGCATCTATGCCGAAGTGATTGGCTATGGCAACAGCGCCGACGCCCAGAGCATGGTGGCCCCCCACGATCAGGGCCGCGGCGCAATTGATGCCATGCGTGTGGCGCTGCGCAAAGGCGAAGCCTATGGCGTTGGCAGTAAAGAAGTCAATTATATCAATGCCCACGGCACCAGCACCCCGCTTAATGATCCCGGCGAAACGTTGGCAATCAAGAAGGTGCTGGGCGAACATGCGTATACCATCAACGTGAGCAGCACCAAAAGCATGATGGGCCATCTGCTGGGCGCAGCCGGCGCGATTGAGGCGATTGTCTGCGCCAAGAGCATCGAAACCGGCTGGATTCCGCCCACCATTAACCTGGATACGCCAGACCCGGCCTGTGATCTGAACTATACCCCCAATCATGCAGTGCAAAGCGATGTGCGTGTGACCCTGAGCAACAGTTTCGGGTTTGGTGGGCATAATTCGTGTATTATGCTGCGACGGTATGAGGAAGAGACCCAATGACATCCACAAATGACTTGTTTAATCAGCCTGAAGAAAGCAAAAACGGAAGCCATCCGGCGGCACGCGTCAACGGCAATGGCCATCACCAGGCCCAGCCCCTGCCCGCCGCGCCCAAGCCCTTGCCCGTGAACGGCCCCCGCTATGCCCAGATTGTGGGCTGGGGATATCACGTCCCTGCCAAAGTGATCACCAACCACGATCTGGAACAGATTGTCGATACCCAGGACGAGTGGATCCGCACGCGCACAGGCATTGAAGAGCGCCATGTGGCCGCTTCGCCCCAAGAGACGTCAGCCTCGCTGGGCATTTTGGCGGCACGCAAGGCACTGGACATGGCCGATATTCACCCCAACAAGGTCGATCTGATCATCTGTGCCACCAGTTCGCCGGAACATATTTTCCCGGCCACAGCCAGCCTGATTCAAGATGGGCTGGGCGCGGCCAACGCCGGTGCGTTTGATCTGAGTGCGGCTTGCTCTGGTTTTGTCTATGGGCTGAGCATGGCCCGCGGCCATATTCTGGCGGGGGATGCCGAGTATGTGCTGGTGGTGGGCGCAGAGACCTTGAGCCGTTTGGTGGATTGGACTGACCGCGGCACCTGCGTGCTTTTTGGCGACGGTGCTGGCGCAGTGCTGGTGGCAGCCAGCCAGGTTCCCGGCGGCATTATGGCCTCGGTGCTGGGCAGCGACGGCTCGGGCGCGGATCTGCTCACCATCCCCGCCGGGGGCAGTGCCATGCCCGCCAGCCTGGAGACGGTGAGCAATGGCAGCCACTATATTAAAATGGACGGTCGCGCAGTTTTCCGCTTTGCCACGCGTGTCATGGCCGAAGCCACCGTCCAGGTGCTGGCAAAGGCGGGCCTCACGGTGCAGGATGTGGATCTGGTGATCCCGCATCAGGCCAACCAGCGCATTATCCAACACAGCGTGCTCAAACAGTTACAGATCCCCGAAGATCGCGTCTTTATCAACCTGCAAAAGTATGGCAATACCAGCACGGCCAGCATTCCGATTGCGCTGTGCGAAGCGATTGAGGCCGGGCGGGTCAAGCCTGGGGACAAACTGGTCTTTGTGGGCTTTGGGGCCGGGCTGACCTGGGCCGCCTGTGCCGTGGAATGGCGCACGCCGGTGGAGAAGCCTGATACCAACTGGTGGCACAACACCCAGCGCCAGGCCACCTATCAAGCCGCCGCTGCCCGCAGCATGTGGAAGCGGGCCATCCGCCGTGTCTATAGCCAGGTGCTGCCCAGCCGCGAGGAGGGCTGGACCGAAGAGACCAACGGATAAGCTTGGGCCAGGAACAGGGGGAGCTTATCCCGGGTTTGCAATGGAACTA
>CAVRLX010000005.1:0-50429 GCA_963721725.1 uncultured Chloroflexia bacterium
CATCACCAGGGAGACGATCCAGTTCCGTTCCGGCTCGCACCATACTCTCGACGCCAATCTCTTTGAACAGAGGGTGAACGAAGGAGCGTGGGCGGTTGCCCTGGATCTCTATGCCGGGGCGTTTCTCACCACTTTCTACCCCACAGACGCCCAGGCGTTGGGAGAATGGCAGACGATTCAGCGGGAGCATCTGCACCAAAGGGCTGTCCATGCCTGCACCCAACTCGTCCGCCAACTGGAAAAGAGGGATCGTGCCCAGGCCGCAGACATTGCCCGTCGCCTGTTGGCCCTGGAGCCATGGGCAGAGGAAGGCCATCGTCTGCTCATGCGCTGGTGGGCCGCCCAGGGGCAACCGGTCGAGGCGTTGGCCCAATATCAAAGATGTTCACCACCCTGGCCGAAGAACTGGGCATCGCCCCAACGACTGAGACGATGGCGCTGTATGAGCAGATTCGGGACGACCGTCTCGCCCCCCAGCCCACCCTTACTCACAATTTGCCTGCCCTGCTGACCCCGCTGATTGGCCGCCAGCAGGAACTATCAACCCTGCAAGCGCACTTGGCGGAGGCCGACAACCGCCTGCTCACCCTGGTGGGGCCGGGCGGGGTGGGCAAAACCAAGCTCATGCTGGCCCTGGGCTGGGCGACTGTTCACCATCAGCCTGCCACCCCCTTTACCCACATCTATTTCATCTCGCTTGCCGAACTTGAAGCAGATGGAGCCAGCCATCTGCCCGAACGAATTACCGCCCATCTGCTCACAACCCTGGAGATTCAACCTTCGCCCAGCCGCTTCCTACCGCACTATCCTGGCTGAACGCTGGGGTGACCGTCCTGTTTTGCTCTTGTTAGACAACTGGGAACATTTAACGTTTACAGCCAGCTTGCTCAGCGCATGGTTGATGGAGATGCCCCATCTGCACATCATAGCCACCTCCAGGGAGCCACTGGGGCTGTATGGAGAGACGCTCTTCCCGGTCACAGGGCTGGATACAGATTCATCCGAACCAGAGCCAACCGAGGCTGGACGACTCTTTGTGCAGAGTGCCCGCCGGGTTCAGCCCCGTTTCCAGTGGGACGAGCAGACCGCGCCCCTCATTCGGCGCATTTGTGGCGCGGTGGACGGCCACCCCCTGGCACTGGAGATGGCCGCAGGCTGGCTGCAAGGGCTTACCCTGGCCGAAGTGGCCGAGGGCGTGGCGGATGGGCTGGATCTGTTGACCAGCGCCCACGCGGATACGCCCGTGCGCCAGCGCAATATGCGGCACATTTTGGCCCAATCCTGGCAAAGGCTCACCCCAGACCAACAGGAGATGCTGGCCCAACTCTCCCTGTTTCGCCAAGCCTTCACCCCAGGACCAAGCCCAGGCCGTGGCCGGGGCCTCCCGCCTCCACTTGGCCCTGGTGGTGGCCCATTTCTGGCTGCGCCGCAGGAATGATGGTCGCTACCACTTCCATGAACTGCTGCGCCACTTTGCCAGAGAAGCGCTAATCGCCCACCCCAACCTGCACCAGCAGGCACGCCGGGCCTATATCCAGGAGCATCTCCACTACTTGCAAAGTCGGCGGGATCTGCTGGAAGAGAACCCGTCCAGCGATCTCTTTGCGGATCTGCGCCTGCGCCACGCAGATCTGGAGCAGGCGTGGAACTGGACCGTCGGGAAAGATGTCGGGGAAGCGTGGCTGGACGAGATTGTCGCCACCGTGGCGGCCATTGTCCTGGTTCTATACCGGGATGGGTCTCTTGTCGGAAGGGATTCGCCTGCTGGGGCAGACGATCCGCCAACTGCGCCAACTGCCAGCCACGCCCCTGCGCCAGCGCGCCCTCGCCCATCTACTGATCGAACATGCGGTTCTGCGCAATCTGCAAGTCAATTGCGAATTGATCCCCGAAGCCATGGCCGAAGCCATTGAACTGGCCCGTGATCTCTCTGACCAGAGACTCTTGAGCCGGGCTTACACGGAATGTGGCACAGCGTTGAGGCGGATGGGACGGTTCGGGGAAGGGCGAGATTTTTTGCGAAAGGGGCTGGCAGTAGCAGAGAAGGAGCAGGATTGGGGCCAGGTAGCGTCAATCTATTTGGAATTAGGCAATATCGATACCGAGGAAGGGCTGTTCGTTGACGGCATTGCCTACTATCAACAGGCCATGAACTGGTACGAAACGTTAAACAGGCCGGTGCAACGCAACGGCGTACGCCACAATTTGGCCATCTCTCTTGCCCATCTGGGGCAATATGACCGGGCGCGCCGCCTGCATCAGCAAAATCTGGCGTCGTGGCGCACCTTGCAGAGGCGACCAAATTTGGCCATGTGTCGGGAGGGGTTGGGGTATGTGGCCCTGGCCCAAAACCGGCTTCGACTGGCTGAACTTCACTTAAAAGCCGCCCTGCGCATCTATACAGAGATAGAGGATTTGGATGGGGTGGCCTATGCCCATCTCTATTTGGGCCATCGGGCCGTGGCCCAAGGATTGCTTTCCAACGCGGCCACCCACTACCGAGCGATGATCGAGGCGCGCCAGAGACTGGGCCATACCCATCTGCTCAATCAGGGATGGGCGGGGTTGGCTGATGTGGCTTGGCGGCGAGGAGAGTTGCACGAAGCCCTGGCCTTTGTGGAACGCTGCTGGCCCTCGATTGTAGCCGGGCAGATCCAGGGAGAGGAGCCAATGCCCGTCTATGTAACTTGTTATGAAGTACTCTCGTCCCTTGGGGATCCACGGGCAAGCGTCTTGCTGGATCAAGCCTTGTCCCAGTTGAACCGGCCAGATCCAGGCCCTGGGGGACGACGAACTGGCCCGCCAGACCTACATGTACGCAGTGCCCAGCCACTGCGCCCTGCTGGCGGCTGCGGCGGAGCGGGAACCCCAGGGCATCATCCCTGGCCTGAATCTTTCGATTTTAGGCTGTTTCCTCTGGGGAGGATGCGTTTGTGGATAAAAACTCTTTGACTGTGGCGAATAGATTCTGAACCGCTTCATCGTCTGGATATACGGTGCTGAGGGGTTCGACAATGGGCAACGCTTGCGCTACTTCACCCAGCAGATAGTGACAAAGGGCAATGTTGTAGCGCGCCGCTGGTTCCTGCCCATAAATTTCAACTGATAGCTGAAAATAGCTGATGGCTTCCCCGATAAATCCCAGTTCAAACAGCAATTGCCCCAATTGAAAAGCCAGATCGCTCTCCTCGCCCAACGGGTAGTAGGTATCCCAGACGCGGTGAACGGCCTGAAACAGGTGCAAACGCTGGTTGTCTGCCAGTTCCGCCAGCAGCGTGTGCAGCCGGGGCAACATCTGACCAAAGAGGCGCGCATCGTAACCACTCAGCCGCAGACCCGCCATAATGTCACCAAACGTCAGTGTATCAAAGTGCTGCTCAATCAGCTTTTTCAAGCTGAAATAATCATCTGGCCCGTAGTCGTTGACAAAGCGTTCGTAGGCGTGGTGGAGTTCGCCGGTAGGTGGGCGCGTCGGCCACCAAAAGCAGACAGCCTACATCCAGGTGGGCGGGCTGGTGGTGAGGAAAGAGGGCCTGGCCACCCTGGCGGGTGCAATATTCGCCCAGCGCGTGGTAGTTGACGGGCAGGGAAAAACTGCCGTGGGTGGCGAGCGTGGGCGCGCCGCAGTTGTCCAAATTTGAAAGGTGATGTTCGCCTTTGTCGGCGGAGAGCAAGATCACTCCCTGCCTGGAAAGCTGTTGCAGACGTGCCAGACAGCGCAGACCCACATGGGGGAAGAGCAAATGGGTAGAGGCAAGCTGTTGTTGATACTGCGCCAGCAGTTCGTTGAAGACAGGTTCCGGGTAGATGGGCGGTGTCGCCTCTGTGTAGTCGTAGCGGAGTTGCAGGGTGTCGATGAGATCCGCCACTTCTAGATCGGCAGGGTCGGCTGGCGTAGTCAAACTGAGCAGGCTGTGGGCAATTTTATGCGCTTCAATGCGAAAGAGATCCTGGGGGATGGTATCGAAAAAGTAGTTGGCGATGACCAGCAATGGCTGGCCGAGGCTTGCGACATTGAGGGTCTGCTGGCTAGTTTGCAGCCATAGCGTGTCACTGCTTTCGGCGTCAAACAGGGCGAAGTCGAGCCAGCCCTGGTCAAAATAGGGTTGCAAGCGCGGGTGGTTTTGCCAAAAGTGCAGTGTGGATTCGGTAAAGTCGGTCAGCACATAGCAGAAAGGGGGCAGGGGCATGGCGCTGTCTGCATAGTACTTTTCAAAGTGTTTGAAGAAGTGATAGCAAAGCCGACCGTGGCCCGCCCCCAACTCGACCAGATAGACCGTTTCGTCCTGTTGCCCACGCTGCGCTAGATCGCGCAGGCAGGCCAGCACCAACTCGGCATAGGTTTTGCCCATCATCGGGTTGCTGGTGATGTAGTGGGGAACGGTTCCTTGCCGCCAGGCATCCATGCCAGCTTGTTGAAAATAGTCACGTTGCAGTTGCCAGATCAAACTTTGCGAGAAGCGTTTGGGTTCTTCCAGGGTGTGCATAGGTTAGCCGCGTGCAGCAAGCGCATCACGCTTTCTGCTCTTTCGGTTTTTTGCCTTTGGCGCTTTCTGCGTCCTGGATGGTCTTTTCGATTCTTTGCTGCACAAGAAGAAAGAGCATGGGGTTTGCCTGGCTTCGGTAAGGCATTACGCCGTACTGGAGATCTGTGCGCAAGGCGGCAACCACGGCATCCCAGTTGACCGATTGCCAGATCGCCTGGGGATTGACTTTGGTGGCTTTGTACAAAGAGCTACCACCAGACACAGCCGCAAATCCCGCCCCTGCCAGACCAGCCGAGCCAGCCATACCGGCTTGTAACCCAGCCGAGCCGCCAATGGCGGGAAGCGCCAGCCTGACCGCTCCTTCTCTGCCTGAGATGGCGCCTACGCCCACTGCCAGACCTTTGCCACCTTGCTTGCCCTTGGAGGAGTCGGATGGGCCGGGCATCTCTTTGGCTTCTTGGGCGTTGCCCAACCCTTGTTCGGCATACCCTTTGGCCGCGCCAACACCGATGCCAGCCATGGCACTGGCAATGCCAGGGGCCGCCGCTGCCAGCGTCAACGGAATTGCGGCAAAGCCGCCCGTGCTGACAATCGCCGCAATCGCCAGGGCACCCCCGGCAATGCCAAGCGCCAGTTGCAATGTGCTCAGCCCCTGCACCCGCTTCTTCCAGACAGAAACATCTTGCTCATTGGTGTTGAACAGGTTAATCACGGCGCTGATCTCTTCACACATGCCAATAATGCCGCTATAGCGTTTGGCCACTTGCTCATCGGTCAACGCCTGTTTGTCAATCCTGCGCGAAGGTTCACGGCCCACATCTTTAAACTCTTCTTCGCCGACCTCTTCTACCACCATTTCGGGTGACTTGCTTTCTTCTCTTGCCAAACGATCAATGGGGGTAGAGTCCGGGGCCCCACGTTTGATTTCCTGGTTCGAGTAAAAGGAGGGTTCTGCCCACCCATCGAAGCCTTTTTGATACCAACCCTCTTTGCGTTGCTCTTTATCTTCAATTGAGGGCAGCCAGTAGCGCAACCTGTCGGCTGCGCGCGATTCCACCCAGCGTGCTTGCAGCACCGGTTGCGCAGAGGCCTGGCCTGTGACAGACCCTTTCGCTTTCAACTGCATGGTCGGGCGCACGCGTCCCTGTTTCTGCTGCACCACATGCCAGGCTTCATGGGGCAGATGTTTCTCTTGTCCGGGCGCCATGTGAATGTCTGTGCCCTGGGCATAGGCATGGGCCTGAATGGCGGCGGGTTTGGGTGAGTTGTAGTGTACTTTCACATCGTCCAGCGACAACCCACTCAGACCTTCCATGCCAGTCTTCAGGGTATCGGGCAGGCCGGTATTGTTCACAATTTCGGGGGCGCGCTGCACACTGTTGTCTGCACTGCTGCGCTGGATCGAACCGTGTGAAAGTGCTTTTTGCCCCATCACGTCCGCTTCGTGTTCCAACCCTGTATCGTCGTTTACGTTCACCGTTGCCCTGCGCTGCAAAGCTGGGGCCAGAGAGGGGCCATTAGGGCCAGGATTGACGGATGCACCTGTAAAGTGGCCAAAATTGCGCCCGCCTGTCTGCAACTGCACGGGGGTCTCTCCCAGGGCAGACTCACTCTCTGCCCCCTCGGATGTCTGCCGTTGTAACAGCGAGCTAGGCTGGCGGCTCAGAATCTGGCTACCAGTGTGGCCCTGGCGAAGGGTCAGCGACGCACTGGCCTGGTGGGCGGCATCACTGGTGGCCGCCTTCTTTTGGACCGGGGCCACGTCTGCCTGTTGCTTGCGTCGGGCGGATTTACCTTTTTCTTCGTTGGCGGGCTGTTTTGGGCTCATCTCGGCTCCTTGTGCCAGATAAAATCATTTTCGTTAAGCAGGCGATCTTCTTTAGACAACTCGAACCGAATGGCCGCCAGCGCGTGGTGCATCCCCACTGGCTGTTCAGCTTTGGCGGCCATAAAGGCAGCGTTCAGCGCAATGTTATAAATGCTGCCGCCAGAAAGCTTCCACTTGCGGGCCAGATGCGCATAATCCAGATTCTGCACAGGCGTCTCTGGTGGAAAAGCCTTTCGCCAGAGATGTTCCCGGTGCACTTCATCCAGCTTGGAAAAGACAATCGAAAAGCGCAGCCGCCGTGTAAAGGCATCGTCCAGCCCCGACTTCATGTTGGTGGCCAGAATGGCTAGGCCCTGGTAGGCCTCCAGGCGTTGCAGCAGATAATTAGTCTCAATGTTGGCATAGCGGTCGTGGCTGTCTTTGACCTCGCTGCGTTTGCCAAAGAGCGAATCGGCCTCGTCGAAAAAGAGTAGCACACCGCCATTCTCAGCCGCATCAAAGAGACGGCGCAGATTTTTCTCTGTCTCGCCAATATATTTGCTCACCACGGCAGAGAGATCAATGCGGTACAGATTGAGTTGCAGGTGGTTGGCCAAAATCTCCGCCGACATGGTCTTGCCTGTGCCGCTCTCCCCGGCAAAAAGCACAGTAATGCCCAGGCCGCGGCTGCTGCGCCGCCGAAAGCCCCAGTCATTGTACACAACACTGCGCAACGCTACTTGATCGGCAATGTTCTGCAAAAGCAGCAATTGCTCCTCAGGCAACACAATATCCTGCCAGGTGGCTTTGGGCACAATACGCTGGGCCAGCCGATCCAGTTGGGGGCGGGCATAGGCCAGGCCTGCCTGCCACACCCGACTGTCAAGCGTGGTCTGCCCATCGGCCTCTGGCGTCACGTCAACTGACTGGGCCGTCTGGCTCACCTGGACAATGGTGGGCAGGTTCAGGTTGAACTGTGCGGTCAGGCGGGCGATGAGGTCGTCTGACCCTGTGGGCAGGGTGGCCCGCCAGGTATCGATCTGTTCAGCCGGGGTCGGTTTGTCAATCTCCAACACATGGCTGGGTACTCCCAATGTCGCCCAGGGTTCGCGTGTGTTCAGCAGAAAAAGCCCATCGCTGCGGGCCAAAAATTGCTGAACCTGAAAGGTGGCGTCAGAACTATTTTCTTCCGCGCCCAGATCCGTGGTGTCAAGATAGAGCGCCAGCGGCATCAACAGGCTTTCGCGATGCCACAACCGGGCGAAATCTTCCAACTCTTTGGTCTGCTGGGGAATCAGTTGCACGGGCAGGCTGTAGAGTTGCACCCCCAACCGGGCGGCCAGGTGGCGGGTCACCAACTGCTTGCTCACATCGTCTGGCCCCACAAGTTGCAGAATCGGCCAGCGCCCACTGGCTGAAGTCTCCAGCACACGGGTGGTGGCCTGTTCCACGTGCTTTTGTTGCGAGGCGGGCAGGGCCACCTCGCCTGTTTCCAGTGGCACGGGCAACAAAAAAGCACGCAGCCGACTGTCGAGTTGGTTCAAACCCTGCAAATAGTTGACGATGCGTTCATCCGCCTGCAGGGGCGAAAGGGTCAGGGGGCGGTGGTTGGCGTGGGCAATGTCGATCAAGCGCCAGTAGCGCAGTGGACTATCCGCCGAAAGGGCCGCCCAGGCCGCATCGGCAAAAAGCGCCAGCGCCAGGCCAAAGGTTGGATAAAACGCCGACGGATTGCCCTGGATCTGCGCATACAAACCAGCAATCTCAGGGTCCAGCTCGGCGGCCACACAGAGCAACAGCACTTTCTCTTCAAAGGCAGAAAGGCCCATTTGCTGGCTCAATTGTTGCAGGGCTGTGCTGGTGGGGAGGGGGGTGTCTGTGGGTAACGGCTGACCGTTGCTCAAACAGATTCGCAAGTGGGCACGTAGCCAATCCAATGCCGGAACCAGATTGTGACTCACATTTGTGGCGTCAATAGACCCAAACAATAAGATACCCTTCGCACTGAGGCGAGCGTACAGATAGGCGTAGACAATCCGCAGTCTACGATTTCGAGGCACTGAACTTCATGATAGTCGTCGGGTGAAGGCATTCAAATAGTACTCTGTCGCTTGCCAAGATCATACGTGGATGCGACACACAATGCAAATACTCCCAGGAGTTGCCCATCCCAGCTTGGGGCAAGGCGTCTCTCATGCTGTGCTATGGCTGCCTCATCCCCTGCGCATAAAGCGGCGCGTAGAGATCAACGTGGGCGGCAATACGCGGTTCGTGGGGATCGATCCGGCGGTGGGTGAAGCGGGCCGGTGCGCCCCGCACCAGGGCAAAGGGTGTGCGCTCGGCCCCTTCCCCTGTGAGCAGCACCGTGGCCGAGGCCAGATCATCGGCCACGGCTTTCTCGGTCACCGCCAACGGCACGCCATAGAGATCGGCCTGCCCGATCTGGCTTTCGATGCCTTCAAACCCGGCCCAAGCCAGGGCAATCCCCATCACGCCCCGGCGCAAGGGCGTCAAATGGGAATCGGTGATGATAACGCCCACGTCCTCAATGGCATAGTGGGCGCGCAGCCGGGCGCAGAAATCCTCGGCCCACCTCCACGGCTGCGTTGGCCCCAGAATGGCATACCCCGCCGGCACGTTGGAGCGATCTACCCCGGCATTGGCAACCAACAGCCCGTCTTTGAGTGTGAGAAAAAACGCGCCATCCTGTCCGCCCAGCACCAGATCGGCCTCCTGCAAGACCAACTCTGCCAACGCAGGATGACGCGGCGAGTGCGCCATTGCCGCTGGCGAGGGCTGCACCTGGGCCAGATCGACCAGCCGCCCCTGGGCCAGCGCCACCACTTTGGAGACCACACAGACAATATCCCCAGATTGAACAGGCTGCGCCACGCTTTCGGTGAAGAGGGCAAGGAGATCGCCTCCTGAGGTCATCAAGGGCGTCGAAATGGTTGTGATCTGCATGAATGTTCCTCTCTGTTTTGCAATGGCATTATTGTACACCGCTCCCCCCTCAAGCGTTGCTTCAGCCACCCAATGGGAGAGGAATAGGACGCGGATTGGGCAGATTTCTCTGGAAAAGCCGCTTCTATCCGCACCATCCGCCCAATCCGCGTTCCATTCGGGCTCTCTCCGGGACGCTTGTCGAAAGTCAACCTAACTGCTATAGTGAAGCTAGACCTCACCTGTGCGTCCGCACGATAATTTTCAAGCGTTACCTGTGGAGGTCACCCATGATACCGAACTCATTGCCCTCTGAGAACCAAGATTCCCCTGTCGAGCACACCCATGCTGCCGGGGATCTACCGCCACACGACGAGTATACGGGCGCGGATGATTTTCTAATCGATTTAGAAGATGTTGAAAAGTTGGACGGCGTGGATACAGCCGCGCTGGATCGGCTGGCTTTGGAGGACGAAGACGTTATCCGTGACTTCAGTGCTATGGATGCACCGATTGAGAGCCAGCGGGGTCTGTCCTCAGTGCGCTGGATCGGCGCGGTCTCTGCCCCCGCCGGCCTAAATTTGCGCACCGCACCCACCAACCAATCTGAAATTGTTGCCATTCTGCCTGATGCCAGTCCGCTCTCGGTGCTGGACGAGCATGGCGAATGGCTTCAGGTGAGCGCCGCCGACAGGACGGGATACGTCTATGCTGGCTATGTACGGCGTGCCGATCCAGCACCGCCGCCCAACACCTTATTGTCTGCCTGGATTCGCTATCAAGATCTATTGACGGCGCAATCTGCGCGCCTGGGCATCGATCCGGCGGTGGCGGTGGCGGTTTTGATGGCTGAATCCAGTGGCCGTGCCTTTGGCCCCGACGGCAGGATGATCATCCGCTTTGAACCCCACGTCTTTCGTCGCGAATGCGGCCAAGCCCAGGCAGAGCGCTTTGCACACCATTTTCAATTTAACCCTGAAACACCCTGGCAGGGACATCGCTGGCGGCCTGATCCCAACGCAACTTGGCGCGAATTTCACGGCAACCAGCACGCCGAATGGGAAGCCTTCTCGTTTGCGCGTAGCCTGCACGAAGAGGCCGCCATGCGCTCGATTAGCATGGGCGCACCCCAGATCATGGGCTTTAACCATGCCACCATCGGCTATCGCACGGCAGCGCGAGATGTTTGAGGCGTTTCGGGCCAGTGATGACAATCAAGTCGAAGGACTATTCCGTTTCATTCAAGGAGAAGGACTTGTGGAACCACTCAAACGCAGGGATTTTCTAAGTTTTGCCCGTATCTATAACGGATCGGGGCAGGCCGAGCACTACCGCGCCATTATCGAGCGCTTTGTCGAGGAATTTAACCGTACGGTTGCGCCCCTGGGCACGCCGCGTGGGCTGGAGCCAGCCTTTGCCATGGCCGGCGAGGGGGAGGGCGCGCTCTCTACGGATCGGTCGGAAGGCTTTGCGCCCACCCCGCCGCCCTCACAGGATCGGGTTCCCCTGCCGCTGGGGCCAGAAGAGACCGGTGGCAAACCGCTCTATGAGGCTGATCCCGATCTCTACGCCTCGTGGCGGCAACACATTCAACACGGCTTCGAGAACAACAACGAAATGTTCCACCGCATTCTCAACGGCTTTATGAACCCCTATCACACCACGATTTGGATGTACCGGGTTATGTTTGGGATTGGTGTCTTTTCGTTTGTCGCCGCAGCGGTCCTCACCTATTTATTGCGTGACAACGCCACCACTGCCCTGGGATCCGCCGCTATCTTTGGCGGGCTGAGCGTGGTCACCTTCCTCACCTACTTTGTCAGCCGCCCCTTGCAGGCCCTGGAAGAAAATCTCCAGTTCATCACCTGGCTGGGCATTGTCTATAACACCTATTGGACGCGCCTGGCCTACAGCATGGATCGGAAAACCTTTCACGCCGATATTGAAGACGCCACCAACGACGCCATCAAAGAGATCGAACGGCTCATCGACAAACACGGCGACCGCAGCCACAAGCGGCCCGGCCTGGGGCGTGAAGATGCCCCGTCGTGATAGGTGTCGTGTTATCCAAAGCCCCGGCGATTTCGCCGGGGCTTTTTCATGTCCAGGGCCGCGGATGATCATTCCGGGAATGGACCAGAAGTGCATGGGTAGACGATCATCGGCTGATCCATTCCCGGAATGGACGCCCCGTTTGAGACCCGTCCGTAAAATCAACGGCAGTGGCGTGAGTTTGGGGAAACGTGTACCATAGTGAGCAGAGCCACAAGCAGGCAATCAACGAAGCGCGGAGAGAGCATCCCCAGATGCGGCTTTGCTCCCTGGGGACGGCATCTGGGGCGCTGCCCTGAGCCTGTCGAAGGGGTGCCTGCTCCGCCGTAAATCGTGAACGACTGAAATTTTGAATGATAGGAGCACTCCATGAACCCATCTTCGTCAAGACGGCGCTGGCTGCTGCCCGCCATGATCGCTGGCGTTGAGCTTTCTGGGTGGGTTGACCGGCAATATGGTGACCGGCGACATGGGCGAATTTGTCGACCGCCACGGCATCTGGCTATGGATCATCACCGGGTTGGCCGGTGTGGTAGCCGTGGCCGTGGCGATCTGGGAGGCGCGCCATCCGGAGGAGAGCCGCACCGAGGAGATCATCCGCCACGCTGGTGCCTACGACGACTTGCAGCGCCGCTACCTGACGCGCATGGTGACGGAACAGACCCACTATCTGCCCCTGCGCGGGGTAGACTTCAAAACCGCCAGCGCTGAGACCGGGGCCGGGGAGCGGCTGGGCATGGCCGACGTCTACATTGCGCTGGACACCACGCGCCGTGACGAGGGTGCGGGAGAGGAAAAGCACAAGGCGAATGAGCCTGTGCTGCTGCGCGAGCGTGAGCGCCCCCTTTCCGCACTCAAAGCACTGGTACAGCACCCACGGCTGGTGCTGCTGGGTGGCCCAGGCAGCGGCAAATCTACCTTTGTCAACCACCTGGCCTACTGTCTAGCCAGCGAGGAATTGCATCCCAAAGGGAACTGGATCGACCGGCTGCCGGAGTGGCCCACAGCCTGGCATAAGCTGCTGCCCGTGCCGGTGATGCTGCGTGAAGTGGCAGCCTGGTTTCAGGAAACCCAGCCGCCGCAGCGCAAGGCCGGTCTTTTCCAGGCATACCTGCACCACTGGCTGGCCCAGCATGGGGTGGACGACTGTTACGACATGGTCTGCACAAGACTGCGGGCGGGCACTGCGTTGCTGCTGCTGGATGGGCTGGACGAGGTGCCACTGATTGACGACACGCTGGCCCGCCTCAAGGAGATGATCGACGACTTGCCAGACGCCTACGCCGGGGCACCGATATTGGTAAGCTGCCGAGTGCTCAGCTACGCCGACCCACGCTGGCAACTGGCCGACGACGGCTGGGAAGAGGCTGAACTGGCGGCGCTGGATGAGGAGAAGATCGACCGCTTCGTCGGGGCCTGGTATACGCAACTGGCGGCGCTGGGCGTGGTGGGCGACGCCGAGCGCCAGAGTGCACGCCTGCGCCAGGCCATTCGCCGGGCAGACCTGTGGCGGCTGGCCGACAACCCGCTGCTGCTCACGGTGATGGCGCTGGTACATACCCACAAGGGTGAACTGCCTGATGCCCGCGCCCTGCTCTACGAGGATGTCGTCGATCTGCTGCTCTGGCGCTGGGAGGCCATCAAGACCCAAAACCCGGATGGGCGGGAGACGAGCTGGCGGCAGCAACTACAGGCAGCCGAACTGGGCGACATCGATATGAAACGCGCCCTGTGGGAACTGGCGTTTCAGGCGCACAGCCAGCATGGACAAGCAGGGCAGGTGGAGAGCGAGACCACGGCCGATATTGGCGAATCCCAGTTGTTGGCAACGCTACGTGAACTTCATCCAACGCGCAGCCTGGATTGGGCTGAGGGTATGGTACAGATGACCAAACTCCGTGCCGGGTTGTTGGTGGAAGGGCTGCCCCAGGTCTACAGCTTTCCCCATCGCACGTTTCAGGAGTATCTGGCCGGGGCACATCTGAGCAATCTGCCTGATTTTACCGATCGGGCACTTACCCTGAGCGCCAGCGGTGCCTACTGGCGCGAGTCGATCTTACTGGCCGTGGGTCGCCTGGTGCATGTCTCCGGGGATATTGACCGCCCGCTGATGTTGGTGCACGAACTCTGCCCCGAAGCCGTGGATCGCATTGAAGAGGCCGCAGACTGGCGCAATGTCTGGCTGGCCGGGGAATGCCTGTTGGAAATCGGCCTGACCCGGGCCAGGCGGCGTACATTGGGGGCCGAGTTGGTCGAACGGGTGCAGGGTCACCTGACCACGCTGATCACCCACGACCAGCTTTCGCCGCCAGAGCGCGCCCGCGCTGGATCTGTGCTGGGGGCGATAGGCGATCCCAGGGACCTGGATGAAATGGTGCCTGTGCCAGGGGGGACGTTCATCATGGGGAGCACAGATGAGCAGGTGCAGGCGTTATTGAGTCAGTATCGCAATATTGAGTACATTCTGCGATCTGAGTATCCACAACATGAGCTTTTTGTTGACGCTTTCCGCATCAGCAAATACCCCGTGACCAACGGCCAGTATGCCCGCTTTGTGGCGGCCACGGGCCACCGTGCCCCCGATCACTGGCGGGGCAGCGAGCCTCCATCCGAACTGCTCAATCACCCGGTGGTCAACGTCTCCTGGCACGATGCCGTGGCCTACTGTGCGTGGCTGAGCCAGGAGCGGGGCGAGACCGTGCGCCTGCCCAGCGAGGCTGAATGGGAGAAGGCTGCCCGCGGCAGCGATGGCCGCACCTACCCCTGGGGTGAAAACGAGGTTGCCCAGCGTTGCAACATGTTTGATACTGGCATTGGCAACACCAGTCCGGTAGGAATTTTCTCACAGGGGGCCAGCCCCTATGGATGTCTGGACATGGCAGGCAATGTATGGGAGTGGACGAGCAGTTTGTGGGGGAAAGATTGGCAGAAGCCAGCGTATACTTATCCATACAATGCCCAGGACGGACGTGAGAATCTTGATGCCCCGGACGACGTCCGTCGTGTGTTGCGTGGTGGGTCGTTCAGCGACTACCGTAACTTCGTGCGTTGCGCCTACCGTTCAGCTACTACCCGGGCGACCGGAACCTCACCATCGGGTTTCGGGTGTTGTCCCCCGGCCTCTGAACTCTGGCCTCTGATTCCGCTCTGGACTCTGAATTCTGCTCTGGACTCTGCCCTCTCGGGGGGTGCAGGGGGGCGCAGCGCCCCCGCCAAAGCGGGCCGCCTGTGGCAGCCCCGCGTTGCCGCTCAGCCCGCTAGACCCAGACGACCAGCCCCTGGTGATCGAGCTTGGCCCAGGCTCGGACAAACGCAGATAAATCCAGGCGAGTTGCATGGGATTGGGTAGGATCAAGAAAGGTGATGGCATCGTCGGTTAGGTCGATGACAACCACAGCGTGGAGACCGGCGACGCCGTGGGGTAGATCCGCTGCCCGCACCAGCGCAATGGACGGCCAGCCGTGAGCCACCAGTAAGCGCAGTCGTTCCAGGCTGGCATTCTCGAACCAGAGGCTGTGATAGCCCATCGCTTCCAGACCGCTCACCACGTTTTCGGGCAGCGTGCCGAGCAGGGGCACTGTGCTGAAGGCCTGGGCCAGCTCAGTTTCGGTGTGAGCATGACCGTGAAACGCCAGGATCATGCGTACGCAAGCGGGAAGACAGGTATAGGGCGTCGACTGCTTGTAATGTGGAACGGACAGGTTCATCACGATGGGGCGAGATGCGTGGCTGCTTGCCGAATGGAGTGCAACGCTTCGGTTGTATCCGAGAGAAGTTGACCGTCGTGGGCGTAGTCCAGATATCCGAGTGGCGCGCTAACGCCGTGAGCATAGACGGATACTCGCCACGCTCCATGGTCGCTACCTGTCTCGGCACTCTCTCGTTGCTGCGCCTTGACCATTACAGCATCGCCCACAGCGCGCAGCAGCAGACGCAAGGCCCGATTTTCAATCTCGTCCTGACTGGGCAGCCTGGGCACGATGCGGATTACGTCGTTGTCCAACTCCACGGTCACTTCCGAGCCGGGATGTAGACCGTACTGCGCCATCAGCGGCAAGGGGATCTGCAATCCATCTTCACCCACTATCTGTCGTGTGCGTTCCATGTCAAGCTCCCTCATCCTACATAAATGAATTTGCTAAGTATACCATGAGGCGCCTCCCCCAAGAGACGCCCCCCGATGCTCGCGAGCACAGAGAAGGCCGAAGATTCGCAGAGAAGAATCTGCGAAATCTGCGGATCAACCATAGCGCATCTAGTATACCGCCCGCCCGTACCGATTCGTCCGGTCCAGCATTGCCATCGTCTCGTGGACCGTGCGGGCAATCCGCCCAATAAAATCCTCGTGGGCCATGTTGTCGCACAGCGTGTACTTGGTCATCACGGCCAGGGCATAGGGGCGGCGCGGCAGATAGATGATCCCGGCGTCACAGCGCGCTGCCTCCACCCAGCCCGGCTTGTTGGCGATCTCAATCCCGGCGGGCAATCCCCGCTCCAGAAAGCCCAGATTCGGCTTCTTCAAAATCTCCAGCGTCTGTCGCGCCACCCCTGGCGAAGGCTGCCCGGCGTGGAGCAGGGCCAATCAGTTGCACCAACTCAGCGGGTGTCGAGACGTTCTCCTCCTCGCGCACCGCCGCCAGGTGATCCATCATCTTGCGGCGCAGGTGGGTTGAATGGAGTCCCAACCCGCGCAACAGGGCGTTGGTTTCGTCAATTCCCGCCCGGTCGATGCACAGATTGGTGGCCGTGTTGTCCGAGGCGATGATCATCAATGTCGCCACGTCCAACAGGCTCAGTTCCACGGGGCCGGGCAGATAGGCCAGCACGCCGCTGCCCAGCACTGGCTCCGGCGGCGGCATGGTGATGCGTTCGTGTAGATCGATTTCGCCCCGCTCGGCGCGCAGCAACAATTGCACCAACACGTGGATCTTGATGGTCGAGGCCGTGGGGAAAAGCTCGTCGCCGTTAATCGCCAGCGCCAACTCCCCGCTGAGATCGCGCAGGGCAATCCCCGCCACGCCGTCAAACGCCTCAATTTCATGGGTCAGCGTGCGTTGCAGCCGCTGCCAGAGCAGATTTCCAGCCATCTTGCTTCTC
Source organism: uncultured Chloroflexia bacterium (assembly GCA_963721725.1). Lineage (GTDB taxonomy): Bacteria > Chloroflexota > Anaerolineae > Caldilineales > Caldilineaceae > RI-153. The sequence goes on from CAVRLX010000005.1 coordinate 16,387, forward strand.
CTCAGTTGTGGGAAGAAATTTACCGCAGAGAACGAAGAGCGCAGAGATTCCAGGAAAAATCTGCGAAATCTGCGAAATCTGCGGATCAAAAGGCCTTTTGCAGCAGATCGAGAAATAGAACGCTGATCAAGCGGATGCGGCGGATTGGGGCAGATGCGTCCGAAAATCCGTGCCGATCTGCTCCATCCGTGTCATCCGTGTTCTATGCTTGGAATGACTATCGTCTCACGAGAGGTCGCACTTTGGCAAAAAGTTCGGCTTCCGGTCAACTCCCCCAATCTTTCAAGTTTGCCTTGCTTGTCATCCCCTGCCCTCTCGCCTATAATTCCCCAATTCTCCACCGCCTTTCTGCTTTTTCCCAATGAGGAACCCATGACTGATCGCACCAGCCGCCGCAGCCGCCGAGAGCTTCGCCACGATGTCCACGCCGCCGATAAAATTCACAAAATGATACAGCCGTTGCACACGCTCCCCGTCTATAATCTGGTGGGCGAAGAACGCGTGCAGATCATCCACGAAAAATCCATGCAGATTTTGGAAGAGGGCGGGCTGGCTTTCTACGATGAAGAGTCGCGCCAGATTTTGCGCGACAACGGGGCCAAAGTGGTGGGGGACATCGCCTATTTTGATCGGGCGCTGATCGCAGACTTTCTGCGCCATGTGCCACGCCAATTTACGCTGCAAGCGCGCAACCCCGACAACAACGTGATCATCGGCGGCGACCACATGACCTTTTTGCCTGTCTATGGTCCGCCCTTTGTCTTGGATCGGGCGCGCGGACGGCGGCAGGCCACCCTGGAAGATCTGCAAAACTTCATCAAACTTACCATGATGACCCCCTATCTGCACCATCAGGGCGGCGTCATTGTCGAGCCGATGGATCTGCCCTATCACACCCGCCACATGGACATTGTCTATGCCCATATGAAATATGGCGACCGTGGCTTTATGGGGGCCAGCACCGAAGGCTACACGGCCCGCGATTCCATTGAAATGTCACCGCGTCCTCTTTGGCGAGCGTATGGATACCGACGCGCCCTGCATTTTTTGCACGATTAACGTCAGCAGCCCGCGCCGCCTGGATGACAAAATGCTGGGTACAATCAAACAGTATGCCCGCGCCAAACAGGGGGTGATGATGACGCCCTTTATCCTGTCCGGGGCGATGGGGCCGACCTCGATTGCGGGCACAGTGGCGCAACTCAACGCCGAAGCACTGGCCGGCATCGTCTTTACCCAGATGGTCAACCCCGGCACGCCCTGTATTTATGGCTCGTTCCAGGCCACGATTGACCTGCAATCGGGATCGCCTGTCTTTGGCGCACCGGAGAGCCAGCTTTCGCTCTATCTCTCGGCGCAGATGGCCCGCCATTATGGCATCCCCTTTCGCAGCACGCGGGAACCTATTCCAGCTCGAAGATTGCCGATGCCCAGTCCGCCTACGAATCTATGATGGCGATGCTGCCCGGGATCATGGCGAAGGTCAACTTGATCCTGCACGCAGCGGGCTGGCTGGAGAACGGGCTGGTGGCCGGATACGAGAAATTTGTGCTCGACTGCGAAATCCTGGGCATGTTACACACCTATCTGAAGGGCGTCGACTGGTCCGACGAAGGCTGGGCCATGGATTCGATTCTGCACGAAGTGCCGCCGGGCGGTCATCACCTGGGCACACAACACACCCTACGCAACTTCCGCACGGCCTTTTACCGCGCCGAGCTTTTTAACTACGATTCCGCCGAAACCTGGCAGATCAAAGGCGGCGAAGATAGCGAAACCCGCGCCGCTGCCAAAGTGCAGCAACTCCTGCGCGACTACGAAATGCCGCCCTTCGACCCCGCCGTGGACGAAGAATTACAAGCCTTTATGGTCAAACGCAAACGCGAAACCGTGCTGCGCCGCTGACCTTGCCCGCTAGATTGAAACCGTTATGATTGTTGCCGACCTGCACATTCACTCCCATTATTCACGGGCCACCAGCAAAGATCTCACCTTTCCGCACCTGTGGAAATGGGCACAACTCAAAGGCGTCACCCTCCTGGGCACAGGCGACATTGCCCATCCAGGCTGGCTGGCCGAGATGCGTGACCTGTTGGAACCCGCCGAGGAGGGTCTCTTTCGGCTGCGCGTCGCCCCCGCTGCGCTCCGCGCGGAAGTTCCCGCAACCTGCCAGCGCGAGGTACGGTTTATGTTGGCCGGGGAGATCAGCAACATCTACAAAAAGCACGACGCTGTGCGTAAGGTTCACAACGTGATCTTCGCTCCCTCGCTCGAGGCAGTGGCGCAGATTCAGACCCGGCTGGAGAAGATCGGCAATATCCGTTCCGATGGTCGCCCGATTTTGGGGCTGGATAGTCGCGATCTCTTTGAGATTATCCTCGACGTGGACGAGCGCTGTCAGTTGATCCCCGCCCACATCTGGACACCCTGGTTTTCGCTGCTTGGCTCCAAATCCGGGTTCGACTGTGTGCGCGACTGCTTCGACGACCTCACCGACCGCATTGTGGCTGTGGAGACGGGCCTCTCCTCCGACCCGCCCATGAACTGGCGAGTTTCGCAACTTGACCCCTACACGCTGGTCTCCCATTCCGATGCCCACTCGCCGCAAAAGCTGGCGCGCGAGGCCACCCTTTTTGACACCGAATACAGCTATGACGCCATCTTTGCGGCGCTGGCCTCGGGGGATCCCGCCCGCTTTCGGGGAACTGTGGAGTTCTTCCCCGAAGAGGGCAAATACCACTTGGACGGACACCGCAACTGTGCGATCTGTTGGCATCCGCAAACCACCCGCGCCCACGATGGCCGCTGTGCGGTCTGTGGCAAACCGGTGACGATTGGCGTGCTGCACCGTGTGGAGACGCTGGCGGATCGTCCCGAAGGGGCGCGCCCGCCGCGCGCGCATCCCTTCCACAGTTTGATCCCGCTGCCCGAAATCATCGCCGAGATCAAAGGCGTGGGCGTCAACACCAAAACAACACAGGCCGAGTATATGCGCCTGCTCAGCGCGCTGGGGCCGGAATTGTCCATTTTGATGGAACTGCCACTTGAGCAGATCGCCGCTGTTGCCAGCACCCAACTGGCCGAGGGCATCGGGCGTATGCGTCGCGGCGAGGTCCACGCCGAGGGCGGCTATGATGGCGAATATGGCACGGTCAAACTCTTCGCGGGCGTCGATCCCCAAAGCGCCGGGCTGCAACTGGGCATGTTCAAGGAGGAGGCGATTGGCGATTGGCGATTGGGGACTGGGGCAGAGCAAACTGAGCCAATGTCCCCTCACTCTCCCCCTTTCCATCACCCCATCGCCCAGCCCCTAATCGCCAATTCCCAATCGCCAATCGCTAATTCCCCATCCCTTAATAATGAACAGCGCGCCGCCGTTCACACTGTGGATCGCCCGCTGATGATTGTGGCGGGGCCGGGCACAGGCAAAACCCGCACCTTGACCGCACGCATTGGCTATCTGCTGGCCGAGGCCGACGTGCAGCCCGAATCTATCCTGGCAATTACCTTTACCAACCGCGCCGCCGAAGAGATGGCAACCCGGCTGGCTGACTTGGTTGGCGGTGATTGTGCGGCGCGGGTGACGGTGAAAACCTTTCATGCCCTGGGCGCAGCCCTTTTGCAACAGTGGGGCGCGCAGATCGGCATTGATCCCAATTTTGTAATCCTGGCCGAGGATCAGCGGGCGCGGCTGTTGCGCCAGACCTGCCCCAGCCTGAGCGCACAGACGGTGGAACTGACGCTGACGCAGATCTCCGCGGCCAAAAATCGCCTGATCCACGCCGCCGATTTGGTGCGCATGGCCGATCCCTCGGCGCTGCTGGCGATGGTGGGGCATGGCGCCAACGGCGATTTTGTGGCGCGCTATGATGCGTATCAGCGTGGCCTGGCGGCCAACCATGCCCTGGATTTTGACGATCTGCTCTTGCAAACTGTCTATCTGTTGGAGATCTGCCCGGCCGTGCTGCTTGCCACCCAAGAGCGTTTTCGCTGGCTCTCGGTGGACGAATATCAGGATGTGAACCTGGCCCAATATCGTCTGTTGAAATTGCTGGCCGCGGGCGGGGCCGATCTATGTGTCATCGGCGATCCGGATCAGGCCATCTATAGTTTCCGCGGCGCGGACCCGCGCTACTTTGCCGCCTTTGTGCAAGATTTCCCCGGCGCGCGCACGGTTCACCTTACGCAAAACTACCGCTCGGCCCAGGCCATTTTGAGCGCAGCGACCCAGGTCATTGGTCACAACGCCGACCGCAAAGCTGTGCAATTGTTGGCTTCGTTTGCCAGCCAAGTGGCGCTGCATGTCTACAGCGCGGCCAGCGAACAAGCCGAGGCCGAAACTGTGGTACATCAAATTGAGCAAATGGTGGGGGGGACCAGCTATTTTTCGCTGGACTCTGGCCGCATTGCCGAAGACGCTCCCCACGCCGTCCACAGCTTTGGCGATTTTGCCGTACTCTATCGGCTCAATGCCCAGCGCCAAGCTTTGCAAGAGGCATTTGAGCGGTCGGGCATCCCCTATCAGACCGTGGGACAGACGCCTTTTTATGCCCAAAAAAGTGTACGCCGGCTGCTGGCTCCGCTCTGGCTCTGGCACAACCCGGCATCTCAACCACACTGGGAGGTGCTCCTGCCCGATGGCGATGGTGCGCCCTTGTGCGATCTGCTGCGGGCGCAATCTGGCCCGCTGGCCCAGCGGTTATCCGAAGCGCTCTATGCCGACGCCATTGCGCGCCCCTGGCGGCAGCCGTTGCTCGATCTTATTGCGCTCTTTGCACACATGGAAAACCGTGCAGGCCAATCGGTGGCTGACTTGGTGGCATGGCTGCACGAGCACGCCGCCGTGGGATCGCCCTGTACGGCCCAGGATTTGGCCCGCGTGGTTGAACGCGCCCGCGGCTTTGGCCGCGATCTGCGTGGCTTTTTGGAGGCTACCGCGCTCTCCGGCGAAGCGGATCTGCTTGATCCCCGCGCCGACCGCGTGTTGTTGATGACGATACACGCCGCCAAAGGGCTGGAATTTTCCACGGTCTTGATGGTGGGCTGTGAGGAGGGGCTGCTGCCCTATACGCCGGGCAAGGCACAAGAGGCCATCGCCGAAGAACGTCGACTTTTCTATGTGGGCATGACACGCGCCCAGCATCGCCTGATCTTGACCCATGCGCGATGGCGCTTTTTGTTCGGGCAGGCCCAAGAAAACCGCCTCTCGCGCTTTGTCAATGAAATCGAAGAAGCGCTCTATCAGGGAGAGCAACCCGTTGACAGACCCAAGCCGGTGCGCGCCGAAGAGCGGCAACTGAGCCTGTTCTGAGCAAATCCCTAACGATACAGGTCTAGGGTGCGACGCACTCGCCAGGAGGAGAACGGTTGTAAAACGCGTGTGGCAGGCGTCGCACCTGCATAGGTACGCAAATCCGGTTAAATCCGGGGCAGAATTGAGCCGCAGATTACACAGATTGCGCAGATTTTCCAGAGATCGGCAGGGCCGTGGAATGAGTGCAGATCTGCGTAAATCTGTTCAATCTGCGTTCTATTCTCGTTTACGGAAATTGTGGGCAAGTCTTCCCATACGGCTGCTCGTGCATAAACGATTGCCACTCTGCGGCGCCGAAGTTGCGGTTGGCAATACGACAGGCAACCTCTATCCACGGCTGTGTGGCGATTTCCCAAACTTCCGCCGAAGGCCGAAAAGACCCCAAGTAGAGACGATCCCCGGCGGCATTGAGTACCATCACCTCGGACTCGGTGCCCGTGTGCAACGGCGGGCGCAGGGGCAGACGCATGGCCCAATCCCACCAATAGATGTCTCCATCGGCCCCCAGCGAGACCAGACTCGAACCAGTCTCTTCTTGGCTCCAGGCCAGATCCCACACCTGGGCCTCGTGCCCCAACAGCGGGGGAGCACTCTCTTTGCCGCTTTCCAAATCCCAAGTGCGGATGGATTGATCGCTACTGGCCGAGACCAGCGTCTTGCCGTCGGGCGTAAAGAGCAGATCGGTGACCCAATTGGTATGGCCGGTCAGCACCATGCGCTCGGTCATAGCGGGGAAATCCCACACTTTGATCGTCGTGTCTTTGCTGCCAGAGACTAAGGTTTTGCCATCGGGGCTAATCGCCAGGCTCAACACCCAATCGGTGTGGCGTCGAATGGGGCGTTGAATGGGCCGACCACTCTTTACATCCCACAGGCCGATTTTGCCGTCAAAGCCTCCCGTCACCACGATGTTGCTGTCGGGGCTAAAGGCAATCCCCACCAACACATCGGTGTGTAAAATTTGGAGCGGCGCACGTGGCGTCCATGTAGACGTGTCCCACAGGAGCAGGCTGAACCCAGCATCGACGGTTGCCAGGGTTGCGCCGTCTGGACTATAGACTGCTGCCATAATCGAGCGCGGATGAGTGGTGGAGATGACACGGGTGCGTGAGAGGGTGGCTGCATCCCACAGGCTGAGGGTGCGATCCATGCTGGCGACGACCAGCGTGCGTTCGTCTGGGCTGAGGGCGAGACTGCGTACACGATCTGTGTGGCCGCGCAGAATATGACGAGCCGCCCAATGCCACAACAAAATTTTGCCATCGGCATCGGCTGTTGCCAACCACTCGCCATCCCGGCTAAAGGCTGCTGCCCGCACCCAATTGTTATGTCCCAGCAAGGGCATCCCCAGCGCTTCACGCTTGCCTAGATCCCAGGCCCACACCGTTTCATCCGCTCCGGCTGTGATTAAAATTTTGCCGTCTGGGCTAAAGAGGGTCAGCAGGGCGCGCCCGTCATGCCCGAGCAGCGGCGGCTCCAGTCGTGCCCCTGTTTTTACATCCCAAAGCACCACAGATCCATCAAAACTGGCGCTTGCCATCAAGGTGGAATCGGGGCTAAAGGCGCTGCTGTGAATATCCCCCGTATGGCCTGCGGCGGTGGGGTCGATGATCTGTTCACCTGTGCTGAGACGGCGAAACGAAACATGCAACGTGCCGTTGCTCTCATCAATCTGGCGCACGATATTGCCATCGGCGTTGATGGGCTGTTTGCCATCAAACGGAAACGGTTCCCACAGGGCCGTACCTGTCTCTGCGTCGTACATCATGAGCATCTTCTGCTGATCACCCACGGCCAGGGCGCTGCCATCTTGTGCAAAGGCAAGCCGGGTAATCGCGGATGCACGTGCGTAGATGGCAAAGCGTTTTTGGGGCGGCTCCATCCCCCAGACCTCGACCCTGCCCCCAAAGTTGATTGCCATGCGATCCCCCAGCGGGCTAAAGACCACATCTTTGATCTTGGCGTCTGGGGCAAGGAGCACAAGCGGGGCCGCAGTTGGCTTGTCTAGGGACCAGACCAGCACGCTCCCTTTGTCGTCGGTGGTAAAAATGTGGCGGCCATCGGGACAAAAAACCATGCTGTAAATGGGGAGCGGCGGCCCATAGCGGGTTTGATAGAGCAAGGGATTGATGGGGAACTCTGCCAGAAAATCGGCTTTTTCCGCGGCGGGCGCGTTGTGGTGCAGCACTTCCACGCTGAGCAATAGCGCCTGATCGATCTCCCCTTGGGTGGCGCGTAGCGCTTGGCTGCTTAGTTGGCGCGCCAATACGCGCTCGGCATTCTCTTCGGCGCGTATACGTTCCGTCTCGGCAATCGCCCGCAACTGAAAGGCATAGACGGCCACAAGCAGAGCAACCACAAAAGCCAGCACCGCCGCCCAGGCAAAGCGGGTGGTGCGCCGCCGCGCGCTGATCTCGGCATCGGCGCGCTGGCGTTCCATCTGGGCCACGGTCTGAATATGGGCTAATTCGCGCTGGTGTTGGGCCTCTTCCGCCGCGGCCACCTGTGCGCGCTGGTCCACGCTGGCCTCTATGTAGGCCAGCAGCCCAAGGGCCAGATCCGCACCCCGCTCTTCCCTCCAGCGTTCGGCCTCGGCCAATAGCCCGCCACGCAAGAGCGCTCCTTCGTCGTGGTGGGCGTGCGCCCACTGCTCGCAGGCGGTGCGGAGCCGCTCTTGCCAGACCCGAAACTCGCGATCTTCTTCCAGCCAGCGGCGCAACTGCTGCCATTCGCGAATCAATGCTTCATGGATAAGTTCGACGGTCTCTTGCCCCTGGGCATTACGATTGGTGACCACAAGGCGGGCGCTGGCAAGCTGGTGTACCAACGGCCAATCTTCCTCACCAATCTCCGGGCGGGTGGCTGTGCGCCGTGTTGCTTCGGTGGCTTGGCCGGGCTGCACCAGTTGCAGAAAGATGCGGCGAAGTTGTACCTGTTGTTGGAGATGCAGGCGGGCATAGAAGCCGTTGGCATAGTGGGTCAAAGCGCCCCCCACACGCTCGATCTCCTCATAGGCTTCGTGGGTGAGCCAGCCGCGGTTTTGTTCTTGCCAGAGCAAGGTAAGGGCAAATTGAAGCAAAGGCAGGTTGCCTGGCGCCTCGCCCACATCATCTAGCAGCCGATCTACAAGACCTGGCTCAAAGATCACCCCTTGCAGACGAGCCGGTTTTTCAATGGCATTTCGGATCTCGTCCCGGCCCATTGGCCCTAGCACAAAGCTAGCTTCTTGCAGGGCATCAGCCAGGGGACGGTGTGAAAGCGCTTGGGCCATGAAATCTGCGCGCATTGCCAGCAAGACGACCACATTGGTGGCCTGCATCGCCTCCACCAGAAGATCGATAAACGATTGGCGCAGGGCAGGCACAGAGCAAAGCGTAAACATCTCTTCAAACTGATCGACAAAGACCAAAAGTTTTTCCTCGCCCGTGCCCAGCGGCAGGATCTGGGCAGCGCGCACGAGGGGATTTTCTGCCACGGCGTGTGCCATGTCAGGCGAGTTCACCGTAGCGAGCCAGCGTTCGACACAATCGCCCAGGGTGTGGGGCGGCGCTTCGCCAGGACGAAACTGAAGTAGATGCCACTGAATCATAGGCGCGTCTAGCGGCCAGACAAGATCCGCGGGCGAAGACAACAATCTGCGCTGCGCGCCGGGACCGCTGGCGTCATCAACCGTGAGAAGATCAGAAGTTGGCGCAGATGTCCGCCATGTATAGCGTGCAAGTCGTACCAGCACTCCAGCTTGGACCAAAGACGATTTGCCGCTGCCAGACGGGCCGATTAAGGCGATGAGGCGATGACGGTGGATGGCATCCACCAATCTTTCCGTCATCTGTTCGCGCCCAAAGAAATGGTCTGCATCGTGGCTTTCGAAGGCGTGCAATCCCTGATAGGGGGTCGGCGCGTCTGGGCGTTGCGCGGGCGAGATGCCCACTTGGATCTGCTCGTAGAGTGCTATGGTTTCCGGTTCTGGCTCCACACCCAGATCGTCGCGCAATAGATGCAGACAGCGTGCATAGAGTTGAAGAGCGGCGCCGCGCTGTCCATCCAAGGTCAGTCCGCGCATCAGGTGTCGATAGGCGGGTTCATGGGTAGCGGATAGCTCAAGTTGGCGTTGGGCCGCAGCGATGACACCTGCCTGGTTGCCCGCCAACGCTGCTTGGGCAATCAAGGTTTCCAGCGCCCAGAACATCTGCTGGCGCACGGTGTGTTGCGTCGAACGGATCCAGTCGTCCACCGCTGGGCTGTCATTGCCGTCAAAATCAGCCAGAAAATCGCCCCGATAGAGATCGGTTGCCTCGGCTAACAAACGAGCGCAATGGGCGCACTGTTGGATCTGGGCGTGCGCGTGGCTCTGGCACGTTGCCAACAGACCGAAAAACTGAAGCAGATCGACGTTGGCCTTTGATGCGTCAAACTGAAGATCCTGCCGTGTAGTTTGCAAGACCGATTCGTCCGCTGTGTCAATTGCTTGGCGCAGTCGGTTTAGTTCGGTGCGCAGGCTGTTGCGCGCCGATTCCTCTGTATACTCAGGCCAAAGCAGCCCGCTGAGAAAGCTGCGGCTTAGTGGTTTGCCAGGGTGGCAGGCAAGGTAGGCCAGGAGGACTTGTGATTTTTCGGTGGAAAAGGAAATGGGGATTTCATTCCGATAGGCATCTAGCGAACCCAATAGATTGAGGACAAAATGCATATCGGTCTCCAAAAAACGGCAATAGAGGCAATCAATAGAGAGTGTCGCATCTTACTAAATGCGCAGATTTTCGGCAAGTGGCAACAAATGATGGGGTGTAATAAAGAATGGGGCGAATCGTCGAAAAGTGCCGGGGACTTCAGGATTGGCGAAATCGTTTTCTTTCCCCTGCGCCAAGTCCCCGACACTTCTGTTGCCCGCACCTTGCATTACACCCCGAATGATGGCAGGAAAAATCGAGTTTGTGCCGGTATTGTGACGGTGAAATGATAAGGTGGCACGTAACTATACAGCTTCAGGTGCGTCGCACTGGTCTGAATTAGGCTACAACCCTGAATCCTCGCCTGACCCGTGCGTCGCACATGAAGCGTTACAGTTACACCATTGTTTTTCATTGATCACCTCGATATACACCATAATCCAGGGGGAAAGCGTATGGAAATAGTCCGGGTTGCTGCCCGATCAAGAACTTCGTCTGTGGCGGGGGCCATTGCTGGCTTTCTCCGCGATGAGGGTGAGGTTGCTGTTCAGGCCATTGGCGCGCAGGCTGTCAATCAGGCCACCAAAGCTGTCACGATTGCCCGTAAATTTCTTTTAGATGAAAATATGGATCTGATTCTGGTTCCCGGTTTGATCGACGTCACCATTGATGGCTTCACGCGCACAGCCATCCGCTATTCCGTCTATCGGCAGCCACGCATGAATGGAAATCTTAAATAAAAAGCACGTCAAGCCGTATTGCATTACACCCAATGTGTGCTGTGAATTGTCTGTTTCCTGATAGACAATCCACAGCACACATTGTTTACAAAGGCCAGATCAGCGGAATGAAGATCGTCGCCACTCCCCACATAAGCAGATTCAGCGGAACCCCAAACTTGAGATAATCCTTAAAGGTATAGCCCCCTGGCCCCATCACAATGGCGTTGGTCTGATAGCCCATGGGCGTCATGAAACTGGCCGAAGCGCCAAACGCAATCGCCATGAGCAGCGGCTTGGGGTCGATACCCAGGGTAATGGCAAGCTGCAAGGCAATCGGCGTCAGCAAAACTGCCACGGCGTTGTTGGAAATCAGTTCGGTGAGAACGCTGGTGAGCAAATAGAAGAGCGAGAGAAAAAGGCGCGGATCCGCGCCGCCCGTGAGCGCCAGCACGCCCTGCACAATCTGTGCCGCCAACCCCGTGGATTCCATTGCCAGCCCCAGCGGAATCGTGCCTGCCAGTAAAAAAAGCGTGGGCGTATCCAGCGCACGCATGGCTTCGTCGGGGCGCAGACACCGGGTCACCACTGTCAGTGCCGCCCCGGTCAGGGCCAGCACCGCGATGGGGATCTCGGTGAGCGTTGCCAACAAGACCACGCCCAACATGATCAGAAGCGCCTGACGATTCTTGGTGGAGCGCAGAATGGTCTCCTCAATGCCATCCACCATTAAAAGTTTGCCTGCCTCGCGCAATCCCTGTAATCCTGCCTCTTCCCCCTGAAGCAAGAGTAAATCGCCCACCTGCAAGGGCAAGGCGCGCAGCCCGCGCATCCGCTGTCGGCCTTGGCGCTGTACGCCCATCACGGTGATACCGTGGTTGCGATGAAAGCCCAGCGTCCCCAGCCGCCGCCCCACAAAAGGAGAATCGGGTAGAACTACGGCTTCCATTACCCGCTGTTCAATGCTGCCTATGGGCACACGTTCTTGATCGGCCAGCACCGAAGCCAGCCGCGTATTGCTGTTTTTGACAAACTGGCTAATCGCATTGGGATCACCCGACACCATCAAAATATCCCCTGCCTGTAGCGTAAGTTGTCCAGCTTGGGTGGCCCGGTAGATCTTCTCCTGGCGGATCACTTCGAGCAACTCGACAGATTGATCGCGATGGGTCGAATCGTCTTGGGACGAGGGCAACCGCCCCACCCGCCGCCGCTGATTCATGAGCAGGTTTGGCGACGGCTGGGTGGATTTTACCCGATCCACCACAGCATCCGCCCGCTTCCCCACCAATTCGCTCTCTGCTTCCACAATCAGCTCGGTAATGTAGGCACGCTTGCGCTGCTGGGCTGCAAAGTTGATCACCTCGTTGTTAGGCAACATACGCTGGCTAAACAGCACAATATAGACCGTGCCAATCGCCGCATAGAGCAACCCTAATGGCGCAAATTCAAAGAGGCCAAAGCCGGGGCCACCCATCTGCCGATAGATGCCATCGACCAAAATATTGGTGCTGGTGCCCAGCAGGGTTAGCGTGCCGCCCAAAATGGCAAAATAACTGACGGGGATGAGGAGCTTGGAGGGACTTTTGCCAAACTGCCCGCTCAGCGAGAGGATAACGGGAACCATCATCACCACCACCGGCGTGTTGTTGACAAAGGCGCTGGCAACAGGGATCACAAGGGCAAGAAGAATGAGCAGTCGCGTCGTGCTGCCCTGGGAAAAGCGCGCAAGATAGAGCGTAACTATCTCTAGCGCGCCCGTGCGGATCAGCCCACCGCTAAGCACAAACATAGCCGCCACGGTGAGCGTGGCCGTGTTGGAAAATCCAGAAAAGGCTTGAGCGGGGGTGAGCACACCAAAGATGACCAGCGCAGCAATCGAGAGGGTGGCCGTGACTTCAATCGCCCACCAGCGGGTAATATAGAGTGTGGTGGCGGTGACCAGAATCGCCAGTAAAGCGAAGATTTCAAAGGAGACCATAGGCACTGCTTCCCACGGGGATATGGAACCAGGGGTGGCCCGCTTCTGAGAAAAAAAGCACCCGGAAGTCTAGGCTACCGGGTGCTTGGAAGCGGGCGGCGAGATTTGAACTCGCGACATTTAGCTTGGGAAGCTAACGTTCTACCACTGAACTACGCCCGCAAACTAGGAGGAAGTATAGTCAACTTTTTCGCCCCTGTCAAACTGGGTTTCCGTGTCGGTACGTTGTACCCTAAGGGGGGAGAATGGTATACTGCGGCTATCTGATTTCGTGCACACTCGCCTGAGAGGAGAGGGGTATGTCCGATCTGCGTACACAGTTTGACCGCGCTGCCGAAGAGGCTAAATCGCTCCCCAAGCGCCCTGGCAACGACACCATGCTTACGCTCTATGCGCTCTACAAACAGGCCACGGTCGGCGATGTGAGCGGCAAGCGCCCTGGGTTCACAGACATGGTGGGGCGGGCGAAATATGATGCCTGGGTCGAGCGCAAAGGCATGACCCCAGAAACCGCCATGCAATCCTATGTTGATCTGATTGAAACGCTCAAAAAGAAGTAATCCACCGACGTAACTGTTCAGGTGCGACGCACCCTGGACCTGAATAGATACCCACCGAGAAAGAAATCACAATGGCAGAACGAAAAGCGTTGATGGTGTGGGGCGGCTGGGAAGGCCACCAACCCAAGCAGTGTGTCGATATTTTTGCGCCGTTACTTGAGGCGGCTGGCTTCAGCGTGGAGATCCACAACTCGCTGGATATCTATACAGACGTAGAGAAGATGAGATCATTTGACCTGATCAATCAGGTGGTCACCATGAGCCAGATCAGCAAAGAGCAAGAAAAAGGACTGCTGGATGCGATTAAGGCGGGGGCGGGCTTTGGCGGTTGGCACGGCGGCATGGGGGATGCCTTCCGCAACAATACCGAATATCAGTTTATGGTGGGCGGGCAGTGGGTGGCCCATCCCGGCAACATCATCGACTACGAAGTCAACATCACCAACCACGACGATCCCATCACCGCTGGGTTGAGTGATTTCAAGATGCACAGCGAACAGTATTTCATGCACGTCGATCCGGGCAATGAAGTGCTGGCAACCACCACCTTCAGCGGTCAATACGCACCCTGGATCGACGGCACGGTGATGCCTGTGGTCTGGAAGCGGCGCTGGGGCCAGGGCAAGGTATTTTACAGTTCGCTCGGCCATGTCGCCCCGGATTTCGATGTGCCCGAAGCGCGCGAGATCACACGTCGCGGCTTGCTCTGGGCCAGTCGCTAAGCGTAGCGATTGGTCATCAGCGATTGGCGGATTATGACCAACATCGCAAATCCCACTTTTACACCCAGGAGAAGAGACCTGTGCTGAGTCTACCTGCCCGTGTCGGCATCGTCGGCTGTGGCAACATTAGTAAACAATATTTTACCGTGGCACAACGGCTGCCCGCCTTCGAGATTGTCGCCGTGGCCGATCTCTACCGGGACGCTGCCGAGCGCGCCGCTGCTCAATGGAATATCCCGCGTGTCTTGGATGTGGATGCACTCTTGGCCGACCCCGATATTGATATTGTTCTGAATCTGACCATCCCCGCCGCCCACCACGAAGTCGCCTTGGCTGCGCTCAAAAACGGTAAATCCGTCTATAACGAAAAGCCGCTGGCCCTTTCTCTGGCCCACGGCCAAGAATTGATCGCAGTTGCGCAGGAACGCTGGATTGCGCGTGGGCTGCGCACCGGATACATTCTTAGGGGGCGGGTTGCAATCGGCGCGCAAGTTAATTGACGATGGCGTGATTGGAACCCCTGTGGCCGCCACTGCTTTTATGATGAGCCGCGGCCATGAGCATTGGCATCCCAACCCGGAGTTCTATTATAAAGCCGGCGGCGGGCCGATGTTCGACATGGGACCCTACTATCTGACCGCGTTGGTTACCATGCTCGGCGCGGTGACCCGTGTCACCGGCTCCACCCGCAAGACGTGGAGCGAGCGCGTTGTTCTGAGCGAGCCGAAGCGTGGACAGGTGATCACCGTGGATGTGCCCACGCATGTGGTGGGCGTTATGGACTTTGAGGCCGGGCCAGTGGGGACGATTATCACCACCTTTGATGTCAAAGCCGCCGATCTGCCCCGCATGGAGATCTATGGCACCGATGGCACGCTCAGCCTGCCCGATCCGAATACCTTTGGCGGGGTGACCCGGCTGCGTCGTACTGGCGAAAATGAGTGGACCGAGATTGCGCCCATCTTCCCTAATGTAGATGCCTGCCGCGGCCTTGGTGTGGCTGATATGGCCGATTCCATTGCCAATGGCCGGCCCCACCGGGCCAGCGGGGAGTTGGCATTGCATGTTTTGGAGATTATGGAGGCTATCCATGTTGCCTCGGATCGCGGCCAACATGTGCGCCTCGCCACTCATTGTGAGCGGCCTGCGCCTTTCCCGGCAGATCTGCCAGAAGGGGCCGTGGCTTGATTCCTGACCGGTGGGAGTGCTTCGTTACACCGCTCTCACCGGCTCTTTATTCACCCGTGTAACCATGTTCAAGATCGCCAATGCTATGTCATCCCAACCACACACCCACACAATTTTGATCGCAGACGACGATGCATTCTCCTGTAAACTCGTCAAAATTGCCCTAGAGGAGTCACAGTCTGCCCGCACATTGCACGCTGTGCCCAATGGAGAAGAAGCGTTGGATTATCTTTATCGGCGTGGCAAATATCATGATCCGGCACTGGCTCCCCGCCCGGATCTAATCTTGCTTGATCTGAACATGCCGCGGAAAGATGGATGGGAAACCCTCCAGGAGATCCGGCAAAACCCCAATTTTGCTGGCATCCCCGTTGTGATCATGACAAGTTCGTCCTCTAAAGAAGATGTCTATGGGTCATATGCGCTGGGCGCCAATTCGTTTATTACCAAGCCCGCCAGCTTTGATGGACTGGTGCGCGTCATGAATGTGCTCAGCCGCTATTGGTTTGAGCTGGCAGAACTTCCCCACTAGGACTCTTGTAACGTACAGGTGCGACGCACTCGCCAGGGGGAGAACGGTTGTGACAAGCGTGTGTGGCAAGTGCGTCGCACCCTAGACCTGGACAGATACGAAAACTTTATGATCGCAGCCTCGACACAATCTATGATCCAGCGGGCCAGGCAACTGGCAACCGGGCTGGCCGATTTTCATCCCCCACCGGATCTGCCGTTGCCGCTGTGGGAGAGCGCCTATTTGTTACAGGAAAGTCGTCAACCCCAGCGCCCACTTTTGGAGCGTCTACGCATTCTAGGCCTGATGGCTGCCAGCAGTGACCAGTTTTTTATTGAGAAGTTGCCCCGCTGGCAGCACTGGGCCGAGAGCCAGCCTACTTATGTTGATTGGTTGTCCCGACTGCCCACCTTTCTGGAACCGCTGCTGCAACAGGCTGTGACCACCTTTCAGACGGAATTATTGCCTAGGTTGGAGATCACCCTGGCCCAGCCCGCCGACCTGCCGCCGCCGGCGTTGCACTGGCTGCGCACCTTTTTTAGCGAGCGCATCTATCCGCTTTTGACGCCACTTGCCATTGATTCTTCACACCCCTTTCCCTTTATTAGCAGCTTTAGCCATAATTTTATTGTCCACCTTGCCCAGACCCCACCGCGTCATGATTTCTGGCGTGGGTTGACCTATGCCCGTCTCAAGGTCCCGCGCTTGTTGCCCCGCTACATGGCAATCCCACGTGAGATCAGCGCCGACGAAGCAAACGCAGCGCGACCGATCTATGTGCAGAGCGAAGAAATCGTCCGCTACTTTCTGCCGGATCTCTTTCCCGGCGTGCCTATTGCCACCCCTTATCTCTTTCGCGTGGTACGCGCCGCCGAATATCGCAGCCGTCGCGAACCACTGGATCCGTCCCCTTCGCGGCAACGGCAAATGGCATTGCCCGTGGTGCGGCTGGATGTGGAACGTTCTATGCCCGACACGTTGGTGGCATGGCTGGCAGATCATCTGGAAGCGCCGCTCTATACTTGCTATCGTACTACCGACCCTGTGGGCCAACTGCATCTGGTTGAACTGGCAAACCTGTTAGAAGGGCACACACCTGCCCATACCGCGCTTTTTTGAGAGAGAAAAATTCTTCCGCTGGTTGACAATCTCGCCGCAGCGTGATAGCCTTTTGCATACATTTAGCCTACTCGCAAGGGTAGAGACGCAAAAACGCAGACGGAGTCCATGGGGTGCGCCCCCTCCTTTCAGAGAGTTGCCGGTGGCTGCGAGGCAATAGGAGACCGCACACGGAGCAACTCCTGAGTTGTCGGCAGGCAATGGCCGACCGGGTGGCCCCGTTATCGGCGCAATGAGGCAGCGCGCATCTCAATGGTGTGCGCTGCAAAACCAGGTGGCACCACGAGACCTCTCGTCCTGACAAGGACGGGAGGTTTTTGATTGGGGGATCTGGATACTTATAACCAATCCCCTAACTTACGAGATGATAGCAGACTATATACCGTCAACACCCATAGGACTTACGCACTTGGTGGATTTTTAGAAGACCTGACAGGTTTCTGAAACCTGTCAGGTCTGGGGGAACTGCGTAACTCCTACCATAGTAAAGGAGTCAACCATGTTAGACATTCGCTGGATGCGCGAGCATCGCGACGAACTGGCCGAGGCGATGCAGAAATTGCACGCCACCGACGTGCCGTGGGAAGAGGCGCTGGCCTTGGACGAACGCCGCCGCCAATTGCTCACCCAGGTGGAAGCATTGCGCGCCGAACTCAACAGCGGCTCGAAACAGATTGGGCTGCTCTTCCGCGAGAAGAAGGCCGACGAGGCCAACGCCCTCAAAGCGCGCATGGGCCAGATCGGCAACGAGATCGACGGGTTGGATGGATACCTGCGCGAGGTTGACGCGGATTTTCAACATGCCATGTTGCGCATCCCCAACATCCCCGAACCGGACGTGCCGGTGGCCGCCGACGAATCGGGCAACCAAGTGGTGGCCGAGTGGGGCGAAAAGCCCACCTTCGACTTTGAGCCAAAGCCGCACTGGGATCTGGCTACGGCGCTGGACATTATCGACTTCGAGCGCGGCGTCAAGCTGTCGGGCAGTCGCTTCTATGTCCTCAAGGGCGCGGCGGCGCGGCTACAACGTGCCCTTACCGACTGGTTTTTGGACGTTCACACGGCGGAACACGGCTACACCGAGATCTACCCGCCCTTTATGGTGCGCGAAGTTTGCATGGAAGGCACGGGCAATCTGCCCAAATTTGGCGAGACGCTCTATCGCGACGCCGAAGAGGATTACTGGCTGATTCCCACCGCCGAGGTTCCGGTGACCAATCTCTATCGCGATGAGATCATCGAGGCCGGGCAACTGCCCATTTCGTATGTAGCGGCGACGCCCTGTTTCCGCCGCGAAAAGGTCTCGGCGGGCAAAGATGCGCGCGGCATCAAGCGCGTGCATCAGTTCCAAAAGGTCGAGATGGTGAAATTTGTAGAGCCGTCCACTGGCCGTGATGAACTGGAACGGCTGACCCGCGACGCCGAGGTGTTGTTGGAACGGCTGGGGTTGCCCTATCGCCGCATTGCCATTGCCACCGGGGATCTCTCGTTTGTGGCGGCGATTAAATACGATCTGGAAGTGTGGGCCGCCGGGTCGGGGGAATGGCTTGAGGTTAGCTCTTGTTCGCTTTTCCGCGATTTCCAGGCCCGCCGTGCCAACATCCGCTATCGCCCCGCAGAGGGCGCGCGCCCAGAGTATGTCTACACGCTCAACGGGTCGGGGTTGGCGCTGCCGCGGGTGATGATCGCGCTGATGGAAAATCTGCAACGCGCCGATGGCAGCATCGGCCTTCCCGCTGTGTTGAAACCCTATATGGGGGGCATGACAGAAATTGTACCCGTCTAAACGCTGCCCAAAATAACTGTACAGGTGCGACGCACTTGCCAATCGTAGAGTGGTTGTAAAAAGCTTGGATGGCGAGTGCGTCGCACCCTAGACGAGCAAAACCTGTCCCTTTGTGGCGCGGCTTCGGTTAGATACGCCCAAAATAGAATGAACCCAAAGAGAAAGCTGCTCAAAATCGATTTTGAGCAGCTTTCTCTTTGGGCTGAATTTTGAAGCGCTGTATCTGTGAGGTTGACTCTCAAATTACGATCACTCGCCAGAGAGCTGCCTCACAAATTTCCCCCATCACCACCCTTAGGCGGCCACAGGCACAACTTCTGGCTGCTCGATCAGTTCAAGATCAATCTCAATCTTGACCTTGTCGCCAACGAGGATGCCGCCGGTCTCCAGCGTCTGGTTCCAGGTCAGGTCCCAGTCGCGACGATCAATCGTGGTGCTGGCCGAGAAACCAGCGTTGGTGGTTCCCCACGGGCTGCGCGCCTTGCCCACAAACTCAGTATCCAACACCACTTCGCGGGAGATGCCGCGAATAGTCAGATCGCCATAAATACGAGCGTGGCTATCGTCAACCTTCTCGACGCGTGTGCTCTGGAAGGTCAGCACTGGAAATTCGGGGGCGTTGAGAAAATCGGGTGACTGTAAATGCCCGTCGCGGCGTTCGTCGCGGGTATTAATGCTGTCTGCCTGAATTTCCACCTGCACCGAGGATTGTTCAGGAGTCTGTTCGTTAAAATTCACTGTGCCCGAAAATTTCTCAAAGCGACCGCGGGTGCTGCTAATCATCATGTGTCGTACGGAAAATTCAACCTGCGAGTGGGCGTAGTCAATCTGCCATGCCATAAGTGTAACCCTTTCAAAAATGTGAATGGTATGAAAAAATAGAGATAACGATACAGGTGCGTCGCACTCGCCAGGCCTAGAGTGGTTGTGAAAAGCAGGGAGGGCGAGTGCGTCGCACCCTAAACCTGTATCGTTACGATGTATGTATGGTAAACTGCGCTTGACCGGTCTATGCTGCAACTCTATCCCGTATACTCTATCCCGTATACTCTATCCCGTAACTGTCAAGCGCAGGTTGATGCCCAATGGATCTTGTCCAAACAAAGTGGCCTCCTCTTGTTGGAAGGTTAGCCCAGTTCCTCTCAAGCGATCCGCCACTTCGGCCAGCGCTTCGCGTGTCGGCAAGACCAGGCCAAACTCGTCCAAGCCTAGCTCGTCGCCGGTGCGGGGGGCCAGCCGTCCGGCCCACGTGTTCATGCCCAGGTGATGGTGATAGCCGCCCGCCGAGACAAACGCCGCCTGGGAGCCGTAGCGCATAATAGGGTCAAACCCGATAATCTCTGTATAGAACTGCTCTGCCAGCCGCAGATCACCGACTTGCAGATGCACATGGCCCATGACTGTATCTTGGGGGAAACCATCCCAAGCGGGCGCATTCTCTGCCGCCGCCAACACCGCTTGTACATCCAACGGCTGGCTGGTGATGTGCATTGTCCCGTTGCGAAACTCCCATTCGCTTCGCGGGCGATCTCGGTAGATCTCGATGCCGTTGCCTTCTGGGTCAGAAAGATAGAGCGCTTCGCTCACAGCGTGGTCAGAATAACCACCCAACGCAATGCGCTTGTCGGCAATGTGGCGCAAGACCCGCCCCAGATCAACCCGGCTGGGCACAAGCAGGGCAAAGTGGTATAGCCCAGATTTGCTCGCCCCCGACGGTGCGTGTGGGCGTTCGGTCAGCACCAACAGATCTTCTGCGCCAGCGCCCAGATGCACCGAGGCTTGTGTGCGCTGATGAATCTGCAAGCCAAGCCGCTGATAATAATCGACCTCACGCGCCAGATCGTGTACGTTGAGCCGCACTGTGCCCATGCGGGTTGCGGCGTGGAGTTTTGTCTGTGTTGTTTGCATGATACTTGCTCTCAGAAATTAAGTGGACTTTGGTCCGGTTACGTGATACAATCATAATGGACTTGAGTCCACTTGTCAAGATGGTTTAATGTTAAAAGTTTGTTAGAGAATTGATAATGAGCGACGAATTCTTTTCCGAGGATTTACCAATCCATGGGGCCATGAATGGGCTTGGCGATGGGGGGCGCAGCGAACGGCGCGATGCTGTGGAAAACCGGCAGCGTATTCTGACCGTGGCTGCGCATCTTTTTGCACAGCATGGTGTAGAGAATGTGCATATGGCACAGATTGCCGAAGCCGCCGGGGTGGGCAAGGGGACACTTTATCGCCGCTTTGCCAACAAAGCCGATCTTTGCCTGGCTCTGATGCACGATCAATTGGTGCAACATCAAGAAGAGACGCTGACCCGCCTGCGCCAGATGGCCGCAGACGGTGTGCCAGCGCTTGACCGTTTGGGCTTCTTTCTGGCCGAAGTGGTGGCTTTTTCCGACCATCACGCCCCGCTTTTGGGGGAGGTGCAACAGGAACTGTCCGCTGGGCCAGAAGGGGATTCGCCCTTTTTCGAGTGGCAGTCGATGACGGTCTATGGCCTGCTCCAGGCGGCGGTGCGGGCGGGGGAGGTCTCGGAGGAGATCGATCTGCCCATTACGGTGGATATGCTGCTGGCCCCGCTGGTGGCAGCCTTCTTTCGCTATTTGTGCCATCAACGTGGATTTAGCACTGCGCGCATCCGCGACGGGTTGTTGGCAAGTGTAGAGCGGCTGCGTAAGATGTAATACCGATTGTCCCCTGAATCTGGACAGATGTACGGGCGCTTGCTTGCTGCGCCCATCGGGTTCAGCAAGCAAGCGCCCGTACCGCATCTGTCGTCTCTCGCTCAACAAACGGTATAAGTAATGATAGCAGTTGAACCAGACCTGGCAGGTTTCAAAAACCTGCCAGATCTCCTGAAACCCCGATCAAATACGTACGTCCTATTAGACCCGAATCACGCTTTACTCCTTCACATGCTTATCCAAAAATGCAATCAACTGCTGCCATGCCTGGCTGGATGCGCCCGCTGTCTCGTAGTTTTCGCCGGTGAGAAAAGCATGGCCCACGCCGTCGTAGACAGTGATCTCATGCTCAATCCCCGCTGCGCCGAGCGCGGCCTCAAAGGCATCAACCTCGCTTTGGGGGATGCTGGCATCGTCGCCGCCAAAGATACCCAACACGGGCTGCGCCGCTTGTAATGGGTGCAGTTGTGCTGGGTCGGTGACCAATGAGCCATAGAAAACCACCACTGCCGTCAGATCCTGTGGCCGGCGCAGACCCAACTGTAGCGACTGTTCCCCGCCAAAGCAGAAGCCCACCGATGCAACGCGCGTCGCATCCACCCCATCCACCCCGCGCACATAGGCCAAAGCGGCATCAGTATCCGCCCAGATCGGTGTGTCGGGCGTGGTCAGGCGCATCCACAGCGCGCCGGGAACGGTGGTCGCCACACGGTTACGATAGACATCAGGGGCCAGCACCACATAGCCCTGCGCCGCCAGCGCATCGGCCAGAGGGGGAATTTCCGCCGTCAGCCCCCACCATTCGTGTACCATCAGCACCGCCGGGAAGGGGCCTTCTCCCGCAGGCCGGGCTAGATAGCCCTGGAGTGGCGTGCCGTCGCTCCCGGCATAGGTGACGTTGGTGACGGTGGCCGCTTCCACGCCAAAATTAGTATCGAAAGCGATAATGGCGACCAGGATTAAGACCAGCGCTGCCACCACGCCCACAATTCCCAGTCCAATTCGCACACCTATTTTGCCCATACAATTTCCTTAATCTGCATTATGCGCGTCGCCTGTCTGACGGGTTTATCGAAACGCCGTTGCCCATGCTCTGGTCTGATAGCCACTGCGGATGCGCCAGTTTAACAGGCGATTGACCAGGTGCTGCTTTTGGGCGGCGTGGGTGGGATCGTCCCACAGGTTATGGATCTCGTCGGGATCGTTGACAAGATCGAAAAGCTGCCCAAAGGGTTCGTCCAAAAAGTGGACCAATTTCCACTCTTGGGTGCGGATCATGGTCATCATGTCGGTGGTTTGCAAAATGCCATCGCGGCTATGTTCGGCAAAGACAGCGTCACGTCCGGTCCACGCTTCCCCTTGCAGCGCAGGCAGCAACGACTCTGCCTCCATGCTGGCCGGCGGCGTGATCCCGGCCAGTTCCAAAATAGCCGGGCCAATATCCATCAGCGAACAGAGGGCATTCACCTGTCGCCCGCCGTCAAAGCGGCCCGGCGCCCAGACGATCAGGGGCATTTTGGTGATGATGTCGTACAGGGTCCACTTCTGGCTGTGGCCGTGATCGCCCAGGGCGTCGCCGTGATCGCTGGTGAAGATCACCACGGCATTTTCCAGATAGCCTTTCGCTTCCAACGCTTGTAAAATTTCGCCCACCTTTTCGTCGATCATGGTGACGTTGGCAAGATAGTAGGCGCGCTGGCGGTGGCGCGCCGCTGCGTCTGGCTCCAGTTGATGCACCACCGAATCGTGATCGACTTCGGCGTTGTGGACGCGCATGGCCTGGAATGGCGGCGGCTGGCTCTCCAGCTCGGCCTGGGTGACGGGCAAAATGGGCAGATCCTTTTCCAAATAGGCTTCGGCGTAGCGGGGCACAGGATCATAGGGCGGGTGCGGGCCGGGAAAGCCGATCTGCAAAAAGAGCGGCTTTCCCGAGCGGGGCTTGGTCTCGATCCACCATTTTGCCAAGTCGCCCACAAAGAAATCGGGATGGGCATCTTCGGGCAGTTCCCAATCAAACGCGCCCAGACTTTGGCGGTAATCGGCGCGCTTGCGATAGAACTCACGCTGCTGTTTGACGAGTCCACGGGCGCGCAGCCCCTTGTCCCACTCGTCAAAATACCAGCGCTCTTCCAGGAAGCGGTCTTTGTTCTCCACCACATAGCGCTCGTGAAACCCCAGCGGCGTGTGATAGGGATAGGTGTGCATTTTGCCCACGTTGACACAATCATAGCCGCTCTCCGCCAGATCTTCCACCCACGAATGGGTCCAGCGGTCGGCGTTTTTATAGATGCCGGTGCTGTGGGGATAGTAGCCGGTGAAAAGGCTGGCCCGGCTGGGCGCGCACGAGGGCGCGGTAATGTGGCAGTTGGTAAAGGTCACGCCCTCGGTCACCATGCGATCCAGGGTGGGCGTATCCATGTAGTCGAAGCCCAACGCGCCAATCGTGTCATAGCGCTGCTGGTCGGTGATGATGAGGATAATGTGCGGGCGAGGATCCGTCATGATTTTCCTTTCGATGTCAGATGGGGTTGATAGGCACAGGTCCCCGGCACGGCACGGGCTGCACGGGCTGGATAAGGCCAGACTGACTTGCTCGGAAAGAAAGTGGGACAGAACGTGCCGGGGTCTTTGAATTGTTCTGATCAAAAGCAAGTGTACCGTTCCTCTTTGGCTTCGGCAAGCCAACGGCCAGCCTGTGCCAGCCAAAAGTTGACCTTGTGGTTTCGTGATTCCCCCTGTACTTTTCTGTCTGAATTCCCCCCTTGTGCCGCTTTTGGGTTGGCGCAATTCCCCATCCCATGTTTCAATAGATCCCATCGCCGTCTCGTCGTACCCCTTCCACTGACAGCCCCGACGGCGTAGAGGTAGTTCGCTGCCGATCTGCCAAATTGCCGCGCCAGTGTTGCAGTAGATGCAACATGCCGCCTCCATGCTGTGACCATTGATAACCGTCACAACCTGGGAGGTACACAATGGCATTCTGGCGCAAAAAAGAACCTGAATTTGACGAAGTGGATAACATTATTCAACAACGGGCTGGCGTGCGTCCGGCAGACGTGGCCCGCGAGGTCGGTGCAGATCGTTCGACGATTTTGCGCCGTTTGCCCAGCATGGAAGAGGCCGGCTATCTCTACTCTGAAGATGACGAGGGGCGGCTTTGGCCGTTCGACAAAGATGAGTAGACGAGTTTTGGTGGCTGTTGCGGGATTTTGAAACGGGGCGTGATAGAGTGGGCAAAGCTACAACATTGTTTCAAGGAGGAACGTGATGAGCCGATCAATTGGAAAAGCTGAAGCGCTGTTGCAAATGGAACAGCTTTTGCTCAATTTCCCTGAAGGTGTATGGAAGGCAGAGATTGCGCGGAGACTCGGCGTTCACCGATCCACCGTCGGACGCTGGATTGACGAACTGAGTAAACGCGTGCCTATTTGGGAGCGGGATAATCTGGTTGGCATCGACCGTGATAGCTATTTGAACAATGTGCGGCTGACCTTGCATGAGAGTATGGCGTTGCATCTGGCTGCACGCTTGTTGGCGACCCGTATGGATAGACATAACCCTCATGCTGCCTCTGCGCTGCGCAAAGTGGGGAGTTCGCTGCAACGGATCGCCCCGATGGTCAGTCAACACCTTTCTCAGTCTGCCCAGATGATGGAAGACGCCGGGCAGCGTCAAGATCCTGCCTATTTGAATGTGCTAGAAACCCTGACACGGGCTTGGTCGGAAGGAAACAAAGTTCATCTCTGGCATCGATCCAAGAATGGCAAAATCTATGAATATGACTATTCACCCTATTTCATCGAACCCTATGCCATTGGTCAAACCACCCACGTGATTGGCTACTGTGAGCCGATGAAGGAACGGCGTACTTTTAAGCTAGAGCAAATTGAACGTATAGAGCCACTACGGATTCCCTATACTATCCCCGCAGATTTTGACCCTAGGGAGTTGTTAGCAGATGCCTGGGGTATCTGGTATACCGACAAAGACCCAGAGGAGGTGGTGCTCAAGTTTTTTCATCCTCAAGTTGTGTTGCGTGTTCAACAGACACGATGGCATCGTTCGGAAAAACTCGAAACTCTTCAAGACGGTAGTCTAATCTGGCGAGCGATGATCGCTGAACCACAGGAGATGCTCCCTTGGATCCGCGGCTGGGGCGCAGATTGTGAGGTGCTGGGGCCGGAGTGGTTGCGAGACGAAATGATGGGAGAGGCAAGAAGGATTGCTGCACTATATGGTTGGAATGCTTCAAGTTCAATAACCGATGGTGCGAATGCCACTTTATCTCAAACATTTGACGACTTCTTTGGAGGCAAAAAATGACCGGACGAACTTTGTACCCTTATCAAGAGAAAGTAGCAAATCTATTGCTCGCTGGGCAAAGTGTGATTTTGCAAGCGCCAACCGGGTCAGGTAAAACAACTGCCGCACTCTTGCCTTTTCTCCATGCACGCAAAAACCTCGCACCTAACAGATTTCCCACTAAATGTATCTATTCAGTGCCGATGCGAGTTTTGGCAAACCAGTTTACTGCTGAGTATCAGAAGATTATTCGTCAATATGGATGGCAAGATACCATTCAAATAGCCAAACAAACGGGCGATGAGCCGAACGATCCGAGAGTGGAAGCCGATCTGATATTCACAACGGTAGACCAGACACTGAGCAATTTCCTGAACATTCCCTACGGAGTGGGCACACGCCAGGCAAATATTAACGCCGGCGCAATACTATCAAGCTATCTGGTTTTTGATGAGCTTCATCTGTACGACCCAGATATTATGCTGCCGAGTGTGTTGGAAATGTTGCGAATGGTAAAAGACATAACACCATTCCTGATTATGACTGCGACTTTTTCCCTGCCCATGCTAGATAAATTGGGGAAACTGTTGAATGCCGTTGTTGTGCCCGGAGACAAAGATAGTCGTTCCCAAATGGAAACGATTGGTTCTCAGGTTGGAAAAACACGTCGATTCCATCGAGTTGATTCCCCATTAACTGCTGAATTTGTTATGGCGTCGCTTTCCAAGGCTCAACGTTCGTTCTCTGTATTTGTAACACGGTCAAAGCCGCGCAACTTCTTTACTTGGATCTCAGGAAGACACTTTCCAACGCTGGCGACAACCAAACCCAATTGCGGCTGTTACATCTCGCGTTTCTATAAGGATGATTCGAGACCGGCATGAAGATTGGATTCGTGAACAGTTTGGTACGCCTCAGGCAGAATATAGACCGGACCCAAACTTATCCAAATTGCGACACAAGTAATCGAAGTTGGGGTCGACGCAACGTGTGATGTGCTGCACACGGAAATAGCGCCAGCAGCTTCCATTCTGCAGCGAGCCGGTAGATGTGCCCGTCTAGCATGCGAAACTGGTGATGTAATATGTCTAACATGCCTCGAACTGAGGAGGGTGAACCGGATTTCATTCCGTATTATTTCCCAAAACAGCACAAGCAAACCCAACGAGGAAAGCAACTGTGCGAAGAGACCTGGAACGCTCTTGGGCTACCAGAATTCCAAAACCAACATATGAGTTTTGCTCAAGAGCAGAGGTTGATCGATCGAGTACATGGACCTGTAGACAGCGAGATAGTAAACGATCTCGCAACCAATCGACTCATCCATCAAGACAAAATGTTGCGGACTATTCAGACAGCCGACAGAGGTATGGCTTCCGAATTAATCCGCAATGCCGATACACGCTATGTCGTGGTCCATCCTGATCCTATGCAGGATGACGGTCTGCGGCGCAACCCCTGGTACTACGACGGATTCTCACTGTATCCCTCAACAATTGCCAAAGCTTTTGGCTTGCTTGAAAAAGAGGATTTACCCATTGATGTGCCATGGATTATGCAGGCTGTAGCTCAAATAGAGACTAATGATAGCTTTGATAGTGAAGCCCCCCAACGGACTGCCCCCGAGTATAGGTGGTATGCACTTCGTAGCTCATCTGAGGTTTACCAGAGTCCTGTTGTCGCGGTTCATCCAACGCTGGTGAGCTATGATGCTGAACTAGGGTTCCGTTTTGATTCTGTCGGATGGTCGGTTCGATCTGCGTAGACGACCGGGGAAACATCCAGTACCCAACTATGGCTACAGTCGAGAGACTTTTGCAGAACATGTAGCTGGTCTCTATCGAGCATACACAAGTACGACCATTGACTCAGATAGTAGATTTCGGCACCAATCGCTATCAGACGAAGTAGCCTATGCACTTGGTCGCATCGAGAACAATCCTGAATTTTCTGGCGCAGGGTCGCTAGACAGGTTACTACGGTTGATCTTTGCTTGTCATGATTTGGGAAAACTCAACAAGAAATGGCAGCGATGGGCACACCGATGGCAGGAAATAGCCGGGGAGTTCTACGGAGGGAAAGATTTGAGTTTACCTCCCTACTATATGGCAGCACATACCGATACTGATTCGTCAAAAGAACAGAAAGACGCCCAAAAGAAGCTGGGTAAACGTCCCAATCATGCGGGCGAGAGCGCAATGGCTGCAGGGCATGTCTTGAGCGAGGCTTGTGGAGGAAATGACATTCTCTGGCGTGCCGCTATGACTGCGATTGCACGCCACCATCATCCACTTACAGAGAGCTATCAAGCTTTTGTCTGCCATCCAGCCAGTTTGACTGCTTTTCGTGACGCCCTTGAAATTGTAGGGCTAAAGGATGCCGATCCATCAAAGGTATTGTGGAAGCTAGGTGATGAACATTCTTTGAGCAATTGCCTTATTAATTTCGACCGACGAGGGACTCAAGGTTTGTTGCTCTACTTTCTGTTGGTGCGAGTCCTCCGTTTGGCTGATCAGCGTAGTCAAGAAAAATAGGAAACTAATGCTAGAGAAAGAGGAACTGGAGCGATGACTGAGCATTTTTCTGTCGATAAGACGACTGGAACCCCTGCGGATGCGCTTGTAGCATTTGGCCTTGCCGCCTTACTGGATTTTGCGACCCCTGAAACTGCCGGTGATCCCAAGTTACGGGTTCAAGATGAAGGTGATTGCTATCGGGTATCGTTAGAATTCCCTGCTGAGTCGACCTGGCTGGATGAAGTTGAATTCTTCTCTCCATTGCGGGCGCTAGATACGGCAAAAAAGAAATCCGCCCTTCCCAGTGCGGTCGATTATGTCGCCCATCAGACGCGTAACAATGCCTATTTTGAAGGACGCAAAAAGGGATTAGACCCTGAACTACTCGAAGAACAAGGTCTGGTTCCCCCTGCTGTTGATTGGCCAGCCTGGGCCATTATCAACCAAATGGCAGCCACGAACACATACAATGGGCTTGTCGCTACTTGGCATCTGCATCAACTACATTTCCCAGCACTTCTTCAGCTGACGATGGAGATGTTTCGGAATCGCCCGAATGAAGTAGATGCAGTGGCTCAAAAATGGGGTGAGCAGGCAAAGCAATGGAAGCTAAATGCAAAGGCGATGGCCCCACAGCTGCAAGTTATCAATCCTGGTATGGGCAAAGGAGGGAACAAAAGCAAAGCGAATGGGCTGAGCATCGGCGGGCTGAATGGTTTCTGGTTGATTGAGTATCTGAAGTTCGTCGGTTTCTTTCATGCTGCGGTTCCACGCACGGTGAGCGGCAGCAAGGATCGGAAGACCTATATTTTGCGGCCAAAGTCACTCCTCTGGAGAACCCATCGCACGGTTTTTCCAGCCTTTCAAAAGGCACTTTACGCACAAAGTGCAATCAAAATGGATATCCTGGCTACTTTGCGGTATTGCAAGACATTTCTACAGCAATGGAAAGCAGGACAGGGCAACAACCTTTTCATTCACGCACAAGGCTCTCCTGGCGATCATATAGCAGGCTTGGAGATTATCCACTACAAACACTTGGGTAGCGCCCATGCCACCATGAATCTGAGTACATTGGTCTTGCCAAACTGGTTACCCCAAATTGAGTCAATTGAGCAAGCAAACCTATTTCTCACTCTACTGTCGGAACATGAATCAGTTGTGCGCAATTTGGATGAGAAGATCAGCTTAGGATTCTCTCTTCTGAGAAGCTATCGGGACTTTCTCCCTGGCAAAGACCTAACGGCCTTTTTTCAGTTCACCAAGCAATATGCCACCTACGTAATGAACACCATGCTTGAAAGTCGTTTTCCGCCCCGTCGTTTCCACATCAAGAATCTGGAGGTACTGATTATGAGCAACAACCCTGATTTGGTCGCCATCGTTCAAAATCCGGGCTTTCGGCGCATTGCCGAAGCCATTCGCAAAAGCACCGTTACACCACAATGGTATAAAGCACAGGCGCGAAAAAAAACCAAGCAAATCCAAATCCGTATGACATCCGTTACGGGTTAGGCTCTGATTTGCTACGCCACGCAAGCTACCCGGAGAAATTTGCTCAAGCGCTGGCAACTTTCGTTTACGAGTATAGCCAGGAGAATTCACGGGTGAACGAGCGCCCGCAAGAAGATAAACCTGTGCGTCGCCCGAATATTCGGATACAAGATGTTGAGGAAGTTCTAACCCTCATCAGCAAGTATAAGGACTCAGAGACCGTAGCGAATCTATTGGTTGCCTTTGGTTACGCCAGTGATTCTCGCCAAAACGATGACGAGGATCAGGTTACTTCGCCCGGAAGATTCTGAGGATACATACACGGAGTCAGACGACGAAACCGATGAAGAAGATAATTGATACCATAAGTGCCGATTTGGATCGTTCTGTGAATCGGAAAACCCAAACAGTTCTATCTATACAGGAGATATTTACTATGACTCGGCCAGTTTTTTCTCTTTCCATTTCTGCTCGTGCGCTACTCAATTTGCACAGTCTTAACAACGAAGGGGGTGAAGGAAATCGAGATCCAGACGCGTGTACGGTAGGAACATCATCTACTATGACGAAAACAAACGACCGCGTCAGGCGAATGTCAACGCCATCAGTGGTGATACGTTCAAACACATTCAAGCTGGTCAACTTCATCGCATCGCCGTTGAAAGGGGCTAACACTATGTTCCGCCTGCCAACGTTTCGATGCCAACAGGATGAGCGCTGATCCTAGTTTCCGAGAATGGCTTAAGAGTAAACCCACCCAAGTGCAGGTTGTTGACCGGCTCGTTTCTCATTGCACCATTGATGATTTGGAAGGAAATCTAGTAACAGAAGGTGGGCTATCTGTGCCACGCAAGAGTGTAGCAGAATTTGGGTGGGTTGTTGGTGTCCCTGAAGCAGTAGTAACGGATGACTACTTCCATGTGAAGTATGTGCAGAATCGCCGGGAAAAGCCGACAGACAAAGATGCAAGAGAGGGCAATCTGGGACAAGCGATTTTTCATAGACCAGCCAGCAGCGGTGTCTATGCAATTGTTAGCAATTTCGAGGTTTCACGTATTGGATACAACGATATCAGTCAACAATATATTAATGGTGTCGATCGACAAGCCCGTTACTCTGCTTTGCTGGAAAGCATTCTCTACTCGTTCATACAGATGAACGGCGCCATGTCGCAACACTCAGTTACCTCATTTGGTTGGACTGCACGGAGTTATTGCTGTGAGTTTTGGCGTAGCACCCGCACCCACTGTTAGCCCACTTAGTCCAACCTTTGCAGAAGAAATCATAGGGACGCGTGATGTTTGAATAAACTGCATGGCACAGAGGTGATTGAGGTTAAAGAATTTGCTGATCTCAATTCTTTCGCCGAGATTATGCAGAATTTGATCGCAACGACATCGCCATACGTCAACAAAAGTCAAAACCTCAGCCTGATTGGAGGGTAGTATGTGGAGTATAGGCGAATATAGTCCAACCGGTTTTTCAGTCTGCGACCGGCCAATGCCACAACCAGTGGCGGCAAATCTCTGCTTCTTCCCACCCCATTTGCCATTAAGATGGCTCGATTGGATGCGGCGATACGTGTGTACGGCAGAGATCAGGCGGAACTATGGTTTCCAGACATTCGAGATACCGCCGTGGCAATTGAGCTTCCCCAGTTGATCATGGTGAACAATACCTTTGTAAAGATCCTGCGCCCGCACAAAGGCGGAGCCAAGGATGTCTATGGAACAGGTTTAGTCGGACCGATGGGAAGTACAATTGCCTATCGTGAGATGGTGCAATTTGGAGGACTTCTGAAGATAGCACTTGAGGAACGACAATCGAGCATATATCCGGTGCCGGACAAGTCATTGGCACTTCATATCAACTATTTTGGTAAACGAGGTGGCTTTATGCAGCTTACACATGTAGCCTTTGTAGATCATCTACCATCCGAGTTTCTTCCATTAAACGATAGTGGGGCTAAGGGATTTCAATTAGGCGGTCTGATGCAGATGCTTCATGACTGTGGACCGAAACTAACCTTTGAGCAGGTTAGTGTCTATTCGGAAAAGGAAAAGTCTCTAGGCCTTAACAAACCGAACGGGCGCATCCTCCGCCCTATCGTCCTGCCCTATCGTATGGAACGCAGCCAGCCGAGGCTATACCCTCTACCAGCGGCTGGGCATGGCGTGACAATCTTTGCACGGGACAACGGATTCCGTGGCTGACACCACCGAACCGGCGGGCAAGTGGGCCAGGACATCCAGATACCACCACCAGCGAAGGGGTGAAATCTGATGTTTCTGCCGTTCATGGGGGAGATCGATAAAACGGGAAAACTGTATGTGAAAAGCAGATGCCTGCTCAAGTAGCCGTCTGTCTGCCTCCGCCAGCAATGCTTGTTCTCGCTTATTGAGAGCGAACTCATTTACAGCAAGCCTGTCACGAGTGTGCAGCATGTCTAGATGTTCAATGCCACTCACGTCGGGAAAGTCTACATCGGCTTGATACTTATCGAGATCTCGGTTCAACCAAACGAAAGGATCTGTTATGCCAATTGTGAAACATCTCATCGCCGACCAGTTTGGTTCGCACGTGGGCAAATATAGCGAACGCTTGAAGGTGACACAAAAAGGAGAGACATTGCAGCAAGCGCCGCTATTACACCTGGAATCGGTTTCGATTCTGAGCAAGGGGGTGAGCTTCTCGGCGGATGCGCTGGCGGCGTGTAGCGAGGCGGGCATTCCGGTCTACTTTCTGGACAGCCGGGGTACGCCCTATGCCAGCCTCTATGCTGCCGGGTTGACGGGCACGGTGTTGACCCGCCGCGAGCAACTGCGTGCCTATGACGATGCGCGGGGATTGCATCTGGGCCTGGCCTTTGCGAGTGGCAAGATCCAAAACCAGGCGACGACGTTGAAATATCTGGCGAAGAACCGTGCCGAAACGCCAGAAGGTCAGGCGCTTCAGATCGCCGCCGCAGAGCTACTGGATTTTCTGCACCCGCTGGCGCGGTTGGCCGGTGAGGGGACGATTGAGAGCGTGCGCGATCAACTGATGGGCTGCGAGGGCAACGCGGCACGGCGCTATTGGGAGGCGGTGCGGATGGTGATCCCCGCCGAGTACAATTGGCAAAACCGCGAGGGGCGAGGGGCCACGGATGCCGTCAACAGCCTCTTGAATTATGGCTATGGCATCCTCTATGGGCAGATTGAGCGGGCACTGGTCTTGGCTGGGCTGGATCCATTTGCTGGCTTTGTACACGCCGACCGTCCCGGCAAGCCCAGCCTTGTGCTGGACCTGATCGAGGAGTTCCGGCAGGTGGCGGTGGATCGGGTGGTCTTTGGGCTGGTCAACCGTCGCTTCACGGTGGAGCAGGACGAGCGGGGCCGCATGAGTGACTCTACCCGGCGCGCATTTGCCGGGCACATTCTGGAGCATCTGGAGAGTAATGTGCGTCACGAGGGCAAGAAATACCCTTTGCGTCATGTGATCCAGATGGGGGCGCGGCAGGTTGTGCGGTATGTGCGGCGGGAGTGTGAGGCTTATGTGCCGTTTAAGGCCAGTTGGTGAGAACGGGGGACTGGGGATTATAACAGTCACCTTGTCACTTTGTCACCTGCGGAGCTTTCTATGTACTGCTTGCTGATCTATGACATCCCCGATGACGGGGCACGCTTGAAGATTGCCGATGCTTGCCTGGATTATGGGCTGGATCGGATTCAATACTCCGCTTTTTGTGGGCAGTTGAGCCGCACCCATCAGGAGGAGTTGATGTTGAAGATCGGCAAGCTGTTGGGTAAACGGGCGGGGCGGGTACAGTTGATCCCGGTGGCGCAGAACGAATGGGCACGACGATTGGAGGTGAGTGTCGATGTTAGATGATGAACTATTGTTTACGGTGACGGATTTGAAGCAGTTTAGCTATTGTGGGCGTGTGGTCTATTATGAACGCTGCCTGCCCCATCTGCGCCCGCGTACGTTTAAGATGGATGCTGGGCGGGCGGAACACGAGGATGAGCAGAAGCGCGCGCTCCGCCGCACGTTGGGCAAATATGGTGTGGTTGGTGGGCGGCGTGTGTTTGATGTGGCGTTGACTGATTCGCATCTTCAGTTGACGGGGCTGGTGGATGAGGTGGTCTATGCTGAGGGTGGGGAGATCTTTCCGGTGGATTATAAACTGGCAAAGACAGTCAGCCACAATCACCGCCTACAACTGGCCGCCTATGCGCTGCTGTTGGAGGCCCACACAGGGCAGCCGATCCAGCGTGGCTTCATCTATTTGATTGAGCCACGTACGATGCATGAGGTGACAGTGGGCGAGGCGTTGCGCCAGGAGGTACATACGTTGTTGGCGGAAATGGAGCGATGCGTGACAGGAGAACTTTTGCCGCCCCCGCCTGCCAATTGTAATCGCTGTGCTGCCTGTGAGTTTCGGCGCTTTTGTAATGATGTTTGAAAGAGTGGGCGATTGGCCGCATGGGGGATGGTTTCT
>CAVRLX010000006.1:0-271456 GCA_963721725.1 uncultured Chloroflexia bacterium
GGATCGTCTGTGGCAACGGCGGGAAGCTGATCACTGCTCAGCGTGCCAATGTTGCTGACGCTGCTCACCCCGGCGGCCAGCGGGTTGTTCACCGTCACGCGGAAGGTGAGGGTGGCCTGTGCGCCGCCGGAAAGCGTGCCGATGGCGACGGTGATCGCCGTATCGCCCGCCGTGTTGCCACGCGTCACCGTGCCCTGGCTGCTCTGCACCGAGCCAGAGACCAAAGTAGTGTTGGGATCGGGGCTGTCGGTAAAAGTGAGACCCGTGGCTCCGCCGTTGCCGCTGTTGCGGATCTGGATCTGATAGAGCAGGGTGTCGCCGGGGCTGGGCACGCCATCACCGTCGGCATCGGTGAGCAGGGTTGCGCCCTTGCTGGCACGCAACACCGCCGCGGCGGTCACGACGGTGACGGTTGGATCGCCGCTTGTGGGCGTCGTCGGATCATCGGTGAGGGTGGCCGGGAAGTTGCTGCCGTTCACCGTGCCCTGATTGGCAACGCTGGCGACCCCGGCGGGCAGCGGCGCGTTGATGGTCACCTGGAAGCTGAGCGTGGCGCTGCCATTGCCACCGGGAATCGTGCCCAGATCGACGGCGATAGAGGCTTCGCCCACCGTGTTGCCACGCGTCACCCTGCCCTGGCTGCTCTGCACGCTGCCCACCACCAGGGTCGTGTTGGCGTCGGGCAGATCGGTGAGGAAGGCCGACGCGCCGTCCTGGTTGCCGCGGTTCACAATGGCGATCTGATAGAGCAGGGTATCGCCGGGGCTGGGCATGCCGTCGCCGTCGGCATCGGTGAAGAGGCTGGCTGTCTTGCTGGCCGCAATCAGCGGTGCGGCCACAATCGAGGTCACCGTGGGATCGCCCACATTCAACGTGGTGGGATCACCGGTGAGGCGGGCGGGGAGTTCGTTGCTCTGGGCTGTGCCCTGGTTGCGTACACTGGTGGTGCCCACGGGCACAGGAGCGGCGATGCGCACCCGAAAGACGATGGTGGCGCTGCCGCCCTGGCCGGGAATCGTGCCCACGATGACGGCCACGCTACTATCCGTGCCACCGTTGCCCTGGGTCACCGTGCCCTGGCTGGTGGTGACGCTGCCGGGAACGAGGGCGGTATTGGCCCCTGGCGTATCGTTAAAGAGCACGCCCGTGGTGCCAATGTTGCCGTTGTTAAAGAGGGTGACGGTGTAGACTAGGGTATCGCCGGGGCTGGGGAAGCCGTTGGCGTCGGCGTCCACGTCCAGCCCCACGCGCTTGGTGGCTTCCAGGGTGGGCGCGGCGGTGACGGGCGTCTGGGTGGCGTCGCCGGGCGTGGCCGTGCTGGGGTCGTCTGTGGAGGCTGTGGGCAGTTGGGTGCTGCGCACTGTGCCTTGGTTGCTCACAGCGACGACGCCGGCGGGCAGAGGCGCGTTGATGGTGGCCCGATAGGTGATGGTCATGCCCACCTGACCGGCCAGCGTGCCCACACTGACGGCAACGCCGGGGCCGCCGTTGACTGTGCCCTGGCTGCTCTGGACGCTGCCGCCCACCAACGTTGTGTTGGCGTCGAGCAGGTCTTGATAGATCACACCCGTCAGCGGGCCTGTGCCAGTGTTGGTGATGAAAACCGTATAGGCCAGGGTATCGCCCGGCGAGGGCGCGCCGCTGTTGTCGGCATCGGTGAAGAGGGCGGCGCGCTTGGTGCTCAGGATCACGGGTGGGCCGCTGTAGCCAAAGTCGGCGTTCAGGTTTTGCTGGCCCGACGCCACGGCCACGGTGGTGGATGAGTTGCGGTTGCCGTCAAGATCATAGGTGTTGGTCGATCCTGCGGCCAGGGTGGATGGATCGACAGTGATTGTATAGGTGTCGGGCGGGATGCTGCTGAAAGCATAGCTGCCGTTGGCGGCCGTGGTGGTGGTGGCGATGAGCGCGCCGGTGTCGTCAAAGAGGCGCACCGTCACCCCGGCGATGCCCGGCTCGTTGGCGTCGCGCACGCCGTCGCCGTTGTAGTCCTGCCAGATCAGATCGCCGATGGCGATGACCTGAATCAGTCCGGCGTCGCGGCTGGTATCCGTGGCTCCGGTTCCCACGGCAAAGAGCGCGCTGCGCCCTGTAGCCGGGTTAATATTGCTGTCCAGCGTGGTGTCTGTGCCAGCGTTGAGCCGGGTAAAGTCGAAGCCAATCGGCGGCGCTACTTCGATCTGATAGCTGCCCGGCCCCAGCCCGGTGAAGCTATAAATTCCACTGCCATTGGTGACCGTCGTCGCCACCAGCGCACCGCTGCTGCCGTACAGGCGAACGGTGACCCCGGCCAGCCCCGGCTCCCCGGCATTTTGGATGCCGTTGCCGTTGCTATCCACAAAGACGAAATCGCCCACGGTGCTGAGGCTGAGGCTGTTGGTGTCGGTGGCCGTGTTATTGGCGGGCGTGGGATCGCTGCCGCGCTGCCCGTCGTCGCGCACAATGGCGGTGTTGACGATCTGGCTGAGACTGACCGGGACTGGGTTAAGGAGAGTTATGCCAAAGTTCACGGCGCGGTTGGCCGCCGCCGCCAGCGTGCCCACGGCGAAGGTGCAGATCGTCCCTGCCGGGGAACCGTCCGCGCAACTCCAGCCGCTGCTGCTGGTGGCGGCGTTAAAGGTGGCGCTGACTGGCACAGTCTCGGTGATGACCACGCCCGCCGCGGCCTTCTGGCCCACGTTCACCGCCAACAGGGCATAGACGCTGCTCTGTCCCGGCGCAATCGAGGTGCGGCTGTCGCTTTTGGTCAGGGTCAGATCCGGCGCAATCACCGTGAGGATGGCGCTGCCATTGACAGCAGGCTGGGCGCGCTCGTTGACATCGGCGCCGGGCAGCGTGGTGATCTGGGTGGCCGTGGCAACGTTGTTGATCTGCGTGCCCGCGGCGGGGGCAGCGGTGAGTCGGGCCGTGAATGTAAAGACTCGGCTGCCAGCGGCGGGCACGCTGCCGCCGGTGTAACGCACAATCGTGTTATTGCCCGATGGCACAGTGGAGAAAGTAAAGCCGGCGGGCGTCGTCCCCTGGGTGATATTGCTAAAATTAGCCGTGGTCAGGGGATCGTCCACGATCACGTCAAAGGCGTCGGCGCTGCCCGTGTTGTTCACAGTCAGGGTGATGGTCACGGTGTCGTTGGCGGCGGCGCTGGTGGGCGCAATCGATTTGCTCACGGTCAGCCGAGGCTCCACCACGGTGGCCGCCACGCTGTTGCTGGTCACCAGAGGGTTGCCGGGAATGCGCTGGCTGGCGCTATTGGGGAGGCTGGTCTGGCCGGGGCTGTTGCCCACGTTCCCGACCACGTCCGCCACCCGCGCGCAGACGCAGCCCAAAGCTGTTGTTGTTGATGTTGTTGTCGGCGGTGACGGTGATGGGGCCGAAGCTGAAGATCACGCTGTTGCCCGGCGTGGTCACCGTGGGCGCGGGGATTGTGCCGCCAAAGCCGCTGCTGTCCAAAGCGGCGCTGCCCGCCACATAGACCAGCCCCGCGGGCAGCGTATCGGTTACGATGAGGGAAGGGGTAGTGCCTTCGGGCAGGGTCACGCTAAGGGCATAGGTGATCACCTCGCCGATGGTGACATTGCTACCGGTGGTGTGGGCGGCAGAGGTGGACGCCAACGACTTGGTCAAGTTTGATCCGTTGACAGTGATCTGGGCAGCGCTGCCGCCGCTATAGGTGTTGACGCCGCCTGTGCCTGTGCGCTCGCCGGTGGTGGTTCCGGCTGTGCCCGGCGTGCTCGATCCGGTGGCATTGGTCGTTGTACCGCTGGCTCCTGGCAGGCTGGTATAGGTCAGGCTGGCCGTGTTGGGGATCACCTGGCGGGGCGTCACCGACTGGTTGAGGATGGCGCTATAGTCCACGGTGACGCTGCCGCCCGCCGCCAGCGACGCAATCACCAGATTGAGGGTATTGCCGCTGCTGTTGTTGGTGACGCCGGTGCTGGGCGTGACGCTGATGCTACCCAAGTTGAGAGTAAGGTCGGCGGGGAGCGTGTCGAGCAGGGGCAGATCAAAGGCGGTGGCCGTGCCACTGTTGCTAAAGCTGATTCGATAGGTGACGGTGTCCCCGGCATCGCCGGGCGTGGCGATTACCGACTTTGCCAGATTGGTAATCGTGGGTTCCACAATTGTGGCGTTGACCGTGGCGGCTGTGCCCCGATCCAGGCCGTCGATCTCGGTCTTGAAGGTGTTGGTCTTGAGGGTGCCGCGCAGGTTGCTGGCGCTGTTGTTGACCAGGGCGTTGAACTCGAGAACGATAAGTTCTTGGTTGGCGTCGTTGTCGTTGATTACCAGATCGCCTAAATTAAAGGTGATCACCTGCCCCACGGTGCTGATGCGGCTGGCTGGCAGCACAAACGTGGGCGGCACGGCGCTGTTGCCAGCCCCAGCCAGATCCGCCGGCGCGGTCACAGGGACATCGGTGACAAAGGCGAGGCGCACCTGGCTGTTATCGAGCAATGTGAAGCCGGCGGGCAGGGTGTCAATAATACGGAAGGCGTTGTCTGTGCTTTCGGGGATCGAAATCTGAAGGCGATAGCGCACAATTTCGCCAATCGTCAGGTTGCTGCCTGTGGTGCTGGCCTCGGAGGTGGCGACAATGCTCTTGGTCAAAATGGGGTTATCTATGGTGAAGCTGGTTGTGCCGCTGGCAAAATATTTGTTGAGAGTGCCGCCCGCGCCGGTGCGCTCGCCAGTATTGCTGCCCGCCGTGCCCGTATTTGAGCCGGTGGCGTTGCCCGTGGTGCCGTTTGTCCCCGGCAGGCTGGTATAAGTGACGTTGCCGGTGTTGGGCACGTTCTGGCCGGGGGCGACGCTGCGGTTGACTATGCCCACATAGGTAATGGTGACGCTGCCGCCGGTGGGCATGGTTGCCAGGGTGATGTCTACGGTGTTGCCGCTGCTGTTGTTGGTGACGCCTGTCGTGCCGCCCGCCGGCGTGACGGTGACGCTGGCAAGGGTGAGGCTGACGCTACTGGGGACAATGTCCACAAAACGCACGTCAAAGGCCGTGGTGTTGTTGGTCCCAGAGGCATTGGAAAAGGTGATGCGGTAGGCCACAGTGTCGCCGGCGTCGTTGGGAACCGTGGTGATGGTTTTGCTGACGGTGGCGATGGACGGCTCGACAATGCGCGTAAAAGCAGTGCTGGAGGTTGCCCCGACGGTGCTGCTGCTGATGCGTGTGGTAAAGGTGTTGTTGCGGTTGGTGCCGACGCTGTTGCCGCTGGTGCTGTTGTCCAAAATGGCGTTAAAGTCCACCACCACAAATTCGCCGTCGGCGTCGCTGTCGCTGTTGACCAGATTGCCTACTTTGAAATAGGGATCGGTGCCGGAGATATAGGTATCGGTATTGGTGGTGGCGCTGCTGCTCACGGCGGCGTCGGGCAGGGGGCAGGTGGGCGTCACCGCGCTGCTGTTGCCGCTGATGACCAGGGAGCCACAGCCCGCCAGCCCGCTGTTGAGTGTTGATGACGTGATGCCGCCGCCGTTGCTTACAAAGGTGACGGTGGCAGTGTTGTCGTTGAGAAAGGTCATACCGGTGGGCAGAGCATCCAGCAATTGCAGATCGGGGATGTGCCTTCGGGGATCTGCACCGCCAGCCGAAAGCGTACGATCTCGCCCACGGCCAGCCGGGCCGGATTGGCAGAGGTGGTGGGGCTGGGTGTGGTGGTGTGCGCCTCGGACGTACTGACGATGGATTTCGTATTGGTGGGCGTGGCAATGGTGCTGCTGGCCCCATCAGTGAGGTCCGTGGGCGTAAAGTCGGCGCGGCCTTCTTGGGCGGCATAGTTAAAGAGGGTGGCGGTGTTGTTGATCACAGCGGCGGGGGCTACGCTGGTTTGCAGTTGCAGATCAAAGGTGATGATGGCGATGTTGCGGCCATTACTGGCGCTGAAGGGATCGATGCCGCCGGTGGGGGTAGCCGTGGGGCCGGGATCGACGAGTTCGATGCCCTGGCTCAACAGCCCCGTGCCGCCGCTTACGTTCACCGTGGCAATAGCCGCGCCGGTGCCGTCGGTGACACACAAGTTCAGCCCGCCGCTCGGCACGGCAAAGCCCGTGGGCAGATCGTCGCGCACGCGCACATCAAACGCACCGTTGAGACCGCTGCCGGTGTTTTCCACGACAATGGCAAAGGTGACCAGATCGCCAGCGTCCACACCGCTGAGGTTGCTGTTGATGGGCGACGTGGTCAGATCGGTCGAGGTGACTGTACCGGCAAAGCGCGGACAGCCACCGCCGGGCGCGCTAAAGGTGACTGGCCCCACCGTGGTGGGCGCAAAGGTCGTGGCTGTGCCGTTGGTAGCGATAATGCCCTTGCGCAGGGTGAGCACCGGCTCGGTGATCTGAAGTTGCACAATGGCATCTTGGCTTTGGGCCGCGTTCTGGGTATTTTGATCGGTTTGACGCACCTGATTGGTCAAAAAGAGACCGTCGACAAATTTATCAGACGAAGCGGTGACGGTGAAGAGCAGATCGATGGTGGCCCCGCTGTTGGTGGCATCGTCATAGGTGGCATAGGCGAAGCGCAGGCTATTGGCGGCGTTGTCTGTGGTCAGCGTGGGCACGCGGCCAGAGCGGGCAAATTGGGTGTCGGCAGGGCCACGCTTCCACTGGCCGGCGGGGGGCGCGGTGGCGCCCGTGCTGTCAAAGCTCCAGGTTGGCCCAGCGACGCCGTCTGCATCGGCATCGGCCACGCGAAAGGCGGGCAGCGGCAGATAATCGGTGAGGCTGAACTGTTCAAAATCGCCGGTTTGAAGTTGATAGCGCACCCGATAGGTAACCCGATCCCCGGCAGTCACGCGCACAGGCGAGGGCAGGGTGGTGCTGCCGTTGATGGCATAGATGCTTTTGGTCAGCGTGCCGTTGGGGATCTTGACGCTGGCGCTGCTGTTGTCGCTCTCTGGCTGGCCGGTGAGGGTGGCGTTGTCGATCACTGAAAGCAGGTTGGCGCTGACCGTTTCGGTGTTGCTCACGCTGTCACCTTCGTTGAGGCTGTTGTTGCCCGAAGGGAAGTTGTCGGTGTAGCTGTCCTGGATTACTGTGCGAAAGGTTAGCGTGGCCGTGGTTGGGCCGTCGTTAAAGCTGGCGCAGTCTGGCGCGCCGCCCCCGGTCCCGGCCACAGGCACACAGCCGCCAATAAACTTGTCACTCTGGCCGCGGCTTACTAGCTCATCCGAGAGGCGAAAGGCGATGCGGGTGGTCCCGTCAGAGGGCGTGGGGCCACCGCCGCCTGTGTAGCGCGGCGTCACCGTGTAGTTGGCGGCGTTCATCGGGGCCGCGGCCAGGGTATAGCCGTTGCCGTTGACGGTCAGCCGGGGCGTGAACGTGCTGTCGAAGCGCTGTCCGTCGGAGACAGTATCGTTGATCACAACGTCCTGAAACGAGAAAAAGTCGGAGATTTGCACCTGCAACGTATAGAGCAGCGTATCGCCCGGCGAGTTGCCCGTGGGCCCCGTGTCCACCGCCAGGCTTACGCTCTTTTGGGTGGCAATCGAGCGGTCGGTCAGGGTGTGATCATTGGCGGTGACATCACTGCTGGTAAGGGTGGCCGCGTCGCGCGTGTCCAGCGGGGTCCAGTTGCCCTGGGTTTTGGCATCGTTAATCGACGTGACTGCGTCGCCACTGGTAGCGTTGATCACTGGGTTGGGCGTGATGTCGCTGAGCGGAATGTAAAACGTGAAGAGCAGTTCTGCGTCGTTGGTGGCGCTGGTTCCGGTGACGGAAGCAAAGCGGCGGGTCAAGTTGCCACCGGGCACACTGGTGCTGGGCGTGCTCACGGCAGTGGTGGTGGCGGCCCCCCCGCGGATCGTGGTGCTGTCTACGCGCACAAACTGCATATTGGCGGGCAACAGATCGATCAAATCCAGATTGGTCAGGGTCTGGCCGGTGGGAATATCCACCGTCACCCGGTATTGGCGCGGATAGTTGGGGCCGGTGGCGGTCTCGCTCTCCGGGCCGAGGTAGGTTTTGGTCAGGCTCAGGATTTTGGGGGTGAAGGTAGACGCGGCATAGGAGCCGATGATCGAGGGGTCAGTGGTCGGATTGTTCAGCGCATCCCCGCCATATTGAAACCCGCCGCGTGTGCGCACGGTCAGCGCTGTCTCCACATCGGCCAGATTGCTCACGCTGGCGTTGATCTGCACGGTGATGGGCGGTTGATCACGGGTGAACGAGCCAAAGGGAAGTTGCAGCACCACCAGTTGATCGCCTGACGTGCCTGTGACCACCACAGGTATGCCCGTGTTGGTCAGCGCGTAAGGGTGGGTGGCCTGACCGCTGGCGTTGAACGTGAGCACGGTACTGGTCACGCTTTGGCCCAGATAGGTGGCGCTGGTAAAGGTGATGCCGTCGTTACCGTCTGCGCCGGTGGCGGGCAAGATTAGATCAATGTAGGGGCCGTATCCCGTCTCGCTGGCCCCTGGCGCGGTGTTGGCAAAGGTCACCGAAAAGCTTAGCGACTCGCCCAATAACCCACTGCTCGGTAAGGTCAAGGTTGCGGTGGGGGTGGCGGCAGCCAGGACTTCGCGAACCAGCGTGAAGGGAAGAATAACCATCAATAAGAGAGCCAGAGATGTTATAATACGTCGTTGGCTGAACAGAGAGATGGAATCGGTAAGCATGGCGATCCTTTATAAACGCTGAAAACAAGGCCCTGATCGGGTAATCGGCCTTATGCCCGTCCAACGGGAAGTAACACAAAGAGCACCCCTGGCACAGGACAAGGAGGTGAGTGGCTTTGTCTATTTGGGCGGCAGGTTTGTAGGATCTCTGTGGTTGCCGGATAATATACGAAGCAGCGCCACAAAGGAACATTTTTTGCTCTTTGAAAAATGTCTTTGTGTGCTGCTGCGGAGGATAATGCGGCCAGAGGTAACAACCGTTTGGTGGTGGGGCTACCGGGAAACCCAAATGATTATTTCTCTGTATTCCATTATACATGTGTCCATTTGCCTTTCATAATCTTGACTTTACCTATGTTTTTTTCCTTTTCGTTTCAATCTCTAATCGAGCGCTACCATAGTCCGGGAGCGCGCGCCTTTGCGCTGATGGGCAGCCACGCCCGCGGTGATGCTGGCCCGCACAGCGATTTGGATCTGGTGCGGTTTGTGGATGATACCGTCAATGATACCGCAGCGTACACCCATCTCGTCGATGGGCAATTAGTTGTAATTAGTACGGTGACGCCCGCGCAGGTGGCGGCTTGGTTCAGCGAACCCGAGGCCGCTACATCCAGCATTGCCGGCGTTCGGAGCGCTCGGCCATTGGTGGATGCAGACGGCTATTTCGCTGCCATTCAGGCGCGTGCTCATGCGTTTGTGTGGGATGAGGCGATGCAGGCAAAGGCCAATCATTACGCCAGCGAGATGTTGGTGGGGCTGATTGAAGAGGTGCATAAGGGGCTGGAAGGCTTGCGGCGCGATCACACGGGGCGGTTGCTCAACGCACGCTTTGGGCTTTCCTGGCTGCTCTCGCGCACGGTACAAGTGCAGCGCGGCGTGCTGATCAGCGGCGACAATGGTTTTTATGACGAGCTGGCACAGTCAGCGGAGATCCCCACCCGCTGGATCGAGCTACGGCGGGCGGCCTTTGGGATTGCAGAAACGTCCCTGCGCCAGCAGGTGATGGCGGGTCTCCAGCTTTATATTGAGACGGCGCAGTTGCTCGACGCAGCCCTGCACGCCGACCAACGCCCCTTGATCCACGCCACGGTGGAACGAATTCAGAGAGTCAGTTCCCTGTGAAGCCAACCATGCGCAAGTTGACCGAAATAGAACGCGGATCTGGCGGATTTGCGTCATCCGCGTTCTACTTTGAGAATTTCTGGCTTGACGCCATGACTGGGGTAGACGGCAGGCCCTAGCGCTCTATTACGGCAACCAGACCAGCCCCCACGCTGGCCTGACAGGGAAAGATTGTGGGTGTGCGCCCAGTCTGTTCTTGATAGCGGGCAGGCACGCGCTGCTGAAATTCGTCCACGGCGTCGGCGTGGACGAGGGCCACAATGCAGCCGCCCCATCCCGCGCCTGTGAGCCGTGCCCCCACACAGCCTTCAACACCGCGGGCCGCCTCCACCAAAACTTCCAATTCAGGCGTGCTGATGCGGTAATCATCACGGGCGCTGGCGTGGGCTTCGTTCAAAAGCGCGCCCAATGCCACAATGTCATCCCGGTTCAACGCGTCCACGGCAGCCAACACCCGTCGATTTTCGCTCCATACATGGCGACAACAGGCGCGCACGCGCAGCGGCTGGGCGGCGGGAACAT
The DNA here is from genome assembly GCA_963721725.1 of uncultured Chloroflexia bacterium. Lineage (GTDB taxonomy): Bacteria > Chloroflexota > Anaerolineae > Caldilineales > Caldilineaceae > RI-153. The sequence continues at coordinate 10,257 of CAVRLX010000006.1, forward strand.
TGGGCAGATCACCCAGATCATGGCCCGCCGCCAACAGCGCAGCCACCGTGGTCTCTTCGGGGAGCCAGTCTTCCAGCGCAGCCCGATCTATGGCTTCCACATCGCGCAGATGGGTGATGCCGGGATAGGCTTGGCGCAGCAGGGCCACCCCGGCCCGGCAGGCCGCCACCCGTGCGTTGAACTCGCCGCGCACGTTGGCATGATGCACGCCGCTATCACAGACCAGCAGTCGATAGCCCGCGGGCAGGGGGATGGCCTGGCTGTGAAATTCTCCGGTGGCGTCGGGGCGGCAATCGAGAAAAAGGGCATGATTGCGCTGGGCCAAAAGCGCAATGAATTGGTCCATAATCCCGCCGCGCGTGCCCACATACCATTCAGCATCGGAGCAAAACTGGGCCATCTCGCTGCCCTGCCAATCCCAGTCCACCCAATGGGCCAGCGCCACAGCCACGGCCACGGTCAGCGCCGATGATGAACTGACGCCAGAGCCACGCGGCACGCCCAGCGGCGCCGCGCTGCTGACCAGCGCGTCAAAGCCCGGCATGCTGTCGCCAAATTTACGCGCCATCTCCTGGGCCACGCCGCGGGCATAGTTGCTCCGATCCCCAGCGGGCGCGCTAGGAATCTGGGGGCTGACGGCAAAGGTGCGGGCGGGGAAATCTGCCTCCATGTTATGCAAATTCACGGTGTTGTCGGGGCGCGGGCGAACCAAGAATAGCACATCTTTATCCAGCGCGGCGGGGAGCACATAGCCGTGATTATAGTCGGTGTGTTCGCCAATGAGGTTGACACGACCCGGCGCCCGAAAGAGATGAATCGGCCCCACGCCATAGGTGGCGACAAAGCGATCCAGCGCTGCATGATAACGGGCGATTTGGGGCGCGGATACCTCGCCATAGAGAGCCTGTAGTTGGGTAGAAAGGGCGTTGGGCATAGGGAAAAGTATCCTTGACGGGTAGGGCTGGCGTCGCTTTTGATGGTAGATAGGATGCAAAGAGAAGTCGAACTTTTGGGAAAAGTTCGACTTCTAGGTATCTCTCCGCCTGCGCCTTAGACTTATTCGGAGTAACTATTCGGAAACAGTGACCGTGATCTCAGCGTGATATTGCTCGCCGTCGAGCGCCGTGTGCGCGCCGTCGGCAAATTGCAACCGTAACACATGTTCGCCAGGGGTGAGCGTCAATTCACGTTCCAGCGAACCATCGCCCAAGTGAAGATGGGCATCGTCGCTGGGGATCACCGTGCCGGGTTCGATAAAGCCTGTGTCCACCAAAATATGCAGATGACCCGCCCCTTCGTGGATTTCGCCGGAGGGTTCTACGGTGAGGCCGTCCACGCCGATGGTCACATGCACGGGATTGGTGACGGTGGCGTCGTTTGTGGGTTCGATAAAGCGGACGCTGGCATCGCTTTCGGTTTCGGCTGCGGTTGCAGTTTCGCCAGCAGGTTCGGCTTCCTCTTGGACTTCGGTGGCTGTTTCTCCCCCCTCACCCACGCGGATGATGGTCACGCCTTCTGCGGAAAGGGTGGGGACGGGCGTGGGCAGGGCTGGGCCGCTGCCACAGGCGGTCAGCCAAACGAGGGCGACGATCAGAGAGAGCGTGCGAATGGAAGATTGAAAAAGGTGGATGTTCATGAAAACTCCTTGTGGACGGTGATTAAAAGTTAGCCATGCTGCCGCCATGTTTGGGCGGTTCGGGCGGTCGGTTGGCCAGATCTTTGTATTCGGCATAGGAGAGGATACGCGATCCAAACCGCCGCGAATAGACCTCGGTAAACTCGGCCCCGATCAGCACAAGCTGCGACGAAAAGTAGACCCAGACCAGGATCACGGCCAGCGAACTAGCCGCGCCATAGGCAGCCCCAAAGGGAGCGTTGCCCAGGTAAAGACCGATGAGGGTTTTGCCCAGTGTAAAAAGCAGAGCGGTGACCAGCGCGCCGATCCAGACATCGCGCCAGGCAATGTGGGCATCGGGAAGGTAGCGGTAGATCATCGCGAAAAGCAATGTTATAAAGCCAATCGTGATAAAAAATGTCAGGACTTGCAACAAAATTATCGAATCTGGCAGCACATTCCCCATATAGTCACTAAAGGCCCCCAAGATCACACTGAGCACCAACGAGACCAGCAGCAAAAAGCCAATTGCCAGAATCATGGCGAAGGAGAGCAAGCGGGTGCGTACCACAGCCAGAACCCCATTGGCGGGGGGTGGCTCCACCTTCCAGACCTTATTAAGCGCGCCTTGCAGTTCTGCCATCACGCCAGTGGCCCCGATGAGCAGGGTTACAAAGCCCAATGATGGTGGCGAGAATGCCGCCCTCTGTCCCCTGGCTGTCTTCAAAGATGGTGCGCACTAGATTTTCACCGCTGGGGCTGATCAGATCGCGCGCCTCTAGGGCAATGCGATCTACAATCGTGGCCTGATCGAGGGCGAAATTAAGCTCCACAGTCGCCATTTGGTTGACTACCACGCCAACCAGCCCCACGATAATAATGAGCAGCGGGGCCAATGAGAAGATCGTATAAAACGCCAGCGACGCCGACAAGCGTGCCACATTATCGCGCTGCCAACCGGCGGCTGTTTCTCGAAGCAGAAAGCCAAAGCCTTTTAGATTCATGGGGGGGAAGGTCTCGTTGGATAGGATATAAAGGCCAATCACTGTGTGATTATAGGCAGGGGCAAGAAATCCCGTCAAGTTTATGGTGACAAATCCTATCATGTGGATGTGGGATAAATGTGGGAAAGAGATTGAGTGATTGGGAGAGGCGGTCTTCTGAAATCTCCCAATCACTCAATCTCCTTTTATCTATGCCACCAACAGCTTGCCGCGCATCCGCGCATACTGTGCATAATCGATCACGGTACGCCGCCGGATATAGTCCCAGGTTTGGGGAGCGCGTCGCTGCACATCAAGAATACGCTCGGTGACGATCAGATGAAACGCATCTGACCCAGCCCCGCTGCCATAGCTGACCAGCAGAATCTGTTCCCCCGGTTTGGCAACATCCAGCACGGCGGTGAGGCCCACAATCGACGAGCCAGCATAGGTGTTGCCGATCTCGTTGACGAGCAGCCCCGCCCGCCACTGCTCGGGGGTGAAGCCCAACATCTTCATGGCTCGCACTGGGAATTTAATATTGGGCTGGTGAAAGATGACATGGGCATAGTCGGCGGAGGTTGTGCCCATGACGGCCATCATCTGCTCGGCGGCGGGGACCACATGGCCGAAATAGCCGGGATCGCCGCTGAAACGCTCGGCGTGGCTGGGATATTCGCTGCCGGGACGTCGCCAAAAATCCATAGTATCCGAGATATAGCCGTTGCTGCGCTCTATGATTACGGCGGATTCGGCGGCAGGGCCAAGCAGAATCGCCGCGCCGCCTGCGCCGGTCATATATTCCAGCGCATCGCCTGGTCGTCCCTGGGCGGTGTCCATGCCGATTGCCAGCGCATAGGAGGCCATGCCGCTGCCCACAAAACCGATCCCGGCTTGGATGGCCTCGGTGCCGGCTTTACAAGCAAACTGCCAATCGGCGGCCTGGGTGGCGGGCGTTGCGCCAATCGCCTCGGCCACAATTGTGCCCGTGGGCTTGACGGCGTAGGGGTGGCTTTCGCTGCCCACCCACACGGCGCGGATCTGTTTGGGGTCGATTTGCGCGCGCGCCAGCGCATTGCGCGCCGCCTCGATGCTCATGGTGGCCGTGTCTTCATCGATCCCCGGCACGGCTTTTTCCTTGACCGGACTATCGTCTTTGTCCTCGCTCCAGATGCGGCTAATTTCGCTGCCCGGCAGCCGATAGCGCGGAATATACGAGCCATAACCGACAATGCCCACAGGGTGGGCAGGTTGATTCAACATAAAAACTCCTTTGATAAATAGGGAGATTGCGAGATTGAGCGATTTCAGAAGACCGCCTCTGGCAATCACCTACTCTCTTAACCGCTCAATCTCTTCTTCCCCAATTTTCGGTTACTCGTTCATTTCTTTCAGTAATTCGCGCGCCCGTTCCACGCGGATCTCGCCACGTTGGATCAAGCGCGCAGCCAGGGCGTCCACCTGCTCGGCGCTGGCACCGGCGGCAACGGCGATCTGGCGGGCGTGTAGCCGCATGTGTCCGCGCTGGATGCCGTCGGTGACCAAGGCGCGAATGGCGGCGAGATTCTGCGCCAGCCCCACGGCCACAGCGATCTCGGCCAAGTGCCGGGCGCTGGTGATGCCCAAGATTTTCAGGGCAAGGCCCGCCACGGGGTGGCTGCGCGTGGCCCCGCCCACAATGCCCACGGCAAGCGGCATTTCCAAGCGACCGTAGAGGGCGGGCGATTGGCGATTGGCGATTGGCGATTGGCGATCGGGGAGGGTATCGGCCCAATCGCCAGCCACGATTTGCCACTCCGTCAGCGCCCGGTATTGTCCGCTGCGGGCGGCGTAGGCGTGGCCGCCGGCTTCGACAGCGCGCCAGTCGTTGCCGGTGGCAATGAGCAGCGCGTCAATGCCGTTGAAAATGCCCTTGTTGTGGGTGGCGGCGCGATAGGGATCGGCCAGGGCAAAGGCGTTGGCCTCGACAATGCCCTGGCTCACCTCTGTGCCAGACTGCTCGGCAGTGCCAAATTCCTCGGCGGGGATCATCACCTCGGCCCAGGCACGCCGCTGATCGGTGAGATTGCTCAGGATCCGCAACAGTGCCCGCCCGCCGCTGAGCGCTTCCAGGCGCGGGGCGATGGTCTCGGCGGCAGTGTTGACGGCATTCGCGCCCATGGCGTCCCGACAATCAAAGTGCAGATGTACAATCAGCATTGGCCCCACCACGGTCTGGAGCGGCGGGCGCACTTCAATGCGGCGCGGTCCGCCACCCAGGCGGGCAATCGTGGGGCTGGTGTTGGCCGCAGCCAGCAGTTCAGCTTCTGCCGCGGCAATCGCAGCCGTCGCCGCCACCAGATCAGGCACATCCAACAACTGAATTTGGGCGATCATCACGGGATCTGTGCTGCCGGTGACGAAGCCGCCGCCCGCCCGCGCCAGCCGCGCCGCGTAGCTCAGCGCCGCCACAATCGAAGGCTCCTCCACCACCAGCGGGATCAGCGTATCCACGCCGTTAATGACAAAATTGGTGGCAATGCCCAGGGGCAAAGTATAGCGCCCCACCACATTTTCGATCATCTTGTCGGCTTGGGCCACGCTCAAGGCATCGGCCAGCAGAGCGGTTTCGGACGGAGAGAGCGCAGCCCAATCGGCCAGAAGTTGCACACGCTCGTCCACACTTTTTTGATAATACCCACTCAGCCGCGAGGACGCTGGCACAGACGGCTCCATACCCTTTCCTTTCACACAAACCTTTTACACAAACCTTTTACACAAAACGGTCGTCTTCTGGTATAGCAGAGAACGACCGTCAGGATCTATCGTGTTTAACCGCGCTGGCGTTTGCGGTAGCTTTTGAAGGGTTAGCGCTGAAAAGCGCTCAACACCCAGTTTACCGGGCCAGCCAGCAGTTGGGGCACAAAAGCCAACGCCAACGAGACGAGGATCACAGCCGCGGCCACGACGCCACTGGCTGTGCGTTCCTGGGGTAGATAGCGGTTGAGCAACGGACCAAAGAGCAGGCGAACTAGTCGCACAAAGCCAAAGACCACGCCGCCGGAAGCAAGAAGCACTACCGTAGCCACCCGCCAGTCGCTATCGGCGATGGTTTGCAGGGCGGCCCAGTGGCCTGTGAAGCCAACACTCAGCGGAAAGCCAGCCAGTCCCAAGCTGCCCAGCAAAAAAAGCGATGTACTCCACGGCCAGCGACCGCCTATCCCGCGCAGTTGTTCTGGGATGTCCAGACTACCCACAGCCTGACGCAATTGGGCAAGACCGGCGGCGGCGCTTAACGCGCTCATGGCGCGCAGGGTAAAGAGGAAGATGACGAGCGGCCAGCTTTGGGGGCCGGGGAGAGCCAACAGGAGTAAAATCAGGCCCCGATCGTGGAGCAGGGCATAGCCCCACAGCCGCCCCGGGTGATTGGTTCCGGCTGCGGCCAGCCCGCCCCAAATTGCCGTGGTGATGCCGCCCACGGTGAGCCAGAGGCTAAGGGGTGTCAGATCCAGGGCAAAGGAGAAGCGGGCCAGCGTGCGCGAGAGCAAGGCCAGCACCGCCAGTTGATAGAGCAGAGTTTGCAATGCCAGAGCCAGCGGGGGAGCATGTTGAGCGGCGGCAGGTTGACCATTATGTAGCGGGGCAGGAGCGAGTAGCAGAAGCAGCCCCACTGCCAATAACCAACCTGCCACGAGAAAGTTCTCATTGTTCTGCGGGTTAAGCGGGATCTGTTCAATATACCAGGCCACAGGCAGAAAGAAGGGAAAGGCGAGAATAGGCCCCAGCAGCGAACGCAGAGCGCCGCCTGTGCGCCCAAAGCGGTCGCCCTGAAGCAGAAAAACATTCAACGTTGCCATAATCGCCAACGCCAGTGGGATCAGCAAAACTGGTTCCAACGGCGCTGTGTGCAAGAGGGCCATCGCCACATATCCGCCAGCCGTGATCAGCGAGAGCGGGATAAACAGGGCGCCTTGGGGCGCAAGCACGCTAAATCCCAGGGCGGCGGCGGTGATCAGCAGAGTGACAACCACCATGGGCAGATTGGATTGTTGTAAAAAGAAGACGAAATTGAATTGGGTAAAGCGGGCGGTAAGGCTGACACCCACCGGGAGAAGGGGCACTTGTAGCAGCGAGCCAACCCCATAGCTGCGCCATGTCCACAATGCGATGGCGGCAAGCAAGAACGCGCAAAATGTAGCCGCCCACGTGGGCCAAGCGCGCAGCAGATAGCCGACGAGCAAGGCCAAAATCAGGGCAATGCCAATTAATTCGGGAAAGGAAAAGACAATCATAAGAGGTTTCTAGCCCTGGAGCCGTTTGAGAAGGCCCAGCACTGCGGCCAGCCGTTGAAGCAAAAGTCGACGGGCAAAGCTTGCCCGTGTGGGGATGGGCGCGATTTTCGTGGCCGATGCGGGGAAAACCATGTCTGTAAGAGGGGTTTGGAGTTCAGCTACCTCTTCGTTTTCGGCCACAGCCAGATAGGCACAGGCCAGGGCAATCAGGATCATAAGCATCCCCAAGAGGGCAATCAGGGCTGGCTGGGGCACAATAATGGACATAATTGCCTGCACAGGCAGCAACCAGAGCAGCAGACCTGCCCCTGCAAAGACAGCCCGATCAGTGAGAGCCAGGATCAGCAGCGCACAGGACAGCAGCCATAGGAAGAGGCGCACGGTAGCAACATCAAGGATGGGCAATAGCAATTCCAGGGAGAGGGAATAGACAAAGGCCAACAACAGCAGCAGCAAAGCGCCCCGGAAGAAAGGATTGCCGCTGCCCTCTTCGGGTTCATGGGTGTGCAGTTGTAGCGGTGATAATCCCAGAATCAGCACAGAGAGCAGGGTTACCAACAGATAGATGAGTACCCATTGCGAGGGGACGCCATAGCGATAGATCAAAATCTGGCCCAGGCCATATTGGACGAAGACGAGTCCAAGCAGCAGAAAACGCCAATCCCAGATTAGGATCAGCACGGCGATGAGCAAGCCGATGCTCCACATGGCCGTGGATGTGTCCCAAAAGTTGCTTCCAAAGATAACGTCAATCACAACCTAGATTTCCCATTAGCTCATCAAAAAATAGCCGACTACCACAAAAGTAACCAGCCAGCCCACGTAGCCCGCGCCCTCAAAGATCTCTAAACCTGTCTCCCAAATCGACCCCACGCGATCTGTCCCCCAATCAAAGATGCGAGTGAGCCACTCCAGCCCAGCCATGTGAGCCAGCCGGTCGGGCCATTGACCCAAAAGCGCCCAAAAGCGCGGACGCAACACGGCCAGCCCCATGCCCAGAAGCAGTGGCACGCTTAACGTGAGCCAGACCGACGGTCCAGCCACAGCCGTGGGCGGATTGCCCACATTATGCGGGATGGCGTCGGGAATGCTCGCCAGGGCAGCGATGGCTTGGGGTTGGATGCCCGCCACGACCAATGGAATCGCCAGCACCAGACTGGCAGCCAGCAATCGCCAGATCACAGGCAGGGCCAGCCCCACGGCGTTGCGTTCCTGTGCGCCCCAGCTTCGTAGCAGCGCCGAGACTAACAGCGTTTGGGCCATGACATAGATCACAAAGAAGGGCAGCACCAACGATCCGGAAAAATCACCCATGAGCAAGCGAGCAACCGCCGATTGGGTGAGAAAGCCTGCGGTGAAGGGGACGCCCACCAATGCCAACGCGCCCACACTCACCGGGATCTGCCAGCCCCATTCGCGCCAGACCCGTTCCCCCACCAGCCAAAGACCGCCGCCCAGCGCGACAGTGGTGGTGGGCCAGATCAGCGCAGCGGGTCCCTGGGCTTCGGATAAAATGGCGGTCAACCCTGCCACGCCCACCAGGGTAACCAGCACAAAGGTGGTGTGGCCCGGTTTTTCCGTGGCTGTGTAGGCGGCGATGGCACTGCCCAGAAGCGCCATCAATACGAGAATGACAAATTCTGGGCGCACAAGCAGCGTTGCCCCCCCCAATCCTGACGACCAGCCCAACAGCCAAAGTCCACAGACCACAGGCACAAGGTGATCAATGAAACGGTCGGGCAATTTTAGGCGAATGCTGCTGGCGGGCAAGAGCCAGATGTGGAAAGGATAGGCCCCGGCCCGGATAGCCGCTGCCATCAGCATTAAGAGAATAGTTTCAATGGGCAAAGTTCCGCCCTGAAGTGGCTGACTCAGGCCACCTGGCCCTGCGGGCAAGAGGCCGATCAAGAGGAGCAACGCCCCCAGCAGACTCAAGCCCGGGGTGCGGTGGATCGGCGGCAACGAGCCAGGGGTTAACGAGGCTTCAGGTTGATCCACCGGGGCGATGGCGTTGCGCACCAGGACCAATAGATCCATGATCACCCAGGTCAGGGTCACGGTGAGTAAGTTACCACTGCCCACAAAGAGCAGGGCCGTTGCCAGTACGCCCAAATGGGACATCAGCGTGAGCGTGGCCTGATCGCGTTCAATGGGCGCAGGTTCATCCACATATTGGCCGCCAAAGCCGCTGAGCAGAATTGCCACACCGCCCAAGACCAGCAAAAGCGCCGAGACGTACCAGTTCCAGCCATCCCCCACCCACAGCAGATAGCTGCTGCCGATGACGAAGGGCTGCCACGGGCTGCTATAAACGGGAACCACTGGCTCCAGGCGCAACAGCACAGTCTGGAGCACGGCGATCAACCAGAAAGCCAGGGCTACGCTGCTCTGCCATTGTGGATGGCGCAGTTGGCGACCAACAATCCAAACAGCCACAGCCCCCAACATAAGTACTACAGGGGGGCCAATGGGGGAGGTGAGTAGGTTCCAGAGAGCGCTGAACTGATTCATAGGTAGCCATTTTATAACTATACAGGTTTAGGGTGCGACGCACTCGCCACACAAGCTTTTCACAACCAATCTAACTCTGGCGAGTGCGTCGCACCTGTATAGGTAAGCCATTTTAACATAGGCAGAAATGGCTACCAAGAAGAGGAGGGGATTAGAGACAGGCGGTTAGGAATTGGATGTACTCTGTATCTTTGCGCTAAAAATCTGATCCGACAGCTTTTCATAGCTGAGGTTTCGCCCGGCGCTGGAGAATCTCGCCGAAGATGCCGCCCACGGCGCAAAAGCTACCGGCAAGGATGGTCCAGGGCAGGTTGTCCCCTGGCAACACAAAAAAGAGAAGGATGGGTATGCTAATCATGCCGCCAACGAAGGCGTGGATGCCGCCACGGGTGCGGCCATAAAAAGCGGTGGCAATCCCGGCCACCACCGCCGCAGCCAGGGTCAGGCCAACGGTGAGATTGGCTGGCAGCCCCAAGCTTTCTCCGGCCAGGAGGGCAATGGAGACCATCATCACGTTGAAGGCTAGCGCAAACAGGATGGCAGCGATCCGCAGCGCTGGTTTGGGCTTGGTAGTGCGGGACATAGCTCTCTATCTCTCAGGACGGTTGGCAAGGGTTGACCAGTCAGGTTCAGCATACGTATGGCGACGCCAGCGATAATCAAGATCGCGAATTGTGCCGGGTTCGCCCGCCTCGATAAGCAAGGAGAGCGCAGCAAAGATCACGGTGCGTTGCTGCAAGGGCGCGTCGGCTTCGCCCAGAGGATGGCCCAGCGGCCACTTGACAAAGACGGCACGTGGCACGCCCACGGCCTCGGTGAGATCACGGGCAATGGAAACGGCAATGGTGGGAATCCCCACCGACTCAATGGCTCTGGCGATCAGTCCCACGGACCGATTACAGAGTCCTCAGGCCGGGGTGAGAAAGGCAAAATCGACCCCGTCGGCGCGCAATTTAGCCGCGATCTGGGGTGCGCTTGTCTGGCGCAATCTGGGCAGTTGCTCGCCCTCAATGTGGCCCATGAACCCAAAATGGCGGGGGCCAACACTGCCGATTACACCGCGCGCGGCCAGATCCCGAAAATGATCGAGTGGAAAGATCACCTGGGCGTCGCGGTCGGCGCTGTCGTGGTTGTAATATTTGTGGGTGATCACCAGATCGGCCAGGGCTACGTCACCGGGAATCTGGCGAAAGCTGGCGTCACCGTCGGGGTTTTGCATGTCAAAGGGCGGCTGATCGGGCAGGTGAATGCCGCCTGTGGTGATCACGGCCACACGGCTTTGGGAAAGCGGCTTGTGCAGCAGCGCAAAGGGGATGTGGGCGGGGTCATTACTTTGGCTGCGCTGGGCTGTGCGCCGCGCCCAGAACTGGGCCACGGCGGGAATGGCGAAGATTCGGTTGCTGATTCGTTCAAAGAAGGTGCGCTTTTCCGCAGGCATGGCCTATCCTTTTTCATAGGTGGTACTGCACGAAGAGGGGATTGGTCTTTTGGGTGCTTTCCGCTATGATCAAGCCCCTGGTAGTTGCTCCTATTGTAGAGTAGCCTTGGGCTGGCGACAAGTGAGTCTTCCCACAGAGTGGGGACCAAGCAGAAGGATTGATCATGGCACATGACAGCGGATGGTGGCGCTATATTAGCCACGACCCCAGCAAAGGCAAACCGGACCTTAGTCGGCAACAACTCAGACGTGTCTTTGCCTATGCGCGCCCCTATTGGCGAGCCGTGGGGATTGTGCTGCTGACCATTATGGTGATCTCGCTGCTGGAGTTGTTGCCGCCCCTGCTCTATCGAGAGTTAATTGACGATGTGCTGCCCAATCGCAATCTGGGGCGGCTGAATGTGCTGGCGTTGGTGATGATTGCGATACCGATTAGCAGCGGGCTGCTTAGTGTTTTGCAGCGCTATTACAGTTCCAAAGCGGGCGAGGGCATCATCTATGATCTGCGCCAGCAGCTTTATACCCATTTGCAGCACATGTCCTTGCGCTTCTTCACCCACACCAAATCAGGCGAGATCATCTCCCGGCTCAACAATGATGTGGTGGGCGCGCAGAACGCCATTACTGGGACGATCCCCAATGTGGTCACCAATGCCTTTACGCTGATCTCGACGCTGGTGGTGATGTTGACCATTGAGTGGCGGCTGACGCTGCTCTCGATTGCGGTGTTGCCGCTCTTTCTGTTACCGGCGCGGCGGGTGGGGCTGATCTTGCGCGAGATTCGACGCAAGGCCATGGAGTACAACGCAGACATGAGCAGCGCAATTGGGGAGACGCTCAACGTTAACGGCGCGCTGTTGGTGAAAACGTTTGGCCGCCGCGACTATGAAATCGGGCGCTATGAGAGCATTAACGGCAACGTGCGCGACATTGGCATCCGCCGGGCGCTGGTGGGGCGCTGGTTCTTCATGGGGCTGAGCATTGCCAGCACACTGGGCACGGCTATGCTCTATTGGCTGGGCGGCTATTTTGTGCTCAACGATGTGATCAGCACGGGCACGATTGTGGCGTTTGCCGCCTATCTCTCGCGGCTCTACGGCCCGATTACATCGCTTGCCAATGTACAGGTGGAGTTTGTACAGGCGTTGGTCAGCTTTGAGCGCGTTTTTGAATATCTGGATAAACCCCTGGAAATTGTGGACAAACCCGATGCGATTACGCTGCAAAGAGTGGCGGGCAGCATCGAGTTTGAGCATGTCTCGTTCAGCTATGTGGAAGAAAGCCAGACAATCAGCGAGCCGGAGATGGCCGAGCCGCCATCCACTGCCAGCAACGGAGCGGCCAAAGATGACGAGCCGGCGGTGATTGTGCCCACGCGTTTGTGGGCGCTGCAAGATGTGAGCTTCTCTGTGGAACCAGGCGAATTGGTGGCGCTGGTGGGGCCGAGCGGGGCGGGAAAAACCACGGTTACCTATTTGCTGCCTCGCCTCTATGATCCCACAAGCGGGCGCATCTGCCTCGACGGCCATGATCTGCGCGAGGTGACGCTGGATTCGTTGGCGGCGCAGATCGGCATTGTTACCCAAGAAACCTATCTGCTCCACGACACGATTGGGGCCAATCTACGCTATGCGCGGCCCAACGCCAGCGATGCCGAGATCGAAGCGGCCAGCCAAGCGGCCAATATCCACGAGTTTATTATGCGCCTGCCCGACGGCTACAATACGCTTGTGGGCGAGCGCGGCTATCGGCTCAGCGGCGGTGAAAAGCAGCGGCTGGCGATTGCACGGGTGATTTTGAAAGATCCGCGTGTGCTAATTTTAGACGAAGCCACGGCCCATCTTGATTCGCAGAGCGAGGCACTGATCCAGGCTGCGCTGGAACCGCTCTTCCAAGGGCGCACCAGTTTTGTGATTGCCCACCGCCTGAGCACAATCCTGGCCGCAGACAAAATTCTGGTCATGGAACACGGCCAATTGGTGGAGTTTGGCACACACGCCGAATTGCTGGCCCAGGGCGGGCTCTATGCCAATCTTTACAAGACGCAGTTTGGCAAGGTGCGGGGTAGTGGCAACGGGGCGGGCGGGGCGGTTGGCGTGTCGGTGCAAGAGTTATGAGGGTGCCACAGGGGAGTCATGTGTAAAGAGTAGCGAGACAATGACGGGTAAAAACCAAAAAGGAACTGTAGAGATTGAGATATAGGCGTAGTTGCCTCAATTCTTCTGATCCATCTGTTATAATGATGTTGGAGCAAAGCGCGGGTCTGCCTTCTGCGAAATCTAGAAGGTATTGATTTATGACTTAGAGGGAGGTAGCTATGGGGTTAACTATCACTCTTCCCAACAGTATTGAACAACAATTAGCCAAGACAGCCGCTAAGCAAAATCGTTCAGTTGAGGATGTTGCGATTGCCCTCCTTGAGGATGCGCTTGCTGCGAAGCAACAGGGTCATCTTCCAGAAGAAGTTGTTGCCAAGATCAAAGCCTTGCCCTCTGAATCACACCACATTCGCCCTGTGCGTGGATCATTAGCGGAGGCGCTTCGCGCTGCGCCTGAGAATCCAGATTTTGATCTGGCGGCGTGGCAGCAGGCCTGGGCAAAGGTGGAGGCGGAGATGAAGACCATCACACGAGCAAATGACGCCGTAGAAGGACGCGGGTAAAGCTGCGTGAACAACTATCTTCTGGATACCAATCATGCATCGCCGTTGGTTACAATTGGGCATCCTTTACGACAACGTGTTCTAGGACAGTTGGATGCTGGAGATTCTTTTGCCACCTGTGTGCCGGTCGTTACAGAGACAATCTTTGGCATTGGTATTCTACCCAGAGCCAGTCAAAATCATGCTGAGTGGGAACGGCTACAGCCATTCCTGCCCTGCTACGTCCCAGACCAAGCTGATGCTACCATAGCAGCCGAGTTACAACTCTCGTTACGCCGGCAGGGATGGCAACTAGAAACGGTAGATGCCTTGATTGCTACACTTGCGATACACCACAATCTCATTTTACTTACCACCGACGGAGACTTTCGCGCCGTGCCAAACCTGCAACACGAAAATTGGTTGTAGATATCATGACAACTGTAACTGGTGTTTTAGAAACCCTGCCGCGCGGCGGCAGTTTTTTGCGTAATCCCCAATACTCGTTTCAGCCTGATCCCACAGATGTACATGTGCCTCCGGCTCTGATCAAAGAACATGGATTGGTGACCGGGGCCACCGTGGAGGGCGAAACCCGCCAGGGCAAGAAAGGCAACGAACTTGCCACGGTCACGGCGATCTGTGGGCTGACGCCAGCGCAGTTTGCGACGCGCACGCGCTTTGAGCGTTTGGTGGCGATTAACCCGCACCAGCGCTTTCGGCTGGGTGATGGTGGCGACGTTTCCATGCGCGTGGTGGAATTAGTGGCCCCGATTGGCAAAGGCACGCGCGGGCTAATCGTGGCCCCACCGCAAGCCGGCAAGACCCAAATTTTGGAGGGAATTGCCAACGCCATCCGCGGCGCCGAGCCAGACGCCCGCATTATTTTGTTGCTGATTGATGAACGTCCCGAAGAGGTGACTCACTTTCGCCGCCATGTGCCGGGCGAAGTTCTCGCCAGTTCCAACGACGAAAGCATTGACTCGCATACCCGCCTGGCCGAGTTGACCCTGGCCCATGTGCGCTGCGAATTGGAGTGTGGCCGCCATGTGGTGGTGCTGGTGGATAGCATTACACGGCTGGTGCGCGCCTTTAATCTCTCTGGCAGCGGCTCCGGGCGCACCATGTCGGGCGGCATTGATGCCAAAGCATTGGAGATTCCGCGCCGCTTTTTCGGGCTGGCGCGTGCCATCGAAAATGGCGGCTCGGTGACGGTCATCGGCACAGCACTGATTGAGACTGGCTCACGCATGGATGACTATATCTTTGAGGAGTTCAAAAGCACCGGTAACAGCGAAGTCGTATTGGACCGAACCCTGGCCGAGTCGAGAATCTATCCCGCCATCAATATTGCCGCCAGTGGCACGCGCAAAGAGGAACTCCTTTATAGCGCGGCCGAAATGGATCGGCTAATTGTACTGCGGCGCTGGCTGGCGCGCGGCACGCCCAAAGCGGCGATGGTGGGCCTGCTCAAACTTATTGAAATGACCGAAAACAACGACCAGCTTTTGATCCGCTTTCAAGCCACCCAATCCCAATAGACAGAGCGATTGCTATGCCCGAAACTGCGCCGCCGCCCGCCTTCTGTTCGGCGTGTGGCAAACCGATTCTGCCCGGCCATTCTTTTTGCCCCCAGTGTGGAGCGCGCATCGGTGCAGCCACCGTGCCCAAAGCGAGCGCGCAGCCTGAAAAAAGATCTGGAAGATGTGCGCAAGCTAGGATTTTGGCTGGCGCTTTTTATCACCCTGCCCACGCTGACCCTGCCCACCATCCTTGTAAACCTGATTGCACCCAGTGAAATGGGGGTTGACGAAGCCGTCTCTATCTGGCAGACGTTGACCCTCACCGCACCGTTAACGGCGGCGGTGGTGATCATTGTGCTGGCAATCTATTACGAATGGTTTTCAGATGGCTGCCTGGGGACGCTTTTTGTAGCGGGTATTTTGGCGCTGACAACGTTGCTTTCCAACTTGCTGCGCATTGGCACGGGGGTGGAGATTGGCGAGATCTGGCGCGCAGCCGGCTATCATCCGGTGAGCTTTCTCAACGGGTTGATTGCCAGTTATTATCAAATCTATGGATTTTGGTCGTTTGCGTCGTCGCTGCTGGTGGGCTGTTTTATTGCGTGGATTTGGATCGAAAAGATCTTGCCCTATCTGCGCCGCCCAGACGCAACGCCTACGGAACCGGGATAATCAGTGACTGCCCCACGTAAATTACGGTAGAGGTCAGGCCGTTGCGCTCGGCAAAATTGTCTATGAGATGAGGGGACCGTTCGCCCCATGCCAGCGTGCGATCCCCCCTTCTAAACTGCGGGCGCTAAACCCCTGCTCATTCAGAAAATGGGCGACTCCATAAGAGCGCATCCCCGAAGCACAATAGACCACAATGGCTTTCTGTTTATTCTGGCTTGCCTCCGCCAACTCATCCAGACGTTGTGGGATCTCATTCATGGGGATGTGGAGATCGTGGGCAATATGGCGCTGTGCCCGTTCAAACTTTTCTCGGCAGTCGAGCAAAAGCAACGGTTGCCCTGTGGACAACTCTTGCATCAGCGCTGTGGCCGTTACTTCTGGCACCTCTGGCTCTGGCTCTGGCGGCATGGGCGGGGGCACACGACGAACGGCAGGGGAGGGTGGTTGAGCTGCGCCTAATAACTTTTTCAAAGAATTCAACAGACCCACAGGTAACTCTCTCTCGTATGGATAAAGAAATAATCACCGCGCTATCATATCACGAATGGGAGATTTCGGCACGCTCCACCCGGTAAGACATTCGGTCCATAGCCCTCTGTTAAAAAGGATGTGCCTGGGCCGATAGCCAACCCAGGCACACCCTTTTTAACAGAGGGAAACCTTTTCGGAAAAGCTCGCCTTTTGTGGAAACAGCAACTGTTACCGTTGCCGCACAGCCCGCAAATTGGCAAGATAGGAGGTTGTACTGCCTGCACTCCGCGAGATGGAGAAGGTGGCGTTCCAGAGATCGCCCTCTGCATCGGCAAACTGCCATGCACTCCAGGCAAAGGCATTGCCCCCTTCCTGATCCGATAGTTGCCACCCCTCGGCTAGAAGTTGCGTCTCATAGGCCAGGGCCAATTCAGAGGCACTCAACGGCGCGCGCAGTTCCGCCTCTGCGCCCACCATGTCAGTTGAGCGCGTGCCGCCGCCGCTGAGAACGCGGGCATCCACAGGCGCAGCCAAGCGCGGCAGAATGCGGACTTGATTCAACTGCACATCCTCGTCATCACTACATGGCCTGCCCACAACATCACTAACGACCAACAGGTTTGCGCCCGTCTCGCCCGCCAGCGCAAGCGGCACCACATTCACCACGAGTGCACCATCGTCGCTACAGAAAAGGGTCGGTTCAGTGTCTGTGCTACTCAGGAAAACCTGATCCGGTGAATCGTCTTGGAGATCGGGCACAGTGAATCCCTGATCGAGTAACTGTGTACGGATCGCATCGGCCAGTTCAGTTGAATCCAGTGCATTCATGTAAACTTGAAAGCCGCCAAACTCACCTGTGCGCTCAACGCTCGCCACCACCAAGATCGATTCATCCAGCACCAGATCCAGCGGCAGGTTGGCGGGCAGACTGCCCACAGAGACGGTAATGGCCTCGGTAGCCACACCGTCGAATCTTGCCAACAAATAGCGCAAGAAAAGGCGTAACGACGCTTCATCGCCGCCGGTGACTTCAACAGGGAAGCCAGTGTCCACTGTGAGATCCTCGACATCAAGCGCAACGGCAGCTTCCGTCTCCACAGTAGTGGTCAGCCCATCCGTCTCGTCTACGGCGCTCTCTGTGGTGGTCAGCACCGTGCTGGGCGCAATCGTGGCCGTGGGCGCGGCCCGGGTCGGTGTCACCGCCGAGGTGGGTGTAGCGGTGGGCGGAATCGGTGTGTCAGTGGGGATGGGCGTCGCCGTGGGTGTAGGCGATTGGTCCACGATGATATTTTCCACAAAGTACTCGTCATAGTTGCCATCGGTCTTAATGACCCGCAGCCGCAGCGTATAGGTCCCCGACGGCAGATCACTTGTTTCCCAGATCGCCAGCGGGCCATCCACCACCTGTTCGGTGTTGCCGCCCAGATAGGCAAAGGTCGCAGCACCGCTTGGCCCAGCACTATAGGAAACCTCGTAGCGCTGGAAGTTGGCATCTGTCGCCGTACCAATCACCACCACATCACCGCCCACCGTGCTGCCGGCTGCTGGGGCAGAGATACCAGAAGAAACCTGCGCCAGGGCTGTGCCAAATGGGGCCGTGGTCAACATCAACGCCGCCAGTAAAATTGCGACCCCACTTACAGTGAGAATCAATCGGTTACGCCAAGTCATGGCATCACTCCTTTCATGAATTCGATCAATGGGGATTCTCCCCCTTGCCTTGATTCTACGCTGTTTTGGTCAATTTGTGGAATATGAGCATGGGGGTGCGAAAAGCGAGTTCTTTTTGCTCGAAAACGTATGTTCCGATACTAGTCAAAGCCTCTGCCACCTGCTATACTTCGCATACCCTTACCTCTTTGGAGTGGCACCTTTGCCAGGGCAATCGAAGTCTGGATGCCGTCCCCCGATTTGCAACTGACCTCGATCGCTGACTCTTCAAACAGATGCTAAGGGCATTCATGGATTTACAAGGAGAATTGGGTGAATACAAACTGGACACGCAACGCCTTTGTCTATCTCCTGATTATCGTGGCAGCGGCGGCCCTTTTTTTTAATGTCTATGGGACAGGCGAAACCCCGCGCACGATTAGCCTCAGCGAGGTAGCAGAGCGGATTGCAGATGGCGAAATCCGCCGCATTACGATTAGCGAAGAAGAGATGCGCGTCTATCTTCAGGAGAGCGAGCAGCCGCTGCTCAGCCGCAAGGAAGAGGGCATCCCGCTGACGCGCAGCCTACAAGGCATGGGCGTTGCTTCTGATCGGCTGAATCAGGTCGAAATTATTTACGAGCCGCCATCGAGCACGGGCAACTGGTTCGCCCTGATCATCAACCTGTTGCCGCTGCTGCTGATTGCTGGTCTCTTTCTCTTTCTCTTTCGGCAGAGTCAATCGGGCAGCAATCAAGCCATGTCGTTTGGAAAGAGCAAGGCGCGCCTTTTCACAGGTGACATGCCTACGGTGACCTTTGGCGATGTGGCTGGCTCGGACGAAGCCAAACAAGAGCTAGAAGAGGTGGTGGAGTTTCTCAAAGAGCCGCAGAAATTTGTGGCGCTGGGTGCGCGTATCCCCAAAGGGGTGTTGCTTATTGGCCCGCCCGGCACTGGCAAAACGTTGATGGCGAAGGCTGTTTCCGGCGAAGCGGGCGTGCCTTTCTTTAGCATCTCTGGTTCGGAATTTGTCGAGATGTTTGTGGGCGTGGGGGCCAGCCGCGTGCGCGATCTCTTTGAACAAGCCAAGCGCAACAGCCCTTGCATCATCTTCATTGACGAAATCGACGCCGTGGGCCGCTATCGTGGCACAGGCTTGGGCGGCTCACATGATGAACGCGAACAGACGCTCAATCAGATTTTGGTGGAGATGGATGGCTTTGGCACAGACACCAATGTAATTTTGATTGCCGCCACCAATCGCCCCGATATTCTCGACCCGGCGCTGTTACGCCCCGGTCGCTTTGATCGCCGCGTGACCATGGATCGCCCTGATCTTTCCGGTCGTCGCCAGATTTTGGACGTACATGTCAAGGGCAAGCCGTTGGCAAAAGATGTGGATCTGGATCTCATCGCCCGGCAGACGCCTGGGTTGGTGGGTGCGGATCTGGAAAATCTCGTTAACGAAGCCGCCATTCTGGCCGCCCGTCGCAACAAACGGGCGATTACCATGGGTGAGTTACAAGAATCGATTGAGCGCATCGCCCTGGGTGGCCCCGAACGACGCAGCCGGTTGGTGACGGCGCGCGAGCGTAAAGTAGTGGCCTATCATGAGGCGGGTCACGCCATTGTGGCCTATCTGGTTAAGAACGCCGATCCACTGCGCAAGATTAGCATTGTGCCACGCGGCGGCGCAGGCGGGGTTACGCTGATGGCCCCTACAGCGGACCGTTTCCTCTATTCCCGTTCTTATTTCATCGACCGAATTGCCGTGGCGTTGGGTGGTCGCGTCGCCGAAGAATTAATCTTTGGGGATATTTCCACCGGAGCCAGCGGCGATATTCAACAGCTTACGCGTATGGCACGGGCAATGGTAACCAAGTATGGCATGAGCGAAGCCATGGGACCCTGGCAGATCGGGCGACAGGAAGAGAATGTGTTCTTGGGTCGCGAGATCTCGGCCCAACGTGATTATAGTGAAGAAGTGGCCGAACAAGTGGACGAAGAGGTGCGGCGCATTGTGGGCAGTGCCCATCAGCGTGTGCGCCAGATTCTCTCCACCTATCGTCACCAGCTTGAAGACGTGGCTAATGCTTTGTTGGAGAATGAAACGCTGGACTTTGACGAGTTTGTGGATGTTTTCGAGGGCAGCGCCGGCTACAAGAGCAGCGCCGGTCGGCTTTCCCCGCAGCCTGCCTAAGTTTCGCAGGTTGCTTTTGAACGCCAACAAAAAGTGCTCCCGTCCGTGGTGGACGGGAGCACTTTTTGTTGACGGCACTCTTCCTAGCTGCGGCTGAGCAGAAAGACGCCAACACAGATTACGCCCACGGCAGCCCAACGCAGCGTACTTACATTTTCGCCCAGCACCCAGACGCCGATCAGCGTTACCAACACATAGCCCAAGCTGAGCGCAGGATAGGCATAGCTGAGTTCTACACGGCTCAACAAAATCAGCCAGAAGATGCTGCTGAGACCATAGGCTCCCACCCCACCCAACACATAGGGATTCAAAAAGGCGCGGGCCACGCTCCCCGCGATAACATCAAGTGAACCGCCAATCACGCCAATTTGGGACATCCCCTGTTTCATAAAAAACTGGCCCGCCACGTTTAATCCTACGGTGATCAAAAGAAGAAAGATCTGCTTCATAACCCTTGTTTTCTGCTCACGATTTTGGATAAATGCAAAAACTTGCCCCATTGTAGACCAACTGGCATAAGATCTTGAAATCCATGACGCCTGCCGCTTTTTGAGAAGGCGTGCCATTGGTATAAATCGAAGGTCGAAATTGGTGGCACAAGTGAATTTCGCTACAATAGTTGCCTGTATCCACCAGCGGGTGGAGAGACCGGATCAAGATTCGATCCACTTCAACCAAGGACAACATTTATAGAATGAGCATTGCCAGCTATCCATGTTCGTATCTATCTCCCAAACTCGCCGGGCGCACGCGCTGCGACGGCGAACGTGGCGTTTTCGCCTGTGAAGCCATCGCCCATGATGAACTGATAGCCGTTTGGGGAGGAAAGATCGTTGACTATGCAACGCTGATAAACCTGCACCCCTTGCTGCGCAAACTTTCACTTCAGGTGGAAGAGCATCTTTATCTAGTTTCAACAGTTGAGAGTGCAAGCGATTGGGTCAACCATTCATCCGCGCCCAACGCTGGGTTACGTGGGCAAATTTCGCTGGTCGCCATGCGCGCCATTCTCCCCGGCGAAGAAGTTACCTTTGACTACGCCATGTGTGATAGCAGTGCTTATGATGAATTTGACTGTTTGTGTGGGGCAACGACCTGCCGTCAACAGATCACCGGCAAAGATTGGCAACTGCCCGCACTCCAAGCGCGCTATCGTGGCTACTTTTCAGCCTATCTTCAAGCGCGAATCGAGCATCAGCCAATGGGAGGGCATCGTAACGGCTTCAAAGGATAAAAAAGGGGGGGGCGGTGTCTTTCGTCTCCGTCACCCCTTTTGCAGTTTTGTAGCGAATTTTATGGCGAAGAGTGAAGGTGGCGCTCAATCAGGGACAACAGAGCCGGGCCATAGGTTTCGGCTTTCCACGGGCCGATGGCGGGTATCGTTTGGAGTGCGGCCAGGCTGGCGGGCTTTTTCGCCACCACTTGTAACAGGATGTCATTGCTAAAGACAATATCGGGGTCCACGCTGCGCGCTTGGGCCGTCTGTGAACGCCACTGGCGCAAAGCCTGAAAGAGCTTCTGATCGTTGTTATCCAACAGTTGTTCTGGCCGCGGCGTAAAAACAGGCAGCGACGGCAACGGGCGTTTGTAGCCGCGCTGTAGCGCTTGCAAAAGTTCGCGGCCAAAGCGGTCGCGCTGATTGCCGCTTAGGCCGGGAATCTTGCCCAACTCCGGCAGCGTGGCTGGCCGCTGTTGGGTCAATGCGATCAAAACGCTGTCGTTCATGATGCGAAACGGAGGGCGATCCAGTCGGCGCGCTGTCTCCTCGCGCCAGATCCAGAGTTCTTCCAGCACGCCGGTCTGATCGAGATCGACATCTCGTGTGCCTTTCATGCTCCATACCGTGCGGCTTTCCTGGGGTTCCGCATAGCGAATCGCTTCCAGCCACTGAAACGCGTCCTGGGCCTCTTGCCAGCGCCCTGCCTCTTGCAGCCGCTCGATCTGGCGGCGGCGCAGGGCAGGCAAATAGTGGGTATCCATCTGGGCATAGGTCATCTGTTGCGGGGTCAGCGGGCGGCGTCCCCAATCGGTACGCTGCATACTCTTGTCGCTGAGCACGCCGAACTCGTCTTCGAGCATGGCCGCCAGCCCCACACCAGAACGGCCCAAAATACGCGCCGCCAGTTGGGTATCAAAAACATTGGTGGTCGTAAAATCAAAATCGCGATGCAACAACAAAATATCATTCTCCGCGGCATGCAGGATCACCTCCACCGCCGGGTCGGCCAGCAGTTCACCCAGCGGCGCAATAGTATTCAAGCGCAGCGGATCAACAAGATAGTCCACCATCTCCTCTGGATTATCGATGTGGGGGCTGACAGGCGACGAAATCTGGATCAAACAGACGCGCGGGGTATAGCGATAGAAGCTGTCGCTCTCGGTGTCCACTGCCAGCAAGGATTGCAGGCGCAGATGGACCATCATCTCGGCGAACTCGCGTGGATGTTGCACCAGAATGGGTGCAGAGATCTCGCTGCGGCCATCCGATTGTGGCGAAGAGGGAGAGCGGGAATGGTTGGTCACAATGGCACAAAACACTTTCATAGTGAAGAATAGAGAGGGTGATCATACCGTAGCGGATAAACAGGTGTCAATCATGGGACGCCGTCAACCTATGTTTGATTTCCGCAGCTCTTTGGTATAATCAATGAATTGATTCTTCCATCGCATTCATCGCACACTTCCTCTAGACCAAAGACCCGGGGCAGGCATGGGAGATTCAGGGAGTACCTCGCCTGTATCTGTTGCGTCAGGCCGTTTCAACCACCAATAATTGACGTACAGATTCGCCGCTTTTTTATAGTCAAATGAATTGAAGGAGGTTTACCGTGCAGCAATCAACAGGGGCGGATCTGGCCTTTTATCAGCCCGATCCAGAGCATGTTGCCCACAACCGGCCAGGACTCTGGCTGGCTTCGCTGATGGAGTTGGGTGGGTTGTTGGTCTTTGTGGTGCTGTTTAATCTGCTCAACGGGTTGGGGGGCCGTTTGTCCGAGCCGGGGCTGATCTTTTTGGGGATACTGATGAGCCTTGTCCCCGCTGTGTTGTGGCTGATCTTCTTTAACCGGATGGATCGGCTGGAACCGGAACCCAAAACGAAGTTAATCAGTGTGTTTCTGTTGGGCGGTCTGCTCACCGCCGGGGTAGCCTATCCGCTGATTGAAACCTTCTTTGCCGTGGATCGCTGGCTCTATAGCAACACCTGGACCCAACTGGTGGGCGGTATTTTGATCATCGGCGTGGTGCAGGAAGCCGCCATCTACTTGGCTGTGCGCTATGGCATCTTTAGCGACCCCGAATTTGACGAGCGCGTCGATGGCGTCATCTATGCGGTGGCGGCAGGGTTGGGCATGGCAACGGTGCTCAACTTTTTCTATGTGGTGGAACATGGCGGCGTCGATCTAGGCATCGGCTCCATCCACATTGTGGTGACAGCGCTGGCCCATGCCAGCTTTGCCGGGCTGCTTGGCTACTTCATCGGCCAGACCCGCTTCGAACGCACACCGCTCTACTATCTGCCTATGGGGCTGGGGCTGGCAGCGTTGCTCAACGGCATTTTCTTTCTGCTCGAAGATCGGGTGACGGCCTCCGGCCTGAGTGTCAACCCCTGGAACGGGCTAATTTTGGGGCTGATCGTGGCCGCGGCCACCCTGGGCGCGGTCTTTTGGCTGGTCAACCGCGCCAACGAAGAGACCCTCCGCGTGGCCGCAGTCCAACGACGGGCGGCCCTGGCCGTCAACAAGGAAGGAGCCGCTCATGTCTAGTTTGCTGACCTCAAAATTCCTTGAACCGCTGCGTAACCCCAGCATCACCAACGAAGCGCCCACCACCTTCGAGCAGCGACGCACCGATCTGGTCATGATTGCGGTGATTTTGGTTGCCGTTATTTTGGGCTGGAGCGTGCGCAATGGTGCAGTCAATTCAGTCAAATCCTATGCCTTTAACGGTGGCATCCCCACCATCACCATCCCCTCGTCGTGGATCGAATCTAAGGGCGACGGGCTGCTGTTGCGGGCGGTGGACCCGGCCAGCACCAGCACCTTCAACGCCTATGTGCAGGTCTTTGCCCGCCCTCTGCGCGAAGGCGAAGATCTCAACCAGATCAACGTGAGCTGGCCGCTCAAACGCAGCGGCGAGTTGGAACGCTTCCGCACGCTGGATAGCCGCGCCGTGGTTGGCCCGGACAATGTGCCCGCCGTGTTGATCACCTATGCCTATCTGGCCGACCCCACACGCGAAAGCGGTACACTGGGCATGCCCGTGGTGGTGCGCGGCCAAGATCTGCTCTTCACCGTGGCCGAGGGCAACCGTACCTTGCTGGTAGTGGTTTCCACCGCCGCCGACGCCAGCGAATGGGAACGAGAAGTCGGTGCCTTTCATGCCATCCACGAGCGCCTGGGGGTGGAATACTAAGCAGCCATGAGAAAGAAAATTATGTGTACTCAACGTAGTCTTGTCTCCCGGCGGGTGCAGCCACGGCTGCTCTGGTTATTAGCCATCGCGCTGCTGTTGGGCAGTTCGCTCACCCAGCCCGCCTATGCCATTGAACGTGGACCCTTGAACAAAGCCTTGCTGGCAACGGTGCAGGTAGTCGTGCCGATTGCCAACGAAGACGATGTTTACAGCACAGGCAGCGGCACTGTGCTCAGCGAAGATGGGCTGATCCTGACCAACTATCATGTGATGGGGGAGACCGAAACCGGCGAGCTTTACAACGCCAACGGCTTTGCGGGCATCGCCATCAATCCCACCGATCTGCGCAGCGCGCCGGTGCTCAAATACGCCGCCCGCCTGATTGCCGGGGATCCCAATCTTGATCTGGCACTGCTCCAAATTGACGGGCTGTTGGAAGATCTCAGCGCGCCGCTGCCCGATAACTTGGGGCTGACGGCAATTGATGTGGGCAATACCGACCTGTTGGAGATCGGCGACGAAGTCAACGCCTTTGGTTTCCCCGGCATCGGCGGCGACACGGTGACCTTTACCAATGGCAAGCTGTCGGGCTTTTTGGATGAAGATAAAGATGGCGTGAGCGAGTGGATCAAGGTCGATCTCAACATCAACCACGGCAACTCTGGCGGGCTGGCAACCAATGCCCTGGGCGAGATGATCGGCGTGCCCACGGCGGGTCGCACTGATCTGGGCATGATCGGGCTGGTGCGCGATGGCAACCTTGCCATGCAGTTTGTCAAGCGCGCCCTCTTGGAGACTTCCACGGGCAGCACATCCACCCCCGGCGGATCCAGCGTCAGCAATGTGCAGTTTGCCAAAGCCATTGACTCGCGCGGGCGCGCCCAACGGCCTGCCGTGCAGTTCGACAGCGGACTCGATTCGATCTACGCCACCTTCGATTACAAAAATTTCGCAGACAACGGCAATTTTGAATTTAACTGGTATCAGGACGGTTTCCGCATCTTCCAAGATTCGGTGGTGTGGACCTTTGGCAGCGACGGATCCACCTGGGTCAGCGTCTTTGACGAAAACGGCCTGGGTGATGGTTTCTATGAACTGGAGATCAAATTCAATGGCACGCAGATCTTCCGCGATGGCGTGCTGGTGGGCGAAAGCCAGAGCAGCGGCGGCGGTTCATTTGGCGCGATCACCTTTGCCGAAGGGGTGACCGAGGGCGGCGAACCCATCAACCCAGGCGACAGCTTTGGCAACGTCGGCGAAGTTTACGCCTTTTTTGATGTGGAAGGCGTAGAGAACGGCACCAGTTGGGCGCGCCGCTGGTATTTGGACGGCGAAGTGATCTCCGAGCAACAGTCGGTCTGGAATCTGGGCGAATTGGACTACACCTGGATCAGCCTCTATTCCGATGGTGGTCTGCCGCCCGGCAGCTATCAGCTAGAATTGCTGATCAACGACAGCATGGTGCAATCGGCCAGTATGGAGATCAGCGAAGGCTCGGCCACGCTGCCCGGCAGCGAGGAAGGCGTGATTGTCACGGGCACCGTCAGCGAGGCCAACAATCGGCGGCGGATGGTGGAAGGCGCAGCCGTCTATTTCCTCAATCCCGGCACGACCACCGACGATTTTCTCGACGATCCACAGGATAGCGCCATCTATGCGTCAGGCGTCTCCGACGCCGACGGCTTCTATCAACTGAACCGCAATCTGATCCCCGGTGATTCTTACGGGGTGGTCGCCTATAAAGAGGGCTACCGGGTTGTGGAGGTCGATGATTATCAGATCGATATCGATGCCACCAGCCCGTGGGGCATTGACATTACGCTAGAACGTCGCTAGGCGACTAAAGAGGACAAAGGACGAACCTGAAAGTTAGGGTTCGTCCTTTGTCTTTGGTCTGTCGGCTTGAATCCTCTGGCCTTCGTGCCTCATTTATCCGCAAAAACCCCGCTCGACAGGTGTATCTTCTCCCTCTACAGTAAGGCAGACAATCGCGTTGCTCATTTTTAGTTCGGATTTGGGGAGTAGGATAATGCAAAACGAACCCACCCTTTCTTGGTCACATAACACTCGCCTGCGCCTTGCCATAACCGTGCTTTTCTCGCTCTGCCTGGGATGGTTGAGCGATGGGGGGGCGGTAGCTTCGCGCTCCACGATGGGCAGCAACCAGACGCTGCCCCCTGCCGAGAGTACCCCTACCCCGGAACCTGCCCTTTACTTGCCCCTCATTGAGGGCGCGCAGATCATGCCCACGCTTTCGCCCACAGTCCCCGCGGCCAGCTTGCCCGCTCGGCAGTGGGATTCACGTCTCCAGCAGCGCGGCACCGTGATTAAAGAGGGGGCCGTAGCCTCTGGCAATGGCTATTGGCGGCTCGTGCGCGGCGTCTGGTATGACGAGCAAGAATCCCAGGGACGCCACCACATTTGGGTCGATCTGATTGATGCCGAGGGCAAGCGCGTGGCCAATGTGCCAGTGCGTTTTTATTGGAACAGCGGGCAAACCGTGATCCACACAGGTGCCAAACCCGGCGAACCTTATGCCGCCGACTTTGGCATGTTCGACGTTGCGCCCTCGTATGGCGCGGTCCCCGCCGACGGCAACCCCGCCGACGACGTGTGGGGCATGGGCTTGGGCAGCATCGAACAGCCCAAGTTCAAGATCCACTCGAGCTATGGCCTCGTCTGGCAGTGGACGACGCAGGGCGAAACCATGACGCCCACACCTACGACGACGCCCACCACAACTGACCTAGTTCCCACAGTCACGCCCACCCTGATTCCATTGCCCACGCTCAGCAGCCGCGAATGGGATCCCCGCCTGATTCAACGAGGGGCTGCGCTCAAAGAGGTCAATGTAGGGCTGGGCAATGGGTATTGGCGGCTCGTGCGCGGCATTTGGTACAACGAACCGGAATCACAAGGTCGTCATCACATCTTCATCGACCTGTTGGACCCAGCGGGCAAGCGCGTTGTGGGCGTGCCAATGAAATTCTATTGGAACGGCGGCAGTGCCACCATTCAGACCCAGGCCAAACCCGGCGAACTCTATGCAGCAGACTTTGCCATGAACGAGATTGCGCCTTCCTATGGCGTGCTTCCCAGTGATGGCAACCCGGCGGATGATGTGTGGGGTATGGGCTTGGGCAGCATCGAGCAGCCTGGGGTGAAAATCCTCAGCAGCTATGGCTTTGTCTGGCAATGGACCGTGCATCCTGTCCCAACCCCGACAGCAACCCCGACAGCAACCCCGACGGTCATGTCGGCGACGGCCACGCCTACGTCCGTGATTAGCTATCTCTTTAACCGCGCCGAACTGGCGCGCTGTAATCCCAATGCTGGCATCACCTATGTGCAGGGCACGGTGCGTTTGGGTGGGCAAGCGGCCAATGGCTTTGCCGTGGCCTTTAGTTATGCGCCTGATGGCCCCATTGTGGCGGAAGTTATCTCCGGGCCACACACCGGCTACGAAGGCTGGAATCCAGGCTATTACAGTCACCTTCTCTCGGTCTCTGGCCCGCGAAGGCGATTGGTGGTTCTGGGTCGTGGATGCCCAAGCTAGGCGCATTTCGCAGATGGCAAAGGTCCATACCGACGGCACAGCAGGCGATGGACGTTGTCAACAAGCCGTCATCGACTTTGACAGCAACTAGTATCCTCGTTACCCTGATAGTGATGATAAAGATTCTACAAACTTGGATGGCGTACCTAAAAGAGTCATCCCCGCTGCTCATGGCCGCTTGGTTGATACTCATCGGCATCGCAGTGGGGATGGTCGCGCCCCACACCGTGGGCGCGGCCAATCCCGCACAGGAGACGGCAACGGTTACGGCGACAGCGACGATTACAAATACAGTGACTGCGACAGCCACGCCAGAATTAACGATCCTCTGTTTTCTGGCATCTGACAGCCCGAACAATCCCGACAATCCAAATCGAGAGACAGGTATATTCCTGGCATGGCGTGTGAATACAACCGAATCGCTCAATTATGAACTGCGCCGTGCCCAATTTACGCAAGGGACCGAGCTTTACGCCGATCCAATTCTCTATAATAACGAGCTTCAAAATATGAAGGTTGATCTATATGGCACAGAACAGCGGGTGACAGCGCTTGATAAATTTGTTGCAGATGGGTTCGAGTATCGTTATGACTTAATTTTGAAAAGCACAGGCGACAAATTTGAAGATTCTTTTTTGGGGGTAAGATGGGAGTATGAAGAAAATCCACTAGAAGCTATTCAGGATCAAGAGAGTTGTTTACCAGAAACTCTCCTCACGACTCCCACAAGGAGGCCCACACAGTCTCCGACGCCGACAACTACACCCACAACCATACTCCTGCCCACCAGCACGATTCCACCAACGCGCACCGCCACGCCCACGTGGACCTTTACGCCGACGCCCACACACACGCCCACACAGACCTACACGCCGCTGCCGGGGCCAACCCACACGCCCTATCCTTCGCCCACCTTTACGCCACCGCCCACAGCGACGCCGATGCCACCCACGCCCACCGAGACGCCCACCGAGACGCCCACGCCCACCTTTACACCGGCATTTTCTGCGCCCACTCCCATCGGTGGCGTTCCCTTTGTCGATCCGAATCAGCAGCCCACACCCTTTGACCCCAACGCGCAGCCCACGCCATTCGATCCCAACGCGCAACCAACCCCCTTTGACCCGAATGCCAATAATTTTATGAATTCACCGCTGCCCACAGAGACGCCGTTTGGCTTTGTGGAGCAACCAGCACCCCCATTCCCAGGCGAAGTTGCCAACGCACCCGATCCATTTGCGGCACAGCCCGCCGCGGAAAGCTTCGCCCTGGCTCCCGATCCATCGCCGCTGCCCACGCCAGAGGGAGCGCGCCTTATGAACAGCGATCCGATGACAGAAGCCGTGGCGATAGTCGCCCCGCCTGTAGTTGTTTCTGAATACGCCGTTGCTCCGCCCTCCCGCCCCGACGGTACGATCCTGCGGCTGGCGCTCTATGCCGTGGCTGGCCTCGCGATGCTGGCTGCGGTGGGCTTTCTCCTCGGCTTGGCGGTCTTCTTTGGCAAGAGATAGATCCTCCGCCGCAATCGTCAAAACGCCGCCCCTGTGATATGATAGCCGACAATATTATCGGGACTGTGGCGGCTATCCCCTTCACACACGCACCTTCGGACAGAGCGCATGATTCGCATCTTTTACAGACATTCCAGCGGCACGATTGTGCGCAATTTCCCCCAGGACCAATTGGCCGCAGCGGTCCGCGAAGGCAATGCAACGCTTTGGATAGATATGGTCAACCCCACGGAAGCTGAATACCACAAAGTTCTGACAGAAACTTTCAACTTTCACCCGCTCGTGGTGGAGGATGCTTCCAATAGCTTGCTTGTGCCCAAAATTAACGACTTTCGCCGCTATCTCTTCGTCGTGATCCACAGCATTTTTTACGGTTCCGAACCGGTGGATCTGGTCAGCAGCGAAATGGATGTCTTTCTGGGAGCCAACTACATTATCACCATTCACGAGCGCGAGATGAGCTCCGTGGAGGAGATCTGGAACGACGAGCAGTTCCATCAAAGCGAAGGGCTGGCTCTTGGGCAGGCAATGTTGCTCTATGCACTGCTCGATTTGCAAGTAGACCGGTTTATGCGCTTGCTTGATCAATTTGAAACAGAGCTTGAACGCCTGGGCGACGTGATCTTTCAGCGCGGCAACGTCTCCGATGAAAGCCTGCTCGACGACATTTTAACGGCCAAAAGCAGCGCGCTGCGGCTGGCCCGTGTCCTTGTGCCGCAGCGCGATCTCATGTATCGGCTGGCCCACAACGAATACAGCGTGATCCCAGGCAGCGACCGCGTCTATTTCGCCGACATTCACGATCACCTTGTGCGCATGGTGGGGCTGGTGGAAGGGATGCAGGAATTGGTACAAAGTACAGTGGATATCTACTTGGCGCTAGCAAACAATCGCATGAACGAGATTATGAAAGTGCTCACAATTATCTCAACCATTTTTATGCCGCTCAGCTTTGTGGCGGGTGTCTATGGCATGAACTTTGATTTTATGCCCGAACTGGGCTGGCGCTTTGGCTATCCGCTGGTATGGCTATTTTTTATTGGCACAGCGCTGACGCTGTTGCGCTATTTTCGCAAGTGGAGATGGATATGACTGCAACCTGGTATGCTATCAATGCCAACGGTGAACTCGACCAACAGAGCCAGCCCCCCCAGGGTGGGCGCACTATCATGGCGGCCAGCGAATGGCTGCAACCAACCCTTTTGACTGCGCTGCATCAGAGCTTTCGCGCCTGGGGCATGGCGTCGCTTTCGCCCGGTGTGGTCACCCCCGAGCGCATCTGGATCACGCCCGCGGGTCGCGTGGTTTTCCAATTTGCTAATGGCACGAAACCCACCCCGCAATCCAGCGTTGGCGCACAAGCCGGACTATCGGCGTGGCTCGTGCTGCTGGACAAATATCTCAAGCCGCCCATTGTGGTTAACACGGCGGCGGCCATCTGGCCCAAAAGCGATCTGGCCGGCGCGCTGATCTTTACCACGCCGGGGTTGCTCCCCAAAGTGCTTGTGCGCCTGCCGCCGGATAACTGGGAACGCGTGGCACGCGCATTGGCCGCGGCTATCATCGCACCCACCGGAGCCGAAGATCGGGGCGCAGATTCCTATGACGAGGCCGCGCAAAGTCACCATGGATAAGCCGTTCCAAATCCACAACCGATCATGACCAGCCAGCGCTGCCCCGTTTGCCATGAAAGCCGCCATGCCGCCCAGATACTCAGACCCGGACGCCAATCGCAGACTCAACCCCAGGATCGAGCGCCCCACACGACACAGCCATTCGGCGGGCGGCGTGGCCTATCGCCACCGCGTGGACGAAAGCCAGGGAGAAATTATTGAGATTGCCCTGATTGCCACCAACCGCGGTCAGCGCTGGCAGCTCCCCAAAGGCAGGCTGGAGCCAGGAGAATCCGCTGTGCAGGCGGCCAT
The DNA here is from genome assembly GCA_963721725.1 of uncultured Chloroflexia bacterium. Classification (GTDB taxonomy): domain Bacteria; phylum Chloroflexota; class Anaerolineae; order Caldilineales; family Caldilineaceae; genus RI-153. The sequence goes on from CAVRLX010000006.1 coordinate 41,636, forward strand.
CCGCGAGGTAGAAGAGGAGACTGGCCTGCTTACAACCTGTGATCGCTTCCTCACCACGATTGAATACCACTACATTGATACCTACAGCAAACACCCCCCCGAACTCGTGATTAAACAGGTAGATTTCTATCTATTGCGCGTGGTGGGCGGGGAACTTAGCGACGATAGCTTTGAAGTGGACAGCGTGGCGTGGCGTACCCCCGCCGAAGCCCTCACCCAACTTACCTTTGAAAGCGAACAACAATGCATCAAACTGGCCCTGGAGTATTGGACATGAGCGTTCACATTGAAAAAGCAAGCAAAAAGCAAGTAACTACAATTATCGGCATGATGTTGGCCGGGATCAGCAGTGATCCCACCAGCCTCAACGCCCTGAAACAGAGTTGGTGGCAGCGGATGCTCTTTCAATACCTCTTTGGCCCGCGCATGTTGCGCAACCAGATGGAGACCTCGGTTGCCACCGACGTACCCGGTTCGACCACCATTTTGGGCTATCTGAGTAGCCAATACACAGGCGAGATCGCCAGCACCTTTGATTGGGCCGTTGTCCCCCGCATCGAGGCCACCGAACAGGGGCGGGTGGTGTTGGCGGCGCTGCTCAAAGATGCCCTGGATCGCGCCGAGGCCCGCAAGGAATTCCCCTATTTCTACTTTGGCATGATGACTGAACGTGCGCCGGCATTGACGCCCCTACTCGAAGAGGAAGGGCTGTGGCTGCCCGACTATCAACTTGTGCAAATGGAGGGTCCGCTGCCCGCCGAAAGTCCATCTATGCCCGAAGAACTCACGGTCACTGCACAGAATACGGGCCGCTTCACCGCCCGCGCGCTGGAGCTGATGCGCCTGGACTACATCAAACCCGCCGAAGATGACCCTGCCGAGTTTGCTGGCGATCTGGAAATGATCGCCGCCCTGCACGAAAGCACGCTCCGTTCGGCCAAGCTCTTTTTGGTGGAACAAGGCGAAGAAAGCGTGGGCATGGTTCAACAAAATATCTGGCGCAACGAACTGCGCATCTTGTTGGCCCTCAAACCTGCTCTCTGGGGCAGCGAAATTGAACGACAGCTAATCGCTGCCCTGCCCGGTTTTCTGGGCGCAACGGGTGGACGGCTGCGCCTGCGCACCTTTAGCCAATCCCATTTACAAGCCAGCCGCACCCCGCTGGAATCGTTGGGCCTCACCTGGGAAGAATCCCCCTGGCAACGGTGGATGGTGGCCCTATGAGTAACATGCACCACAGCAACGCCACCTTTACCGGCATCGCCAATGTGTCAATTTTCTATCAAAAATGGCTGCCCGCCGAGGGTGTGCGCCGTGGCAGCGTTGTGATTATCCACGGGCTGGGCGAACATGGTGGGCGCTACACGAACTTAGTTAACCGCCTCTTGCCTGAAGGCTATGCCGTCTATGCCATCGATCACCAGGGCTTCGGTCAATCGGGCGGGGTGCGCGGACATGTTGGCCGCTTTGCCGACTATCTGCCCGATGTGCGCCATGTAGTGGATCTGGCGCGCAGCGAACAAGGTGATCTGCCTGTGGCGCTTTTTGGGCACTCCATGGGCGGCTTAATTGGCCTCTACTATCTCATGGAAAATGGCGATACAGTAGACTGCGCGGTGATCTCCGCGCCGGCACTGCTGGCAAGCACCAATCCTTGGCTGGTGGGGATGATGCGCCTGATTAACCATGTGCGACCAACCTTTCTGCTTACACGGCCCAGCAGCGGCATCGCCATCTCTCGCGATCCAGAGATCATCCGCGCGTTTGTAGAAGATCCCCTTTTTGTGGGCAAAAGCAGTGCGCGCTGGGTGGTAGAAATTCTGTCGGCACAGCCCAAGATCAACGCACGCGCTGCCCAGCTCACCCTGCCCATCCTCGTGGTACAGGGTATGGCCGATGTGGTCGTCGTCCCCGACGCTACGCTGAAATTCTACGAACGCATCACCTCGCCGGACAAAACGCTGCTTACCTACGACGGCTATTTCCACGAGCTACACAATGACATCGACAAAGAAAAGCCACTCGACGATATCGCCGAGTGGCTAAATGGACGGATGACATAACGGATCACTTCCATGAGTACTGTCCATGACAGCGGCTACAAGCTGCTTTTCTCAAATCCCTATATCTTCCGTCAGCTGATGGAAACTTTTGTGGATCTGCCCTGGATCTCGCAATTGGACTATGCTCGGGCCGAGACCGTGGATAAATCTTTTATCTCGGATCATTACAAAGAGACTGAAAGCGATCTGCTCTATCGTGTACCGTTATCAGAGGGGGCTGACCCAGAAATAGAGGCGGTCTATGTCTACGTGCTGTTAGAGTTCCAATCCACGGTGGATCGCTGGATGGCACTGCGTATGTTGAACTACGTCACTAATGTCTACATGGATTGGGTAAAAAACCGCCCAGTGGATGAACCAGCCGCCCGCAAGCTGCCGCCTATCTTGCCGATTTTGTTGTATAATGGAGAGGCTCGCTGGACGGCCGCCGAGGAGATCGGCGATCTTATTGGCAGTGTCCCCGATCTGGGACGCTACGGTGTCCAGTTTAGCTATGTAAAAATCGCTGAGAACGAATACACAGTGCAGGAACTGCGGGCCATTCGCAACATTGTTTCTACGCTCTTTCTGGCCGAGTCGCACTATGACATCGACTCACTCATTGAAGAATTTCTTTCTCTCTTCGAGCGTGAGGAGAACAAGCAAGCGGTTTCGGTGTTGCTCAACTGGTTCCGGCAGTTGGCCGAACATGGCCGCATCGGAGCGCGCGATTATGAAGTGTTGGAAGATGTTTACCGGTCCAAAGAGGAGGTACATGGCATGTTAATCAAATCTCTTGCGGCAGAAAAAGAACGCCTTTACCAACAGATTCGGCAGGAAGTTTGGAAAGAAGGCATCGAGCAGGGCAGGGAAGAAGGCATCGAGCAGGGCAGGGAAGAAGGCATCGAGCAGGGCATCGAGCAGGGTATCGAGCAGGGCAGGGAAGAAGGCGAGTACCAGCGTGCGGTCAAGATTGCCATGGCAATGTATGAACGCGGCTTCCCAGTAGACGATATCGCCGAGATCACAGCACTCTCTCTTGAAGATTTAGCCAAAATCCTCGTTCCCCCTATCCAAAATAAACCAACAGACGCTGCGGTGTAACCTGTGTAGAGACATAACAAACACGCCCAGCGGGAGATTCCCGCTGGGCGTGTTTTCTTTACTATTTTATCGTAATGCTTTCTCCAACGCCTCTGCCATGTGAACAGCCTTGCGCTCGCTGAAATGGCCGATCTGCTGGCGGCAACTGACGCCGCTGGCAACGATGACCGTGTCGGCTGCGGCTTTGCGCACCGCGGGGAGCAGGCGATCTTCTGCAATCTTCTGGCTGACCTCGTAATGGTCGCTCTCATACCCAAAGTCCCCGGCCATGCCACAGCAACCGCTGTTAATCGGCGAGACTTCATAGCCGGCGTGGGCCAGCGCAGCCAAGCTGGCTTCGTTGCCCACCAACGCCTTTTGGTGACAATGGCCGTGTAGCAGTGCCTTGCCCGGTTTCTCGCGCCAGATGCCCTCAAAGCCCCCGTTCATCACCTCTTTGATCATAAACTCCTCAAACGTGAGCGCTTGATTCGCCACCACGATGGCGCGCTCGCGGTCGCTTGCCAGCGAGAGGTATTCATCGCGCAGGGTCAAAATGCAGCTTGGCTCGATGCCCACAATCGGGATGCCCGCCGCCGCCAGGGGAGCCAACAGCGCCACATTGTGATCGACCCACGCTTTGGCTTTGTCAGCCTGCCCGCCGGTGATCAGCGGACGGCCACAACAGGCGCGCCCTTCGGCCAAATGCACCGTGTAGCCAGCAGCCTCGAGCACGGCCACGGCGGCTTTGGCCGGCCCCGTGTAGTTGAACTCGTGCCAGGTGTCGTGGAAAAGGACGACGGACGATGGACGATGGTCGGATAATAGGCCATTCGTCTTGCGTCCGTCGTCTTTCGTCTTTCGTCCTCTCCCGTGAAACCAATCACTGAAGCGCTGCGAGGCATATTGGGGCAACGTGCGCTCTGGATGCACGCCAATGCGCGCTTGCACCTGCTTGAAGAGCGGCGAACGGAGCACGCTATTCATCACAGGAACCAACGGCTGGGCGGTGCGATAGAGCAGTTCGTTGAGTTGGGGCAGCAGCCCCATCAGCCGATTAAAGAGAGGCAGCCCGTTGTGCCGGTAATAATGGACTGAATATTCCGCTTTGATCTTCGCCAGATCCACCGAAGATGGACACTCGCTTTTACAGGCTTTGCAGCCCAGGCAAAGGTCCATGACGCTGTGCATCTCTGGCGTGTAAAGCTCCTCTGGCGGGATGCGCCCGGCCAAGGCATTGCGCAGCGCATTGGCGCGACCACGTGTCGTGTCGTGCTCGTCACGGGTTGCCATGTAGCTGGGACACATAGTCCCCGTGTCCAGTTTGCGGCAGACGCCGGCGCCGTTGCACATTTCAATGGCCTGGGCATAGCTGCCATCTTCGCGCCAATCAAAAACTGTTTGCAGTTCAATCGTCTCGTAGTGCGGGCCAAAACGCAGGTTTTCGGTGAGCGGCGGCGCGTCCACAATTTTGCCGGGATTCATACGGTTATCGGCGTCAAAGACCCGCTTCACAGCGCGCAACGCCTCGTAGAGTTCCGGGCCGAAGAGTTGCGGATGCAGCGCGCTGCGCGCCAGACCGTCGCCATGTTCACCGCTCATGGTGCCGCCAAATTTCAGGGCCACATCGCAGGCATATTCGCCCATGGCTTGCAGCGTTGCTACCCCCGCCGCCTGTTTAATGTTGACCATTGGCCGCACGTGCAAACAGCCCGCCGAGGCATGAGCATAGACCGCCACACCGTGGATATCCGGGGCCGCTTTGCAGAAATCGAGGATCTCACTCAGATATTTGTCCAACTGTTCCGGCGGCACCGAGACATCCTCGATGCCGGGCACAGGCTTGAAATCGCCGCGCTGACTCGTGAGAATGTTCAGCCCAGCCTTGCGCACAGACCAGACGTCGGCCTGGCCCAAGGGATCGAGAATCGAGACAACGGCGCCCTTCCAACCCCGCCGCCATAGGTGCTCTTTCAGCGCGGCCAGCCGTTTTTCTACTTCGGCCTCGCTGTCGCCGTAGTATTCCACCAGCAACACGGCGGCGGGATCGCCCTCGACAAAGTGCAGCTTTTTGGCCCATTCTGGCTGCACGCGCGCCAGATCCATCAACATCTTGTCCAACAGTTCGGCGGCGCTGGGTTCCGTCTCCAACACGTCGGAGACCGCCGCGCACGAATCCAAAAGGCGATCAAAATGCACCACGGCCAGCCCTGTGCGCTTGGGCCGAGGAACCAGTTGCAGCGTGGCATCGGTGATCATCGCCAGCGTGCCTTCGCTGCCGGTGATCAACTGGGCCAGGTTAAAGCGGTCCAAGCCGTACGGGATCGGCCACGGCGGGGCGGAAGCGGCTGTCAAAACTTAGGCCGCCACGTTGGGAGGCAGGCAGCAGCGGCGCGGCCAGCCGGTCCAGGTTATAGCCCGATGCACGCCGCCAATGGCGCGGCCAGCGTTCCAAAATTTTGGGTGTGGCCCCGCGCACAAGCTCGGGAATCTCCCGGTAGATCTGCGCGGCCAGGGAATCGCCCCGCCCCAACGCCGCCAAATCTGCGGGAGCGACAGGGCCAAAGCGCGCCGTGGAGCCATCGACCAAAATCACGCCAGTTTCGATGACGTTGTCGGCCATCATGCCATAGAGAATGCTGTGGCTGCCCGTGGCGTTGTTGCCAACCGAGCCGCCAATCGTGGCGCGCTCGGCGCTGGCTGGGTCGGGACCAAGCATGAGTTTGAGCGGGGCCAGCGTGCGGTTGAGCGTGCCCACCGTCATGCCGGGCTGCACTTTTACAGTGCGCGCTTCTTCGTCCACGCCGATAATGCGATCCATGTATTTGCTGGTGTCGATCACAAGGGCAGGCCCCACGGCTTGCCCGGCCAGCGAACTGCCGCCGCCACGTGGCAAAACGGGTACGCCAAAGCGAGCGGCAATCTCGAGCGCGGCGATCATGTCTTCGGTGTGGCGCGGGATCACCACGCCGATGGGTTGGATTTGATAGAGGCTGGCGTCGGTGCTGTAGAGCATCCGACTGTAGCCGTCAAAGCGGACTTCTCCTTGGATATCGTGTTCCAGAGCGGCAACGAGATCAACGGTTTCACGGGCAACGCCCCGGAAATCACCCTGGGTCAGTGTTGCGCGCGAAGGGACTTTCATGTGGACTGTCATTTTGGTTTCGCCCTCGGGTTGCGCTATACTTTTTGTAGCGATGAGTACACTGTTTTCGGCAAAAATCAGATAGAGTGTGGCTGTCGCCTGTTGGTAAATAAATTCAATATAATAGAGGAAACGAGATACGATGAACCATAACGCAAACGCAAATAGCCCGCAAATTAAGATGTATACCACAGAGTGGTGCCCTGATTGCTGGCGGGCCAAAAAAGTGATGGAATCCATGAAAGTCTCTTTTGAGGAGATTAACATTGGCAACGACCCCGACGCCGTGGAATTGGTCGAACGGCTCAACAATGGTAGCCGCTCTGTTCCCACGATTGTCTTCCCCGATGGCAGCATTCTTACCGAACCATCTACCACGCAGCTAGTGGGGAAGATCAACAGTTTGGTCAGCTAGTTTGCGCGTGGGAAGCACTCCAAAGGTCGTGTCCTGTACACGGCCTTTTTTGATCCTATTTTTTTGAGCATTCAGTTTTTCTCGGCAATCCGCAGCCAGAGCGGAGATGTGGGGCAGGTAGAACCGCGGAAGCCATAGCCGAGTTCGGCCTCTGTTGTACGCGTGATGTCAAAGCGGGTGGCGGTCATGGCGAAAGCCAGCACCATTTCCATGAGGGCGAAGTTGTTGCCCAAGCAGACACGCGGCCCGGTGATGAAGGGAATATAGGCCGATTTTGGGCGGTCGGACATGGCATCGGGGCGGAAGCGCTCTGGATCAAAGCGTTCGGGATCGATCCATACGGCGGGGTGGCGATGGGTGAGAAAGGGCACCAGCATCACAATTGCCCCGGCAGGGATGGGATAGCCGCCGATGATGTCGTCGGCCACGGTTTGCCGCCCCAGCAGCGCCGTAGGCGGATAGAGGCGTAGCACTTCGTCTACGACCCTGCGCGTGTAGGTGAGGTTGTGGAGATCGGCCACGGTGGGCGCACGCCCGCCCAGGACTGTCTCCACTTCGGCGGCCAGTTGCGCCATCACCTGTGGATGGCGCGAGAGCAGATACCAGCCCCAGGTGAGACTGCGCGCTGTGGTCTCAAAGCCAGCCAGGAAGAGCGTGACCACTTCATCGCGCACCTGTTTTTCGCTCATGGGTGCGCCGGTTTCGTCATCACGGGCCTGGAGCAAGCACCGAGAGCAGGCTATTTTCGCCGGGACGCGCTGCGGCTCAGCGGCGATCTGGTTGTGCACAAAGGTGTCGATCAAGGCCAGATCGCGCTGAAAGCGGCGATGGGCGGGCAGCGGCCATGTCATGGGCAGCGCCAGCGCGCTCATGGTGCGGGCGGTGACAAAGGCAAAGGCGGCATGGAAGGCATCGCTGACTTCGCGCGCTGCCTGTCCCAGATCCACGCCAAAGATGGCCTTGCTGATAATGCTCATGGTGAGGTGGGCCATTTCGTCGTCCATGTGCAGCGGTCGAACCGCTACGCGCGGCGCTTTGCCAGCGCGCCAGCATGGCTTCCACGGTTTCCACCATCATGGGATAGAAACTGCCCAATCGAACGCGGCGTAAAGGCAGGCTGCATCAGCCGCCGCTGTCGCCGCCACAGATCGCCGTCACTGGTCACCAAGCCCTGGCCCACCAGCAGGCGAAAGCCGGTATAGCCGTTGCCTTTAATATAATTGTCGGCATTTTTCACCAGCACATGATGCACGTTCTCTGGGTCGGCGACCACATAAATGTGGAGCGGCCCCAGTTTGACATGCGCCATGTCGCCATATTCACGCCAGAGATCCATAAAGTGAAAAAGGATGTTTTTGTCGCCGCCAAAGCGCAGCACATTGCCGATGAGGGGCAAGGGTGACGGGCCAGGCGCGTGCATGGTAAGTGTGTGATCCAAAGGGTGTGTGGTCATAGGGTTGCCAAAGGTTAGATGCGGGGGTGCAGGGGGAGGCATCCCAACGTGGAAGTGATGCTTCTTTGTACATCGGGTGGGGATGTTTGTGCAAGGGGAGGGGATGCGTGATGCGTGTTGCGTGAAGAGTTGACACACAACACGCATCACGTATCGAATTACTAGACAGACAATCCGTTACCACTCATAAATTCGTCTGTTGACAGCCCAAAACCGTCGTGCTATAGATCTTCTTGTGCCATTGGCTGCCCGCCGATGCCAGCCATTGTCCCCGATGCGGGGAGTGCTCTACGACTACAACCGCTTCATGTTCGTGCGCGGCAACCCGCTCAGGTACACCGACCCCAGTGGGCACGAACCATGCACCACCGACTTCTGCTGGCGTAATCGCTGGTACAACGCCCACGGCTACTTCTGGAACCCAGCGACAGGTCACTGGTCACAGCCAGGCATGCCCATGTTCGCTGACGACGACATCGTGGCCACTGTACTGCATGAAGCTGGAATTGCATTTGATACGGAATCGCCCTGGCAATTTCACCATCTCGAGGCCATTGGCAGAGGCGTCTGGGGCGCTCTACCTGGATACCAGTCTGGCCGCTACCTGTCCACTTCAGCAGCAATGAATTTGGCTTTGTCAGTAGTTCCACGACCGTCCATGAACTGGCGCAGATTGGGACCGCCATGACCAACTATGCCGCATGCCTACCCCGGCTGCTGGGATCAGAATCAAGGGTGCAACAAGATCCGCTCAAATTGATTTGCAGGTTATGATAGGAGGGGCACTTAAAACTTAGCCCTAGGTAGTATCACAGGGTTCGGCGAAGCACCGAACCCTGTTTTTGATAGAAGTACTGTTTACGTTTGGATAGGGGATTCATGTTAGGAGATGAAAATGTTTGTGAAGAGATTTCTACTAGTGGCTATTGTACAATTGTGGTTAGCTGCTTGTATACCAGTTCAAAGAACAGAGTTACCAAGAATAGAGTTAGATTGCAACTCCATGCTTGCTGCGCCTATGAACACTCTAGTTGGGCAAGAAGTCGGACAGCAGCAACTTATTAGGATGATTGAAGAAGCGTATAGCATTCCTGAGGATCAGCTAGAGGTGCACAATTTTCGTGACTACGAGTTTTGGACAGGTGGCGATGTATGGGAAGTCCAATGGGATAAACTGGGGGTCAACTACGAGGTCTCAGTTGAGGACAATATTACGTACCGAATAGATGTTCGCTATCAGGAGCAGTCAGCCCCGTCAGCCAAACGAATAGTTGAATGTCTAGGAGAAGTGCCGCAACATTACATTGCAGTATATCAGGTTGAAGTACCAGCCACTGGTCTTAATTCAAGTTAGGGCCGCCATTAAAGTAGGGGCACGAAGTGGGCGGTAAGAACGCTCTGGTTCTCCTAAAATTCAAGGGTCCGCCCATTGTGCCATTCATTATGTATAAAGTTCAAATGTTTACTCTTGTTGTTCAGAAATTACATATTGAGGCTAGCTCCCAGCAAATCTTCAGAGGAGTTATGGTTGTTTCATTGATCGTAATGAGAACAGAGACTCAACGTATGCTGATTGGCAGTCTACTAGCTGGACATCTGTTGGCCGAAATTGTGTACGAGATGGTTGTGCGCAGGCAATTTCCTTTTTCAAAAAGTTGATAAGACCCCTGGTGTCCCAGATAAAATAAATGATTTGTCCTTGCGTGTACATTACCTATGTTCGTTCTAGCTACTCCCACGCTGGGCACATTTCTTGCGCCGGATACGCTCGTGCCTGATGCGGGGGTGCTGACCCCCAAGGTCCAGACAGAAGATGTTCTGTCTGGGCTTGATTTAGAGTAGTCACCTTTCTCGATAGATCCTCAGGTGTCCGCACAAAAAACAGATTGTCAAACAGACACTCTCCAATTCGGTCATTTCCCCAATCTGGTGTATACTAATTCGGTTGGCCTTCACGCACAGGGTGAGAAATTGCCCTGGACGTTGAATTTATCCAATGGGACCTGGCCTGACCGGTCGGGTTTTTGTTGCCACAGATTGACTCATGCTTGCGGGGAGAGTCTTCTGACTGGGCAACCGGGGACGCTCGTTGTGAGTTGTCTTATCTCTCTAGCCACCGCAAGCAGGAGTCTTATGAATACTCAATTTTCCGAATTGGGTCTGCACCCGCAATTGGTGCAGGCTGTCACAGAACAAGGGTACGAAACCCCCACGCCGATCCAGACGGCCATGATCCCGGTTATGCTCGGCGGTCAGGACGTTGTCGGCCAGGCCCAGACGGGCACAGGCAAGACCGCAGCCTTCGCGCTGCCGATTTTGCACAATCTTGACCCCCAGGCAGGCCACATCCAGAGTTTGATTCTGGCCCCCACGCGCGAACTCGCCATGCAGGTTGCAGAATCATTTTATACCTACGGCAAACACATGGGCGTCCAGGTGCTGGCCGTCTATGGCGGACAGCCCTACGGTCGCCAGATCAGCCGCTTACAGCGCGGTGTAGATATTGTGGTGGGCACGCCGGGCCGTTTGATTGACCTTATGGAGCGTAAATCTCTAGACTTGAGCCGGGTACGCACCGTAGTGTTGGATGAAGCCGACGAGATGCTAAGCATGGGCTTCATCGAGGACATTGAAACCATCCTCAGAGCGACACCGGGGGATCGCCAAACGGCGCTCTTCTCGGCCACGCTGCCGCCGGAGATCCGCACCCTTGCCAACCGCTACCTGCGCGATCCGCAGTCGATTAGCGCTGGTTCCAAGCAACGCACCGTGGATGCCATTGAAGAGCGCTACTATCTTGTCAACGAACAGGACAAGCTGGCGGCGCTGACCCGTGTCTTTGAGGTGGAGGATATCCGCAGTGCGCTGATCTTCGCCCGCACGCGTGCAGGCACAGGCGAATTGGCTGGCGAGTTGACATCGCGCGGTTTCCCGGCAGAGATGATCAACGGCGATCTGGCCCAGGATGCGCGTGAACAGGTGTTGGGCCGCTTCCGCAGTGGACAGATCACCGTGTTGGTTGCCACGGATGTGGCCGCCCGCGGGCTGGACATTGACAACATTTCGCATGTCTTTAACTTTGATCTGCCGCGTGACCCCGAAGCCTATGTGCATCGGATTGGGCGCACAGGCCGCGCCGGACGCGATGGCATCGCCATTTCGCTGGTTACGCCCAAAGAGAACTGGATGCGAGGGCGTATTGAGGGCTATACCAAGCGCCCGATGACGCTGATGACGCTGCCCACGGTGGAAGAGATCGAAGCCTTCCGCGCGGCGCAATTGCAAGAAAAGCTAGAAATCTGGCTACGCCGTGGCCGCAGCCGCACCGAACGTGCCCTGGCCGAAACGCTGGTGGCCGCCGGGCACGATGCGCTGGACGTGGCCGCTGCTGCTTTGAAGATGGCACGCAGCGAAGAGAAACAGCGTCCGATTGCGCCGATTAGCGAAGTGCAGAGCGAGCGCCCGCGCACCTCTCATCGCCGCGATTCGCGTGATCGCAATGACCGCAGCAGCAATAGCAACAATAGCAGCAACAGCAAGTCGCAGCGCTGGTCTACAGATTCCCACGAAAAGGGGATGGTGCGGCTGCTGCTCAACGCTGGCAAGACCCAGGGCATCCGCCCCAGCGAGATTGTCAGCACGATTGCACGCAGCGCCGACATTCCTGGCAACGTGCTGGGCGCGATTAACATCCGCCCGGAACAGACCTATGTTGACGTGCCAGAGCAATATGTGAAACAGGTGTTGGCACAGAATGGCAAATTGCGCATCCGCCGCCAGCCCGTGTCGGTTGAGCGTGCATAGAATAAATAGGCGCTGAAATTTCAGCACGCTGGTTTGTAAAGCTATAGTTTGTAAACATAGTGGGTATTGGGCATTGGAAAAGAGCGTTCAAATCGCTCGTTCTCCAATGCCCAATACCCACTATCTATTTCCACGTATGCCTATACAGGTGCGTCGCACCTAAAGTTGTATATTACGAACCTGCATGACTTTGTCACCCACAGCCAAGCGTAGTCGAACAATTATGTTGCTCAGTATAAACCCTACTTTCGCAACAGCAGAACCCAGTCCTGATCGGCAGGCGGGGTTGCCAGCCCATTTTCAATGCGGGCTGGGTTCCATGCGCCACTGCGCGGGTTATACCACTGCGGATGTTGGAAGGTAGCGAGATCGTGGGCAAAGGCAATGGGTTGCGCCACCGGGGTATAGGCCACCGCAAAGCTGCCATCCTGGGCGTGGCCCACAGCGACGAAATTCTCAGCCGTTTCGTCACCCGGCTGTGCGGCCAGCCAATCTTGGGCCGGGCGCAATTTCCACCAGTCCAGCGCGGTGAAAAAGCGCTGAAGGTGCGTGATGGCGCGCGCACCTTCGCTTTCCAGCGCTTCCCACCAGGGGGGCGCTTCGCCGCTGCGATCATGATCTTTGGGCACGGCGCGCGCTTCCATCCACGGCCAGATGCCATGATGGCCGTAGGTGACGCCTGCCGTGGGCGACACGAGCAGGCTCCAATAGCTGGCCCGGCGCACCTGATGCGGACCGAAAACATCCCGGCTGTGATAGGCGACGTGATGTTCATAATTGGGTTCCTGGTTGATCACAGGCTTGGCCGGGGTCTCGTCCCAGTGGTGGGCGGGCGGCCCCTGGGTCAGCCAACGCAGGTGATCTTCGCTATCGCCGTGACCGCTCTGATAGCTGGCAAAGCTAAACCACGGTTCGTGGCGTAGCTCTTCGTTGGGCCATTGCACGCCACCGGGGTGCATAGTCACCGTCTCGCCGCTCTCCTCACCAAAGACAGCACGCCCGGTCTCCTTCCATTTGGCCGCGTTTTCGCCACCATACTTGCCATCGCCACCCAAGAGCCAGACCGGTCGATACGCACCATAGCGGGCCACTTCGTAGCGGGCCAGCACGGTGCAATCGTCGGCGTTGAGATAGTGACCGGGATCAATGGGGGTGCAAGCCCAGATCAGTACCAACGCCGGCACCAGCCCTGCTTCGGTGATGTCGGCCACTTTGGTATCAATGCGTTGATAAAAAGCAGGGTTAATTTCAATCTGTTCTTTACCGGTGAAGGCCACCTCACCTGCTTCGTCGGCTTCAAAGGCGCGCCATTGGGTCAAGACAGCCTGCACTGCTGTAAAGCCCTGTTCCCGGCGGCGGGCCAGATAGCGCTGCCAATCGGCGCGTTTGGCTTTGAGCACGCCGTTCCAGGCCGTGTCGGCCAGCCAGAAAAAAGGTGTACCGTCTCGGTGGGCAAGATGGCGGCCATTGGCAGCGACACCGACCGGGCCGTGGACATAGAGTGAGTTGTCCCCGGCATAGGCTTCGACGCGAAACGCGCCGCGCTGGCCGTGTAGTCCAGCATTGCCGACGTCGCTACACGTGGTTTCATAGCGCCATTTGCCGATGTCATCGGCAGCGAAGCGCACACGCCAGATGCGCCCGCCATCCCAAAAGCCGTGGATGCGGCGTGTTGCGCCATTGGGGGCGGTAAACTGAACCATTAATGTTACATCACGGATCGAATCGGCATAGGTCTGCGTGCTTTCAAACGCCGTCTCAAAAACGCGTTGGGTCGGGTTATAGGTGGTCATGATTCTTTCTCAGTGGGATTTTTGGTATCTAGTCAGGTCCAGGGTGCGACGCACTCGCCACGCAGAATTTCTAGCCCGATCTTGTTCTGGCGAGTGCGTCGCACCTGAACAGTTACGATTTTTGAAGCATTTAGGTGGATAAATAATAGTATATTCTGGATGGACTAAGAGTGCAATTGGTTGACGAGGGTGGCGGCAGAGGATAGAATGCCTTCAAGTTATTATTCTCTCCGTCCTCAAGGCTTTGTAGCATGGCAAAAAGACAGGCTGAAGGTCCTCAATTTGTACGCTATTTCGGACCTGTGATGAATGCGCTGAAACAATTAGGCGGATCAGCGCGCCCGGCGGAAGTCCGCGATATTATTGTCGAGCAGTTGAAGATATCCGATGCAGAACAAAGTCAAACACTCACTAGTGGAGAATCCCGCTTCAATAATCAAGTTGCTTGGGCCAGGTTTTATCTCGTCAAAGCTGATTATATTGATTCTTCCGTTCGCGGAGTCTGGAGTTTGACGGAAAAAGGCCGGGAAGCAAATTTAACACAAGAGCAAGCAGTCTCTTTGTTTAAGCGAATTCACCAAGAATTCCAAGATGAAGAATCCGTGTCTGTATCACCTACACAGTCTGTTATTCCCCAAGAAGCACCCGCTCCAGATGAAGACAACTACCGATCGCAACTTATGACTTTACTGCTTGAGATTCCTCCCGAAGGATTTGAACGTCTTTGCCAGCGGCTCCTGCGCGAATCCGGCTTTGAGCGGGTAACCGTAAGTGGACGTAGCGGCGATGGAGGGATCGACGGAATCGGAATTTTGCAGATGAATCCCTTTGTGAGTTTCAAAGTTCTGTTCCGATCCAAGCGTTATGCAGGTGCAGTAAACGTTTCACAAGTGCGCGATTTTCGGGGGGCGATGATGGGGCGTGCGGATAAGGGTATCATCCTCACAACAGGGACATTTACAGCCGATGCCCGCAAAGAAGCTGTGCGCGATGGCGTTCCGCCTATCGAACTGGTCGACGGCGAAAAAATACTGGATATGTTTGAATCTCTGCAATTGGGGTTAAAGCCCAAAATCACATACGCTATCAATCGAGAGTTTTTTGATGAGTTCCGCTAACCTTACAAGATGCGAGGGTAAGAATGACTGGAAAGAACTTGATCGAATCAAACCCATCGATCATGATGGGAAAACCCGTTGTCGCAGGAACGCGTATTACAGTCGAACTAATTTTGGAAAAACTAGCCGCAGGTGAGACAAACGAACAGCTTCTAGTTGCCCATCCTCATTTAACACAAGCAGGGATCGCCGCTGCTTTGGCCTTTGCGGCAGAGGTACTGCGGGCTGATGTCATCTATCCGGTGACAAAGAGAGCGGCATGAATTTCCTGGCGGATGAAAGCATTGATCAACCTATTGTAGAACGGCTGCGGAGGGAAGGATGGACTGTTCTTTTTATATTAGAAATGCAGCCTGGGATTAGTGATGATGAAGTATTAGATGAAGCAAACACACATCAATGCTTGTTGCTCACTGGAGATAAAGATTTTGGAGAATTGGTTTATCGGCTAAACCGAATCCATGAAGGTGTAGTTCTGTTACGGTTGGCAGGGTTGCCACCAGAGCTAAAGGCAGACATTGTAGCCGGTGTTTTTCAGGATAGGTCAGCAGAGTTTCCACATGCCTTTACGGTTGTTTCACCCGGTATCGTTCGGATTCGCCATCCAAAGTAGAGGACCCTCCCCATGCCCAACCGCCTGAACCGCGCCATTGACCTGTTGGAACAAGATCAGCCGCTCTATTACACGGGCGGCCACACCGGACACACGCTTACTTATGAACAGGGGCGGGCCGATGCTCACACCTGGGCCGATTACATCAACGTGGGCATGGAACACGGCGCGTTTCACATGGCCGGGTTGGACGAGTATATGCGTGGGTTGGTGGATGGCGGCCCCACAGCCAGCGGTCATCGCACGCCCACGGTGATTGTGGAAGCGCCGGTGGAGGGCACGTCCGCCGAGATCGTGCGCTTCAACGCCTGGCAGTTTCGCCAGATTCTGGCGCGCGGGGTGCATGGCATTTTGCTCTGTCAGGCTGAGAGCGCCGACGCGGTGCGCGCCTTTGTGGAAGCGTGCCGCTATCCGATTAACCGCCTCGGTGTGGGCGCAGGGCTGGGCGAAGGGCGCCGCGGCGTGGGATCCGAGCCGTCCGCCGCGCCGGTGTGGGGCATGAGCCGCGACGAGTACATTCAAAAGGCCGAGCCGTGGCCGCTGAACCCGGCGGGGGAACTGCTGCTGGGGGTGAAGATCGAGTCGGTGGCGGCGCTCCCGCACATTGAGGAGATTCTGAGCGTGCCGGGGCTGGGCTTCGCCGAGATGGGACCGGGCGATCTGAGCCTGGCCCTGGGCTATCTGCGTATGCCACAGCCCTTCCCCGCCGAGATGGTCGCCGTGCGCCAGCGTGTGCGCGCCGCCTGCCATGCCCACGGCCTCGCCTTCCTGGAATCGGCCAGCGCCGCCGACGTCTGCGCCAAGATCGACGAAGGGGCGCGCATTATCGCCGGGCACAGCGAGGAGATCGCCCGCATTGGCCGGGCGCATACGGGGCGGACAATGGCGGTTTGATGGAACGCGGATTGGGCGGATTGATGCGGATTTTTCCGGCCAGAATTGCTGGACATAAAAAATTTGATTGGGTAACACCGTAGGGGCGCAGCAAGCTGCGCCCACGATGGGTGGTCCACCGCGCGGGCCGCCACAGGCGGCCCGCTTTGGCGGGGGCGCTGCGCCCCCCGCACCCCCCAAGAGGGCAGAGCCGCAGAGCAGAATCAGAGTGCCAGAGGTTCAGAGGCCGGGGGACATCACCCGAAACCCGATAGAGTTGTACCGGATGATCCGGGAAGCTCCTGTACGGTAGGCGCAACGCACGATGTTACGGACGTCGTAGAACGAGCCACCACGCAACACACGACGGACGTCGTCCGCTGCTTCTAGATTTTCACGGCCGTCCTGTGCAGTATAAGGATAGCCATATTCTGATTTCGCCATCTTTACCCCACAGACTGCTCGTCCATTCCCATACATTCCCTGCCATGTCCAGACAACCATAGGGGCTGGCTCCCTGTGGATAATTTCCCACAGGTGTCGTATCTCCTACGTTCCTGTTAAAATTGCAGCGATTCTCATCGGGCGCTTCGTTGCCCCAGGGATAGATGCGGCCATCTGTTCCCCGTGCAGCCTTCTCCCATTGCGCCTCGCTGGGCAACTGCACCCCGGCCCAACGGCAGAAAGCCAGGGCGTCGTGCCAGGAAACGTTAACCACGGGATGATCTGTTTTGCCCTCGGGGATACGACCATTTTGCCAATGCGTCTGGTTGGATATGGCCTGTCGCATCCACAAATATTTTGTATTGAGCGTTGGTGATGGACGCGCGGGAGATGCGATAGGCTGGCAAATATAGTCGATGTTGGGGTAGCTCGTCGTCACTGGCATCTTTATCTTTGGCTTTGTCACTGCCCATCAAAAACTCCCCGGCGGGGATCGTCACCCAGTCGAACGCAATCGGGCCAGCATTCCGGGAATGGACCGTAACCGCATTGGATAGACCCTCACCGCTTGGTCCATTCCCGGAATGCGGACGCGCAGCCTGCCCGTTTGGCGCATCCGCCAGCCGGAACAGATGCCCATCGGGGGCGCGCAGGGTCAGCACGGGCGTGCCCCACTCCAGCGTGTTGGGCAGGGCCAAACTCATGGAAACCCGCGCCTCGGCCACAGCGGTGTCCACGGGCAGGCCATCGGCGATGGATTCGTAAAAGGTGTGGGTGAACTCAATGGCGGCGCGGTCGGTAATGGCATATTGCATCGCCACCACGGCGGGCAGCCCCCGCCGCACCAATGTCCCCGCCACGCTGGAAAAGATGTCGAGTTCGCCGCCGCGGGCGCCGTCACAGGCGTTGAGCAGGGCCAGCCGCAGCGCTGCGCTGGTTTGTCAGCAGCCGCGCCAGTTCAGTGGCGTAGATGGGCACGGCGCGGCCCGCTTCGTCGGCCAGCCACAACAGCCCCTCGTCGCGGGCTTCGTCAAAGCCGCCGTGGCCGATGAAGTGAAAAATATGGGTTTCCTGGCGCAGTGCCCGTTGCAAATCGCGCCAGCGCTGCCCGGCCAGCCAGGTCAGTTTCACCAGCCCCGCGGCCTGTAACCCGGCCAGCGCCGTCTCCACGCGCTGCTTTTCCAGATCTACATCCAGCGGCTCCACCCCATCGGGGCTGGCGACCATGCCCAGAATGCGCAGCGGCGGCGTCACCAGCTAGCGGCTGCGGCGGCTGTGCCACTTCGGGATAGCGCACCAACGGCGTATCGCTGGAGAGGCAGACGTATTCATCACGGCGGGGATCAAAGAGAAATTCCCAGGGCAGGGCAGCCAGTTCCGGCGGGGCAATGCGCAGTTTGATGCGCAACCCTTTGTCGGCATGGGCCGCTTTCAGTTGGCTCTCGCGATAGAGGCTGCCCACATCGCCGGGCAAGAGCATTTCGAACAGGGCCGCGCCCAGATTGCGCACCGTCTTCTCCTCGCGGGTGAGGATGCGACGGCGGGTGCCGCCAGAGCGCAGCAGGGCAATTTCCAGCGCCTGCAAGTGATTTTTGAGTTCCAGTTCACCAAAGGGAATACGCAGGGTAGCGCGGGTCTCGCCTGCCGGGGAGCGCACCACGGCCAGGCTGTAGCCTGCTTCGCTGCCAACGCCAATCTCTAGCTCAAAATCCAGATAGTGCTTGCTCATGCCGCTGTTTGTATCCTGGGGAGGGGAGATCAAAAACGCTCGCGACCATTGCGCCGCGAGCGTTAGTGTAGGGGGAAGCGCGGGGTCTGTCAACTGAACAGAAATAGGGAGATTAGCAGACTTGAGATAATCACCCCAGTACCCTATCGCCTCTATTGCAGCGCGTCGAGCTTGCCGCCGTCGATCTGAATCGTGGCCCCGCTCACATAGGCAGCGGCTTCGGAGGCCAGAAAGACGACGACGTTGGCGAATTCTTCAGGCGTGCCCAGCCGCCCGGCCGGGATGCTGGCCTGGGATTCGGCTTTGACGTCCTCGACGCTTTTGCCGCTGCGTTTGGCCGCGGCCTGATCAAGTTCGTCTATGCGCTCGGTGGAGATGCGCCCGGGGGCCACCACGTTCACCGTGATGCCGTGGGGCGTCACCTCTTTGACCATGGTGCGCACGGTCCCCAGCACGCCGGTACGCATGGCGTTGGAGAGGACAAGGTTGGGGATGGGCTGCTTGATAGACGAACTGGTGATGGCGATGATACGGCCATAGCCCGACGCTTTCATGGGAGCCAGTGCTGCCTGGGAGAGCCAGACAAAGCTCATCAGGTTTTGGTCAAAGGCTTTGTACCACTGCTCGCTGTTGACATTTTCAAAGCCACCGGCGGGCGGTCCCCCGGCATTGTGGACAACAATTTCCACGCCGCCGAATTCGTCGATACAGCGTTGCACCGGCGCTTTGACGCCCTCTTCATTGCTCACATCGGCGGCCACGCCGATCACACGCACGCCCGTCTCCTGGCGGATCTTCTCGGCGGCTTCGTCAATGTGCGCTTGTGTGCGGCTGGTGATGACAAGATCACAGCCTTCACACGCCGATCCCAGACGCGCAAGCATAACCCAATCCACGGCTGGCAGCCAGCACAACCGCACGTTTTCCTTTTAATCCAAGTTCCATCAGGCAACCTCCAACAGGTTTAAGCGGGTGAGAATATCGTCAAGATCGGTCAAGGTGTCTTCATCCACTGGCACATAGGGTTTGCGCAATGTGGGCGAGGCGATGATCCCCCGTTTGGCATAGATATGTTTGCGCAAGGCCAGGTTAATGCCCTTCTGATTCTCAAAGCGGATCAGCGGGCAATAGTGATAAAAAAGCTCAGTAGCGCCGTCAATGTCGCCGGCACTCCACTTGTGGTGAATCTGCACCAGAATTTCAGGGAAGGCAAAGCCGGTCATGGTTCCGTTGGCGCCGTGGCGCAGTTCTTCCAAAAACATCATGCCGCCCAGCCCGCCAAAGATGATCATGCTGTCGGTGTGTTTGCGCACGGCGCTGACTTTGGTGGGCGAGGGTTCGTCTTCCAGTTTGAGAAAGTTACATTGTGGCGCTTCCTCGGCAATGCGGATAATGGTCTCGACGTTCATGAGCACGCCGGTGCTGCTTGGGTGATCCTGCACGACAATGGGGATATCAATCGCCTCGGCCACGCTGAGATAGTGGCGGCGGATGGCCTCTTGGTCGGATTTCATGAATTTGGGCGGCGCAATCATCACCGCTTTGGCCCCCAGTTCTTCAGCGCGTTGGCTGCGGATCACACAGCCCTCGGTGGTGTCATCGTGGCTGGTTCCCACACAGATGGTAATGCGTCCGGCGGCGGCTTCGATGATGCCCGCGATAATCGGGTCGCGCTCTGCTTCGTTGACTTTACTGGTCTCGCCCAGCACGCCCAGAATGGTCATGCCGTTGACGCCTTTGTTGACGTTAAATTCAGTAAGTGTCTTCAGACTCGCCAGATCCAGCGAGCCGTCGGGGTGAAACGGGGTCGGCGTGATATTGTACACGCCATCTACATAGCTCCAATCGGGCATTAGTTTCTCCTTGTTAGTTTGGGATTTGTGAGGTTCATTATCCACAAATTGCATAGAATGGACAGATTCAGGGGCAGAAGTTCGGCGCGGGGCGCAGAATAGAACGCAGATGACGCAAATTGAGCGGATTTACGCAGATTCCAGAAGCGCGACTTAACCCGTTTTGCCTTTTGCACTTGTATCTATACAGGCCTAGGGTGCGACGCACTCGCCACACAAGCTTTCACAACCCATCTACTCCTGGCGAGTGCGTCGCACCTGAATAGGTATGAATTTCCTAAAGAGCCGCGATGCCGTCTGCCAGGGTCCATTGCGGCGAAAAATCCGTGTCGGCGCGCAGGCGAGAAATATCCAGCGGCGCGCGGTTTTGCGATGGACGCAGCACAAGATCAGCCTCGGCGACCTCATCCACCCATTCGACGCGCAGTCCGTGCTTCTTGAACATTTCGATCAGCTCTGCAAACGGCGTTGACAGGCCACTGCTAATGTTGTAGACCTCGTATTGCCAGCACGGCGCGCTCAGCAGCGCCCAGATTGCCCGCCCCACATCCTGGGCGTGAATCCGATCCCGGCCACCACTGACTTTGGCTACGCGCAAAATTTTATTTTCCCGTGTTGCCATAAGCAGGCGATGGACCAGGCTGGTGTGGGTGCGGCTGCTTTTGGGCACTTCCAGCGGGCCATAGACCGAGGCAAGCCGTACCGATGTCATGGGTTTGCCACAAAGCTGGCTGTAGCGGGCGGTCAGCCGTTCCGAGGCAAATTTGGTGATGCCGTAGAGATTGTCCAGATCCAGTGCGCTCTCTTCGCCAATGGGATCTGTTGTGGGCGCAGATGGCACAGCATAGACACCGCTGCTGCTCATCGTGATCACCCGCTGCACCGTGGTCACAGCCAGCGCTGCGTCCAGAATGTTGATTGTGCCGCCCAGATTTACATCGACAATGGCGGTGGGATTGGCCGCTTCTTGTTCCGGGCTGGCGGTGATGGCCGCGCCATGGACAATGTGGGTGATCTCGGCGCGGTGGATCAGATCATGCACGGCGCGGCGGTCGGTGACGTCGAGTTGCACACACGCAATGGCCTGGGCCAACGGCGCGAAGAAGGCCGCCACCTCGGCGCTAGGCGCTCCCCGATCAGCGGCGATCACCTGTACGCCGGGCTGCCCCGCCAACACCTGCACACAATGCAACCCCACAAAGCCCAGCCCACCCGTCACAAGAATCTTCATACATTCACACTTTCCAGAGATGGAACGCGGATGACACGGATGGAACGGATTTACACAGATTTTTATTTATCCGTTTTAATCCGCTCCATCTGCTCAATCCGCGTGCTATCTCTTAATCCATGCGTACGCCGTGGCGCTGATAGAAGTCGGCCATCTCCACGGTGCGCCCGGTTTCGCTGCTTTCGATGGCGGCAAAGCAAAGCGCCAGCGTGCGCAGATGATCGGCGCCGCTGCATTCCAGTTCCGTACCGCGCTGCACGTGCGAGACAAACGATCCCAGCAATGCCTCGGTGTCGTCGAAGAAGGCTTGGAAGTCGGGCAGCGGCACGGGCGTCAGCGCTTTCTCTTTGCTACGCGCAATGGCGATGTCTTCAAAAAGCTGCTGTTGCACAATCACGCCGTCGCTGCAATCGGTGCGCCATTGAAATTGAAGTTCATCCCAGCCGCCAGTCCACGTGCCTAGATAGTTGACCTCCAACCCGCCCTCCAGTTGGAGCAGACAACTCACGTTGCTGTCGTGGGCGTACATGCTCCACGGCGGGTTCCACGTGCGGCAACTCACGCGCTCGACTTCGCGCCCATAGCAGTAGCGGATCAGGTCGAGGTGATGGATGCTCTGTTCCAGCATCATGGGGTGCTGCATGGTCAGCGGATATTTGTTGAGCCGGGGCTGGCGTCCGTCACGGTTGCGTTGATAGGTGAACTGCCCAAAGCCGGGCGTGCCCAGCGCTTCGCTCAGCACCAGTTCGCGGATCTTCAAACTGACGGGCAGATAGCGGAAATTTAGCCCCACCATGAGCGGCAAGCCCGCGTCCGCAGCCATATCGACGATCTGCACCGATTCGCTCATCTCCAGCGTCAGCGGCTTCTCGGCCAGCAGTGGCAACCCGGCGGCGAAAACTGCGCGCGCTTGGACCAGATGTCCATCCGGCGGCGTCACCAGCAGCACAGCGTCGCTCTCGGTGGCGGACAGTGCTTCGTCCAGCGAAGCGAAGCCGGGCACGTCGGGATGGCTCTCGGTGAATTCGGCCAGATTGGCCGGGTTAATATCCACCGCGCCACTGTGGATCACATCGGCACGGCGGGCGATGACCTCGTTCCACATGCGGCCCCGGTTGCCCAGGCCCACTTGGAGCAAGCGGAGGGGGGTAGTTGTCATACAGGCTTCTTTCGTTGATGGGACGATGGACTGGGGACGATGGACGAAAGACGATAGATGAACGAAAAGTCTGTGATACGCTTCGTCCATCGTCTTCCGTCTTTCGTCCTCTGCTTTTATGCCGCCACTTTTTGCTCGGCGATAAACTGTCGCCATACGCGCCACGGCCTCTTGGATCTGGGGCAATGGCTGCAAATAGCTGATGCGGATGTAATCGCCGCTGTCGTCGCCAAAGAGGCTGCCGGGGAAGATCAGCACGCCTGTGTTGCGCAGCAGCGCTTCGCAGAACTCTTCGGCGTTCAGGCCCGTGCTAGAGACATTGGTATAGATGTAAAACGCGCCGCCGGGATGGCCGTAGGTCAGCCCCATGTCGGTGAGCGCACCCATGAGATAGGCGCGGCGTTCGGCATATTCGGCCAACATTTCGTCCACAGGCGTTTGCGGCCCCGTGAGCGCGGCCAGCGCCGCGAACTGCGACGGCGTGCTGGTGTTAATGCTCAGCGTGTGGCGCGGTTCGGTGAGCAGGCGCACAAAGGCTGCCGGGCGCGGCGATATAGCCCACGCGCCAGCCGGTCATGGCGTAGCTTTTGCTAAAGCCGTTAAAGGTGACCGTGCGCTCTTTCATGCCGGGCAGGGTGGCAATCGAAAGATGCTCGGAACCTTCGTAGATCAGCTTGGCATAGATCTCGTCGCTAAAAACAATGAGATTGTGCCGTTCGGCCAGCGCTGCGATCTCTTCGATGACCGCGGGCGGGGTGACCGCGCCGGTGGGATTGTTGGGCGTAACCAAGACCAGGATTTTGCTGCGTTCGGTGATGCGCGCTTCGATTTCGGCGGGCATCAGGGCGAAGTCGTCTTTTTCATAGGTAGGCACGGGAACCGGCACGCCGCCGCAGAGGCTCACCGCCGTGTCATACGAGGTGAAGCGCGGCGAGGTAATCAGCACCTCGTCGCCGGGATTCACCAGCCCCAACATACAGAGCATGATGGATTCCTGCACGCCCGCGGTAACGATGATCTCGTCGGCGCTGTAATCGAGATTGTATTCACCACGCAGGTGTTCAGCAATGGCTACGCGCAACGGCAACATGCCCGTGGGATGGGTGTAGTGGTGTTGATTGTTGTCAATGGCGATCTTGGCCGCCTCGACAATGTGGCCCGGCGTGTGAAAGTCGGGATCGCCGCGCCCCAGCGCGATGACATCGGGCAGGCGCGCCGCAATTTCCAACATCTTGGTGCGGAAGGAAACGTCTTCCTCATGGATGCGGTCGGCAATGGCAGAGGTGAGAATGGAAGTCATAAATGCTCTCTTTCGTAATGCATGTTGCGTAGTGCGTATTTCAGAGTACGGAATACGCACTACGCACTAAACCGCTAAATCATGCGACGGCCTTCTTTGAACGTCATCTTGACCCGGCCAATCGCCTCGATCTCGTCGGCGGGGTTGCCGTCAACGACGATCACGTCGGCCAGTTTGCCCGCTTCCAGTGTGCCCAGCTTTTTGTCGAGCTTGTTGAGCACGGCGGCAACGCTGGTGGCGCTGCGGATGGCATCGTAATTATCCTTCTTCACGCCCAATTTGACCATAAAAGCCATCTCCGGCGCGACCACATCATGGCCCACGACCGGGCTACCGGCATCGGTGCCAAAGGCGATCATGACGCCAGCTTTGGCGGCGTTGATCAAACCTTGATAGCGCTTGGGATCACCCACGGCCTTTTGGCGTTCTTCGATCTTCCATTCAGGAATATTGTATTTGCGGGCCACCTCGGCCTGGCTTTGCATTACCAGCGGCGCAAAGGTGGTCACAATCGGGACTTTTTTGGCGAGCAGTAGATCGATGGTCTCGTCGCTCATGGAACCGCCATGCTCCACACAGTCAATGCCAAACTCAACGACACGTTTGATACAGGCATCGTAGGTGGCGTGGGCGGTGATGGGCAGCCCGTTGCGGTGCGATTCATCGATGACGGCGTGCAGCTCTTCGTCGGTGAGTTCCAGCGTGTCGTGGCAGGCCATAATCTTGATCAGATCGGCCCCGGCGCGCACTTGCTCGCGCACGGCTCGGCGCATCTCGTCGGCGCCGCTGGCTTCGCGACAGCACCAATAGGTGTGGCCGCCGGTCTGGATGATAGATTCGCCGGTGATCAAGAGGCGCGGGCCAGGGAAGATGCCCTGCTCGATGGCCTGTTTGGCCGAGATATTGGACTTGTTCATGCCCAGATCGCGCACGGTGGTGATGCCAGAGCGCAGGCTGATGATCATGTTGCCGGCGGATTTGTAGGCGCTGATCTCCGGGGAATCGTCCATGGATTGGCGCGCCAGATCATGGATGCCGTCCCAGGCGAGATGGGCGTGGTTGTTAAAGAGGCCGGGCAGGATCGAGCCGCCGGTGGTGATGGCGCTGGCGGCTTTGTCGCCCAGATCGGCGGCACTCCCCACCGCGGTGATTTTGCCCTTTTCAAACTCCACAAAGCCATCTTCGATGATCTCGTCGCCCACACAGGTGAGCACGCGCCCGCGCAGGATCAAGTGTTCCTGGGGATCGTCAAAGAGGGGCTTGATTAACTTCTGATAACGCCAAGCGGCTGGTTCTGGCATGGGAGGGTCTCCTGAATTGGGTATTGGATAATAGATATTGGGTATTAGGAACTGGCGATTAGGTGATTGGGTGATTGGAGAAACATTGACCCGCTCCCAATCACCCAATCTCCTAATCGCCCAATCTCTTCTGCACGTTCTCCACCAACTCCTCCGCAATCGTGGCCCAGGCTTCGGCAATGGGCGCGCCGGCCACGTGCGGGGTGAGGATCAATTTGGTGGCGGGTATGTCAAAAAATGGATGGTCGGCGGGCAACGGCTCGTAGCGGAAGACGTCCAGCCCGGCCCCGGCGATCTTGTTTTGGCGCAGGGCGTCGAGCAGGGCATCTTCATCAAGAAGCCGTCCGCGCGCGGTGTTGATCAGATAGGCCGTGGGCTTCATCAGCCCAATTTCGCGCGCACCGATCTGCTTGTCGTTGCCGTCTGGCCCCTCTTGAAAGCGGTGTTGCAGCGTGACAAAATCGCTCTCGGCCAGCAGATCGTCTAGGCTGCGCCACGAGACGCCCAGACGCGCTTCGGTCTCGGCGGGCAGCCGCGTGCGCTGAGTGTAAAAGATCTTCATGCCAAAGGCGCGTAGCCGTTCGGCCACGGCTTGCCCAATCACGCCCAGGCCGATGATGCCGACGCTTTTGCGATAGAGCGTGCCAAAATCCTGCAATCCGATCCAGTTGTAGGTGTACTTTTTCTGGTCGGTGAGGATAGGCTGGCTGCGCTCTGGCAACCATGCCTGGCTGCGTGTGCGCTGGTCAACGTCGAAGATCTGGCGGCTCAGCGCCATCATGAGCAACACAGTGTGTTCGGCCACGCCAGAAAGCGCCGTGTTGGGCAACGTCACCACCGCGGCACGCGTATCGGCCACACGGGCCTTGCCCGTATCGAGCAGTGCGATCAGGCGCAGGCTCTCCCCGGCCGAGGCGAGCATTTCGGCGCTCACGTCTGCATTTTCAGTCAAGATGGCCGTTGCGCCCGCCGCAGAATCGGTCAATGCCCAGCCTTCTGGCAGGCGCGCCCGGATGGCGTCAACCTGTTCGGAGCGGATATTGGGATCGGCGAGAAAAATTTGTGTCATGGGTATTTCTTTCTTGTGGAGCGAATGGTGAATGGCAAGTTGCAAGTTGCAAATGGCGGAGGCTACGTTCAGCCACTTTTGCCTTTTGCCCTAACTATTTACCCCCTCCCAGCCTCCCCCAGGTTGGGGGAGGAGCCGTTGCGGTGTTGACACCAATTGTTCCCTCCCCTGACAGGGGAGGGCTAGGGTGGGGTCGTAATAGTTACAAAGTTGCCTTCTATTTTAATCCCAACTCCGTCAACGCTTTGGCCGCGCCATCCAGATTGGTGAGCTTCATGCTGGCATAGTTGGGCGCGAAGATCACGCCTTTGCCGCCAGCGCGATAGGTTGCCAACACGCTGCGATAGACGATATCGGGCGTACACACGGCCTGATCTTTACGGGTGCGCGGGGCATCCACGCCCAGCCCCATGTAGACGGGAACCTTGCCCTGCACGCCGCGCACGGCATCCACACATTGGCCGTAGACGTAGGTGTCGGGGTCCATGCCGGCGCTGACGATCTCGTCCCAAGGCGCTTCGTTGAGATTGAGCAGTTTGTACATGAGCGGGGTCAATTCCTGCGGCAGCAGATCGCGGAAGATGGACTTGTGCAGATCGCTCATCTCCTTGTGATAGACCAGCCCGGATTGGTGTTGATAGGTAATCGGCTTCACCCAATCGGCGTAGCGGGTCTGTTCCGCCCAGGGCCATTGCGCCTTGCGGAATGGGTTAAAATGGTTGCGATTCCAGACGTTGAGGCCAAAGTCCAGATCGGCGTTGCACCATTTGACCATGCCATAGAGTTCACGGTCCAGATCTTTGTTGCGTTCTAGCCAGAAGCGCTCCCAGATCAGCACTTCGGGGTTGGCGAAGAGTACGCGCAGAAATTCGATCAGCGAGCCGTCTACAAATTCTTCGCCCGCCTGCGCCTTTTGGAAGTAGTCCCACACGTCTAAAAAGGCTTTGCGGCAGGCTTCGGGATCAATGCCACGCTGCATGGCCTCGCGGCGGCAATGTTCGCAGAAACAGCCGGGAGCCTGCCCACCCACCATCTGATCAATCGGGCTACGCCGCTCGTTGCACCACATGAAACCGTCGATGGGGTAGCTGCGGCAGTGATCTTCCACCATGGCCTGCCACCAGCGCCGATAGTCCGGGTTATTGGTGCAGGGTTCTGCGCCCACACGCCCGTAGAGATCCACTTCCAGGTATTGCGGCATGTTGGGGATGTCCACGTTGTTGGCCGATCCATGCCCGGCATACTTAAAGAGCGGCTCCATCAGTTCGGGCATCACCTTCATGCCACGCGCCTTGGCCGCCGGGATCACCATTTCCAAAATGTCGTTGTCGCCGATCTCTTTGTCTTTGGCGCGAAACTGATCGGGCTTGATGGCTGTGTGTGCATAAAACTGCTCGTGGGGCTGGATGTAGGCCCCGCCGCGCATGGTCAGCGGTTCGGGCACGCCGTGATCGGGCCAGCCGTCCAGGTTGGACGAAATGCTGCGCCCGGCCTTCAGCCCCAGCCACGAGACCGTGCCGATCATGAGCACGTTCACGCCCACCCGATCTTGCAAGGTTTCCAACACGGTCTCCACGCCCTCATCAATAAAGCTGATGGGGCTGATCTGAATGCCGACAAATTTTTTGTCACTGCTCGCTTGTGTCATCTCATTTCCTATTCATCAATTAAAAGTGAACCGCAAATTTCCAAATTTTCAACGCCGAGATTTTTAACGCAAAGATGCAAAGGTGCAGAGGCGCAAAGAAGGAGTTACTCTAGACCTGACAGGTTTCAGAAACCTGTCAGGTCTAGACGCATCCGCCAATCTGCGTCATCTGCGTTCTATCCCCAATCGCTAATCGCCATTCGCCAATCTCACCATCTGCCCGCTCTCCGCCGATTCGTAGATCGCCAGGCAGATCTCCAACGCGCGTAGCCCGTCCTGCCCGGTGATCACCGGCTCGGTCTCTGTGCGGATGGCATGGGCAAAGGCGCGGGCCTGGCGCGCAAAGTTGTAGTGTGGGCCGTGGCCCTGCTCGGCGCTGTGGGTCTCCAGCTTCGTCAGCACGCCGTCGTTGCTGAGTTCCGCCCAATGGCGGGTGCGTATGCCGCGCCAGACTGCGGGTTCCGTAGATCTCGGTCTCCCAGTGGGCGGGCTGGGCACGATAGAGCGGCGCGCTGGCGGTGAGCGTTGCCACAGCGCCGTTGTCAAAGGTGAGCAGCGCCGCCACGCTCTCTTCGACTTCGGCATTGCCGCCCAGATCGCGGGTCTGGGCACAGACGGAAACCACTTCGCCGCCCAGCAGCCAGCGCAGCCGATCCACGCCGTGGATGGCGCTGTACATGAGCACGCCGCCCCCGGCCAGTTCTCGGTTGTTCACCCACGCGCCCAGGTGATCGCCACGCTGGCCGTTCATGGTCTCGCGCGCCATTTGCGGCGTGCCCACCTCGCCGCTGCGGATCCAGCCATGCACCGCCTGCACTTCGTCGTGGAAGCGATGCACAAAGCTCACGGTGAGTTTGGTGCCCGCGCCTTGGCAGAGATCGATAATACGCTGTGCATCGGCCAGGGTTGTTGCCAGCGGCTTCTCCATCAGCACATGCACACCCATCTGGGCGGCAACCTCGGTGGGTTCCACATGCAGACTATGGGGCAGGCAGACCACCACAATGTCCAGGCTTAGATCGAAAAGGGCGCGCCAATCGGTAACGGCCTTTGCCCCACTCAGCGCGGCCACGGCTTCGGCCCGCGCCAGATTGAGATCGGCCACGCCCACCACCGCCGTGGATTCAACGCGCTGAAAACCGATGGCATGGCGCTCGCCGGCCTGTCCCGCCCCAATGATCCCGACTCGTAATGGTTTCATTTAGTTTACCCTCATACGCGGATCCAGCGCGACGCGCAGCCCGTCGCCCAAGAGATTGCTCGCCATCACGACGCTTAAAATCGCCAGCCCCGGAAAGGTGGAGACCCACCACGCTTTTTCCAACAGATCGCGCCCGTCCGAGGTCATCAGCCCCCATTCCGGCGTGGGCGGCTGCGCGCCCAGCCCCAGAAAGCTCAACCCAGAGCCGACGAGAATGGCGTTGCCCACCTGCAAGGTGGAGAGGACGATGAGCGGCGCGGCGGCGTTGGGCAGGATATGCTGAAAGAGAATGCGCCCCGCCGACGCGCCGATGACCCGCGCCGAATCCACATAGAGTAGTTGACGAATGGAAAGTACGCTCCCCCGCGACAGCCGGGCATATTGGGGAATCGTGGAGACGCCCACGGCCAGCATCACGTTTTGGATGCTCGGCCCCAGCGAGGCGATGACCACCAACGCCAGCAACATGCCGGGGAAGGCCAGCAGTGCATCCACAAAGCGCATGATGATTGTGTCCACCCAGCCGCCATAAAAGCCAGCCAGCATGCCCAGCAGCGTGCCGAAGACCAGCCCCAGGGTGACGCTGATTACACCGAGCAGCAGCGAGATGCGCGCGCCAAAGATCACACGGCTAAAAAGATCGCGCCCCAGTTTGTCGGTGCCGAACCAGAAATCGGCCGAGGGAGCCTGGCGCGCCTTGGAGACGGTCAACAGCGGGTCATGCGGCGCGACCGAATGGGCGAAGATCGCCAGCAAAATCCAAAAGAGTAATAGGCCCAGCCCAATCATAGCCCCCCGGTTGCGGGCAAAAAGCGCAATCCGGCGGCGCATCTCGATCCAACGATAGTGGGTCTGGCGGGCTGGTTTCGCTGTGGACAAGAGTGTGTCGGTGCTCAACGGCTTCTCCCTAATCATATTGAATACGCGGATCCAGCCAGGCGTAGCTCACGTCTACCAACAGGTTGACGAGGAGATAGACCACGGCCAGAAAGAGCACACAACCCTGCACCAGCGGGTAATCTTTCCACAAAATGGCGCTGACGGTGAGGCGTCCCAACCCCGGACGGCTGAAGACGGTCTCGGTGACCACGGCTCCCGCCAACATGCCGCCAAATTGCAGCCCCAACATGGTCACCACGGGGATCAGCGCGTTCTTGAGGGCGTGGCGCACGACAAGACGCCATTTGGTCAGCCCCTTGGCTTTGGCGGTGCGGATGTAATCCTCGTTCATGACCTCGATCAGGCTGGAGCGGGTCAGGCGGCTGATGATCCCCGCCGAGACGAAACCCAGGGTGATGCTGGGCAGGATCAGCGATTCTAGCCCACTGCCGCCCGCCGGTGGGAACCAATCCAGGCGGAAGGCGAAGATCAGGATCAACAGCAGCCCCAGCCAGAAGACGGGCATGGAGACGCCGATATAGGAGAGCATGGTGGTGACGGTGTCGATCCAGCTATTGGGGCGTGAGCGCGGCGATGATGCCCGTGGACAGTCCGATGAGCAATGCAAAGAGTAGCCCGCCCATACTCAACTGGAGCGTCGAGCCGAAGCGTTCTAAAATCAGGCCGGTGACCGGCGAGCGCAGCCGAATCGAATCGCCCAGATCGCCGACCACGGCCCCGCTGATGAAGCGTAGATATTGCACGGGCAGCGGCGCGTTCAGGCCCATCTGTTCGCGCAGTTCGTCGATGCGTTCTGGCGTCACCGCGCCGCCCTCGGCCCCGGCCAACATCAACTGTGCCGGATCGCCGGGCAGGGCGTGCATAATCGCAAAGACGATGAGCGAGATCAGAAAGAGAACAGGGATGAGTTGGATCAAACGGTTGCCGATGTAGCGAAGCAAGGGCGGGCCTCCGTGAGCAGTAAACCGTATTGCGTAGTGCGTATTTCGGAGATACGCAATACGCATTACGTATTATCTCTCTATTCTTCAATATACGTGTTGTGCAGGTAGAAATAGTTGCCTTCGGAGGCCAGTTGGAAGTCCTTCACGGCGCTGTTGATGCCGTAGTAGACGGGCTGGCTCAGGGTCGGAACCATGAGGGCATTTTCCATGATCAGCACCTGGGCTTCGCCAGCCAGTTCACAGCGTTTGGCAAAATCGCCCACAGTGCGCAGTTGCGAAACTAGGCCGTCCAGTTCTTCGCTGACAAAGCCCGACCAGGCCCAGCCGCCGGGTTCATCCCAACGCGAGTTCCAGATCATATCAAGGATCATGGGATCCGGCGAACGCTGGCGTTCGTAGATCAGTTCAAAGTCGCGGTTGTTGACCATGTCGATCTGAATCGGGCCGGCCACCTGCTCCACCTTGACGTCGATACCGGCCAAGCGCCATTGGGCCTGTACGGCCTCGCCGATCTCAATGTGATGCAGCGAGGTCCAGCGGATGGTGAGCGGCGTGCCATCTTCTACGCCGTCCACGCCGTTGGCTTCCACAATGCCGTCGCCGTTGCCGTCGGTGTAACCAGCACTGGCAAGCAACTCTTTGGCCTTCTCCACGTCATAGGTGTACATGCTCTCTACGGCGGGATTGTAACAGGGATGGACCACGTTGAGCGGACCCTGCTGCACCAGATACGCGCCGTCGTAGAGCAGTTCGTTGATCGCTTCTTGGTCGGTGGCATACTGCAACGCTTGGCGGACTTCCAAGCTGTTGAGCGGCGCATTGCGCACATTTGCCACCATTTGCAGCCCGGTTCCGGCCTGATAGCCGGTGCGGAGTTCGTAGCCATCCACGCCTTCGTAATCTTCGCGATAGGCTGGCGGCAGTTCGCGCGCAATTTGAGCATCGCCCGATTTCACGACGCTGCCCAGCACCGCGGCTTCGCCAATGAAGAGGATGGTGACACTGTCCAGATAGGCCGGGCCTTCGTGGTTTTGGATGGCATTCCACCCGCCATATTCTTCCCATTTTTTGAAGACGATGCGGTCATTGGCCAGCCACTGATCCAACAGAAACGGCCCTGTGCCAACCAAATGTTTGTCAAACTCGGTGACGCTGTATTCGGCGGCAGCCGTGGGCGACCACATGGGCACGCGGCGCATAGCATCCATCAGGGTTACCCAGGGTTCGTCATAGTTGATCTGCACCGTCAAGTCGTCAATCACATCGATTGAGGCAATCGGCCCCAAGTCGGCGGCCATCTGCACCGAGGCAGTCTCCGGCGCTTTGATGCGTTCCAGGTTGTACTTCACCGCTTCGGCGTTGAAGGGTGTGCCGTCCTGGAAGGTAACCCCGTCGCGCAGCGTGAAGATCCATACCGTGCCTTCGGGGTTGGATTCCCAGCCTGTAGCCAGACCCGGCAAGAAATCGCCCTCTGGCCCCAATACCACCAGGGGATCCGAGATAAACGAGTTAAAGAGCCAGGTGGGCTGATACGGATCGATGTGGCCGTCCAGCGAGGCGGGTTCGCTGTTGGCCGGGAAGGCGATGATCAGATCGCCGCCCTTGGCGGCGGGTTCGGCGGGGCTGCTTTCGGCGGGCACGCTCTCCCCGGCGGGGGCGGCAGGCGCACAGGCGGCCAGCAATAAGGTAAAGATAAGCACGAAAACAGCTAAATAGGTACGGCTACGATGATGGTTTGACATAAGTTTCCCCTCATATCTGGCAATGAACATTCACAGTCCGAAACAGAATCCGCGCGCTAGTTTATGGCTGGGTCCTCTCCTTTCTGGCAACCAAGAGCCGCCGCTCCACCGAAATTTCACCTTTTTGCAGCACAGCCACAAGGGATGCGGGCTGGTCAAGCACATCTAAGGATTGCAGGGGGTCACCGTCGAGGATAAGCAGATCGGCACAAAAGCCAGGCGCAATCTGCCCGATTTCGTCGCCCAAGCCAAGGGCAGCGGCGGCTACACGGGTTGCCGCTGCGATCACCGCTTGATTGGAGAGGCCAGCCTGGGCCAGGTGCTTCATCTCAAACGCCAAACTGCCGTGATAAACATAGGGCATACCGGCGTCGGTGCCAGCCACCACAGCTACGCCGCGACGATGGGCATTTTCCACGGTACGATACATGGCCTCCGTCGCCAGCGTGTACCATTTGCGCGTGGCAGCATCTTTGGGCGGCGCATTATTGGCGACGCTCTGGGCCTCGGGGCTGAGCGTGGGTACGAGAAAGCGCCCGCCTGCCGCCATCTCATCAAGCTGTTCGTCGCTGAGAAAGCGCCCATGCTCGAAGGTATCCACGCCCGCGGCCAGCGCTGCGCTCACGCCTGGCCCGCCGTGACAGTGGGCCGCCACTTTGCGCCCGGCATTGTGCGCCACTTCGCAGATGGCCTGCATGGCCTCGAAGGTTAGCTCCGGACTACAGGTGCCGCCCAGCGCCCGCACATATTCGCTGAGGGTGGCGTTGAGTTTGAGCACATCCGCACCGCGCATTAACATCTCCCAGGCAGCACGGCGCGCCTCGTCGGCGCTTTCCACCACCACGCCAATCGAGGCAGTGGCCTCAATGGGCACGCCAGGGCGGGCATAGCGGCGGGCGTCCATGTGTCCCCCCGGCGCG
Organism: uncultured Chloroflexia bacterium; assembly: GCA_963721725.1. Taxonomy (GTDB): domain Bacteria; phylum Chloroflexota; class Anaerolineae; order Caldilineales; family Caldilineaceae; genus RI-153. The sequence continues at coordinate 75,416 of CAVRLX010000006.1, forward strand.
GTGATGCCGTAGCCCGCGGCCACGATGCGCGGCCCAAACTGCCAGCCCTCGCGGATGGCGTCGCGCAGGGCAATGTCCACCCACTCGTTGGCCCCCAGATCGCGGATGCGTGGTGATGCCGTGTTCCACTTGGCGGCGGCCATTGCGCGCCGCTTTGAGCGCGCTGGTGGCGGCGATACGCGTCAAGGCCACCAAGCGCCAATCTTCGGCGGGGTCGCCGTCATGCACCACATGGGTGTGGGCGTCGATCAACCCTGGCATGACGGTGAAGGCGCTGGCGTCTAGAATGGTGGCTGCGGGCGCGTCGCCAAAGCTGGCCCAATCGGCCACAGTTTTGATCGTGCCGTCCTCGATCCAAATGCCCTGGTTGTGGCGGACGCTGTGATGGGCGTCGGCGGTGATCACTGTGCCAGCGTGGATTAGGGTTGGGATGGTTTCAGCATTCATGGCTTAATCCTGCCCATATTCATAGACAAGGCGGGCTACACACTCGGCGCCGCGCAGATAGGTTTCGACTTCAATGTACTCGTTGGGCGCATGTAGGCGATCTTCCGTGGGGCCGAAGCCGCTGTACGCCTGATCCTGGATGCCAAGAATCTCGGCGAAGAGCGGCTCCGGGCCACAGCCGGGATAGGTGGGCTGTTTGGCCGCTTCCACGCCGAAAGGCCCCGCGGATGGCGTTGCTCAGGGCATGGGCCACCGGGCTGTCCAACGAGCTACGGAACCAATCCATCTCGGCGAGGAGGCTGACCGTGAGATCATCAAAGCCGCGGCGGGCCAGGTGATCCTGGATCAACTGTTTAATGCGCTCGCCGGTCTGGTTGGGCACAGTGCGAAAGTCCAGTTCGGCGATGCCGTGATTGGGCACAACGCTTTTGCGCATGGGATAGATATAGCCGCCGGTGAGACCGGTGAGCGAGCAGCTGGGCATGAGATAGAGTTGGTTGAGCGCATCGATTCCGCTCAGCCCGCCCACAAACTCTTGTTGGCCGGAGATGCGCAGAATGTCTTTGCCATCCCAGGGGAGGAGGCGCAAGGCTTCCAGTTCCGTCGGCGTGGGATCACGCACGTCGTCGAAGAAGTTGTCAATGGTGATGCGGCCATCGGGGGTGCGCAGCGTGTTTAAGCCTTCCATGAGCCGCCACAGGGCATTTTGCACCAGCGGCGCCATCATGCCGTGAAATTCACGCGGGCGCTTGGATTCGATGCTGATCTTCACTGTGCCTTTGACGCCCACCACCACACGCGGGCGACCGTCGGGCCAGACGTTGTCGTCAAAGTTCGCCAGGGCATCGGCGCGCAGTTGATCGGCGTGGCTGCGCATAATCGGGGGCGAGATCGGGGCTGCCGATCTCCTCTTCGCCTTCGATGAAGAAGATCACGTTGATGGGCAGCGGCGTGCCCGTGGCGAGATAGGCGCGCACGCCCTCCAGCGCGGCCATGACCGCGCCCTTGTCGTCCACAGCACCGCGGCCATAGAGTTTGCCATCTTCGATGACGGCTCCCCACGGGTCGTGAATCCAGACTTCGTTGGCCGGTTGCACGTCATAGTGGCCGTAGATCAAGAGTGTGCGGTCGCCCGTGCCTTCAATGCGGCTATAGAGCGCCGGGAAGCCGGCGGTTTCCCACCATTCGACGGTCATGCCGAAGGATTCCATCTGGCTGGCGAGCAGTTGGGCACATTCCAGCATACCCCGGTTTTCGGTGGCGACGCTGGGCTGGCGCAGTAATGCGTGCACATCTTCGATTAGAGGCGGTGCGGTTTTGGTGCAAAAAGTCGATTACGGGTTGATGCATGTGGGTCACCTTTGGTTGACAAAAATTGTTTGACGGCAAGATTGGCACTATTCGGCCATGCGCGGATCAAGCGCATCGCGCAGGCCATCGCCCAGGACGTTAATGGCAAAGACGGTCACCATGATCATCAGCCCCGGGAAGGTGGAGATCCACCAGGCCTGGCGCATGTGGCTGCGTCCCTGGTTGAGGATCAATCCCCATTCAGGCGTGGGCGGCTGTGCGCCCAATCCCAGGTAGCCCAGCGAGGCCGCCGAGATAATGGCGGTGCCGATGCTAACGGTGCTGATGACGATGATGGGGGCCAGGATGTTGGGCAAGATATGGCGCAGGAGAATGCGCGGGGTTTGCGCCCCCAGGCTGCGCGCCGCCAGCACGTAGATCTCTTCTTTGGTGGAGAGTACTGTGCTGCGCACAAGCCGGGTATAGGTGGGAATATAGGCGATGCCCACGGCGATCATGACGTTGGTGAGGCTGCTGCCCAGGGTTGCCACAATCGCCAAGGCCAGCATAATGCCGGGGAAGGCCAGCATGGCGTCGATAAAGCGCATGATGATGCGATCCAGCCAGCCGCCGTAATAGCCGGAGACCATGCCCAGAAAGGTGCCGGTGAAGAGGCCGATACAGACAGAGACAATGCCAATGCGCAGGGAGAGGCGCGCGCCGTAGAGAACGCGGCTGAAGAGATCGCGCCCAAACTGATCCGTGCCCATGAGATGGGGGATGCCCGGCGTGGTGAAGGGATCGCCGGCGCGGATTTGCAGCGGATCAAAGGGGGCGATCTGTTCGGCAAAGATCGCCAACACGACCAAAATGGTGATGACAATGGTTCCAAAAACCGCGCTGGGGCTGCGACGCAGGCGCGCCCAAACTTGCCCGTAATAGGTGCGCGGTTTGCTCTGGCTCAATCGATCCGTCGCCACTTTTCGGCTGGCAAGGGCGGTTTCGTTGATAAGGATTTTGGTCATGATCAGCGCTCCCGAATCCGTGGATCCAGGTAGGTGTAGGAAAGGTCGACAAGCAGGTTGACGAGCATATACATCACGGCAATAAAGAGGACAGCGCCCTGTACCACACGGAAGTCCTTAAAAAGAATGGCGTTCAGGGTGAGCGTGCCCAGCCCCTGGCGGGCGAAGATCGTCTCGACAATCACGGTTCCGCCCAACAAATTGCCGATCTGTAGCCCGATGATGGTGACCACAGGGATGAGGGCATTGCGAAAGACATGGCGCAGAAAGACGGCCGATTGGGGCAGGCCCTTGGCCGTGGCGGTACGCACGTAGTCCTGGCGCAATACCTCCAACACACCGGAGCGCACAAGGCGGGCGGTCAAGCCGGCATAGGTGATGCCCAGCGCGGTGGCGGGCAAGACTAGCTGTTCAAGGCTGCCCTGTCCGGTGGCCGGGAACCAGGCCAGACGCACGGCAAAGAAGAAGATCAGCATAAGCGATGACCAGAAAATGGGCATAGAGATGCCCGCCAACGAGACCATCATACTGGCGGTGTCCACCCAGGTGTTGTGGCGAATGGCGGCGATAAAGCCCGATGTACAGCCGAGGACCACGGCGATGAGCATGGCCGCAAAGGTTAGCTCCAGGGTGGCGGGCAACTGTTGCACGATCATGTCGATGACCAATTGATTGGCGCGCACAGAGCGCCCCCAATCGCCGCGCAAAACATTGCCCACAAAGTTAAAATATTGCACATAGGCGGGCTGATCCAGCCCCAGTTCTGTGCGCAGCTTGGCAATGGCCTCAGCCGAGGCTCCGGTTTCCACCAACATCAGCGTTGCGGGATCACCGGGCAAGAGATAGAGAATGCTAAAGACCATCACCGACACCAGAAAGAGGGTCGGGATGGAGATCAAGAATGCGGTCGAGCAGGTAGCGTACCATAAGCCTTCTCTTGTGAGCGGGGGTTGGAAACCTGCCAGGATTTCAGAAATCCTGGCAGGTCTGATCCACGGCCCACGGAATGAGATTATTCGGTCACGTAGACATCATAGAAGGGAATGTCGATGACACCGGCCCACGAAGCAGGCAGGTTGTGTACATTCTCGCCATAGGCAACGTAGCTCAGGCGGGGCTGAACCGGGATGGTCAGCGCCTCTTCCATGATCATGCGCTGGGCTTGGGCGTAGATCTCGCAGCGTGCCACGGGATCACTGACCACATCGCCTTCGTCCAGCAGGGCGTCCAGTTCGGGGAAGGCCTGATGGGTGAAGTTCCAGCCTTTGTCGGGGCCAGCGTTGCGCGAGTGGTAGAGCGTGGAGAGGATGTTGGCGTCATTGGCCCCAAAGCTGCGCCAGATCACGTCGAAATCTGCACCCTGGGCGCGGGCCACCTGAATCCCGGCACTTGCCAGCAGTTCGGTCTCGGCTTGGATGCCCAGCGGCGCCCATTGGCTGATCAGCACTTCGTTCATCTCGGAAGCGTTGCCCAGATCCACGGCGGTGATGGTGATGCTCGAGCGGCTCGCCATCTTTTTCGCGGATGCCGGTGGCTTCGTTGAGCAGCCAGCCCGCTTCGTCCAGCAGTTCAGCGGCCTTTTCGGGATTGTAGCGATACATGTCATAGGCTTCTTGATCGAAGCAGGGCGATGCCGGGCTGAAGACGCCGTGAATGGTCGGCCCGTTGCCCTGGAAGACCAGATCGCGGATCTCTTCCTGGTTGGTGGCGTAGATCAGCGCCTGGCGCACCAGTTTGTCGTCTAGCGGCGTGCGGAGGCATTCGGGACGTAATGGATGCCGGAACCGGCCAACTCTTGCTCGACAATGGTCCAGGTTCCCATCTCTTTGAGCATGTTGAGCGCCGAGGCGGGCACATCTTTAATGGCGTCCACTTCGCCGGTCTCCAACGCGGCCACACGGGTCGATTCGTCGGAAATGAAGCGGATCACGACACGATCCAGATAGGCGCGGCCTTCGTGTGTAAAGATGGCCGGTGCCCAGGCGTAGTCGGGATTAACAACAAAGCTGACGTGGCTTTGGGCCACGTACTCTTCAAACTTGAAGGGGCCACTGCAAATCGGCATCCAGTTGAAGTCAGCCGGATCCGCGGCAGCGGCAGCGGTGGGCGAAACCATGCCCACCCACGAGGCAAAGACATTCATAAAGGCGGCGTGCGGGCGAGAGAAGTTGACCTTGACGGTGTATTCGTCCAGCACCTCGGCAGATTCAAACGGCCCTAGGTACGAGACGGCAAGGCGCGAGGCCAGTTCGGGCGAAGCGACGCGTTCCAGGTTATATTTCACGGCTTCGGCGTTGAAAGGCGTGCCATCGTGGAAGGTCACATCGTCGCGGAGGGTGAAGGTGTAGCTGAGGCCATCTTCGGCAATCTCCCAGGCTGTGGCAAGGTGCGGCACAAACTCGGCCTCGGCGGTCTTGGCCACCAGGCTATCGCAGATGTTGCGGTTGACGAGGAAGGCGTTGGCATAGGCGGCCAGGTGGGCATCCACACCGTCTGGCTCGGTGGCAACCACAAAGGTCAATTCGCCGCCAACTTGCGGTTCGCTGCTGGTGACTTCGGCGGGGGCGGCACTGCCGCTTTCGGCGGGGGCGGTGGATGGGGCCACACAGGCCGAGACAAAGAGCACGGCGATCATGACAAAACTTAGGCTTAGTTGCTTTAATGAAAGAAAACGAATCATGGTTGGTATCTTCTCCTGAAGATTTTCCAAAAGTTATCCACGCGCAAGACCAGCATGGGATAACTTTCAGATCGCTGCGGGCAATGGTGTAGACAATGATGGGTTCAGCAACTGCAAACACATGGGGAAGGGTCACGACATAGGCTTCTCCGGCCACACTGTTCAATCTTGCAATCACAAGGGTATGGTTAGACTATCCAGTGTACGAGGATAATCGGTCACACTTCATAGCCTTCTTCGGTCACCAGAATGAGTATCCGAAATGGCGAAAACCATACTCTCAATCACACGGCTCATCGGCGCACCGGCCCCGGCAGACACGCACGCCGCCTTTGTAGACGCCACGGATGTGCGCAGGCTGGCCCAAAATGCCAATGTCCGTCAGCGGATCGCCGTCCACCACCACGAAATCGGCGAGTTTGCCCGCGTGTAGCGTGCCCAGGATGGCGTCTTGGCCGATGGCTTTGGCGGCGCTTCCGGTGGCGGCAACCAAGGCTTGCATGGGGGTCATACCGGTCTCTACAAGCAGGCGCAACTCTTTGGCATTTTCGCCATGACGGCAGTTGGCATAACCGGCATCTGTGCCCAGCGCAATCTTGACCCAGCCCGCAATGCCTGGGCCATGCCCCGGCGTTTGGCCTGCCAGTTTTCCTCAAAGAAGCCATACTGAGTTGCGGTCAATCCGGCAACGTCGCGGCCAGCGGCAACGGTGTTGTGGGTGGCGGTTAACGTCGGCACAAGATAGACATCATGCGCCGCCAGAAAGTCCGCATCCTCGGCGGAGAGGTCCTGAATGTGTTCGATGGTGCGCACGCCAGCCTGCACAGCCTGGCGCATGGGAAGCGATCCGCCGTCGCTGTGGGCGGCCACATGCACGCCCGCCCATGCCGCCACTTCCACGGCAGCCTGCATCTCGGCCAGGCTCATCTCTTGATGGGTGACAGACTCGGTGGTGACTGAGTTGCGCCGCCGTCCGTCGATGGCAATTTTGAGCAGATCCGCGCCCATTTTGATCTGATAACGCGCAGCCTCGCGCACGCCAGCGGGTGAATCACCAATGCCGCTGCGCCCCGGCATGTCCACGCCGGGGATACGCACAATGCGGTCAAAGTGACCGCCGGTGCTGGTCAGCGGCACGCCACAGACAAAGAGGCGCGGCCCCACAAAGAGGCCGCTGTTAATGGCGTCGCGCACGGAAACGTCGATATAGTCCCGGCTGCCCAGATCGCGCAGGGTGGTGAAGCCCATGTGCAGCGCGGCCTGGGCATGGGTCATGGCTTTCAGTGCCGTGCTGCCGATCAACTCTTCATAGTAGAGCGCAGACCAGGCGGCGCGGCCCGGATCGCCCGCCGCCATGATGTGCGTATGCGTGTCAATCAGGCCGGGAATCACGGTAAACGCGCGCAAATCTTCGCAGGCAAGGGAGGGATCGATCTCGCTGGCAGCCGTCACCGCTTCGATGAGCGCGCCGTTGACCGTCAAGATCACGTCCTCTTGCGGCGGTGTGCCATCGCCGACGATCAGCCGTCCCACGCGGTATCGTTGCACGCTGCCCCTCTCGCCTGTTGTCATGGTTAGACCACATGCCATTCGTAGTGATAGTCACCCATCGGACGCCCACCCTCTGGCGTCACCAGGAAGTTGTCCTGCACATAGACGCCCCACTGGTCGTCGTCCACCAGCAGGCCGGGATGCACATTCATCACCATGTTCTCTTTGAATTCGTCGGTGGAATCAATCAGCCCCATCGGCGGGCGGATGACGTTGATGCCAATGGCATGACCGTCCCAAATGCCGCGGCCCGTCACACGCCAGCCATCTTCGGCAAAGGTCTCCAGAATGGTGCGTGTCAGATCCGCGCCGGTGTTGCCCGGCTTGAGAATGGCGGTCACCCGCTCCATCGCCTTGAGCGTCGTCTCAAAGTGGCGGCGGGCGCGTGCCGGTGGCTCTTTGAACGAATAGATCCCGGCCAGTTCGATCCAATGGCCCAGACGGACCGGCAAACTCCAACGAGACCTTGACAATGTCATCCTCGGTAAAGATGCGATCCGACGCCGGACGCAGAAAGGGGCGCGTGCCTACCGTCATGTGCGGGATGCCATCGACACAGCCATGCGCGTAGAGATGCTTCACCGCTTCCCCCATGACCTCACGTTCGCTGCGGCCCACGGCCAAAGCATCCTTGAATTTGCCCAGCGCCCCGGCAATGGTGTTGTAGGTATAGCGCACATGGTCCAATTCCTCGGCGCTTTTCACCAACATGACATCATCCACGACCACAGTGGCGTCTTGCAGATCATAATCGGGCAGTCCCGCTTGCAACTGCGTCACATCCCCGTATGTCATCACCTGATCCATGCCCACCACGCCCAGCCGTCCGCCGCTGGGGACCGCCTCTTTCACAACCGAGACCAATTCGCTGATCATATCCATGACGGAACGCACATCCTGCACCCAGCCCACATCCCGCGCCCAGTGGCCTTGCGATCCCGTGCCCATGACCAGCACCGGGTCGCCGTCCAGTGGCAGCACCATAAAACATTTGCCGCCCCACAGCCGCCAGTCGGTGACATAGCGGATATAGCCACGTTGCAGCGCCTCGGCATTGCCCGCCAGGATCAGCGCGCCATAGTCATCGCGCTTCATTACATCGCGCAGAGCCGCATACCGTCGCGCCCGCTCTTCATTAGAGACCATGATCTTCCTTTTCAGTGGTGAGTGATTCAGTGGTGAATAGTGGTTGGTGATTGGTTCAATCGCCCAATCTCCTGCCCTGAGAATCGCTTGTGGACACGGATGGAAGGGAACACAGATCAATCCCTCCAAAAATCCGTGTTTCCTCCTATCCGTGTCGACAACTTTTCATTCGCTGTGGCACAGAACGCCCCATGGAAAATGAATCTCCTAATTTTTTGCTTCCGCATAGACCGCGGCCAGCCGCTCCACGGCGGTTTCAATGGCGGCGGGGTCGGCCAGATAGGAGATGCGCAAGAAGCCTTCGCCGCCTGGGCCATACTGCGTGCCGGGGAAAACGAGGACATGGGCCTGGGCCAACGTTTTTTCGGCAAAGGCCGCCGAGGAAATACCCGTGGCACGAATATCGGCAAAGGCAAAGAAGGCCCCCGCCGGTTGCCCATGCGGAATCCCGGCCTGTTTCAGCGCGTTGAGAAGCACCTTGCGCCGCGCCGCGAAGATCCCCACGATCTCGGTGACACACTCCTGGCTGCCGGTGAGCGCGGCCAAGGCGGCGTGTTGGCTGGCTGTCGGCGCGCAGATGGTCAACGTGTGGTGCGTCTCCTGCATGGGCATCACCAGGGCAGCCGGGCCAGCCAGATAGCCCACGCGGAAACCGGTCATGCTGTAAGTTTTCGAGAAGCCGTTAATGATAAGGGTGCGTTCGCGCATCCCCTCACAATGGACAATGCTGGGCGCTTCGGCCCCATCAAAAATGATCTTCTCGTAGAGTTCATCAGAGACCACAATCAGGTTGTGCTTCACCGCCAGTTCGGCAATCTGCGCCAACGTCTGCGCCGAGATCACCGCGCCCGGTGGGATTGTTGGGCGAAACCAGCACCAAAATGCGCGAGCGGGGCGTAATCTGCGCTTCAATCGCCTCGGCCTTCACCTCAAAATTCTCCTCGGCCCGCGTCGTCACACGCGCAACGGTTCCCCCGGCCAGCCCAATCGCCATCTCATAGGCGGTGTAATACGGATCGGGCAAAATCACCTCATCGCCGGGATCGAGCAGCGTCTGCATCACCACAGACATGGCTTCTTGCGCCCCTGCGGTGACGATCACCTCGCTGTCGGGATCATAGCTCAGGCCGTTTTCAATCTGAAGTTTGCGCGCAATCGCCTGGCGCAATTCTGGCATCCCAATCGGCGTCGTATAATTGACCCGCCGTGACTGCATCACGCGTACAGCGGCCTCCACAATGTGCGGGGGCGTCGGCACATCGGGATCCCCGCGGCCCAGCGAAATCAGATCTGGGATCTGGCTTGCCATGCGTACCATGCGTACAAAAGATGATTCTGCGCCGCCTTGTAACGAATTAATTTTGTTAGATAACCGTGGTTTAGATGCGATCTGCAATTGGGTCATAATTCACCTTTGGGGTGTTTTGAGTGAAAAACCGAAATTCTGATAAGAAAATTTGATAAGAAAACGAGGGCAAGTGTTACGTCAATAGGGCTACATCAACAACCGTCGCTTGGCGTTCTTGACATGATGCGCGCTGGCCGCAAGGGCAGCCTCCAGATCGCGTCTGGAAAGAGCGTCAAGCAGAACTTTGTGTTCTTCCAGCGCCTCTTCCAAACGAGCGCGCTTCTTCACCGTCTGAAAGCCACCGTAGATCAACAATTCAGACACATCCGACATAATCTGCACCAGCCGACGATTCTCGGTCCAGCGCACAATTTGCAGGTGAAAGGCCCGGTCATTCTGAAAGAATTCCCAATAAGCTTGCTGCTGCAACGCCTCTTCTTGGCGCTGCACAAATCCGCGCAGGACGTCAACATCAAACTCGCTATCTTCCGTCAACAGCACGCGCAGGCTGTAGGTCTCTGTACACTGCTGAACTTCCAAACATTCCCAGATCTCCTGCACGCCCATCTCCACCACCACCGAACCGCGGTTGGCATAGCGTTTGATCAGCCCCAACTCGGCCAGGCGCAACAGCCCTTCCCGAATCGGCGTGCGGCTGACTCCCGCTTCCTGGGCCAATTGAGTCTCGCGCAGCACCGTGCCCGCGGGAATATCGCCGGAGAAAATACGCTGGCGTAGCCAGCCGTAGGCTTGTTCGCTGAGGGAGCCATCGCTCTTTTCCTGGGTTTGGATGGGTTCTTCATTGGTTTGCATGGTCATAAAACCTTACCATTCGAGGGTTAAATGAGGGTGAACACAATGTGCATACAAATTGTATACAGCTTGCATACCAAACTTTACCCCAAGAAAAGAAATTGGGCAAGAGGGGGGATTGGAGATTGGATAGTAGATATTGGCGACTCATGTCAAGTATCCAATACCTACTATTCCGATCTCTATGCTCTAATCCCCAACCGGGACCGCCATTTTTTGCTCCACCCATGCCATAATCGTCTCTACGCCTTCGCCTGCCAGCAGATTGGCGAAGACGAAAGGCCGTTCGCCACGCGCGCGGCGGGCATCACCATCCATGATAGCGATATCTGCGCCCACGTGGGTGGCAAGATCGGCCTTGGTGATGACCAGCAGGTGCGAGCGCATGATGCCGGGGCCGCCCTTGCGCGGCAGCTTTTCGCCGGAGGTGACGTCAATCACATAGATCTCCACGTCCACCAGTTCGGGGCTGAAGGAGGCGGCCAGGTTATCGCCACCGCTCTCTACAAAGACGAGTTGCAATTCTGGGAAGCGTCGCTCCAATTCGTCGATGGCTTCCAGGTTCATGGAAACATCTTCGCGGATGGCAGCATGCGGACAGCCGCCCGTTTCTACGCCGATGATGCGCGCCGGCTCCAGCGCGCCGGAGCGGGTGAGAATTTCGGCGTCTTCACGCGTGAAGATGTCGTTGGTGACCACGCCGATCTCGTAGCGGGTGGACATGGCGCGGCATAGTTTTTCAATCAGCGTGGTTTTGCCCGATCCAACGGGGCCGCCAACGCCAATGCGGAAAGGTGTGGTCATGGTGGGTTCCTTTGGGAAGTGACGGGAGACGATAGACCATGGACGATAGACGAAACTTATCCGTCGTCCATCGTCTTGTGTCCGTCGTCTATCCTCATGAAATAAACAGCCGCCCATTCAAATAGTGATGCTGCATGGCGCGGATCTCCAGGGCGGGGACGAAGGTGGCGAAATCATCCAACGATGTCGCCAGGGCCGTGTCAACCGCCTCTTGCATGACTGGCCCCAGCGCAGCGATGCTCTGCTGGGCGTGGGTCTGCCCCAGGGGGATCAGACGCACGGCGGCGGAGGTCTGGCTTGCCACAAAGGTGTAGGCATAGGCCAGCAGCAGCGCCGAGAGATCCAGCGTTAGCGCGCCACCCAGCAATCCCCAGACCACGGCATGATGACCGGCACACCGGCCAGCGCTGATGGCCGCTTGATAGCTTTCTAACAGGTTGTCGCTCGCCAGGATCATGCCGCTTTTCAGCGTGCGCCGCCCGATCTCCTCGCTGGCTTTGCGTAGCTCGGCGGCTGGTTTGGCTGCGGTCAGCAGTTGATCCAACGCGAGCACGGTCTCACCGTCGCCGCGATTGTAGGCCAGGAACGCCTCTTTGCAGATCACCATGTCGGCTGTGGCAAGGTTGTGGCGCAACTGTACGGTCAGCCAATCACACAGCGATGCCCGATCCGTCACCAGCCCAGACTGGACATAGGTCTCCAGGCCCTGGGAATGGGCAAACGCGCCCGTCGGGAACATGGAATCGCTGAGTTGGAGCAGGCTGAGAAGATGTGCAGGAAACATCGGGATTCTCCCGATCTCTTAATTTCCTAATCTCGCAATCTCAGGAGATTAAGAGATTGGGAGATTGAGAGATTAGGAAATTTTTAGAACAAGAAATACTTCTGCGCCATGGGCAGGATCGACGCCGGTTCACAGGTAAGCAGTTCGCCGTCGACGCGCACTTCATAGGTTTCGGGATCGACGGTGATGTTGGGCAGAAAGCTGTTGTGGATCATCTGTGCTTTGGTCAGGTTGCGACAGTTGCGCACGGGGGCCACCCGCTTTTGCAACTTGAGTGCTTCGTGCACGCCAGCATCGTAGCCAGCCTGCGAGAGAAATGTGAGCGATGTGCTGTAGCGGGCGCGGCCATAGCTGCCAAACATAGGACGCCCCATCACAGGCTGCGGCGTCGGGATCGAGGCGTTGGCATCGCCCATAGCGCGTAGGCAATGAGGCCGCTTTTGATCACCAGTTGCGGCTTGATGCCGAAAAAGGCCGGCTTCCACACCACCAGATCGGCCACCTTGCCCGCTTCAATTGACCCCACATAGTCGCTGATGCCGTGGGTGATGGCCGGGTTGATGGTGTACTTGGCGATATAGCGTTTGACACGGAAATTGTCGTTTGCGCCGCTCTCTTCAGGCAGCCGCCCGCGTTGCACCTTCATTTTGTGCGCGGTCTGCCACGTGCGGATCATCACCTCGCCCACACGCCCCATGGCCTGTGAATCCGAGGCCATGATGCTAAACGCGCCCAAATCATGCAGAATATCCTCGGCGGCGATGGTCTCTGGGCGGATGCGCGACTCGGCAAAGGCGAGATCTTCGGGAATGTGCGGGTCGAGGTGATGGCAGACCATGAGCATGTCCAGATGCTCGTCAATCGTGTTGATGGTGAAGGGCCGCGTCGGGTTGGTGGACGAAGGCAGCACGTTGGCAAGCCCAGCCACTTTGATAATATCGGGGGCATGACCGCCGCCGGCGCCCTCGGTGTGATAGGTGTGGATGGTGCGGCCTTTGAAGGCGGCGATGCTGTTTTCCACAAAGCCGGCTTCGTTGAGCGTGTCGGTGTGGATGGCGACCTGCACGTCATAGGCTTCGGCCACACTTAGGGCGCAGTCGATAGCGGCGGGGGTCGTTCCCCAATCTTCGTGCAGTTTCAGCCCAATCACGCCCGCTTCGACCTGTTCATTCAGCGAGGCGGGCAGCGACGAATTGCCCTTGCCCAAAAAGCCCAAGATTCATGGGGAAGGCTTCGGCCGCCTCCAACATGCGGTGAATGTTCCAGGCGCCGGGGGTGCAGGTGGTGGCGTTGGTTCCCGTGGCCGGGCCAGTGCCGCCGCCGATCATGGTGGTCACCCCGGACGAAAGCGCCTCTTCGATCTGCTGTGGACAGATGAAGTGAATGTGCGAATCGATGCCGCCAGCGGTAATGATCATGCCTTCGCCGGCGATGACTTCGGTGGCCGCGCCCACGATCATGCCCGGGGTGACGCCCTCCATGATGTTGGGATTGCCCGCTTTGCCGATGCCCACAATGTTGCCGTCGCGGATGCCAATGTCGGCTTTGACAATGCCCCAGTGGTCGATGATCAGGGCGTTGGTGATGACGAGATCCAGCGCGCCCTCGGCACGGGTGACGCCGGGCGTCTGGCCCATGCCATCGCGCAGGGTTTTGCCGCCGCCAAACTTGGATTCGTCGCCGTAATGGGTGAAGTCTTTCTCCACCTCAATAATCAGTTCCGTGTCAGCCAGCCGCACACGGTCGCCCACAGTGGGGCCATAGAGATCAGCATAGGTGCGGCGGGGAATGCGAAGGGTCATGGTGGTGTCCTTTGAGAAGTGACGATGGACGGAAGACGATGGACGAAGGGATAGAGGAAAATGTAACTTTACGTTTGTCCATCGTCTTTGGTCTTTCGTCCATCCGCCAACGGTCCATCGACGCGGTTGTTCAGCCCATGCACAATGCGTGCGCCGCGCAGTTCGACAAGTTCAACCTCTTTTTCGTCACCGGGTTCAAAGCGCACGGTCGTGCCCGAGGGAATGTTGAGGCGCATGCCATAGGCGGCGGCGCGGTCGAACGCCAGCGCGCTGTTGACCTCGTAAAAGTGGAAATGCGATCCGACCTGCACCGGGCGGTCGCCGGTGTTGGCAACGCTCAGTTTGATGGTTTTACGGTCAGCATTGGCAAGGATGTCGCCGTCGGCCAGAAAATATTCACCGGGAATCATGGGCATGCTCCGTGATGCGTGATAAAATCGGCGGTCTGCGGTCGGTCGTCCGCCGTCACCGAATGGGCTGATGGATCGTCACCAGTTTCGTGCCGTCGGGAAAGGTTCCTTCCACCTGAATTTCGTGGATCATCTCGGGCACGCCTTCCATGACATCGTCACGACTCAGGATGGTCGCGCCCCAGCCCATGAGTTCGGCCACGCTGCGCCCGTCGCGGATACCTTCCAGCACTTCCGAGGTGATCAGCGCGATGGCTTCGGGATAGTTAAGTTTCAGGCCGCGGCTGCGCCGATCCTTCGCCAGCAGCCCGGCCATGTAGATCATGAGTTTGTCTTTTTCGCGCGGCGTCAAATCCATAACAAAGGTCACCTATTTTCGAGTGAGAAATCAGAATTTTAACGCAAAGTCGCAAAGGTGCAGAGACGCAAAGGGCAGAATAGAACACGGATTTTTAGGATTAGGCGGATTATACAGATTTCTGCGTTTTGCTCTTTTTCTTTGCGCCTCTGCCTCTTTGCGTCTCCGCGTTAAATTCTCTACTTGCGGATTGCGGTTTCGGGCAGGTGTAAAAATTGCGTACGTACTTGCTGGCGCAGGGTTTCAACGTGTTGGCTGAGGGGGGCAAGCGTCTTGCCAGTGATACGCCCCACGAGGCCATTGCGGGCCAGCGTTGAGAGCGATCCCAAGCTGCCGTTTTCGGTGAGTGCGGCGTGATGGCTGGCACAAAACGCGGGGGCATCGATCCCCCACTTGTCGAGATCGCCCAGCAAATACCAGCTTCCCCAACAGGGCCGACCTTCGAGAAGGCCAAGGCGCAGCAGATCGTTCTCTCGCGGGCGGGCGTGCATGGCGTCGTAAAGCAGCAGCCCCCCCTCATCACGCACCACCACTTTGGAACGAAACGAGCGAAACTGGAGCACCTCGCCCCGGGCCAGCCGCCCCGGCATGATCAGATCGTGTATGAGCAGCAACGCGCCGGGCCGCAATGTGATCTCAAGCGTCTGCGTGAAATCGGCATCGGCAAAGAGAATCAGCGGATCAGGCACGTATTCGAGGATGGCATTCTCGCCCACCTCGATTTTCACGGTTTGGCTGGCTGCGCCGTCGGGCATGCGGTAGACCTTGGTGGCCGCTTGGGTGGTGATCAAGGCGTGGGCTTCGGCCCCCACTCGGATGTCAATCTGATACTGATCGCCCTGTACCACGCCGCCGGTGGGGCTGAGCAGGTAGACACAGAGCGTGCCGCTGGCATCTTCAATCGCCCGCATGATCTGCAACGGCGGTCGCCAATATTGGTGCGCCAGCACCGTGCGCCCGGCGCGGCGCTCAAATCCCAGTGCCAGCGCGCCATGACGACCGATGCCCGCAGGCGTTGGTCGGTCTGGCGATAAGGTTGTGGCGGCGAAGTCCTCGATCAATGTCAGCATGTTGGCCCATTATGGCACAGGGGGAATCGATTTTCTCTGGCTATGTTCCACAAAGAAATTTCGTCGCTTTATACAACAAGGGGCAAAAATGGCACGCGGATTGCGCGGATTGGGCGGATGACACGGAGCAGATCTGCGAAAATCCGCCCAATCCCTATTATCAGCGTTCTATTCCCGCGTCCGCTCGGCGAACTCCTGAAAAATCGTGGCGGCAAATTTGATGCCCTGAATGTAGCGGTCGATGGGCATGTTTTCGTTGGGCGCGTGCAGGTTGTTTTCCGGCGCGCCGAAGCCGCTCATCACCGCCGGGTGTGGCACGTTGATCATAATCGTGCCTTGTGTGCTGACGCCCATCACCAGCGGCGGCTCGCCCCAGATAGTGTTGGCGGCGGCGATAATGGCCTGGCTGATGGCCTCTTTGACCGGCGTTTTGTAGGGGTTGGCGCGGGCGGTGTGGGTGATGATCTCGACATCGTCGAAGCCGTGTTTCTCCAGATGCGCGCGCAGTTTGACCAACTGCTCGACTGGCTCCAGGTTGGGCGGGCAGCGAAAGTCGAGTTTGGCCGAGGCTTCGGCGGGGACAATCGTCTTCATGCCAGGGCCAGTGTAGCCGCCGTTCAGCCCGGCAATGTTACACGACGCGCCGTAGTGAATGGCCTTGAGCAGTTCCAGCGTGTCGTCAAAGGGGAAGTCGCGGGTCAGCCCAAATTGGCGGCGCAACTCCTCGCGGTCGAAATGCTCCAACTCCTCGGCCAGGTGGCGCAGGTCATCCTCGTCCGGCGGGATCAAGTCGTCATACCAGCCTTCGACGAGAATGCGCCCGTTTTCGTCGAAGAGGCTGCTCAGGCAGTGGACCAGCCGCCACGGCGCGCTGGTGGCCTTCATCAACTGGGCGCGCCCGCTCCAAAAGTCGATGCCGTGGCTTTTCACACGCAGTTCCACGGCGAGGATGGCCTTGATGCCCAGGTGGATTTCGGGCTTGTACGAGGTGCGATGGACGCCGCCATCCAGCCCCACGCTGGCGTCACAGGCACAGAGATCTTGATGGGCCAACACCCAGTTTTCCAGATGGGGGCTGCCCACTTCTTCTTCGCCCTCAAAGAGGAAAGTGAGGTTCACCGGCGGCGCGCCGCGCACCTCGCGGAAAGCCTGGGCGGCACGCACAAAGGCCAGCACGCCCGACTTGTTGTCGGTGGCTCCACGTGCATAGATCACGCCGTCGCGGATGGCGGCGCTAAAGGGCGGATCGATCCACTTCTCCAGCGGCTCCGGCGGCTGCACGTCATAATGGCCGTAGCAAAGCAGCGTCTTGGCAGCGGGATCAGCGGCGGGGACGGTGGTGTAAACAATAGACGGCGCATCGGGCACAGGCAGAATCTCGGTCTCCCCAAAGCCATCGTCGATCATCTGACGTTGTAACAACTGCGCGCATTCGTCCAGCCCGATCTTCTGGGCGCTGATGGAAGGCTGGCGCAGCAATTCCTGTAGCTCCGCCACGAGTTCATCGCGATGAGCATCGAGCCAATCGTAAATGTCTTGCATGAAAAAACTCCTTATTCAAGATTCAGGTTCGACTCGGCTATAATGGAAGTGTGACGACTGCCGAAGGCTGCTTAGAGAGAAGGCTGTATGGACAAAATACAACTCACCATCGAACTCCCGCGTGATCTCTTCTCGGCGCTGCGTCAGGAACCGGAACAGTTTCTGCGAGAGATGCGACTTGCTGCGGCGGTAAAATGGTATGAAACAGAGCAAGTTTCCCAGGCCAAAGCCGCTGAGATCGCCGGGATCTCACGGGCTGAATTCCTAGAGGCGCTCCATCGTTTTGGCGTTTCGCCCTTTCAAACCACTGCCGCCGAATTGATCGAGGAATCGCTGTATGAGTGAACGCTGGGTGGTGAATGCCTCACCGCTGATTGTTCTCGCCCGCATTAACCAGCAGAAGCTGTTAACCGATCTGTGCGAGCAACTGCTTTTACCCGATGCCGTTCTCGATGAGATCAACGCAGGCCCCGCACGACGATGCAGCCCGTCTCTATCTTGCCACTGCACCCCTCAATACACTACCGGTGTCCATTGCACCAGCCGTGCAGGCATGGGATCTGGGCAGCGGCGAAACCGCCGTGCTCAGCCATGCGCTGACCAATCCAGGCTGGCGAGCCGTGATCGATGACGGCGCAGCCCGGCGTTGTGCACGAGCGTTGGGGATTCCCTCCATTGGCACACTGGGGATTATTCTGCGTGCTCGACACGCCGGGCTTGATCCCCGCTGCTGCGCCTCTTTTACACGAATTAAAAGCGAATGGTTTTCGGCTTGAGGATGCAGTCATCCGCGCTGCGCTTTGGCAAGCTGTGGGCGAAGATCTGGGAATAATCCCACTCATATCCGTGTAAATCCGCCCAATCCACTTCATCCGCGTTCTACTTGCATCTGTCCATATTCCCACATAATCGCCGCGGCGTACTTGATCCCCTTGATGTAATGCTCCAGATCAATCGACTCATTGGGCGCGTGCAGGTTGCAATCGGGCTGGGCAAAGCCGGTGAGCACCGTGGGCATCCACACATGTTTGAGAATTGTACCCTCGGCGCTGACGCCGTTGATCACCGGCGCTTTGCCAAAGACCGTCTCGGCGGCGCGGATGATGGCCTGGCTGATGTCCTCTTTGACGCTGATCTTGTACGGCGGTTCGGGGATGCGCCCTTCAATGTTCATTTCAATGTGGCCGAAGCCGTGGCTGTCCAGATGGGCGCGCAGCTTTTGGATGGCCTTCTCTGGGTTGATCAGCGGCGGCAGGCGGAAATCCATCTTGGCACGCGCCTCGTTGGGGACAATCGTCTTGCTGCCCGGCCCTTGATAGCCACTGGTCAGCCCAGCAATATTGGCGGTGGGTTCATAGGCGCGCGCCTTGAGCGCTTCCACGCCTTCGCGGCCCAGGGCGAACTGCTCAATGCCCCACTCCTCTTTCAGCTTGTTCATGTCCAGCCGCTGGGCGTTGGCCTCTAGCTGCTCGTTTTCTTCCTCGCCCAATTCCCACAGCCCTTCGTACCAGCCCTCCACAAGGATGCGGCGCTGGTCGTCCACAATGGTGTTGAGCGCGCGCACAAGATCCCAGGCGGGCTGGGGAACCAGCGGCGCGTTGAGGCTGTGAATGTCTCCGTTCGCCCCGCGCGCAATCAGTTCCACAAAGAGCACACTTTTCAGCCCCAGATCAATGTCGGGCATCAGGGTGCTGGGTTCCACGCCGCCATCCAGGCAGTGCATGGCATCGGCGCGCACCAGTTCGGGATTGGCTTCAATAAACGGCCCCAGATGCACGGAGCCGATCTCCTCTTCGCCCTCGGTGATGAACTTGACGCCCACGGGCGGCTGGCCGTTGATCTGCATCCACGCTTTGGCGGCTTTAATAAAGGCCATCACGCCCGACTTGTTGTCGGTGGTGCCGCGGCCCCACATGCGCCCGTCGCGGATGGCGGCGCTATAGGGCGGATCGATCCACTTGTCCAGCGGCTCGGATGGCTGCACGTCGTAATGGGCATAGCAGAGCAGCGTTTTGTCGCTGACCGTGCTGGGCAGGTGGCCGATGATACAGGGCGGGCCGTCTGGCGTGGGGTAGGCGGTGGCGGGCAGGCCGTCGCGCGCCATGAGATCGACCACGAGATCGGCGCATTCGTCTAGCCCGATCTTTTGGGCGCTGACGCTGGGCTGGCGCACCAATTCTTGCAGATCAGCAATGGCCTCATCGCGGTGGGCGTCGATCCAGTCAAAAACGGATTGAAGTTGGGGTGGGATAGGTGTAGACATTATTCTCTCTTTGGGTGGGACGAAAGACCAAGGACGATAGACGAACGGTAGGGCAATCAGCTTGCACTTGACCTTCGTCTATCGTCTTTTGTCCATCGTCTAAATATTAATCTCGATCACTCACCAACACGCTGCGCCCCACATAGGCAGAGCGATAGATCGCCATGCCCACAGCCAGCGAACGGATGCCGTCCTCGGCGGTGATGGCGGGTGCGCGGTCTTCGGTGATGGCGTTGATAAATTCGTCAAGTTGGCGGGCGTAATGGTTATAGCCGGTGAAGCTCTGGCGGAAGCTGGCCGTCGGGCTGGTAAATTCAAGATAATCATCGGTGCGGATGTGGATCAGCCCTTTGGTGCCGAAAATCTCCGTGTCCCAATAGCGGTAATCCAGTTCATACGGGGGCAGATTTTCCACCAGCGTGGCGATCACGCCGTTGTCAAAGGTGAGAATGGCAGTGACACCGTTCTCGATATTGGTGAATTCGGGCGTCTTGCCATAGGTCTGCACACGGGCGTAAACCTCCACCACTTCGCTTTCCAGCAGCCAGCGCAGGCGATCAATGGCGTGCAGGCCAGAGTACATCATCACGCCGCCGCCGCTCTGCTCACGGTCCCAGACCCAGGTGGGCAGATCATCGCTGCCGGGGATGCAAAAGCGATCCAACACGCTGGCAGGATGGCCGATCTCGCCTTCAAGCATCATGCGTCGGGCCACGCGGATCTCCTCGCGGAAGCGGTGCACGTAGCCCATCATCAACTTGACGTTGGCTTCGTCACAGGCGGCGATGATACGTTGGGCATCAGCCATGGAATTGGCGATGGGCTTGTCCAAAAGCACATGCAGCCCGCGGTGAGCGGCGTAGACCACGGCTTCTTTGTGCAGATGATGGGGCAGCGAGATCACCACTGCATCAACCTTAGCCTCTTTGAGCAGATCTTTATAGTCGCCATAGATCTGCACATCCCCCTGGACAAACGGGCGCGCCTCGTCGGGATGGGTAGCCGCTGCCGCCACCAATTTCACATCGGATCGATTCAGGGTCGCCAGCCCGCGCAGATGGCGCTGACCCGCGACCCCCACGCCTAAAAGTCCCAGTTTGATCATAAGAAAGGTCTCGTCTTGTTTCCAGAATGGAACGCTGCGAAAAGGAAGAATTCACCGCAAAGGCTCAAAGAGCACAAAGAATTCAGGAGAAAAATCTGCGAAATCTGCGAAATCTGCGGATTAAATTCTGCCGCTCAATTCGCGTTCTATCCAATCACTCGATTGTCCGGGCCGTGCTCGCTGAGATAGCGGCTGAGTCGTTGACCGCCGGTCTCGGTGACGATCATGCTGTCGATGATGCGGTAACCGTCCACGCCGGGGCGGTAGATGCCCGGCTCGTTGGAGAAAATCATGCCCACTTCTAACAGGGTTTCGTCGCCTTCGGAGAGCCAGGGCGCTTCGTGGCCTTCGATGCCCATGCCGTGGCCGATGCGGTGGCGGATGAAGTCGCCGTAGCCCGCCTGGCGCAACACAGCCAGCGCAGCCTGATCCACTGATTCACACGTTGCCCCCGGTTTGAGCGCAGCCACCGCCGCCTCATCACAGGCCCAGGTTGCCTCCAAACAGCGCAGTTGATCCGGTGTGGGATCGCCCACCACATAGGTGCAGCCACTCTCGGCATGATAGCCCCCCACTTTGACGCCGATGCCCACAATCACCGGATCGCCGGGCTTGATGGCGACCGGTCCGGGTTGGCCGTGGGGCAGGGCAGCGCGTGGCCCGGTGTGGACGGTGAGCGAGACTGCGCCGCGATAGAAGTTGACCAGATCGACCAGTTCAGCGCGCATCTTCGCCACCGTCTCAGATTGCACGGTGCGTACCACGTCCAGTTCGGTGACGCCATGAGCAAGGCCCTCGGCAATGGCACGCCGCGCCACAACCTGACCGTAATCGGCATAGTCCGCAGCCAGTCGGGTCAGTTCGATCTCGGCGGCGCTTTTGATGAAGCGCATACGCCCCACTGCCCCGTCCAGTTGCAAGTGAGGCTTCACCGCCTGCATCTGCAAAAAGATGCCATGACCGGCACTGTCCACCGCCACACGCTCTTCACGGATCTGCTGCAACATCCAGACCTCGGCGGGGATGGTTCCGGGATATTCCCAATAGGTGCGGATCGGGCCGGGCCAGTTCTCTTCGGCGTTTTCTTTTTCCAAAAATGGCACGAACATAATCGGATCACCGGAGACGGGAACATAAATGCCCTGGGGCCGCTCGTTGGGAATATAGAAAAAGCCACTGGCCCAGGTGACGTTGGCGGCATTGAGCAGCAACAGGCCGTCAAGTTTACGTGCGTCGAGATGACGCTGGATCTTCAAAAGGCGCTGGCGATATTCACCGGCTTGCAGGCGAACCTGTCGTTGTGTGGTCATAGTGGCTCCTGAGAGAAATGATCCGCAGATTGCGCAGATGACGCAGATTTTCCAGAAATAGAACACGGATTGAACGGATTCTTCTTTTGATCTTTGTGTTCTTTGCGGTAAATCTTTTAGAAATCTGCGTCATCTGCGGATGATGATTCTGGGTTATCTGTGGGCGGCGTCGATGGTGATCGTGGCACGCGCCACACCGGCGCGCACACAGGAAGCTTCCAACGTCAGCGTGGTGGATTGCCCCTCAGCGATTTTCACCGTCCACGACAGCGGCTTGGCCGAGGCGGGCCAATCATAGAAGCGCGAGTAGCTCTGGTTGCGGCTGCTGCGCCCGGCCAGATGACCGATGTTGGTTTTGGCAGCCCCGGCCACAATCGACTCTGCGCCCTCCAGGCTGACCCAGACCGGAGGGTCTGCCTTCATGAGCAGGGCCTGTCCGCTAAGATTGGTGGGCAGAAAACCGGTGTTATCCACCACGGCGCGCACGGTATAAACGCCTAGGCCCACAGCTTCGGCGCTGACATCACGCACGCGCAGTTGGGGCGCAGCGGCAGCATGGCGCAGGGTAAAGCGGGTGTTCTGGCGCGCCATCTCTTCAAGGTAGTGTTGCGGCGGCGGGTTGCGGAAGGTGTAGATGCGCTTCCAGCCGCCGATCTCCACCGGCCCCAGTTGGGGATGTTCAAAAGGCGTCCACGGCATGAAACCGTCGCCGTCAACATATTCGTCTTGCCAGCGCAACAGCTTCAGCATTTCCTCTTCGCTAAAGGGGCGCAACGGATAGAAATCCTCGCGCACAATGCCCGCCGCGCCGAAGATGTCCCACAGTTCGGTGCTAAAGGTGGGGATGCCGAGGCTGCCAAAGGTCCAATCCATAAACGAGCCAAAGCGCTTGAGGCTCTTGTCTGGCGTGAAATCTTCATAGACCGAGATCAGCGGGTAGCCGGTTTCGTCAACGCCCATCTGCCCCAGCGCGTCGTACATGGCCTTGTCGCCGGGCTGAAAATGGGAATCGGGATAGGTGAGCCACGGGCGCAAGATCACACCGCTGTGGGTGTGAAAGTTCTGCGCGCCGACAATGTTGGGGTGATCAAAAATCCAGCGCACAATGCCCGCCACTTCCGGCTCGCTCATGGGATATTCACCCGCGCCGTACTGTTTAACTTCGGGAACCCAGTTATCCGGGTAGTTGCGGTTGAGGTTGCCATCCTGCGGGCGGGGGATCACAAAATCGCCGCCATCCCAGTCCACCAGCTTGCCTTCGGGGATGATGCGATAGTATTCGCCGCCGGTTTCGTCGGGATCACGCGGCAGCATGAGCCGTGGATCTTTTTCGCTGATCTTCCACTCGCCGGCATCGTCGCGCAGGCGCATGTCCACAATCACGCCATCGCCGTTAATGTCGGCATAGTGCAGACCGGGGCCAAACTGCTCCTGGCCGGGCAGATAGCGCCCGTTGCCGATCCATTCATAGAAGGGCAGGGTTTGGATGATCTCGGCGCCGTCGGGATTGACCCTGGGCACTAGGTAAAAGACCTGTTCATCCAACAGGCGCGTTGCCAGTGGATCGCTGCCATAGCCGCTCAAGAGTGTCCACGCCATGTAGAGCACCACCGATGTACCACTGATTTCTTCGGCGTGCATGTTGGCATCCACATAATAGCCGGGCTTTTCATGGGCCGGGCCAGTTTTAGGATTGCACAGTTCTAACAGCCAGACGGTGCGCCCTTGGTGGCTGGTGCCGATGGCGTGCAAGGTTGCTAGCTCCGGCGCAGCGTCGGCCAGATGGTGCAGGTAGTCTGTCATTTCAGCATAGGGGAGGTAACGATCCAGTGGAAGGGGGCGAAGCTGGGACATAACATCTCTTTTCGCATTGTGGAATAACATGTCGCCTTGTGAAAGAATAGCGGCAGTATACGGAAAGAGAGGGATAATGTCAACTGGGGAGAGGATTGGGAGATTGGGAGATTTCACAGAAACCAATCTCCTAATCTCCCACTTTCTCAAGCATATCCCATCACTGCCGAAATCTCCGCTACACACTGCTGCACCTGTTGGGTCAGGTCGGTGAGGCGAGAGATGGAGATGCGCGTGGAGGGGCCAGAGATGATCACGGCAGCGATGGCATCCCCGCTGCGATCCTGGATGGCGGCGGCGACACAGCGCATGCCCCACTCAAATTCCTCATCATCCACGGCATAGCCGCGGCGGCGGATACGCTCCAGTTCGACACGCAACATATCGGCATCGGTGAGGGTATTGGAGGTGCGGCGCACAAAGTCGATCTGGTCCAACAGGCCATTCTGTTTAACGTGGGGCAACATCGCCAGCAACATCTTGCCACCGGCTGTGCAATAGAGCGGTGAGCGTGCCCCAATCGAGGTGAAAGTCCGCACCGTGTTGCTAGACTCGGCCTGGGCGATGTAGACAATTTCTGTGCCTTCGCGGATCACAAGGCTCACGGTCTCTTCGGTGGTGTCAGTCAATTGGCGCAGGTAGGGGAGTGCCAGCGCCCGCACATCGGTATGGCGTGAGGCCGCAGCAGCCAGATTCATCCCCCTCGCCCCCAAGTGATAATTCCGATCATGGGGATCTTGGCGCACATAGCCAGCCTCGACCAGCGTGTGCAACAGGCGATGGGTGGTGCTGGGATGCAGATCGTTGCGCCGGCTTAGTTCGCCCAACGTCAACCCTGCCGGGGCAGCGGCCAGCGTTTCCAGCAGTTGCAGGGCCTTTATTACCGATAACACAGTATTAGAACGGCGATTGCTGCCGTCAACGGTTACCTCAACTTCTTGCTCCGGCATACTTCTTTCTCCTCTAGACTGCGCTCCCGCATATGACCTTAGTGGTGGCGATTTGTGCGGCAATAGATATCATGTGGCGATGGATTGTAAAATGGGTGAATACTCGGGTGAATAATTGTGCTATTGTACCACATGGTGAAATTTAATCGCCACTTTCTTGTGCATATTTCACAATGCGGTAAACAATTCAGCAAAATCTGACAAATAACATTGTTTGACAGTTGACAAAGCCCCCTAGCGTGACTATAATCGCCCTATCTCCAGTAATGCAAAATAATTTTTTGCATTGCGAAACGCAAATAACATCTTCGGCATCGTGGCAAACGCGTAATTGATGAGGACTTATGCAGTTGAACCAGACTTGGCAGGTTTTTGAAACCGGTAGGTTTCCTGAAATCCCGATCAAGTGTGTAACGCCTATGCTCTTGTCTATGCGGATATGAAATAACCCAACAGTAATCACTCGTCGGTGATGGGGTAATTTAGTGGAAGCTTTCGTGTTCACTGACTCATCCCATTCTCCGGTTTCATTCTCTTTATTTTCTACCAATCTCTATTCCAAAGGACTGCACCCATGAAACGAACGAAAATCGTATCATTCGCTGCCCTGCTGACCGCGATCTTGATCATGGTCGGCTGTGTAGCACCGCAACCAGCGCCGGCTGGCGAAGCACCGGCTGCCGAAGCACCAGCAGCAGAAGCGCCTGCCGCCGAAGCGGAGAGCGGCGAACCCTCCCGCTTGGTCGTGGCCCAAACCGTGGATCTGGAAGGGCTGGAACCCTCGGAAGTCAACAGCCGAGCCGAGGCCAACATCTTCGCCCACATGTTTGCCACCCTCTACCGTGTGAATGAAGATGGGGAGATTGTCCCCTTCCTTGCCAGCGGCTACGAGCTTTCGGAAGATGGCAGCGAAATCACCTTCACGCTCAACGAAGGGCTGACCTGCCACGATGGCGAGCCGCTCACCGCTGAGGATGTGGTTTACACCTTCCAGCGCGCCGCCGATGACGCCAATGCCTTTACCGGCAACACCGCGGGCTTTGTCCTCGACGCCCTCAAGTACGTCGATGCCCGTGTGGATGGCGATCTGCAAGCCACCCTCATCCTCGAAGCCTACAGCCCGATTGCCCTGGGTCTGATCGGCGAAGTCTTCATCCACTGCAAGGATGCCTATGAAGCCATGAGCCTGGAAGATGCAGCCCAGACGCCCATTGGTTCCGGCCCCTACAAGTATGTGGAATGGGTCACCGACAACTACCTGCTCATGGAAAAATGGGAAGATTTCAGCCTGACCGCGCCCTACTTTGACGAGATCGAATGGCGCGTGATCCCCGAAGCCTCGACCCGCACCGCCGAGTTGATCGCAGGCAATGTCCACATTATCACCAACGTGCCGCCAGATCAGCATGACGCCATCAACGCGTCGGGTGCTGCTATGGTGGAAGGCGTGGCCGGGACTCGCCGCATGTATGTTGGCTACAACCAGCGCGACATCTTTGACGACACCGAAGGCGGCGTCGCCATTAAAGATCCCGCTGTGCGTGTGGCGCTGCAATATGCCGTGGACGTGCCCACCATCTGCCAGACGCTGCTGGCGTTTGACTGCACACGTGCGTCCAGCATGGTGAATGCACCCAACGACAACCCGAACCTGGCGCCGTATGCCTTTGATCCGGCCAAGGCTGAAGAGTTGCTTGACGCTGCTGGCTATCCCCGCGGCGAAGATGGCATCCGCTTCGACATCACCTTCCAGGCAGGCCGTGGCCGCTACCTGAACGACGTGGCCGTGGTGCAAGCCATCGCCCAATATCTTTCGGATGTGGGCTTGAATGTGGATCTACAGATCATGGACTGGGCCAGCGAGTTTGTGCCCGCCCTGCGCCAGCACGCCGTCGGCCCGCTCTACTTTGTGGGCACCGGTGGCAGCATCTGGAGCGCCATCTATGACATGGCCGATCTTTCGGAGCCGACTGGGGCCACCAACTACACCGAGTGGAGCAACCCCGAATGGTTCACCCGCTGGAATGAGCTTTCCACCACCCGGGACGAAACCCGCCAGCGCGAGTTGATCAATGAAATGCTGGAAATCTTCTACAACGATCCGCCCTGGCTGCTGCTCTACTTCCAACCCGACTTCTACGGCGTCAGCCCCGATGTTGATTGGAATCCGCGCCGTGACGAGAAGGTCTACCTTTTCGACGCCAAGATGGCCGAGTAGCATAATGGCAATGGCATTCATCTGCCATTGATTCGGGATACCGAGTAATGAGTAATGAGTATACGGATATGACCGTCCCTACTCATTACTCATTACTTGGTTGACGACCATCGTTTATCAGAAAAGCGTAGATCTCTATGAGTAAATACCTGATTCGACGCCTGTTGCAAACTTTTATTGTGATCTTTGGCGTCACGATTTTATCATTTTTTTCGCTGCATTTGGCCGGCGATCCCACACTGCTTTATGTGAGTGAACGCGCCAGCGAAGAAGAAGTTGCCCAAACCCGCGCCCGCCTGGGCTTTGATCGCCCATTGCCAGAGCAATATTTAACCTACCTGAGCAAACTGGTGCGCGGGGATATGGGCAATTCGCTGCGCGCACGCACCCCAGCCTTGGGCCTGGTCTTTGAGCGTCTGCCCGCCACGATTGAATTAACCATCATGGCAATGATTTTTGCGATTACGCTCTCCATCCCGATTGGCGTGCTTTCGGCCATGCGCCGCGGCACGGCGCTGGATGGCGGCGTGATGATGTTTGCCATGCTCGGCCAATCCATGCCCAGCTTCTGGCTGGGGATCATGTTGATCCTCTTTGTCGGCCTAAACCTGCGCTGGCTGCCCATTTCCGGCCATGTGCCGCTGCTGAAGCCCCTGTTTGACGGTGACTTTGCCACCGCCGCGGCCAACTTTCCCGACGCCTTCCGCCACCTGATCATGCCGGCGGTGACATTGGGACTCTTTTCGCTCTCGCGCAACGCCCGCCTGATCCGTTCGTCCATGCTCGAAGTGCTGGGCCAGGACTATGTACGCACCGCCCGCGCCAAAGGGCTGCACATCTGGAACGTGGTCTTTCGCCACGCCTTCCGCAACGCCCTGATCCCTTTTGTCACCATTGTGGGGCTGGAATTTGGCTTTTTGCTCAGCGGCGTGGTTGTCATCGAGACCGTTTTCTCGTGGCCGGGCGTGGGGCGGCTGGTCTTCAACGCCATCACCCAGCGCGACATCCCCGTGGTGCAGACTGCTGTGGTAATGTTCTCGCTGCTCTTTGTCCTGCTCAATCTCATGGTCGATCTGGTCTACACCCTGCTCGACCCTCGCATCCGGCTTGAATAGGCATTTCACCGCTACGGAGTCATCTGTGACTGTTTCTGCACCTTCCTCCATCTTGCGTTTAGACAAACAAGAGCTTCGCCGCCAGCCGTCGGTGTGGCAGCGTGCCTCGGCCAGCCTGGCCCGCGCCAAATGGCCGATCCTGGCGATTGTGATGCTGCTTTTTATTGTGCTGTTGGCAATCTTCAGCGAACAGATCGCGCCGCGCGATCCCAACCGCCAGAACCTGATCCTGCGCCTGACCCCACCCCTGGAAGCCAACGAAAGCGGCGTCCCCAATTTCTTCCTGGGCAGCGACGGCATGGGCCGCGACATTCTCTCGCGCCTGATCTTCGGCGCGCGCATCTCCATCTCCGTGGGGCTGCTCTCTGTCGTCGTCGGTGGCTTCATGGGCACAATCCTGGGACTGATTGCGGGCTATTTTGGCGGCTGGATCGACGATGTGATCATGCGTATCGCCGATGTGCAACTGGCCTTTCCCTTTATTCTGCTGGCAATCATGGTGCTCGTCGTGCTGGGCGCTGGCGTGCTCAATCTGGTCTTGGTGCTGGGCGTGGGTCAGTGGGTCACCTATGCGCGCATCGCCCGTGGCGAGACTGTCTCGCAGCGCGAAAAAGAGTATGTCGAGGCGGCACGCTGTATCGGTGTCTCGAATTTCCAGATCATCTTCAAGACCATTCTGCCCAACATTTTGGCCCCACTGGTGGTAATCGCCTCCTTTAACGTTGCCAGTGTGATCCTGGCCGAGGCGTCGCTCTCCTTCCTGGGGCTGGGTGTACCGCCCACGGTGCCCACCTGGGGCGGCATGTTGGCCGAAAGCCGCGATCAACTGCTGGGTGGCTCATGGTGGCTGGCTGTCTTCCCGGGTGTGGCGATTATGCTCACCGTGCTCTCGCTCAACATTTTGGGCGACTGGCTGCGCGATTTTCTCGATCCACGCCTGCGGGCGTAGGGGGAAAGAGTTAGGAGATGATAAGCCCATCCCTAACTCTCAATCCCCTCATTGCCCAATCTCAACTCTTTAGAAGGAGTTTCCTTTTGTCAATCCCAACCGTCTTACTGGCTGACCCCAAACAGCCTGCCGATTTTGAGTGGATCAACGCGCTGGAGCCAGCCGCGGCGCTGAATATCATCGCCCCGACGGACAACAGCGACGATGCTTTTCAGGCGCTGCTGCCCCAGGCCGATGCGATTGTCACCCAGTATCGCCCGATCACCGCGGCGGTGATGGAAGCTGCGCCGAATCTCAAGCTGATCCAGCGCTATGGCTCGCGTCCAGACGACGTGGATCTGGATGCCGCCCGTGCACGCGCTATCACCGTGGCGACCATGCCTCTCCGCGGCAGCATTGCCGTGGCCGAGCTGGCGATTACGCTGATCCTGTCCCTGAGTAAGAACCTGATCAAAGCCCACGATGCCACAGTCAGCGGCGCGTACCGTGACCTGGGCGTGGAACCCATCAAGACCGAGCAGCGCAAACACAAATTTCAGTGGATGAAGCTGCCCGGCCTGCTTGAGGTCAACCGCCACACCCTGGGCATTATTGGCTTTGGCGAAATCGGCACGGAAGCCGCTCGCCGCGCCCGCGCCCTGGGCATGACCGTAATCTACAACAAGCGTACACAGTTGCCCGCCCATGTGGAAGCCCAGGAAAGCGTAACTTATGCCAGCAAGGAAGATCTGCTGCGCCAAGCCGACTTTGTGCTGCTCTCCACGCCACTGACGCCCGAAACCGAGGGCATGATCGGCGCAGCGGAACTGGCGCTGATGAAACCATCGGCCTTTCTCGTCAACATCTGCCGCGGCGGTGTGATCGACGAAGAAGCGCTGGTGGCGGCGCTCAACACACGGCAGATCGCCGGAGCCGGGCTGGACGTTTTCGTCTACGAGCCGATCCCCGCCGATCACCCGCTGCTTGCAGTGCGACAACGTGATCCTCACCCCGCACATTGGCGGCGGCACCGGCGGCGCTCGCGACAACCAAATGAGCGATGTGCTGGCGAATGTGGTGACGTTTGCACAGGGCGGAAAAGTTAACCATCGGGTTTTGTGAGAATGACGAAGGACGATAGACGATGGACGAAGGGAGCGGTAGTTTAGCGTGCTCACCCGTTTGTTTTTCGTCCACCGTCCATCGTCCCCTTCACCAGAAAGACCACACTTTATGACGCAATCCTCTATTCGAACCAACATCAACGATCTCGTCATCATGGCCGTGACCGGCCAGATTTCGCCGCCCACGCTGCAACGCTCGCCCTATCGCCCCGACACCGAAGGCATCAGTGTAGTGCTCATCGGCATGTCCGGCGTGGTCTACAACGCGCGTGTCGGTGACCCGGCCTATGGCTGGGCTGGCGATCACGTGGAGCCGGGCGTGAGCATTGCCCACGCCGACTATGACACCGACCACGCCATGCACTACCTCACCTGCATTGGCAACGAAGCTGTGGTTACCAGTGGCCCGGCGGCAGGTGCAAAGGGCATTGTCACCGGCGAACATGCACGGCTGCTCGTAGACTTCCGCGCCTGATGTGCTGGAAATGCTCTGTGTGGGCGACACGATTTTGCTCAAGACCCACGGCCGCGGCATGAAACTGCTCGACTTCCCCACGGTGCAGGTGAAGAAGGCCGGGCCGAATTTAATCGAAAAGTGGGGCATGACCGTCTCTGCCGAGGGCAAGTTGCAAGTGCCAGTGGTGGCGACTATCCCCGCCCATATTATGGGCAGCGGTGCGGAACTGACACCGGAGTTTGTCGATCAAGATCTGATGACCGGCGACCGTGCCGCCCTGGCCGAACATGGCATTGATACCCTGAAACTGGGCGATCTGGTGGCCGTGATGGACACCGATCACCGCTACGGCCGCGGCTACAAACCCGGCGGCGTCACGATTGGGCTGATCATGCACGGCGATTCCATTATGACCGGCCACGGCCCCGGCTGCCAGGATCTGCTGGTGGCGGCGCACGGGGAGAT
Source organism: uncultured Chloroflexia bacterium (assembly GCA_963721725.1). Taxonomy (GTDB): domain Bacteria; phylum Chloroflexota; class Anaerolineae; order Caldilineales; family Caldilineaceae; genus RI-153. The sequence continues at coordinate 106,275 of CAVRLX010000006.1, forward strand.
TGAGCCGGTGATTGATGAGAACGCCAACATCGCGCGGATATTGGATATTCGATGAGGACGTAATTCGTAGTTCGTAGTGCGTAAGGCGACGTTGACGAACGGGTTTTGAAATTGCAAACCTTTTGTTGACAAAACAATATGAAATACGCACTACGCACTACGCATTCCCCACCTATCATGAAAGAGCACATCATGTCTCTCAACACCAACCTCTCCGCCCTGGTCAAAATCTCCGTCCTGGGCGAGATCAGCAATCCATCCTTGCCCGGCCTGCCGGCCAGCCCCTATTTTGTGGCGGCGGACGGCGAACCCATGTTGCTGCCCACCTTTGGCGGGCTGGTCTATAACGTGCGCCTGGGCGACCGGGCCACCGGCTGGGCTGCGGAGTTGATTCAGCCCGGCGTTTCCATCAAGCACCCCAAGCCCGACGCCAACACGGCACTGGGTGTCTATGCCTGTGTGGGCAACCGTGCCCGCCTCACCAGTGGCCGCGCCGCCGGGGCGACGGGCATGGTCATCGGCAAGAGTGGCCGCTTCGCCGAGCATGTGATCTGTGACTTTGCCGAGGCTGATCTGGAAAAGATGGCCCCCGGCGACAAAGTGCAGATCGTGGCCCACGGCATCGGCATGGTCCTCACCGACTTTCCGTCAATTAATTTCAAAAGCTGTGCGCCCGAACTGCTGGAAGCGCTCAACCCCGATGTCAGCGGCGACGGCAAATTGGTCGTCCCTGTGAAGGCGATTGCGCCCAGTGTGCTGGCGGGCGCAGGCGCGGGGCTGGGCAGCGAGAACGGCGCGCTTAATCTGCAAACCTCCGATCCCGAAATGCTGGCCGCCCACGGCCTGGACGATCTGCGCTTTGGCGATCTGGTCGCCGTCACCGATTGGGACAGCCGCTTTGGACATGGCTATCTGCGCGGATCAGTCGTGGTCGGCGTGGTCTGCCAGGGAGGCAGCTTCCGCAGTGGCTATGGCCCCGGCATCGCCGTGATCATGAGCAGCAAAGATGGCGCCATCCAGCCTGTGACCACAGATGGCGCGAATCTCACGGCGTTGATGAAGAGAGGATGAGGGATACGTAGTGCGTAGTCCGTGGTGCGTAAACGGACTACGCACTACGTATTACGAGAAAAGACCATGACAAATATCCCACAGATTCTAGACAAAAAAACCGCCTTCATCACCGGCGCGGGGCGCGGCTTTGGCGCGGGTATTGCGCGGGGCATGGCGCAGGCCGGGGCGAAGGTCTGTATTACCGATATTAACGAAACGGAACTGGCGCAGACCACGGCGGAGATCCGCGCAGACGGCGGCGAAGTGCTGCCGCTGGTGGTGGATGTCAGCGACTTTCGCCGCCATGCAGAGTGCCGTCGCCGAAATCGTCGCGCGCTGGGGGCGGCTGGATGTGCTGGTGAGCAATGCCGCCATTATGCCGCTGGTCTCGTTTGCCGATACCACGCCGGAACTTTGGCACAAAATGATGGGCGTCAACCTGACCGGGATCTACAACGGCGTCAAGGCCGTGTGGGATCAGATGGTGGCACAGGGCGGCGGTCATTGTATGGCGATTGCCAGCGGGGCCAGTCTGCGCGGCTTTTTGGACGAGGTGGCCTATTGCACCGCCAAACATGGGCTGGAAGGCTTCACCAAAGCGCTGGCCATGGAAGCCGCACCGTTCAACATTGCCGTCAACACCATGGGACCGGGCAAGCGCATCAAGCCCACGACTATTACACGGGCGGAATATGCGGCGCTGTCATCTGAAGAGCACGCCCAATGGGTGGAGGCGATTGACCTTGCCCCTGCCTTTGTCTGGCTGGCTGCACAGCCGCCACAACGCTTCAGCGGCCTGCGCTTTGACGCCGGTCCGCTGGCCGACACCATCGCCGCCGAGGGCTACGATTTTGAGTTTGCGCCGGAGAAGACGACGTTGTATGTCGAGGATATGCAGCGAGGATGAGAGCAAGGAGGTAATGAGTGATGAGTATGAGTAGATGTTTCAAGCTCCCACTGCTCATGACTCATCACTTGTTATCAAGCAAGTACCTTATTCAAAATCACAAGATCATGGAGTACACCCCTCATGAACGTTACCCAAGTAAAACACATGACCTTTGCGGTGCGCGATGCCGAGAAGAGCCTGGACGCCTACAAGCGGCTGCTGGGCGCGCCCCAGGATGCCTTTGTCAAGACCTTTTCCAAGAGCCGCACCAAGGCTTCAGTTTTTGATCTGGGCGGAGTGGAATTTCAGATCAGCGAGTCCATGGACGCCGATGGGCGCTTTGCCAAGTGGATCGACGAGCGCGGCCACGAAGGGCTGCATCACATCTGCTTTGCCGTGGAGAACATTGACGACGCCCTGGCCGAAGCCCAGGCTAACGGCGCCACGCTGAAAGAGTGCGCGGCCTGTAAAGTCACCGGCAGCCACATCCACCCCGAAGGCTGGGTCGCCTTTCTGCAAGATGAGATCAGCGGCATGGAGATCGAGTTTATGCAGGTCTACAAAGAGGGCGAAGCCGAGATCTATTACAACAAACCGGCTACTGTCTAACCTGCTATGACGACCTATACCGGAGATTACAAAACCGAGCAGATCCCGCTCAAACTGGTCCCCGTGGAGACGCTACGCGCGCTGACCCGTGAGATCTTGCGTCGCACCGATCTCAAACCCGAGGACGCCGATACCATTGCCGAGGCGCTGGTCACCAGCGAACTGCGCAATCTGCAAGGCCAGGGGCAGGGCGTGCGCCGGGTCAAAGCCTATGTGGATCGGGTGAAAAACCGCATGATCGATCCCAGCGCGCCGTTTGAGGTGATCAAAGAGTCGCCCGCGCTGGCCCTGATCGAAGCCCACAACGCGCCGGGAACCGTCGTGGCGGTGAAGGCCATGCAACTTGCCATCCAAAAGGCCAAGATCTGTGGTGTTGGCGTGGTCATGGTGCGCCACAGCACCCACTTTGGCTCGGCCAGCTTCTCGGCCACGCAGGCGCTTGCCCACGGCTGCATTGGCGTGAGCATGACCAACGCCGGGCCAGAGATGGCCCCATGGGGCGGCATTGACGGCGTGGTGGGGACCAATCCGTGGGCAGTGGCGATCCCCAGCGGCGACAGCGCCGACGATATGCCCATCATCCTCGACATGGCGCTGACCATGGCGGGCAAGGGCATGATGGGCTGGCTCATGCGCGACGGCAAAAAGATGCCGACAACGTGGGCCATCACCAAAGACGGGCGCACCACCGATGATCCCGCTGAGGCCATGGACGGCACGCTGTTGCCCATGGGCGAATACAAGGGCTACGGCCTGAGTGTGATCACCGATGTGCTGACCGGCGTGTTGGGCGGCGGTGCGTTTGGCACGGTCCCCTATAGCAATCAGGCCCGCCAGGATGTGGCCCACCAGTTCATCGCCTATGACATTGAATGGTTCATGCCGCGTGCCGAGTTTTATGCCCGGCTGCGCGAATTTATCGGCATGATCAAAGGCAGCCGTACCCGCCCTGGCGTGGCCGAGATTCTGCTGCCCGGCGAACTGGAATGGCGGCGGATGCAGGAAAAACAGCGCGATGGCGTGCCTGTTGATCCGATTATCTACAACGAAATGAAGCAGGCCGCCGCCGACGTTGGCGTGCCCTGGCCGATTCCAGACTAACCGCAGAAAACAGGGAGGAAATAGAACGCGGATTGCACGGATTTAGCGGATTGCCACGGATAGCAGAAGACTTCCCCTCTGAAAAAATCTGCGAAATCTGCGAAATCTGCGGATCAAAAGGCTTTTCGCAGATCTGAAAGGGGTTTCCGAAATCCGCCAAATCCGCCAAATCCGCTCCATCCGTGTTCTATTCTCTCTGCACCTCTGCCTCTTGGCGGCTCTGCGTTAAAAATTAAGGAGAAAGTGAATGCCCACATCTGCAATTGGGCGGGCGGTGGCGAAGCGTGCACAACGCTGGCTGGATGCCCCCCTCGCTGAAATCAATGACGCCACAGGCAGTACATCGGAGTCGGTGCGCGCTGCCGTGCAAAAGGCCATGAGCGACCACCTGTGTGATCACTACACGCGCCGGCCTGGGATTGCGCCGCTGTGCAAAGCCGTGGCCGCCGAACTGAGCAGCCGCGGGCTGGCGACGGTCACCGACGATGTGGTGATCACCGGCGGCGTGGCTGAAGCCCGCTATGTGGCGATCCAAACACTGTCAACGGGGAAACCCGTTTTTGTGCATCACCCGCGCATGGATGCTGTCAAGGCGATTTTGGCTTTGACCAATGCCGAGCCACAACCGCTTGACCTTGCCGATCTGCCCGATGCACCGGGCGCGCTGTTGGTGGTGGACAGTGCCACTGTCAGCGGTGACGAGCGGGCACAGTTGGCCGAGTGGGCAGCTGCCCACGATGTCACGGTAATCGCCGACGAAAGCGACACGTCCATCTTCAGCGACGCCACTTATCAGCCCTTCGCGGCGCAGCCCGGCCTGGCGGAGCGCACCCTCACCTTGGGGGGATTCAGCGCCGCGCCGGGACTGGCAGCGTGGAGCGTGGGCTGGTTCTCTGGCCCGAAAGCATTGTCGGCCAAGGTGCGCGATCTGAAACAGGCCATGACCATTAGCTCCCCGGCCCCGGCCCAATATGCCGCGCTAGCCGCATTGAGCGAACTGAAAGAGAGTGCCGTATGAGCACAATGACCATTCCCGGCGAGGCTGTCTCGCTGGAAGAGCTTCAGGCCGTGGCCGGTGACGGCACAAAACTGCGCTACGCGCTGATGGAGATGGCGTCCAAAATTCCCGACGCCATCGCCCTTGGCCGCGGTGACCCCGATCTGGATACACCCGAGTACGTGATCGAAGCCGCCAAAGCCGCCGTGGCCGATGGCCGCGCCGATCAGCCCACACCGGTGGCGGGCTTGCCTGCGCTACGCGAAGCCGTGGCCGCCAAGCTGCGCGCCCAAAACGGCATCCCCCTGGACGCCGACGGCGTGATCATCACCGGCGGCGGGCAAGAGGGCATCTTTTTGGTGATGCAGGCGCTGCTTGACCCCGGCGACGAGATCCTGGTTCCCGACCCGCGCTGACACAAGCTATGATCAGGCAATTGAGGGTGCGGGCGGCAAAATGGTGCTGATCCCCACCGAGCCGGAAGACAATTTCGATCTGCGCCCAGAGGTGGTGGAGGCGGCGATTACGCCCAACACCAAAGCGCTGCTCATCGTTTCGCCCAACAACCCCACGGCGGGCGTGGTCACCGAGAAGAGTCTGCGCGCCATTGCCGAGATCGCCCAGAAGCACGATCTAATCGTGATCAGCGACGAGATTTACGAAAGGTATATCTACGAACCGGCGCAACAGACCAGCATTGCCAGCTTTCCGGGCATGGCCGAGCGCACAATCACGCTCAACGGATGCAGCAAAACCTATGCTATGACCGGCTGGCGCGTGGGCTTCATCGCCGCCCACCCGGAGTTTATCCGCGCCATGACGGGCCTGAAAGCGACGATCAGCGGCCCGGTTTCCCCGGCCAGCCAATGGGCAGCCCTGGCCGCGCTCACCGGCCCGCAGGATATCCTGGCCGACTACAAAGCCATCTATCTGCGCCGCCGCCAGTTGATGATGGACGGGCTGACCGAGATGGGCTTTACCTTTACCGAGCCACAAGGGGCCTTTTTCATCTACACCAACGCCGCCTCCAGCGGGCTGTCCGCCTTTGAGCTAAGCTATCTGCTGCTCAAAGAGGGCCATGTGCTGATCTTCCCTGGCACGGCCTTTGGCGACAAATGGCAAGATTGGCTGCGCATCAGCCTGCTCCAGCCCGAAGACGAGATCGTCGAGGCGATCCGGCGCATGAAGGCTGTGGTCGAGCGACACAAAAAATAATGAGTAATGAGTAACCCAGAAATCACCACTGTATTACTCATTACTGCGTTATACTCATTCACCCAAAAAGGTTACCCCTCCCATGACTTCTCAACCAACGATTTCCGTGGGCACGGCCACGGCTGCGCCCGGTACAACGGCCCGCGGGGTGATCCCCGTGACATCTCGCCCCGGTGGCGGTGATGTGGCAATCCCTGTGATTGTGGTCAACGGCAGCCAGCCGGGGCCAACACTCTGGATCGACGGGGCCATTCACGGCGACGAGCCAGAAGGGCCGATGTCGATCTTGAAACTGGTGAACGCTGTGGACGCCCAAATGCTGCGCGGCTGTTTGGTGGCCGTGCCGGTGATGAACATCGGCGCGTTTGAATCTGCCGAGCGTGGCAACCCCGCCGACACCTTCACCTATGACATGAACCGCATCTATCCCGGCAAGGCCAACGGCTACTATACCGAGCGGGTGGCCTGGGCACATTGCCAGGCAATGCAACCTGTGGCCGATATGGAGATCAGCATTCACAGCGGCGGCGCACACTCCTATCTCAGCGAGACGATCTTCTATGCCGATGGCGACCGTGGCGCGCTGGAACTGGCCCAGGCCATGGGGCCGGGCTGGAAGCTGATCCTCAAGAGCTTTTTGCCCAAAGGCAGCCCGCCCGCGGTGATGCATGACAGCGGCAAAGCGGCCATTACCGTGGAACTGGGCGGACGTTGCCGCACGTTGCCCGCCGAGATCGACGCCGTGGCCGAGACGCTGTGCGCGGCCTTCCTTAACGTGATGCGCCATTACGGAATGATTGACGGCGCAGCCCAATACGAGAAAGTCTGGCTCACCGGCAAGCAACACGCCGTGTTGGCCGATGGCGCGGGACTGTACATTGCCGATCCCGCCATTCAGTTTCAATCACCCCTCCAAAAAGGAACCATTCTTGCCCGCATTGTCGATCTCTACGGCGACGAGGTCGCCACGGTCACAGCGCCGGTGGACGGCATGATCTTCGGGCTGCGCTCGCTCAATACCGTGCAACCCGGCGATTGGTGCTGTTTCTTTGCCGAGATTGAAGGGGAGATAACAGAGTTGGCGAGTGGGGATTAGCGATTGGGGATTGGCGATTAGCGATTGGGAGATTACTTTAAGGACGGTCTTATTACTACAATTCCCTAATCACCCAATCACCCAATCGCTTATGTACGGAAAGAGAAATTTATGACCGACAACAACGCACCCGTGATCGCCCTGCTCCAGCGCCTCATCCGCATTCCGTCGCCCAACCCGCCGGGGGATTGCCGGGCGATTGCCGATTTTTGCGAGGGCTTTTTGCAAGAAGCAGGCTTTGGGACGGTGAAAGTCGCGCCCGATGATCGGGCCTGGAGTGTGATTGGCACGGCGGGGCGCGAAGAGGGGCCGGCGCTGATGCTGCACGCCCACATTGACACCGTGCCGCTGGGCCAAAACGCGCGCTGGAATTACGATCCCTTTGGCGGCGAGATCGCCAATGGCAAGATCTACGGCCTGGGCAGCGTGGACGACAAAGCGCCCATGGCGGCGATGTTGCAGGTGGCGGCGGATCTCAAAGAGGATATCGACCAGATGATGGGGCGACTGGTCATCGTCTGCGCGGCGGAAGAGGAGACCGGCGGCGTGCTGGGCACAAAGTGGCTGGCCGAGAACGGCTATATCCCCGTGTGCGATTTTGCCGTGGTGGGCGAACAGACCCACAACCGCATGGCGACGGCCCACAAAGGCGTGCTGCGCGTGGCCTTTCATGTGCGCGGGCGCACGTCACATGCCACCGATCCGTGGCGCGGGCGCAACGCCATCAACGGCATGGCCCACCTGATCCTCGACCTGGAACGCTACCAAAAAGAGACGTTGGAAGCGCGCCCGCACCCGATTCTTGGCCCGGCCAGCATCAACGTGGGGGTGATTGAGGGTGGCGTCAGCGCCAATGTGGTGGCCGACGCATGCACCATCCGCGTAGATCGGCGCATGGTCCCCGGCGAGGATCCGGCGACGGTGCGGCGCGAGTTGGAAGAAATTGTGGCCGAACGGCAGCGCCAGGATCCCGAACGCAGCTACAGCGTGGACAGCTTCCAGGTCTCCAACTGGTTTCAAAGCGACGCCACGCTGCCCTTGGCCGGGCGTTTCCTCCAGATCTGCGCCGAAGAGACCAATACACCCGCCGAGCCGGTGGGCTATCTGCCCGGCAGCGACGCCAAACATTTGGTCAACCATGTACGCGCCGGGATGATCGTCTTTGGGCCGGGGACCTATCAAGTGGCCCACTCCACCGACGAATACACCGAAATCGACGAACTACTCCAGACTCATCGCATTCTGCGGCGCTTTGCGGGAGAACTATTGGGGATCTGGATATTAGGTATTGGCGATTGGATATTTGCTGTCTGCCTAATCGCCAATATCTAATCCCCAATATCCAATCCCTAATCCCCACCATGAAAGGACTTAAATTATGCTTGACCTCGCCATTCTGGGCGGCACTGTTGTGACAGAAAACGGAACGTTCCCCGCGGATGTGGGGATTGAAGGCGACAAGATCGCGATGGTGGCGGCTAGTGGTGGTTTGCCCGCCGCCCGCCGCGAGATTCGACGCCACGGGGCTGTTGATTTTGCCCGGGTTCATCGACATTCACTTTCATGTGCGCGCCCCGGCCCATCCCCAGCGCGGCACGTGGGAGAGTGAAAGCCGCGCCGCCGCCGCCGGTGGCGTGACCACAGTCTTTGAGATGCCGATTAGCACGCCGGGCTGTGCGCGCCGCGATATTTTCGAGAGCCGCAAAGCGCTGGGCGCAGCCGAAAGCTACGTTAACTTTGGCCTCTACGGCGCGCCCGGTTTGCTGGATCGGGGCGAAATCCTGGGCATGGCCGAGGCTGGAGCCGTGGGCTTCAAGGTCTTTACCCACGCTGCGCCCAAAGGCCGCGAGGATGAATTCATGGGCATCTGCCTGGAACATGAAGCGGATCTCTACCGGGCGCTGGAAATGACCAAGGAGACCGGGCTGTTGACTTCGTTCCACGCCGAAAACCAGAGCTTAATCGAGCTTTTCGAGGAACGCATCCGCGCCACAGGGCGCACGGATCCCATGGCTTTTGTGGAGAGCCGCCCGCCAGTGGTAGAGGCCATGAGCGTGGCGCAGTTGTCTGTGCTGTGTGGGGCGACGGGGGCGTGGGTTCACATTGCGCATGTTTCGTGCGAAGCCGCGCTCAATGAGTTGCGCAAAGGCCAGATGGACGGTCTGCCCATGACCGGCGAGACCTGCCCGCACTATCTGCTTTTCAGCGAAGAAGAGATGCGCCAGTTTGGGCCATTCGCCACCATCAAGCCGCCGCTGCGCACGGAAAGCGATCAGATGGCGCTGTGGGAAGGGCTGTTTGATGGCTCGCTGATTGCGATTACCACGGATCACAGCCCCTTTACCCTGGCCGAAAAGGAGCGCGGGCTGGACAACATCTGGCAATCCGCCGATTGGTGCGCCGGGCGTGGAAGCGCTGGTCCCCTTTGTGATGACCGAGGCGCTGGACGGGCGGCTGACGCTGGAAGCAGCGGTTCAGTTTGTGTGCAGCGAGCCAGCGCGACTCTTTGGCATGTACCCGCGCAAGGGCAGCGTACAGGCTGGCTCCGACGCCGATCTGACGCTCTACGATCCGCGGGGTGAGAGCACCATCGACAGCAGCCAGTGGCTCTCAAAATCTCGCGTCACGGAGCGCGTCTACAACGGACGGCGGCAGGTGGGGAAAGTTGCAAAAACCATCGTCAACGGGCACATTGTCTTTGACGACGGGCAGATTGTTAGCGAACAAGCCCAGGGTCGCTTTGTGCAGCCAGGGTAAGTGGCGATTGGCGATTGGCGATCGGCGATGAGGAAGAAGATCCAGGGCATATCTTATCTCCCAATCGCCAATCGCTAATTCCCAATCGCCGATCCTTTATTCATCAACTAGGTCTGCCATGCCCACACTTCTGATTACCAACGCCACCTGCCTTGTGACCATGGACGCGCAGCGCCGGGAGATTGCCGATGGAGCGATCTTTGTGCGCGACCGTGCGATTGAATGGGTCGGCCCCACGGCGGATCTGCCGCCTGCGCTGGCCGATGCCGCCGAGACGCACATCAACGCCCGCGGCAAAATTGTGCTGCCGGGCTTTGTCAACACCCATCACCACTTCTACCAGACCCTCACCCGCGTGATCCCGGCGGCGCAAGATGCCGTGCTCTTCGACTGGCTGAAAACGCTCTACCCCATTTGGGCGGAGTTAACGCCAGACGATGTTCACATCAGCACGCAACTGGCGCTGACCGAACTGCTGCTCAGCGGCTGCACCACCAGCAGCGATCACCACTATCTGTGGCCCAACGGCTCGCGGCTGGATGACCAATTCGCCGCCGCCGATGAGATCGGCGTGCGCTTTCACGGCGCACGCGGCTCCATGAGCCTGGGCGAAAGCGACGGCGGGCTGCCGCCGGATCGGGTCACCGAGGACGAAGAGCGCATTTTACGCGATTGCCGCCGCGTCGTCGAGACCTTCCACGATCCGGCGCGCTTTGCCATGCGCCGCGTGGTGATTGCGCCGTGTAGCCCCTTCAGCGTGACGCCAGCACTCATGCGCGAGAGCGCGGCGCTGGCCCGCTCGTTTGGCGCAGAGATGAACGTACATCTGCACACTCATCTGGCCGAAACCAAAGACGAAGAGGAGTTCTGTCTGGAACGCTTTGGTTATCGCCCTGGCGACTACGCCGAGCATCTGGATTGGACCGGCGACGATGTCTGGCACGCGCATTGCGTACACCTGAACGGGGCCGAAGTCGAGACTTTTGCCCGCACCCACACGGGCGTGGCGCACTGCCCCACCAGCAACATGCGCCTTGCCAGCGGCATTGCGCCAGTGCGTGCCATGCGCGATGCAGGCGTACATGTGGGATTGGGCGTGGATGGCAGCGCCTCTAACGATGGCAGTCACCTCCTGGCCGAGGTGCGCCAGACGCTGCTGCTGCAAAGGGTGATGGGCAATCCCCACGCCATGACGGCTCGCGAAGCGTTGGAGATCGCCACACTGGGCGGCGCGGCAGTGCTGGGCCGTGACGACATTGGCAGCCTCGCTCCCGGCATGGCCGCCGACATTATCGCCTTTGATCTCAACAACATCACCTATGCAGGCGGCGCCGTGCATGATCCTGTGGCGGCGCTGGTCTTCTGCCAGCCGACGGGCGTCGATCTGGCTGTGGTCAACGGTCGTGTACTGGTGGAAGATGGCGTGCCACGGCACATCGATCTGCCCGTGCTGGTGGAGCGGCATAACCGAGCGGCACGGGCGTTGATCACGCGGGCGGGGCAATTGTAGGGTGGTTAGTGCTCCATTCGTAGCGATGATATAATACCTTCATGAGCCAGTTGATCCGCGCCGTGATAGATACAAATGTGATCTTTGAAGGGCTGACTAGGCGTGGTGGTGCGGCGGGTTATGTGGTCGATGCCTGGATAGTCGGTCTATTTCAGGCTTATGTATCGGACACACTCTGCTACGAATACATGGATGTGCTCTCACGAAAACTCTCCCCTCAAAAATGGCTAGTTTTGGAGCCTGTTCTCGCGCATTTGCTCTCTAAAGTTGAGTTTTCGATCCCGTTCTATTCATGGCGTCCCATTTCACCAGACACGGGTGATGAGCATGTAATCGACTGTGCAATGAATGCTTCTGCGCTTGTGGTCACCTTCAATGTACGAGACTTTCGACTGGCTCAACAGGAGCTGGGTCTACGCGTGCTGACACCATCGGCATTTGTGGCTTTGCTTGTAGAGTCGTAAGGGATACCTACCCTATAGGAGGAACGATGGCAAAAATGATGATTGAGTTGCCAGAGCCTTTGCAGCAGCAACTCGAAGCACAAGCCAAAGAAGAGGGGATTCCTCTCGATCAGCATATTATCGATACACTGGTGCGCTACAGCACCCATTTCTACACAATAAAAACTCTATCCGAAGTGGAGATAGCAGAAAAACGTGTTTACTTTGAGCAACTTCGCACAAGTCTTAACAGGAGCACAAACGTACAAATTCAGTCAGCGTTGGATCAGCGAGATTTAGTTGAATCAGAGCCAGAGTTAACAGCAGATCTCTGTTGAGCGGTTGCGGCAGCGGATTGCAGAAGCCCGGCAACTGACCTAGCCAGAGTAAAGCACATATCAAGCATTTCACGGTCCAACGGAAAATTACCGCCGACTTCTTGACTGACTACGCATCGCCCACACCCTATGTCTAGCCGCACCGTTATCCTCTCCCATGAACATGCCGACTTTGACGCGCTGGCCTCGTTGCTGGGCGCGTCGCTGCTCTTTCCCGGGGCGATCCCTGTGCTGCCGCGCAGCATCAACCGCAATGGCCGTGCCTTTCTGGCGCTCTACAAAGGTCAGTTCCCCTTTATCGAACCGAAAGAGATGCCCAAAGGCGATGTCACACAGGCCATTCTCGTGGACACAGTTAGCGTTAATTCCGTCAAAGGCATGGACAGCGAAACCCGCTATTTGGTCATTGACCACCACTCGGCCAACGACGAATTGCCCGCGGGCTGGCAACGCTGGAGCGAGGCGCTAGGCCCCTATACGGTGGGGGCCAATGCCACGCTGCTTGTCGAAAAGCTGATGCAGCAAGGGCAGGACGTGACGCCGGTTGAAGCCACCCTGCTGGCGTTGGGCATTTATGAAGATACGGGCAGTTTGGTCTACAAATCCACCACACACCGTGATGCGCGCTGCGTGGCTTGGCTGCTGGAAGAGGGCGCGAATCTTGAGGTTCTAAACCGCTTCATCCACTACCCGCTCAGCGAAGCCCAACAAACGCTGGCCCAGCAATTAGTCGACAATGCCGAACATTTGGAGATTGCCCGCCACACGCTGGTAATCGCCTGTGCCGATGCGCCAAATTTCGAGGATGAAATCAGCGCCATGGCCCATAAACTGCGCGCAAACTCTACGAGCCAGACGCGGTCTTTGTGCTGGTCGATCTGGGCGATCATGTGCAGGTGGTGGCGCGCAGCAACACCGATGCCGTCAACGTGGGCCAGATCACCGAAGCGCTGGGCGGCGGCGGACATCCACGCGCAGCGGCGGCACTGGTGCGGAATAGCGATTTGACGGCGGTGCGCCAGCGTGTGGTTGCCCTGGCCCACCGCTACACGCAGCCGCCGGTGACCGTGCGCCAGATCATGAGCCGGGGACGCCCCCAAACCGTGGCCGCCGAGACGCCAATTGAAGAGGCGGTGCAGCACATGCGCCGTTATGGGCACGAGGGCTTTCCGGTGATGGCACAAGACGATGGCGGCGAAAGACTGGTGGGGATTCTCACCCGCCGCGATGCGGACCGGGCCATGGATCACAAATTGGGTGGGCGGCCTGTGCAAAAGTTGATGCAGGCTGGCGACATTACGATTAGCCCCGACGCTGCCATTGACACGCTGCACAAGCTCATGATTGAAAGCGGCTGGGGGCAGATCCCTGTGGTGAATGACGATGGCGCGCTCATCGGAATTGTGACACGCACTGACTTGATCAAGCTGTGGGGCGAGGATGTTGATATTGCCGACCGCCTGCCCGACGTCACCCGCCAACTTGCCGATACACTTTCGCCGATTCAATATCAACTGCTGCGCATGGCCGGCGAGACGGCCGGCGATCTGGGCTATGCGGTTTATGTGGTGGGCGGCTTTGTGCGTGATCTTCTCTTGGGCGTGTGGGCAGTGGCAACGGCACGCTGGACATGGACATCGTCGTCGAGGGTGACGCCATCGCACTCATCAGCACCGTGCAGCAAAAGTATGGCGGGCGCGTGGTCACCCATCAACGTTTTGGCACGGCGAAGTGGATTCTTAACGATGCCAACGAGCCTGTGACCGATAGCGCGCTGCTGGCGGCGGATAATCTGCCCAGCCATCTGGATTTTGTGACAGCGCGCACGGAGTTTTATACAGAGCCGACGGTGCTGCCGACGGTGGCCCAGGGCAGCATTAAGCTGGATCTGCACCGCCGCGATTTCACCATTAACACGCTGGCAATTGCGTTGACACCGGAACGCTGGGGCGATCTGCTGGATTTCTACGGCGGGCTGGCTGATCTGCGCCGGGGCGTGATCCGGGTGCTGCACAGCCTCAGCTTTGTGGATGATCCCACGCGCATACTGCGCGCGGTGCGTTATGAGCAGCGTTTTGATTTTCAGCTTGAAGCGCGCACATTAGAATTGCTTGAGGACGCCGAAGAACTGATTGACCGGGTTAGCCCGGCGCGGCATTCGTCACGAGTTGGAGCGGATTTTACAGGAGGAAGAGCCGGAGAAAACGCTCCATCGTCTGGATGACTTAGCCGTACTGGCAGCCATTCACCCGGATCTGCGCGCTGCGCCACAGTTGGGGGCACAGTTCGAGAATTTGCGGCAGCGCCTCGCCAGCGGTGATCCTTTGGCACAGGCCGCTGTTGCCGACGAACCGTTGGCCCGCCTTTATTGGGGCTTGTTGGTCTATCCGTTGCTGCCCGCCACAGACCCGCCAGAAGGGGACGATGCCCCGGAAAATCGTGATGCACAGGAGGCAGACGACAGCCTGATCACACGGCTGATGTTGCGCGGGGAGACACGCACCTTGATGCGCAAACTGCGCTTTCTCAAAGCACACCGCGCCGAGTTGAGCGATCCCAGCGAGCCGCCCAGCCGCCTCACCGCCATTTTGGATCGGGCTACGCAGGCCACGATTTTTCTGCTCTCGTTGGTCGAAGATGATCCACAACTGCACGTCCATCTTCAGCGCTACTATACCGAATGGCAGCACATCCGCCCCAGCATTGACGGCGGCGAGTTGCGGCGCATGGGCATTCGCCCCGGCCCCCTCTACGGCGTGATCCTGCGGCGGCTGCGCGCTGGCCCTGCTCGATGCCGAAATCGGGCCAGGAGAGGAGGAGCGGCGGCTGGTGGAGGCGTTGCGAGAAGGGTAAGGGCAAATGAAATTTGAATGGGACCAACAAGAGAAACGCAGAAGTAATCTGCGCAAGCATGGGTTGGACTTTACCGATGCACCTCTGGCTTTTACAGAGGATGCCATTATCATTGCTGACGAGAACAAAGATGATGAAGATCGGTATATACTCATTGGGACAGTCTATCGCCGCATTGTTACAATTGTGTTCACAGATCGCGATGAAGTGACGCGAATCATTTCAATGCGAGACGCAAACAAGAGAGAGCAAAAAGAATATGTCAAAAACAGACTTAACAACTATTGATAACATGACAGACGAGGAGATCGATTACAGTGATATTCCACCTCTGAGCGAAGAACAACTGGCAAGAATGCGACCGCTAGGTGAGGTTCTACCTCACTTGGTGCAAATGCGGGAACAAATTGTCGTAGCGCTTGAAAGTGATATTGCAGAGTGGGTGCAGGAAAAAGCACAGCACTCAGCCCAAGAATACAAGATTATCGTCAACCGGGCACTGCGAGTGTACATCGAACAAGAAAAAGAGCCATTGGAAGAGACCTTGCGACGGATCATCCGCGAGGAATTACAAGCTACTGGATAGTCCACCAAAGCCACACAAGGAGAAAATCCATGAAGATCACCGCTATTAAACCGATCCTGGCGGCAGGCGAGACGCGGGTCTTTTGTTTCGTCAAAGTGGAGACCGATCAGCCCGGCCTGATCGGCTGGGGCGAAGCCTCGCTGGAGACCAAGCCGCGCGCCGTGGCTGGCTGCATCGAAGACATGGGGCCGATGATCCTCGATCAAGATCCGCGGAATGTGGAGCACTGCTGGCAGATCATGTATCGCAGCGGCTTCTGGCGGCTTGGCGTCATTGGGCTATCGGCGCTGTCGGGCATTGATCAGGCGCTGTGGGACATCAAAGGCAAAGAGCTGGGTCGCCCGGTCTATGAACTGCTGGGCGGCAAGGTGCGCGACAAAGTCCGCATGTACACCCATTTTGGCGGCTCCACGCCAGAGAAGATGGCCGAGAGTGCGCTCTCCAAAGTGGCAAAAGGCTGGACGGCCATCAAGACCGTGCCGGTTCCGATTACGCGCATGATTGACGGGCCAGCCATTTTGAAGCGCGCCGAAGCCGGGCTGCGTGCCGTGCGCGAGGCCGTGGGCGACGATGTGGACATCTTGCTGGACATGCACGGGCGCGTGACGCCGCAGATGGCGATTCAATACGCCAAGCGCTTTGAGCCGTACACGCCGCTCTTCATGGAAGAGCCAGCCCAGGCCGAGAATCCGGCGGCGATGGCGGCAATTGCCAAGGCGACCAGCATCCCCATTGCCACCGGCGAACGCTTGATGACACGCTGGGGCTTCCGCGAGATTCTCGAAAGCGGCGCGGCCAGTCTGCTTCAGCCCGACACCTGCCACGCTGGCGGCATCAGTGAGATCCGCCGTATTGCTGCCATGGCCGAAGTCTATTACGCGGGCATGGCCCCGCACAACCCCTATGGCCCGGTCTCCACGGCCGCCTGTGTGCAGGTGGACTTTGCCACGCCCAACTTTGTGATTCAAGAGATGGTCGATCCCGACATGGTCCCCGACGTGATGCGCTTTGTAAAGGAGCCGCTGGAAGTGGTGGATGGGCATATCTTGCCGCCCACCAAGCCGGGGCTGGGCGTGGAGGTGGACGAAGAAGCCTGCGCCCGCCATCAGCCCGATTTCTCCGTCTCAGGTACACGCCACTTTTTATCGCCGTATCACGCCACCCATGACGATGGATCCGTGGCGGATTCGTAAAAACGTAGTGCGTGGTGCGTAGTCCGTAATGTTTCATCAGTCATGAGACACGAACTACGCACCACGCACTACGCATCACCCTATCATTTAATCCACAAGGAGCATCTTTTCATGCAATACCGACAACTTGGCAATTCTGGTCTGCGCGTTTCCACCATCGGGCTGGGCACGAACCAGTTCGGCGGCAAGGTGGATCAGAACGGCGTCAACGAGATCATCGACGGCTGCCTTGATCTGGGCATCAACCTTATCGACACCGCCGATGTCTACGCTGGGACGCGCTCGGAAGAGACGCTGGGCGTGGCGCTCCAGGGCAAGTGGGACAAGGTGGTGTTGGCGACCAAGGGCTATAACAAGACCGGCGAAGGGCCAAACGATTACGGCAATTCGCGCTATCATCTGGTCAACGCCGTGGAGGCCAGCCTGCGCCGCCTGCAAAGTGACCACATTGACCTTTATCAGCTTCATCGCTGGGACACAACCACGCCGATTGAAGAGTCGCTGCGGGCGTTGGATGACTCTGGTGCGCGCCGGCAAGATCCGCTACATTGGCGCGTCCAACTTCATGGCGTGGCAGTTGAGCCGTGCCAATCTGCTGGCCGAACTCAAAGGATTGACCTCATTCATTTCCATTCAGCCGCACTATCACATGTTCGAGCGCGATCTGGAAAACGAGATGATCCCCTTCTGCAACGCGCACAACGTGGGCATCCTGCCCTACTTCCCGCTGGCGGGCGGCTTCCTCACCGGCAAATACAAGCGCGGCGAGGCGGCCCCCGCCGGATCCCGCGGCGAGAACAGCCCCTATGTGCAAAAGTACATGACCGACGCCAACTACGACAAAGTGGAGACGCTCACGGCCTGGGCCGAGGAACGCGGTCACAGCATGGCCGAACTGGCCCATGCCTGGCTGTTGGCCCAGCCGCAGGTCAGTTCGGTGATCTCCGGCGCCACGAAGCTTGCCGCAGGTGCAGAGCAACGCCAAAGCCGCGGATCGGTTGTTGAGCAAGGAAGAGCACGCGGAAGTGAACAAGGTGCTAGCAGGGGAATGATGCGTAGTGCGTGGTGCGTAATTCGTGCTGATATACGCACCACGCACTACGTTGCAAGCCATGACTGGCGAAAGAGAAGGAGCGCGCACAATGGACATCCAAAATCGCACGATTCTCATTACCGGCGGCGGATCGGGACTGGGCGCGGCGACGGTGCGCCTGCTGGCGGGTGAATATCATGCCAATGTGGTGATTGCCGATGTAGATGAGGCGGGCGGCACGGCGCTGGCCGCAGAGATCGGCGCAAACGCTCGCTTCATCCACACCGACGTGACCGACGCCGACGCCGTGAGCGCAGCCGTGGATCTGGCGGTCAGCGCCTTTGGCGAACTGCACGGGCTGGTCAACTGCGCCGGGATCGGCACGGCGGGGCTGGTGGTGAACCGCGACGGCACGCCCCACAGCCTGGATGCCTTTGCCCGCACGGTGACGGTGAACCTGGTGGGCACGTTTAACTGTATTCGGCTGGCGTCGGCGGCGATGGCGAAAAACAACGCCACCGGCGACGGCGAGCGCGGCGTCATCGTTAACACGGCCTCGGTGGCGGCGTTTGACGGGCAGATCGGGCAGGCCGCCTACAGCGCGTCCAAAGGCGGCATTGTGGGCATGACACTGCCCATCGCCCGTGAACTGGCCCGCCACGGCATCCGTGTGATGACAATTGCGCCGGGGACGATGGACACGCCGCTGTTGCGCGGCCTGCCCGAAAAGGCCATGACCGCGCTGGAAGCGCAGATCCCCTTTCCGCCGCGGCTGGGCCGCCCCAGCGAGTTTGCGGCGCTGGTGGGGCACATCTTCGCCAACCCCTATCTCAACGGCGAAACGATTCGGCTGGACGGGGCCGTGCGGATGCCGCCACGCTAACCGACCAGGGCC
The DNA here is from genome assembly GCA_963721725.1 of uncultured Chloroflexia bacterium. GTDB lineage: Bacteria > Chloroflexota > Anaerolineae > Caldilineales > Caldilineaceae > RI-153. The sequence continues at coordinate 124,843 of CAVRLX010000006.1, forward strand.
ATGTCGCTGGATTGCAGGTGAATGGCAATGCTGGGGCGCACATAGACAAAAAAGCGCACGGCGGTGCGCATCTCGCCGCCAAGTTCCACCGAGGTAAATTCTGGGATCACATAGAGATCAATGCCGTCTTCGGCAAGGTAGCTGCGGGCAATCACAATGGCTTTCACGGCTTGATTGACGGCATTGGCCCCCACGGCTTGTAACACAGCTTCTTGGTGCTCTCGGATCACACCGGCCACGGCTCCGGCGACCAATGAGGCTTCTGATTGGGATGCGACGCGAATAATGTTCATGGTTCTCCCCTGGGATGATGAAATTGGTGCAAAATACAACGTGAAGGAACGACGCTTCTGTGTTCTCACCCTTGCGCCAGCATAGCGAAGTTGACCTCTACGCGGACTCAACACTTCCTCACCAATTCCTCGCCGATTGCTCTTTTGGGGCAGCCCCGAAACGGCTTAAATTCGTGCGCAATTTACGTCGATCCACGCGGCGTCGGGTACAATAGGGGCATCTTCAAGAGACCCAACCCACCCATTCAAGGAGAGTACCCCATGCAACTTCAAAACAAAGTCGCCTTTGTCACCGGCGCAGGCTCGGGCATTGGCAAAGGTGCCGCCGTGCGCATGGCCCAAGAAGGGGCCAAAGTCGCCATCCTCAGCCGCACAGAGAAGCAGCTTCAAGATGTAGCCGCCGAGATCGAAGCGGCGGGCAGCGAGGCGCTGATCATCACCGGCGACGTCTCCGACGCGGACGTGATGGAAGCATCTGTGCAGCAGATCGTGGACAAATGGGGGCGGCTGGATATTGTGGTTGCCAATGCTGGCATCAACGGCGTCTGGACCTCGATTGAGGAGATGACGCCAGAGGAGTGGGACAAGACCATGGACATTAACCTCAAAGGAACCTTTCTCACGATTAAATACGCCACGCCCCATCTTAAAAAAGCAGGGCGGCGCGATTGTGGTGGTCTCGTCGGTGAATGGCACGCGCATGTTTAGCAACACTGGGGCCACGGCCTATGCCGCCTCCAAAGCGGGGCAATTAGCGATGACCAAAATGCTGGCCCCGGAACTGGCCCCGCACAAGGTACGCATTAACTGTATCTGCCCCGGGTGGATCCAGACCGAGATTGGCGAAAACACCGAGCACCGCAACCGGGACGCCATCAAGTGGCCCGTGGACTATCCCCAGGGCACGATTCCCCTCACCGGCAAAAAGCCCGGCACTGTGGATCAGACCAGCGATCTGATTCTTTTTCTCGTGGCCGACACCTCCAGCCACATCACCGGCACCGAACTCTGGATCGACGGCGGACAGTCGTTGGTGCAGGGATAGACAATTGACGATTGACGATTGACCATTGACCATTGATGATGGTTTTTCAACAGATCATGTTAACCCTTCGTCCATCGTCTTCCGTCCATCGTCCCTCTCCCCACACAAAAAGGGCTATCATGACCCCAAAACGACCAATAATTATCTCTGTTATGCAGTTTGAGGACGACCTCAAAAGCGGGCGGCGCACTGTGTTTGATGTGATTGACACGGCCCAGCGGCTGGGCGCGGATGGCGTGGAGTTGCGCCGCGAGACCTGGCCGGCTTGGGAAGAGGAGTTGGCGGCGGCACGCCAGCGTGTGGAAGCTCACGGGCTGCTGGTAACCTACGCCACGATGGCGACCCTGTTCAGCGCCGATGCCGACGGGCTGCAAGCGTTGCATGATGACATTGACGCGGCCAACGCATTGGGCGCGCCGCAAATCCGCTTCTTTCCGGGGCAAGTGCCTGCCGCCGATGACGACGCCCGCTGGCAGGTGGCGCGGGGTGTGGTCGATTATGCTGAAGAACGTGATGTGATCATCGCGCTGGAAAACTACGCGCGCACACCCGGCGGCACGTTGGCCGAGATCGAAACCGCGCTGGATCGTCTGCAAAGTCCGGCGCTGCGCACCAATATTGACATTGGCAACTACTGGCTGCACGGGCAGGATGTCCCGGCGGCGATCCGCGCCGTGGGCGGGCGCGCCGTCTCTGCGCATATTAAAGACCAAAGCGCCAACCGCGCCGATCCCCCCGCCATGCTGGGCGAGGGCGTGTTGCCGCTGTCGGAAATTTTCGCTGAACTCGACGCCTTGCCGCAGCCGCTGGTCTACTGTTTTGAGTTCCGCGGCGGCGACAACCCCGAAGATCGAATTGAGCGGGCGCTGGCGTTCATGCAACATCGCGGATAACGCTTGGAAAAGGAGAAATGATCCGCAGATTACACAGATTTCGCAGATTAAAAAACCCAGAGATGAGATACAACTCTTTGCGACTTTGCACCTTTGCGTTAAAAATCTCATAACAAAATCTGCGTAATCTGCGGATCAATCTGCTGCTGGCGAACAGAGAGGAGAAGCAATGAAACTGAAAGACCGCGTGGCGTTGATCACCGGGGCGGGCGGTGGCGTGGGATCGGCCACGGCGTGGCGCATGGCCGAAGAAGGCGCGATGATTGCGGCGGTGGGCATCCCCGCCGACGGGGTGGAACGGGTGGCGGCCGATCTGACGGCAGCGGGCCATCGTGCCCTTGCCATCCCCGCCGATGTTGCCGACGGCGAGGCGATGGCGGCAGCCGTGCGCCAGACCGTGGAGAGCTTTGGCCGGTCTGGATATTCTTGTGCCCAATGCCGCCATCCAACTGCACAACGAAGACCGCGACCTGCACACCCTGCCCGAAGAGATCTGGGATCGCACCCACAACATCAACTATCGGGGCGTCTTTCTGACCCTGAAACATGGACTGGCGCAGATGGTGGCACAGGGGAGCGGCGGCGCGGTGGTCATTGTGATCTCAGTGACGGCCTATAGCGGGCGCTCGGCGAATGTGGCCTATCTCGCCAGCAAGCACGGGCTAATGGGATTGAACCGCTATGTGGCTGTGCATTACGCCAAATATGGCATCCGCTGTAACGCCGTCTGCCCCGGCGCGCTGGAGCGCACGCCCATGCACGACGTTCACCCCGACCCAGACGGGCGACAAAGCCGCATGGCCGCGCAGATCCCGCTGGGGCGGCTGGGCACACCCGCCGACATTGCACCCTTCATCACCTTCCTGTGTACCGACGACGCCAGTTATGCCAACGGCGGGGATTATCTCGTCGATGGCGGGCTGGCGGTGGCGTAGGGAAGGTATTGAATAGGGTATTTTCGGTAACAGCCACAATATCTACTATCCATCCCAATAGTTTTACACAGCCTCTGGTGCCAGCGCGCCCCGCTGCTGTCGCCGCCAGAGGAGCAGGGCAGGCACAAGCACCACCAGCGAAAGCGCTGCCGCTGTCCGATAGGGAGTGCGCGGCGTGATGGCGAAAAGCACACCACCAATCGCCGTGCTGAAAACCGTGGAGAGATTGGTCACCGATTGAAAGACCCCCAACACCTCGCCGCGCACGTTGTCATCCACCACATCGGTGGCGAGCGCTTGCAGCGGCGGCATCATGATCCCCATGCCCAGGGCAAAGAAGACCGAGCCAAACGCCCCCAGATAGGGCGACGCTACCACGGCGTAGATCACCAACCCTACCATGCGCACGATGATGCCCACAACCACCAACACGGTGCTTTCATAGCGGGCCAGCAACCGGCGCAACAAAAACATCTGCGTAAAAACTTGGGTCATCCCAATGACAGCCAACAGGAGGCCAATGCCAATATTGGTGGCCTCGTCGCTGTAATTCACAAATAACACGGCCTGACTATAGAGCGCAAAGGTGGCCTGGAGCAGCCCCAAACCAAACTGCCCTACAAACGCAATCACTATCACCCACATCAGCGGCCCATTCGAGAGCATTTCGCGGATGCCCGCTCCGCTGGATTTCTTGACCGAGGCGGCCAGACGCTTTTCCGGCGTCACTGTCTCATCTAGCGTCTTCCAGGTAACCCAGACCAGCGCGGCTGCGGCAATGGCGGCCAAGATAAAAGGAACCCGCGGGCCATAGATCGCCGAAAGCACCCCGCCCAGGGCGGGTCCAAAGACAAAGCCCAAGCCAAAAGCGGCAAAGAGATAGCCCAACGACTGCGCCCGCTGTTCGCGTGGGGTAATGTCGGTAATATAGGCCTGGGCCACAATAATGTTGCCACCGGTGATGCCGTCGAAAATGCGGGCGACAAAGAGCATCCACACGCTATTGGTGATACCCAAGAGCAGAAAGCTAATCGCCGTGCCGATCTGGCTTACAATCAGCACGGGGATGCGCCCATAGCGATCTGAAAGCCGCCCCAAGTACGGGCCAGCCACAAATTGGGCTGCGAAAAAACGAGGAGATCAAGCAGCGTGATCTGCTGTGGGCTGAGATCAAATTGGCGCTGGGCGTAGAGCGGCAAAATTGGCAACACCAGCGACGCCCCCAGAATTTGCACAAACACAATTAGAAAAATCGTAACAATCCGGCGATCCATTGTCTTAAAGTTCATTGTTCATATCCAATTTTGCAGTTTTTTGCACATGCAACTAATTTAGGCCAAGTTCCCCAAAAGGTAAAGCGGTTAAGCTCTCAATCAGCATTCGTTATTTTAAGGCAATTCCGTCCTTGACATCCCATCCAACACGCCCTATACTTTGGCTAACAGAGCCTTTTCTGTGGCACGGCGCCCCAGCTTTTATCATGCGGGCGCTTTTCTATTGGGTTTGTTAAGGGAGAAAGAACTATGTTTCGCCAAACGTATCTCGAACCAGAGAGATTGAGTCCTCGTTATCAATCGTTGCAAAATACTGTTGCTGCTGCCGTTCGCCCTGCCGTTGCCCCGTCCTGCCTCTGTTGTACCTCCTGTTGTACCTCCTGTTGCTGTTAATCAGCGCTCCCTGTTTTACATTTTAACCCGATTTTCGTTCTGACAATTCAATAAAACTGCGTTACCCAAGCCGCCCTCACTGCGCGTCCACTTGTTCTCGTATTCACCCATAATGGTGTCTGCGCGATCTCGCCTGATTGGATCTGCTACGTTTCAGGGGCAAGCCTTGGCGACGTATTCACGTCTTACTACGGCAATTGGGTTTTCTGTTATGTATTCACAATTGGCCCCATCTACTTTGACCCATTGACGCCCTGTGCGTTCACCCTGGAGGAAACCATGAGCAAAGATACTGTCGAAGACATCAAGTTGGAAAGCAACGGACTCAAAGGCTCTCTGCCCGAAGAACTGCGCGCCGAAGCGGATCATTTCAGCGAAGCGGGCAAACAGCTTCTCAAGTTTCACGGCATCTACCAACAGCACAACCGTGATGTGCGCGGCCGCAACAACCGCCAATATAGCTTTATGATTCGCAGCCGTCTGCCCGGTGGCCGCCTACAATCGGATCAATACCTGGTGATGGATGCCCTGGCCGACGAGTACGGGCAAGGCGATTTCCGCCTCACCACCCGCCAATCGGTCCAACTTCACGGCGTGATCAAAGAAGAATTGAAGCTGACCTTGCAAGGCCTAAACCGGGTGCTGGTGAGCACGCTTTCGGCCTGTGGCGATGTCACCCGCAACGTCATGTGCTGCCCGGCTCCCGTGGGCGACAACATCCGCCAGCAAATTCAGGAACACGCTGCTGCGATTGCCATGCATCTGGCTCCACAGACCCCGGCTTATCATGAAATCTGGCTGGAAAACGACGAGGGCGTGAAGGTGCGCCAACATTTTGACGATGCGCCTGCCGTGGAGGAACCCATCTATGGCAAGACCTATCTGCCGCGCAAGTTCAAGATCGCCGTGGCCGCACCGGGCGACAACTGCACCGACATTCTTACCAACGACATTGGGCTGGCTGCACTGGTGGACGAAGCAGGCACGGTTCACGGCTACAACGTTTTCGTGGGCGGCGGCATGGGCATGACCCACGGCAAAGAAGAGACCTATCCCCGGCTGGCGACGCCCATGGCCTATGCCCCCGCCGACAAGCTTATTGATGTGGTGGAGAAGATTGTCCTCGTCCAGCGTGATCATGGCGACCGCAGCGACCGCCGCCATGCCCGCATGAAATATGTGGTGCAAGAATGGGGCATTGAGCGCTTCCGCCAGACTGTGGAAGAATACCTGGGCTATGGATCTGGACGATGTGCGCGCCATGCCCGATCTGGTGTTTGAGGATCACCTGGGCTGGCAGCAGAGCGAAGACGGCCATTGGTATGTGGGCGTCTATGTGGAAAATGGCCGTGTGCAGGATGTGAACGGCAAAAATCTGCGCAGCGGTCTGCGCCACATTATCGGCAAGTTCGGCCCGGATCTGCGCATCACCGGCCAACAAAACCTGATTCTGGCGGGCTTCCACGCCGAACAGATCGCCGAAGTGAACGCGCTGCTGGCCGCCTATGGCATCCCCACGGTGGAGCAGATTAGCGCCTTGCGCCGCAACGCCATGGCCTGCCCGGCCATGCCCACGTGCGGCCTTGCCATCACCGAGGCCGAGCGTTACCTGCCCGATCTAGTGACGGAACTCGAAGAGGAAGTGGCGGCACTGGGCCTGAGCGATGAAATTATCTCCGTGCGCATGACCGGCTGCCCCAATGGTTGTGCCCGTCCCTATGTGGCCGACATCGGCCTTGTCGGTCAGACTGTGGGCAAATATGCGGTCTACTTGGGCGGCAATGTGGAAGGAACCCGGCTCAACGTGCTCTATCGGGAGTTAGTCCCCACGGATGATCTGCGCGGCACGCTACGCGATGTACTGCTCAGCTTCCGGGATAACCGCCAGCCCGGCCAGCGCTTCGGTGATTGGGCAGCCAACACCGGTGTCGGACAGATTGAAAAATTGACCTTAGATCTGGTTGCGGCCTGACCGGGGACGATGGACGGAAGACAAGGGTAAACTTCGTCTATCGTCTTCCGTCCATCGTCCTCCCCACCCCGAAGGAACCAAACATGACGCTGACAGCAGAAGCAACTAATTTTGATACATGGCAACTGGTCTTCTTTTCCCGACTCAACCGCCGCTTCGACCATGCCTCGGCCGAGGATATCCTGCGCTGGGCCGTCACCGATTTTGGCTCTGGCCTATCGATTGGCACATCGTTTGGATCCAGTGGCATGGCACTAATGGACATGGCGCTGCGCATTGACCCCGATGTAGATATTTTCTACATTGACACGGGCTACTTTTTCCCCGAAACCTATGATCTGATTGACCGTGCCCAGCGCCACTATGGCCGCTCGTTCCGGCGTGTTACCCCGGCCATCACCGTAGCCGAGCAAGATCGCACCGAGGGGCTGGCGCTCTATTCCCACGATCCCGACCGCTGCTGCCACATTCGCAAAGTCGAGCCGCTGAACAATGCCCTGCGCGATAGCACAGCCTGGGCCACAGCCGTGCGCCGCGATCAATCCAACACCCGGACAAGCACGCCCATTCTGCGCTGGAATCCCAAGCATGGGGTGGTGAAAATTGCGCCGCTGGCCCGCTGGAGCGAAAGCGACGTGTGGCAGTATATTCAAAACCGCAATGTTCCCTATAACGACCTGCATGATCAGAATTACCCCAGCATTGGCTGCTGGCCTTGCACACGGGCCGTCAATCCGGGCGAAGATATACGGGCCGGGCGCTGGGCAGGCTTGACCAAAACTGAGTGTGGTCTGCACTGGGCCAAAGGAGAAGCGGTGTGAACGCCATTGTGATTGTTGGGCATGGCAGCCTTCTCAGCGACAGCGGCAAAGCTATGATCCGGCTGGGCACGCTGTTGGAAAAGCGCGCCGTTGCGCCGATTGTGGAAGCGGGCTTTCTCAACTATAGCCAGCCCATGTTGGCCGAAGCGGTGGACAAAGCCGTGGGCCGCGGGGCCACCACCATTACCATCCAGCCCTACTTTCTGATTGAAGGCAAGTATGTACGTGACGATCTGCACGGCGAGATTGCCGGGCTGGCCGCCCGCCATCCGCAGATCCGCTTCGCTGTGGCCGCGGTTTTTGGGCAACATCGCCTCATGGCCGACATCCTTTTTGATCGCTTGCGCGCTGTTGATCCCGCCCTGGGCACAGAGGGCCGCCCCACGGGTCTGGTCCTCATGGCGCACGGCACGCCCTATCCCGAAGCTAACGCCCCGCTGGAACGGGTGGGCGCGCGCATTCACGCCCGCGCCGACTATTGCCGGGTGATCGTGGGCTATCTGGACTGTAACGAGCCGACGATTGATCAGGCCATTGATCTGCTCATGGCCGACGGCACCAACCGCATCATCGCCCTGCCCTTCTTTCTCCACGAAGGTCGCCATGTGCAGCGCGATCTGCCGCAGATCTTGAGCGGTGCGCAACAGCGCCACCCCGCCGTCGATCTGCGCCGGGGCGAGTACATCGGCTACGATCCGCGCATGGCTGATATCATCGCCGACCGGGTGAAAGAGGCGAAGGCGGTGGGGGAATTGGCGATTGGGGATTAGCGATTGGCGATTGGAAATCTGCGTCATCTGCGGATCACGATTCTGGAATCTGTTGAAAATTGAGGGGACTTAAACCATGAAGATGATAAATACAGCGGGAAAAGCCTATTTAATCGGGGCCGGGCCGGGCCGAGCGGATCTGATCACAGTGCGCGGGCTGCGGCTGCTACAACAAGCCGATGTGGTGATCTACGACCGCTTGATTGCCGCAGAGTTGCTTGACGAGGTGCGCCCCGACGCCCGCCTGATCTTCGCGGGCAAAGAATCGGGTCACCACGCCCTGAGCCAGGATGCCATTAACCGGGCACTGGTGGAAGAGGTGCGCGCCGGCTATCAAGTCGTGCGGCTCAAAGGCGGCGATCCCTTTGTCTTTGGGCGCGGCGGCGAAGAGGCACTGGCGCTGCGGCTGGCCGGGCTTTCGTTTGAAATCGTGCCGGGGATCTCGTCGGCGCTCTCTGTGCCAGCCTTTGCCGGCGTGCCAGTGACCCACCGCGGCCTTGCCACCAGTTTCGCCGTGGTCACCGGCCACGAATGCGACGGCAAGGCCGATAGCGACACCGATTGGGGCGCGCTGGCGCGCATCCCCACCGTGGTGATCCTGATGGGCGTGGGCCACATCCGCCAGATCAGCGCGGCGCTGATCGAGGCCGGGCGCGCCGCCGATACCCCGGCGATTGCCATTGCCCAGGGCACGACCGATCAGCAGCGCAGCGTCCGCGCCACCCTGGCCGAATTGCCTGATGCCATTACAGAAACGGGCCTGCAAGCCCCCGCCACGATTGTGATTGGTGAAGTGGCCGGGCTACACGATTTTCTCGATTGGTACACGCCAGAGAGTGCGCCGGTGGAGGCCAGCCCGAATGGCCTTTATGCCCGTTCACATGGCGGTGGCCTGACCTGTGCTGCCCATCACTTTGACGCATACAAAAACCATGCGGGCCGTCGTTGTGGGCGGCGGACCTGTGGCAGAACGCAAGACCGGCACGCTTTTGGCTGCCGGCCTGCTTGTGCGTGTAATTGCGCCGTGGATCACGCCGCGGCTGGCGACATGGCACGTCAACGCGAGGATTGAATGGGAGCAACGCCCCTATCAACATGGTGATCTGGCCGAGGCGCGGCTGGCCATTGCCGCCAGCCAATGTCCGCGCGGTGAATGCGGCGGTGGCTGCGGAAGCGCACGCTTTAGGGCTGCTGATTAACGTGGCCGATCTGCCCGCAGAGGGCAATTTTCACATGCCCGCAGTCTATGAAGACGCCCAATGTATTATCGCCGTGAGCAGCAAAACCGCCAGCCACGCGTTTCGGTGGCGATCCGCAACTGGATTGGCGAACGAATGGCCTCGTTTGGTGACCGGGCTGAGTAGCGCCCAAGTAAGAACAAAGAGTTTCTAAAACTGGTGGGCAGTTTACCGCCAGCCCTCTGTACAACCCGCTCTTCCATGCCGATATAGAATAATGAAACGCCGCGTTCGGTAGAATTTGCCGATCCCCGTTGATTTAGGCATGACGAGAGAAGGTGTAGGGTGGCGACATTTGTACAGTTTTTCCAGGGGATTATCGCCGGGTTGAGCCTGCTGGGCGTGGGGGTTGCCCTTCTTTATGCCACATCGCTCAGTGGCAGCGGCATCAATTTGGTGGTCAACGGCACGGTGGTGGCATTGAGCGCTAGCCGCAACATCGTGCCGACCAACCGTGAACCCAGCATTGAGATCACTTCCGAAGCAGCCCCAGCAGACGAGGCCAGCCCAGAGGTGGTTACCCCGCAGGTGGCAGATGAAGCGTTGTTGCTTTCGGATCTGCCGCCCCTTTCCAAAAGCGCAGCTGTGGACTATTACAATCTCATTGCACCGGATCTTTCGGCGTTAATGGTATCGTTTGGGCGGCTGGCGCGCATGTTGGAGAATCCGCGGCCAGAAGAGATGGGCTGGCGCAGCGACGTCAGCCAGTTAATCGATCTGCTTGAAGGAGCCTATGCGCGCATGACAAAATTGGAAGTACCGACCAACGCCACAGCCATGCATCTCTACTTGATGGAGGCTACCGGGCGCTGCCTGGGCGTCACCGATACGCTGGGCGACGAGCTGGAAACCGTGCCGCCTGATCTCTTCCCGGTGCTGGGCAAGACCCTCAGCCGCTGCACCGAGAGCATGAAGAGCGTGGCAAACGAGATTAACTAGCGGGTTGTACCTATACAGGTGCGACACACTCGCCACACAGTATTTCGCAACGAATCTATCTCTGGCGAGTGTGTCGCAGCCTAGACATAAATAGATATTTGCCCAAAGGGATGCCTGGACGGGCGTCCCCTGGGGGCGACCAAGCGGGGCAACGCACAGTGCGTTGCCCCGCTTTTTCATGCGGTCTCGACTTGCTCGGCCTGGATGGCGGTGACGGCGATGGTGTAGATAATATCGTCCACCAACGCGCCGCGCGAAAGATCGTTGACGGGCTTCTTGAGGCCCTGCAAGACCGGCCCAATGCTGAGCACGCCAGCGCTGCGCTGGACGGCCTTGTAGGTGGTGTTGCCCGTGTTCAAATCCGGGAAGATGAATACCGTCGCCCGCCCAGCCACGGGGCTATCCGGCGCTTTGGTCTGGGCCACCGATCTGGATAATGGCGGCGTCGTATTGGAGCGGGCCGTCAATCACCAGATCGGGTCGGGCCTGACGCACGAGATCGGTGGCGGCGCGCACTTTTTCCACATCGCTACCCTCGCCCGACGTGCCTGTGCTATAGCTGATCATGGCAATGCGGGGGACAACGCCAAAGGCGGCGGCGGTGTCGGCGCTTTGGATGGCGATGTCGGCCAGTTCCTCGGCGTTGGGATCGGGGTTGATGGCACAATCGCCGTAGACAAGCACCTGTTCGGGCAGCAACATGAAAAAGACCGATGAGACAATGCGCGCGCCGGGGCTGGTTTTGATCAACTGCAAGGCCGGGCGCACGGTATTCGCCGTGGTATGCACCGCGCCAGAGACCAACCCGTCCACCTCGCCGCCGGCCAGCATCATCGTCGCCAGCACCACGTTATCCTCCAACTGCTGCTCGGCCATAGGATGAGTCAACCCTTTATGTTTGCGTAGCGCCACCATGGCATCCACGTAGCGGTGGCGCACGGCATCGGGATCGACAATCTCGATGCCGCTGGGCAACACCACCCCCTGGGCTTCGGCCACCCGCTCGATTTGGTCGGCCTTGCCCACCAACACACAGCGCGCAATGCCGCGCTCCTGGCAGAAGGCAGCGGCGCGCACCGTGCGTGGCTCGTCACCTTCGGGCAAGACAATACGCTTGTTAACCTCGCGTGCGCGCCCTGTAATGCGATAGCGAAAGGCAGCCGGGGACATGCGCGGCTCGCGGCTGACCTGCATTCGCTCTTTCAACCAGGCGATCTCCATATGGCGGGCCACAAAATCCATCACCAAATTCACGCGCTCAATGTCATCCAACGGCACTTCGGCGTTGAACTGTTGCAGCCGGGTGGCGGTGAGATAGGTATCTTCTTTGACGAGCAACAGCGGCAGCCCAGTGTCAAAGGCTCGCTCGCATAGATCCATAATGCGGGCGTCGGGCCGGATGCCGCTGGTGAGCAGCAGGGCCGGAATGGGGACGCCGTTGAGGGCGGCCATACAGGTTGCCAAAATCACATCATCGCGATCGCCGGGGGTGACAATCAGAATGCCCGGACGCAGGGCGTTGCTCATATTGGCGGCAGTGCGCGCACAGACGGCGATCTTGTGGATGCGGCGGCTTTCCATATCGCCGGGGCGCAGGATCTCGGCGCGCAGATAGTCGGCCACATCGCTAAGGCGCGGGGCCACCAACTCTTGCCGCCACGGAATGCAGCCGATGAGATGGAAGTCGCGGTTGTAAAAGACCGGGCAACTATCGCGGATCTCCTGGCGGCGACTCTCCAACGAGGGTGCGATCTCTTCCACATCGGGGATCGTTTCAGGCGTCACCGAGATGCCTTTGGTCTGCGGCACGTTGACTTTGTTGACAATGCAACCCAGCACTTTGGGATCGCTGATGCCGCCAAAGACGCGCGCCGCCAGTTCCAGCCGGTCGCCGATCTGCACGGGCGAGAGGCCATCGGCGGCGGTGACGAGGATTACCTCGGCGTCCAGCGTGCGCGCAATGTCGGCGTTGAGCTGATCGGCGTAGGTCTCCGAACCTGTGGGGACCAGCCCCTCCACCACGACTACATCGGCGTTTTGGGCAGCCTGTTGATAAGCTCCGATCACCTCTTCCATAAGCTGATCTTGCTCGCCTTCGCTGAGGAGCGCTTGGGCGTGGTGAATGTCAATTGGTGCGGGCGGGGTCAGGGCTGTGGTCTGGCTGATGAAATAGGTCGAGCGCTCTGGCCCTTGGTTGGGGTTGCCCGACTGGGCAATCGGCTTGTAAAAAGAGACGCGCAAGCCCTCACGATCCAAGGCGCGGCAGCAGGCCCAGACTCACCGAGGTGAGGCCGACGCCGGGTCCAGTGGGAGCAATGTAGAGGGTGTGGGTAGTGGGTGTGGTCATAGCATGTCCTGTTCTTTGCGTACTACGTGTTGCGTATTTCGTGTTGTGTGTTGCACGTGGCTAATTTGGGATACGCAACACAGATGGCCCAAATTGCTTTTGCCATACGCTCACCTCTCGATCTCTACCAACGCCAGAGTATCCTGTGCGATCATGGCTTCTTCGTCGGTGGGAATGACCAGGGCAACGGTTGCGCCGTCGGCGGTGATGATGCCGTCGCTGGCGCGGCCGTGTTGCGTGTTGCGTATGACGTCAAGGGCAAAGCCCAAGATGGCGAGATGGGCCAACGTTTTCTGGCGGACGAACACTGAGTTTTCGCCGATGCCGCCGGTGAAGATCAGCGCATCCAGGCGCCCCAGCGGCACGGCCAGGCTGGCAATGGCCTTTGCCAGCCGATAACAAAAGACCTCAATGGCGATCTGGGCGCGGGTATCGCCTGCGGCGGCGGCGATTTCCACCGTGCGCATGTCGTTGCTGCGCCCGGAAAGGCCCAGCAGTCCACTCTTTTTGTTGAAGATTTCGGTGATTTCGGCCAGCCCCATGCCCAGTTGCTTGCCCAAAAACTCGTGCAAACTGGGGTCCACATCGCCGCTGCGCGTGCCCATCACCAGCCCTTCCAGCGGGGTGAGGCCCATGGTCGTGTCTACGCTGCGCCCGTTGAGAACGGCAGTGGCACTACAGCCGTTGCCCAGGTGGGCGCTGATCAGGGCAAGTTCCGCGTAGGGTCGATCCAACAATTCGGCGGCGCGGCGCGTGACGTAACGGTGGCTGGTGCCGTGGAAGCCATAGCGGCGCACGCCATGCTTTTCGTAATAGTCATAAGGCACGGCATAAAGATAGGCGTGGGCAGGCAGGGTCTGATGAAACGCCGTGTCAAAAACGGCGACCTGGGGCAGCGTGGGGAACATCGATTGCGCCGTGCGAATGCCAATTAGATTGGCCGGGTTGTGCAACGGGGCCAGATGGCTCACCCGCTCGATTTCGGCCAACACGCGGTCGTCGATGCGCGTGGATATTGTGAACGACTCGCCACCATGCACCACACGGTGGCCGATGCCCGCTAGATCGGCGTCCAGGTTTGGGAAAAGCGGGCGCATCTCTTCGAGCATGGCCGTCATCGCCGCCTGATGGTCCGCGCCGGGGAGGGCGCGCTGGGCTTTGGTATGATTGGCTTTCCACGTTATCTGCGCTTCAGGCGTGCCCAGCCGTTCAGCCAGCCCGCTGATGGATGGAGTGGACGTAGTAACGTCAATCAGGGCAAATTTCAGCGACGAGCTTCCGCAGTTGATAACAAGAACATTGGGACGATTCATAGGCAAGGCAACCGTGGTCTAGTTGGCGAGGGATTCAAGTTGCATGTATCATACAGGGCGCAGAGAGCCAAAGCAAGCGAGGGTCAGCATAGCAGAAACGTACTCACGATGTCGTATTTTTATATCCACACACAAAGGCAAGACATGGCGACGATACTCACCAAACCAGCGTTTCTAGCCGATCTGCGCGTCCATATCCACCACCATGTGACAAGTGTACAGAATCGTTTTCAAGAACTAGACGATGCGCTGTTAAACCAACAGCCTACGCCCGCTCAGTGGAGCGTGCTGCAATGCTTTGATCACCTGAACCTGACCCACAACTATTACCGCCGCAAAATTGGCCGGGCGCTGATCCGTCCTACCGCCACAGCAGGTGAAGACCTCTACGGACCTTCGTTTTGGGGGCGCATCTACATGCACTTTGCGTTTAACCCCCAGAAGAGCTTCCCCACCCCTCCGCAGGTGATTCCATCGTCCTCGGCGTTAGGCAGAAACGTGTTCGAGGACTATCTGACCAAGCAGAGCGAACTTCTCGAGCTACTGGCCCAGGTTGATGCCGTGGATCTGAGGCGCACACCCATTCCCATTGTTGGGATCGTGCGCTTCAACTTGGGGGACTGCTTCAAGGTGCTGGTCTATCATGACGGATTACACGTCGGCCAGGCCGAGCGGGTGCTGACCGCGCTGGGGCACTCCCGGCTGTGATAAAATGAGCCAGGGCTAAGAACGCTAGATAGCCATCTTTGGAAGGAGTATATAAATACTATGACGCTAGTGAAAGAAATGGCGGACCTCACTATTGAAGAACTCTACCAGCATATCAAGGTTCGACCTCTAAGGGAACGGCTTACACTCGCAGCCTTGATCAGCCAGGATGCTGCGGTCGCTGTTTCGGATCAAAAAATTACGCCAAAACGTAGTTTGTTGGAGTTGCGAGGACTGGGAGCCGAAATCTGGCAAGGCATTAACGCTCAGGCTTATGTGGACGAGATGCGGAATGAATGGGATACAGTTACGACGGATCACAGAGTTGCAAGTGATTGTACTCGACGATCTGATCTCAGCACCCTAACCAGAACGGAACTATTAGTGAGTATCCGCGAAGAAGTCCTCGCCGCCGAGGCGCGCATCCGCCCGCACGTTCTCGAAACGCCGCTGATCCCCTCGCCGGTTTTGAGCCTGCGCACGGCGAGCAGCGTCTTATTTGAAGCTGGAGAATCGCCAGCACACAGGATCGTTCAAACTGCGCGGGGCCACCAACAAGATCCTCAGCCTGAGCGACGCTGAGCGACGCCACGGCGTGATCACAGCCTCCAGTGGCAACCACGGGCTGGCCGTGGCCCATGCCGCCGCTCAGCTTGGCGTGGATGCGATTATCTATCTGCCCGAATCCGCCTCGCCGCAAAAGGTGAAGAAGATCAAAACCTTCCCCGTGACGGTGCGCTTTGTGGGCGGGGACGGGGTCAACGCTGAGATCGCAGCACGGCAAGCGGGCGAAGCGGAGGGCAAGCCCTATATTTCGCCCTATAATGATCCGCAGGTCATGGCCGGGCAGGGCACGATTGGCGTAGAGCTGCTGCGCCAGCGCCCCCACATTGACGCTGTCCTGATCGCTGTGGGCGGCGGCGGGCTGATCGGCGGCATGGCCGGCTACCTCAAGGCAGTGAAACCAGAAATTGAGATCATCGGATGCCTACCCATTCATTCACCGGTCATGGCCGAATCGGTGCGTCAGGGCCAGATTGTCGAGATGGATACACTGCCCACCCTCTCCGATGGCACAGCGGGCGGCATCGAGGCAGGGGCGATTACCTTTGAGGCGTCGCAACGCTTTGTGGACAACTGGTTATTGGTAGGCGAGCGCGAGATCGCCGACGGCGTGCGTCTGATCCACCGTGAACACGGCGAGATCATCGAAGGCGCGGCGGGCGTGGCCGTAGCTTCGCTGCTGATCCAACCTCAACGCTGGCAGGGCAAAACCGTGGCAGTGATCTTGTGTGGCGGAAACATTGAGGATGTGACGTTGCAGCGGATTTTGGCGGGCGAAGCGTAGAACGGAGTACGTACCACCTCTGAGATATGCACTCCGCACTATCTGAAAGGATCGATACCTTGCACAACAACCGCGGTCTATCCAATGCCAATTTCCACATCCGTGAACTGACAACCGAAGCCGAACTCGTCGCTTTTATCCGCATCGCCGACCTGGCCTTTTCTGACGAGGAAAAGAGCGAACCGGAGATCGATTCCTGGCTGGCATACCTCACGACCAGCCCCGATGTGCTGGCGGGGAGCGTGCGCGGGGCTTTTGACAACAACACAGGTGAGGTGCTGGGCGGCTATGTGTTACACCGTCGCCAGCTTTGCATTGGATCGGCGCGGCTGCCCACAGGCTGTATTGGCGGTGTGGTGACAGCGCCCAACCAGCGCAAGCGTGGCATTGCCTCGGCGCTGATGCGTGACGCCATCGACTATGCCCAACATGATAAATTGGCGCTGCTCTTTCTGACCGGCATCCCCCATTTCTATGACCGCTTTGGCTATGTCGCCGTGCGTGAAGAGGTCGAGCTTCATCTAGAGCGCGAGGCTATCCGAACGCTGACGCCGTCGGCTGGTTTGGAGGTTCGCCCGGCTCGCCCCGACGACGCCGCAGCGTGGCTCACACTCTATCAAACTCATTTTCAGCCCTATGTCGGCTCGTTTGAACGAGATCTGCTTTCACAACGTCAGCAGCTTGATCATGCGCTTTTCAATTCGCACTACAACCATAGTGTGGCCTGTGATGGGACGGGGCGGGTGCGTGGTTATCTTCTGTTAAAACAAAAAGATTACGCCCAGGTAGAGATAGCGGCGGATGACTGGCCGGCCATCGCCGCCCTGCTCTCTTTCCATGAGCGCCTCGTCGCTTCCGATACGACTCATTTGACCTGGCGGCTGCCGCTGGATTCACCGATTTTTTATCACCTCATGGAGCGCATCCCGGCGCGCAGCGAACGCTGGCATCATTTTAGTGGTGATTGGATGGCGCGACCTGGGCATGTGGAGACATTGGTACGCTCCCTGCTGCCAGCATGGACGGAACGTCTGCACCGCGCTATGTACCCGTGGCAGGGAAATTTGATTCTCTGGGTGGATACCCTACGCCTGCCGCTGACAATCTCGACGCATGGTGTCACCCTTGGCACACAAATAGTCGAAGACTGTGTTGACATTCGCGTGACCGCAAAGGCACTCACCCAGCTTTGCTTTGGCTTTCGACCAGTTTCCTGGTTCGCCAGCCAACCGGACCACCAGATTCCGCCGCAAGTCCAGCCCTTGCTGGAGATACTCTTTCCACCCCTCGCCGCCTGGGTGGCGGGGTCAGATTATTTTTAAGAAGATAAGCGAAACCGCTGTGCGACCCAAGTGAGTAACGTGCTACGGTAGATCGCATCGACCCCGATAACTCGCAGCTTTTTACAAACGCCATCGAGCTGGCTCAGCAGGCGTGCGCCAGCGGGATCTGAGACGGAGACGGTCGTAACTACGACGGTATGAGCCGTCCGTTGGACTATCTTCAGGAAATTCTCCCCACCGCAATCGAGGACAACCCCATGAATCCCCAAGATACCTTTGTTACCTATGAAGCGTTCGGCGCGGCCGGCGACGGCGTGGCCGATGATCTGCCTGCGATTTGCGAGGCCCACGCCTATGCCAACGCGCACAGATTGCCCGTTAAGACGAAACCAGATGCAATTTATCACCTGGGTCGCCGGGCGCTCACGGCTGTGATCACCACCGACGTCGACTGGAACAACTCGCGCTTTACGATTGACGACACGGCGGTGGAGAATCACAAAGCGCCGTTGTTCGAGGTGCGCTCTTTGTTGGGGCCTGTGGTGGAGGTGCAGATCAGCCGTCTCAGCCGCGATCAAAAGCAGGTGGACGCCCGGCCCGCGCACGATTGCCACGTGCTGGTGGAAAACGACAGCCATCGGCTCTTCATCCGGCGCGGCCTCAACCAGAACGCCGGCGTTCCTCAACACGACTGCTTTATTCTGCGGCGGGACGGCTCTATCGAGGGCGACATTGACTGGGATTACAACACTATCACCCGCATCGAGGCTCGCCCCATTGACGAAACCACGCTGCACATGTGCGGCGGCATCTTCACCACCTTTGCCAACCGCATGGTGCAGGAGATCGGCTACAATTATTGGGGCAGAAATATCGTCATCACCCGCTCCAACACGGAGATCGACGGGCTGACCCATTATGTGGTGGGGGAGACCGCCGTCGGGCATCCGTACCGCGGCTTCCTCAGCGCAGAACAGTGCGCCAACGTCACCCTGCGCAACTGCTTCGCCACTGCGCACAAGATCTATTCCACGATTGGCGCGGCAGGGCTGCCGGTCAACATGGGGTCGTACGATATTCACGCCAACGATGTGGTGAATTTCCAGATGGTCAACTGCCGCATGAATCACATTTGCGACCGCACGCACTGGGGGGTGATTGCTACCAACTTCTGCAAAAACATCGTGTTGGAGGATTGCACCCTCTCGCGCATGGACACCCATATGGGCGTCTCCGGTGAATATACGGTCCGGCGCTGCACGCTGGGCCACATGGGGCTGAACGCGATTGGGCGGGGCAGGCTAACGGTGGAGGATTCCACACTATATGGCAACGCCCTCATCAGCTTCCGTAGTGACTATGGCAGCACGTGGGAGGGCGATCTGATCATTCGCAACTGCCGCTGGATCCCTGCCTGTGGCGATATGACCTGGCCGCATCTCCTCAACGTGCGCAACGATGGTATGCACGATTTTGGCTATGCCTGCTCCATGCCGCGAGAGATTACGATTGACGGGCTGTTTGTGGATGATGCCACTCACCCCGACGGCTACGACGGACTCTATCTTTTCACCGATCCCGATGCCATGACCGCGGGTGACGCAGCAGTCGCTCTGTCGGCGGAGCGTCCTTTTCCCTACAAACGGTGCGAGAAAGTGATAGTGCGCGGGCTAACCACGGCCAGCGGCAAGGCGCCGCAGGTTTCGCCGAACGCCGCATTTGCCAAAGATGCGGCTGTCTGGATCGAGTAGACGACTCCGGTGAGTGTCTCCCCATCGAAAGGCAAGCGAGTTTGATGGCAGCGCAAAAAAATCCGTGGGGTTTGTAGAGGGTTGATCCCTCTGCAAACCCCACGGATTTTTGCTAACGCAGCGAACTCACCTTCTCGCCAAATCTCTACTTCCCTTCGTCAATCCACGCCAATTCGGCTGCGGTCAACTGCACCTGGCTGGCTTTGACGTTCTCGCGGAATTCTGCGCCGGTACGGCAGCCTACCAGGGCGTAGACATCTAGATCCGGGTGACTGAGCACGTAGGCCAGGGCGACCTGGGGCAACGTCAGATCCTTCTCTTTGCCCAAGGTTTCGGCGCGGTCATTGCGCTGAAAGTTCTCTTCAGTGCAATAGCAGCGCACCACCAGCTCGTCATTATAGCCGCTGAAGCTGTCCAGATTATCGCGACGGAAACGCCCGGTGAGGAAGCCGCCAGCCAAACTGCTCCACACAAAGAGCGGCATCTTCTGCGCGGCGTACCAGGCGCGAGCGTCGGCCCCCTGCGGCCCGCTGATACTGAGACAGTTGGGCCACGGCTCTTCTTTTTGCACAGCCATGCTGAAGTTGGGGCTGCTGACCACAAAAGGCTTGAGTCCGTTGGCAGCGGCGTAGGCGTTGGCCTCGGCAATGCGCGCCGGCGACCAGTTCGATCCGCCAAACGAGCCGATCTTGCCGGCGTTGTGATGCTCGTTGAGCACCTCGACAATCGGCCCCACCGGCTGCGTGGGATCGTCCCGGTGCAGCAGATAGAGATCAACAAAATCGACCTGGAGCCGGGCCAGTGAATCGTGGAGATCGGCGGTGATGTCATAGGGCGTGACACGCTGGCGGTCGCGGTTGTGGTGTGCGCCCTTGGTCAGGATCACCACATCTTCGCGGCAATTACGCGCTTTGATCCAGCGCCCCAGCACCCGTTCGCACTGGCCGCTCCCATAACCGTGGGCTGTGTCAAAGGTGGTGCAGCCCGCGTCCAAAATGGCGTCGAGTAACTCAAAATTTTCGTCAATTTTATCCTCAAGCAACATCACCGTGCCCTGCACCAGCCGGGAAATCGGTTTGTCTACGCCAGGGACGTGTCCGTAGTTCATGCAAAAGTCTCCATAGGGTTTGATTGGTAGCGGGATACAAGAGGAAAGAATAATGAGTAATGGCTTGATAACGACAGCGGTTGTCAATTAGAGCCGTGTTGTCGACAAACCTACTCGTTTACTCATTATTCTTTATTTCTCCATCGGATAGCGCAGCCCCCACTGGGCGCGCAGTTGATCCAAGATGTCCATGACGGCCAGGGTTGTGTCCAGCGGCAGCTTGTCGCTTTCGGTTTTGCCGGCGCGCAGACAGTTGCCCACTTCGGCGGCTTCGTAATTGTAGCCATTCCCCACCACTTCGGGGGTGATGGTTTCGGGATCATGTCCATCGCGCTGGAGCGTAAAGCTGGTGGGTGCCCACCAGCGTTCGTGAATTTCAATGCGGCCTTCGGTTCCGGCGATAACAGCGGTGTGGGGAAGGTTGGCGCGGATGGCACTGGTGAGGACGGAGATCGCGCCATTCTCGTGGGCAAAGACGATACCGGCTTGCTCGTCAATGCCCGTGCTGCCCAGATGCGCCAGCGATTGGATCGCCGTAGGCTGCCCCAGGAGCAGATAGGCAAGGTAGACCGGATAGATGCCCACATCCAGCAGACCACCGCCGCCCAACGCCGGATCAAAAAGGCGGCTGCTGGGGTTGACTTTGGTGCGAAAGCCAAAGTTGGCGTGCAACATGGTAGGCGTGCCAATCGCGCCGTCGGCCACCAGATCGACCACAGCTTCCATGTGGGGCAGCAGCCGTGTCCACACGGCTTCCATAATCAGGCGTTTGTGGCTGCGCGCATAGTCGATGACGCGCTGGGCTTGGGCTTTGTTAATGGTGAAAGGCTTCTCGCACAGGACAGCCTTGCCGTGTTCCAAGCAGAGCAAGCTATTTTCGGCATGATAGACATGGGGCGTTGCCACATAAATGGCGTCTACGTCGGGATCGGCGGCCAGCGCTTCATAGGAATCATGGCGATTGGGGGCATTGTAGGTGTCGGCAAAACGGTTGGCCGATTCGGCGCGGCGTGAACCCACCGCCACGAGTTTGGCATCGTCCATGACAGAAAGGCCCTTGGCAAACTGGTTTGCAATATTGCCTGTGCCCAGGATGCCCCAGCGGATAAGCTCCATAAACAGGCTCCATTCATTGTGGGGAGGAAGAGGGTAAACGCACAGCGCACCACTTGGCGCGACTGCCATCGAGTCTACCACAAGCCGCACGTTTCCCCAATCGGCATGGAGAATTGGGGTCTATTTCAGATGGGCGAACATACCGGGAATAGACCAGGACTGCACGCTGTAGACGCTTATGGCCCGGTCCATTCCCGGTATGCTGCCCCCTAGTCAGCCCCGAAAATCTGCCGAAGAAGCGCTTGCCCTGCGGCATCCAGATCGCCTCCGATGGCGAAGGGAAGGCTGCGCACGTGTACGTTACCGATGCGCTCATCCAGCGGGCGGGGGAGATCGACGGGATAGAGCAAGATGGCCTCCGCGCAGCCTTTAGCCGTGGCATAGGCCACAATTTGGGCAACATCACTGCTGGCGGGCGAGTTGGTCGGAGTTTTGTACTTGGTATCCAGCACAGCGTAGGGAAGGTGGTTGGCGCGGTCATGAATCACCACATCGATAGCGAAATGTTGATGGCTTTCGCTGCCAAAATAGACACGCTCCTGGGCCTGGACGGCATAGGGTGCGGTAATATGTTGAGTCAGCCAGGCCGCTACAAAGCGTTCGTACAGATAGGCCATGTCGATGAGAAAGGAGTGCATTTCATGATCGCCCAGGGTATGGCTAGGGCCGCTCTGTTCCAAAAAGAAGCGGCAGAGGGCATGCATCACCCGGTAATCATCGTTGAGACGGTTGTAATGGCGGTTAATACATTCCAACACGGAAACCGGCTGCAACGAGACCGAGCCAACCAGGATGCGGTAGACATGGCGCAGCACAGCTTGGGTGTCGGGAGACGGCAGTTCGCTGCGCAAAAGTTGCCAAAGGGTCCAGGCCAAGATGTGGTTTTCCTCGACGTCGGCGGTCTGTTCGTCAAAGCGACAGGGAATTCTCATCTGCCAGGGCGAATGCAGCACACGGTCCACTTGCACCCGACCACGCACATACGTCAGATCAAGCTGGACGCTCTGGGCGGAATGGTAGAGGCCGGTGCGGCAACGCGCTTCAATGCGGCGGGCCAGCCGCAGCGCCATCCGTTCGTAAAAATCAAGCAGGGTATCGACTCGAAAGAGATCAGCGGAAAGGGGCGGCTCAGTCAGCCCATAGGCAATTTCAAGTAGCCGAAAGAGATTGTGCAAAGGCAATTTGGGCTGAAGCGAGAGGCCGACGCGCGGCGAAAGCGGCAAATAGCCCACCCATCCGCTGGCCGTGAGCTGCCAATCGCCCTCGGTTTTGGGCGAAGGAAACTCCACGCCCACATAGCGCCCATAGGTTCGCCACAGGTGTTCCCCCTCGGCAGTGGACAAGGTCGTAGCCGTCAGCCGTTGCGGGGTATATTCAGTTAACGTAATTGTATGCCGAGGAGGTGGCGTCACATTCATTTACCTTCTTCAATAGCAGCCTGCACACTTTGCCAGCGAAATGACTCTACGATCTGCAGACGGTCATAAAAAGTTTCCTCTAAATAGGGTTCAATTTCTGTTCGCCAAATCGCGGCTATAGTGGCACGCAGATCGGCGCGCAAAAAGGCGGTAATGCCCACAGCATGGTGGGGATCGCCGATCTGCTGGTTCACCCGTTGCAAGACGGTAATCAGTCCCTCCACCGCGAAGCCGCTCTGGGCGCGGACATGGAAGCTACGCAAGAGGGCATAATCCGGGTAGAGGGCCAGGAAGGCAAAGCGCCGCCGCAGTGCCACATCCACCAAGGCAATCGAGCGATCCGCGGTGTTCATGGTTCCGATGATGCGCAGGTTGGCGGGGATGCTCAACTCGCCGCCTGCGGCCAATGCCGCCGCCTGTCCGCGATATTCCAAGAGGTGCATCACCTCGCCAAAGACGCGCGCTGGGTCGGCCCGGTTGATCTCGTCGATGATCAGCACACAGCGCCCCCGACGTTGGGCGGCGGCGGCGCAAAATTGTAAAAAGCGCCCTGGCACAAGTCGATAGGTTAACGTGCCCGCGCCCTCGGTGACGGGGCGAATGCCCTGTACAAAATCTTCATAGGCGTAGGCCGAATGAAATTGAACTGACTCGAGAAAGCCGTCGCCGCCGCCCACCAAATGGCGGGCCAAATGGCTGGCAATGTAGCTTTTGCCTGTGCCAGGCGGGCCATAAAAGATAACCTGCCCTTTGCGCTCAATCGAATCTCGCCAGGCCGAGAGTTGTTCCAGGCCAAAGCCGGTGGCCTCGGCACACTCGGCCAGAGAATAGGGCGGCACGAAATCCCGGGGAATGTCGCCATAAGCAGGCGGACGTTCGCGCACGGCCAGCGGCGCGGCCATGTCCACAGCGGGCGCATCGCTGGCCGATGTGGGCAGAGCGACTACAGCCGGGGCACGGCGTTCGGGCGCAATGGGCGTGTGGGCGAGACGGTCAAAGATTTCAGCATCCAATGCCGAGAAAGCACGCGGCCCCAGATCAAGATCCAATCGCCGTCGTTGTAGATCGATCCACACCACAGGGCGACAGTGGCCCAGCGGCACGTCGGGCACGAAATAGTAGAAGCCGCTCACGGTGCCGATGCCCAAGACCTCGCCGGCGCCGTCGTGGGCCACAAGGCGATCTCCTTCTTGCAATTGGCGGGCGAAGGTCCACAACAAGTTGAGATCGCGCCCGGTCCACTCGGGGTGCTGGGCCAACAGTTCGGCGCGCCGCTCGTTAAAATCGGCGCGGCTGAGGCCGGAGAGATCGCCAAATTCATCGTAGCCCAGGGCCACAAAACCGCCATTGCGCCAAGCGTCCCACTGGCCGTCGCCGCCGGGGCGGATCTGCCAGCAGCGAGATGTGTGAAACTCATACTGTTGGACGGTGACCAGCCAATGGCAAAATAGATCAAAGCGATCCGTGGCGCGCAACGGCGGAATGTGCGGCGTGCCGCCTGCTTCGCGCACCCAATCCACCAACTCCAGGCCAGCGGCGTTGGCGGCGGGGTAGTCGCGCAATTGTTGGCTGTGGGATGTGCCGGCAAAATAGTTGATCACGGCCAGGGTTTTGCGGTTGACCACGAGGTAGAGGTTGGGTTGCAGGGCGTTGAAGATGGGCGAAAGCGTGCCACTCTGAAAACCCGTGGCATAGGGCAAGGCGCTGAAACTGGCACACGCCGCGGGCAGGCGTTCGGGTTGCTCGACGGCGGTGCGGACAAGCTCGAAAATTGCCCGCGCTTTGTCCTCCCATTCGTGGGCTTTGGCCCAGCCTAAACGCTCATGCAAGCGCACCACATCGCCGTGGATGGCCGGGGTAAGGTGAATCCACGCCCCACGCGCCCGATTGCTTTCGCTGTCGGTGTGGGGCAGCAGCCCGGTCAAGACGGCGTCGGTGATGGACTGCTGGGCGGCGTCCAGTTCTATACAGTGGCGATAGTTGCGGGCGGCTTCTTCGCGCACCGATGGTATGCGCGCTGCATAGACCTGCGCGGCATGATCGGTGGCGTAGGTGTGCAAAAAGTGGGTGTAAAGCTGTAGAAAGTGGGCGTGTGGGCTGCTGATCACGGTATTGGCGGCGGCGTTTGGGTAAAGGTCAGCACATTTGTGCAATCTAATTTTACCATAGCCGTGGGCCAGGCGGAAAAGAGTGGAGAAAAGAGTGCGATGGGCCACTCATGACACAAGCAGGGTTTTCACAAAAGCGATATCTTCGGCGATCAGCCGGTCCACGCTCTGTTCGTCGCTGTACTCGGCGGTGAGGCAGAGCGGACCGGTGTAGCGCATGGCCTTGAGCTTTGCCAATACGCGCTGGCCATGATGCACGCCCCTGCCGCCCTGATGTCCAATAGACTTTCCACTCGGCCAGCGCTGCTTCGGGGCCGCTGCTGCGCCGCCAATAGCCATTTTTCAAATTGACCATGCAGAGATGAGACGCCACCACATCCAGCGCGGCGTCTGCGTCCATACCCTCCAAAGCGTTGTGGGCAGCATCCCAAATGATGCCCACAAACCGCGGATCGTAGCGTTCCACCAGCCGATGTAGCCCCAGTTCATGCACCCCCACAAATGTGCCATAGTGGTTTTGGATGCCCAATTGCACACCATACTGCGCGCACAGAGGCAGCGCCGCCTCAAGTTGACGGTGCGCCAGGGCTTCGGCGTCCCGATCGGAGAGGCCATGCCGCCGAAACATGACACGGTTCATGCCTACCCCGGCCGCGGCACAGGTAGCATAGAGCCGCTCGTCGTCCAGCGGCAGATCGGCGGCAACGTTGAGAACCTGCACACCATGCTCGGCGAAAATCGCCACGGCTGCGGGCAGGTCGCGTTCGATGGAGTCAGGTTGGCAGGGGAAGCCAGGGCGCACCGGCAGTTCAACGGCATCAAAGCCCAGGCCGGCCACATGGGCGGCCACCTCGGCCAGGGTGAGCGCTTTCCAGGGTTTAACGAATACGGAGAGAAGGTTGGTTGTCATGGTTGCACCGTTGGGGTATTGGGTAGGGGCACGAGGTGGGCGGGATATTGGGAATTTCAGGAAATAACGGAGCATCCTCCCCGCCCACCTCGTGCCCCTACAAATCTGCACTGGTCGTTGTGGGACACCAGAAGCGCTCGATGTAGCCGATGACGAGGGCGGTGCCTTCGTCGTGGGCAACATAGGGACGCATGGCCGGGTTGTACATGGTGTCGGTGAGATCGCGCACGAGGGCAATGTCCACGCCCCAGCGCACCATCTGTTTGATGGCGAACGAACGGCGTAAGACGCACATGTTGGTATGCACGCCCAGGATGAGCACCTGGGTAATGCCCTGTTGTTGCAAAAAGCTATAGATCTCGCCGCCGCCACCTCTAGGCTATCAAAGAAACGGCAAAAAAACGAGTTATTGAGATCGAATTCGCCTGAAAAGAGAGACCCTTCGTGCGAAAAACCATGCACCCCTTTTTGTGGACAAGTTGACGACGTAGGGCCGATGGTCTATGCTCACAGATGCGAGCTATCTATCCCACCGAGGCAGCGTGTTGCCTCTTCCCAAGTGAAAGGTGATTCCATGACAGACGCCATTGAACGAAATGCTGGCGGCGTGCCTGTGCGCGAGTTGGGCAAAACCGGAGTAAACGTATCCATTATCGGTTTCGGCGGCGGACATTTCATCCGACCGACGATTGATGAAGCGATGTCTGTGCGCCTCGTACAGACGGCGATTGATGAGGGAGTGGATTTTATCGACACAGCCTGGGAATATCACGGGGGCGAATCGGAGCGCCGTATGGGCCTCGCCCTCCAGGGGCGGCGCGACCGGGTGACCTTGATGACGAAAGTCTGTGCGCGAGATCGAAAAACGGCAGAAGCACAACTACATGATAGCCTGACCCGCCTTCAAACGGAGACCATTGATCTCTGGCAGTTCCACGAGGTCAATTACGACAACGACCCCGAGTGGATCTTTCGGGCAGAGGGGGCGATTGAGGCGGCGTTGGCGGCGCGCCAGGCCGGCAAGATCCGCTTCATCGGCTTCACCGGCCACAAAAGCCCGCACATTATGCACAAAATGTTGGCCCAAGACTTTGAGTGGGACACCTGCCAGATGCCGATTAACGTGGTGGACGCCCACTTTCGCAGCTTTCAGATCGAAGTGCTGCCCGAACTGGTGCGCCGTGGTATCGCGCCCATCGGCATGAAAAGCCTGGGCGGGGCCGGGCAATTGGTCACCGGGCTGGGCTTGACCGCACAGCAGAGCCGCCGCTATGCCCTTTCGTTGCCGATTAGCACTCTGGTCTGTGGCATTGAATCGCTGGATAACCTGCATCAAGATGTGGAGATTGCACGTAGCTTTGTGCCCATGACCGCACAAGAACAGGACGAACTGCGCGCCGCCGTCTATGAAGAGGCCAGCGATGGTCGCCACGAGTGGTTCAAAAGCACCCAATACTTTGATTCACAGTTTCACCGCGACCAGCATGGCTTCCCACCGATTGGGGTGGTGAATCAACCGGCCCGTGCCAAAGCATAAAAAAGGTAGACCCACGTGCGGGCGTGAATCAACACGCCCGCACTTTCCCCTCTCCCACGTTCGCCCCGTTGTGGACCATTTTCCAATCGTCTCGTACAATAACCCTCACCGTCGTTACCCAATACCCCATCCCCGCACCCACCCTAGGAGTTGCACATGGAATTTAGCATTTGTTCGTACAGCTTTCACCGCACCTTTGCTGCTGGCGAGATGGATATTTTTGAATATATCACTTGGTGTCATGAGAACGGCTTTACCCAGCTTGATCCGTGGATGAAACATCTGGAAGCCGGGCTGGAGAATCCTGCCTTTTTGGATACTGTGCTGGCGGCTGGCGAAAAGAGCAGCCTGCCCTTTGGCTGCATTGCCGTGGACGGTGCGCACATTTACGAAGCCAGCCAAGAAGCCCGCGATCACAACCGGCGCATGGCGCGCCGCTGGATCGACGTGGCCGACCGCCTGGGCGCAACCCAGGTTCGGATTGACGCGGGTGGTCCCGAAGAGATGACCGACGATATTTTCAGCATCATTGTCGAAGGATACAAGGCCGTGATTGACTACGCGCAAGGCCGTGACATTGAAGTGATTGTGGAAAATCACTGGGGACCGACCATGCACCCGGAAAATGTGGTGAAGATTCTTGACGCTGTGGATGGGCTGGGGCTGCTCTTTGATACGAACAATTGGGCCGATGGAAAACAGGAAATGGCGTGGGAGATGTGTGCGCCCTATGCCAGTTTGACCCATGTCAAGACTTTCGAGTTTGACGAAGCCGGCAACGATCCCACGGTGGATCTGGCTAGGGCCATTCGGCTGCTTAAGGAGAGTGGCTATGCAGGCAGTTGGGGCGTGGAAAGCTGCCCCGTGGACGGCGACGAGCGCGCCGCCGGTGTGCAAACGTTGGCGTTGATCAAACGAGAGTTGGGAAGTTAGGGCGAATTGCAAATTGCGAATTGCAATTCGCCCCTCACCATTCACATCACTTGAGGAGAGATACCTTGTCTATTCCAAGCAAAACCCGTGTTGGTGTCATCGGCGTCGGGCAAATTGGGAAATACCATTTGACCAACTACAGTGCCATGAACAATGTAGACGTGGTGGCGGTGGCAGATATTAATGAGGCGGAAGCGAGGCGGGTGGCCGATCAGTTCCGCATCCCCAATGTGTATACAAATTTCCGTGACCTCTTGGGCCGGGACGATATTGAAGCGGTGGATGTTTGCCTGCACAACAATTTTCACATGCCGATAACGGTGGCCGCGCTGGAGGCTGGCAAACATGTTTTCTGCGAGAAGCCCATGGCCGGGACCTATACTGACGCTGAGCGCATGTGGCAGACGGCGCAGGCCACGGGCAAACAGTTGGGCATCCAAAACGTGATCTATTTTCAAAAAGAGACCCGCGCCGCCAAAGCGCTAATCGACGGCGGCCATCTGGGCAAGCTCTACCATGCGCGATCCATGGGACATCGCCGCCGCGGTCGCCCCTATGTGGATGGTTACGGCAGCCCCACCTTTGTGCAAAAGCAATTCTCCGGCGGCGGCGCGCTCTATGACATGGGCGTCTATCATATTTCCACCATGCTGCACATCTTGGGCAACCCTACGCCGGTTCGCATTGCCGGGCACACCTATCAAGAGACGGATATGGATGTGCGCCGCCGCGAGATAAGCCAATACAGTGTCGAGGAGTTGGGCGTCGGTTTTGTGCGCATGGAAAATAACGTCACGCTGGACATTATCGAAGCCTGGGCCATTCACATGAACGCGTTTGAAGGCTCGTTTGTGGTGGGCAGCCAGGGTGGCGTGCGGCTGAATCCCTTTGGCTTCTTCCAGAGCATAGGCGATCTGGACTTGGACGCCACCGCCGATCTGGATGCCTTTCTCTACCGGCGGCACAATGTCCACGAGGAGGGCGACGTTTTCGATGGCCCGCAACAGCACTGGATCGCCACGTTACAAGGGCGGGTGGAGCCTATTCCCACGGGGGCGATTGCGCTGAACTGTATGCTGATTTCCGAAGGCATCTTCCTTTCCACACAGCTTGGCCGCGAGGTCACCGCGGACGAAGTGCGCGAGATGTCGAAGTCGACGGCGGTCACCGTTTGAAGCCTGTTGAATCAAGGAGAGTCATCTGTGAAACTAGGTCTTGGTCTTTATCGTTCGATGCTGACGGAACAAAATTTTCGCTTTGCCAAGCAGGCGGGAGTCACCCATTTGGTGGTTCATCTCACCGACTATTTTCGCAACGCCGATAGTTTGTCTACAGCCACGGCGGGCGATGCCTGGGGGATGGCGGACCCCACGCCGTGGAGTTATGAAGATCTTCAATCGCTGACGGACGCCGTGCGCGCCGCCGGGCTGGAAGTGGCGGCGCTGGAGAATTTCAACCCGGCCCACTGGTACGATGTGCTCTTGGACGGCCCGCGCAAGGCAGAACAATTGGAGTATCTCAAGAGTCTGATCCGCAACATGGGGCGTGTGGGGATTGGCTTCATGGGCTACAACTTTAGCATTGCCGGGGTGTGGGGGCGCACGGAAACCCGCGCGCGTGGCGATGCGCCCTCGGTGGGCTACATTGCCGCCGATGCCCCCGCCGAGACGCCCATCCCGCGCGGTCAGGTCTGGAATATGATCTATGACGCCAACGCACCCGAAGGCACAGTCGGCCCCATTGGCGACGACGAGATGTGGCAGCGCATGGAGGGCTTTCTCAACGAGTTAGTCCCGGTGGCCGAGGAGGCTGGGGTGATGCTGGCCCTGCATCCCGACGATCCGCCCTTTCCCAGCCTGCGCGGCGCGGCCCGGCTGATCCACCAACCCGACCGCTATCAGCGCGTGTTGGATATGGTCCCCAGCCGCGCCAACGGCCTGGAATTCTGCCTGGGCACGCTGGCCGAAATGCCGGGCAGCGATATCTACGCCGTGGCCGAGCATTATAGTAAACAGGGGAAAATTGGCTATGTCCACTGCCGCAATGTAGAGGGGAAATTGCCCAACTACCGCGAGGTTTTCATTGATGAGGGCGATGTGGATATGATCCGCGTATTGCGCATTCTGCACGAAAACGGCTTTGACGGCGTGGTCATCCCCGACCACACGCCGCAGATGGCCTGCGATGCGCCCTGGCATGCCGGCATGGCCTATGCGCTGGGCTGGCTGCGTGCCGTCTTCACCATGATCGGCGCGTAATCAGCCAGACAAAGGTGGCACGGTGAAGAGAAGATCACTTTGCCACTTCTTCACCTTTTATTGACGTCCAAAGCCACCGTATCCATCCAAGGGGGAACCATGTCGATTCAACACAAAAGTGGTCAGTCGCCGTTTGTATTTCGCTATCGAGACGATCTGCGCACGCTGCCTGCCGCAGCCAGCGTTCAGGAAACAAAGCTACACGGCGGTTTTGCGCTGGATCGCACCGCTGCCGAGGGGGCGATCTACTATGGGATGCCCGATTGCGGACTGATGCGGGTGAGCGCCGATCTGACGCGCCAGGAGATTTTGCCACTGCCCGCAGAGCTACACTCGGCCAACTTTCACAGCACGAAGTTGGCTGAGTTTGACGGCAAGCGACGGTTGATTATGGCGGCCAACAACGATGCGTTGGTGGCGATCTTGACGTTGGATGGGGCGTTGGATTTCATTCTGCCCAGACCTCTGTTTGAGGAATACGCAGCGGCGGAGACCCCCTTCCGCCCGACGGACACCGTGTTGGCGGCCGATCAGCTTTTTGTGGCCGATGGCTATGGTGCGAATTATATTGCCACAGCCGATCTACACGACCACACATGGACAGGGCTGTTTGGGGGCAAAACGCAAGATGCCGATCATCATGGCCTGTTTGGCACGGCCCATGGCATCGCCCGCTTGCCCACGGAGGATCAATTGGTGATTGCGGATCGGCCCCATTCGCGGCTGGAGATCTACAGCTTTGGAGGCGAATTTAACCGTTCGTATCCGTTGCCAGCGGGGTCACGTCCGTGTGGCATCGACTATATCCAATGGCAAGATCGCTGGCTGGCTGTGGTGGGAAGCCTGGATGCGCCTGAAGCGGGTCGCCCTGCGCCCATCTACATTTTAGATGGTCTTACCCACGAGTTGCTCTCCACCGTGCGCCCCAAAGAGGATCTAGGCATCGAACGCGCCGATCACCTGCACAACGTGATCTGGTACAGCAACGGGGAGCAACTCTATCTGATCTGCCAGAGTTGGAACCCAGGCTTCTATTTTGTCTTGGGGTTGGAGGGGTGAATAGAGAAGCAAGCGGGAAGAAGAAAGCGTGAAAAAGAGAGAATGAAGAATCAAAAATTTGATTCTTCATTCTCTCTTTAGGATTCGCTCTAAGCAGCCGAGGGCATGGCTTGGGCTTTGCTCAAACCGTCGCGGAAGGTGACGAGACGGTCGTTTTCTTCATCCCACAAGGTCAGATTGATGGTGCTGAGGCTGTTGGGGATGGTGAGATGTGCGACTTGCTGAAAGATGGGATTTTCATCGTGGCAGCGCTGCAAATTATAGTTAGGGATGCGCGGGCTGAGGTGATGAATGTGGTGAAAGCCAATGTTGCCGCTGAACCACTGTAAAATCCGCGGCAGTTTATAATAGGAACTTCCCTGCATGGCAGCCAGCGTATAATTCCACTCTGGTGTATGTTCCCAATAGGTGTGCTCAAACTGATGTTGCACATAGAAGAGCCAAGTAGCCGCATTGCTGGCCACCAACATAATCGGCAACACCAGCGCCACCAGGGTATCGAACCCTAGCCAAAAACCGATGGCGCTCATCCAGCCTGCCAGCGCCAAGTTGGTCCACCAAACCGACGAGCGTTCGCCGTTATGCCAGTTTTCTTGCACGGTTAGGGGTAGACGCAGTAGGAAGAGAAAATAGAAGATTGGCCCGATTCCAAAGAGGAATACGGGGTTGCGAAAGATGCGGTAGATAATACGCTTGGTCAGGGACGACTCTTTGTATTCTTCGATGGTCATGGTCCAAATGTCACCGATGCCGCGCTCTTCCAATTCAGCATGATGTGCATGATGAACGGCATGACCTTTGCGCCAATATTTATAGGGCACAAAGGTGAGAACACTGCACGCCATGCCAATCACGTTGTTCAAGTTCTTGGGTTTTACAAAAGAATTGTGTCCACAGTCATGCTGGATGATGAAGATACGCATCAAAAACCCTGCGGCTGGAAATGCAAGCAATACGGTGAGCCAATACCCGATGCGCAAACTAAAATACATCAAAATACAGGTCAAAAAGAACCCACCAAAAGAATTGATAACCTGCCAGGTTGCCCTGCGCGTATCGGGTACGGTGTAGGGAACCACCAATCGTTGCCAGCCTTCAAACTCGGAAGGATGTTGTGCCTCAGAATTCATGCAATCTTCCTCTTTCAATAAAATGCGGATACGTTCAAACGAAATGGGCAAACGAGATGGGACGGCACAACTCAAGCTGATTCATCCGAGAGACCTACTTCGAGGAGATGTTTTGCTTTGGATGTGCGATGGAAACAGCCCCTGCTAACCATACCATAGGGTTGGGCAAATCGGGAAAAGTCAGTAAAGTGTTCACCCATAATTCATATTTTTGCACAATGGTATAAAACTTCAACCGACCTTACAGTCATGTCCCACCCATTTGTTGATAATGGGTCCAAGTATACTTTGATTCAAAAGACGGAGAGAGAACGATGGAAAGAAAAATTCAACTATTGCCCAAGATCCCCAGCGGGATCGAGGGTTTAGATAAAATTTTGAATGGGGGCCTTCCCAACCATTGCCTTTATTTGGTCAAGGGCGAATCGGGCACGGGCAAGACTACATTAGGTATGCAATTTTTAATTGAAGGGGCCAAAGCCGGTGAGGACGTACTCTATCTCACCCTTTCAGAAAACCGAGACGACATTCAAGCGGTTGCCAATTCACACGGGTGGGATCTCCATAGCGTCCACATCCACGAGCTAACCGCGGTCCAGCCAGAGTCGGGCTTCCACGACGAACAGACTATCTTCCCCACGTCGCAAATCGAACTGCGCGAGGTGACGGATGAGATCATGGAAGTGATCCAGCGTATTCGCCCCACCCGCATTGTTTTTGATTCTCTACACGAAATTCGCCTTCTGGCAGATTCCCCGTTGCGCTATCGCCGTTACATTTTGGGCATTCGTCAGGTTTTGATTGAATGTCAGGCCACGGTGATCTTTCTGGACCGCGAGCTGGACACTGGCAGCGGCACCACGCTGCATAGTTTGGTTCACGGTGTTTTTACGCTGGAATTGATGCCGCTGGACTACGGGGAGGTGCGCCGTCGGCTGCGCGTTGCCAAAATGCGCGGTATGCCTTTCCACGAGGGCTATCACGATTTCCGCATTGAGAGCGGTGGATTGGTGGTCTATCCTCGCCTCCAGTTCAAAGAAAGCGCGCCGCTTATATCGCCAGAAGTGATCCAAAGTGGCGTGGAATCGCTGGACATTTTGGTGGGTGGCGGGCTAGAGGTGGGCACAGCTTGTCTGATTATTGGACAGACAGGCACGGGCAAAACCACCACAGCATTGCTTTTTGCCTTTGCGGCGGCTAAAATCGGCAAGGTCGTTTCGCTCTTTCTCTTTGAAGAACGCCTCGCCACCCTGCTCCAGCGTGCCATTAACATTGGACTGGACATTCGCCCCTCCATTCAGAGCGGGCAGATTCGCATTCATCAGATCAACGCCGGCGAGATCTCACCTGGCGAGTTTGCCCGGCGTGTCTGCGATGATGTAGAGCAACATCACGCCGAGGTTATTCTGATTGACAGCCTCAACGGCTATTTGAACTCCATGCCCCAAGAGCGCTTGCTCTTGATTCAGATGCACGAATTGCTGACCTATTTGGCAGGGAAACAGGTCTTGTCCTTTCTCACGCTCACCCAGCACGGCATGTTAGATCCCGAGCCGCGCAGTACGGTCGATATGAGCTACCTGGCCGACACGGTCTTGCTCATCCGCCATTTTGAGGCCGTGGGTGAAATTCGCCAAGCCATTTCTGTGCTAAAAAAGCGCTTTAGCGTGCATGAACGTTCGATCCGGGAACTGCGCATTGGGTCGAACGGCGTGCGCGTAGGCGAGCCACTGGTCGCCTTCCAGGGCGTACTCACAGGCCACCCCGTC
The DNA here is from genome assembly GCA_963721725.1 of uncultured Chloroflexia bacterium. Taxonomy (GTDB): domain Bacteria; phylum Chloroflexota; class Anaerolineae; order Caldilineales; family Caldilineaceae; genus RI-153. The sequence goes on from CAVRLX010000006.1 coordinate 159,512, forward strand.
TATACAGGATCCAGTCAGGCATTGATTGATGCACCGGGCAAAGAGGGTTCCAGTGATGGTGATTGATCCCAACGAAGAACGTGTGCTGGTGGTGGCGCCCACAGGCCGCGATGCAGAACTGGTCTGTGGGCTACTAAAACAGGCTATGATTGTCTGTGCCAATTGTGGCAACGGGGATACTTTGCAGGCCGAGATCGAAACCGGGGCGGGAGCCTTGTTGCTGGTTGTCGAGGCGATTAACGCCGAATTGCTAACCATGTTGACCGAAACAGTCTTGAATCAACCGCCCTGGTCGGATCTGCCCATTGTGCTGCTGGGCGAGCAGGGCCACTCGCTGCCAGCCGATAGGTTGCGCGCCCACCTGGGCAGCAACATGAACATTACCCTGCTCGAACGCCCTGTCCATTCCACGACGTTGGTCACTCTGTTTCAGTCTATGTTGCAGGCCCGGCGCAGGCAATATCAAGTGCGCGATCTTGTCGCGCGAGCTGGCTGCCCAGAATCATCTCCTTCAATCTGAAGTGGAACAGCGCAAACAGACCGAGGTACGCCAGCAACAGTTGGTGGACGAATTGAGCCATGAACGCTCCCGGCTGCAAGAATTTACGGCCACATTGGAGAGCCGCGTGGAGAAAGGCACACAGCAGATTCGCACATTGGCGGCGCAGCTTTCGTTGGCCGAACATGGCGAACGCAAACGCGTGTCGCAGATTTTGCACGATCATGTGCAGCAGATGCTCTATGGCGTGCAAATGCGCACCCACATCATCGGCATGACACTTTCCCAGGACCACACCCCACAGGTGAGAGATCAGTTGTCAGAGATGAAACGACTGACCGATGAGGCTGTCCGCGCCGTGCGCACGCTGGCCGTGGAGCTAAGCCCGCCGGTATTGGAAAATGAAGGGCTGCCCGAAGCCATCACGTGGCTGGGCAGTCAAATGCGCGAACTCCACGAGTTGCATGTGAGCATGAAAACTGACGGCAATTGCCAGATCAGCGACATTCATCTGCGCGTGGTCGTCTTTCAAATTGTGCGCGAACTGCTCTTTAATGTAGTCAAACATGCCCATGTCAAAGAGGCGTGGGTCGATCTGGATTGTAACGGTACGCAGATTAGCGCCACGGTGCGCGATCATGGTCTGGGCTTTGATAAAGAGAATATCCCCACCAAACACGACATCAAAACCGGGTTGGGGCTGTCCAGTATTGAAGAGCGGTTGCATCTCTTCAACGGCGCTTTAGAGATTAAGTCTCACCAGGGACATGGGACTGAGATCAAAATTTCACTGCCGATCTAGCCAATCCCGCCAGGCCGGAACAAAAGAGAGGATGTAAACACGGATATAAGAGAACACAGATAAAGGTGTTATCCGTGTTTACACACGAGGGGCCGAGCCCATTCCTTCATACTTCCTCCTGCCCTGGCGGGATGCTTTATTCTCCCCGACGCACCCGGCATTGGACTGCCCCGTGCTCCGCCACTATATCTATATCGACAATAACAATAGGGCATAGACAACTACCCCCAATGAAAAGGCCCAAAAGCGGCTTTTGCGTTCGGCGGGCAGTTCCTCTTTGAGCACATTCAGGATGATGCCGCCTGCCAGAAAAGCCAACAAGATGGGAATCGCCAATTCTGGTATCTCCACGGTATAGCCTATGCCCCATCCCACCAAAACAGCCATCGTGATGATCCAGCGTCCCCGCTGTTCAGTACATCTCTTCGTGATCGTTTTTTAGCCCATAATCGTTGACGAGAAAGTGCAGGGCCATGGCCGTGACAAAGAGAAAGAGGCCCACAGTACTCCGATCTTTCGCGCTGCAGGAGCAGATGCCCGACCAGGAGGTTTTAGAGTGAAAAGGAGACCATGTGCACCCAGAAAACTTCATGGCTGACCCGGTGATCGTTAACGTCCTCATTCTCCCCTGGCTACCCTTTGCCAATCGATCTAAACCAAAGACTGACAGGCCAAGCAGCGCCAGCAGGTAGATATGGTGCTCGACAAAGGCCAGGGGAAGGCTGAGATTCTTCGTGAGCATCTCCTGGCCCTCTGCCAATTCCGGCAACAGGTGCAAGAATACATAGGCCACAGAGGCCCCACCCGCCATGGAAAGCCATTGGCTGCGTGGGATCACATGCAGAAAGCGCAATCTTCCAGCAAAGAGGTGAACTGCGGCCAGTACAAGTGCACCGATTAACGAAAGCAATGTTATGCTGGATCCAAGCGGTTCATCTCAGGGCGCAATGTCCACAGGTGTTGTTCGGGGGGCGTACATGCTTCGCCCACCCTTTGAGCACCGATACATCGGCTTTCTTTGGCCGCCATTTTGCCACCATCCGATCTGGGTTCCAATCCGCCAGCACCCGCTCTGTGAGTTCGTCGCGGAATGGCGCGGCAGCCGGGATCGGCGGCACGGTCGTGGATCTCGCCGGGATCCTCGGCCAGGTTAAAGAGTTGCGACGGCTGCCCGTGATAGTAGATTAGCTTCCACTTGCCCTGGCGGATCATGCGCTGATAGGCTCCCTCGGGCGGGCCAAATTGATCCGTGCAATACTCGGAAAAGGCCACATCTTCCCAAGTGGGGGACGGTGTGCCGTTGACCAAGGGCAGCAGGCTGCGCCCCGGTGAATTGGGCAGGGCGGGCGCACCCAGCGCATCCAGCATCGTCGCCGTCACATCCAGGGCGCTGACCACCCGATCACAGCGCTGCCCACCCTCGATCTGCCCCGCCCACGCCATGATCAGCGGCACGCGCGCCGATTCCTCATAGAAAACGTGCTTCCACCACAGCCCATGCTCGCCCTGCATGTCGCCGTGATCGCTGGTGTAGACAATCAGCGTGTTGTCGGCCAGATTGTTTTCTTGCAGTGCCGCCAGAATCTGCCCGATCATGGCGTCGGTGCGGTGGACCAACCCCCGAATAGGCGGCGCGGGCGCGCAGAATTTCTTCGTCTGTCACGCTTTCAATCTCGGTATGGGTGCGCCACCAGCGCAGGTGCGGATGGGTCACTTCGTCAAAAGGCGCAGGCTTTTGGGGCATGGTCATCCCGTCCCGATAGCGCGCGTAATCTTCGGCGCGGGCCACATAGGGCGGATGGGGCAACATCAGCCCCACGGAAAGGCTAAACGGCTCGGTCAATATGCCCGCCCGCTTTTGCACCCCCAGCCGGTTGAAGAAATCCACCGCCGACGCCACCACATCTTCGTCGTGCACCTGATACGCGCTCTGCCCTGGCCCTGACCGTTGCAGGCTGATGCGGTGTGGCCCCGCCGTGCCGTTGAGGATGCCGCGATCTACGCTCTGCACGCTGCCTGTGTGATTGGGGCTGTGATCGCCCACGGTGCGCTCGGCGTAGCCATGTAACTGATCCGGCCCCAGGCTGTGCATACGCCCGGCCAGCACAGGCCGATAGCCCGCCGCGCCCATGCTGTGCGCCAACGTGGGAATGCCCGAATCCAGGATATGTTCGTTGGTCCACACTTCGTTTTGAAAGGGATGCCGCCCCGATAGCATAGACATGCGCGAGGGCACACAAATTGGCGACGTACAATAGACATTGTCAAAGACCACACCGTTGGCGGCCAAGCGATCCAAATGGGGCGTCTCCACCAGTGGGTCCCCATAACAGCCGGTGACGTGCGGGCTGTGCTGGTCACTGTGAATGTAGAGCAAGTTGGGACGGGTCACAATTTCTCTCCTGTGGGGTGAGTGATAGGATTTGTTTTGACGTAGAGGGTTAAGAAAGGCAAAGTGCAAAAGGCAAAAATGGTATCGAATCGTTGACAGTTGCACCTTATTCGTGCGAATCCACCAAATCCTGAAAATCCGTGTTCTAGTCTGAGACTCTACTGCAAAAAGCCTTTTGATCCGCAGATTACGCAGATTTTTTGTATCTATTCAGGTCCAGGGTGCGACGCACTCGCCATGCAGAACTTCTAGCCCGATCTTGTCCTGGCGAGTGCGTCGCACCTGAACAGTTACGATTTTTTCTACTGAATTCTCTGCGTTTTCTGTGAAAAACTCTGTGTTCTCTGTGGTTTTCGCAAGGAAATCATTCTGGACTTTGCGCCTCTGCATCTTTGCATCTTTGCGTTAAAACTCTCTGCGTTAAAAACTCTGCACGGTCAGCCGCTCGGCCTGGGCGCGATAGGCTTCCATGTCAATGATCTGACGGCTCAGACGGGCCTCTTCGGCGGCGAAGGCGAGCAGATGGCTTTCCAGCGAGGTGCGCACGTCGGTGAGCGCTTTCTCTTCCCCGCGCAGCACGCGCAGGAACGAGCGCATGGTTCCCCAGATCACCGCCGCCGTGACCACTGGCCCCCAGCGCCGTGGGGATGGGCACAATTTCAGGTTCGCTCTTGCCATGATCATAAATCACAATCTCATCGGGGCGGCCAAAGCGGGCGCGCAGTGTGGCCTTTGTGCCGTCATAGCGCATGGATCGGTACTCCTCGTTGGAGTGGCCGTGCATGACCAGCGTCACCGACGCGCCATTTTCCAGTTCCATGAGCACGGTTTGATGATCAACCACGTTGTTGTCACAGCGATAGACACAGCGTCCATAGGGGCCGGTTTCGATGGCGTGCTTGCGCGCGTCCCAACTTAGATCATGGCTGAGGGTGAGGAAAGGCCATGTGGGCGGCGCGGCTTCGCCTTCTTCCAGACGGCGCAGGCGCGGCAGCAGATGGGCGTCGAGATAGATGCCAATCGCCGAAAACGCGCACTCCGGCTCAATCGGGCAGCCGTCGGTGCAACGCAGGGGAATCTCCGGGCCGACACTCTCCGGCGCATAGTGCATCAACGATCCCACCGAACTTAGCCGCTTCACCGGATGGGCCAGGTTCCAGACCAGAATGTCCAGATCGTGGCAGCACTTCGCCAAAATCATGGGGGTAGAAAGCTCTTTGTTGCGCCAATTGCCCCGCACAAAGCTGTGCGCCATGTGCCACCATGCCACATTCTCGCGATGTTCCACGGTGATGATTTCTCCCAGCCGCCCGCTGCTGATCACATCGTGAAGCGTGCGCCAGAAGGGCGTGTAGCGCAACACATGGCAAATTTGCAGCGAACGCCCGGTGCGCTCTGCCGTTTGCACCAGTTGCACACAGCCCTCCAGCGTATCGGCCATGGGCTTCTCCAGCAGCACATCATAGCCCGCTTCCATGGCCGCCACGGCGGGGCCAACATGCATCTGATCCTGCGTGGTGATCAGCGCGCCGTCGGCCAATTGCCCGGCGGCAATCAGATCTTCCCAACTGGCAAAGACACGGGATTCATCCAGATCGTGTTCCTCGGCAAAGCGCTGCCGCCGCACCGGATCCGGCTCGGCCACGGCCACAAAGCGCACTTCGTCGGGATGTTCAAAGGCATAGCTGGCATAGGCGTGTGCGCCGCGCGCACCCGCGCCCATGAGGACAAGGTCAATGGGTTTTGACATGAAGTTCTCCTTAAAGAGAGGAAGGGAGTGGTTATGTGTCTAGGGATTATAAAGATCTGCCCGGTTTTCAGAAAACCGGGCAGATCTTTTCGCTTCAGGGGAAACGCGCCGCTTGTCATCCCGCCCGATATTGGGCGTCCACCACGGCCAACGTTGCCACGTTGACAATGTCCACCACCTCAGCGCCCGTCTCCAACACGTGAATCGGCTTGCCCATGCCCACGAGAATGGGGCCAATCGCCTCGGCTCCGCCCAAGCGGCTGAGCAGTTTATAGGCTGTGTTGGCTGCGGCCAGATCGGGAAAGACCAATACATTGGCGTCCTGTACGCTGCTGAAGGGGTAGAGTTGTTGCATTAGTTCAGGAACCACGGCCACGTCGGCCTGCATTTCGCCGTCGATTTGCAGATCGGGGCGGCGCTGTTTCACCAACTCGGTGGCGCGCTGCACCTTTTCGGTCTGGGCGTGGCGCGTGCTGCCAAAGTTGGAAAAGCTGAGCATGGCGACGCGCGGCTCAATATCAAACTGCCGGGCCACATCGGCGGCGTTAATCGCAATCGCGGCCAGCGTCTCCTCGTCGGGGTCAATGTTGACCGTGGCATCGGAGAAAAAGTAGATGCGCTCACGCACGATCATCAGATAGACGCCGCTGATCACGCCCCGATCCGGGGCCGAGCCGACGGTTTGTAGCGCCGGGCGCAACACTTCGGGATAGTTATAGGTGAGACCCGAGATAAAGGCGTCGGCCTCGCCATGCAGCACCATGGCCGGGCCAAAGTAGTTGGCCTGGCGCAACAGATCGGCGGCGGTGGCACGCGTGACGCCTTTGCGCTGGCGGCGTTGATAGAAAGCCTGGGCATAGCTCTGGCGCATGTCGCTGCGGTTGGGGTCCACGACGGTAGGTCTGTAGGTCAGCCCCAGTTCATCACAGCGCTGGCGGATGATCTCCTCGCGGCCCAACAGAATCGGCGTGCCAATGCCCTGGGTCTCCACGGCATAGGCGGCACGGATGATCTTGGGGTGTTCGCCCTCGCCAAAGACCACACGCTTGGGATCGGCCACGGCCTTGTTCTGCTGTGTGCGCATGATCTGTTCGCCCTTGCCGATGCGCGCCGCCAGTTCGTCCAGGTATTTGTCCAGATCGATCTCGCGGCGGGCCACGCCGGTCTGCATGGCGGCCTTTGCCACCGCCGGGGCCACCCACATCAACACGCGGCTATCCAACGGCTTGGGGATAATGTACTCTGGCCCAAAGCGCAGTTGGTCCAGCCCATAGGCTTTGAGCACGCTATCGGGCACGTCCTCGCGGGCCAGGGCAGCCAACGCCTGCGCTGCCGCCAACTTCATCTCCATGTTAATGGCACGTGCGCGCACATCCAGCGCGCCGCGGAAGATGAAGGGGAAGCCCAGCACGTTGTTGACCTGGTTAGGGTAGTCGCTGCGCCCTGTGCCCATGATCACCCCATCATCGCGCGCCGAGACGGCATCTTCATAGGTGATCTCGGGGTCGGGGTTCGCCATGCCAAAGACAATCGGCGTACTCGCCATGCTGCGCACCATCGCTTGGGAGACGGCATTGGCAACAGACAGCCCGATGAAAACATCTGCGCCCACAAAGGCTTCGGCCAGCGTGCGCGCCTCGGTCTCGCTGGCATAGTCCTCTTTCCACTCGTTCATGTTCTCCATGCGCCCCTGGTAGATCACGCCTTTGGAGTCGCACATGACAATGTTGCTTTTGGTGGCGCCCAGCGCCACATAGAAATCGGCACAGGCAATTGCCGACGCGCCGGCGCCGTTGATCAGAATTTTGGCGTCGGCAATGGGTTTGCCCACCAGCGCCAGCGCGTTGATCAGCCCTGCGCCAGAGATAATCGCCGTGCCGTGTTGGTCATCATGGAAAACAGGAATGTCGAGGCGGGCTTGCAGCGTCTGCTCAATATAGAAGCATTCGGGCGCTTTAATGTCCTCCAAATTGATGCCGCCAAAGGTGGGGGCGATGAGTTCACAAAAGCGCACGATCTCGGCGGGGTCTTCGGTGTTAACCTCAATGTCGAAGACGTCCACATCGGCGAAGCGTTTGAAAAGCACCGCTTTGCCTTCCATCACCGGTTTGGAGGCCAGCGCGCCCAGGTTGCCCAGGCCCAGAATGGCCGTGCCATTGCTGATCACAGCGACGAGGTTGCCACGCGCGGTGTATTCAAAGGCATCTTCGGGGTTGTCGGCAATCGCAAGCACAGGATAGGCCACGCCGGGCGAATAGGCCAGCGACAGATCGCGCTGGGTGGACATGGATTTGGTGGGGACAATTTTAAGCTTACCGGGACGGCCGCTGGAATGGTAGTCCAGGGCGTCTTGTTTGGTGATTGGGGCCATAGAGATTTCTCCTCGCTGAGAATGGGAAGTTGCTGGTGTCCCCTCCATTGTAACGAAGTCGGCGGGAATATGCCATATATGCCCGTGACAGGTCATGAGAGAAAGCACCCCCAGGTGCGCCCCACATACCCGCTGCGCTGAGTCGTATCGGGGGATGCTCTCTCCGCGGGTAAACCATCGTTCGCATGGGAACAATAAATTTCGTGCCATGTCAGCGAAGCCAAACAAAACTGACGGGGAGGGGCCTTCTTTTTGAGATGCCCGTCCCCGTCAGTTCGATCCCCTAATTGCTAATCGCTAATCTCCGTCATTCTTTACTGACCAGCGGCACATAGATCTGCGAGCCGAGCGTAAAGATCACCTCGGTGCTGGCGGTGATGTTGGCACTGTCGGTGGCGGTGAGGCGCACGGTGTGGAGGCCGGGCGTCAGGGTAGAGAGTTCAACCTCATAGCCTGTGCCCACAACCGTGCCATCCACTGACCATTGCAATTTCTCTGCGGCCAACAGCCCATCTTCGTCGTCCATGGCCCCGCCCACTAAGATCACCGTGGCGGTTTCGGTGAAGTGCGCGCCATCGGCCGGGGTGTTGATGGAGGGCTGCGGCGCGTGGTTCTGTACGGTGAAGGGGGCGTCCGAACTGTCCATGCCCGTGTTGAGGCCATCGCTGGCGATGACGCGCACCAGTGCTTGCGTGCTGCCGGGCAGACCGGCGGTGTCGCTGATCACATACGACGTGTTGCCGGTGCCGTTGATCAACGCCATCCAGGTTGCGCCGTTGTCGGGGCTGTATTGCACGGTGTAGCGCACCACATCGCCGGCGTCAGCGTCGCTCCCCTGCCAGCGGATCGTCGTGGTCTTGCTGATCACCTCGCCGCCGTTGGGTTCAAGCACAGTGACCACAGGGTCGTTGGCGGTGACGGGCAGCGTATCCAATGGGATCTCTGGCGCGGCGGGGTTGGAGATTTCGACGCGGGCCAGCCCTGCGGGGGCGGGCACAGAGACTACAAAGACGCGGCCTTCGCTGTGTTCAAAGGGCGGCGTGGTCAGGAATTCGCGATGTTCAATGACGTTGTTGTTGGCGTCGAAGAGGGTGAGCAGCAAGGGCAGCGGCGGTTCCTCGTCGTCGGTCCACACCCGCGAGCGCATGATCACTTGGGCCATGACCACGTTTTCCAGCTTTTCGGCGGGCAGGGTTTGGGGGGCAAGTTTGTAGCTAAGCGAGACGTCCAGCCCATCGCCGGTATCGGTGTAGACGCCGGTGATCAGTAGGATTTCGTCGCTCTCCAACAGTTCGCGCACCATGCCATCGGCAGCCGCGGCCAAGAGCGAGTTGTTGGTCTCGCTGCGTACGCCGTTCCAGGTGTAGTCCGAGACCCATTGCGGCGAACCATAGGACATAAAGTCTTTGGCCCCGTCAGGCGCGATCACCGACATGCTGCGGCGGTCGAAGCCATAGTGATTGAACAGCCCAACGTTGCCGATTTGACAAGGCGGATAGGGGTAGGCGGGGTTGAGGCCGCTGGGGCTGCCACAGTTGACATGCTGCCAGCGACTCCCAAAGGCGCCGTTATAGTTGTGCGCCAATTCCTGGGCCATGGTCATGCCGCCACGTGGCGACGAGAAGCCAGAGCCGCCAGTTTCCATCTTGACAAACGAGGCGTTGAAGACAAAGTTGGCATAGCCCAACAGCCCGCCTGTGGGCGCGTTGCCGGGGACCATGCCGATCCAATGCGTGTGCGCGCCGGAACTGTTACAGCCCGATGGGTTGGCGGTGAAGGTGTCCCAGGCGATGAGCAGCGCCATCAGGCCGTCTTTGTCGCCGGGCAGATTCCACGAACACGAACTGAGCCAGAGGAAGCCGCACGGTCGCGAAAGATCGCTGCTGTTTTGATAGACGCGGAAATCAGAGAGCGGCCACACTGTTTTGAAGCGATCCACAATATCCCAGAAGCCCGCCGAGCCAGTGGTAAAGTTGGCAACGGAGGTGCGCACAGGGCGGAAGACGAGACAGATAGGCGCTTCGTTGCCAAAGCTGCGTGTGTGCGAGAAGGTGTTGTTGCTCTCGTTGACTTCGGTCAGGGCATTAAACGGATCGATCTCGGCGCGGAACTCCACCGCGCCAGTGCGCCAACTGGCGGGAATCCAGAAATTAGCCGAGACGTTGAGATTGCCACGGTTGGGGAAGGCTGGCCCGGCGCTGGGGCCAAAGTTAATCGGCGAGAGCGGCGAACCGGGCAGTTGGCTGCCGCCGCGGAAGCCGCGCAGCCGGATTGTCACTGAGCCGACGCTGGAGGGCGCGGCCTGGGGATAGACACGCACAAAGGTCTCTTTGTTCGCCACCAGCCCCACGCCAGAGTTGGCGTCTTGGATGCCCTGGGTGATCTCCATGCGGCTAATGCTGAGATCCAACGTGATGGGCGTGTTGGTGGGGATGGGCGTACGCGTCGGCGTGTTGGTGATGGTGCGTGTCGCCGTCGGTGTACGCGTCGGTGTACGTGTGGGCGTATTCGTGGGCACGCGCGTAGCGGTGCGCGTGGCCGATGCGGTCGCGGTGACCGTCGGCGTGCGCGTGGGCACGGTGGTCGAAGTGGCTATGCTTGTGCTGGTTGCTTCTCCTTCTCTAGTGGGCGTCACTGTGCTCGTGAGGGTCGCTTCGCCCTCTCTGGTCGGCGTCGCTGTGCTTGTGGCCGTGACATCACCCTGTTTCGTGGGCGTTGCCGTGACATCACCCTGCTTCGTAGGCGTCGCTGTGCTCGTAGCAGTCGCTTCACCCTCTTTGGTCGGCGTCGCTGTGCTTGTGGCCGTGACATCGCCCTGTTTTGTGGGCGTCGCTGTACTTGTGGCCGTGACATCACCCTGTTTCGTGGGCGTCGCCGTGGGTGTTGGCTCCTGCACGCCGGGGATCAGGTAATCCTCGGTTTCGCCAGAGGTGTAGCCAACGCGGGGGCCGCTGCCGTCAGCGCTGCTGGCCGGCTGCTCGCTGATGGTGATACGCAGCCAGCGGCTGTCGGCGGGATCTTTGACATAGGGCAGAAGATCGGGGCTTGTAAAGGTGAATGTCCCCGCCGATGCGAAGGAGATCACCTGATTTTGCACGGCCCATTCGTTGCTGAGGCCATTCTCACACTGTTGCACCTCGCCCCATTTGCCGTTGTGGTCCCAGTCGATCCAGACGTTGACGTAGACTTTTTCCAGCCCGACCACCAGTGATGTAGCAGTGTAGGTGATCTTGGTCGGTTTACAGTGGACAAAGGGGGCAAGGGGATCCAGGCCATCATCGGCCAGATCTTGATCCGGCTTGTTATTCTTGGGATCGATATTGTTCACCGTGTCGGCGTCGGGACCGCTGTCGGCCTCGTTTTCGGCGGTGATGGCCTTGCCCAGGTGGAAGCGCAGCGGTTGGTTGGCATGGCGCGGCCCAACGCATGGGAAGCGGCCCGAGAAGACCGTGGGGAAGTCTGCCATTACGGCAGGGTAGGCTGTCATCGGCCCGCCCACGGTGTTACTGCTGTCGGGGGCATCGCCCAGATCAGGAAAGGATTTGCACGCGCTGGCCGATCCCAGTTTTACGCGCTGCCATGTCTGTGGTTGATCGGAGAACTGGGCGCTGGGCCAGCCATGATCATCACCCTGGTCGTTGACTGCATGGTGATAGACCGCCAAGCCAAAGGCGGCGTCACAGGGTCCTTCCCCAAAGGCCGTCGAGACCAGGGTTAAGGGGATCGACCATTCGACAATGTCGTTGTCTGTGGCCGAGGCAATGCCGCTCCATCCAGTCAAGTCAATGGGAATGTAGCTATTGGGAGCGCCGCTGCCTTTGTAGCTGCTCATGGCTCCGTCTGCGATCATAACCTGGAGCGCGTAGTCCTCATCTTGGGCAACCGGCTCGCGCCCGTCGTCTCGATCCAGATAGAGACGGCCAAAGCGTTCTTTGAGCGTGCCGTAGGAACCATTCATACACACGTAGAGCGTCTTGCCGTCATGTTGCAGATAGAGGGTTGCGGTTGTTTGATATGAGTCGGGAAAGGTGAACTTGGCGGCAGCAGCATACTCGGATTGGAGATCACAGTTGCCATTAATATTCATCCCCGCCTCGGAGAGAGGGATGCTGACAGGATCGGTGATTTCCAATGCGGGAGCGGCGTAGAGACGGGTTGCCATCAGACCGCCAGCCACAATGCCCACAAAAAAAAGGCAGAAAAGGGTCTGCGTCCATAACGAATTCGGGGATCTCTGCATAGGGACTCCTCTCAGGAGAACATGGATCAGATAGGCTTACTTTATCGGAAAACGACAGGCCCATGAAGATGGGCAGTACATGGGCCAAAACACAGGGGAGAGCGCTAAACAGTCGGGGAAAGGGTGAACCACCAGCGTAGCAATCAGAAACAAGGGGATCAACGGCACGCACAGCTACACAGTCAAATCATAGCGTCATTTGGCGTCGAACGCAACCGATTTCGGTGTGTCTTTGAACACAGAATTGGGGTGTCTATATGAATGGTAGACACGGGTGGAAATCTGACGCATGGTAAAGTCCATGAAGTGCCGGGGACTTGTGCATACTCATTTTCGTCAAATAGCCTAAACTATACCGCTGACCTCACAAGGTTTGCATCGTAGCCGGATTTGGTTCTATACTTTCTGCGTACACCCCACTTGTAATTCCTATCGCACGTCGCTTGTTGTTCCCACCAAAGGAGAAGAAAGATGTCCGTCCAAAGACGTACTGTGAGTCGTCGTGATTTTCTGCGCTTGGCCGCCGCCGCGGGTGGCGTTGCTGCCCTGGCTGCCTGCGCCGCGCCTGTCGCCCCTTCGGCTGGCACCACCGGGGGCGGAGAAGCCGCTGCCCCGTCTACTGAACCTGTGGAACTGCGTATTTCCATTCTGCAAGGTCCCCCCGTAGAACCCGTCAACGAATTTCTGAGCGAGGCCACCAGCGCCAAGCATCCCAACGTCACCACCAAATTTGAGTTTATCAGCGGTGATTTGGCCGAGTTGGTCTATGCCCAAGCCGCAGCCGGCACCCTGGCGGATGTATTCTTCAGCGCCGATCTCTATGCCGTGCCTTTTGCCAAAAATGACGTTTCCCTCGACCTGAAGCCGTTGGCCGAGAGCGATCCCGATGTGGATCTGAATGATGTTTTCCCGGCCATGCTTGGCCTGGGCACGGTGGACAACGAGATTCACTTCTTGCCCTCTGGCCTGGATGTGGTCACGATGTATTACAACAAGACGCTCTTTGAACAGGCCGGGGCCGAGCTGCCCACGGATACTTGGACTTGGGACGACCTGATCGCCAATACAAAGTTGATCACCGAGATGGAGCAGGACGAGAACGGCAACCCCAAGTATTGGGGCCTCTCCAACGCCACCTGGAATTGGTGGGCAACCATCTATCCGTGGGTGGTGGGCCATGGCGGACAGATCCTCTCCGGCGAGAAATCCACATGGTCGGATCCAAACACAGTAGCAGGCTTGCAGGCCTATGCCGACCTGTGGAGCAAACACAACATCGCCCAGCCCTTGGGGTTGGATGTGGGTGGCGATTCCTTCCAATTGGGCCGGGCTGCTATCTATACTCACATTCAAGCCCTGCGCACGCCTATCCGCACCAATGTGGCCGATAAATTTGAGTGGGATGTCCAACTCATGCCGCTCATGCCCGATGGCAAACATCGCACGGGTATGGGGACCTGGGGCATGTCGGCCTATGCCAAGAGCAAACATCCGGAACTGGCCTATCAGTATGTGAAAAACATCATTACGCCTGAAGTACAGACAAAGATGACCCAGGCCGAGATCATTGTGCCGCTGCTGCGTTCCATCGCCGAACAAGGCGATTGGATGGAAGGTCTGGCAACACCTCCGCAGAACTTTATGGCCTTTGTCAACGGCGCCGATGATGCAATTCTGCCGGTGATGGATCATCCGGCGGACTGTGGCAGCTTCTATGTCGGCGTGGTAAATCAATCCTATACGGCCGCGCTGGAAGCGGTGATCCGTGGCACCAAGGGCGCAGAAGAAGCCTTTGCCGAAGCCGACGCCACCATCCAAAGCTGTATGGATGAGAATAGCTAAGCTGGACTGAGGCGGGGGATGAGAGGGGAAGTTTCTTCTCTCATCCCCCGCTTTTGTTGTCCATTCATCTTGGGCGATTCCAACGGTTATCTGGAAATCTGTAACATCTGCGGATCTTTACTGCTTTGGATTGGCCTTGTCATTTTCATTGGGAGGTTGGCCGCATGGCTGTGGAAACAATTCGTTCATCCAGTAGCCCAAAACCAGAGAAGTCCTTTTGGGCACGTCTTTTCAGCACAAAACGTCGTCGCGATACCGTCGAAGGCTATCTCTTCATTATGCCGGTTGTGCTGGGGCTATTGCTCTTCACCATCGGCCCGATGCTGGCTTCTTTTTATATTAGCTTCACCAAATACCCGATCCTGCGTTCGCCCGAATGGATCGGTCTGCGCAACTATGTCAACATGTTCACCAAAGAGCCAAACTTCTGGCAGTCGGTCAAGGTGACCATGCTCTATGCGGTGACGGCCGTGCCGCTGGGCATTTTGGGTGCATTTCTGCTGGCGCTGCTCCTGAATCAGCGCATCAAGGGCATGGGCTTCTTTCGCACCAGTTTCTATATCCCCACGATTGTGCCAGCGGTGGCGAGTGCGGTGTTGTGGGGTTGGCTGTTAAATCCAGATTATGGGCTAATCAACGCCATGCTCAAGGTGGTAGGGTTGCCCACATCGCGCTTTTTGGGCGAGCCAGATTCGGCGCTGGCCTCCCTGGTTTTGATGAGTTTATGGGGGGTGGGCGGGGGAATGGTCATCTATTTGGCTGGACTACAAGGCATCCCCGAATCTTTCTACGAAGCCGCCAAAATTGACGGGGCCAGCAGTCGGCAACTTTTTCGATATATCACCGTGCCGCTGATGACGCCCACGCTTTTCTTTGGGCTGGTGATGGGCTTGATCGGGGCCTTCCAATATTTCACCGAAGCGTTCATTTTGACCCAGGGTGGCCCCCTCTTTTCCACCTACTTTTACAGTCTCATGGTCTATGAACGGGCCTTCCGCTTTACTCAGATGGGCATGGCCGCGGCCATGGCCTGGGTGCTGTTGGTGGTGGTGCTGGTCCTGACGCTGTTGGTCTTCCGCAGTTCTGCCCTGTGGGTCTTTTACGAAACCGAGGTGAAATAGTTATGGTAGACGGTCAGGAGATGCATCTTGGTCTCAACGATATCCGTTTGGGCCGACCGAAACAGGCGCTCTATATCATCCTCATCTACGTGGTCTTGATTGCGGGGGCGATTGTCTTTCTGCTGCCCCTGTTCTGGTTGATCACTACATCGCTCAAAGAAAATTCGGAAGTCTACGTTTTCCCGCCCACCTTTATCCCAGAAACATTTCGGTGGCAGAACTTCCCCGATGGCTGGTTTTATCAAGGGATGAACTTCTCGCGCTGGCTGCAAAACACGATATTTATCACCGTCATCGTTACCACTGGCTCCATCCTGGCCTCGTCCTTGTGTGCCTATGGCTTTGCGCGCATCAAGTTCCCCGGACGTGATCTCTGGTTTATGATGGTGCTTGCCTCTGTCATGTTGCCTGGCGCCGTCACCCTGATTCCGCTCTATATTATTTATGCGCGCATCGGCTGGCTGGGAACTTTTTATCCGCTCACCATACCGGCTTTCTTTGGGGGCGGCGCGTTTAACATTTTTCTACTGCGCCAATTTTTCACGACGGTTCCTATGGAATTAGAGGAAGCCGCCATTCTAGATGGGGCCAATCGCTTTCGGCTGTGGTGGCAAATTATGCTGCCGCTTAGCAAACCAGCGCTGGCAACGGTGGCTGTCTTTACCTTTCAGGGGGTCTGGAATGATTTTTACGGACCGCTGATCTTCCTGACCGATCCCGAAACCTATACCCTCGCTCTGGGTATCAGCTTTTTCCGAGGACTCTATAACACAGAGATTCCCTTGATGATGGCGATGTCTTTTCTGATGGTGATCCCCACCCTGCTTGTCTTCTTTTTTGCCCAACGCTTGATGATCCGGGGGGTTGTTCTCACCGGCATCAAAGGGTAACCCTGCCGTTGCAACCGCAAAAAGCCGCCTTTTCTCTTCCGAGACAGGCGGCTTTTTGATTGGAAATTGCGCCCTCGGCGACCCCGGCCCTGCTCTGTTTTCCTGCGCTTGAACTCCCGCCAGAGATATGGTATAAACCCAGGAATTGCCAAGACCATCCGGTGATTGTGTCATCGCCTTCTCTCAACGTCGCACAACACTCCCCGTGCCCTGGTCTCTCTCTGCTGATTATCTGTTGCGGAGTGGAGAACAATGAATCCATCAATTCCCAATAGCCCGGTTGCGCGCTGCGGTTTTGTGTTGGTGATCTGTTGCCTATTGGCCGCCTCGGCTTGGCTCTGGCAGCGTCCAGCATTGGCACAGTCCCCACAAACACATGTATTCATCAATGAGATTCATTATGATAATACAGGTGGTGACGTCAATGAATTTGTTGAAATTGCTGGCCCTGCGGGTATAGATCTCACTGGTTGGAAAGTGATTTTGTATAATGGAAATGGGGGTGTGCCATATGGAAGTGTTCTCTCATTATCGGGACGCTTACCTAATCAGCAGGATAATTTTGGCACGCTAGCTTTCACTCGTGACAGTATTCAAAATGATATGGATGGATTGGCATTAGTTCACTCAGATGGGAGCATAGTACAGTTTATAAGTTATGAGGGCGCTTTTTATGCCAACGGGGGTACAGCTACTGGGCTTACAAGTACGGATATTAAAGTAATGGAATTGGATCCAGGTACACCTATCGGTTACTCCCTCCAACTGACTGGCACAGGCTGTACTTATGCCGATTTCAGTTGGCAAAGCCCACAGATCGCAACGGCAGGCAGCATCAACACCGGACAAACGTTCCAGTGTACAATAGCTACGGCAACCGCGACAGACACGGAGACGCCGTCAACCACGCCAAGCGACACCGCCACCGCCACATACACACCCACAGACACCCCCACGCCCACAGAGACGGCAACAGAAACGGCTACCGCTACACCCACCGAGACTGCGTCACCCACGGTGACGATGACTCCCTCCAACACTTCAACCGCGACGGAAACGGCGACGGAGACACCATCCGTCACGCCCACCGAGATACCATCCTCTACGTCGACAGATACAGCCACGCCAACCGACACCCCATCTCCTACACAGACAGCCACGGCCACGGCCACAGAAACGCCCACTGCTACAGAAACGCCCACTGCTACAGAAACGCCCACTGCCACAGAAACGCCAACCGCCACAGAGACACCATCTCCTACGCCAACCGAGACAGCGAGCGCCACAGAAACGCCAACGGCCACGCAGATACCGTCACCTACGCCAACCGACACCGCAACAGTTACCGATACGGCAACAGCCACAGAGACTCCAACCGAGACAGCCACACCGACGGCTACGGAGATACCATCCGCCACGCCAACGGAGACAGCCACCGCCACAGAAACACCCACGGCTACAGAGACGCCAACCGCCACAGAAACGCCAACCGCCACAGAGACACCATCTCCGACGCCAACCGACACGGCTACCGCAACCGATACACATCTGCCACGCCAACCGAGACAGCGAGCGCCACAGAAACGCCAACGGCCACGCAGATACCGTCACCTACGCCAACCGACACCGCAACAGTTACCGATACGGCAACAGCCACAGAAACTCCAACCGAGACAGCCACACCGACGGCCACGCAGATACCATCCGCTACGCCAACGGAGACACCATCCGCCACAGAAACATCGACACCGACTACTGACAACGAACCTCCAACGGTCACAGCAACGCGCACAACGACGCCCTCGCGGACAGTTGCACCAACTCGCACCGCAACAGCGACACGCACGATTACCCCAACACGCACACCTTCGGTGACACGTACACCTTCCCCAACACGCACACCTTCGGTAACGCGTACACCTTCCCCCACACGCACGCCCTCGGTGACACGAACACCTTCGGTGACGCGCACATTTACGGCAACGACCACCGAGACGGCAACCATCACGCCCACGCTGCTTCCCACAGAGACAGCAACCATCACGCCCACACCCACAGCAACGGCAGTTTTGCAACTTGTGATCAGCGAGATTATGTATGACCCGGCCAGCGCTGATGCGGATTGGGAGTGGGTTGAAATCACCAATCTGGGGGAGGAAACTGTAGAGTTGGCGGGGTTTGTCCTCGATGATAGCAGCACCTCGGCCCACACAGAAGCGAACGTCAACGGCGGCCTTATCCCCGCGGGCGGCACGGCGATTCTCTACAATGGCGACGCGGTGAGCGACACCGACTTTCGCGCCGCCTGGGGAGATGCCCTCAACCTCGTTGCCGTGACAGGCTGGAGTAGGCTTTCGCTCAACAACAGCGGCGATAGCGTGGGGCTATGGCGGAGATTTCGCCGATTACAGCGGCGACCATATCATCCATGCCCGCGCCGTGGTGAGCGTCACCTTTGACGACGGCGGCGAATGGCCGCGCACCAATGGCAGCGCGTCGATCTACCTTACAAGCCTCACGCTTGATCCGCAACTTGGAGCAAACTGGGCGCTGAGTATTGAATACGGCGACACACCCACCGGCGCGGCCTATCGCAGCGCGGCAGCAGGCGGCAACAGCGGCGCAGACATTGGTTCGCCCGACAAACTGCGCCCCGCCCCACCGGCCACATCGACGCCCACAGCCACAGATACACGGCTGCCCACGGTTACCCGTACCCCGTCTGTTACGCGTACCCCAACCGTGACACGCACACCGTCCGTCACGCGCACGCCATCGGCCACGCGCACATTCACGGCGACGCCTACAGAAACGCGTACCAGTACTGCTACGCGCACGCCATCGGCCACGCGCACCCCATCCCCCACACGCACACCCTCGGTGACGCGCACATTCACAGCAACACCAACGGAAACAGCAACCATCACGCCGACGCCGCTGCCCCTCGACACAGCGACCATCACGCCCACACCCACCGCAACGGCAGTTTTGCAACTTGTGATCAGCGAGATTATGGTATGACCCGGCCAGCGCTGATGCGGATTGGGAGTGGGTTGAAATCACCAATCTGGGGGAGGAAACTGTAGAGTTGGCGGGGTTTGTCCTCGATGATAGCAGCACGTCAGCCCACACAGAAGCGAACGTCAACGGCGGCCTTATCCCCGCGGGCGGCACGGCGATTCTCTACAATGGCGACGCGGTGAGCGACACCGACTTTCGCGCCGCCTGGGGAGATGCCCTCAACCTCGTTGCCGTGACAGGCTGGAGCCGACTTTCGCTCAACAACAGTGGGGACAGCGTGGGGCTATGGCGGAATTTCGCCGATTACAGCGGCGACCATATCATCCACGCCCGCGCCGTGGTGAGCCTCACCTTCGACGACGGCGGCGAATGGCCGCGCACCAATGGCAGCGCTTCGATCTATCTGCGCGATCTGACGCTTGATCCACAAAACGGCGCACACTGGGCACTCAGCCTGGAAGATGCGGATACGCCCACCGGCGCGGCCTATCGCAGCGCGGCGGCAGGCGGCAACAGCGGCAACGACATTGGCTCGCCCGACAGCACTGCGCCCACGCCCCACCGGCCACAGTGCCCACACCCACGGATACGACCGACCCGCCGACAGCCACGTACGCCCACAGCCACACGCATCCACGGACAGCCACGTCAACCCGCACCGCACTATCACGCGCACGCTTACCCCAACACGCACACCGTCAGTACACGCGGACGCCATCGGCCACGCGCACCCCATCCCCCACACGCACACCCTCGGTGACACGCACATTCACAGCAACGACCACCGAGACAGCAACCATCACGCCGACGCCGCCGCCCACTCGAGACAGCGACCATCACGCCGACACCCACAGCAACGGCAGTTTTGCAACTTGTGATCAGCGAGATCATGTATGACCCGGCCAGCACCGAAGACGATTGGGAGTGGGTTGAAATCACAAACTTGGGCAACGAGCCGGTAGATCTCGCTGGGTTTGTGTTAGATGATGCCAGCACGTCAGCCCACACAGCCGCCAATATCAGCGGGGGCAATCTCCCCACCGGCGGCACGGCCATTCTTTTCAACGCCGATGATGTGAGCGACGCCGACTTTCGCGCGGCATGGGGAGATGCCCTCAATCTCGTTGCCGTGACAGGCTGGAGCAGACTTTCGCTCAACAACAGTGGCGATAGCGTGGGGCTATGGCGTAGCTTTGCCGATTACAGCGGCGACCATACCATCCATGCCCGCGCCGTGGTGAGCCTCACCTTCGACGATGGCGAAGCGAATGGCCGCGCACCAATGGCAGTGCTTCGATCTATCTGCGCGATCTGACGCTTGATCCACAAAACGGCGCACACTGGGCACTCAGCCTGGAAGATGCGGATACGCCCACCGGCGCGGTCTATCGCAGCGCGGCGGCAGGCGGCAACAGCGGCAACGACATTGGCTCGCCCGATAGCGTACGGATTGCGCCGACGCCCACCGTGACTCCCACAGCTTCGGATACGCCACCCGCCACAGCCACACGCACAGCCACGCCGTCGCGGACAGCCACGTCAACCCGCACCGCACCATCGACACGCACGATTACCCCGACACGCACACCTTCGGTAACGCGGACACCTTCGTCCCCACACGCACACCTTCGGTGACGCGCACATTTACCGCAACAGCCACCGACACGGCAACCATCACGCCGACGGCGCCGCCCCTCGACACAGCGACGATTACACCGACACCCACCGCAACGGCAGTTTTGCGCCTTGTGATCAGCGAGATCATGTACGATCCGGCCAGCACCGAGGACGATTGGGAGTGGGTTGAGGTAAGCAATCGGGGCGAGGAAGCCAGTCGATCTCAGCGGCTTTGTATTGGACGATGCCAGCACATCGGCCCATGCCAGCGCCAACATCCTCGCTGGATCTATCCCGGTGAGCGGCACAGCCATTCTTTTCAATGCTGATGATGTGAGCGCCACCGACTTTCGCGCCGCCTGGGGAGATGCCCTCACGCTTGTCCCGGTGACAGGCTGGAGCCGACTTTCGCTTAACAACAGCGGCGACACCATCGGGTTGTGGCGTAGCTTTGCCGATTACAGCGGCGACCATGCCATCCATGCCCGCGCCGTGGTGAGCCTCACCTTTGACAATCGCGAAGCGTGGCCGCGCAACAATGGCAGTGCTTCGATCTATCTGCGCGATCTGACGCTTGATCCACAAAACGGCGCACACTGGGCACTCAGCCTGGAAGATGCGGATACGCCCACCGGCGCGGTCTATCGCAGCGCTGAGGCAGGCGGCAACAGTGGCAACGACATTGGCTCGCCCGATAGCGTACGGATTGCGCCGACGCCCACCGTGACGCCCACAGCTTCGGATACGCCACCCGCCACAGCCACACGCACAGCCACGCCCTCGCGTACGCCCACAATTACGCGCACACCTACTGTCACGCGCACACCTACTGTCACACGCACACCTACCTCCACACGAACGCCAACCGGCTACGCCGACATCGACCGCGGAAAGCATACCATCAACTGCCACGGCTACATTGACACCAACGGCTACCGGCCAACCGCCCACCGCCACACCCGGTTGGGTGATCAACGAGATCCACGCTGACCCGGACGTGAACGCCGGCGACGCCAACGGCGACGGCATTATCAACAGCTTCGACGATGAATTTGTAGAAATCGTCAACCACACAGGCACAACTGCTGACATCTCTGGCTGGACGATTGCCGACAGCTGTGCGCGTGCGCCACACCTTCGGCGAAAATGTGAGCGTGGGACCGGGCTGCGCCGTGGTCATCTTCGGCGGCGGCACACCCACCGGCACGTTTGGCAACGCCACGGTCATCATCGCCAGCAGCGGACGACTGGAATTCAATAACAATGGCGACACAGTGACATTGAGCAATGGGGACGCCGTTATCGCTGCCTACACTTATGCTAACGAAGGCGGACAAAACCAGTCCCTCACGCGCTTCCCTGATGTGACGGGCAACGAACCGCTGTTGAAACACACCGACATCAGCCAACGCCGCTTCTCCCCCGGCACGCGCACTGATGGCACAGACTTTGCCGACTGTGGCGCGGTTTTACCGACGGCAACCGCAACCGCCGACAGCGAACCGCTAACCGCTACGCCCACACCGACGCCAACGGCTACCGACCAAACGCCCACATGCCACATCTACCCAAACCGCGCTAGGGCGGCTTGTGATCAGCGAGATCATGTATGATCCGGCCAGCACCGAGGACGATTGGGAGTGGATTGAACTCACAAACCTGGGCAACGCGCCGGTGAATCTCAGCGGCTTTGTGCTAGACGATGCCAGCACATCGGCCCATGCCAGCGCCAATATCAGCGGGGGCAGTCATCCCCGCCGGCGGCACGGCCATTCTTTTTAATGTTGACGATGTCAGCGACACCGACTTTTCGCGCCGCCTGGGGAGATGCCCTCAACCTCGTTGCCGTGACAGGCTGGAGCCGACTTTCGCTCAACAACAGCGGCGACACCGTCGGGTTGTGGCGGAACTTTGCCGATTACAGCGGCGACCATGCCATCCATGCCCGCGCCGTGGTGAGCCTCACCTTTGACGATCGCGAAGCGTGGCCGCGCACCAATGGCAGTGCGTCGATCTATCTCACGCGATCTCACGCTTGATCCACAACACGGCGCACACTGGGCACTGAGCATTGAAGACGGCGACACGCCCACCGGCGCGGCCTATCGCAGCGCAGCAGCAGGCGGCAACAGTGGCAACGACATTGGCTCGCCCGATAGCGTACGGATTGCGCCGACGCCCACCGTGACCCCCACAGCTTCGGATACGCCACCCGCCACACCGACGCGCACACCTACTGTCACGCGGACACCGAGCGTCACGCGCACACCTACTGCCACACGAACGCCCACTGCCACACGAACGCCCACTGCCACACGAACGCCCACTGTCACACGGACACCGAGCGCCACGCGGACACCTACCTCCACACGAACGCCAACCGCTACGCCGACATCGACCGCGGAAAGCATATCATCAACTGCCACGGCTACATTGACGCCAACGGCTACCGGCCAACCGCCCACCGCCACACCCGGTTGGGTGATCAACGAGATCCACGCTGACCCGGACGTAAACGCCGGCGACGCCAACGGCGACGGCATTATCAACAGCTTCGACGATGAATTTGTGGAAATCGTCAACCACACAGGCGCAACTGCTGACATCTCTGGCTGGACCATTTCCGACAGCGTCCACGTGCGCCACACCTTCGGCGAAAATGTGAGCGTGGGACCGGGCTGCGCCGTGGTCATCTTCGGCGGCGGCGCACCCACCGGCACGTTTGGCAACGCCACGGTTATCATCGCCAGCAGCGGGCGGCTGGAATTCAATAACAATGGTGACACAGTGACATTGAGCAATGGGGACTCCGTTATCGCTGCCTACACTTATGCTAACGAAGGCGGACAAAACCAGTCCCTCACGCGCTTCCCTGATGTGACGGGCAGCGAACCGCTGTTGAAACACACCGACATCAGCCAACGCCGCTTCTCGCCCGGCACGCGCACCGATGGCACAGACTTTGCCGACTGTGACGCGGTTTTACCGACGGCAACCGCGACCGCAGTCGGTGATCCACCGACTGCCACAGCAACAACGACCGCGGACAACGAACCGCTGACCGCTACGCCGACGGCCACGCTGACACCAACGGCTACCAGCCAACTGCCAACCGCCACGCCCACGCCAACAGTTACCGGCCAAGCGCCCACGGCCACGCCCGGCTGGGTGATCAACGAGATCCACGCCGACCCGGATGTGAACGCCGGCGACGCCAACGGCGACGGCATTATCAACAGCTTCGACGATGAATTTGTAGAAATCGTCAACCACACGGGCACAACTGCTGACATCTCTGGCTGGACCATTTCCGACAGCGTGCGCGTGCGCCACACCTTCGGCGAAAATGTGAGCGTGGGACCGGGCTGCGCCGTGGTCATCTTCGGCGGCGGCACACCCACCGGCACGTTTGGCAACGCCGCGGTCATTACCGCCAGCAGTGGACGACTGGAATTCAATAACAACGGCGACACGCTGATGTTGGCCGACGGCGAAATCATCATAGCCGCCTACACCTATGGCAGCGAAGGCGGACAAAACCAGTCCCTCACGCGCTTCCCTGATATAACCGGCAGCGAACCGCTGTTGAAACACACCGACATCAGCCAACGCCGCTTCTCCCCCGGCACGCGCACCGATGGCACAGACTTTGCCGACTGTGGCGCGGGTTTACCAACGGCAACCGCGACCACCGACAGCGGTCTACCAACCGCTACGCCCACGCCCACTGCTATCGGCCAACCGCCCACCGCCACGACAACGGCTACCGGCCACCGGCCAACCGCCACACCGACGATTACGGCCATGCCCACGCTGATCCCGACAGCCACGGGGACATTTACACCGCTGCCCACGCCACCACAGGCCACCAACATTGAAATTAGTACGGACGAAGATCTGCCACTGCTCTTTAATGTGCTGGAGCAGGGGTTGGGCTTGCGAACGAGTGGAATTATGCTGAGCGCGATTGGCCCCACCGCCCACGGCGAGATCAGCGCCCAGGCGGACGGCACACTAGGTTATCAGCCGCACCCCAACTATCATGGCCCCGATCAGTTTGTCTATGAGGTGCGCGATGCCCACAATCGCCGCGCCCGCGCCACCGTTTTTATCACCGTGCAGCCCGTGAACGACGCGCCGTCGATTGCGGCGATCCCCGATCAGCAAAACGCCGCCGGGGATCGAATCGCCTTACAATTACCCATAGTCGATGGCGATGGCGACGCGCTCGCAGTTTCAGCCTCGAATTTGCCCCCGGGGCTTGGTATCGACAACAATGGTCTCATTAACGGGTTACTGCGCCAGCCGGGCACGTATACAGTGTCGGTGGTTGTCTCGGATGGGACGGCGTCACAGTCGATCAGGTTCACGTGGATTGTGGATGATGCGCCGGCGGGCGCGGCCACAGAGCTTCTCTATTTACCCATGCTCTACCGTCCGGCCCCCTTGCCCGATCTAGTGGCAACGCTGGCATTGGATCCGCCCAAGCAGGAGTTTGTGGGCGATGAACCCGTGACTTTGTTGGCGACGATCACCGATCGGGGCGAGATCGCCAGCGGGGGATTTTGGGTGGATCTGCACATTAACCCGCGGCGGTTGCCGCTGGAAGCGCCCGCGCCCTGGCACAGAAATTGTGATCTTGTGCCCTGTTATGGGCTGACGTGGTATGTGGACGCGCTTGGCCCAGGGCAGCAGATCACGCTGAGTTCGCAGCAGGCACTGGCCGATTACAGCGTCTGGCCCGGTGCCTTTGCCGCCGGGACAACCAGCCTGCACCTGCTTACCGATTCGTGGGGTGGAAAAGGCGGCAGTGTTCGGGAAAGCAACGAAACCAACAATGGAACAGCGCTGGAGGGGATTCGCATCATCGGCCCGACTACAAACCGAGCCGGTGCGCCTGTTCGCGAACGAGCTGATCTGCCGTAAAAAAGGAGCGCATGGCGAGTGACACTCGCCATGCGCTCCTTTTTTACACACTTGACAACACCCGCAGCATCAACCATACTACGCCCACCTCAGTTCACGAATGGCTGCCGCAGCTCGCTGTTTTTGGCACACGGTCTCCAATCAAGTTTGAATTTACCCTGTCCAATGTGCAATTTGTTGCTGGTTCACGCAGTTGCAAAGCCCCCGATCAACCAGGGGTGTATCTGTTTCACCGACGATCAATCCAGCCACTGGAGGTATGTGAATGGCAACCACAGCCGAGTTGCCCCGCTCGTCCCGCACACAGGGGACGCAGCGCCCGCAGTGGATTGCCGCGCTCTGGCGATCCTATCTTTTCCGCAAGACCTTCAAAGCCCTTTTCACAGTTTTCGTCGTGGTCAGCCTCACCTTTTTTCTGATCCGCCTCTTGCCCGGCAACCCAGTGGAACAGTACATTAACCGACTCATTGTAGAATACGGTATGCCCTTCCACGAAGCACGCGATCAGGCAGCTTCGCTCTTTGCCATTGATCTGGAAAAGCCGCTGCTGCTCCAATATATTGACTATTTAGGCAACCTGCTTCAGGGCAATCTGGGCGTCTCCATCCTCTCTCCGGGCACGCCGGTCTCGTCGATTATTCTGCGCTTTCTGCCGTGGACCCTGTTCAGCGTGGGCGTGGGGCTGATCACCAGTTTCAGCTTTGGCATTGTGTTGGGCCTCTTCATGGCCTATCGCCGCGAAAGTCCGCTTGATCATGTGCTGACTGTGCTGGCCTCGATTCTCAGTTCTGTGCCCGATTATCTCATCGGCATTCTGATCATCGTCTGGCTGGGCGTGCAGTTGAAATGGCTACCCATTGCCCAGATGCGCGGCTCACTTTCGTCGGGGGTGAAGCCAGAGTTCTCGCTCTACTTCTTTCAAGACGCGTTCTTCCACGCTGCTTTGCCCATCTCCACCTACATTCTCACCACCATCGGCACGTGGATGCTGAGCATGAAGAGCAATACTCTCAGCGCGCTGGAAGAGGATTACGTCACCGTGGCACGGGCGCGCGGCCTGCCCGACTGGCGCATTGCCACCGCCTATGTGGGGCGCAACGCCATTCTGCCCCTGTTTACCCAATTGACCATCGCCATTGGCTTTGTGATGGGCGGTTCGGTGCTCATTGAAACGATTTTTCAATACCAGGGCATTGGCGGCGTGCTGTTTAACAGCGTTTCACAGCGTGACTATTCGGTCATGCAAGGCGTCTTTTTGGTGATTACGCTGGCCGTAGTATTCGCTAATTTCCTGGCCGACATTCTCTACAGTGTGCTCGATCCCCGGATTAAACTGGGGGGACAGGAGTAGACCATGACCACCACAAACGCTTCGCCCTTCGTGAATACCCTGCGCACCTTCGGCCATTCGCTGGCAACCTCGTTCAAGCTGCTCACCTATAACAAGGTAGGCTTTGTCGGCTTCCTCTTTGTGATCAGCATCGTGTTACTCTCTTATGTTGGTTCGGAGTTCATCCCGCTGGACACCAAAACGAAAATCGATCTGATCTACAAACCGCCTTCCGCCGAGTATTGGCTGGGCACAGATCACCAGGGCCGCGATATTTTTAGCCAGATTGTGCATGGCGGCAAAGATGTAATCTATGTGGGCATGGTAGCGGCGTTGCTTTCCACCTTTATTGCCGTGACCTTTGGCACACTTAGCGGCTTTGTGGGCGGCTGGGTGGACGGTGTGGTGATGATGATCACCGATATTTTCCTCACGGTGCCGCGGCTGCCGCTGCTCATCGTGCTGGCAGCCTTTGTCTCGTTTAACAGCCTCACCTCGTTGGGACTGCTCTTGGGCATATTGGGCTGGCCGGCGCTCTTACGGGCTGTGCGCGCCCAGACGCTGTCGCTGAAACAGCGCGATTTCATCGAGGCGGCGCGGGCGTTGGACCTGGGCACATGGCACATCGTCTTCCGCGAGATGGTTCCCAACATGATGACCTACATTATCATCAGCTTCACACTAGGCATGACCTTTGCGATTTATACACAGGTAGGCTTGGTCTTTTTGGGACTCGTGCCTATCTCCACAAGCAATTGGGGCGTCATGATCAACCTGGCCTGGGTGCGCGGGGCGATCTTCTTCAAAGACAGCGTCTGGTATATCATGGCCCCGGTGGCGGCGATTGCGCTCTTCCAACTCTCTATGATCACCATGACACGCTCGCTGGAAATGGTCTTTAATCCACGGCTGCGCTCTGGGGAATAGGCAGAAGGCGATTGGGAGATCAGGTAATTGGGCGATTTTTGGCAGCGTCTCGCCCAACACAGCACACGAAACACGGAATACGCAAACCATGACGACAAAATTGGATTGGCAGCAAGGCGGTGAGGCACAGGTCGATGGGGCCGCCCCGCTGAGTTTAGATAACGTCTGCGTCAACTATTTCACGCGTCGCGGCGAAGTGCAGGCTGTGCGCGGGGTGGATCTGGAACTGGCCGCGGGCGAGAGTTTGGCCCTTATCGGCGAAAGCGGTTCGGGCAAGACCACGCTGGGGCTGGCGATT
This sequence comes from uncultured Chloroflexia bacterium, assembly GCA_963721725.1. Taxonomy (GTDB): domain Bacteria; phylum Chloroflexota; class Anaerolineae; order Caldilineales; family Caldilineaceae; genus RI-153. The sequence goes on from CAVRLX010000006.1 coordinate 187,538, forward strand.
GTGCGCCTGCTGGCAAAGGCGGCGCGCATCACCGAAGGTAGCATCCTCTATCGGCGCGATGGCCGCGAAGTAAATGTGCTCAATCTGTCGGGCAAAGAGATGCGCCGGTTCCGCTGGAGCGAATGCGCCATGGTCTTCCAGTCTGCGTTGAACGCCTTCAACCCCGTGTTGCGGGTGTGGGAACAGGCCTGGGACACGGCCAAAGCCCACGGTTGGCGCGACCGCAACGCCGTCCACGCCAAGATGATGGATCTGTTGCGCTTTGTGCAATTGGAGCCGGAGCGGGTGATCAACGCCTACCCGCACGAGTTGAGCGGCGGCATGCGCCAGCGTGTGCTGTTGGCGCTTTCGCTTCTGCTCAATCCACAGGTGCTGATTCTAGACGAGCCGACCACAGCGTTGGACATTCTGACCCAACGCACGATTATCGATCTGCTGCGGCGGCTCAAAGAAGAACAGCACTTTGCCATGATCTTTATTTCGCATGATCTAGCAATTGCGGCGGAACTGGCGGATCGCGTCGCCACCATGTATGCCGGGGCGATTGTGGAATTGGGCGATACTGGGGATATTTTTTATCGACCTCGTCACCCCTATACGCTGGGGCTAATCCGGGCTGTGCCTACGGTGACCGGCGGCTTTGAGGAGTTGGAATCTATTCCTGGCTCGCCGCCGGATCTGATTGATCTGCCAAGCGGATGCAAGTTTCATCCCCGCTGTGCTTTTGCCACCCAGCGTTGTCACGATGACGAACCGCCTTTGCTCGACGTAGGCAAAGGTCATCAGGCCGCCTGTTGGCACTGGCAAAAGGTGGCGGCGGAACTAGAGAAGAATCCAATTCACCAAGGGGCGAAGGACCGCTTAAAGTCATTGCAAAAACTGGCGGCAGAAAGTAGTTAATCTACAATGGCCGACCTCCATAATCCGCATGATCGATTCTTTCGGTTCGCCTTTGCCCGGCCCGAAGTGGCCGAGAGTTTTTTGCGCCACTACCTACCTGCGGCTGTGGTGGCAACACTCGACCTTTCGTCGCTGACCCTGAGCCAGGAATCGTTTATTGATGCCAATTTGCAACAGCACCACTCGGATCTGCTTTATCGGCTGCAACTCGTTGATGGCCGAGAAGCCCAGGTCTATGTGTTGTTGGAGCATAAAAGCTACCCTGATGCACAAGTAGCGTTTCAGTTGTTGCGTTATCTGGTGCGCATTTGGGAGCGATCTGTACGTGAGCAGAGAGGGTTACTGCCTGTGGTACCGATTGTCATTTATCATGGCAGAGCCGCTTGGAATTTTGACACAAACTTTAGCAGCCTTTTTCGGGGACCAGAAGCATTACACGCCTATTGGCCGAACTTTGAGTACCACCTGACCGATCTTTCAGAATATAGTGACGCTCAAATTGTGGGAGCCGCCACCCTCCAAGTGGCAGCGCGTGCGCTTCGTGATATATTTACGGAAGATGCAGAAAATGCGCTTCGATCTATCCTGATGTTGGTTCGGGGCATGGCAACGTCACAAGACGCGCTTGATATTTTATACGCCGTGTTACGCTATTTTTCTGAAGCCGCCCCTCATGTGACGCCAAATGAACTTCAACTGGCCGTCGATGCGGCCTTTCCAGAAACAGGAGAAACCATTGTGACAACCGTTGCAGAAACTTGGCGTGAAAAAGCACTACGGGAAGGGCTTCAGGAGGGTCTTCAGCAGGGTCTTCAGCAGGGTCTTCAGCAGGGTCTTCGAGAAGGCATTCAGCAGGGCCGACAAGAAGGCGAACGTGAAGCCCTTCTCTTGGGAATCGAATTGGGACTCAAGTTGAAATTTGGTAGCAGTGCGCTGCGCTTGATGCCTGAAATCTATAAAATTAGCGATTCTCTTCTGCTGCGCGCCATTCACAGTGGAATTGAGAGCGCCCAAAGCCTGGGTGAACTCCAAGAGATCTATCGCCAACCCTAGACATAGAGCCAATCCATGACGCCACTTTTGGAACTACGCCACATTACAAAAACTTTCGGCACAGGCGGGGAGCAGGTCACCGCCGTGGATGATATTTCGCTTGCCATTGAAGCGCAGGAGATCGTCTGCTTGGTGGGAGAAAGTGGTTGTGGCAAAAGCACCACAGGCCGCATGATCGCCGGGTTGCTCAAACCCAGCGCCGGGCAGATTCTCTTTCGCGGCCAAGACATTGCCCGGTTGGGCGGCGGTGACTATACCAACTATCGGCGGGCTGTGCAGATTATCCATCAAGATCCCTACTCGTCACTCAACCCCACGCAGACGATCCGGCAGATCATCACGACACCCCTGCTCCATCACAAAAAAGTGGGCAGCCGTGCCGCCGCTGAAAAGCGGGCAACAGAGTTGTTGGAGGTTGTTGACCTTACCCCAGCCCGCGACTTTCTGAACAAATATCCGCATCAACTCAGCGGCGGACAGCGCCAACGGGTCTCGGTGGCGCGGGCGCTCACCGTGGAACCCACCTTCATCGTGGCCGACGAAGCAGTTTCGATGGTGGATGTCTCGATCCGGGTGAGTTTGCTTAAAATGTTGTCGCGGCTGAAGCAGGAATTTAACGTCACCTTTCTCTTTATCACCCACGATCTGGCCCTGGCGAAGTACTTTGCCTGGGTGGGTCGGGTTGTGGTAATGTATCTGGGTCGCATTGTGGAAGAGGGGCCAACGCCCCGGGTGATTGCCGACCCTCGGCATCCCTATACCCAGGCTCTGTTGGCGGCTGTGCCAGAGGCGGACCCCGAGTTGACCCATCGCAAGCGCCAGATCGAGCTGCGCGGGGCAGACATTCCCAGCCTGCGCAACCTGCCCCCTGGCTGCACTTTTCATCCGCGCTGCCCGTATTGCGTGCCGGGGGAATGTGATGTCGCTGTGCCGCCATTAGAAGCCATCGAACCCGGCGGACACGTGGCATGTCCGCCCCGCAAAGATGTATCCATTGAGTTGTTGCAAGTCTAACCTTTATGCTTAGCCCTGAACTTGGCCGGATTGCCTTTCAAATCGGGATTTTTCTCACGGTGATCCCCGGATTCCTGCTGCTTTTCTTGGAACGTGGAAGCGCCGAATTTGTGATCACCAGCGCTACTTTTGTGATGGGACTGATCTTCTTGTTATTTATTATTGTGTGGGTTCGCATCACCACACGCCGCCGCTAGGGAAGCCATGAACGATGAACTGCCTGTTGTCATCGAATCTAGCCGACACGGATTTGTGGCCTATAGCCCTCTCTATCCGGGGCTGAGCGGGCGCGGCGCGCGCCAATCAGAGGCTGTTTCTGCGCTCTTTGCGGCCATTCATCGGCAGGAAACCGGAGCGCAGCCTTCGACACCGGCTGTAACCAATGTCGAAATCCGTTTTCGGAAATCCCGCTAAATTCTAGTCACTCACGATTGGAATGAGGAGTAGGCATTCTCAAATGCCGTCATCAGAGATGAAAGCCGCCTCTGCGGATACTCTCTCGTTAAATTTAGCAACAATTGTGACGGACCGAATTTAGATTCCACCGCTGCGCTTTAACCACAGGCAACCGTTTAATCCATTCGCCACAACAGAAGAGACTGAAAGGAGAAGAGACAGCCACACCATTCACCCATCATTCCATCGATTCTTTTTTCTTCCTCAATTTCACCCATTCAAAAGGAGATTCATCGATGAATCGACGCATCTGGAGCGTTCTCTCGTTCCTGCTCATCCTCTCTCTGATTTTTTCGGCGTGTACAGCACCGACGCCCCCCACCAGCGGTGATCAACCGGCAGCCCCGGCCACCGAAGGGGGCGAAGCAGCCCCGGCCGCCAGCGGCATGAACGAAATGCACACCGCCTGGCCCTATCAAGTGCCGCCTACCGGCCACTTTAACACCTTTGTCACCAATGGCATCACCCTGGGCGCATATCAAAGCCTAATGGAGCCGCCACTGTTCATGTTCATGTGGGCAGACGAAAGCTGGATGCCTGTGGCCGGCGAAGCCTGGGAGTGGATCGACGACACCACGTTACAGGTGACGCTACCCCAAGGTGCCACCTGGAGTGATGGCAGCGACTACACGGCCCAGGACGTAGTCGATACTTTCCACGTCTATCGGCTGATGAACACTGCGGTCTGGCGTTTCTTGGATAGCGTGGAAGCGGTGGATGATCACACGGTCACCTTCAAGCTCACCGAACCCTCCACGATTGTGCCGCGCCGTGCCCTGCGCGAAAGCTATGTCCACGCTTCGTCGGTCTATGGCGAATGGGCACAGCGCACGCGCGATCTGGTGGAACAGGGCATGACGCCCGAATCCGACGAGTGGAAATCGCTGGTACAGGAGTTTAACGAGTTCCGCCCCGACGATATGGTGGTGCTTGGCCCCTACAAAATCGACAAAGACAGCATCACCGAGTCGCAGATGACGCTGAACAAAGTCGAAACCTCGTTCATGGCAGAGAATGTCAACTTCGACCGCATTATCAACTTCAACGGCGAAACGCCCACTGTCACCCCGCTTGTGCTGGCCGGCGAAATCGACTACGCCACCCATGGCTTCCCGCCCGCCACTGAGCGCCAGTTTATGGAAGAGGGCATTCGCATCATCCGCGCCCCATCTATAGTGGCCCGGCCCTCTATTTCAATATGAAGGTTCATCCCTTTGAGATGCCCGAATTTCGGCAGGCGCTGGCCTATGCCATTGACCGCGGCGAAAATGGCTTTGTCGCCCTGGCCGAATCTGGGATACCGTCCACCCTCATGGCTGGCTTTTCGGACAATCTGGCTGCCAACTGGCTGAGCGAAGAGACCACAGGCGCATTGAACGCCTATGAATTTAACCGCGACATGGCCGAGCAGATTTTGACTGACGCTGGCTTCAGCCGCGATGCCGACGGCGTTTGGATGGACGAGACTGGCGCACGGCTGGAATTTGAACTCAGCGCCCCCGCCGAGTTTGCCGACTGGTCTGCGGCTGCCGAGAATGTAGCCCAGCAGCTTACTGACTTTGGCATCAAAACCAGCTTCCGCGGGGTGAACTTCCAACAGCATCCAATTGACGTGGACAATGGCGACTTCCAACTGGCGATCCGCGGCTGGGGCGCGGGCAACCCGCATCCCCACTTCTCGTTCAACCAGAACTTCCGCTTCCACAATCAGGCCCTGAGCGGCGAAGGCAGCCCCGACAAGCCGGGCATGTACTTTGACCTGAACCAGAGCAGCGAAAGCGCAGGCGATGTGGCTCTGGGTGAGTTGACCGATGCGTCGGGCAAGGGCGGCGACCTGGAAGCTCAAAAAGAGATCGTGAACACGCTGGCCCTGGCCTACAATGAACTACTGCCACAGATCCCACTGTGGGAACGCTATGGCAACAACCCAGTCCCCTCCAAGTTGGCAACGGGCTGGCCGGAAGATGGCGACCCCGTCTATCTGAATGGCCCCTATGCCGATCCGTTTGTGACGGTCTTGATCCTGAATGGGACGTTGGCTCCGGCAGAGTAAATACGTTTGACACTGTGATTTAACCCTAAAGAAAAGAGGGGCGACCACTCATGGTCGCCCCTCTTTTCTTGTGACCTTTGCCTTGCAGATCGCTAAAGAGTGGACTTAGGCCGGAATTTCGACCACAGTCTCGCCCTCTTTGTTGACAAAGATGCCGCAGGGTTCGCTGCCTTCAGTGACGCCGAGTTGCACTTCGCTGCCGTCGAAACGCAAGATAGGATGGTAAAACTCGCCGACTTTTTCGGCCTCAGCTACAATGTAATGGGCAATCAGTGAACGACGGAAGCGATCTTTACTGGTGTTGGCAATACTACCGTGAATGACCTGCCCATTGAAGAAAAGCATATCGCCAGGGTCCATAATCGCATCAATCGCTTTCATGCCTTCAGGCAAGGGAATGGCCTGATTGGTGAAACTTTGTGTGGTGTCGGCGGGGACGGTGCAGATGAGGGGCAAATCCTGGCTACCCGGAACCAGTTGCAGGCAGCCGTTTTCCTCGTCACAGCGATCTACGGCCAGCCAAGCCGCCATGCAGGTGCCGGGCTGCACTTTCAGCGGAGCCTGATCTTGGTGCAACGCCTGTCCACGCGCGGTTGGCGGCTTGAAATAAAACATGGTCTGTACAGCGTATGGCTCCTCGCCCAGGAGCATCACCAACACCTGACGGATACGCTCGTCGATTAAAAATTTCAGGCTGGCCTCATCCCAACGGTGCATGTGGACCATGCGCGGATATTTTTTCAGCGGATCAGTTTCGGCAGCCTTCTCCTGCTCGCGGGTAAAGGCACCAATGCCTTGACTGTTCAAGGTCATGTAATGGTCCCGGTACGCGTCCACCTCTTCCGGCGAAAATAGCCCACGCACAATCGTAAAACCCTGTGTTTGAAATTCTTCCAGATCGACCACGCGCTCAAGTTTCATCTTTTTCTCCTCGCTCAATTTTCCAAAAGGGTAGGCTGTTGAGTGATTATAAAGGCGAACCAAGTTGGCGAGAATCCACTATCTGCTCTGGGCAATGGACTATCTTGCAAAAATCACTTCAATGGATATATTCCAACCATGACCCAAACTAGAACCGTGCGCCTGCCCGAAATCACTATTTCCAGCCGTCTGCCCCAAGACGTGGCACGCCGACAGGCTGATCACTCGCTGCTTTCAGGACTCTGGGTTAGTTCTGCCGGCTACTTCCCACGCGCACGTGGGCACCTCACTGAGCGTGCCGGGGAGGACGTGGACTTTTACCTGATCATGTATTGTCTGGATGGTCAGGGCTGGTTTCAATCGGGGGAAAGAAGATGGGCAGTAGCCCAGGGAGATCTTGTTGTGGCACTGCCGGGCATTCCTCACGGCTATGGTGCAGATGAAATTGACCCGTGGACGATTCAATATGCCCATTTTGACGGCAAAGACGTTGCGGATCTGCTCGCCTTGGCCTCCATCTCGCCCACGGCGCTGGTGGTGGCGGTGGGGCAACAGCCCAGTATCTTTGCTTCGTTTAACGACATGGTCACGGCCCTACGCGCTGGTTACAGCCTGCACCATCTGACCATTGCCTCGGCCTGTCTGCGCTTTATTTTGAGTCGTGTAGCATTGCTCAACACCTATACGCTCTCTTCCTCCGCCCAGGGAATGGATGTGCAACAAATTATTGATAGGATGCTAACCAAGATTGCGCAGCGCTGTAGCCTGGACGATTTTGCAAAAGAGACCCATATGTCTCCGTCGGCCTTTTCACACCGCTTCCGCGAAAAGACAGGGTATTCGCCCATTGATTACTTTTTACGTCTGAAAATTCAAAAAGCATGTGAACTTTTGGAGACCACGGATCTGCATATCGGAGAAGTGAGCCGCCAACTTGGCTACACAGATCAGTATTACTTTTCTCGACTTTTCAAACGCTTTATGGGCGTGCCCCCCAGCCAATATCGCAACAAAATTTAGTCCCAAAAAGTCATTCCTTCCCCGACACCCTCGCGAAACACACCCCAAATGAAAGCTAAACAAAAAGTTACAAATAAAAACAAAAGCAAAAATATGGCACTTGACAAAGAACGAAAGGGATAGTATCTTTGCTAACAAGCTGGCCTACCCCCACCTGTGCCAGAGATTCCAATCTGAACAAATCTTCATACTGATACCGAATCAACAACATTTTTTGCTCAGTAAGTGCATAGAATTTTGTGGGTCGATCAACCCGTCCCTACCGGGTTATTTTTGCCACTTCACAACTTTTATATAAACGCGCCCCACAGGGACAAATCTGGCCTACACTAGGTCTTTTTCAGCGCGCTTCTTTCACTACACCGCTACTCGTTTCGTCGCCACCCAAAGGGATCGCTTGCGATGGATTTTTCTCAGCGCACCTACCCCAAAGCCAGAGTCGGCCTCTTTGCCATTGGATTGGCGGCTTATTGGCCCCAATTCCCCGGTCTCCAAGAGCGGCTAGAGGGCTATTACCAGCATATCGCTGACCAACTTTCCGCGTTTGCCGAAGTTGTGGGCATGGGGCTGGTGGACACAGCACAGGCTGCACACGCCACAGGCGAAAAACTGGCCGCCGCTAATGTGGATCTGCTGATTTGCCACACCGCCACTTATGCCACCAGTTCACAAGTATTGCCGATTGTGCAGCGAGCCAAAGTGCCGGTATTGGTGCTCAATCTGCAACCCTCGGCGTCGCTGGATTACCCCAATACCGACACCGGCGAATGGCTAGCAAACTGCTCCACCTGTTGCGTGCCCGAAATCGCCAACGTGTTTCATCGAGCCAACATTGAATTTCAGGTCGTTTCCGGCACGCTCTACGACGATCCACGGGCATGGACGCTGCTGCGCGACTGGTGTCAGGCAGCCACAGCAGTTCGTGTGCTCAAAGGAGCGCGCTTTGGCTTCCTCGGCCACACCTACCCCGGCATGTTGGATATGTATTCCGACTTCACGCAGCACCATGCCCAACTCGGCTCGCATGTAGAAGTGCTGGAGATGGACGATCTACAGGATCGGGTGGATGGGGTGAGCGAAGGGCAGATTAACGCCAAGTTGGAGGAAGCCCATCAGATCTTCCAGATTCAAGAGTCTGCCAATGCCGACGATCTGCGTTGGGCGTGCCAGGTTGCCGTGGGATTGGACCGGTTGGTAGCGGATTTTGAACTGGATGCGCTGGCCTATTACTACCGGGGCAGCCGCCAGAATGAATTTGAACGGTTGGGCGCGGGGCTGATTTTGGGCAATTCGTTGCTCACAGCGCGCGGCATTCCAGCCTCGGGCGAGGGCGATCTCAAAAACGCCGTTGCCATGAAAGTGATGGATGTGCTGGGCACAGGCGGCTCGTACACCGAGTTTTACGCCATGGATTTCAGTGAGCAATTTGTGCTGATGGGGCATGATGGGCCGGCCCATCTGGCGATTAGTGACCGTCAGCCCACGTTGCGTGGTCTGGGACTCTATCATGGCAAAGCCGGTTTCGGCGTTTCTGTGGAGTTTAATGTTAAAACTGGACCGGTGACCATCTTTTCGTGTACGCAGACACGCGATGGGCGGCTGAAATTTTTGGCCGCCGAAGGGGAATCGCTGCCAGGGCCGATTTTGCAGATCGGCAATACCAACAGCCGTATTCGATTTTCGTTGCCGCCCGCCCAGTTTGTGGATGCTTGGTGTGCCGAGGCCCCCACCCATCATTGCGCGCTGGGGATCGGTCATGTGGCCGGTCAACTTGCCAAGTTTGCCCGCCTGCAAAAGCTTGACTATGTGAAGGTTGGCTAATTGTCGCCGCGCTTCTTGTGACAACCATTTCCGCAACAGGATTCAATGTTAGCAAACGAACGGCAGCAGCAAATTTTAGGCAGGATCCTGGCCCAAGAATCGGCCTCAGTCACCGAACTGAGCGAACAGTTCAACGTGTCGTCGGTGACCATCCGCAACGATCTCAATCAGTTAGCCGATCAGGGTCGGGTTGTCCGCATTCACGGTGGCGCACGCATCGCCCATGACCGTGCTCGCCAGGAATATTCCTATGCCACCCGGCAGGAGATCAACGCCGACCGCAAACAGCGTATCGGCAAGTTGGCAGCCACGTTGATCGGTCCGGTGGAATCAATTTTGCTGGATGCCAGCACCACAGCCATTGCCGTGGGGCATGCGCTCAAACAGAGCAGCCATCTGCGCGAGATGACGGTGGTGACCACAGGCTTGTGGACAGCTCTGGAATTGATGGATATGCCGCGGTTTAATGTGGTGCTGGCGGGTGGCTATGTACGCCACACCACCGGTTCCGTGACTGGGCCGATTACCAATCAGGTGTTGCAAAACTTTCATTTTCAAAAGGCTTTTCTGGGCGCGTGGGGGATCACGCTGGAAGAGGGACTGACCGACACCCATTTGCTTGAAGTAGGGCTGAAAAAAGCGGTGATTGAACGGGCGCAACAGGTGATCGCCATTGTGGACGGCAGCAAGTTTGGCCGGTTGGGGCTGGCGTCTTTTGCCACGATTGACGAGATCACCGGGTTGATCACCGATGACTCTGCCCCGCCCGAAATGCTGGATGCCCTGCGCAAGCGCGGGATTCAGGTCTGGGTGGCGGAATCAGAATGAGATCAACGCTGGACAAAGGTTGAAGAGGGTAGCCGATTTTTCTTAATCGCTTACCCTTGTGTAATTCATCACTCATCTTCACAGAGGAACTTATGACCAGAGTCGGCTTTCAACTCAAAATCAAAGAGGACAAAATCGAGGAGTACATTGAGCACCATAAAAATGTCTGGCCGGAGATGCTCGCCGCCCTGAGCGAGAGTGGTTGGCGCAACTATTCGCTTTTTATGCGCGAAGATGGAGTGCTTTTTGGCTATTTTGAAACGCCCGCTGGCCGCGAGGCTGCCAGCGCCCGCATGGCCGAAAAGGAGATCAACACCAAGTGGCAGCAGTTCATGGCCCCGTACTTTGAAGCGCCAGACAGCAGCCGTCCCGATAAAATATCCATTGAATTGCGCGAGGTTTTTCATTTGGACTAGTACACCCTTTGCTTGTACCCGCCCACAGACAATACACCCGCTTCATGCGTTTTCTATTCATAACCCAAGGAGGAGTTTATGCACAAGAAGATTTTGCTGACCCTGACGCTCTGCCTCATGCTGGTATTGGCAGCATGTGGTGGGGAGCCAGCCGCCGAACCGCAAGCAGCCGAGCCTGCTGCGGAGGCCCCTGCAGCCCCAGCCCAGGAAGCCGCGGCTCCCGCCTCGGAAGCAGTTTCCTCGGGCCAATATCAGGAATCTCCCATGCTGGCCGAAAAGATTGCCGCCGGCGAATTGCCCCCGGTGGAAGATCGCCTGCCCGCCGAGCCGTTTGTGGTTGGCCCGGGCGTCCTCATGTCCGAAGAAAATCTGCCCAACTGGGAGCCAGGCAAATACGGCGGCACGCTGCGCTCTGCCCACTTCCGCCCCGACTGGAACCCGGATGTCTTCGTGATGATCAATGAACCGCTCTTGTCGGCCCCCGATCTGGGTGTGGACAACATCCGCGGCAACGTGCTCAGAGACTTTGAGGTCAACGAGGACAATACCGAGTTCACCTTCTACATGCGCGAAGGCATGAAATGGTCTGATGGCGAACCACTGACCACAGAAGATGTGCGCTTCACCTATGAGGATATCTACCTCAACGAGAACCTGACCCCGACCTTCCCGCGCCGCTTCCGCACCGGCAACGCTGCCGACGGCGAACCCATGACGCTGGAGATCATCGACGACTACACCTTCAAGATCGCCTATCCCGAACCCTACGGTGGTTTCCTGCGCAACTTGGTGATTGAAGGCTGGAACGGCTACACCGAATTGATCCGCCCGGCCCACTACATGAAGCAATTCCACGCCGATTACACCTCGCTGGAAGAATTGCGCCCTCTGTTGGACGCGCAAAGCCTGAAAGACGAGTGGTGGCAGGTCTTCACAGCCAAAACCTGCCTAAGTTGGGATGTCAACGAGCCGCAATGTATCGACACCCCGCGGCTTGGCCCGTGGCTGATTGTCCCCTCCGCCGAGCCAGGTCTGCTCACCTTCGAGCGCAACCCCTACTATCACAAGGTTGACACCGAAGGCAAGCAACTGCCCTATATTGACAAGATTATCTCGGTATTGACTGAAGATATTGAAATGCTCAATGTCAACATCTTTGCTGGCAACGTCGATTTCATGCGTGAGAGCACGGGCCTGGTTAAAGTGCCGCTCTACAAGGAAAACGAAGCCGCCGGTGGCTTTACCACGGTTCTGTTGGACATGCACGTGGACTCCAGCAATCTCTATATCAATCAGACCTTTGACAATCCGGTCTGGCGCGAGGTGGTGCAGGATGTGCGCTTCCGCCAAGCGCTGAGTCTGGCAATGGACCGTGAAGAGCTGATCGACAGCCTCTATTACGGTTTCGCCAGCATGCCGGAGCGCAGTGTGGGTGCGGATCTCTACACACGCGATCTGGACCGCGCCAATGCCCTGCTCGACGAAATGGGACTGGATGAGCGCGATGCCGATGGCTTCCGCATTGGCCCCGATGGCAACCGCTTCATGGTGCTGTTGGAGACAGGCGCAGAGGCCGTCGATCTGGCCCCGGCTGCCGAGTTGCTTGGCGAGTACATGAAGGAGATCGGGCTGGAAGCACAGGTCAAGAAGATCGACCCGACCCTGCGCACACAGCGCACCGAGGCCAACGAAATGGCCGCCTTTACCATGTGGAGCCACGACGCCAACGGCGATGATCAGTATACGAGTGGCACCATCGACGAGGCTGGTCGCCTGTGGTGGAACTATGTGCAGACCGGTGGCACAGATGGCGAAGAACCGCCCGCCTGGGTGCAAGAAGCCTTCGACTTGGACAAGCAGCGCTGGGGGGTTGTGCCCGGCACCGACGAGTACAACCAGTTGAAGGAGCAGGGATACCAGTGGCATCGCGACAACCTGCCCATGATTACCCTGGTGGAACAGGTGAAGTACCCGCTGATTATCTCGGCCCGTATGGGCAACGTTGCCAGCAACGGCTACGCCATCGCCCAGAACTTCGCGGGTGAACAGTTCTTCTACAAGGAATAACTTAGCCACATCCGCTAAACTATCGCTGGGTTGCATATTGCGTATTGCGTATTCAGAGCGAATCGACTCTGTTGCGCAATACGCAGTACGCAATCTCAAATACTGTATGTTTCTGTGGGAGGTAACCGGGTGTTAATTTTTATTTTGCGCCGTGTGGTGATGTTGGTACCCATTATCTTTTTGATCTCGGTGGTCTCTTTTGTGATTATCGAACTCCCCCCCGGCGATTGGGTTACCTATCAGATCGCCAATTTGCGCGCATCGGGCGTGGAGTTAAATCAAGATGAGGCCGACCGATTGGTGGCAATGTACGGTTTCGATCAGCCCATCTATAAGCGCTATCTTAACTGGATGGAAAGCATCCTCTTCGATTTTAACTTTGGCTGGTCTTTTCAGTGGAATCGCACCGTTAATGAGCTTCTGGCCGAGCGGCTCCCCTTAACATTAACCATATCGTTATTATCGCTGGTGGTCTCTTGGGCAATTGCCATTCCCATCGGCATTTACTCCGCCACCCATCAATACTCAGTTACAGATTATATTGTGACCTTTTTCGGCTTTCTTGGCCTTGCCACGCCCGGCTTTTTACTGGCGATGATTTTGGCCTGGTTTGCCCTGCGCTATTTTAACTTTTCGCCGCTAGGGCTAACTTCCATTGAATATCTAGGCCAGCCCATGAGTTGGGCTAAATTTGTGGACATGGCAAAACACATGGTCCTGCCACTGCTCATCATCGGGCTGGCAGGAACGGGTGCAACCATCCGCGTCATGCGCGGCAACCTGTTGGACGAACTCCAAAAACAGTATGTGATCACCGCCCGCGCCAAGGGCGTCTCCGAAGGACAACTGCTCTTCAAATATCCTGTGCGTATGGCGATCAATCCAGTCCTCAGCACCATCGGCTGGATTCTACCCGGCATCTTTTCCGGCGAAGTGCTGGTCTCGCTGATTCTAGGGCTACAGACCACTGGCCCGCTACTCCTACGCGCCGTATTGGCCCAGGATATGTTCCTGGCCGGCAGTATCATTATGATTCTGAGCGTGCTAACGGTGATCGGGACGTTGCTCTCGGATATTTTGCTAGCCTGGATGGATCCACGCATTCGCTATGAGCGTGTGGGGAAGTAATCATACAAAGGAAGTTGAGTCAATGAGTGTAGTTACAACCCAAACTCCCGATGAAATTGTGGTAACTGACGAAGTTGATGTCAATGACCGCTACTATTATGCCAGCCAGTGGGAGCTAATCTGGTGGCGTTTTCGGCGACATCAATTAGCGATGATTTCATTTGTCCTTTTGCTCCTTCTCTATTTTGTGGCTATCTTTGCCGATTTCTTCAGCCCCTATACGACCGCGATCCGCTTTAATGATTATCAACAAGCCCCGCCCACCGGCATTCACATTTTCAGCGATGACGGTCTACATTCTCCCTTTATTTATGGGCTAGAGCGCACCCTGGATCAGGCCACATTCAAGTATGAATTTGCAGAAGATACCAGTGAGCGCTATCCCATCCGCTTTTTCATTAAAGGCGAACCGTATAAGCTCCTGGGGCTATGGCAGACCGATCTTCATTTCTTCGGCACTGGCGAGGGGAACCCGCCGGTAATCCTCTTTGGCACAGACCGACTGGGGCGCGATATTTCTCGCGCACCTTGATCGGCGCGCGCATTTCGCTCTCGATCTGGCCTGATTGGGGTAATGCTCAGCTTCGTTTTGGGCATTGTGCTGGGCGGCATCTCCGGCTATTTCGGCGGCGTCATCGACGAAATCATCCAGCGTGGCATTGACTTCTTGATCTCCATCCCGCAATTGCCACTCTGGTTGGCACTTTCCGCCGCCCTGCCACGCGATTGGCCGGTTCTAAAAACCTACTTTGCCATTACAATAATTTTGTCAGTCATCGGCTGGACGGGGCTGGCGCGTGTGGTGCGCGGCAAGCTGCTCTCTCTGCGCGAAGAAGACTATGCCTTGGCGGCCCAGGCGGCCGGCGCCAACGAAGCGCGTATCATCTTCCGCCATCTACTGCCCGGTTTCACAAGCCACCTGATTGTCTCCATCACGCTCTCGGTTCCGGGGATGATCTTGGCCGAAACTGCGCTTAGCTTTATCGGCTTGGGCATTCAGCCCCCCGCCGTCAGTTGGGGCACGCTGCTAAAAGATGCCCAGGATATTGTCGCCATTGCCCATCAGCCGTGGCAGTTGATCCCCGCCCTCTTTGTCATTGGCACGGTGTTGCTCTTCAATTTCGTGGGCGACGGTCTGCGCGATGCGGCCGATCCCTATTCCAATCGGTAACAACGATTCGATGCAAGGTTGAGACATGACAAATCAAAACAGCGATCTTCTGATTGAAGTGAAAGATCTACAAGTCCACTTTTTTTTACACGAAGGGATTGTGCGCGCCGTCGAAAATGTCAGTTTTTCCATTCGCCAGGGCAAAACGTTGGGTGTCATTGGCGAAAGCGGCAGCGGAAAATCGGTGACCGCGCAGTCCATTATGCAGATTGTGCCCTCGCCGCCCGCCAAAATTTTGAACGGGGAAATTCTTCTCCATGTGGAAAATGGCCCAGGCAGTTACCAGGTGATGGACTTGCTTCAGTTGCCCGCTAGAGGCGACCAGATGCGAAGCCTGCGCTGGAAAGAGTTTTCGATGATCTTTCAGGAGCCGATGTCGTCGTTTAGTCCGCTGCATACGATTGGCAACCAGATCATCGAAGCCATTGTGATCCATTACCCCGAAGTCTCGAAAAAAGAGGCTCGCCTGCGCACGATTGAACTGTTAAGGCGCGTGGGCATTCCTCGCCCGGAACGGCTGGTGGATGCCTATCCGCACGAACTCAGCGGCGGGATGCGCCAGCGCGCCATGATCGCCATGGCCCTGAGTTGTAATCCGCGGCTGCTGATTGCCGACGAGCCAACCACGGCGCTGGATGTTACGATTGAGGCGCAGATCTTGACGCTCATCGCCGATCTGCAAAAAGAGTATGGGATGGCGATTATGTACATTAGCCATGATCTGGCCGTGGTCAGCGAGATTGCCGACGAAATTATGGTGATGTACCTGGGCATGGTCATGGAACATGCCGATGCCGAGACGATTCTGCACAACTCGATGCACCCGTATACCCAGGCATTGTGGCGCTCGATCCCGCGCATTGACGGCCCGCTGGAACAATTGGTCCCCATCAAAGGCGCGCTGCCCAGCCCTTTTACACTCCATGAGGGCTGTCCTTTCTTTTCACGCTGCGACAAACGCATTCCTGGTCTCTGCAACACGGCGGTCCCTCCGCTGATTGAAGTGGACCCAGGCCATTTTGTGCGCTGTGTGCTCTACATGGACAACGGCAAAGCTTGGGAACCCAAAATGGCGAAGGAGGGAATGGCGTGACCGCACAAAAAGAGATTTTGCTCCAAATTAAAGATCTGAAAAAATATTTCCCGGTGCGGGCCGGCTTTTTGCGCCGCACCGTTGGCTATGTCAAAGCAGTGGATGGCGTCAATCTGGATGTCTATGCCGGGGAAACGCTGGGGCTAGTTGGGGAGAGCGGCAGCGGCAAGACGACGCTGGGCCGTTGTATTGTGCGGCTCTATGAACCCAGTGGCGGGCAGCTTCTCTTCCGCGAGAATGGGCGCATCACCGATCTGGTGCAGCTCGACAATCAAGATATGCGCCACTTGCGCCGCAATGTGCAGATTATCTTTCAAGATCCCTACGCCTCGCTCAACCCACGCATGAACGTATTGCAGACAGTGGGCGAACCGCTGATCACCAACGGCCTCGCCAGCGGCAAAGAGTTAGAAGATCGGGTCAAAGAGGCCATCGTGCAAGTGGGGCTGCGTGTGGAACATCTGCGCCGCTATCCACACAGTTTCAGCGGCGGTCAACGCCAGCGCATCGGCATTGCGCGCGCGCTGGTCGTTAACCCCCAACTGGTGGTGGCCGACGAGCCGGTCTCGGCGCTGGACGTTTCAATTCAGGCCCAGATCCTCAATCTGCTCAAAGATCTGCAACAGAAGATGAACCTGACCTACGTCTTCATCTCCCACGACATGAGCGTAATCCGCTACATCAGCGACCGCATTGCCGTGATGTACGCCGGCAAACTGGCCGAGTTGGGCAATCGCGACGATGTGCTGCATCGGCCCAAACACCCCTACACCGAAGCGTTGCTGGCCTCTGTGCCCAAGGCGTCGGACCACCTCACTGGCGAGCGTCAGGTCTTGGCTGGGGAGCCGCCCGATCTGGCGAATCTGCCGACGGGCTGCGTTTTCCATCCGCGCTGCAACTATGCGCAGGATATCTGCCGCCAAGAAGAGCCGGAATTGCGCGCAATTGGCGATCAATATGCCAGTTGTCATTTCGCCGAGACGTTGCATCTTGAAGGAATCCCCCAGATCGAACTAAGCAGCATACGCTAACTAGAAAGCGATCATGAAACAGTTTGTCTCGTATGGAACCGCGTACCTGCTGTGGGCAGTCACTATTGCTGGTTCTCTGCTTTTAGCAGTGGTGATGCGCGCTACCTATCACTTTGCCCTGGAACAAACCGCCTGGGACCGGTATAGCCTCAGCGCAATTGAACGCTTTGCCACACTCTTTCTTGGCATGATCTTGGTGGTGCTCTTTATCTTTACCGAGCATTTTTACCGCACGGCTGTGGAGAAAGAGCGGCTGTGGGAGCGCTTCATCCGCGTCAGTGCCATTGGCCTGGGCATCTATGCCGCTATCGGCTCGATTCGTGTGGCGATGGAATGGAGTGTGGGCGTCTTTGAGTGGATTAGCTTTTTGTTGGTCGTGGTGGCGGTCACGGGCACAGCGCTGTTGGATTGGCTGGCGCGCTGGTTGCGCCAACGCCAGCGCGCCCAGACCCTGGCTATGCCGCTTCCACATCAGCACCGAGCGAACCCAGTGCTGGCAATTGTCTATGGCGGGATGGCCGCGCTGGGTACGCTGTGGCTCTTTCGTTTGCCGCTGCGCACGCCGCTCAATGTCTATGACGAAGGGTTGGCGCTGCTCAACGGTGAGCGGGTATTGGCCGGCGAAGTTCCCTTCCGTGATTTTTGGGCAATCTATCCGCCGGGGCAATCGTATGCCCTGGCCGTGGTCTTCCAGCTTTTCGGCACGAATGTGATGTCAGCGCGACTGTACGACACCGTTATCCGCATGGCAACCGTGCTCTGCATTTTCTTGATTGCAGATCGGCTGATCTCGCGCCGGGCGGCATGGGCTATGCTCATCCTCACCGCGCTGCTCTTGGCCGCGGCCACCTTTTATAGCTACGCCATCTTCCCAGCCATCCTTTTTGGGATGTTGGGCATTCTGGCCTTGATCCAGTTTATCAAAGAGGGCAAGCAGGGTTGGCTTGTGGCGGGCGGGGTGGCGGTAGGCATCACCGCTGCCTATCGGCTTGACGTTGGATTCTATGCCGGGGTCAGTCTGATGGCTGGGATTCTACTCTTTGAACTGACACGGCCCACCCGCAACTGGCAAGTGTGGTTACGCCATAGTCTGTTGCTGGCAGGCGGAACACTGCTGATCATGGTCCCATTTTACGGCTATCTCATTGCAGCGAGCGGCGCTGCCGAAGTCTGGGCCGATCTGATTGTTTTTCCGCTTACGCTGATGCCCGAAGCCCGGCGTTTGCCCTATCCGCCCCTCTGGCTTGATCTATCTGCGCTCACCGCAGCCAGCAGTGCCCCGGCCTATCTCCTCAATCCAGTAGAGTTGTGGCTGCTCTTCTATTTGCCACTGCTGATTTACCCCACCGCGCTGATTGTGCTAATGCGCCGAGCGTGGACGCGGGCGCACAGCATCACGGACGCTGCCATGCTGGCGCTGGTCATTCTTGGCATCGGATTGTTCAACCAGGCCCTGAGTCGCTACGATGGCATCCATGTGCTGCCCACCTCGATCTTTGCGCTGATCACTGCCATCTGGCTGCTGTCGTTGGTCTCGCGGGCGGCTTGGTCAGCAACCCTTGGCACTGGCGGCCACGGTGGCTGTGCTCGTGGTGCTGGGCTGGCCCTATGCCCTTTCGCCGCTTTCACGCCTGTTTAGCGTTGCGCAACAATGGCCCGCATCGGGTTGCTATGCGGAGTTGGAACGAGCCGGTTGTACAGCAATTTCCAGTGTGCAGCAAGATGCCGTAAAATTTATTCGCGACAACACAGAGGCAGACGAAGCGATCTTTGTGAGCATGACTCGGCATGATCAGGTCTTTGCCAACGACATCAGCTTCTACTTTATTGCAGACCGACCCAGCGCCACCAAATATCCTGAAGTACACCCTGGGCTGACCGATACGCTGGCCGTCCAAGAGGAGATCGCCGCTTCCCTGCGTGACAAAGAAGTTACCTGGGTGGTCACCCTGGATTGGCCCCCATCCCAAGAACCCAATCGCAGCGCCGTTAGTAGTGGCATCTATTATTTGGACGAGTTTATCGCCGCCAATTACAGCCGAGTTACCCAGATCGGTAACTATTTCATCTGGCAACGAAATCCATAATTACTTGTATCCATTCAGGTGTAGGGTGCGACGCACTCGCCACACAAGCGTTTCACACCCAATCTACCTTTGGCGAGTGCGTTGCACCGTCACAGGTACAATCACTTTTCATAATCATTTTCGACATCTACCCACAGCCACCAATCGGGAGGTCACCCTGTGTTAAAAGTCGCCATTATCGGCCTGGGCAACATCGGCAACACCCATGCGCCAGTTTATCAGAGCAGCAAGTTAGCCGATCTCGTCGCCGTGTGTGACGTGATCAAAGAACGCGCCGACAAAGCCGCCGAGCGCTACGGCGTGCGCGCCTATTACAGCATTGAGGATATGCTCAAAAACGAGGAACTTGACGCCGTCACTGTGAGCAGCGCCGGGACAGAGAACGGCGGCGATCATTACGAGCCGACCATGCAATGCCTGGAAGCCGGGCTGCATGTGCTGGGCGAAAAACCCATCTCCAATGACATTAACAAGGCCCGCGAGATGGTGGCAAAGGCCGACGAAAAGGGCGTCTATTACGGCATCAACCTCAACCATCGCTTTGTGCCACCGGCGGCGAAGGCCAAGCAGTGGGTCAATGAAGGCAAACTGGGCGAGTTGCTGCTGATCAACATGACCATGTGGATCGGCAACCCCAATGACACGTCGCCCTGGTTTCACATCCGCGCCCTGCATCCCCATTCGCTGGACATTATGCGCTTCTTCTGCGGTGATGTGAAGCGGGTGCATGCCTTCTTTAACCAAGCGCCGGGCCGCGTCTGCTATTCCAACATGCAGATGAACCTGGAATTTGCCAACGGCGTGGTCGGTCATCTCACCGGCAGCTATGACACCAACCCACGCCATAACCTGGAGCGCTGCGAGGTCATGGGCACGGAGGGTCGCTTTGTGCTGGACAATCTCTATGAAGAGTTGACCCTTTATCCGCGCCGCAGCGACGAACTGACCGTGATCCGCAACAGCATTATGGGCGGGCTGAGCGGCTTTACCGCCACCTTCACCAACCGCATCAACCGCTGGATCGAACAGGTCAGCGTGGGCGTGCCCCGTGACGAGATCGAAGCGTCCGGCAAAGAAGGGCTGGCCGTGCAAGAGATTATCGAGGCGGCGATCCGTTCCCACGAAAGCGGGCGGGCCGAGAGCGTGCCGGGTTAGAGAAAGGGTATTGGATATTAGGTAGTGGGCGTGACGACAAATACCTAATATCCAATACCCGATTATTCACCTTCCCCATAAACCGAGGGAGTTTACTTATGTTACGCACCTGCGTCATCGGCCTGGGGCCGATTGGCAACCGCCACGCCAAGCTCTATAAAGAGGAGCCGCTGGCCGAACTGGTGGGCGTCTGTGATTGGAACAAAGAACGCGCGGACAAAGCCGCCGCCGATTATGGCGTGCCGGCCTTTTATGATGTGCAACAGATGTTGGAGGCGCTGCACCCCGACGCCGTGAGCGTTGCCACAGGCGGCCATGAATATGGCAGCGAACACTATCTGCCCACCATGCAAGCGCTGGAATTTGGCTGCCATGTGCTGGGTGAAAAGCCCATTTCCAACGAGGTGGAAGAGGCCGAGGAGATGGTGGCAAAGGCCAAAGGAAAGGGTGTATGCTACGGCATCAATCTCAACCACCGCTTCACCCCGGCAGCGCGTATTGCCAAAGATTGGCAGAACGAAGGACGCATCGGCCATCTGCTTTTCATCAACATGAGTATGTGGATCATGAACCCGCGCGAAACGTCGCCCTGGTTTCAGATCAAAGCGCTGCACCCCCACACGGTGGATGTGATGCGCTATTTCGGCGGCGATGTGGAGGCAGTGCAATGTTTTGCCACCAAAGCGCCGGGGCGCAAGATCTGGTCTACGGCGACCTTTAACATGCGTTTCAAAAATGGCGCGGTGGGTGTGCTCACTGGCAGCTATGACATTGAGCGCGGCCATCCCATGGAACGCTGCGAGGTGGCCGGGGTCAACGGGCGCTTTGTCATCGACGACATGTACCGCGAAGTCACGCTCTACCCGGCAGGCGATCCCATCAAGCGTGTCTACACGAATCCGCTCTTTGGCGGCATGCGTGAGTTTGAAGACACCTTCCGCAATCGTATCCACACCTTTTTGGATCAGATCAGCCAGGGCGTTCCCCCAGAGCAGCTCGACGGCTCCGGGGCCGAAGGACTGGCCGCGCAAAAGGTGCTGGCAGCGGCGATTGAGTCGATTGAAAATGAGACGGTTGTCTACATAAAGTAAAAGAATTGGATATTAGATATTGGAGTTACATCTAATATCCAATATCTAATCCCCCACTCCCCGGAGCCACCCATGTCCCTGATTACCATTATCGGTCGCGGCCATTCGGGTACGCGTGCCATTTCGCACACGCTTTACGCCAGCGGCGTTTACATGGGGCAGACGCTCAACCGCTCCGGCGATCTGGTGCCACCAGAGCAGATGTACGACGCCTGTCGTATTTTTGCCCAGCATGTGGAATGGCAAGGCGATCTGCGCTGGAACTTTGACAAGGTCAACAGCATGGAAATCCCCCAGGCATTTATTGATCTGATTGAGGGCTATCTCAACAAAGTGCTGAGCGATACCAGCGATCACAAGGGCTGGAAGATCCCCGAAACCACGCTGGTCTATCCCTGGATTGTGCGTATGTTCCCCGACATCAAATACATCTTTTGGATCCGCAACCCGCGCGATTGCATTTTGGGGCGGCACATCACCGACGATATGAACAAGTTCGGCATTCCCTATCCGGAAACTGATGACGAGCGATTGCGCCGCGCCATCTCATGGAAATACCAATACGATCTGGTCAAAGCCACTCCCCGCCCGCAAAACTGGATCGAGGTACGCTTTGAGGATTTTGTGCTGGACACAGAAAAAACGGTACGCCGCCTGGAAGAATACCTTGGCATCCCCCTGGCGCGCATCCCCACCCGCACTGATGCAGTGGCGCGCTGGAAAGAGGATGATGGCGTAAACTATTTCGATTTCTTCGCGCCAGCCATGCGCGAGTATGGCTATGAGATACCGACGACTGAAACGAACAATGCGTAATCCGGAAGTAACTATACAGGTGCGACGCACTCGCCAAGAGTAGATTGGTTGTAAAGGCTTGGGTGGCGAGTGCGTCGCACCCTAGACCTGTACAGATACATCCGGAATGCGTTATCTGAGTTACGGATTAGGCATTTCTTTAGCTCCAGGAGCACCTTATGACCCTTCCCATCGGTATTGGTGTGATCAGCTTTGCCCACGGTCACGTGAACGCATACTGCCAACGGCTGTTAACAGACGATACTATCAAAGACGATGTCAACCTGGTTGCCGCCTGGGATGATGACGAAACCCGCGGACAAAGTGCTGCCGATAAATTCGGCATGCGCTATTCGCCGCACGTGGAAGATCTGCTCGACAATCCCGAAATTCAAGCTATTTTTGTCACCTGCGAGACCAACCGCCACGCCGAGATGGTGGAAGCGGCGGCGCGCGGCGGGCAAGCACATTCTGTGTCAGAAGCCGTTGGCGCTGACACTGGCTGACTGTGATCGGATCATCGCCGCCGTCAAAGAGACGGGCGTCAAGTTTATGATGGCTCATCAAATGCGCCACGATCCGTCAAATCAGCGGATCAAGGCGCTGTTGGACGCTGGCACATTGGGCAAGATCAGCCTATTACGCCGCCGCCATGCCATCCCGGTGCTCTTTAACGAGAGCTTTGTGAACGGCCCTACGCGCTGGCACATTGACCCGGTAAAGAACATGGGCATGTTCATGGATGATGCCTCGCACGCCACCGATTTTCTGCATTGGATGTTGGGCCGCCCGGTCAGCGTGATGGCCGAGATCGACAACACGGTGACCGACGTGGCCCCCGACGACACCGGCGTGGCGATCTATCGCTTCCCAAGCGGGACGATGGCAGTGCTGGTCAATTCGTCGGTGACATTGGCGGCGGAAAACACGACTGAGGTCTACGGAGACCGCGGCGTACTGATTCAAAACCACGATGACAGCCCGTCCACCAGTGTGCTGCCGCCGCACCCAATTGCGCTCAAGCTCTATACCAAAGAGCAACCCCATTGGCAAGATCTAGGGTTGGCGATCCCAGCCAGCCACGGCGAACGCATCGCCGCGGTGCCGCACTCATTTATCGACTGTATCAAAAACGACACCGAGCCGTGGATCACGGCGTGGGACGGGCGTGTGGCTGTGGAGATGGTGCTGGGGGCGTATCAGTCGGCACGGGAGGGGCGGCGGGTAACGTTTCCGATCTAAGTTGAATTGTCGGCTTCTTCACTGGTAGCCAAGAGAGAGGCAGCTTGCGCAATTGGCACTGTTTCGGGATCAAAAGCTCGGAGTCCCTCCATCTGTGCAGCACGCAGGAGCCGATGATCCGATGTAATGAGATACAAATCGTGGCCCAACGCTAAAAGTGACTGCTGCAAATTTAGCGCCTGTCGCAAATGAATTGCATCCGAAGAATTCACGTTATGACGAGCAATGAATGGGATTGATTGCAACACAACCTGATCATTCAAACTTTGAACACTCATATGCTGGACATCCAGTAAGAGCCGTGCCGTGGTCGTTTGAAAGACAGTTACTGAAATCCGGTTCGCATTCCGAACCCGGTTTATGACTGAAATCGTTTCCGCCAGAATCAAGCGAGAGACAGCGAGGCGCTCTGGGGCGTTGTCCAACAATTCTTGAACAACCAAGTTCACCACATCAGAACCCAATTCAGGATGATATCGCTTGACTAATGCACTAGCATCCAGATAGAAAAAGTTCAATCCGATTCCTCACGCATGAATAGGAGAAGATCGGATAATTTTTCGGTGTAAGGAATGGCTTCCCCCATCTCTTCTTGGATCTCATCAATTGACGGGATAAGCTCATCCAGGTTCACTTTGTGTGTAAAGTCTAATTCCAAAAAATCATAGATCAGCGCTTCTAAATCCGCTTGCCATTGACGCTGTTGCGCTTCAGCTATGGTGTAAGCCTGCGCCAGCACGGCGCTGTTTGTAAGCATCATTGTTTCACTGGTCTTCATTTTAACTGTCCTTAATTCATTTTCCCCTCGGCCTACCCTGAGCGAATGAATTATAGCATGGTCTGGGCAAAATTATTTACACCGTTTACTCTCACTTTTTGTCATTCTCAGCCAAGAATTCACTGGAGACATTCAATGCCAACCAAGAAACCCAACATCGTCCTCATGGGGATCGACTCACTGCGCGCCGATCGCATGAGTTGCTATGGCTACCAGCGCCAGACCACACCACACATTGACCGCTTTGCCCAGGATGGCGCGCTTTTTGAAAACACCTTCAGCGCGCATATCCCCACCACATCGGCCTATGCCTCTATGCTCACGGGGCTGGATGTCTTCAGCACCCAAGTGGTGGCATTGCGCCACAAAGGGCCGCTGCGCGAAGAGGTGCAAACGCTGCCAGAGATCCTGCGCGGGCAGGGCTACAATACGACGTGTGTCGGCTTCAGCGGCAACCCCAGTTCACGCGGCTTTGACACCTATCTAGACTATCACGCCTGGGGATCATGGGAAGAGGGCAAGCTAACCAAAGCCCAAAACCTCAACGATGTTGCCATCCCAGAGCTACAACGGCTAGCCGGGGAAGACAAACCTTTCTTGCTCTTCCTGCGCCACATGGATCCCCACTCGCCCTATCTGCCGCCCGCCCCCTACGAGCGCATGTTTTATCACGGCAACGAGACCGACCCCGACAACAAATCCATGGAGCCGGTGCTGAATTTCGCGCCTTTTGGCGATTTCTTCGCCAGTTGGATGCCGCCGGGAATCACCGACCGCCATTATATTGACGCCCAATATGACGGGTCCATTGCCTATATGGACGCCTGCATCCAGACCATTTTCACGGCGCTGGAAAACATGGGCATTCTGGATGAGACCATTGTCATCGTCAACGGTGATCACGGCGAAACGCTCTATGAACACGAATGCTGGTACGATCACCACGGCATCTATGACAACTGCCTGCACGTGCCGCTGATCATCCGCTATCCGGGCAAAGTGCCCGTGGGCCAGCGCATCAAAGGCTACAATCAGCACAAAGACTTGGTCCCCACGATTTTGGAACTGGCCGAGATTGACGCCGGAATTGACTTTGACGGGCGCAGCCTGACGTCTATGGTGCGCGGTGAAGTGCCTTCGCACGAAAGCGAAATCTACATCACCGAATGCACATGGATGCGCAAACATGGCTGGCGCACGCCGCAGTGGAAGTTGATGATCGCGCTGGAGCCAGACTTTCACTTCAAGCCGCCGGTGGAGCTTTACAACCTCGTCGAAGATCCCGACGAAAACACCAATCTGGCCGAAAAATATCCAGACGTAGTGACAGCACTCACCGGGCGCATGAATGCCTGGATTCGCCAGCGCGAGGCCGAGACCGGGCTACCCAATCCCATCCACAACCAACCGGGCTGGCACGGCAAAGAGGGCATCGACTACTTCACCAGCTCGCAACAGGCGTATGATTCGCTGCACATTGGCAGTGCCAGCCAGGCCCGCCGTTTGCAGGCGCAACAAGCGAAAGAAGCCGAAGAAAAGGCCGAAAAGCCCGCCGAAGCCGAGAAGCCCAAGCGACGGTCATCGCCGCGCAAAAGCAAAAAGAAAACCGACACAGAATCTGAATCGGCATAGCCCACAAACAGTTTTGGTACACAGATTTCTCAGAGTTCACAGTTTTTATCTCTCTTCATCTGAGAAATCCGTGCACCTTTCCATCTTCAGCGTACACCCACTACGCACCACGCACTACGGAGCAACCCTATGAAACTTGGCGCGAATACCGTTCTCTTTGGCGGTTATGACATGGAAACCGCTTTCAAATATATTGCGCTCTCAGGCTACGATGGCGTCGAAGTCTCGGCCATTGATGGCATGAGCCAGCATCTCGTCCTCGACCGCTGGCAGGAGATCGCCCCGCAGGTTAAGCAATTGGCAGCCCAATACAATCTGGAATTGCTGGCCATGGAGCAGCCTGGGCGTGATCCGCAGAAAATGGAAAAGGCCATGCAGGCGGCCGTAGAGATCGGCATCCCGATTATCAACTGTGGGCCGGGCGGCAAAACTGACGATCCGTCCACACTGCAACAGGCCATTGACGAACTGGGCGCACTGGCGCAGATGGCCGAGAAATATGGCGTGATTCTCTGTGTCAAGGCACATGTGGGCGCAGCCATCTACAACACACCGACCACGCTCAAGGTGATGGACGCAATTCAATCGCCCAATTTTGGCATCGACATGGACCCGTCGCATATTTACCGGGCGGATGAAAACCCGGTGGAAGCCATCGCCGCTGTGATCAGCCGCGTCAAGCATGTTCACATCCGCGATTGCAAGGGCCGCCAACAAGGGCCGGGCAAACCGGAAATGCAGGCCAATGGCCGCGGTGATATTGATCTCGTCGGCTATATCCGTGTGTTGCACGAACATGGCTACACTGGCCCGCTGGATCTAGAGATCATCGGCGCCAAAGAGTACAGTTTGGAACAGTGCTGTGTCATCGCCGCCGAGGCACGCGGTCACATGCAGGCTTGTCTACAGGCAGCCGGGGCGCGATAAGCATGAAATGAAGCTTCCATTCGCCCCCCGATTGACTACATGTTTTCCACGCTAGAGGAGGTTTCTATTGTCACAAGAGATTAAGCTTCTCGATGTTGTCGCTCTAGGTGTGGATCTGCCTGCCCATAACCTTTGGAAGGGACAAGTCGGGACTGTGGTTGATATTTTGAGTGGTGGTAATGCCTATGAGATTGAATTTAGTGACCGTGAAGGCCGCACCTATGAGTCTTTAGGGCTGCGTGCTGAGCAGCTTATTATTTTACTTTATGAACCCATTCAAGGTTAGAAGAGACAGAAATATGCTCACCCAAGACCAAATTGCACAATTTCAGGCCGACGGTTTTCTCAACGGCGGCACAGTTCTCAATGATGATGAAGTGGAAACCCTGCGCGCCGAGATCATGCGTGTGATTGAAGAGCGCGAACGTACGGATATCCAGCAACCCGTGTTGGTGCGCAATCTTGCCAAAAACGACAGCAATCCGGTCTGGCAGATCGTGAACATTTGGATGGCAAGCGATCCCTTTCGCGAACTGATCGCCCACCCCAAGATCACCGAAGGCATCGTCCAACTGACCGGGGCCAAAGAGTTACGCATCTGGCACGATCAGATCCAATACAAGCCGCCGCAGATCGGCGGCCAGACTGATTGGCATCAGGACGCGCCGCTCTGGCCCATCATTGCGCCCATGACCGAGGTCACCGCCTGGGTGGCGCTGGACGACGCCGACGAATCCAACGGCTGTATGAGCATGGTTCCTGGCTCGCACACGTGGGGCGATCATCAGGCTTTCCTCAACACGCTGGACAACTACGATGGCATGCCCGCCGAATTTGAAGGTCATGCCATTCGTGTCGAGCGCTGCCCGGTGAAAAAGGGCGAGGTCCACTTTCACCACGCGCTGACATGGCACGGCTCCCATGCCAACACCAGTGGCCGCCCGCGCCGTGCTATTGCCCTCCACTATATGACCAATGAAACCCGCTACGTTGCCAGCGGTCGCCATGTGATGCAACAATACGTGGAAGTGGGCGATGGTGAACAGATGGCCGGCGAGGCATTCCCGCTGGTCTATAAACCATCAGAGGAGTAATGCTCCAAAAACGGTAGTGGTATCAGACCCGTTGCCGCCGCCCAAAGTAGAGCCAAAAGATCAGCGCACCCACGGCGCTGAGACCGGACGAGAACAGGAAGAGCATGCGGAACCCCGTGGCTTCAATCAGATAACCGCCGCCCAGGGCGATAATGGCAAAGGCGAAACCACCGGCCATCTCCCCGGCCCCGGCAATGGTTCCCCGCTGTTCTGGGGCCACGGTTTCCATGCTATAGACCATAAAGGCCGGGTAGCGTAGCGCCGACAGCCCGACTACGCCCACGAAGCCAAGCCCTGCCGCCAGCGGATTGCCAATAAGTGCCAAAGGTAAAAAGCTGATCATAGTGCCGATGCCCGCCCACAGCACCAGATTGAGATTGCCAAAGCGTCGCCCCAGCAGGGGAACCAACAGCGCCGCCGGCACCGCCATCAGCCGCCCCAAGGCCGACAGAATGCCGATCTGTGTGGTGGCAACGTTGAGATCGGTGTCAAGATAGACGTTAAAAAAGGTGGAGGTAGTGGCAACGCCGCTGACCTGAAAGAAGCGCACCAGCACCAGCATGAAGATCAGCACAAAGGGCGCGCTGGCAAAGACAGGCGTGGAGACAGTCTCGCTTTTTCCGGCAATCGTCCGCTCGGCCTGGCGCGGATCCACTGGCTCGGCTGCGTTGAGGATGGGCAGGGCAATCAGCATCAACACGCCCACCAACAGCAGCGGATATCGATAGGGCGCGGGGAAGTTGGTGGTGGTTCCCAACACGCCAGCCAGCACGTCGGGCAGGCGGCCACCGAAGAGGCTGCCACCAAAGGCCGCCACCGAAAGCAGCGCCGTTTGCAGCGCAAAGACACGATTGCGTTCGGAAGCGGACGTGCTGCCCATGAGATAGGGCGTGCTGTTGACAAAGAAGAGCGCCAGCCCGGCCATGATCACCACATAGCCGCCGATCAGGCCGGCTTCTTGCCAGGGGGCAATGCTCAATTCTGCCAGTGGCAGCAAAAATGCCCCGACCGCCATCAGCGCAATCCCCACTTGCATGGTGGCTTTAATCCCATAGCGTTTACCCATGATCCCCGCGGGCATACAGATCAAGGCAAAGGCCAGCAGCCCCGACGAATTGACCAACCCCACAAACTCCGGGCCATAGCCCAGGCGCAGCATGTAGAGATTAAAAAGCACTGAATAGATGCCGCCATCCAGCGTAAAGCCAATGAGCAGTTCTACGGCCAATAGCAGATAGATATTGCGCGCCAAAGCGGGCAACCGCACGCGCGAGAGCGTTGTCATAAAAGTTCTCACAACAAAAGTGTACCCGCTGGTGAGGGCCAGCGGGCGAAGGATGGAAAATGAAACGTAATGCGGGAAACGTGATGCGTAAGAGAGTTCATGTTTCACCCATTACGTTTTCGCGGCCCACTACTGATGCTAACCGTACCACTCCACAAACCGACAAAACCGCTCCACCGCCGGTTCCAGCACGCTCATGTCCGAGGCATAGCAGAGGCGGATGCTACCTTCGCCGCCGTTGCCAAAGGCGTTGCCTGGCGCCACGGCAACTTTTTCGCGGTGCAGCAGATCGACGGCAAACTGGAACGAATCGGTGACGCCTTCAATTTTGGGAAAGAGATAAAAAGCGCCCTCTGGTTTCGCCACCGTCACCCGCGCTACACTGGATAGGGCTGCGTAGCAGAAACTCATCCGCTCATGGAAAAGTTCCCGCATGGCCGCGATCTCATCTTCGCCGCCAGCCAGCGCCGCTTCGCCCGCTTTTTGCACAAACGAGGGCGCGTGCGAAACAATAAATTCATTTAACTGTGCCGCCTTGTGGACGAGATCGGCACGGGCGATTACCCAGCCCAGCCGCCAGCCCGTCATGCGGTAGCTCTTGGAAAACGAGTTGACCACAATCACGGCATCATCACGGCGACACAGGCGCAGAATCGACGGCGTCACCGGCTCGGGGCCATAGTAAAGCCGCTCATAGACTTCATCAGCCAGCAGCCAGATCGTGTGCCGTCGGCAAAAATCCAGCAGCGCCTGTTGTTCCGCCACGGTTGCCACCCAGCCCAGGGGATTGGATGGCGATGTGTAGAGGAGCAGACGTGTGCGCGGCGTGACGGCGGCTTCCAGGCTGGCAAAGTCGATCTCAAAGCGGGTTTCACGCTGCGGCATGGGAATCTCCACCGCTTTGCCGCCGAACATCTCCACCATAGCGCTGCCATTGGGCCAGTTGGGGCTGAGTACCAGCGCTTCGTCGCCGGGGTCGATGACACACTTGATGGCGACGTTAAGCGCCTGCACCCCCGACGCCGTGATCAGCACCTCGCCCAGCGGGTCAACGTCAACGTTGTGCAGTTCGGCCACTTTGGCGGCAATGGCGCGGCGCAGCGACGGCAGCCCAGCGTTCTCGGTGTAAAAGGTGAAGCCGTCGCGCATGGCCTGGGCCGCCGCCTCTTTGATAAAGTCAGGCGTGGGCAGATTGGATTCACCAAATTGCAGGCGCAGCACGCCTTCCATGCCAAAGGCAATGTTCGCCAACTCACGGATGCGTGAGGGCTGCACTCGTTCCAGGCTGGGCGCAAGCGAAATTGCGGTCATGTGGGACCGGGGCCAGTGGCGCGGCTGCTGGCATAGGCTACCAATAGCTCTTTGGTGATGGCTTCCCACTCTAATGGTAACGGCTGTGTGGATTCGACTTTGCCCGCACGCGTATACCAATAGCGTGCATTGGACAGATCGCCCTCGACGCGGTGCAAATAGGCATGGACCCACGCCGCGCCGCCGCGGTCGGGCTGCCCTTGCAGCGCGTCGTGAGCCGCGTTCCAATCACCTTTGGCATCCCACCAGAGCGCCGCCAACGGCGCGTTCAGTTCCGCCGGCGGCTGATCCTGGCCCAGTGATTCTTGAAATGTAACAAATTCCATAATACTCTCCTTATGAACGATGAGTCATGCGTAGGACGGACTGACAGTCCATCCG
This sequence comes from uncultured Chloroflexia bacterium, assembly GCA_963721725.1. Classification (GTDB taxonomy): domain Bacteria; phylum Chloroflexota; class Anaerolineae; order Caldilineales; family Caldilineaceae; genus RI-153. The sequence continues at coordinate 218,288 of CAVRLX010000006.1, forward strand.
CCCAACGCTTTCATCTTTACAGTTGACACAACATTCGAGTCCTGGACGCTATTATAGCGGCAACCTGCCTTGGGACGAAAGACGAAGGGCAAGGGTAGCGTACGATTGGATTCAAACTCTTTGTCCTCCGTCTTTGGTCCGTCGTCTCTCATTCACAATTCACCCTTTCTTTGACCTTCCCCCCAATCTTGCCGATAATGGCCCCACGGGTATTATTCGTCCTCATCAAGGAGAGTCTAGGCAATGGCTACATGGGAATCCTATCTGGCGTCCAACCAGGATCGCTTTCAAGAGGAGTTGTTTGAATTTTTGCGTATCCCCAGCATCTCGGCGTTGCCCGAAAATGCTGCCGATGTCCAAGCCGCGGCGGAGTGGGTGGCGGCGCGCATGGGGCAGGCGGGCATCGAAAATGTAGAAATTTTGCCCACCGAGGGCCATCCTGTGGTCTATGGCGATTGGCTACACGCACCGGGCAAACCCACGATTTTGATCTACGGTCACTTTGACGTGCAGCCTGTGGACCCGGTGAGCCTGTGGACCACGCCCCCCTTTGAGCCAACGCTGCGCGCGGGGCGTGTCTATGCGCGCGGGGCGTCCGACGACAAAGGCAACATGTTTGTGCCCATCTTGGCCGTGGAAGCCTTGCTCAAGAGTGAAAACAGAGCGCCGGTCAATCTCAAGTTTTGCTTTGAGGGGCAAGAGGAGATCGGCAGCCCCCATCTTGCCACCTTTATGCCGCAGCATAAAGAGCGTTTCGCCGCTGATCTGGCCGTGAGCGCAGACGGCGGGCAGTGGGGCGAAAACGAGCCGTTGATCTCCGTGGGACTGCGCGGCATCTGTGGCATTCAGATTGACGTAAAGGGGGCCAAAACCGATCTGCATTCGGGCATGGTCGGCGGCGCGATTCAAAATCCCATCCACGCCTTGGTGGAGTTGCTGGGGACCATGCACGATCTGCATGGGCGTATTACCGTGGATGGCTTCTATGAAGAAGTGCGGGAACTCAGCGATGACGAGCGCGAGGCCATTGCGCGTGTGCCTTTTGACGAAGAACTCTTTCTCGACAATCTGGGGTTGGAACAGCCCCACGGCGAGCCGGGCTACACCACGCGCGAGCGCACATGGATTCGCCCCACGTTGGAGATCAACGGCATTTGGGGCGGCTTCCAGGGCGAAGGCATTAAAACCGTGTTGCCCAACGAAGCCCATGCCAAGATCACCTGTCGCTTGGTCCCCAATCAAAAGCCCGCCGAAATTTTGGATCTACTCCAAGCCCATGTCAAGGCCAATGCGCCCAAAGGTGTAGAGGTTAGCATCAAAATTCTGGGCACACGCGGCAAGCCTTATTTAATCTCCGCCGACCATCCCGGCAACCGAGCCGTGGGCGAGGTGCTGCAAGAGGTCTATGGCGTGGAACCCTATCAGGTGCGTAGCGGCGGCAGCATTCCGATTACCGGGCTGTTCGACGATGTGTTGGGTGTGCCCACCGTGAGCTTTGGCTTTGGCCTAAATGACGAAAACATTCATGCCCCCGACGAATTTTACCGGCTGGAGAGCTTCCGCAAAGGCCAGAGCGCTTATTGTAAACTGCTCTATCGGTTGGGTGAGACGGCGCTGTAAAAAAGATACGACAGAAAGTGCCGGGGACTTTGGCCGCATCGTTTATTCTTTGCAATCGCACAAGTCCCCGGCACTTTACTGGCCGGATGAGGCCGCGCTCACTCGCGAGAAAAGAAAGTGAGGCCGAAAGGGCCGGGGACTTTGGCCGCATCGTTTATTCTTTGCAATCGCCCTCATCTTTTCTGCCCTACCTCCATTCTTCCTCCAAGATCCTCACCGGCAAGGCATACACTTTTCCACTAGGCGTCACCGGCACTGCCTGGGCACAGGGTAGCCAACTCTGAAAACGCGAGCCTTTGCCCACTTGGCTATCTACATCAATCCAGCCCTGGTGCAGATTAACAATCTCTTTAACAATGCCCAATCCCAACCCTGTGCCAGAGATATTGGACTGGGCGGTCTGGCGTCCACAAAAGAAACGTTTCACACCCAATCTACTCCTGGCGAGTGCGTCGCACCTGTATCGTTACGAAAAAGCCGAAAAGATTGCTTTCCGCTTCTTCTACTCTAGGCTATAATCAAAGAAGATACTCTCCGTGTGTCCCTTCCCCAACCAGAAGGAGAAAAATTGATGCTTCGTCGTTTGTGCCTTTTTGTTTTGCTCTGCTGGCTCATGCTCATCGCGCCCCCGGCGGTTGCCCAAACCGGTGATGCACCGCCAGAAATTGGTTGGCGGGCAACCTATTGGAACAATCCCAGCGCGGCAGGCTTTGCCGCAGTGCGTCAGACAGAGAACGAAGCGTTGGATCGACGCTGGAATGGGGAGCCGCCACTGCCCGACCTCAATGCCACCTATTGGTCGGCACGCTGGGAACGCACCCTGCGCGTTGCCCCCGCCACCTATCGTTTCACCGCTACGGTGGATGATGGCGTGCGTGTGTGGGTGGATGGCAAACTGGTGATTGATGCGTGGCACACGCAGTGGGAAAAGGGAGAAGCCACCTTTGTAGGCGACATCCTGCTGGATAACACGCCCCATCTTTTACAGGTGGACTATTTCAACACCACTGGCCCTGGGGCCATTCGCCTGACCTGGGAGCCGTATACTGGCCCTCCCCTAACGATCAATGGGTGGCTGACCGAATATTTCGACAACCCAACCCTCAGCGGAACACCGGTTGCCTATGCCGATCTAGAGCGAATTACGCTTAACGTGCAAGCGGGATCTCCTGTCACAGGTACGGTTCCCGTAGACAACTTCTCCGTGCGCTGGAGCCGTACATTGTCGTTTGAACCTGGGAATGTACAACTTGTGATGCGCGTGGACGACGGCGGGAGGGTTTCCGTGGACGATACCGTTGTGATTGACGCCTGGTTTGATCAAGGACCCACCACCTATACCACCACAGTTTCCCATGCGGGCGGTCCCTTCCCAGTGGTCATGGAATATTACGAGCGTATTGGCTTTGCCCTGGCCCAGTTGAGCATCCAATACGCGCCTGCCCTCCCCCCAACCGCCACCCGCGTACCAACCGTCACCCGCGTACCAACCGTGACCCCCACCGCTACGCTGCGGCCCACACGCAGGCCCGTGCCCACGGTGACGCCTACGCGCACTCCTGTTACTGCCACGCAAGCAAGCGCAACGGTAAGTGTGCCAGATGCTATCGTGGTGGATGAACGCGACGCCAACTTTGTGCGTGGTGAGGTCAATGGACCGTGGCAAGAGAGACGGGGCGGTTATTTAGAGAGCTACTTGACCGCGCCCAACCACGAAACCAGTGCCAACAATTACGTGTGGGGACGCTGGTTTCCGGCGTTGCAGCCTGGGCGCTACGAGGTCTTTGTCTACCTGCCGCGTGTGAACAATGCCACAGCACAGGCTCGCTATTGGGTGGTCTACTCCGGCCAATACACGCTACGCATCGTCAATCAGGCGGTTAAAAGCGCGGGGTGGGTTTCGCTGGGAACCTATGACTTTACCGGCACAGGCGGCGAGTATCTCTCGCTAGCCGACGTCACCGGCGAGAGCAGCAACAGCACGCCGCGTCATCTGGAATGCCACGCGCTGGGTCCCCGTGCCATAGTGCAGACGGCGCGGGGAATAGGAGACAAGGTGACAAGGTGTTGCTTTACTTGATCTCCCAATCGCCCAATCTCTCTCTTCTACTCACAACCCTATTCACACAAAGGATAACCCTGAATGTCTGTATTGGATCTCTTTCGTCTGGACGGGCGTGTGGCGCTGGTGACCGGAGGCAACCGCGGCCTGGGCAAACAGATGGCACTGGCCCTGACCGAAGCAGGAGCCAGTGTCGCCATCACCAGCCGCGATGCTGCCCGTGCCCAAGAAGCCGCCGCCGAGATCGCCGCCAGCAGCGGCCAGCGTGCTATCGGCTATGGCTGCGATGTTACCGATCCCGCCGAAGTGGAGGCCACTGTGGCCCAAGCCGTAGCCGAGCTGGGTGGGCTACACATTCTGATCAATAACGCTGGCATCAACATCCGCGGCCCCATTGATGGCCTCTCGCTGGAAGAATTTCGTCTGGTCCAAGAGACCAACGTCACTGGCATCTGGCTGGTCTGCCGCGCTGCCGCGCCCCATCTGAAAGCGCAACGCTACGGGCGCGTTGTTAACATTGGCTCCACGCTATCGGTGATTGCCATGCCTGAGCGTACCCCCTATGCCACCAGCAAAGGCGCAGTTTTGCAGATGACGCGGGCATTGGCGCTGGAGTGGGCACCCTATGCCATTACAGTGAATGCCATGTTGCCCGGTCCGTTTGCCACGGAAATGAACCAGTCGCTGGTTGAAGATGAAGTTGCCTACCGTTCGTTTATCGCGCGCATCCCCCTGGGGCGGTGGGGAAATTTAGACGAAATCGGCGGGCTGGCCGTTTTCCTCGCCAGCGATGCCTCCAGTTTCGTCACCGGCGCGGGGATTACCATTGACGGTGGCTGGACGACGCAATAAAGAGTAATGAGTAGGGCCAACGCCCTACTCATTACTCTTTACCTTAACAATATAGGTACGACGCACTCGCCCGAGGGAGATTAGTTATGAAAAGCCTACGTGGCGAGTGCGTCGCGCCTCAGACCTGTAGAGCAATTACACCCTTCGACCTACGCCTTTTCTGACTTTGCGCTTTTCTCCACATAGCGCTTAAAGTTGCGCAGATCCTCTGTGAGCCGCGCTTCGGGATCATCAAAAAGCGCAGCCACTACTTCGCCCGCCAACCCAGCCGGCGGCACATATTGCATCATGACTGTGACTTCGGTTTCGCCGTCGGGCAGGCTGTTAAAGGTAACCTGACCGCTGGTCTTGAGATCGCCCTGGATGCTGCTCCAGCCGATGCGTTTGTTCTCCTCAAAGCGGGTGGTCTTGGCATCCCATTCCAATTTTGTGCCAAACGGTCCTTCCATCACCCAATGGCTGAAATCATCGCCAGTTTTGCGGATGGACTTAATGTTCTGCATAAATTGGGGGAAATTCTCAAAATTCGACCACAGCTTAAAGACGTCAGCTACTTTGGCCTTGACAATAATATTTTTCGTAACCTGTTTGGGCGAGGCGGCCAAATTGACCAAATGTCCATTGGACCCGTTGCGAATACGCGATTCAGCATCACTGTGTGTCGTGTTGGTGCTGCCCTGTAAAAGCTTCAACGGCGATTCGCCACTCAGCCCCCAATAAAAGAGCGCCATGCCAATCCCCGCCACCGAAAGCGTGCCCAGCGAACGACGCAACCCCTGAAAGACCAAATAACCGCCGCCTAACATAGCCAGCCAGCGTTTCACATCAGTGGTCTCCAGACCTTGGGACGCTGCCGCTTGTTGAAACTGGTGGCGCATCTGCGCCAACGTACCATCATCATTCCACGAACGCTGCACCTGATCGATGCCATTCTCAATGCCGTGGCGTGCTTTATTCATACCATTTTGCAGGATCTGCCCTGCGCTTTTTTGTTGCTTCATATGCTCTGCTACCTCTTGTCGTTGAAATTCGTATTCGTCAATATCGTCGCGTTCACCCTCGGCTTGGCCTGCCGTGCGGCCCGGCTCCCACAGGATAGGCTCGTCGGCCTGGGCGTTGACCTCACCCTCAGCCTGACCGGGGGTGCGTCCTGGTTCGGGTAGCTCACCGTTGGTACTGGCTTCATTCGTTTTCGATTTCGTCCGTGATTGCGCCATTTTTTGTCCTTCCCTAGGTTAAAAAACCTGCCTCTGCTATACAACCTCCCAAGCGTTAATCTTCATAGTATCAAGAGCGGGATCAACAGAGTGGCATCAGGTTTGAGGGTAAATCTTCGGCGGCGTAACCACCCGGTATTCGGATAGGGGGGAGGGAATTAGAATACCGGGTGGCTACTAGTGCCGTCTTCCGTATTTACCTTACCATGCAAGGGCGGGAATGACTATCCATCGGGGTATAGGCTGTGGGTACATAAAAGGTTACAGGCACGGATAAGAGGCACAAGATAGGAGGCACAAACTGACTGGCAGAACATAAAAGAAGATGATAGGCCGCCACTGGTCGCGCAGCAATTTCCCCAGATCGTTATCGGCAATAGTCAACGAAATGTTCCTCTGGGCTACGGAAAGCGTGCGCAGATCTTCCACTAACCGGTTGAGCAGCAATACCTGTGCGTGGATAGTCTCCAAATTCTCGGCTAAGCGGGCAAAGACGCTATCTTGCATGGCCTCAATATGGCCTGGGGGGCTGGGCGGCTAGGCTTGGGCAGTTTCGGCCAGACTATCCAGCACTCGGTGCAGGCGTGCGGCGGCTTCGCTGGCAATGCCCTCAATTGCGGGATTCTCCACCATGCCCAACATCTGCACGGGATCGATAATGCTCACCGTGCTGCTGCCATCGCCGTTGTCATAGACGATGACATTGCAGGGCAGCAAGAGTCCCAGTTCTAATTCCGCCTGAAGCGATTGGTGGGCCAAGTGTGGATTACACGCGCCCAAAATCATATAGGGCTTGAAGTCCACATCCAATTTTTTCTTAAAGGTGGCCCGGACGTCGATCTCGGTGAGAACGCCGAAGCCTTCTGCCTTCAGCGCTTCTGTTACCAACGGAATGGCCTTTTCATAGTCAACTGCAATTGTGGTGCGAAAACCATATTGGGCACTCATTATTTTCTCTCCTTATTCTTGTAATTAACGATTCAGTGTAACAACTATTTGTTCGATGTACGCCCTATCGAGCACCCCCCATCATACCATGGCCCTTCATCCCACCCTTCATCATGGCGCGCAGCCCATTTTTCATGTGCCCCCAGAAGCCTTCTTCATGCCCCTGTCCCATCATACCCATGAAGCCGTCACCATGACAAATGTCACTTTTATTCATGCGCGCCATCATCTGCGCTGTGAACTCTGGCCCGTGTGTTTCCATCATATGCGCGATCATGGTGGCCCAGGCTTCTGGCCCCATCTGTTCCTGCATTTGCTTGAGCATAGATAGGGACGCCTCGTCACTGGCGACAGGCGTGTCGTCTTGGGCCAGGGCCACGCTGGTGAAGGCCACCAACGCAATCACAAAGAGCGTGATTAACCTGAGCATTTTCTTGAGTTTCGTATTCATTGGTTCCTCCAAGTTGGCTCGGACATTGCCGAGAAAGTTCACCTGTTTCAGAAGTCCTGTTGATGCCTTCTGGTCTCAGTATGAAGTACAGTTGTGAATGAAATACGAACTGAATATGCGCGATGTGTGCGGGAGAGTCTGTTTACTTTTTAGGCTTGGGCTTGTGCCCGCATCTCCTCTTCGCTGAGAATGGGCACGCCCAGCGATTGAGCCTTGTCCAACTTGCTGCCTGCCTTTTCGCCAGCCAACAAAAAGTTGGTGTTGCTGCTCACGCTGCTGGTAACCTTGCCACCGTGGGCCTCGATAAACGCTTTGGCCTCGTCGCGGCTGAAGGTGGGCAGCGTGCCCGTGATCACAAAGGTCTGCCCGGCAAAGGGCAGCCCGGCCGTATTCGCTTGCGTGTGGCGGCGTGGAGACGACACGCGCACGCCCAGATCGGCGAACTTTTGCAGCAGCGCCCGGTTGGGTTCCAGCGCGAAAAACTCGGTCACGCTTTCGGCAATCTTCGGGCCAATGCCCTCGATCTCGCTCAGGCGTTCCCTATCGGCAGCCATGAGATCAAAAAGGCTATCGAACTGGTGCATGATCTCCTCGGCCACCCCTTGGCCCACAAAACGGATACCCAGGCCGATGAGCAGCCGCGTGGGGGGCTGTGCTTTGCTCTCTTCAATGGCGGCGCGCAGATTCTCCACGCGCTTCTCGCCATACCCATCCTTCTCGCCAATCGCCGCCCAGGGTAGTTGATAGATGTCGGCCAAATCGTGGATATAGCCTTCTGTGGCGAAAAGCTCGGCCTGGCGAATGCCAAAGCCGCGGATGTCCATGGCCCCGCGCCCCACGAAATGCTCCACGCGCCGTACCAGTTGGGCCGGGCAGGCATTGTTGACACAATAGGTGGCCGCTTCCCCCGGCGGGCGCATGGTTGGCTCGCCGCAGACGGGGCAACGGTCGGGCATCTGCCAGATCTGCTCGTCGCCCCGCCGTAGCTCTGGCAACGGGCGCAGCACTTTGGGGATCACGTCCCCGGCGCGCTTGATAAGCACTGTGTCGCCAATGCGGATGTCCAGATCACGGATATAGTCCTCGTTGTGCAGCGTGGCCGCCGAAACCGTGACGCCACCAATTGGCACCGGCTCCAACACGGCGTTGGGGTTAATCGTGCCCGTGCGCCCCACACGCAGCACAATATCCAACAGCTTTGTGGTGGCTTCCTCGCCGCCCGATTTATAGGCCACAGCCCAGCGCGGATCTTTGCCAGTGAAACCCAATTCGGCGCGCTGGGCCAGCGAATCCACCTTAATCACCATGCCGTCCAGTTCAAAGGGCATGCGCTGGCGCAGCTCGTGCCAGCCCACCACATAGGCCACCAGCGTCTCGAAGTCGGCATCGGAGAAGCGCCGAATCTCTGGCGAGACCGGAAAGCCCAACCGCTTCAAATAGTCCAGCGTCTGCCAGTGGCTTTCCAGCGTTTCGGGGCTGCCCTCGGCCTGGAGAATTTCGTAGACCCAGAGCTTGATGGGACGGCGGGCACTGATGCCGCTGTCCAGCAGACGCAGCGATCCGGCGGCAAAGTTGCGCGGATTGGCATAGATGCGCTCGCCAGCGTCGACTTGTCGCTGATTGAACGCCTCAAACGCGGCCACCTCCACATAGGCTTCACCGCGCACCACCAGCCGCGCCGGGGGCTGCACGGCGCTTTCACGATTGAGGGGCAGATGCAGCGGCAGGGCGCGCACAGTGCGCAGATTGGGCGTGATCTCCTCGCCCACCTCACCATTGCCACGCGTGGCCCCCAGGCTAAACTCGCCGCTTTCATAGTGCAACACCACGGTCAGCCCATCGAATTTTGGCTCCACCACATAGGCCAGCTCGTCCCGTTCCGCCGCCGAGAGCAGCCGCAGCAGCCGATCGCGCCAGGCACGCAGATCCGCTTCGCCAAAGGCGTTAGCCAAGCTGAGGATAGGCACGGGATGCTCAACACGACGGAAGGCGTCGGCGACCATCCCGCCGACGCGCTGAGTGGGGCTGCTCTCGCCGCGCAACTCCGGGTGGGCAGCTTCCAGCGCCTGGAGTTCACGAAAAAGGGCGTCAAACTCGGCATCGCTGAGCACGGGGTCGTCTAAGCTATAGTAACGGTATTGATGATAGCGCACCTGCTCGGCCAGCACAGCCATGCGCTCCGCGGGGGATGGTGAGTCTGTCATAAGCTCCTCGTGGGTAATTGAATCGTATTTCTGGAAACCGGGTAGCTCCCGTGCAGAGGGCGCTAGACACAGGTGTGGGTGGAGATAGCACTCAAAATGATGTGTAGTATAGCACCGCTTCTTTGAGAGAGAGAAGCGGGAAAATTCGTTGCTGCGTCGGTGTGGACTATGCTAGAATAACCCAAGGAGGCTATGCTATGACATTCACATCTGAGCAATTACAATCAATTATTGATCTTGTTCGCCAAGACCCAGAGGCGCGCCGACAGCTTCAGGCTGCCCTGGAGATAGATCCGCTGTTAGATCTGCCCAGCCGTATGGATCAGGTGGACGAGAAGCTAGACCGGCTGGCCGAAATCGTGGCCGATCTGGCCGCCGCGCATCGGCGCGCCGAAGCGCGGCTCGAAGGCGTTGAGGATCGGCTTAGCCGTGTTGAAGCGCGACTCGAAGGCGTTGAGGATCGACTTAGCCGTGTTGAAGCGCGGCTCGAAGGCGTTGAGGATCGACTTAGCCGTGTTGAAGCGCGGCTCGAAGGCGTTGAGGATCGGCTTAGCTCGACTGGAGCAGACGGTCCAGAAGCTGGCCGATGCCCAGGTCTCTATGCACAAGAGTGTGCAAAAAATCGAGCAGTGGCAGTGGGGCGATGAGGGCCGACGCAAGGGCGAACAGTACGAACGCAAGATCGAACTTCAGGCCCGCCGCCTGTTGGGTGAGGGCGAGGGGGGTGGCCTGCACCGTGACCGTGTCTATGACCGGCTCAACGAGTTATTGGCCCATCTGCCGGATCTCAGTCAAGTCAGCGACGAAAGCGATCCAACCCTGGCCGACGTGATCTGGTGGAAAGGCGACCGCTATCTTGTGGTGGAGGTTTCGCTGCGTGTGGATCGGCTGGACGTGCTGCGCGCCGCCCGGCGTGCTGAAACGTTACGCCAGGCCAGCGTGGATGCTATGGGCGTGGTGATCGGCGAGGAATGGATCGCCGACGATACCGAAAGGCTGGCCCGTGAGGAGGGGGTGGCCTGGAAGGTGGGCGATGAGGTTGCGCCGGCGCTGGTTGAGTTTCGGCGGTAGGTGTCTTAGAAGGTCCCCGGGCGATCTTCTTCCACTCTTTCAGTTGCGTCGGATGCACTCCGCTTTCCGATGCCAGTTGGCTCAGCGTCTTCTCTTCCTTTAAAATCTCTCTGACCATTTCCGCCTTGAACGTCGCGCTATATTGTTTTCGCATGGCTCGCTTGGAACTTTATTTTCACCCGTTTCACTGTCCAATTTCTTGGGTCCATTATACTGCGATTTCTCCGTCAACCGCACACGCCAGACACCGATCTTCCTCTCTGACGCCACGCCGAGCCAACCTCGCATCTTCTGAACTGAGGTTTGGGGCGTCACATCCTCACCCATGTGGATGGTGCTGATGATCGGCGCAGTAGACCTCAGCGCACGACTTGCAGCGGATCTGGCTTTTGGGGCAGATCGTGCGCCCACAGGTGGCACACGCGCCCATCTGGTCTTGGCAAAGGCCGCAGAATTCGCGTTTGCACAGATCACAGTTGTGGGTGTGGGCATCGCACATGAGGTGGCCGTTGGCGCAGAGGTGCAGGCGCGTGAACGGGCGCTGGCAGACAACACAGAGCGGCGCTTCCAGCGTGTGAAGCACGGGGTCCCAGATGAAATCGTAGGGCAGCTTTTGGTAGCGGTTTTCGATCCAGGCACGCAGCGCCAGCTTGGGCTGCGCCACCAATGCCACGTTAACCAGATCCAGGCTAAGGCGCAGCCGGTGCTTTTCCTGCACATCTGCGAGCTTGCGCTGCCGGTCAATCTGGGCCAGAGCTAGTTTGCTGCGCAGGCTGGCGGCGCGGTTTTCGTCTGTGCTGCCGCGCAGACGCCGCTCCAGATCATGTTCGGTTTCATCGTAAAAAGAGATGAGCCGGGCCAAGTCTAGCTCAAGCAAGCGGCGACTGCGACGTTGGGCTTGTTCCAGGCGTGGACCGAGGGTGTGGGCAACGGCGTGGCTTGCTTTGTCCAGCACTTGGGACATGGCGTCGAAACTGAGTGGCTCCAGATCCGTGGCCCACTGCAAGGCGGCCACGCTGAGATGCGGGGGCGGTTCCGGGGACAAAAGCAACAAATCGCTTTGGATGTCCAACGTGCTGGCGGCAATCCCCCGGTTGACGTCCATCCACTGTGAGACGATGATTTCCTGTTTTTCGTCGCTGACAAAGGCGACCTTGAAGTTGAAACGGGCATAGTAATGTAACTGAGCACGTGCCATTGCGCCGTTTTCAGGAGTGAGCCATGCATTGGGGAAAAATAGCTCGCGCTTGAGCACGTCAAAGAGATCGGGCTTTTTCAAGCGGCCCGCCTGCACGGACCACTGGCTTGCCTGCCCCTCCTGGCGTGCGGCTTCGATAATACGCTCGACTAGCGGATGACCGATGGTCAAATGGAGCAGCCCAGCGTTGGCCTCGGCGGTCTCTTCAGAAAAAGTTAAGCGTAAATAGCTGTCACACGCGAGCCGTTGGGCCTGGATTTCGGGCAACAGTACTTCAACAATGCCAAACGCAGGCCGTTCCACCAATGCTTCATGCTGTACAAAAAAATCAAGCGTAAACTGCTCCAGCCCTGTTGTCACGATCTACTGTTCTCCAATCACCATTCATCATCCCTTATTCTACCCCAAAATCGTCGCCAAACAGAGCATCGTCATAGGTCTTCGTTTCCTGATAGGTGGAACGCGCCCGCAGCAGCGCTTCGCCCAGGTCAGCCATGCCGGTTTCCACTTCAACGTCGCTCTGTGCCCCGGCCCAGATGTCGAAAATCCAATCCTCGAACTCGCGCTCGTTTTCGAGATTGCCCAAAATCATGTCCATCTCGCCCACCACCAGCTCAAACATGTTGATTTTGCTGTCCAGCACGTCAAGGATATAGTCCTCCACCGTGCCTTTGGCAGCTAGATTGACGATGTTGACTTCGTGCTGCTGACCGATGCGGTGGATGCGGCCAATGCGCTGTTCGATGCGCATAGGGTTCCAGGGCAGATCATAGTTGACCATGCGCCAGCAAAATTGCAGATTCCGCCCTTCGCCAGCGGCCTCGCTGGAAAGCAAAATACGGCGCGGACCCGCAAAATCGGCGATGGCTTGATTTTTATCTGACAAACTCAGCCCGCCGTGATAGGACACCACATCCAACCCAGCTGCGGTCAAAGCCTCGGCCAGATGATGCAGCGTGGAGAGGAAGTGGGTAAAAATAATCACCTTTTCGTCGCCGCCCTGAAGCAGTTTGAGCAGGGCTTCGACTTTGGCCTGCTGTGAAACTTGGCTGGCTTGATGGGCCAGTTCCAGGGCGGTGCTGCGCTGCTCGGCAGAGAGCGCCCGCCACGCCGCGATCTTTTCCAGCGTGGGCACGGCGGCCAGCGGGCTTGACCCGATCTCGCGCTGAAGGGTCATGAGCGTGAGCCGCTGTACGCCGCGCCGTGTCGGTTCTTGGGCAAGGGTGCTGCGTATAAAGGTACTCACAGCCGCATAGAACTTCTGCTCCTCTGCGCTGAGATCGAGGCGCAAGGTAGTGGCACGGCGGCGTGGCAATTGAATGTTCACCTGGTCACGTGTGTTGCGTACCATGACATCAGCCAGTAATTCACGCAACATGCCGCGGTTTTTGGGAGAACGCGGATCGCCGCGCACAACAAACTGCTGGCGGAACTCTCGTTCGGTCTTGAGTTGGCCCGGTTTGAGCACGGTGATCAGGTTATAGAGTTCGTCGAGTTTATTCTGCACCGGCGTGGCCGTGAGGAAGAGGATGTACTTCTTTTGCAGGGCGTTGACAAAGCGCCATGAAACGCTGTTGCGGTTCTTCAGGTGGTGTGCCTCGTCCACGATGACCAGATCATAGGCGATCTGCTCAATAATCTCGCGATTACCACTGAGGCGAGCCGTCGCCAGAGAAGCAATCACACGATCATAGTGCCCCCAGGCCTGGTCGCCTTGCGCCCGAAAGTCCGGAGCGTCGTGGGTGATGAAGTTGTCAAGCAAAAACTTGCTGCTCAGCTCTTCCTGCCACTGTTCCGTTAGGCCCGGTGGCGTCAGCACCAGCACCTTCTTCACCAGCCCGCGCAGAATGTACTCCTTTAGCACAAGGCCCGCTTCAATCGTTTTGCCCAACCCCACCTCATCGCAGAGCAGACCGCGCCCGCGCAGCCGCCGCAACACGGCTTGGGTCGTCTTCACCTGATAGGCGAAGGGGTCCACGGCGATGGCATCTAGGCAGAGCAGTTCCTCGAAGCCCTGGACGAGCAGCATATGTTCGGCGCTGAGCCGAAGCCGATAGGCGGTTTCGTCATCAAACTGGCGATGGGTCAGGCGTTGAAGGATCTGCCGCGCTCTGTGCAGAGAGGGCGAGGTCAACATCGGTTTTGTTCAATTGAATCATGAGTACGCTCCTGTTACAATTGTAGCGTAAGCGAGGACACGGACCCAAACCCCATGCCACCTTGTTAGTGACGCGACCCTCAACCCACAACCACCCAATCCTAGCTCATACACGGAGACGCACCTGATGGAAAAATTCGCGCCGTTTAACCTCTCTCCCGACGAACTGATTGACTATACCCCCGGCTGGACGGGTGAGCGCTTTGCCGATGGCCGCCCCAAAGTGCCGGACAATATACTTGATCGTATGCGCGCTGTGACCATTACGCAAGCGTGGGGCGTGCTGCGCGGCGAAGGCTATCACCACCAATACGCCGATGGCTTCCTCTGCACCCATCCCGGCGGCGTGCTGGTAGGCCGCGCCCTCACCGCCATGTACATGCCGCGCCGGCCCGAGATGCGCCGTGTGATGGAAGAGAAGGGCAGCCGCCTGGGCTGTGTGGGTGATCAGATCTCGTGGCCGATTGACATGCTTGTGCCGGGCGATGTCTATGTGGCCGATGTCTATGGCAAAATCGACGAAGGGGCAATCATCGGCGACAATCTGGCAACTTCAATTTGGAGCAAGTCGGGCAATGGCGTGGTGCATGATGCCGCCGTGCGCGACATTGACGGCATTGAAGAACTGCCCGGCTTTGTCAGCTTTGTGCGCGGGCTGCACCCCACCTATGCCTCGCCCACAATTATGCTGTTGGGCGTGAACTGTCCCACGCGCATCGGCCCGGTGACGGTGATGCCCGGTGATGTGGTGCTGGGCCGCAAAGATGGCGTGATCTTCGTGCCGGCCCATTTGGCCGAAAAAGTGGTCAAGACTTCCGAGTTGATCCGTCTACGCGATGATTTCGGCAAGCAGCGCCTGCGCGAAGGTGTGTACACCTCCGGCGAGATCGACCGCCGTTGGGAAGATCACATTGAGGCCGATTTCTCGCGCTGGCTGGAAGATCACATGGACGAACTCTCGGTGTCGCGCGAGGCAATTCAGGAGTTGCTCCAGGAGCGGACATGGTAGGAAGGGACGAAAGACCAAAGACAATGGACGAACATGGACTGACGACGAACGCCCTTTGCAACTTGTCCTTCGTCTATCGTCCTGCGTCTTTGGTCGCATAATACACACAAGGAATGGGTTTTACGATGAAAATCACCGAAGTTGAAATCTACGAGGTTCACTATGAAAAGACACCCAACTGGCATCCGGTGCTGATTCGCATCCACACCGACGAGGGCATCAGCGGTGTGGGCGAGGTAGCGCTGGCCTATGGCGTGGGCGGATCGGCGGGCGCGGGCATGGTCAAAAACCTGGCCGAAGCCTTTCTGATCGGGGCGGATCCCATGCGCATTGAGCATCTGTGGGATACCATGTATCGCAAGACCTTTTGGGGGCAGGGCGGCGGCCCGGTGATCTTTGGCGGCATGAGCGCCATCGACCACGCCCTGTGGGATATCAAAGGCAAGGCGCTGGGCGTGCCGGTCTATGAACTGCTGGGCGGGCGCTGCCATGATCGGCTGCTGGCCTATGCCAATGGCTGGTATCACGACTATAACGCTGGCGAGGAATGGGCAGAACCGATTGGGAAGATCAAGGCCGATGGCTGGAAAGCCGTGAAGTTCGATCCCTTCCGCAAGCGCCCCGACGGCGTCAATGAATACTCAGGGCGGGCGCTCTCAAAGGATCGTGAAGATCTGGCCGTGGAACGGGTGGCTGCCGTGCGCGAGGCGGGGGGCGACGATTTTATGATCTGTGTGGAGGTCCACGGCAATTTGGGAACCATGTCGGCGATTGGGGCGGGGCGGCGACTGGCCGAGTTCAACCCCTTTTTCTACGAAGAAGCCGTGGACGCCAACAACGTCGAGTCCATGCGCAAAGTGGCGCAGAATGTGCAGATCCCGATTGCCGCGGGTGAGCGTTTGTACACACGCTACGGTTTCCGTCCCTATTTGGAGGGGCAGATCCTCGACATCATCCAACCGGATCTGGGGCTGGCGGGCGGCATCAGCGAAGTGAAAAAGATCGCCAGCTTCGCCGAGACCTATAACATTCATGTGCAGCCGCACAACTGCGCCACGCCGGTGCTGACGGCGGTCTCCGTGCAACTGGACGCCTGCATCCCCAACTTTATCATCCAAGAGACCTTCCCCTATCGCCCGGCGGAATACTACGAGGTGGTGCTCAACCCCCTGGAGAAACAGGTGGTGGAGAGCTATCTGCCCATCCCAACTGAGCCAGGGCTGGGCGTGGAATTGAACGACGACTTTTTGAAGAATCAGCCGTGTGTGCGCGTCCGTTGATTGCCGCGCCGGGGCGCTTGGGCTATAATCGACACAGGCCCTCCCCCACGTCCACAATACCCCACCACTGGAGAACTCTTATGACGACCACCAACCTTGCCCACTTCATCGCCACCACCCCCCTGTGTGACACCCACGAACACCTGCGCGACGAAGCCGCCTATGTGGAGACTGGCCCGGACGTGCTGGCTTATTTGTTTGAGAACTACGTCACCGCGGATCTTGTGGTGGCGGGGGCATCAACCACCGATGTCGCCCGGCTGGTTGATGCGGCCAACCCCGATCTGCACGCACGCTTTGCGCCCATCCAGCCTGCTTGGGAAGCCGTGCGCCACACTGGGTATGGGCAGGCGGTGCAGTTGATCGCCCGCGACCTTTTTGACATGGACGACATTACCGTAGAGGCAATTGAAAAAGCTTCGGCGCAAAATCAGCGCCTGCGTCAACCCGGTCAACGGCTACAATTGCTGCAAGAGAAGGCCAATCTCGATCATGTTCAGATCGACAATTTTCGCCCAGTCGTTGAGGTGGATACGTCGGGAGCGGACTTCTTTCTCTATGATTTGAACCTGCAAGATTTCTGTTCCGGTCGCCCCAATTTGGATACAGTGGCCCGCCACAGTGATATAGAAGTTCACGATCTCGCCAGCCTGCGCCGCGCATTGGAAACGCTTTTTGCGCGCGCAGCACCGCTGGCCGTGGCCGTGAAATCGCAACATGCCTACAACCGTACCTTGTTCTGGCAAGAGCGCAGCGATGCCGACGCCGCCCGCGCCCTGAGCGCCTATCTGCAAAATTCAGCACAGTTTAGCGAGGCAGATCGGCTTTGCCTGGGTGATTGGGCGTGGGCGCGCATTACCGAGTTATGCATTGAGCACGATCTGCCCTTCAAAATTCACACGGGCTACTATGCCGGGCATAGCCGGATGCCTGTGGATTTCATCCGCAGCGGCAACCTGTGTGGCCTGCTGGCCCGCTATCTCGACGCCCGCTTTGTGCTTATGCACATTGCCTACCCCTACAGCGATGAACTCATCGCCATTGCCAAACATTACCCCAATGTCTATATCGATCTCTGCTGGGCGTGGAGCATTAACCCCTATGCCGCGGCGGAGTTTGTGCGACGTTATATTCATGCGGTGCCTGCCAACAAACTCTTTATTTTTGGCGGCGACACCTCCTGGCCGGGGGCAGCCGTGGCCTATGCCAAACAGGCGCGCCAATGGGTCACACGGGCGCTTCAAGCCGAGGTAAACGAAGATCTGCTCAGCGAAGCCGAAGCCATTGCCCTGGCCGAACGCTTTATGCGCACCAATCAATACGATTGTATGCGCATTGACGCTAAAAAGGCCACGCTGCGCGCCGCCAAAGAACTGATCTAAAAAGTAGCCTTGAAGAGACGCTACTTTCAACAAAAGTTCACGCGAAGTAGAAATCGTACTTCGCGTGAACTTTTGTTGAAATTCAGGAAAATCAGTGAGGGCTTGTCTAGGCAGGGATCATGTGGTGTGGATCGATGACATACTTTGTCGCTGCGCCTTTGTCAAAGTTTTGATAGCCCTTTGGCCCGTCGTCCAGTGTGATGACCTGCACGTTAACGGCTTTGGCGATCTGCACTTTGTCATAGAGAATCGCCATCATCAGTTGCCGGTGATAGCGCATGACCGGGCACTGGCCGGTGACGAAATAGTGGGATTTGGCCCAGCCCAAGCCGATGCGGATGCCCAGCATTCCGATCTTGGCGTTGTCATCCACGCCGCCGGGATCGCCGGTCACGTAGAGGCCGGGGATGCCGATGCCACCGCCCGCCCGCGTGATGCTCATGACGGTGTTGAGGACGGTGGCAGGCTGCTCGTGGACGTGGGCATGGCCGTGGCCGCGCGCCTCGAAGCCCACACAATCCACCGCAAAGTCCACCTCGCGCACGCCCAGAATGGCTTCAAGCTGATCCTCAATCGAAGCCTCCTGGCGCAGATCGATGGTTTCGCAGCCAAAGCTGGCAGCCTGGGCCAGCCGTTCGGGGATCATATCACCGACGATCACCACTGCCGCGCCCAACAACTGGCAAGAATGGGCACAGGCCAGCCCCACCGGTCCCGCGCCCGCGATATAGACTGTGGCCCCGGGACCGACCCCGGCCGAGACTGCGCCGTGAAAGCCTGTGGGGAAAATGTCCGAAAGCAGGGTTAGATCCCGGATCTTCTCCATGGCTTGGGCCGGGTCCGGGAACTTGAGCAAGTTGAAATCGGCATAGGGAACCATCACATATTCGGCTTGGCCGCCAACCCAGCCGCCCATATCCACATAGCCATAGGCCGCACCGGGCCGGGCTGGATTTACATTGAGGCAGATGCCGGTCTTGCCTTCTTTACAATTGCGGCAGCGCCCACAGGCAATGTTAAAGGGCACCGACACAATATCGCCCACGCGGATAAACTCCACATCCCGACCGGCCTCAATGACCTGGCCGGTGATCTCGTGGCCCAAAATCAGACCCGCTGGGGCCGTGGTTCGCCCGCGCACCATGTGCTGATCCGAGCCACAGATATTGGTGGAAATAATCTTCAAAATTACACCATGTTCACACTTGCGCGCTCCAAGGGCCAGTTCGGGGTAGTCGATGGATAGGACTTCGACAACGCCCGGACTCATGTATGCAAGGCCTCTGTTACCTGCCATTGGGTTCCTCCTAATAATTGGGATGTAGAATGGTTGTGGGGTTGGGAAGTTCCTAATCTAACACGTTTCCCTGGGCTGGGCAACCGGGATTTTGTGGGGGCCAGGCAGAGCCTCTGCGCTGCGCACAGCGAATCTCCGCCTCACACCTGCGCCTGCCAGGGCTGGTAGTCCAAAGATTGGTGGCGGAAATAAGTGGTGTACAGTTCAGCGTAGTGGCCGCCCTGTTGCAGCAGATCGTCGTGGGTGCCCTCTTCAATGATCTGCCCGCTGCGCAGCACAATAATGCGGTCAGCGCTGCGCACGGTGGAGAGACGATGGGCGATGACAATACTGGTGCGCCCGTTCAGCACAGACGCCAGCGCGGCCTGCACCTGCCCTTCGGTGATAGGGTCGATGCTGGCTGTAGCCTCGTCGAGTAAAAGAATGGCCGGGTCTTGCAGCAGCACGCGAGCCAGGGCGACCAGTTGGCGCTGGCCCAGAGAGAGGCGCGCACCCCGCTCGCCCACATTGGTGTTGATGCCCTGGGGCAGGTCTTCCAGCCAAGAGCCGTCGCCCAACTGGGCTGCGGCGGCAGCCACGTCCGCATCCGTGGAACCGGGACGCCCATAGCGGATGTTCTCCGCCACTGTGCCGGAGAAGAGAAAAGGCGCTTGGGGAACCAGCCCCAGTTGGCGGCGGTAATCGCCCAAATCAAATGTACGAATGTCATGACCGTCGATGAGCAGACGCCCGGCCTGAAATTCATAAAAACGCATGAGCAGTTTGACCAGACTCGATTTGCCCGCGCCGGTGTGGCCGACAATCGCCAACGTCTCCCCTGCCGGGATGGTCAGCGAGAAGTTATCCAGCACGGCGTTGCGCCCAGTGCTATAGTTGAAGTTCACCCCCTCAAAGCGGATCTCCCCGCGCAGACGGCCCACCGGTTCTTCCGCCCGCTGCACCACCAGCGCCTCATCGTCGATGAGCGCAAAGACCCGTTCGCTGGCCGCCAGCCCCTGTTGAAACTGGCTCCAAAAGGAGGCGATGCTCGTCATTGGGTAGAAGAAGATCGTCAGCCCCTGTACGAAAAGATACCACTCGCCCACGGAGATTGTGCCCCGGATCGCCATCTGCCCGCCCACAAAAACGATCACCGCCACGCCAATGCCGGAGACCGTATTGAGCAGGGGGTAGATGCTGCCAAAGACGGCCACCCGGCGCACTTGCACCCGATAAGCCAACTCATTGATAGACTGGAAGTCCTGGTAGATGGCTGCTTCCTGGCGAAAATTCTTGGCGACGGCGATGCCGCTGATGGTCTCCTGAATCGTGGCGTTAACAGTGGCTTGGGCGCGCTGGGCCTGCTGCATGGCATGGCGGGCCAGACGGCGAAAGCCGAGGGCAATGGCGATGACAATCGGTCCCAGGGCGAAGGTAATCAGGGCCAGGGTCACATTCTGGCTGAGCATCACTGCACTGATGACAAGCACAAGCACCATCTGGCTGAGCAGGTCGATGGTCAGGGTGACGACTGCGGCGAAATCCTGGGTGTCGGAGGTCACCCGGCTGACGATGCGCCCGGACGCGTGCTGGTCGAAAAAGGAGAGGTCCCGGCGCATGACTGCGGCGAAGGCGTCCTCGCGCAGGGCCAGCACCACTTCGCCCACGGCCCGCGCCGAGAAGCGCTGCTGCACAAAGTTGAAGGCCCAACTCAGGCTGCCCAGCACGGTCACCACGGCGGCCCCAGCCAAAAGCAGTTGCAGTTGGGGATTGCCCGTCAGGGTGTCAATCACGCGCGAGATCAGAATCGGTGTCAGCGTCGAGACCAGCGAAACGAGAGAAACCATTCCGGCCACGACGGCCACCCGCCGCCACTGGGGCCGGAAATAGATCAGGATGCGCCGCACCAACTCGCTGTCATGATAGGAGCGGTCGTATTCTTCGGCTTCCAGGCCGCCTGTTACATCCATGGTCGATTCCTTTTTTGTGATGATAAGAACAGAACGCGGATGACGCGGAAATAGCATATTTTCGCTGATTTTTATCCGCGTTATTCAGCCCACTCTGCGTCATCCGCGTTCTATCTTCATTGTCTATCTCTCCACCGGCGCGAAGACCTGGCGATAGGCCGCGCTGGTTGCCAGGAGTTGGTCGTGGCTGCCCTGGGCGATCAACCGCCCGTTTTTCATCAGCAGAATATAGTCGGCGCTGCGGATGAGGGAGAGGCGGTGGGTAATCAGAAAGGTCGTGCGCCCGGCCAGGATACGGCGCATGGCCTGCTGAATCTGGTCTTCCGTGTTGCTGTCAATGGCGCTGGTAGAGTCGTCCAGCACCAAAATGCGTGGGTCGCTGAGGAAAGCACGGGCAATCGCCAAGCGCTGACGCTGGCCGCCCGAGAGCATCACCCCGCGCTCGCCGATAACCGTCCGGTAGCCTTCGGGGAAGCTGGCGATAAATTCATGGGCCTGGGCCTCCTGGGCCGCGGCCTCGATCTGGGCTTGGGTGACAGTTTCGCGTGCGCCAAAGGCGATATTTTCGGCAATCGTGCGCGAGAAAAGGAAGATATCCTGCTCAATTGTGGCAATCTGGCCGCGCAAAGACTCCAGACTCCATTCCCGTACATCCACCCCATCGATCAGCACCCGCCCGGCGCTGGTGTCAAAGGTGCGGTTGAGCAGCTTTGTGAGCGTACTCTTACCCGCGCCGGTCTGCCCCACAATCGCAATCGTCTGTCCTGCCGCGGCGTGAAAGGAGATGTCGTTGAGGGCCAGGGACGGGCCATCGTCAGACTCGCCGTCTGCGGCCTCGTAGCCGAAGCTTACCCCTTCAAAAACCACCTCCCCCTCCATCCGCTTGGACAGCCCCGCGGTGTTTTGGTCCAGTTCAGTCTCGGTCAGAATCGTGGTCAGAATGCGACGAGCGCTGGCAAAGCTTTGCTGAATGGCCGAGGAGGTCATCAGCAGAAAGCGGATGGGCGAGCGCAACGTCCCCATCAGCGCCATATACGTGATAATCTGCCCCACGGAAATCGTGCCCTGGCGGTACAGAATAAGGGCGTGACCAAAAGCCAGCCCAATCGTAATGCCGTAGAGGAGTAGAGGCAGGTAGCGGGCGTTGATGTCCCCCTCTTGGACAAAGGCATCCCGGAAAAAGCGGGCACTGGCGTGAAAGCGCTCTTTCTCCGCCTCTTCCTGGGCAAAGCCTTTGACCACCTCAATGCCGGTGATGGCCTCGGCCAGCCCGGCGTTCATCAGCCCAAAGCGCTCGCGCAGACGTCCTGCCACCGGGCGCAGGAGTTGGTTGTGCTGGCGCAGGGCAATGGTCAGCCCGCCGAGAAAGACAAGGGGGACCCACAGCAGTTTGGGGTCGAGGGTGGCGATTGTAATCAGCGGGATCACCAGCATAAAGACCGATTCGGTGGTCAGCCCCAGCGCGGGGAAGACAAACTGGTTGGTCTGCTGCACGTCGTTGGTGACGCGGGCCATCAAATCGCCCACCCGCTGGCGTCCGTGATAGGTTTGGCTTTTGCTAAGCAGGCTGAGGTAGAGTTCGTCGCGGGCGTCCCGCTCCACCCGCTGGGCCAGGACGCGGATGACCAGACTGTTGACAATATCGAAGAGACCGAAGCTTACATAGGCGGCCACGACCCAAAGGCTGGCGATGGTTAGCGCCCGGCTTCCCGCGCTGTTTATAACCGTATCAAAGGCTCGCCCTACCAGCACCGCGGCCATACTCTGGGTAGCCCCCATGCCGGCGGTGGTGGCAAAGAAGACGAGCAGCAGCAGCGCATAGCGCAGGATGTGGGAAGAGAGCCAGCGCAGGGGTGAGCGGGTGTCGTATGGAAATTCGTTGGCAATCGTAAATTCACGCCGGCTCATGTAAAGCTCCTATGGTGTTGGACTCAGTAAGGGAGGCATTCCTCGCAGCCGACAGGGCGTGCAGCCAAAGTCCCCGGCACGTTCTGTTCTTGAAGTCCGTGAAGTGCCGGGGACTTGTGCATGTTTATTTTCGGGCAATCGACTTAGATCGAAATCCCTCGCCGCTATTGAGTATAGAGATTTTGGCGGGGTTGGCAAGTTAGCGGAAATCGTAGACAGCCTTGTTCCCATACGCTGGCCTCCCGTCATGCAAAGACCATCTCCGGTTCAGACGAGAGGAGATTCTCTTCCCTGCCCCATACCAGCGAAGAGAGCAGCCTATGCTATAATCGGCGAGATGTGCCATAGGGAAGATTTTTAGACCATTGGGGAGCCGCCAGTTTTGCCGTTATGCGAACCAACTATTCATCCAACGGAAATCATGTGTCCACACCACCCACCATGCCCGTGAAACCGCCCACAGCGCGCAGCTACCAGCTTACCGATGATCCCGTTTTCTATATCACCGTGATCTTTTTTGCGATCCTCACCACGGTTGTCCCTGGCTTAATGGGGCAGCCCAACTTCATGCCCATTGTACAAGCGTTGGCATTGACGATTTTTGTCGCCATTCCTCTGCGCCGGGGTGCGTTGCGCGCTGCGCTCTGGGTGGCTGTGCTCTGGGTGGTGATGCAGTTGGTGAGCATCATGGCCGTGACTTGGCTGGTTCCCATGCAAGCGGCGCGGGCGATTCCCGACGGGTTTACCTATCGCAATCTGCTGACAACCTGGTTCTATACAGGCGAGGCATTGCCCCGTTCCTTGCTGACCGCGCCGCTGGTGCGCGTGGGCGAAGTCGTGGGCATCCTGCTGGGCAGTCTGCTTAGCGGCGGGCTGGTGGGGGCTTGGTTTCTGACGCGTGCTGTGGATCTGCTGGGGTACAGCGTGATGACGCTCTCCCAAACTGTGGGCGCGCTTGGCTTTTTTGCCGGACTATTCCCGTGGCGGCTGCTCAGCGTGGCCGGCTATACTGGCTTCTTTTTGCTGCTGGCCCAGCCTATTCTCACCAATCACTGGCAGCCCAGTTATTATCTGCATACACAACGCCGCCTTGTGCTAGGCTCCGCCATCCTGCTTGCCAGCGGGCTGCTTCTGGAAGCGATCTTGCCAGGAATCTGGCAGGGTATCTTCGCGCCCAAATAAGAGCAATTGCAACTCACGTATCCAATCCCTAATCGCTAATCTCCAATACCTAATCTCCAATACCTAATTGCCCATGCTTCGTATTAGACGGATTGAAATTCAAGGCTTCAAAACCTTTGCCAATAAAACTGAATTTGTCTTTGACCCAGGCGTAACTGCAATTGTCGGCCCCAACGGCAGCGGCAAGAGCAACGTGGCCGATGCTGTGCGCTGGTGCTTGGGCGAACAGAGCTTTGGCCTGTTGCGCTCGAAAAAGACAGCAGACGTAATCTTTGCGGGCAGCGACAAAAAGGCGCGCCTGGGCATGGCAACCGTCACGCTCACGCTGGACAACAGCCGCGGCGATCTGCCCATCGACTTTGCCGAGGTCGAGATCTGTCGCCGCGCCTATCGCGACGGCGAAAACGAATATATGATCAACGGCCAAAAGGTGCGCCTGGGCGACATCACCCAACTGCTCGCCCCCAGCGGGCTGGGCAAACGTACCTATGCCGTCATCGGCCAGGGCTTGATCGATCAGGTGTTGAGCTTGAAGCCCGAAGAACGGCGCACGTTGTTTGAAGAAGCCGCTGGCATCACCGGCTATCAGGCCAAGCGCGCCACGGCGCTACGCCGCCTAGAGGCTACCCAGCAGAATCTCGAACGCGCCCAAGATATTATCACCGAGCTGGGACCGCGCTTGGGCTATCTGCGCCGCCAAGCCGAGCGGGCGCGCGAACGTGCCCAAGTCGAAGCCGATTTACAAGGCTTGCTGCGCCAGTGGTATGGCTTTCGCTGGCACACCAGCCTGGCCGAACTAAAAGCGGCGCGCACCGCCGCCAACGCTGCCGAGGGGACCGTAACTACCCGTCGCCAGCAACTTCAGGCCGTGGAAGGGCGCATTGCCCAGGTGCGCCAACGTCAGGTCACTTTGCGCGAACAGATCAGCCAACGCACCCAGGTGCGCAGCCAATATCAACGCGAAGCCGAGAGCCTTAGCCGGGCGTTGGCCGTAGCAAGCGAACGCCAACGCCAGTCCGACCACCGCAGCGAAGATCTGGCCCGTGAACTCGCCGAACTCCAGGCGCAACAAGAGACGTTGGAAGCCCGCCTAGCCGATCTTCAACATGCGGTAGACGAAGCCGAAGCCCAGGCTGCCGCCCACGCTGCCGCGGTGGAGGCACATCAGCGCGAGTTGCAACAGCGCCAGGCCGAGCGCTGCCGTCTTGGTGGAACGGCTGGAAAGCGCGCGCGCCCACCAGCGCCGCTTGGACGAGCAGATCGCCGACCGCCAAACTCGCCTGGCCGGGATCGACGAACAGCGCCACGGGCTGCACAGCGAAGAGGTCAATCAGCGCGAGGCGCTGACTTTGGCCGAAGCCGCCGTGGCCGAGGCCAGCGCCGGGTTGGAAAGCGCCGAAGTTGCCGCACACAATGCCAACGAGATCTTGACCCAGGCACAGGCTGAGGTCGAAGCCGCAGAGCGCACGCTGGCCGATTTGCGCCAGCAGATGGAAACCTGCGAGGCGGCGCGGCGCGAGGCCGACCGTGCCGTGGATCGGCTGCAAACCCGTTTTGAACTGCTGGAACGGCTGCGTAACGAGGGCGCAGGCTATGCCAGCGGCGTGCGCGCGGTGTTGCAAGCCGGGGCGGAACATCAAAAGGCAAACGTCAAACGGCAAACTTCCGGCGCGGGCCTCGTCGCCCTGCCGGGCATTGTGGGGACTGTGGCCTCGGTGATTCAGGTGCCGGCAGAGCTTGACAAGGCCATTGAGACAGCGCTCGGCGGCGCGTTTCAGAATGTAATCACCGAAACGTGGGACGATACGCACCGAGCCATCGATTATTTGAAGGCCGGGCGCGGGCGCGCCACTTTTTTGCCGTTGGATCGAATTTCGGCGGGGCGCGCCATCCCCGCGCCCAACGCCAGCGGTATATTGGGCAATGCGCTGGACTTGGTGGACTATGATCCCAGCCTCGAGGCGGCGATTGCCAGCCTGCTCAACCGCACCTGGATTGCCCAGGATATGCCCAGCGCGCGCCGTGCGCTAGACGCCAACCGGGGATCGCAGCCAACCGTGGTCACGCTGGACGGCGAGATCATCCGACCGGGGGGTGCGGTGACGGGCGGCAACGACAGCCGCCGCCAGGATGAATCGATCTTGGCGCGTGAGCGCGAATACCGACGGCTACCCGCCCAGATCAGCGCGGCTCGCAGCCAGGCCGATACCCAGGCGGCAACACATCGCAGCCTGAGCGCGCAGATCGAGGCAGCCCGCGCCGAAATCAACCAGGCGCGCGAGGCCGAACGCAGCACCCGCCAAACGGAGCGACTGGCCCAGAGTGGCCTGGCGGCGGCGAAATCTCGGCTGGCCCAGGCTATGCAAACGGTGGGTTGGCAGCGCGAGTTGATGGAAAACCGCCACCGCTCGGTGACCCAATTGGACGCACAAGAGGCAACCTATCAGGCGGAATTAGCCCAGTGGCAGTCCGCACAGAGCGAAGGGAGCGAGGCTGTGGCTGCCGCCGAGGCGGCTGTGGAAGCCCAGGGCATCACCGAGTTGCTCAACCGGCTGGCCGAACTGCGCGCCGCCGCCGCTGAAGCCCAGGGGACGTGGCGCAGTCGGCAGGCCGTTTTCAACGAGAGCCGCCGCAGTTTGGAAAGCGTCTCTGCCCAGATCCGCAGTCGCGGCGAACGGGCACAGGCTTTACAGGCGGAAATCGAAACTCTGCGTAGCCAGATCAGTGCAAAGCGCGACGAAGAGTCCCGGGTGGCAACCTTGCTGGCGGCGGTCCAGGGGCAGATCGAACCGGCAGCGGCAGAACTGGGGCGGCTGGAGGCCAGCCAGATTGAGACGGAGAGCGAGGAGCGCAGGCTGCAGGGCTTTTTGCGCCACGAGGAAAGCACCTCGAATGCGGCACAGTTGCACTTTCAGCGTGCCGAGGATCGGCTGGCGGGACTGCGCGACGAGATCCGCCTGGATTTTGGGTTGGCGGATCTGGAAGAGAGCGAGGAGACGGCCTATCAACCGCCGTTGCCGTTGGAGGCGATTGTGGCCCAACTGCCTGTGTTGGCCGACCTGCCCGACGGCCTGGAGAGCGAGGTCCACGAGATGCGCGCCCGGCTGCGCCGCTTGATTAACGTGAACCCCGACGCGCCCAAAGAGTATGAAGAGGCCGCCGGACGCCACGACTTTTTGCTCACCCAGTCGGCGGATCTGCAAGCGGCGGCGGCGGATCTGCAACGGGTGATTCGTGAGTTGGATCGGCAGATGGAAGAAGCGCTGCGCCAGACCTTTGCAGAGGTTTCCAAAGAGTTTGTGCATTATTTTGGGCTGCTCTTCCGCGGCGGCACGGCCAGCCTCAGCCTGACCAACGCCGAGGATATTATCAACACCGGCGTGGAGATCATCGCCCGCCCGCCGGGCAAGCGTCCGCAAAGCCTGGAATTGCTCTCAGGGGGCGAGCGTTCGCTGACGGCCTGTGCGCTGATCTTTGCGATTTTGCGTGTCAGCCCCACGCCGTTTTGTATTCTCGACGAGGTGGATGCTGCGCTGGACGAGGCCAACGTGGATCGCTTCCGCACGGTGTTGGAAGGGCTGGTTGAGCGTACCCAGTTCATCATCATCACCCACAACCGGCGCACGCTGGAAGCGTCTAACACGATCTACGGCATTACCATGGGCGACGATGGCATCAGCCGGGTGATCAGTCTGCGGTTGGAAGGCGACGAAATGGTGGAAGTGAAAGAGGCGGAGCGGAACAAGGTTGCAGAGGCAGAAGTTGTCGCCATGTAACAGCCCAATTGAATCAACCCAGAGAATACTGCGCCGTCCTCGGCGGTTAGTCCTATCAACGCGCGTACCCGATGAGAGTCAGGAGACTATCCATGTCCTATCTTAGCCATGAACCCTTGCCCAAGACCATGCAAGCCGTGGTCTGCCACGGCCCACGCGATTATCGGCTGGAGGAGCAGCCTGTGCCGTTGCCCGCGGCCGGAGAAGTGGTGGTGCGCGTGAAATCCGTGGGCATCTGTGCCAGCGATCTCAAGTGCTATATGGGCGCGCCGCTCTTTTGGGGCGACAGCCAGCGCCAGGGCTATTGCCAGCCGCCGGTGATCCCCGGCCACGAGTTTGTGGGCGAAGTGGTGGCGCTGGGTGAAGGCGCTGGGGAAAAGTATGGGCTGGCTCTGGGCGATCTGGCGATCTCGGAGCAGATTGTGCCCTGTTGGAATTGTCGCTATTGTCTGCGCGGCCAGTATCTGGATGTGCCAGATCCATGATATCTACGGCTTTCGCCAGCGCACGTTTGGGGCGATGGCCGAGTATATGCGCTTTCCGGCGGGGGCGCTAAATTACAAAGTGCCGGCCTCGCTGCCGCTGGAGCACGCCGTCTTTATTGAGCCGCTGGCCTGTTCGATCCATGCGGTGCAGCGGGGTGAGATTGAGTTTGGCGATGTGGTGGTGATTGCCGGCGCGGGGCCGTTGGGGCTGGGGATGATTGCCGCGGCCAAGCTGAAACATCCGCGGTTGCTCATTGCGCTGGATTTGGACGACAAACGACTGGCGGTTGCCCAAGCCTGTGGGGCAGACTTGGGGCTGAATCCACGCACGACTGACGCGCTTGAGGAAGTGCGCCGCCTTACCGACGGCTACGGCTGCGATGTCTACATCGAAGCGACGGGTCACCCAGCGGCGGTTGAACAGGGGCTGCACATGATCCGCAAATTGGGGACATTTGTCGAGTTTAGCGTGATGCGCGAGCCGGTGACTGTGGATTGGACGCTGATTGGCGACAGCAAAGAGTTGAACATCCACGGATCACACCTGGGGCCGTATTGCTATCCGATTGCGATTGATATGCTGGCAAAAGGGCTGCTGCCTATGCAGCATATTCTGACCCATGCCATGCCGCTGGCCGAGTTTCAGACCGGGATCGATCTGGTGGCGGCGGGGGATCAATCGATCAAGGTCACGTTGCAGCCATAGCCGGAGGGGTTTGCGTCTCTACCGGCGGCAGCGGAAACTCAGCTTCCATTTCAGTATCCGGCTGATATTCAGGCGCGCTCTGCCCCAGGCGGTGCAGGGCCATGGCGGCGGCGATCTGGGCGGCTTCTTGTTTGCTGCGCCCGCGCCCTACGCCCAGGGGATGTTTGTCTGCGCTGACCTGCACCGTGAAGATCCGTGCATGGTCGGGGCCGTCGCTGTTGACTGTTTTGTAGCGCGGGGTTGCCCCTATTTCACTCTGCACCCACTCTTGCAGACGGCTTTTGGGATCTTTGGCCAAGGCCTGCTGGGCCACCCGATCCACTTCGCTCTCTAAAAGCGGCTCCAAGAACTGGCGCACGCTCTCCAAGCCGCGATCCATATAGATCGCCCCCACCAATGCCTCGAAGGTGGCGCAAAGCGTGGCCGGGCGTGTACGCCCGCCGCTCTCTTCTTCGCCATGCCCCAAAAATAGATAGCTGCCCAGATCAAACTCGCTGGCAAACCGGGCCAGGGTCTCCCGGCGCACAAGGGCAGCGCGCAGATTGGTCAACTCGCCCTCGCGGTAATCGGGAAAAAGCGTGTAGAGCAGCTCGCTGGTGACAAAGCCCAACACAGCATCGCCCAAAAATTCCAGCCGTTCGTTATCCGGCAGGTTAAACGAAGGATCGGCCTCGTTGAGATAGCTACGGTGGACAAAGGCGCGCTGAAGATAGGTACGATCCTGGAAATCAAGGTCAAGTTCTTTTTCAAGTCGATCAACGGTGCGATTGCCAACTGCCATACGACGCTCAATTTCTCTAGAAGCCTGTTGGGTCTGTGAACGATACCCATTCCAAAGCGTTTGAATAATTTTTTTTAGATTCATGAGTACACCTATACAGGTCTAGGGTGCGACGCACTTGCCACACACACTTTTTACAACCGGTCTCATCCTGGCGAGTGCGTCGCACCTGAATAGGTACATTCATTGAATAATCGTACCCCATTTTCAATCAGTCACCATGTGGGGAGGTGGCATTCCAGGAATGGACCAGAATCGCACGCTGTAGACGTCATCGCCTGGTCCATTCCTGGAATGCTCTCCTCGCATGGCGGGGCCACTGTGAACGACTGATTTTTAATAGGTGGGCAATTTTTTAAGGCCCAGTCCGGTCAAGTTGGCGACAACAGTTTCATCGGGGCCAATTTGACCACGCAATTTGGACAGCGCCGCACCCACGGTGGCGCTGGTTGGCTCCACAAAAAGACCGCGTTCGGCCAGCTTTTCACGGGCGGCCAATAGCTCTTTGTTGGTGACCGAAATCGCCGTGCCGCCAGAATGGCGCAGCGCCGATAAAATAGTGCGGCTGCGTACAGGCTGTTCCACGGCGATGCCATCGGCCAGGGTGTCGGGGCCAAACGAGCGGCGCGGCTGGCTTTCGGCTTGACCGGCGTGAAAGGCATCGTAGATCGGCGTAATCGGTTCGGCCTGCACCGCCACCAAGCGAGGCAGTTTGTTGGTAATGCCACACTCGTAGAGGCGCTGATAGCCACGCCACGCCCCCAACAGCAACCCGCCATAGCCACACGGCGTAATCACCCAATCTGGGATCTGGTGGTCGAGTTGTTCCCAAATTTCCCAGGCATTGGTGATAAAGCCAAAGAGACAAGCCGGGTGCCAGGCATGGGAAGCATAGATGGCGTCGCTGTCCTGGGCGGCTTCGGCGGCCTGGGTGGCTGCCAAACGCGGGCCGGGCACTTCGATCAACTCGGCCCCATAGACGGTGATCTGCGCCTTTTTGGGTTCCGATGCGGTGGAGGGGACAAAGATACGCGCAAAGAGTCCGGCGCGGGCCGCATAACAGGCGAGGCTGGCCCCAGCGTTGCCGCTGGAATCATCCATAACGGTCTGCACACCGCGCGCCAGCAGCCAGTTGATCATGACGCTGATCCCACGATCTTTGTAGCTGCCAGAGGGCATTAACCCTTCAAACTTCCAATGGACGGGTTGTCCGTCCCACTCGTCATCGATCAACGGCGTCCACCCTTCGCCCAGCGTGACACGTTTGTAGCCTTCGGCTACCACAGGCAACATGGCAGCATAGCGCCAATGGCCGGGCTGGCTGGGATCGATCTGGGTGGGATCAAAGGTGGGCAGATTGCCAAACTCCAACGGTTCGCCCGTGACAGGACAGCGCAACGGGCTTTCCTCGGCGGGGACCACAAATTTGCTACGGGGACAGTAAGCAATCAAGCAGCATATCCTCTAGGCTGGGCAGTGTCTCTGGGGCCGAGACACTGCCCTTGCTTCTATTGTGCTAAGGTTTGTACGTAAGCATAAAGGGCTTCCAGGCCAGATCCACTAATGGCCGAAGGGCCAAAGAGATGGGTAGGCCCCAGCCGGCCCTGGCCGCCTGTGCGCAAGAGCGTGTCAAATTCGCTCAGGCTGGCAATCTTCCCCTGGAGCGCACCGCCTTTGTCGGCCACCCCTTGCCCCTGGGGGCCGTGACACGCTGCACAGCGGTTGGTGTAGACCGTTGTCCCCCGGGACAGATCGACGGCGGTGGTGGCAGTGGCAGCCACTTCGCTGCTCACCGTGGCGGTGATGGCGGACCCCTGTTGAGCGGAAACTGCCGTAAACTTGGCAGAGGGCATAGTGGGCACAACACGTGGTTGTGCGGATGTGCTGCCCGCAGAACCGCCTGAGCCTGACGAACCGCTGGCACAGGCTACGCCAAACAGGGCAATCCACAATAAAGAGACAAGTAAGATCGACTTGTGAAAGATTGAATTGTACATCATGACGTTGTTAGTCCTTGAAATAGCAGAGGCTATCGATCACAATTGGGCGAATGGTGAAACAGATCAGCGTGTCATCTTCGGATCCAGCGCATCGCGCAGGCCATCCCCCACAAAGGAGAAGCCCAACATTGCCAGGGCAATTGCCAGCGTGGGGAAAAGTGCCATGTGCCAGGATGTGCGCACGTAGGAGCCAGAGATGCCCACCATTTTGCCCCAGCTTGGGATGGGATCGTTGATACCGATGCCCAGAAAGCTGAGGCCGGCCTCGCCAAAAATGGCCCCCGGAATGCCAAAGCTGACGGCCACCAGCAGCGGCGAGAGCGCGTTGGGGATGAGATGGCGAAAGATGATGCCGCGTTGGGTGACCCCTAGGGTGCGGGCGGCCTCGACATATTCTTTCTCGCGCAGCGAGAGCACCTGGGCGCGGGTGAGGCGAGCGATGCCAATCCAACTGGTGATGCTGAGGGCGAAGATCACTTTCCACATGCCGCCGCCAAAAAGCGTAATAATCAGGATGGCGAAGATCAGGCCAGGAAAGGCAGTCATCACGTCAATGACGCGCGAGATGGCAAAATCAACTTTGCCGCCCAGATAGCCGGATAATCCCCCCAGCGGGACGCCCACAGTTAGGGCAATAAGCTGGATGGTGATGCCGACAATCATGGAGGTGCGCGCGCCATAGATCAGGCGGCTGAGATAGTCGCGGCCCACTTCATCCGTACCCAACGGATAGAGCGGATTGACAAAGGGCAGGATGCGCACGTTGGTAAAATCAGTTTTGCTATAGTGGAAAGGGGCAATCAGATCGGCAAAGATTGCCAGAAAGAGAAAGAAGAGGACGACAACCAGCCCCATCACGGCCAGACGATTTTGCAAGAAGCGGCGAGCGGCATCTTGCCAGAGGGTGCGGTGACGGCGCAGACTGGCGGGGGCAGCGATGGATTGGGAAATTTCTGTTTCTTTGGCAGCGACCATTATTGCCCTTCCTGTGCGCCCAGGCGTACACGCGGATCGATCCAGGTGTAGACGATGTCGGTAAGCAGATAGACCAGACCCCAGAGCAGGGCAATCAGCAGCACTGTTGCCATCACCATGGGATAGTCTCGGTTAAACGTGCTGGTAACAAAGTATTTACCCAGCCCCGGAATACCAAAAATTGATTCGATGAAAATACTGCCCGTCATGAGATCAGGGATGATAGGACCCATGACCGTCACCATGGGGATGAGTGCATTGCGCAAGACATGGCGCAACATAATGGAACGGCTGCCCAGCCCTTTGGCGCGGGCGGTGCGGACGAAATCGGCGTTGAGGTATTCGATGACGCTGGTGCGCGTATACCGGGCAATCACCGCCATGGGGGCCAGGGCATAGGCTGCCACAGGCAAGATCCAGATCTTTACAGAAGTAGTTACCCACAAGGCAGCCGGTATCTCCCCAGCCACGCATGGGCAGCCATTTAAGATAGACAGCGAAGAGCAAAATTGAAAGCGTGCCAAGCACAAAACTTGGCATAATAAAGCCGGATGTGGCGAGAAAAGTGACCACAGAATCAATCCATGAGTTTTGCCGATAAGCAGCGACAATCCCAAGCGTTATCCCAAGAGTAAAAGCAAAGAAGATGGTCACGAGTCCCACTTGGGCGGTGACCTTCCAGGTCCGTGAGATTAGCTCGGTGACAGTGGTGGTGGGCTGCTGATAGGGGATGCCAAAGTCGAACTGGGCGACGTTGGACATATAGTTAAGATATTGCTTCCAAACGGGTTGGTCAAGGCCATATTTACGCATGATGTTGGCTTTGGCAGCCGGGGGCAGGGGTTGTTTGTCTTCGTCGAAGGGGCCACCGGGCACGGCGTGCATCAAGCTAAAGGTGATCATCGAGACGGTGATGATCACAAAGACCAGGGAGAGCAGGCGACCTATAATATACCGGGCCATGTGGATGAGATCTTTCTAAGCGGCAATGTGACACGGGTGGGGAGAGACCTGCCAGGTTTTCAGAAAACCTGGCAGGTCTGGCAAGTTACGGGTTGGTTTGGTGTTGGCGATGTAGATGTCGCCGAGCACCCAGTCATTGCCCCAGTGATGGGCGGCAATGCCGTTGGAATCGGGGGTGCGCAAACCTTCACCCAGGTAGTAGGGCTGGTAGAGCGTGCCCTGCCAGCGGTGATCGATGAAGATCGCGCCTACGTCGTCCACCAGAATTTCTTCGGCGTCGCGGAACATCTGATCGCGCAGTTCGGGATCGCCGACCAGCGGGGTGGCTTCTTTGATCAGCCGGTCAAATTCGTCGTTCTTCCACGAATGGCGACCGGTGGAGACGAAGATGCCCAGCATGTTGGTGGGATCAAGGTAGTCCATGCCGTAGGAGATGGCCCCGATCGGTGACGCCGGTGGGCTTGGCGTTCAAGGAATCCATGTAGACTTTGCCGTCTTTGTTGGAGACCTCCATGGGAATGTTCAAGCATTCGGAGATGGACGCCGCCACAGCCTGGAAGACCGCTTGCAGGGCCGGGCTTTCGTTGCGCAGCCAGAGTTCCAGATCGGGGAAGCCTTCGCCGCCCTCAAAGCCAGCGTCAGTCAGGTGTTGATTGGCAACTTCGCAGTCATACATCTGATATTCATGCAGCGCGCCTTCGGTGTCCGACGAGGGGAAGCCGGGCATCAGCAGTGAATAGGCAGGCATGGCCTTGATTTCGCCATAGACGTTGGTGACGATGCTCTCGCGATCCACGGCGTGGGCAAAGGCCTTGCGCACGTCAAGATTGTTGAATGGCTCGGTGTAGGTATCCATGAGCAGATAATCGGTGCGGAAGTCGCCAAAGTGGCGCAGGTAGTTCTCGCTCAGCACCGGATCGGCCAGGACCAGATCCAGATCGGCGGGGGTCAACGATTCGTAGCCCACCGAGTCGATTTCGCCATTCTGGAAGGCGACAAACTCAGTGCCGGGAGCCATATAGATGTTGACTATACGCTTGAGGTAGGGCGGATTCGGTCCCTTGTACTTCTCGTTGGCCTCCAATACGATCTCTTTGCCCGGTTCCATGGTCACCAGTTTGAAGCGACCAGACGAGACCGAGGTTTCAGGATCGTTGTTGTAATAGGGGCCATGTTCGGCCAGCGCTTTGGCTTGCAGCGGCCAGGCAAAGTGCATCATACCAGGCAGCGGCGGGAAGGGTTCATAGGTGGTGACTTGCAGGGTCAGATCATCCACGGCGGTGACGCCCAACTCTTCCACGGGCAGTTCACCGGCAATCACCTCATCCCAGTTTTTGATCACGCCGGCATAGAACCAGGCGAAGTCCCAGGCGTGTTCGGGGCTGGCAGCGAACTGATAGGTCGCCACCCAGTCGTTGGCGGTGACCGGGGTGTCATCCGACCAGATCATGCCGGGGCGCAGGTGGAAGGTCCAGGTCAGACCATCCTCCGAGGCTTCCCAGCTTTCGGCGGCCATGGGGATGACGTTGAAATCTTTGTCCAGATCGACCAGCGCCAGCGAGAAGGCACTATCCCCGCCACAGAGGCGGGTGTAGACCGTGACCATGAAGTCAAACGCAGTCTGGTTGGCGGTGTTGGAGCAAGCGCCATACGAGATCTGCTGATCGTAGGGCAGGGCATCGTCAGGCAGCTTTTCCCCAAAGACAGTCATCATGGGGTCGGCATCGGCGGGCGCTTCGGCGGCAGGTGCTTCCGTCGCTTCCGCAGCGGGGGCTTCCGTAGCCGAGGCTTCGGGAGCAGGTGCTGGCGCAGCCGGGGTGGCGCAGGCTTGGAGCAGGAAACTAAAGACAAGCAGTAGCCCCAAGAGCAATGAAAGTTTCGATGGACGTACATTGGAGCTTAAACCCATATTCTCCTCCTTGGATCAAAAAAAGTGATGGAAATGATGGTGAGACGGGACAACCAGTGAAGACTTCTACTAACTGAGGGGGATTTACTGCGCTACAGTCATTTTTCAAGTGTAAACAATAATCTCTAAAGTCGCAAACCTTTGAAAAGACAATCAGAGACTATGGCTTTTTCCACGGCCTCAGTGCATTGATAAACTGGCCCTGCCTTTGGTCTGTGCGCGGCGCACATGCTATACTTGGCAGTTGGGGTGACACAAGGATGCCCCATTCACCGCTTTACCCTGGGCAAAGGATGGTTCTTTTGTTTAGAAAATTATTTAACAAAGACGAAGAAAAAACAGCCGATGAGCGCCTGCTGGAAGCGAGCTTGCAAAAGACGCGCTCGAACTTTTTCGGGCGCATCGGCTCGATTTTTCAAGAAAACGAAATCACCGACGAACTTTGGGATGATCTGGAAGAGGCGCTGATCATGGCTGACGTCGGGGTGGAGACGACCACGGAGCTTGTGGAGAAGAGCCGAGAGCGGGTTGAACGCGACGGCATCAAAGCCAGCAAAGACGCCTATACTGTGCTCAAAGCGGAAATGGTGCGGATGTTGCGCGCCGACGAACCGCTGCACATTGAGGAACCGCGCATCTTAACCGTGGTGCTGGTGGTGGGCGTCAACGGGTCGGGCAAGACCACGACGATTGGCAAACTGGCGAATCGCTATAAAAACCGTGGCAAAAAAGTGGTGCTGGCCGCCGGGGACACGTTCCGCGCCGCCGCCATTGATCAATTGCAAGTGTGGGGGCAGCGCGCCGGTGTCGAGGTCATCGCCCAGGCTCCAGGGTCGGACCCGGCGGCGGTGTTGTTTGATGCCATGCGCGCCAGCCAGGAGAGCCGCCACGCCGATATTCTGATCGCCGACACCGCTGGCCGGCTGCAAAACAAGGTCAACTTGATGCAAGAGTTGGAGAAGATGCGGCGGGTGGCGGCCAAACAGGTGCACCGTGCGCCCCACGAGATCTTGCTGGTGCTGGATGCTTCCACCGGGCAGAATGCGATTTTGCAGGCCAAAGGCTTCAAAGAGAGCGCCGGTGTCACTGGCATTGTGCTGACCAAACTGGATGGAACCAGCAAGGGCGGCGCGGTGTTGAGCATCAAGAAACAACTGGGCGTGCCTGTGCGCTTCGTGGGCACAGGCGAGAAAATTGACGATTTGGCCGAGTTTGATCCCGTGGCCTTCGTCGAGGGGTTGGTGGGGGGATAGAGATTCCTACTTGTCTTTATACAGGTCTAGGGTGCGACGCACTCGCACACACGCTTTCTGCAACCAATCTATTCTTGGCGAGTGCGTCGCACCTGTATAGTTATTCCTACTTTTTGTAAACACGGATAGAAAGAAACACAGATAGAGAATATCAGTGGTTCACGATTTCATTTTACCCGCTGCAAGCGTTACAAGAACAGAATCGTGAAGGACTGAATATCCGTGTTCTCCCCTATCCGTGTTTACAAATTCTTTTTAGCTCTGGCTTGTCCGGGGCAAGCATTCACGAGGAGAATCACACATGACCGAACTTGAAAACCGCCTTCACCTGCTGGTTGAGCGGGTGGATACCATCCGGGGGCGTCTTTGACGTCCTAGGCAAAAAAGAACGCGTGGCCGCGCTGCAACAGGAGAGTGTTGCCGCTGGCTTTTGGGATGATCAAAAAGTGGCCCAGCGCAAGATGCAAGAACTGAACACGCTACAAGACCAAGTGGGCGTGTGGGATGGCTTGTTGCGCCGGGCCAGAGATGGCCAGGAGTTGGTTTTGATGGCCGAGGATGATCCGGGACTGCTCACCGAGTTGGAGAGCGAAGCCACGGCGCTGGCTGAGGAGTTGGAGCGTCGCGAGTTTGAACTAGCCTTGAGCGGCAAATATGATCGCGGCTCGGCGATCTTCAGCATTTATGCCGGCGCAGGCGGCACCGAAGCCCAGGATTGGACGCAGATGTTGTTGCGCATGTACTTGCGTTGGGCCGAAAAGCGCGGCTATAAAACCGAAATCAACGACATGACTGAGGGCGAAGAGGCGGGCATTAAAAGCGTCACGGTGCAGGTGACGGGTGAGTATGCCTATGGATATCTATGCGCCGAAAAGGGAACCCATCGGTTGGTGCGCATCAGCCCGTTCGATTCGAGCAGTCGCCGCCACACCAGCTTTGCCAAAGTCGAGGTGATGCCGGTCATCGACGAGGACATTGAGATCGAAATCAACCCCAACGACATTCGCATTGATGTCTTTCTGAGCAGTGGCGCGGGCGGACAAAACGTGCAAAAGAACGCCACGGCTGTGCGTCTCTATCATGAACCCAGCGGCATTGTGGTTACGTGCCAAAACGAACGCAGCCAAGGCCAAAACCGTGAGATGGCGCTCAAGATTTTGCGCGGCAAGCTCTACGAAATCGAACAAGAGAAGATTGACGCCGAAAAATCGCGCATCAAAGGCGAAAATGTGCAGGCTGACTTTGGCACACAGATCCGCAGCTATGTGCTGCACCCTTATCAGATGGTCAAAGATCTGCGTACCGATGCGGAAACGGGAAATCCCCAGGCAGTGCTCGACGGCGATCTGGACATGTTCATGGAAGCCTGGCTTAAAGAGCAAGTGGGGGAATAGAGTTCTGTATGGAGGCTCGCAACATGAAATACGTCACCACCATCGAGCGGAGTGCTGAGGAACGGGGAAGACGGCAGGGGCTGGAGCAGGGGCTGGAGCAGGGATTGGAGCAGGGGCTGGAGCAGGGGCTGCGAGAGGGCATTCTTGCCGCGCTGAAAGTCGCTTTGGCCTTGTGCCCCAGACGCTCCCACTGAAGCTTGAAGAAGTTGAGGATCTGGCTCAACTGCGGCTCTTGCTTAGGCAGGCAGTAAGCGTGGATTCGTTCGCGAAGTTTGAAACGCTGCTTATCCCAAAGTCTGAGTAGAGATCGCTCACCAAGGAACATTTTCTGCTTGTAACTATACAGGTGCGACACACTCGCCAAGCGAAGATTGTTGTGAAAAGCTTGTGTGGCGAGTGCGTCGCACCTAGACATGAATAGATACTTCTGCTTTTTGAAAAATGTCCTTGTGTGCTACGAATTATAATCGTACGGAATTAACCGGGTGGGCAGCGAGTTTGGGCAAGGAAAGGGTAGATCAGCACGATGGTACACGTGATCCCTGTACAACAAAAGGTTTTCGCAGAACAGGTTGCAGATGTAGGGGCAACTGTGCGCGCCGGGTTGACGGCCTTGCCCCTCTCGGCGCGCATCCGTCCGGGAATGAGCGTAGCCGTGGGCGTGGGCAGCCGTGGCATCTCGTCGATCCGGGCGGTGGTGACGCCGGTGGTCGAAGCCTTGATCGAGATCGGGGCGCATCCTTTTCTCGTCCCGGCCATGGGTAGCCACGGCGGCGGTACAGCGCAAGGTCAACGCGAGGTATTGGAAGGCTATGGCATGGGCGAGGCGGCGTTGGGTGTCCCCATTCGCAGCAGCCTGGAGACCGTCATCATCGGCCACACGGCCACGGGAATGCCGGTGCATTTTGACACCAACGCTGCCAGGGCCGACGCCATTATCGTGGTGAACCGCATCAAGCCGCACACCTCGTTTCGCGCCCCCTGGGAGAGCGGTCTTTTCAAGATTATGGCCGTGGGGTTGGGCAAGCAAAAGGGGGCCGAAACGTTACATGCCGCTGGTATTGCCGAGGCCATTCCTGCGGCGGCGCGGGTGATGCTGGCAACCATGCCGATTGTGGCGGGCATTGGGATTGTGGAAAACGGTTATCACCAGCCTGCCCACATTGCTGTGATGCCTGCCGAACGGATTGAAATTGAAGAACCGCCGCTGTTGGAGATCGCCAAAGGCTATCTGCCGCGCATTCCCATCGAGCCGCTCGATCTGCTCGTGGTGCAAGAGATGGGCAAAAATATCAGCGGCACAGGTATGGATCTCAATATTGTGGGCATGTGGCGGCGCAACGGTGGCCCGATTATGCCCGTGATTCACCGGCTGGCGGTGCTTGATCTCACCGACGACAGCCACGGCAACGCCACCGGGATTGGCTACGCCGATCTGATTCCCGAACGGCTGCGCCAGAAAGTAGACTGGCCGGCCACCTATATGAACTGCCTAACCTCGGTTAATTTTGGGGGGGCCAAACAGCCCATCACCCTGCCCACAGACAAAGCGGTGCTTGATGCAGGCATGGCAGGGTTTGATCCTGAGCGCGTGCGGCTTGTGTACATCCAAAACACGCTGGAATTGGAGACGTTTTGGGTGTCACCGGCACTCCTGCATGAGGTTGCGGCCAATCCCCGGTTGACCCAGATTGGCGAGGCCCAGCCTGTGCAGTTCGATGATGCGGGTGCGTTAATTTTGCCAGCGCGAGGATCGGCATAAGGATGCGGCGCTTAGCGCTGTGGCCCAGCCAATGCTGTAATTTCGCCAGGCCCTAAATTGTACAATGCTCTCTATCTTTGATAAGATAGCCCGTGGAGAGGTCGCATAGTCTGGCCGAGTGCGCTCGTCTCGAAAACGAGTAGGGGTAAACCCTCGAGGGTTCAAATCCCTCCCTCTCCGCCACAAACCCTAGCCATCGGCTGGGGTTTTGTTTTGCCCATGCTCACAGCAAGATGCGTACACGCATTGGCAAATTCGCCGCCATCCTCTATCATGCACTCCATTATTTTTCGCGCTTATACAGATCTAGGGTGCGCCGCACCTGTATAGTTACTATTTTTCAACCGCTTGCCACTTCATATTGTCACTTCATCGTTTACCATCGCAACGGAACAGATTATGACAGCCTCGACACTTTCTGCTCCCCAACGCCAGCCCATGCAGGCAGGGCTGCATCCGCTGACACAGGTGGCAGCCCTGCTTTTGGCAACCCACGCCCTGATCTGGGCAGTGCTGCTGGGACGCTGGGTCACGTTTAGCCGCGTTGATTGGACGCCGCTGCCGTTGGAACTGGCACTGGCGCAGTTGCCAGGCGTGGCCGCCTATCTCCTTTTTGGGCTTGGCCTTGCCGTGGATTTGCTGGTGGCGGTGGGTCTCATACGTGGGCAGCCCCTGGCACGCACCGTGGGCAGCGTCCGCGCTGGATTGGTAGCGCTGGCGAGCTTGGGCTATTTTTTGATCAGCAACGACTTTTACGGTGCGATCTTCTTTCTCAGTCTGTCAGGAATCGTGCTGTTGCTGCTCACCCGGCAGACGGCCTGGGCGCTGGCCTATCCCGCCGCTTTCTGGCTGGTCATCTTCTTCATTCTGCCCATGCTGATTGTACTCGTGGTCAGCTTTGGCGAACGCACCCGCTTGGGCACAGTCACCTATCCACCGCTCGCCCTGGATAACCTGGGCATTTATTTCAACGATTACGTGCGCTTCTTCAGCCCCGTGAGCGGTGACTTTATCTATCTGCGCATCTTCTGGCGCTCGCTGCTGTTGGCCGCGACCAATACGCTGATCTGCCTGATCTTTAGCTATCCCTTTGCCTATTGGATCGTGCGCCGCCCGCCCCGCTATCGCAACCTGCTCATCTTTTTGGTCATGATCCCCTTTTGGACCAACTTCCTCGTGCGCACGTATGCGTGGATGTTGATCTTGCGCGACACCGGGGTGATCAATAATTTTTGGACAATGACGCTACACGACGCCACGCTGACCCTGGCTGGTGCTATGCCGATTTTCGAGGGGTTGGTGGCGGCGACCTCACAGAAATTGCCGCTGCTTTTCAACAGCGGCGCGGTAATGCTGGGGCTGTTTTATGGCTATTTCCCGTTTATGGTGCTGCCGCTCTACAGCAACTTGGAGAAAATCGACTGGTCTCTGCTCGAAGCCGCCGCCGACCTGGGCGCCAACCCCGTTCAGAGCACCCTGCGCGTGTTGCTGCCGCTCTCGCTGCCGGGGATCGTGGCCGGGTCGATTATCGTCTTTATCCCCTCGCTGGGGGCCTATGTGACGCCGGATCTACTGGGCGGGGCCAAAGTATCTCTGCTGGGCAATCTGCTGCAACAGCAATTTATGACCGTGCGTGATTGG
The DNA here is from genome assembly GCA_963721725.1 of uncultured Chloroflexia bacterium. Taxonomy (GTDB): domain Bacteria; phylum Chloroflexota; class Anaerolineae; order Caldilineales; family Caldilineaceae; genus RI-153. The sequence goes on from CAVRLX010000006.1 coordinate 259,721, forward strand.
CCCTTTGGTTCGGCGATTGGCTTTATTATGATGGCGATTATGTTGGCGGCGACGCTCTTTTATTTCCGTCTGACCAATCCCACCGGGGCAAAGGAGCCGGCCTAAAATGACCACCACCACCCTTGCGGACCGATCCTTGACTGTGCGCCGTGTAGGACCGCGCCACCGTCTCCAGGCCGCCTTCAACCGCCATATTTTGACCTGGCTTTCGATTGGTATCTTTCTCTTTTTATACGTGCCGATCTTTATCCTCATTATCTATTCGTTCAACGCCAACAATGTGGTGGGGGTGTGGACGGGCTTCAGCCTGGATTGGTATCGGCAACTTTTCCGAAACCAGGCGGTGATCGACGCCTTTGGGGTGAGCATGTGGGTGGCGTTGTGGTCCACGCTGATCAGCACGATTCTGGGAACGCTGGCGGCGCTGGTGCTGGAACGCTACCGCTTCTTTGGCAAGCTGACCTTTGACGCCGTGCTCTATCTGCCCATTATCATCCCCGATATTGTGATGGCGCTCTCCACGCTGCTCTTTTTTGTGGTGGCGGGCATCGCCCTCAGCCGCTATACGATTCTAATCGCCCACGTGGCCTTTAACATCTCGTTTGTGGCGCTGGTGGTGCGCGCCCGCTTGGCAAACATGGATGCCCGCTTGGAAGAAGCCGCCGCCGATCTGGGCGCGAATGAATGGCAGACCTTCCGCCGAGTGACGCTGCCCCTGCTCATGCCGGGGGTAATCTCCGCTGCATTGCTGGCCTTTACGCTCTCGCTCGACGACTTTGTGATCACCTTCTTCGTGGCTGGTCCCGGCTCCACCACCCTGCCCGTGCGCGTCTACTCTATGATCAAATTTGGGGTCAGCCCCGAAGTCAACGCCATTTCGACGCTGATGTTTGTAGGGTCCACGGTGCTGGTGGTGATTTCGTTGCTTTTACAGAGAAAATGAGATTGAGCAATGCTAAAATCCCTCAATCTCCTAATCCCCAATCTTTTCATCGAAAGGAAGCCCAATGAAAAAATTATTGTGCATGTCGATTTTCATCATCTCCCTGCTCCTCAGCGTGTGCGGCGGCGGACCCGGCGGTGGACCCGCTGCGGCTCCCTCGGCAGAAGACACACCCGCCGCCGAGGCCCCCACAGTGGGCGGCGCGCCTCTGGAGTTGGCCGATCAACTCAGCGTCTATAACTGGAGCGATTACATTGACGAGTCGATTCTGACAAAGTACGAAGAGGAATATGGCGTCGATATTATCTACGACACCTTTGCCTCCAACGAAGACCTGCTGGCAAAGCTCCAAGCCGGGGCCACAGGCTATGATGTGATCGTGCCTTCCGATTATATGGTGGCCCAGCTAATCGAGTTGGGGCTGCTGGCCGAGATCGATACGGCGATGCTTTCTAACTTTGGCAACCTCGATCCCGATTTCCTCAACGCGCCCTTTGATCCCGGCAATGCGTATTGTCTCCCCTATCAGTGGGGAACCACGGGCATTGCCTATCAGCCGGCCGCCTTCCCCGACGGCGCACCAGATAGCTGGGCCTATATTTTTGATCCGGAAATGCTGGCCCAATATGCCGACAAGGGCATCAACGTGCTTAACGATCAGCGCGAGCTAATGGGATCTGCCCTCATCTATCTGGGCTATGATCCCAACACCCAAGAGCGCGCCGAATTGGAAGCAGTTCGCGACCTCATCCTGACTGCCAAGCCCTTTTGGAAGACCTTCAACAGCGAAGACTATGACAACTCGCTGCTGATCCCCGGCGAAGTGGTGATTTCGCAAAGTTGGAGCGGAGACGCCGCCAACGCCATTCAGAATACGATAGACGACGCCACCAAAACCAGCCAATGGGCCTATGCTATTCCCAAAGAAGGCGCAGTCAAATGGCTGGATAATATCTGCATTACGGCGGCATCGGCGCGCAAAGAGACCGCACTGCACTTTATGAACTATCTGATCGGGGCCGAAAACGCCGCCGCTGTCACCAATTTCACCTATTACGCCAGCCCCAACCAAGCCGCCAAAGCCTTTATCGGCCAAGAGATTCTCAACGACCCAGGCACCTACCCCCCTGCCGAGGTTGTAGACAAATTGCAATGGCTTAGCGAAGTGGGCGACGCCGTCTTTGATTACGACGAAATGTGGACGGCGATCAAAGGACAGTAATGATTTTAGATTGATGATTGACGATTTTCGATTGTGAGGGAAGATCCTGCTTCTACTGACGGTGGTCTACCCATCAATTGTCAATCGTCAATTGTCAATCGTCAATCGTCAATTCCCCAAAGAGGATTTATGCCAAATGAACCCATGATTACCATTATCGGCGCGGGCATGGCGGGCATCGCCGCCGCGCGCACCTTGCAGGATGCGGGCTATGCTGTGAAAATTGTAGAGGCGCGTGACCGCATCGGCGGGCGCACCCACACGGATACCTCGTTAGGCATCCCCAACGATCTGGGGGCAGCGTGGATCCACGGACCCATCGCCAACCCCATGACCGCGCTGGCAAAGCGTTTTGGCGTGCAAACTGCTTATACGGATTTTGAAAACCGCTATGGCAATTCGGTCATCGCCTTTGACGCTGACGGTTCCCCGATTGAAATGGAAGAATATACCGCAGGGTTGCGCCATTTTAGCGGCAGCTATGATCGTCTCTTTACCTCGATTCTCTTCGAGCGCCCCGGCGACGAGGTACGATCAATGGCCGATCTCCACCGCTTTGGCCTGCCCGATCTCGACGATCTCAGCGAAACGGCGCGCAAAGGGTTCTACTATTCATCGGTGATCCGGGTGCAATATGGCGACGCCTCGGATCTGGATGAAGTGGACTTTCGGCTGGCAAACCGCTATGTCAAGTTGCCTGGCGGGGATATGATTTTGCCTGGCGGTGGTTTTGGCCGCATTGTGCAAGGGCTGGCCGAGGGGCTGACCATTGAAACCGGGGTGGTCGTGGAATGCATTGAATACGGCGAACACGGCGTCACCCTGCACACCAATCGCGGCCAAGAATGCTGCGAGCGGCTGATTGTGACCGTGCCGTTGGGCGTGCTCAAAGCCGGGGTGATCGAGTTTGTGCCCGCGTTGCCGCCCGAAAAATCCGCCGCCATTGAACGCATCGGCTACGGCAATTATGAAAAGGTCGCCATGCGTTTTCCGCGGCGCTTTTGGCCGCTGGAACCACACCGTTTCAACTATTTGCCCGGCACAGACCCTGAACTTTTCACCTCGTGGCTCAACATGGCCCACTATACCGGGGAACCCGTGCTGTTGCTCCATCACGCGGGCAGCCGTGCCCAGCACATTAACCCCTGGAGCGACGAGCATTTGATCAGCGAAGCCATGAAAGTGTTGCGCAAGCTCTTTGATGAGCGTGCCCCGGACCCCGAAAGCTATGTGCGCACCGCCTGGGAATCCGATCCCTTTAGCCGGGGCAGCTATTCCTTTCCCGCGTGTGGGCGGCACGCTGGACGACCGACCAATTTTGGCCGAGCCGATCTGCGGTCGCCTCTTCTTTGCCGGCGAAGCCACCCATCCGCGCTACTTTGCCACCGTGCACGGCGCATACGAAACTGGTATCCGCGCCGCACGCGAGAAGTGATGTATTCTATTTAACCGCGGAGTTCACAGAGGGGCGCAGAGAAAAACAGAGAATGAGAGTAAATGATCTAACAGAACGGATTATAGGGGCGGCGATAGAAGTGCATAGACAGACCGGTCCTGGTCTGCTGGAGAGTGCTTATGAGGCGTGCCTTGCCTACGAACTGACAGGCAGGGGCATTGCATTTGAGCGCCAGAAGGAACTACCTTTACACTACAAAGGTGTTCAAATTGATGCTGGTTTTCGCATTGATCTACTCGTTTCAGGTCTTGTTGTTGTGGAACTAAAAGCAGTTGAGAAGATACTGCCAATCCACGAAGCGCAGATCATCACTTATCTTAAACTGACCGGCTGTAAACTTGGTTTGTTGCTCAATTTCAATGTTCGCCGGATGACTGATGGTATCAAACGTCTGGCGCTCAATCTTTAGATCTCTGCGGCCCTCTGTGTTCTCTGCGGTTAAATTCTGAGTTTTGATGGAGAAAAGATGAAGTCAATTCGTGTGGCTGTAGCCCAGACCGCCTGGCCCGGCAGCCGTGTGGAAATCATTGAGATTTATCAAAATCTGGTGGCAGAAGCGGTGGACCAGGGCGCGGATCTGCTCTGTTTACAGGAATTCACGCTGTCGCCCTACTTTGCCAGCGTCATCGACGCGGCCAACTATGCCTGGGCGGAGCCGTTGCACGGTGGCCCCACCGACACGCTTTTGGGCGAATTGGCGCGCACCCACAAACTTTCCATTGTGGGCAGCCTCTTCGAGAAAGGGGGAGGATGGCCGCTTTTGGGACATCAGCCACGGTACATGGCCCAAGCGGCGAGATAATCGGCTACACGCGCAAGGTTCACATTCCCCAGGGTGACGGCTATCACGAGGACCACTACTTGGCGGCGCGGATCGCTTTCCGATCCACGAGGTGGCCGGGGTGAAGACGGCGCTGCCCACCTGTTATGATCAGTGGTTTCCCGAACTCTCGCGCATCTATGCACTGGAAGGGGCCGAGTTTATCTTCTATCCCACGGCGATTGGCTCGGAACCGTCCACGCCGGAGATCGACACCGCCGAGGCGTGGCAAACCGTCATGCGCGGGCAAGCAATTGCCAACGGCATCTACATCGCCGCCGCCAACCGCACCGGCACAGAAGGCGTCACGTTTTACGGCAGCAGTTTCATCTGTGATCCCATGGGGAATATCATCGCCCAGGCCAGCCGCGACGGCACCGAGGTGATCGTCGCCGATCTCGATGCCGGTGTCTTTGCCCAGTGGCGCGGAGCTTTTTCCGCTCTTGCAACAACGCAGACCGGCGGTCTACGGACGGATTGTGGCGTGAAACGGAAACCATGATCGATTCATCACGCTTCACGTTTTCACGTTTCACGTTTCACACCACAACTCGTATAATCAAAGGATCGATCATCGCCAGCTAAACCACTTTAGAAGCGGAGACAACCTGATGACTTCTGCTCCCATCCCGCCTGTGACTGTCGCCCCCGCACCGGCGGTTCCGACCCGCCCACTCGGCAACTTCGCTGTCCTCCGCCAACGTAACTTTGCCTGGTTTCTCACCGGAACCACGCTCTCCAACAGCGGCCAGTGGATCCAGCAGGTGACGCTCAGCTGGCTGGTCTATGAGCTTACCGGCTCTGGCGTCATGCTGGGAACGCTCAATTTGATGCGTTCGCTGGCAACGCTGGGGCTGGCCCCCTTTGCCGGGGTTGCCATTGACCGCTTCCCGCGCCGACGGTTAATGGTGGGCGTCAACGCCTGGCTCTTTGTGCTTAGCGCCATCTTCGGCGTGATCATCGCCATCTACCCGACCCTGATCTGGCCTCTCTTTGCCTTCTCGTTTTTGGGCGGTCTGGCCCAGGCGCTGGACATGCCGCTGCGCCAAACTGTGGTCTTTATGCTGGTGCCGCGGGCGCTTGGCCCCCAGTGCGGTGGCACTGGTGCAAACCGGCTGGGCGGTGATGCGCTCGCTGGGGCCAGCCATCGGTGGCTTTTTGATCCTGTGGGTGGGGCCACATGGCAACTTTTTTGTGCAGGCCGGGGCCTATGCATTGGTGGCGCTGTCCATCTTGAAACTGAATTTTCCGCCAGAACGTTCGCACATGAGTGCAGGCAACACCCGCAACAATTTTATGGAAGGGCTGCGCTACGTCGCCAAAGAACCGACGACGCGCGCCTTTTTGCTCATGGGCTGGGTGCTGCCCCTCTTCATCATCCCCAACTATTCGGCGCTGCCGCCCATCTATGCCAAAGATGTCTTCGGCGGCGGGCCAGATACCCTGGGCGCGCTGCTCTCGGCGGTGGGAATCGGCGGCATTGGCGGCGGCTTTGTCTCGGCGGCGCTGAGTCGGTTCGAGCGGCGCGGCTTGATCCAGATCGGCGCGCTCGCTTCTGCTCAGCCTCTCCCTCATCGCCTTTGCCCTGAGTTCGACCTTCTGGGTTGCGTTGCTTTTTTTGGCAATTTCCGGCTTCTTTGAGATGATCTACCTCACCAGCAACCAGACCCTGTTGCAGCTTTCCATCCCCGACGAACTGCGCGGACGGGTGACGGGGATTGTCAGCCTCAACATGGGGTTGATGCCGATTGGAGCGCTCTTTGCCGGGATCGGCGCGGATTTCTTTGGGCCACGGGTGATGACGATTGTCCTGGGCAGCAGTGCCGCGCTGATTGCCATCGGCGTCTACTTCTTTTCGTCTATCATCCGCGACTACCGGCTGAGCAGCGCGCTGGGGGACTCGGTGATTGGGCGATTGGAGCCACGCAAAGCCAGTCACCCGCTTTGAAAATCGCCTGTGGACACGGATAGAAGAGAACACGGATCAAGCCCCCAAAACAATCTGTGTTTCTTCTAATCCGTGGTTTTCATTCACCGTGACGCAGAACGCTGAAAATCGCCTGTGGACACGGATTGGAGAAGAGATCAACCCCAAAAATCTGTGTTTCTTCAGTGTCGACAAATTTTCATTCACGGTGACGCAGAACGCTGCATGAAACCCTAATTACCCAATCGCTACACTTTCACTATCCTTATCGTTTATCTTTCTGCGGAGGCATCATGACCCAAACTGAAATCATCCTCGAAACCCAACGCAAACACCTGTGGCCCAATCACCTGCTCTATTACACCGAGCCGATGCCGCTGGAGCGCGGTGAAGGCGTCTATGTGTGGGACGTGGAGGGTACGAAATATCTCGACTTCTTCGCGGGCATCCTCACCACCAGCGTGGGCCACAACAACCCGCACGTCAACAAGCGCATCCACGAACAGGTGGACAAGCTACTGCATACCTCCACGCTCTACCCGCACCGCAACCACGCCGAGTTGGGCGCGCGCCTGGCCGAGATCACGCCGGGGGAACTGGACACCTTCTATTTTGGCACCTCCGGCACCGACGCCGACGAGACCGCCGTCATGATCGCCCAGGTCTACACCGGCTATCAGGAAGTGGTGGCGCTGCGTCACGGCTACAGCGGCAAATCGCCCATGGGCATGGCCCTCACCGGGCAGGCGCCCTGGCGCATTGGCGGCACACAGATCGCGGGCATCAAACACGCGCTCAATCCCTATTGCTATCGCTGCCCGCTCAAGCTGGAATACCCATCCTGTGGGGTGGCCTGTGCCCAGGACGTGGAAGATACCATCCGCACTACCACATCGGGCAAAATTGCGGCTTTCCTGGCCGAGCCGATCCAGGGCGTAGGCGGTTTCATCACGCCGCCGCCGGAATATTTCGCGATTGTGCAGGAGATCGTGCATCGTTATGGCGGGCTGCTGATCATCGACGAGGTGCAGACGGCGTTCGGGCGCACCGGTGAACACTGGTTCGCCATCGAGCGCGCCGGTATTGTGCCCGATGTGCTCACGATGGCGAAGGGCATCGCCAACGGCATGCCCCTTTCCGCCACGGCCACCACCGCCGAGATCGCCCAGGCCACGGTCAACGCCGGGCTGACGATTAGCACCTTTGGCGGCAATCCGGTCTCCACGGCGGCAGCGCTGGGCACGCTGGATGCGCTCCACGCCGAGGCTCCGCCCGCCCGCTCTGCCGATGTGGGCAGCCATCTGCGCGGCGGGCTGGAAAAACTCTTTGAAAAGTATCCGTTGATTGGCGATGTGCGCGGCTATGGGCTGATGCAGGGCATGGAACTGGTACTGGATCGCAAAACCAAAGAACCCGCGCCCAAACAGGTGGCGGCGATCTTCGAAGCGACCAAAAAGCTGGGGCTGCTCATCGGCAAGGGCGGGCTGTACGGCAACACGTTGCGCATTGCCCCGCCGCTCACCGCCACGAAAGAACATGTGGATGAGGCGCTGGGGAAGTTGGATATTGCCTTCGCGCAGGTGCAGGAGACGGTATAATTTGATGATTAAGAAGTAATACGTAGTGCGTGGTGCGTAAATATATGTGTGCAGATTGCTTCTCGATCGGTGACATTCGAGTAGAAGTGGGTGCTTATTCCACTTTTTGAGTCAGCAATTTCAATAAAAACCACAAGTGGAGGATCACCGTGGGTTCAGATGACCAAAGTAAGGTTCTACAGTTCGATCTCGATTCAAAAGTTGGCCGATGCCATCAATGGAGAAGTACGCACGATTCGGCTGCCCGCCTTTCAGCGCGACGCAGTGTGGGATGAAGCACATGTAGAGTTACTGTGGGATTCGATCATTCGAGGGTATCCGGTGGGGACGCTGCTCTTTGCCCGTGCAGAAAATCTCGATCTCGAACCGATTCGGTAAAAACGCCCAGATTACTGCTTCTGCTCCTGCGGCTAAGTTGGAATCCGAGTATGCGGCGACTGAATACATCCTGCTCGACGGTCAGCAACGTTCCAATGCAATTGCTCTAGGACTACGCCAATGGCGAAGTGGTGATGCGGCGAGAATTTGGGTTGATCTTGGCGAACCTGATCCAAAACTGCGCTCCGATCCATGTCCGTTTTACGTGACCTCTCTCCACAGACCCTGGGGGAACAATGCAACGGCTGCGATGGAACGAGAGGCGTTGAAACATCTGGGCATCAAGAAGCTCTCGTATGATGATCCCTTGCTCAGTCAGACATGGCCCGTGCGAGCGACGTTGCCTGTGCCCGTAGCCGATCTTTTCGCACTATGGAGTCAGAATCCGGATATCGATATGGGAAGAGTTCAAGTCTAAAGTGAAACAACTTGTGCCTGATATCAAAGGAAATGCAGGGCAGCGAGAGGATCTGGATAAATTCTTAAAGCAGCTTTGTTGTGCAGTAGACTATCAATTGCCTGTGTTCATTGTCACCGCCACAAAAATCGAAGAATCTTGGGGAAATCTTCCATCGGCTGAACCGACAGGGCTACGTTATGACTGCAGAGGATCTCTTCTTCTCTGCTCTTAAAATGGCGTGGCCGCGTGCTCACGATTTGGTTTGGGAAATTTTCGGTGATGAGAAAACCGACGATTCCTGCAGCCTACGCAGATTGTTCATCTCGCCGTGCGGCTGTGTGCCAAATCAGGTGAGGGCGACACGGTGGAATTGAGTCGGGAAGAGTTTGAACGATTTCGCAAGCGCTCTGGTAATAATTTTCCGCCTGAAGAACTACGCCATCTGCTGGAGCCGAACGAAGGGCAAGAAATCGGGCGACTTCATAGCGCTCTTCGTATGGCGCGCGCGCACACTTCAATACGATCCAGTCAAAGGGGAGGACGATCCTGGTTTACCTATAGCATTGTTGGCAAATTTGGACGCGAGAGTCTGGCATACGATTGCAGCCTGGATTGATGAGAAAAGGACCATTTCCTCAAACGACCGAATGGAAATGATCCGGTATGCCCTTCTTGACTACTTCTTCATCAAGAGTCGATCAACAATACTTGTTCGAGAACCTTTTCGCCTCGCCCGGCAAAATCGCCATTCACCATTTCCTGGAGAGGAAATTTACAGACACTTCAAAAAAGAGGGTCTGCTTGAACCAGTCCTTTTTACGCCGACAGAGTACAAGAGCGAGCTTCTAAAGGGGATTGAAGGAAAGAAGATAGAAGAATGGAAGATTCCTTGGGATATTGTGCAAAGAGAGCGACACGTTGTGCTCTGGAATCAACGTGCACATTTTCATAAATGGTATCCCGACTATGATCCGACTCTGTACCGGCGTCAATCTGATTTGCCCTATGATGCTGATCATATTATCCCACAGCACTACGCAAATATGAGTGGTATCACAAGCGCAGCGTCTGCTCTGTTCTGGACGTATCGTGGACCAGTTATGCATGGACCAGGCAACATCCGCGATTCGCGGGATAAGAGATTGAATCGGATTGACAAAGATCGAAATCTGACAGGGAAACATCTGACTGGGAGAAAGAGATGAGCATTTTGAGGATAAGAACATTAAAACCTACCATGAACTCGACCTGTTCACTGTCGGTGATGTGCGGGCTGCCAGTTTCTTCCCCGAAAACAATTCAGAAGACTGGAAAATAGCAGCGAACCTTGATAGGTGGGAAAAGGATTGGTCAGACCCCAAACGCATGGAAGCCTTTGTCGAGGCGACGAACGCACGTCGAATCTCCATGTATCGCTCTCTATTTGAGCAAGGTGGGTTGGAACATCTGGTTGAACAGTAGCATGGCTGATGACAGTAGTGATTTTAACAATTTGGTCACTCCTAAATAGGGGTTCTATCAGATCCGTTCGCACAGCATGGCAAGTCCACGGCCAACCACCGTCTCAACCTGTCTTGGCTTTGCGTACACCCATGTCGCGAATCCACGGAGTTTATTTTATCTTGCCTTGTATGGAATTGTTGGATACAAAAGGAAACTATTCATGGAAATTGTAACCAATAAACCGGCTATGCTTTAGACTGTGACCCAGGCTGGTGGCGGCTGGAAAATGCACTGCAAGAGTTCACCCAAGAAGAGATGACCGAGGTGCAGATCGAAGGGCATTGGACGGCGCGCGATATTGTCGCGCACCTGAGTTTTTGGGAAGCCAGTATGGCAGGTTGGCTGGCCGAGGCTGCCGCCGGGCAGAAACCAGACCGCCCTACCCAGGGCTTTTCCGATGAGCTTATCCAAAGCATGAATGAGGAGAATCACACGCAGACAGCGCATCTCTCCATCCACGAGGTGCTGGCCGAGGCCGCCACTAATCACAGCGCGCTGGTCGAACGGCTCAACGCCTTGCCCGACGATCCGGCCGATCCGCAATACGCAGTCTGGCGCAATGGCGAGCCGCCTTGGGAACTCATCGCCGGGTGCAGCTATGAACATTATCACGAACATTTACAGAGAATTGAATCATATCTCACGCTCCGTGGAAACACCGCCACGACAGCCTGATCGGAAGACACTTAGGAGTTACGCACTCACCTTCCCGGAAGGGTCCAAACCAGACGTGAAAAGTAGGCCAATCGGTGGACCCTTCCGGGAAGGTTTGCACTAACTGCACCATTCCCAAACCTATCTATTCCATTTCGTCAACACCCAACCCAAGGAGAACTCTATGTCTGTTGATCCAACCTTTGCCGAACAAAACCGCGTATCTACAGCGCGGATGCGCGCCCTGGCAGACCGGCTGAGCGACGAGGAGATGGTACAGCCTGTGGGCGAACACTGGACTGTGGCGGTTGCCTTTGTGCACATGGCCTTTTGGGATCGGCGTGTATTGATGATGCTGGAGCGGGCGGAACGCGAAGGGAAATTAGAGGTGTCGGAGATCGGCGATGTGGTCAACGATCTTTCGCTGCCTTTTTGGGGCGCGATCTCCGCAGCGGGCGGCGACCCTCGCGATCGAAGCGCCGAGTAGTGGACGCCAAATTGAGTGAAATCTCTGATCAACTGCGCGGTACTCTTTCACACGTGCCAACTGCGATGGGTGGTGCGCGCACATCACCGCAACACCCATCTGGATGATATTGAGCAAGCCCTACAAGAGTAAAACCGTTGGTGGAATGTAGAAAGGAGCCAGTAGGAGCGAACGTGAAAGTCAAAGGCGAGCCCGTCTGGGCGATCGCCAGGAGAACGCCGTGGAGCAGATCGTCAACTGTGCGCGAGGTGAAGCCGCCCGCTCATGGCCGATCATCACCTGGGCTATGCGGTGCCGATCGGCCCTGTGCTGGCCTATGCGGAGCGCATCAGCCCGTCGGGCGTTGGT